>CALQJX020000006.1 GCA_943331005.2 Bordetella parapertussis
ACCTGTCGACACAAAGAATGGAATGCAGTGGAGCGGTAGAGAAATTAACCACAAGGGGCACAAGGGGGTTGCACAAGGAACACCAGGGAGTATGTACCTGTCGAGACAAAGAATGGAATGCAGTGGCGCGGTAGAGAAATTAACCAAAAGGACACAAGGTGCACGAAGGCATGTTAATTTTGTGGCTTGCGAAGTGGGGTAAAGTATAAGGCGCACCAGTACAATCTGGTGTAAATATTGA
Organism: Bordetella parapertussis; assembly: GCA_943331005.2. Classification (GTDB taxonomy): domain Bacteria; phylum Bacteroidota; class Bacteroidia; order Chitinophagales; family Chitinophagaceae; genus Nemorincola. The sequence continues at coordinate 242 of CALQJX020000006.1, forward strand.
GGTATGAACAACTATAAATAATAAGGGCTGCATCTTTCGGTGCAGCCCTTGTAGTTATATAAAAGGTCTTATTTGCTTTTTTTGCCGGTGATCATTTCGTAAGCTTTTACGAAAACGCAACCGAAGGTGCTGATAAGGATGTTGATATCGAGCCACACACTTCTGTTCTTCATGTAGTAGATATCCCATTGTATCCTTTTGCGCAATTCGCGTTCTACACTTATCTCGCCGATGTAGTCTTTTATCTGCGCCATACCTGTCATACCAGGCTGCACCTCGAGGCGCAGATTGTAGTATGGTATACACTCAGAATAGTAGCTGGTATGGTAGAGCATGTGGGGTCTTGGACCTACAATACTCATATCGCCGAGCAGCACATTGAAAAACTGAGGTGTTTCGTCGATGTGGGTAACACGGAGGAACTTACCTATTCTTGTGATGCGCTTATCGTTGATAGAAACCTGCTTGATGTCTGCTTCATCATTCACATACATGGTACGGAACTTGAAACAGTTGAACTCAACGCCCATGTAACCGGTTCTTTTCTGAACGAAGAAAACAGGACCTTTTGAAGTGAATTTGATAAGAATGGCCAGAATGGGTGTGAGCCACGACATAACCAGTACTATAAATGAAAGCGACAAAGTAACATCCATTATCCTTTTGAGCGCCATATAGTAGGAAGCAGGCTGATGTTCCAGATACTGCTGGTTCATCTCCTGAAACATATAGCGTATACTCGCCATATCCGTTTGAGGGATGGCGGGAGTCTGTACTTTATCCAGGGTAATATCTAACGATGTATGTTGCTTCATTTACGGTAACTGCACAAATTTACTATACCACAGCAAAAATCGTGCTAATTTTTACCAAATTCGGCCGTTTTAAGAAAAATATATGAAATAGACGCCTTATTTGGACATATCCATACTGAAATCGTGCACCCCACGATTGAGGTTCGGATTGTAATATGGGTCATGATCTATATATTTCTGCCATTTTTCCTTAAAGAGCGCAATCTCGCGGACGTGTCTTGCATAGGAAGCACTGTTCTGGTGCGGATGCCCACGGGTAGCCGACTCGAAGTGATAAAGCACCACCTCAGGAACATAGACATTGTAGTAACCTTTATCCAAAACTTTCAGACAGAAGTCAACATCGTTATATTCCACTTCAAATGATTCTTCCATACCATTCACCTCCAGGAATACATCTTTTCTGCACATCATACATGCTGCGGTAACAGCAGCATAGTTGTTGACAGACTGGATATAATTGAAATATCCCGGATCGTCTTTATAGGCATGTGTAAACGCATGGCCTGCAACACCACCCAAACCAATAAGCACACCTGCGTGCTGAATAGTATCGTCGGGGTAAAGAAGTTTGGCACCTACTATCCCTATATCCTTGTGCTGCGCAAAGGACACCATGGTAGTCATCCAATCGGGAGCAATTACCTCAACGTCGTTATTGAGGAGCAGCATATATTCTCCTGTGCTTTCTGCCACCCCTATGTTCATCAGCTTAGAGAAGTTGAACGGGAAGTTGGCCTCTATGCACCTGAAGAGCGTAGGGTACTTCTTTGTGTATTCGTCTCTGAAATCGAAGAATTCCTGTGTATTACTGTTGTTATTAAGTAAGATGATCTCGTAATCGGTGTAGGAAGTCTTCTGAATAATTGAGTCAATGGTATTCTTGAGCAGCTTCACCTGATCCTTGGTAGGAATGATGACGCTGACCTTGCCATGCTTAATAACATCATAAATGACGCGATAGCCCCTGAGGCCCGATAGATACTGGATCTCGCCCGGCGTGTTCCTTCTTTCCAGCGCCTCTTCCAGCGCTTTTTTGGCGGCTATGTATGCGTATGGTTTCACATCCTCGCCCTGGGCGGCAGACTTGTCGTGAATGCGCCAGTGATAAAGCACCTTGGGTATGTGCCCTATTTTAGATGTGAGTTCTGTGGTCCTGAGTATGATATCGTAGTCCTGACTACCCTCGAAGCCGAGACGGAAACCGCCAACAGAATCGACCAATTCTTTGCGCATAACCACCACGTGACCGAAGTAGTTCCTGGAAAGCAGATTATCCGGCGACCAGTCGGGCTTGAAGTGTGGCACCGAGAGTGTGTTGGTGTCGTCTATCTTATCTTCATCAGAATAGATGATATCGTTATTATCGGGGTTCTGATCTATGTAGTTCACCACCTCTATACAGCAATTTGCTGTAAGCAGGTCATCGTGATCCATGAACAGGATATAGTCACCAGTAGCCAGTGCCAGTGCAGAGTTGGAAGAAGCAGATATATGGCCGTTCTCTTCCCTGATGACCACCTTGATGCGACTGTCTTTGATAGCGTATCCGTTGAGGATCTTGGCAATCTGCGGATTTGGCGAGCAGTCATCTGCTATACAGAGTTCCCAGTTTTTGTATGACTGGTTGATAACAGATTCTATAGCTTCTTTGAGGAAGTTTACCGGCGGATCATATACCGGCATAACGATACTGATCTTTGGCTGCGCCTTCAGTCTGGCAGTAATAGCCTGATGCTCGAGTGCAAGTGTATCCGGGTTCAGTTTTCTGGTAACCCAGTCGTGATAGGTCTGTATGGCAGGATCGGCATTGCTTCCTCCCGATTTATTGTCGAGGTATACGATCTGTACAGGCCTGTCTTCTATGACTAGGTAAAGCTTTTTGAAGCCACCCTTGATGACCTTTCTGAATATCCTGAAGCCCGGACGGGTAAAGGTGAACAGGAAGAACTTGAGGAACTTGAGGATACCCTTCTTGTTGGAAGCGCTTTCTTTGAAGAAGATCTTTTTGAGCTTGCCCAGTTTGCGTGCGAGCCTGAAATACCAGCGACTTTCGATCAGCTGAATATGTTGCTGCAGCTGCATATTGAGCTCATTCACCGACCTCAACTCGTATTTGGAGTGATGGAGCAGCGAATTGAGTCCGTCTATTTTTTCTGAGAGCTTGAGGATCTGCTGCTGAGGCAGGTACTGGCGCTCTGAGAACGACTTGAAGACAGCAGTGATATGTTGCGAGAATATGTCTTTATGCTTGTTGAGCACTTTTACATAGCCCTCATAAGGGATCATCTTAGCATCGACATCTGCAAATTCGATCTTATCCTTACTTATATAGGAATCGTTCTGAATGATGAAGGTATCTTTTTCCTGCACGAGGCGGATGGCAAAATCCCAGATACTGAGATAATGATCGAGCTGCTCATCGAAACCACCAGCAGCCTTCCAAGAATTTTTGGAGAAGATACAGTTATTGATAACAGAATGCACACAAAGCACATCTGTAGTATAGAGGTCTGAGAAAGAGCGCTGATCGAGTTTGTGCATTTCGAAGAAGCCAACAACCATGTTGACATACTTTGAATTGCTGAGCACCATAAGCGCACGCGATGTAGAGAAAGACTGCTGCAGATCATCTACAATGAAATAAGCAGCATTGCTCTGGTGTACCACATCGTTTATGATCATAGCTACAGAAGAAGCACACAGCACTACCCTTATATTCTTCTCATTGATACCTGCAGTACCTATTACCTTTTCTATCTGAAATTTTTCGATATCGTCTTTACAAACGATATGAATGGCAGGTGGTTGCTGGAATGTATAATTGTAAAGTTGCAGCTTTTGTTTGAGCTGCCTCTTATCGGAATGTTCGTTTATAACGAGGACCACAGCTATATCGCGGCCACTCACCCATGTATCGGAGAGCAGAACCGGATTGTGCTGATTGAGGTAGTTTATGTTGCTGTCGTTGGTATCTCTGAGGTAATTGAAGAGCTGCTTCGCATTTGCCACAAAGGAATTGTAATCGATCTGTTTTACGATACGATCTGTGGATACCGGCAATGTTTCCAATACCAGCTCGGGCGTATAAATAACGTTCTTTACATTGAGCACGAAAGATCTGCTGACCTTTTTCTTATGGAAATCGCAAATTGCAGCAATATACTCGCCGCCGTTGCCAAAACCTGCTACTTCTGTGCCATAAAGGAATACGTAGTATGCACTGGGAAAAAGCGTGTGTAGCCCAAACTGGATGAAGGTCTTATAGTCGAGCTGCAGACCGAGCAGGTCTTTGTTGGAGAAACCTATATCGTAGGCAAATTTCAGCGCTTTGCGGAACTCTGCAGCCAGTTTCTTGGCATCCTCTGCCGGGTTGGTCTGTATGTTGCTTTCTTCTTTTACTTCGGTATTTTGCAGGGGATTGCCATCGGCATCAACTGCAGGAGGGTCTATACCCAGAATACGGTAAGCATCTGCTTTTAATGTATCCCTGCTATCTTCTATCTTTTTGAGATTATTATGCAAGGCAGCATCGAGCAGCCTTTCAATGGTATCGTTCAGGAAGTAATTGTTGCCAAAAGAGCTGATGCCTGTGTTCTCATTCCTGAAAATAAGGACACCAGACAATAACTGCGCCAGCGCGTCGCCATCGTGCAAATTAGGAGCAACTATTATTATGGGTGTTTTTCCCGGGTTCATTTTATCTAAAACAGCTGTTTGTAGTGATTGCATACGTCTATAGAGTTTCCGCTGTGAATTAATTCTCCCTTCTCTAAAAGTATGGCCTTATTGCATATTCTCGCCACATCGTCGGGGAAGTGAGAAACGAATAATATGGTCTTACCCTCATCCCTGATACTATAGATCTTTTCGAGACATTTTGCCTGGAAGCCCTGATCGCCTACTGCCAGTACCTCATCGATGATGAGAATGTCGGAATCGTTGGCGAGTGATATGGAGAAAGCCAGACGTGCCACCATGCCCGATGAATACTGCTTGACAGGCATCATGAGCACTTCATGACTCAATTCGGAAAATTCGCGGATGTTCTCCACTGCATTGGTACCTTTTCTTGCAGTACCATAGAGTGCCAGCAAGAGGTGTATATTTTCATAGCCAGTCAGTTCCAGCTCCAGGCCAGCACCAATGGCCAATATAGGTGCAAAAGTACCATTGACGGTAACTGAGCCCTGATCGGGTTTGATGATGCCTGCAATAGTGCGAAGCAGCGTACTTTTTCCGGAGCCGTTGCGGCCCAGAATGCCCAGACTTTCGCCCCTTTTTACCTCTACAGAGATATTATTGAGGATGGTTTTGCTGGTGAACGGGCTTCTGCGATAGGTAATAAGATCTTTTATAGAGTAGACCCCTACATTGTTTTGCCAGAAACTGACATGAACATTATCAACGCTTATAATTGTTTCCTTATCCATCAATGCTTGCTAAATTGCAGAAATAAACTGGTTTTTCAACTTGTTAAAGACAAACTGGCCAACAATATAAGTGACAAAAGAGAGTGTGATGCACTGCAGCCACAGGTTGAGCGGCGGCGCAACAGGGTCGCAAAATATTTTCCTACCTAGTTTAATAAAATAATATATAGGATTGAGCTGAATGACCAGCTTGTAGTTCTCGGGTATTGCATTCTCGGGGTATGCAATGGGTGTGAGGTAGAATACCGCAGGCTGAATGGTGGCCCAGATGATACCTACGTCTCTGAAAAACACATTGAGCGAGCAGAGAAAAAGGCTGAGGCCGAAAGCAAACAGGGCAAACAAAATGACACAGGGTATAATGAGGAACAGCCGGAAGCTGTATTCCAGATGAAACCAGTTCATGATGACGAGAAAAACCGCCAGCGTGAGTACCAGATTGAACAGTTCACTGAGCATTTCTGACAGCGGGAAGTAAATGGAAGGTATATTTAAAGACTTGATGAGGCCTGTGGAACTGACTATATTACCCACACTCTGGCTGGTGAGATTGGAAAAGAAAAACCACAAAATAAGACCTGAGGTAGCAAATAGCACATAGTTTTGCAGATTGGGAAACCCCTTGCTGAAAATAACTATGAATATGAGGAGGTAGATAAGCGGTTTGATGAACCCCCACAAAAAACCAACCACTGAATTCTTATACCTTAATATAACATTCCTTTTACTTAAGGCATATAGTCGCGTGATATTTTGCACCTTGCTGAATTTGTTGAACTTTGTGCAGGGAAATAAATATCCTGCTGTAAAAAAATGAATATATATATAAATGCCCGCTTCCTTACTCAACCTGTTTCGGGTGTGCAAAGGTACGGAATTGAATGCAGCAGAAAAATTAAAAAATTACACCCTGAGTGCGTGTTCCTGTCGCCGGGCAACATATGGGATGAAAATATTGCAAATGAACTAGGTTGCATACGTATGGGTAATAACACCGGTCATATGTGGGAACAGTATGACCTGCCCAGGTACATGAAAAAGAAAGGCGGTCCGTTGTGGAACCCCTGCAATACGGCTCCCCTACTCTACAAAAACAACTATATAACTCTCCACGACCTTGCCTACCACCACCACCCCGAATGGAACACCAAGGCGTTTTCGACATGGTATAACTTCATGATACCTAAGGCTTTGCGAAGGAGCAAACATGTATTTACAGTAAGCAACACCATAAAAGAAGAGATACAACAGCACTACCACATACCTGCAGCTAAGCTATCTGTGACCTATAACGGCCTGAGCGAGGCCATGCAGCACAATGCACCTGCAACAGGCGAAAAGAAGGAAAAGACCATACTGGCGGTTGGCAGCTTCAACCTGAGAAAGAACCACCACAGCCTTATAAAGGCATTTGTGGAGAGCGACATAAAGGAGCAGTACCGGCTGGTGGTGGTGGGCGATAAGAACAAGGTATTCAGCGAAACCGGCATAGATGAGACCACGCTGGCGGCCAATAACATAACCCTGCTAAGACAGCTGAACGAGGCGGAACTGACCACACATTACAGAAAAGCAGAAATAGTGGTATCGCTCTCTTTGTATGAGGGTTTTGGCATACCTGTGCTGGAAGGACTGGCCAGTGGCTGCAAAGTCGTTTGCTCAGATATACCAGTTTACAAGGAATTATATGAAGGTAATGCCCACTTCTGTAACCCTACCGATATTGCAGCTATAACCGGACAACTGAAAAAGGCCATAAACGCAACCGCACCGGGACACGAAGCCGTGCAACAACTGATGGCAAAATATAATTATGAAACTGCAGCCCGAATGATTGTAAACCAGATGCTGGGGCACTAAACCGAACCGCGATCGAGGGTGAAGCCGAAAGAGGACCCTACGCCCAGCTTACTGCGTACGTTTACAGAATGGCCATGCGCCTCAATAATGTGCTTTACGATGGCCAGCCCAAGACCTGTACCACCTATGGCACGGGCACGACTGCGATCGGCACGATAGAAACGTTCGAAAATGCGGGGCAAGTGCTCTTCGGCAATGCCCGGACCGTCGTCTGAAATCTCTATGTATACGTTCTTGTCATCTACCTCGTAGCAGCCGGCAATAACAGAGCAGCCCTCGTTGCCGTATTTCACGGCATTCTCTACCAGGTTTGCAATGACCTGTTTTATCTTCTGCTTGTCTGCATTGACGAGGATGGGCCTATCAGTACCTTTTTTGAAGGCAAGCGTCATGTCCTTCTCTTTTGACTTCAGGCCAAGCTCTTCATATACATCCTTGATGAGTTCCTGAATGATGAAAGTCTCCTGAATGAGCGGAATACGACCTGATTCGAGCTTGGAGATCTCTCCCAGATCATCTACCAGACGTACGAGCCTGTCCATACCCTTTGACGCATTGCTAAGGAATTTTTTATTCACTTCGGGATCTTCGAGCGCTCCCCCGAGTAGTGTATCTACATAGCCCTGCACTGAAAAAATGGGCGTACGAAGTTCGTGCGCAAGGTTCATGAGAAATTCCTTACGAAACTGTTCATTGGCCTTGAGAATTTCTATCTCGTCTTTTTTCTGAGAAGCCCATTTTTCCACATCCTGACTCACCTCATCTATAGACTTTTGAGGCAGTACATTTTCGTAAAAGTACTCTTCTCTTTTGGTAGCCTTGGTCTGGTAGATGAATTTGTAGATCAGCTTGATCTTGCGGTAAATGAAACGCTGTATTGTGTAGTAATAGACCCAGTAAATGAGCGCGAACGTGACTACGAATACAACCAAAGGAATCTTCCATCCATGAGTAATGAAGAATATCATTGTCGTATTGGCAATAGCCACCACCATGGCAGTAAAAAACGACAATAAACGCGGGGATAGATTTTTGGTATCCAGCAGAGACATAACACTAAGTTATAGTAAAAGAATTCCCGCAATGCACTAACCGGCATTTTTTTTGTTTCACGAACGGGTCATGCTCTGAGGAAGTAGCGGGACTATGGCATCTCGAACTTGTAGCCAACACCTTTTACGGTGGTGATAAGATCTATGCCAACCTTCTGACGGATCTTGCGGATGTGCACATCTATAGTGCGGTCACCTACTATAACATCGGTACCCCAAACGCGCTGCAGTATCTCGTTGCGGAGAAACACACGGCCCGGCTTTGAGGCCAGCAAAGAAAGCAGTTCGAATTCTTTTTTGGCAAGGATGAGTTCTTCGTCTTTGTAGGTAACGGTGAACTTGGTCTTGTTGATCTCCAGATCGCCGAAAGTGGATTTCTGATCGATATCATCGTCTTTTCTGAAGCGCCTGAGTGCTGACCCAATACGGGTAATGAGCAGCTCTGGCTTTATGGGTTTGGCGATGTAGTCGTCGGCACCTTTTTTCAGTCCTTCGATCTCGTACTTTTCGTCGTTGAGTGCTGTGAGGAAAATGATGGCTGTGTCATCAAATTCGGGCATGGTCCTCAACTCCTTTATTGTTTCGATGCCGTCTTTGTTGGGCATCATCATATCCAGTAAGATCAGGTCGGGTCTGAACTCCTTTGCCTTACGGATAGCTTCTACGCCATCTCTTGCAGTAGCAATGAGATACCCCCTGCTTTTCAGGTTATAACTGATGAACTCTACAATATCTGGTTCATCATCAACTATCAAAATTTTCCCCGGAAATACTTCCATATGTCTCCTCTAAAATCGTATGCAATATTAGGTAACAGCCAATGAACAAAGAAGGATATGAGATTATGTAATTGTTAAGAGTGACATGGAGCAGGAAATAAAGAAAAAGCGGTAATGACACTACATCATTACCGCTTTGTAATATGCTTTAGAGGCCGTTTTAACGAAGGTCTACCTGACCGCTGCCAATAATGTAACCATCGTTGTAGATCTCGATCTTATAGCTACCTTTTTCGTATTCACCATCCTGGTTCCAATCTACAATTATGTTCTTCAATGGCTGGTTGCGTGTAAGTGCTACACCCTTTGCCAATGTGTAAGAAAGGTGATCGCCCTTGGTAGTAGTGAGCATGCCAGAACCTTTTGCCGGACTGTTGATAACAGTAGCCTTAGGATCTATGACACGGAGATATACCATTTTGGTACCGCTCTCTGCTATCCTGTTCTCATCAATATCGAAAGTGATGCGGAGAATGTCTGCTTTCTTCGCTTTCACTGTTTCTTTTTCTTTGCCGTTTCGCTTCACTTTTATTGCTTCGAGCTTGATGTTGGAAGCATGGAGCACAGATGCCAGCTGCTTGATAGCAATGTTCTGTGTAACGGTAGAATCCCTTTCGCGGGTGAGCACTTTATTGTTGCCGGTGAGTATGGTATTTTCTTTTTCCAGCTCGGCTATACGTGCTTCGTATTCGCGGGTCTTATCATTGAGCGAAGCGATCATGATCCTTGCCTGCTCCAGCTCTGCCTGAGTAGCATTCTTTTTCTTGAGGATGGTACGGATCTGCGACCTGAGTTTGCCGAGGGCATCTTTATCGCCTTTCAGCATAGAGTCCATCTTGGCGTTCTGCGTGGTCAGCTGGTCTATCTTGGCAGAAGCCGCCTGGAAGTCGGCCTCGAGCGTAGCATGCTCTGTACCCAGAGAGTCCATGCGCTGCTGCTGCATCTGCGCCGTAGTAGCGTTCTGCTCTGCCATCTGGTTCTTGCTCATGAACAGGTAAATGCAGCCTGCCAGCAAAATAATGATGACCACCCAATATATTATTGAGTTATTCTTCCGCTGTGGCGTATTTTTGGAGGGCTCTTGCGGCGTTATCTGATTGATCTGACTCATAATTCAGTTATATTTATTAATAAAATGCAAAGGCAAATTTCGCTGCAAATATAGCACACAATTTCATGTAATGGAGCATTTCAACGGCATATTGTTTATAGACATCGAAACGGTTCCGGGTGAGCCCGACCTGAACCTGCTGCCCGAGGGCATGCGTACAGAATGGGAGAAGAAGTCGCGGCTACTGAAGAACGTAAGCGAGGAACAGAAAGACCTGGCAGCCCTGTTTGAGGACCGTGCGGGTATCTTTTCGGAATTTGCCAAGATCGTCTGCATCAGCTTCGGTACCATCTACAAGGAGGAAAATAACACCCGTGTAATGCGGCTACGATCGCTGGCGGGCGATGATGAACAGAAGATACTGCAGGACCTGTGCACCATCATAGAGAAGATGAGCACCCGCTACAAAGACTTCAGGTTTTGCGGGCACAACATAAAGGAGTTCGATATACCCTTCATCTGCCGCAGAATGGTGATCAACAATGTGGCGCTGCCGCAGTGCCTGCAGCTATCTGGCAAAAAACCATGGGAGATAAACCACCTGGACACTATGGAACTGTGGAAGTTTGGCGACAACAAAAACTTCACCTCGCTGTCTTTGCTTGCACAGGTGCTGGGCATACCCTCGCCCAAGGAAGATATAGATGGCAGCCAGGTGGGCAGGGTTTACTGGCAGGAAAAAGACATTGCCCGCATCAGCACCTACTGCATGCGCGACGTATTTACGACCGCCAAAGTGTTTCTGCGGCTGAAGGGTGCTACCGACATGGAGCTGGTTGCCGAATATACCGATGGCTACAGCCTGGATGCGCTCTAGACTAGGCCGCATACTTAACTCCCGGCGTACTAATGAATTAGTTCTTAAAAGTTTTTTAAAAATCTTTATCTTGCATCTTCAGAAAAATAAAATACCGAACATGTTACAACGCTGGAGTTATATCTTCTTGTCATTGGTAGCGTCATCAATGCTGTTTGTTTCCTGCAAGCCCAAATACAGTTCTGATGATGTGTTGCCAAGTGCCTATTCTCCCAATGTGATCATTGGCAGCAATAATCAGGTGCTGTATGCACTGAACCCGACAAGCGGCATAAAAAGCTGGGAAGTGGGGCTGCCCTGCCCTATAGCTGCATCTCCTGTGGTGTATAACGGTAGTGTTTATGTAGCATCTTCTACCAGAGATACTATCTACAAGATCAACTCCAGAACGGGTGCGATCACTAAAAAGATCACTTATGCCAATGGCGGTACCGGTACCAAATCTACCCCTATAGCCGATGGCAAACTGATCTATGTGGCGGGCAAAAGCGGCGTTTTCTGCGCTATAGATACCAACACCGGTACTACCAAGTGGAGCTATATGGCCGACGGACCGCTGGAAGCATCGCCTACGCTGTATAGCGGCAGTATATTCTTTGCCAGCACCAATGGTACTGTATACCGTATGGAAAAGAACGACGGTACTCCTTACCCGCCTGCATCTCCATCGCCAACATGGTCGCTGAATATACCGGGTGCCAAGTTCACCGCATCTCCTGCTATAGGCAATCCTTACCTTTTTGTGGGTAGCGTATCAGACAGTGCTATGTACTGCCTGTATGTAGATGCGCCGAGCACTACAGGTGTACTGAGGTGGAAATACAAAACAAAGGGCGGCATTCGCAGCTCTGCTACTGCCTACAAGGGTACGTGTATCTTCGGTTGCGATGACTTTAATGTGTACTGTACCGATACCGGCCTGCAGCTGACCACCACTACGCCCGATCTGCGCTGGAAGCGTGAACTGAAGAGCGAAATAACCTCATCGCCCTACGCCAACAACCAGGTAGTATATGTAGGCTGCAAAGACTACAAACTCTATGCGCTGAAGATAGCAGACGGTGCCATCAAATGGCAGTTCTCGTCTACAGGCGTTATCACATCGAGCCCGCTGCCTTATAACGATCTTATCTACATAGGTAGCTACGACAAATACCTCTATGCGCTCGACTCTGCAAGGGGTACCGTGAAATGGAAAAGCAACATAAACGGCCAGATAGAATGCTCCCCGGTGCTAGACGATCTGGTGAAAACCACCGGCCACAACAGCCAGATAAGCGGCTACACCAACTAACTACTTATTTTAGTATATTTTTCGAAAAACCATCACAGAAAGTGATGGTTTTTTTCATTTTTTTACTGAAGTGAGTTATATTTGATGACCAAGATCATTTGCACTTAACTACTAATACTAGTAGTTAAGTGCAACCAAAGATGTGCTTACTTGCAGGCTATTGTTAATCATTTAACCTAATATGCTTAACCGGCATCATGTAGCTTAAATAGTACCATTAAAAGCACCTGTCATCAGCGCTACTTGCGAACAGGATGGAGATGTGAAAACTCTAAAACTGAAAACTATGCCAGCACCCCCAAGAGAAAAACAACACGTGATCATTATTGATGACGACCCCATCAGTAATCTGCTTACTGAAGAAAAGATAAAAACAGTACACAACAAAGAATGCATCCATTCTTTTGTAAATCCAGAATTTGGCCTGGAAAGGATAAACACACTTTTAAGCAAGAATATCAACGAAAGTATCATTCTGCTGCTGGACATAAATATGCCCAACATAAACGGATGGGATGCGCTGGATAAGCTGAAAGCAATGTTTGAGGACCTGAACACAAAATCTGTGCGCATCTATATGCTGTCTTCATCCATAGATATGAACGATAAGATAAAAGCCTACAACAACCCGCTGGTATCGGGCTATTTTGAGAAACCACTGTCTGTGAGAGACTTTATGGATCTCATCTTCAAGAACAACTATTTATAACAGCAGGAGTTAACACTCCTGCTTTTTTTAGCCATTATTTACTCACTTTCTCGTAGGCAGCGTTGGTGCTTACGAACTCCGGAACCAGGTCCTTCATCAGGTGGACCGTTTCCAGCGTGTAGTGTTGGCGTGCGCTGTTCACCAGCTTGTCTACCTTGCGTGCCACAGTGGCAAAATCATATTCGCGCACATCGGCTATCATTATCTTCTCGTGATAGGTGGGTCTTGAGTTCTCTGCAGAGCTCAGCAGCTCTTCATAGAGCTTTTCTCCCGGCCTCAGTCCGGTGAAGACGATCTTTATGTCTTTATCGGGTTCTTTGCCTGCCAGCCTTATTACCTTGCGTGCCAGGTCTACTATCTTCACGGGTTTGCCCATATCGAATACGAATATCTCGCCTCCCTGCCCCATAACGCCGGCCTCTATGACCAGCAGGCAAGCCTCGGGAATGGTCATGAAGTAGCGGGTGATCTCGGGATCTGTAACGGTGATGGGCCCGCCTTTTTCCAGCTGCTTGCGGAAGCGGGGTATCACAGAGCCGTTGGAGCCCAGTACATTGCCGAAACGGGTGGTAACGAACTTGGTAATAGGTGGTTCGGTATCGCCATGGGTATCTGTGAGGTGCTTGAAGTAGCTCTGCGTAAATATCTCTGCTATGCGCTTGGAAGCCCCCATAACATTGGTAGGGTTCACCGCTTTGTCGGTAGATACCATTACAAACTTCTCTACGTTATTGGCCACGGCCAGCTCTGCCAGCTGGCGGGTGCCTGCCACATTGTTTATGACCGCAATAGAGGGGTTATCTTCCATAAGCGGCACATGCTTGTAGGCAGCGGCATGAAACACTATCTGCGGATTGTAGACCTCGAAGAGGTGCTCCATGCGGTTCTTGTCGCATATATCGCCCAGATAGGCTTTTATGATGTTGGGGTTCTTTTGTTTTTCGGTTATCTCCAGCACAAACTCGTGCATGGGGGTCTCGGCCTTGTCGCAGAGAATGATGAGGGACGGCCTGTAGTTGAGCAACTGGCGCACCAGCTCGCTGCCTATAGAGCCTGCCGCACCGGTAACCAGTATCTTTTTGCCCCTCAGCTCGCTGTATATAGCTTCGTTGTGTATCTTGATGACCTCTCTTTCCAGCAGGTCTTCGATGTTTATGTTCTGCAGCTGGCGGGTATCTATCTTGTCATTCAGCCAGTCTTTCATGGCGGGTACCTGCTGCACCTTTATGCCGTGGGTCAGGCAACTGTCCACCAGCTCATTGAGGGTGGTCTTTTCCATGTGCCTGCTGGCCAGTATCAGTATCTCCACACCCTCGGCAGCAAGTTTGGCTATGCTGCTGTCGTTGGTGCCATAGATGGGTATACCCTCCAGCAGCTTGCCGTTGGTACTGAAAGAATTGTCGAGGAAGGCCACTACCTGCATATCGCCATCGGGCAGGCTGTTCATTACCTTTTTTATGTGCAGTCCGTCGGCCGATGTGTCGTAGACCACCACCTTTTTCTTGGTGATACGGATACCACCTACAGATATGGACTTATAGAAATTGAAGGTGTATCTTACTCCAAGTCGGTAAGAGATAATAACAAAGCTGGTGATAAAGAAATTGATAGAAACGATCTGCAGGGTGAAGTAGTTGCGCGAGCCGAGGAAGAAGATATTAACAACTAAATAAAAGAAAGCTGCTATGGCATTTACCATTACCAGGCGCGATGCATCTTCGAGATTGGTGTAGCGCACTATGCCGGCATAACTCCTGAAGGCATAGAAAAGCACTGCATTTACGCCCAGTACCACCAGCATCATGAAGCGGAGACCGTCATTCATATGATCCCAGTTGAAGTTGAGCTTCAGCATTCTGGAGAGGAACAGGCAAAAACAAACCAGGAAGAGATCTAAAAGAAAGACCAACCACCTGGGCAGTATGCGTAATTTATAAGACATAGTCTTTGCGTTAAACGTTTTCGTAATGTTAATAGTTCTTGGGTAAAGCAATATTAGTAAAAATATTTTGCAAATCAATGGTTAATCTGAAATATAATAATTTGATTTAAATGTACATGCATCATCAATATGCATAGCTGTGCTTTTTCAGACGACGGAATGGAAATATTCATTCGTTTGACTACCTTGCGGCATGGAAAATTCTAAAGGAGCGCCCAAAAAAGCAGCAGCAACCAAACTACCATCGAAGCAGATAGTTTTTGGCAACCAGCCAAAAGGCAAAAAAGGCCAGCAGGGCGGCAAGGCCAGCGTGAACAGCGTGAAAAAAGGCGGTGTGAACCTGATGCGCAAGCTCTCCGGCATGTAATACTGCCTGTTTTTAGTACAGTCTCAGCATTTCATTATCTACAGACTGAAAGAAGTCGCCGGGCTGAAAGGTTCTCCACTGGGGCCTCTCCATAAGTTTTATGTAGCGGTCTATGTGTGTGCGGTGAAAGTCGTAGCGGGTTTGCTCGGGCATGTTCATAGCCACTATCCAGCCGCCATCGTCCTTTATGTCTTCATACCATTCTTCGTAGTAGTCGGTATCGCTGCTATGAAAGTTGAGTACATTTTCTGTAATGAGTATGAACTTGACAATGCCACGTACCACCAGCAGGTCTATTACAGACCGTTTCAGCTGCATGATGTCGTTTTCCACGGCATCGTTCCACTCGCCTATGAGCTCTATGATGGCAAAATTGAGGTCGTAATCGGCAAAGAGCTCCTTCATGTACAGGGTACGCGATCCGAACTCGTCCCACTGGGGGTGTATGTAATAATTGTAAACGGTATTGGAATATTCAAACTCGCTGTGCTCTACCCCGTAAAACGGCGAGAACTCGTCTTCTTCGGCGGTATACAGGTGTCTCCAGTTGTAAAAAGGCTCTATTTCGTGCATAAACGGGCACAAAGATAATGGGGAAAAGGGTAAAAGGTGCTTGTTTTGAAGCAGGCTAATTTTACATACAGCAAACACTGGCACACAGTGAGCAAGAATTGGTGCAAAAACACACTAATGCATTGAAGATCAGCAGCAAAGTGAGCAAGATATTCGGGAGCCCGTATGCAGGAAGTGCAAAAACGGGAAAGGAACTACCTGCCGGAGCGGGAGGAAGGATAAAAGCGGGGTAAAAAAGGTGTATATTTGAAGCAGAAACACAGGATAAGCTGCAAACTTATAATATGTGTATATACCTGTTTGACGATGGTTTGAATGGGAATATACGCTTTTTTATTTTTCCACAATTTTTTTTCGGTTTAAATAAAAAGTTTTTACTACCTTTGCAGTCCTTAAAAAAATATGGCTAAGCAATCACTCATTAAACAGGACGGAACAATTGTCGAAGCGCTCTCTAATGCTATGTTTCGCGTCCGCCTGGAGAATGGACATGAAATACTGGCTACTATTTCGGGCAAGATGCGAATGCACTACATACGTATACTGCCGGGCGACAAGGTAGGTGTGGAAATGAGTCCGTATGACCTGAGCCGCGGAAGGATAATATACAGGTATAAATAAAGAATGCTGCCGGGCTGCGAGGCCGGGTTTGCTGCAAAGCAGACAGGGAGCAGGAAAAGATAATAAGTTTAAGCATAGAAAACCAATAACAATGAAAGTTAGAGCATCTATAAAAAAGCGTAGCGTTGACTGTAAGATAGTTCGCCGTAAAGGTAAATTGTACATTATCAACAAGAAAAACCCACGCTTCAAGCAAAGGCAGGGATAGTGCCTTTCGGGCACCTTTGCTGTGATGAAGTAACGGCGCCTGAGATTGGTGAGAAAACAAAAAACAGTATAAACAAAACCCGCAGACCTAAGGGCGCGGGGTAAAATTAAATTTCAATGGCTCGTATAGCTGGTATTGATCTTCCGAAAAACAAACGTGGTGAGATAGCGCTCACCTATATTTACGGTATTGGCAACAGTACTGCCCGTTACATCCTCGATAAAGCAGGTGTTTCTTATGACAAGAAAGCATTTGAGTGGAATGACGAAGAGCAGACTGCTATCCGTAATATAATCAACGGTGAGTTCAAGGTGGAAGGACAACTGCGCTCTGAAGTGCAGATGAACATCAAACGTCTTATGGATATCGCATGTTACCGCGGACTCCGTCACCGTAAAGGACTTCCTCTGCGTGGACAGCGTACCCGTACCAACAGCCGCACCCGTAAAGGTAAGCGTAAGACAGTTGCAGGTAAGAAAAAAGCACCTAAGAAATAGTAACCGTGCCACTGCCGGATCCACTGGTGTGTGGGGAGGAGTGGCAGGGACAGGAAAAAGAGAAAGCAGCATGCAAAGTAATGCTCCTTCCCTTTTTTCCTGTTTTTTCATTGATTACCTTTTTAAACAAAAAAAATGGCAAAAGCGCAGGCTTCAGCGAAAACCGTTGCTAAGAAACGGGTCGTTAAAATTGACACACATGGCGATGTACATATCAACGCCACATTCAACAACATCATCATCAGCATTACCAACAAGGCTGGCCAGGTAATATCATGGTCTTCTGCAGGTAAAATGGGCTTCCGTGGTTCTAAAAAGAACACCCCATATGCTGCACAGATGGCTGCACAGGATTGTGCAAAGGTTGCAACAGACGCAGGCATGAAACGTGCTGACGTGTTTGTAAAAGGACCAGGATCTGGCCGTGAAGGTGCTATCCGTTCTATCAACAACTCCGGTATCGAGGTAACTTCTATCAAGGACGTTACACCGCTTCCACACAATGGTTGCCGCCCACCGAAAAAACGTAGGGTATAACATTTGATATACGGCAGATCGCCGTCGGCAACAGCTGACACGAGGCGATCTGCCTTTTATTTTTATAAACAAATATTTTCTAACAAGCTGTCACGGATCGGATTTTACGATTTTTAAAGGAGACGCGGCGGCTAAAAAACAAAAAATCGTCATGGCACGTTACACAGGACCCAAGAACAGGATCTGCCGTATATTCGGTGAGCCGATCCTCGGATCAGGCAAAAGTCTTTCTAAGAACAGCAACCCTCCCGGCCAGCACGGCCCTACCCGCAAGCGTAAGGCTCCGAGCGAGTATGCAGTTCAGCTGAAAGAAAAACAGAAAGCAAAATACACATACGGCCTTCTGGAAAAACAATTCGCAAACACTTATGTTGAGGCTTCACGCCTGAAGGGTGCAACCGGCGAAAACCTGATCAAGCTGCTCGAAGCACGTCTTGACAATACGGTTTACCGCATGGGTATAGCCCCTACACGCCCTGCTGCACGCCAGCTGGTATCTCACAAGCACGTAATGGTAAATGGTCATGTGGTAAACATACCATCTTACTCACTGAAGCCGGGAGATAAGATAGAGCTGAAACCAAAGAGCAAAGTAAATACTACAGTTATAGGTCTGATCCGTCCGAAGAACACACGCATCACCTGGGTAGACTTCAATGAAAAAGACCTTACAGGTACGTTCATTGCACACCCTGAGCGTGAAGCAGTTCCGGAGAACATCAAGGAGCAGCTGATCGTAGAATTGTACTCTAAGTAATAGTTCTTATGCTTGCAGTGCCCTGGTGCACTGCTTGCTGCTTTTGCGGTTGCACTTAACAATATTCAAGAAATATAAAATAACAAACAAATATCAATATGGCCATATTGAATTTTCAAAAACCGGATAAAATAGCTCTGCAGAAAACAACTGACTTTGAAGCGCAGTTCGAGTTTCGCCCATTGGAGCCTGGTTATGGTGTTACGATAGGTAACGCTCTGCGCCGTGTATTGCTTTCTTCTCTGGAAGGATATGCGATCACTGCTATCAGGATACCGGGTGCTGACCACGAATTCGCTACGATCAAGGGTGTTTTCCAGGATGTTACGGAAATAATCCTCAACCTGAAACAGGTTCGCCTGAAGGCGATGGGTGAAGTTGGTGATTTCACCAGCCACAAGATCGACCTGAATGTAAAGGGTGTGGACGTATTCACTGCCGGCATGATAGGCGAAGCATTGCCTGACTTCCAGGTAATGAACCCTGATCTGGTAATATGCAATCTTCATCCGGGCTCTGGTTTCCAGATGGAAGTGCATATAGGAAAAGGTCGTGGCTATGTACCATCAGAAGAGAACCGTCCTGAAGACGCTCCACTGGGTCTGATAGCTATCGATTCTATCTTCACACCGATCAAGAACGTAAAATACAACATCGAAAATACCCGCGTTGAGCAGCGTACCGACTTCGAAAAGCTGATCATGGAAGTTGTAACAGACGGCACCATTCACCCTGAAGAAGCAGTAAAAGAAGCATCACGTATCCTGATCCAGCACCTTATGATCATCACAGACGAGAACATCTCTCTGGATACAAGGCGCGAAGAGAAAGAAACAATAGTTGATGAAGAAACACTGCTGGTACGTAAAGTACTGAACACTCCGCTGGAAGATCTGGAACTTTCTGTACGTGCATTCAACTGCCTGAAAGCTGCTAAGATCAACTCTCTGAGCGAACTGGTACAGTATACACAGGAAGAGCTGATGAAATTCCGCAACTTCGGTCAGAAATCTCTGTCTGAAATTGAGCAGGTACTGCACGAGCGTGGTCTGCACTTCGGTATGGACATCAACAAGTTCCGCAGGGGCGACGATTAATTGAACATTAAAGGTTAAGATACCCGGTCGCAGATCAGGCATCTTAACCTTTTTACTTTATCTTAAAGAGCCGGGGGCTTGCAAAAGAGACCGGAATTGCAATTTTTTTCTAATTTTCACAACCTCATAATTCCTGACACGGTATGAGGGTTTAAAAAACAAATGTCATGCGTCACGGAGACAAAATCAAAAATTTAAGCCGCACCGCTTCTCACCGCGCTGCCCTGCTTTCGAACCTCACTTGCCAGCTTATAGAGCACAAGCGTATCGTAACTACACTTGCTAAGGCAAAATCTCTGCGTGTTTACGCTGAGCCGATCATTACCCGCAGCAAAACGGACAGTATGCACAATCGTCGTATTGTATTCAGCTACCTGCAGGATAAAGAAGCTATCAAAGAACTGTTTGGTGTGATCAGCGATAAAGTTGCTGACCGTCCGGGTGGTTATACACGTATCATCAAGCTGCCACGCCGTATGGGTGACGCTGCTGATATGGCTATGATAGAACTGGTTGACTTCAACGAGATCTACGGTAAGAACACAGAAGCAGCTGCTGCTAAGAAAACACGTCGTAGCCGCAAAAGCGCAACAGCTACTGCTGCTCCTAAGGCTGCACCTGTTGCTGAAGCACCGGCTGCTGAAGAAACAGCGCCAGAAGCAACTGAAGAAACATCTACTGAAGACAGCAACGCATAAGTTATACTGTTTTTGTACTAAAAGCGTCCGGGAAGCGATTCCCGGACGCTTTTTCTTTTGGGGTATACGAGAGTGGCTCGGGGCTGTAACGGGGCGTAAACGGGAAGTATGGGGGTTTGTTTAGTAATTTGGGAATGAATGAGTGAAGAAAGCTAACCACAAGGGGCACAAACAGACTTTAAGATTACAGACACAAAGGGATAAGAAATCTGCTTACCGCAAACAGTGTGGTGAAGAAAATAACCACAAAGGGCACGAGGAGCACAAAGGTGGAATGTAAAGGGGGGGGTGAAGTGATTAACAAATGTGCACGAGGGATTACTTGGAATGGTTTATTACCCTACCCTGTGAAAGGAATAAACCAAAAGGGGCATGAGGGGCACAGAGGCGGTTACTACCCTGCCCAACGAGAAAAGCTAACCATAAGGAGCACAAAGGTGTAAGTGGGTGTGAGTGTAGCTAAATTAAGGATAGATATATAAAAGGGTCGGCCTGCAGTGTGCAGGCCGACCCTTTTATTTTTTCATTGATCACTGAACGGTGAACCGTTCAGTAAACCAATTACTGCTGTAAGATGAAATGGAACACTTTGGTTTCTGTTTCAGAACGCAGGTTCAGGAGATACATGCCGTTGGCAAGTGTATTGCTGATCTGGATCTTTTCGTTTACGTTACCACCGCGAGCCATTATTGTACCACGATAAACTATCTGACCAAGCATGTCTGTAACCTCAACAGAGAGTTCTTTGTCGTCTGCAACACCGATAGTGCCACGGATCATGAAGTCACCTTTGTTAGGGTTAGGTAGCAGTTTGATATCGCTGATAGCTGTACCTACAGAAGCTACACCCACTGTGCTTACTTTCATAACCACTGTTTTGTAACCCATTGTAGAGAGACATGCACCGTTGCTGGTTACTTCACAAGTTACTTCGTCGTTGTTAGCGAAGTTGTTGCTAGTGTAAGAAGCGTTGGTAGCACCTACGATCGTGTTGCTGTTTACCAACCATTTGTAAGAAGGATTGTTACCTGCGTTAGAAGCAGAAGCAGTCAGTGTTACTGTCTGGCCAGCGCTGATAGTAGTACCAGGGTTAGCTGAGATAGCAACTACAGGAGTAGCCTGAGTTTCAACACTCATTTTGAGGTTTGAAGTAGCTACGTCTGCAAGACGGCAAGGGAAGTTGCTAGTCATTTCGCAAGTGATCACATCGTTGTTTGATGGAACATAAGCGTAAGTAGAACCGCTACCTACGTTCACACCATTTTTCTTCCAGATGAATGAAGGAGCAGCACCACCGAACTGAGGAGCAGCTGTGTAAGTTACTGTAGTACCTGCACAAACTGTATCGTTAGGAGTAGCAGTGATCGCAACAGTAGGCATCTGATGGCTGCTTACTGTCATAGTAACAGAAGCATTAACAGTAGCCGGAACCGCGCAAGCTTCGCTGCTTGTCATTGATACGCTAACTACGTCGCCGTTGTTTGGAACGTAAGCGTAGCTGTTTGAACCAAGACCTACATTAGAGCCATTCACTTTCCACTGGTAAGCAGGAGCAATACCAGCGTTAGTGTTTGAAGCAGTGAATGTAGTAAGTACACCCAGACAAACTGTGTTGCCACCTGCTGAAGTGATAGAAACTGTAGGAACAACCGGAGGATTGATAACTACTACTGAGCTACCAGCCATATCGCTGCTACATGTAGATGTAGTATTGAGCGCCATAGCAGTGTAGTTGCCAGCAGCAAGCTGATTACCGAAGCTGATAGAACCACCTGTACCTGCAACTGCAGTACCTGTAGCAGTACCATCTTTGTAGAGCTGGTAGCTGATACCGTTCTCAGAACCGTTAAGACCAACTACAACACCTGTTGCTGTAGGAGTAGCGCAGTAGCTACCACCACCTGTCATTGTATGAGCAGTTGGAAGCGCGTTAGCGTTAACTGAAACCGCACCGGTCATTACGTTAGTACAACCGTTAGCTGTACTTGTAGCGATCACGTTGTAGCTGCCAGAAGCTGTCTGAGCACCGAAGTCGAGTGCACTACCTGTACCTGCGAGGACTGCACCAGAAACTGCTGCACCACCTTTGTAGAGCTGGTAGTTAACACCTGTAGCAGAACCTGCAAGACCAACGTTAACGCCTGCACCACCTGCGCAGAAGTTACCACCACCGTTTACTGCGAAAGTAGCAGGAGGAGTGTTGATAGATACAGTAGCGCTGCCTGTCATGTTGTTAGTACAGTTAGTAGTAGTGTTGAGTGCGAGTACTGTGTAAGTACCGGCAGCAGTCTGAAGACCGAAGCTGATAGCACCAGTACCAGTACCTGCTACAGGAACACCTACTGCATTACCATTCCTGAAGAGCTGGTAAGCAACACCTGACTGAGAACCAGAGATAGAAACTTCAACACCTGAACCACCTGCGCAATATGCACCACCACCAAGTACTGACTGAGTAGCAGGAGCAGGATTGAGCGAAGAAGCAGCAGTACCGTTCATGTTATTAGTACATGAAGTAGTAGTGTTAGTAGCGATAACCATGTAAGTACCTGTAGGTTTCAGACCGAAAGTGATCGGGCCACCTGTACCAGAAACCGGAGCACCTACTGCACCTGTAGTAGTGTTGTAGAGCTGATAGCTGATACCAGTGTTAGAACCGTTGAGGTTGATAGCAGCACCTGCATCAACGCTACAGTATCCGCCACCGCCAGTTACGTTGTACGCAGTTGGGAGCGGGTTGATCACTACTGAAGCACCACCTGTCATAAGCGCGCTGCAAGAGTTAGTTGCGTCGCTAGCCATAACTGTGTAGTTACCTGCAGTTGTCTGAGCACCGAAGTCGAGCACACCACCTGTACCAGGAACCGGAGTACCAACTGCGATAGTACCTGCCCTGTAGAGCTGGTAGTTAACGCCAGAAGCAGAACCGCTGAGCAGGATGTGAACACCTTCGCCACCTGCGCAATAGCTGCTGGTAGAAGTGATAACAGTGTAAGAAGAAGGCAGTGTATTCATTACTACAGTAGCAGTACCAGTCATTGCGTTAGCACAACCAGTAGTAGCGTTAGTAGCGAGTACAGAGTAAGCACCTGCAGACTGAGCACCGAATGACAGTGAAGCACCGTTGCCGGCAATAGGAGTACCAACTGCTGTAGCACCGTTCATAAGCTGGTAGTTAACACCGTTTGCTGAAGCCGCGAGGCCAACAACAACACCAGTAGAACCGCTGCAGTAGTTACCGCCACCAGTTACATTCTGTGCAGTAGGCAGTGCGTTAACATTAAGTGTAGCAGAACCAGACATATTCTTAGAACATGTAGTAGCAGGATCTGTAGCAACGACCATGTAAGTACCGGCGTTAGTTACAGGAGCGAAATCGATAGAAGAACCAGTACCCAGCATAGCGAAGCCAACCGGAGTTGTACCGTTCATGAGCTGGTATTCAACACCAGAAGTAGAACCATTGATAGAGATAACAACACCTGGCTGACCAGCGCAGATCGTACCACCACCTGTTACAGTGTAGTTTGATGGAAGTGCGTTGATACCAACTGTTGCAGAACCACCCATAGCAGCAGTACATGAAGTACTATTGCTTGTAGCGAGTACAGAGTAAGTACCTGCAGCAAACTGGTTGCCGAAGCTGATCTCACCACCTGTACCAGCAACTGCTGTACCTGCGATAGCACCACCTTTATAGAGCTGGTAAGAAACACCAGTGTTAGAAGCAGAAAGAGTTACTTCAACACCAGCACCACCTGCGCAATAGTTGCCACCACCAGTTACAACATAAGTCATAGGAGGCATGTTCACTGTAACGTTAGTAGTACCTGTCATGAAACCTGTACAACCAGTGAGGTTGTTAGTACCTGTAACCATGTAAGAACCACCGTCAGTAAGCGCACCGAAGGTCAGAGGACCACCGTTACCAGCAACCGGAGCGTTTACAGCAGTAGTACCGTTGTATAACTGATAAGTGATACCGTTGTTAGAACCACTCAGCACAACACCAGTAGTATTACCAGAGCAGATATTGCCACCACCAGAAAGCGTGTAAGCAGTTGGGAGCGGGTTGATACCGATAGCAGTAGAACCAGACATTGTCCTAGAGCAACCTGTAAGTGCGTTAGCACCCATCACAGAGTAAGTACCAGGAGTAGAGAATGTACCGAATGCGAGAGTGCTGCCAGTACCAGCAACAGGAGTACCTACCGGAGTAGCACCATTGTAAAGCTGATAGTTAACACCAGTTGCAGAACCGCTGAGGCCTACTACAGAACCAGCATCGCCAGCACAATAGTTACCACCGCCAGTTACTGTCTGAAGAGCAGGCTGAGCGTTAACGTTAACTGTAGCAGTACCGATCATATTCCTTGAACATGAAGTTGTAGCGTTAGTTGCGAGTACTGTGTAGGTACCAGCTGCTGCCTGAGCACCGAAGCTCAGTGTGCTGCCTGTACCAGATACAGGACCACCAACAGGAGCAGGACCGTTATAGAGCTGGTAGTTGATACCAGACTGTGAGTTGTTAAGATAAACATTAGCACCTGTGCTACCCTGACAGATAGTACCACCACCAGTTACTGACTGAAGAACAGGCAGTGCGTTGATAGAGATAGAAGCTGTACCAGACATTGGGTTTTGACAACCAGTGCTGATGCTTGTAGCAAGTACAGAGTAAGTACCTACACCAGTGAATGAACCGAAGTCGATAGCAGCGCCAGTACCAAGTACTGCAGTGCCAGCGAAAGCAGAACCATTGTAGAGCTGATAGCTTACACCAGCAGCAGAGTTACCAAGGCCAACGCTAACACCGGTAGATGTACCGTTACAGTAGCTACCGCCACCAGTTACAGTATAAACAACAGGCAGAGCGTTAACAGTGATCACTGCAGTACCGCTCATGTTTGAAGTACAAGAAGTAGCAGGGTTGAATGCGATAACTGTGTAGATACCACCAGCTGTTTTGATACCGAAATCGAGTGCGAGACCAGTACCTGTTACTGCTGCGCCAGAAGGCACACCACCGAGGTAGAGCTGATAAGAGATACCAGCAGTAGAGCTGCTAAGACCTACGTGAACACCTGTACCACCGTTACAGAAGTTACCACCACCTGTTACGTTGTAAACAACAGGCAGAGCGTTAACAGAAACTGAAGCACCGCTGCTCATGTTGCTGCTACAACCTGTAACTGCGTTAACACCTGTAACATAGTATGTACCAGTAGTAGTATAAGTACCGAAGTCGATAGCAGTACCTGTACCAGCAACCGGAGAACCAACTGCGAGTGAACCATTATAGAGCTGGTAGTTGATACCAGTATTAGAACCAGAGATACCGATGTTAACACCAGCGCTACCGTTACAATAGCTACCGCCACCTGTTACAGCGTAAACTGAAGGTGCAGGGTTAACAGAGATAGAAGCTGTACCAGTCATGCTGTTTGAACAACCTGAAAGTACGTTTGTACCAAGAATCATGTAAGTACCTACTGCAGTCTGAGTACCGAGGCTGATAGCAGCACCTGTACCAGGAACAGGAACACCAACCGGAGTTACACCATTGTATAACTGGTAGTTGATACCTGTAGCAGAGTTAGTAAGACCTATAGATATACCGGCAGTACCAGCACAATAGTTAGTTCCAGAAGAAGTAACTGTCTGAGCAATTGGTAAGCTGTTGATAGAAATTGTAGCAGCACCTGACATATTCTTAGAACATGTAGTTGTAGTATTTGTAGCGAGCACTGTGTAAGTACCAGCAGCAGTGAATGTACCGAAGCTGATAGCAGAACCTGTACCAGGAACTGCAGTACCAACTACAGCAGCACCATTGTAGAGCTGATAGTTAACACCACTTTCAGAGTTTGTAAGACCAACTGTGATACCGGTACCACCAGCACAATAGTTAGTACCTGTAGAAGTAACTGCATAAACAGTAGGCAGGGCATCGATAGCGATAGTAGCGCTGCTAGACATGCTGCGGTTGCAACCTGCTGCAGAAGTAGCTACCACTGTGTAAGTACCTGCTATTGTTTTGTTACCGAAAGATATTGGCGAACCAGTACCTGTTACTGAAGAACCTGAAGGAGTAGAACCCATGAAAAGCTGGTAGCTAGCACCACCATCAGAACCTGTAAGACCAACTGCTATACCAGCACCACCTGCGCAGTAGCTAGCACCAGAAGAAGTAACAGTGTAAAGGGTAGGAAGTGCGTTGATACCAACTACTGCACTACCAGACATGTTGCTTGTACAACCTGTGGTAGTATTTACAGCTGCAACAGTGTAAGTAGCAGCAGTAGTGTAGTTACCGAAACATATTGGAGAACCAGTACCAGCAGCACCACCTACGAGGGCAGCACCATTGTAAAGGTTGTAAGTGATACCGCTAGCAGAAGAAGCAAGACAAACTGTAACACCAGTACCACCAGCACAATAGTTACCTGTACCTGTAACTGCATAAGCAGTAGGGAGCGGGTTAATTGCTATTGTTGCAGCACCTGACATTGTGCTAGTACAACCTGTAGCGGTAGTAAGAGCGTATACGCTGAACGTACCAGCAACTGTCTGGATACCGAATGATATAGGAGAAGATGTACCATTCACTGTAGTAACGAGTGTAGCACCGTTATACAGAGAATAAGTAACGCCTGACTGAGAACCTGACAGACCAATTGCAACACCTGTGCTACCAGCACAGTAGTTACCACCACCAGTGATGTTATAAACTGTAGGGAGCGGGTTAACAACGATAGTAGTAGAACCAGACTGAGCAACAGTACAACCTGTTGTAGCATTGGTAGCTATGATCGTGTAGAGACCAGCGTCGGTGTAAGGACCATAAGTCAAAGAAACACCAGTACCAGGAAGTATTGCGATAGCAGTACCACTACGGAAGAGTGTATAGTTAACACCAGACTGTGAACCACTGAGTGTAACAGTGAGACCAGTAGCACCGTTACAGATACTACCACCACCACCAACAGAATAAACCAAAGGCAGCGCATTGATAGATATAACAGCAGAACCAGACATTGGAGCAGTACATGCAGTAGTTGCATTAGTTGCAAGAACTGTGAAAGTACCAGTTGCAGTGAATGTGCCGAAAGATATAGTTGAACCAGTACCAGCTACTGTAGAAACTGCAGTGCCGCCGTTAGAAAGCGTGTAGTTGACACCAGCCTGAGAACCATTGAGTCCGATCGTTGAACCAGCAGCACCAGCACAATAAGCACCACCACCAGATACAGTAAATACTGTAGGAGTTGGGTTCTGAATTACTGTAGCACTACCTGTCATAGCAGCAGTACAAGAAACTGAAGGCGAACCACCGATAACAGTTGCGAGCACTGTGTAAACACCGTTAGCAGTCTGGTTACCGAAAGCAAGAGAAGAACCAGTACCTGTTAAAGCGCTACCTACTGCAGAACCGCCGTTGTAGAGCTGATAAGATACACCTGAAGTAGAGCTACCCAGACCTACTGCAACACCAGCACCACCAGAGCAGAATGAACCGCCACCAGTTACTGACTGAGCAGGAGCAGGGTTAACTGTACCAACTGTAACAGTACCTACCATTGCATTGGTACAACCAGTGCTTGAGTTTGTAGCAAGTACACTGTAAGTACCGGTAGCAGTAATGTTACCGAAGCTAAGTGTTGTATTTGCACCAGCTGCAGTAGTTGCAGTAGCCGCACCGTTCATCAGGTTGTAAGTAACACCGGCAGTACCGAAGCCAAGACCTACAGGAACACCTGCAGCACCTGTACAATAGTTACCACCACCTGTTACACCGTAAGCAGTTGGGAGCGCATTGATAGCAACAGAGGTAGAACCACCCATTGTTACCTGGCAACCAGGCCCTGCACCTGGGTTAGCGATAGCATAGTAAGTACCGGCAAGTGTCTGAACACCAAAGCTGATCGGAAGACCAGTACCAGTTACTACACCGCCCATTGGTGAAACACCATTATAGAGCTGATAAGTAGCACCGGCATCAGAAGAAGTAAGATATACTACAGGAGCTGAAGCAACTGCACCAGCGCAATAGCTACCACCACCACCTATTGTATATACAGTAGGAGAGCTTGTAGTAGAAACTGCAGTTGAAGTAGAGCTAGCCCTTGTACATCCAGTAGTAGTATTGGTAGCAAGAACTGAATAAGAACCAGTAGCAGTGAATGTGCCGAAGCTGATAGCTGTACCGGTACCTGCAACAGGAGATCCTACAGTAGCAGCACCATTATATAACTGATAAGTGTTGCCTGTAGAAGAAGTAGAGATACCTACAGGCTGGCCGAGACCACCTGTACAATAGCTACCACCACCTGTCATAGAATAAGGAACAGAAGCAGCATTAACAGTTATTGAAGCTGTATTGCTGCTGGAAACTGCAGTGCTACATACTCCGTTTGATAACATAGTAATTGTAGCAGTAGTAGCGCCCGCTGCAGTGAACAGTGTGCCTGGAATAGTGAATGTACCACTTGAAGCACCCATTGTAAGAACTGCAGTATTGCCTGTAGCAGTATTAGCACCGCTAAGATTGTAGGTAGCAGTAAGTGTACCTGAACCCAGAGAAGTACTGTTTACAGTAACGGTTGAAGGGAAGCCCATACAAACGTTTGTAGCAGTAGGAGATGTGAATACTGAAATATTCGGGTTGTTACCTACATTGAATGAAGCAGTGTTGCTGCTTGAAACTGCTGTAGTACAACCTGAAGCTGTAGCGAGTTGCGTAAGCGTAACTGTAGTTGCACCTGTAGAAGCTAGTACACCAGCAGGTATAGTAAATGTACCTGTGGAAGCACCCATTGTAAGGGTAGCAGTATTAGCAGTAGAAGTATTAGCACCACTAAGGTTGTAAGTTACAATGAAAGATCCTGCACCAAGAGAAGTAGAGTTCACTGTAACTACAGCACCTGAACCAGAACATGAGTTGGTAGCTGTTGGTGAAGTGAAGCTGGAAATATTTGGTGTAGCACCGAGCACAACTGTAATAGGAGCAGTATTTACTGTAGAAGCACCACAAGTAACAGTGTTGCGGTAATAGAAAGTACCTGTAGATGCAACGCTAGGGAAATAAGTAGCGTTAGTGGCACCTGATATACTAGTATAACCTGCAGTAGGACTTGTAGAAGACATCTGCCAGTTGTAGCTGAAACCACCTACAGACTCATCTGTATTGAACAGATACGCCGTATAAGGGCTACAACCGAATGAATTGTATGCACTGGTAATACCAGCAGCAGGCGTACCTGAACAAACAACGGCACCAGGAGCAACGCCACCGGTGATCGTTACCTGATAATCACGAGTTTCACCATAAGTAACTGCTGTAGTGATACAAGGAGAGATACTTGGGAAAGGCTGGCCACCGCAGCAACCAGAGTAGTTACCAACCATCCTCATTCTATGCGTACCGTTTACGGCTGTAGTTGGTATCACGAAGCTGGTTGCATTGAATGCTGTACCAGTAAATGTAGTAGTACCAGAGCTGGTAAGGCCACCGCCTACTGATTCTGATGCAGTGAATACACCATCATCATTGTAATCGATCCAGGTCTGGTGAGAGTAGCTACCCCAGTAAGAGTTACCACCTACACTAACAGTATACGTAGCACCTGCAGCAAGTGTTACTGCTGTAGAAGCGTATCTGTCGGTATAGTTTGCACCTGAAGAGCCACAAGTAGAGCTAGGGTCATTGATAGCACCTGTGGTACCAACAAGGTTAGCGATACTTACAGGCATTGACAGACCTGCGCATGAAGTTGCATATGCAGGCGCACAATAAGTAGGCGCATTGAATGTTGCTGAAACAGCAGCTGTAGTCGCTGTAGCACCTGTAGCAGAACATGTAACAACACACCTGAACTGAGAGTTGGCAAAAACACCGGTGAATGTATAAGATGTATAAAGACCATCCTGCATATTCACCCATGTAGTACCACCATCAGTTGACCTCTGCCACTGGTAGGCAAGACCACCTGAAGCAGAAGAACCAGTAAGGTTCAGCGTGAAGTTGGTAGTGATGTTACCTGATGCCGGAGTAATTGCTGCAGTACCAGCTGTAGGCGTACCTGAACAAACTGAAGTACCAGTTCCTGTAACAGCAACGTTAACTGCTGTTGGAAGACCACCACCTGTGATAGTGATGTTTCCACTAGATGCACCGGCAGCAGATGGTTTGAAGCGAGCATATACTTTCCTGTTTGACAAAGCTGAACCACTATATAAAACATTTAACGGAGCAGCAGTCCAGGTAATACCGTCGTTAGACAGTTCGTAACCAGTAGGAGGAGTAATTGTTAACAAACCTGCAGCAGGAACCAATGCAGTAGCATTGATAACTAGCGCCCTAGGCGGAACAGAACCAGACGGTGCTGTTGCAGAGAAAGTAGTTACAGGACCAAATGCCAGAGAAGAAGGCACTGAAGTAGCTGTAGCCGGAGGATTGAGTATAGTTACTCTGTAATCACGTGTTTCACCATAAGAAATAGATGAAGTTGGACAAGAAGCGATAGTTGGGAATGCAGTACCACCGCAGCAGCCTGAATAGTTACCTACGATCCTCATCCTGTGTGTACCTGTAGTAACACCTGAAGGTATAACCAGCGACATGAGGTTTGCACCTGAAGTTGCTGTACTTGTTATAGTACCACCACCGATACTTTCTGTAGCAGAGAAAGTACCATTGTCATCA
This sequence comes from Bordetella parapertussis, assembly GCA_943331005.2. Classification (GTDB taxonomy): domain Bacteria; phylum Bacteroidota; class Bacteroidia; order Chitinophagales; family Chitinophagaceae; genus Nemorincola. The sequence continues at coordinate 31,114 of CALQJX020000006.1, forward strand.
TAATCTATCCATATCTGAACAGCATAGTTACCTGCATAAGAGTTACCACCGATATTAGCTGAATAAGTAGAACCTGCATAAAGTGTAACAGACATTGTACCTGTTTTATCCTGATAGTTGGCACCAGTGCCACCGCAAGAAGTACTTGGATCGGTGATACTGGTTGGTGTAACACCTACGAGAGAAGCGATACTAGTAGGCATAGCAAAACTAGCACAAGTAGTACCATATGTAGGCGTACATGCGCCAGGTAAGGCAAACGTAACGAGAGTAGATGCAGAGTTTGCAGAACCAAAGCTAGGACATGTAGTAACACACCTGAAATAAGTATTTGCCGAAAGGCCAGTAAATACATAAGGGTTGGTAGCTGCACCAGCTATGTTTGACCAAGTAGAGTTATCGGGAGATGACTGCCACTGGTAAGAGATACCACCGCCTGTACTTGCACCGGCAAGTGTAAGTGTAATAGCCGTACTTGCACTACCTGAAGTAGGAGCCGCACCCGCAGTACCTGCTGCAGGAGAAGCAGAACAAGCTGCTGCACCATTACCAGAAACCGCAACATTGACAGCAGATATAAGACCACCACCGGTAATTGTAATGTTACCAGTGTAAGAAGTTACAGCAGAAGGCGTGAAACGCACCAAAACTGCAACACCTGTAGTGATTGCAGTACCTGTATAAGAATAAGTAGCAGTAGTGCCCCATGTAGAACCATCGAGCGATACTTCGAAGTTAGCCGGAGCAGTAATGGTTAAAGAACTGCTAGCTGTAAGGAACTGACCTGTAAAAGTAAAAGACATCAATGAAGATGTAGTAGTAGGAGTAACTGCACCAAAAGCCAAAGAAGTTGGTGTAGCAATAACGGTAGGCAATGCCGGAGTAATAACTACATAACCATTACCTGACCTGAAACCAGCTGTAGTAGTAGCAGCTGTAACACCGGTACCACCTATATAAGAAGAACCACCACACGCACTACCGGCATAGGCACCACCACCACCGTAGTAGCCACCACCACCACCACCGCCATAATATGACGGATAAGCCGCACCACCAAAACCAAGACCACCTGCAGAGGATAAAGTACCTGCTGCACCACCGGCAGCCTGGGTACCAGGACCACCACAGTTTGTAGCATTATATGTACCACATGAGTTACCGTTACCACCTGTAAGGCCACCACCGGCACCGCCGTTCTCGCCACAGTTATAACCAGAACCACCGCCACCGGAACCTACCAGCAAGCGGCTGTTGAGCGCAGTAGTAGTACTACCTGAAATAGTACGGATATCTGATGCGCCACCGCCACCAGCACCACCACAACCACCAGCAACAGAACCATTACCACCCTGTGCACCACCACCACTATTGCCACCGCCAACTACTGCAGAAGAACCACAAAAGCCTGCAACCGGTTGCTGCCCTACATATATATATAGGACCTGACCGGGCGTAACAGCAATGCTACCCTGAGCACGGCCTCCTAGACCACCCGACTGAACGGGACTGGTATAGTTACCCCCCTGGGCACCTGCTACATCGGCAGCTAATAAGGTTACACCAGTAGGTACGGTATATGTTTGGACCGACCCGGTGTAACTGAACGTGGTGGACTGTGCTAGAGCCCCCAGATCCCATCCCACCAGCAAGGCGGCAAGGAATGACAGATTTAAAAGGAAACGTTTTCTCATATCAAATTTAATTTATTGTACTCTCTTTTTTATGTAGTTATTATAGGTAATTATATTCTTAGTAGCTATTGTTTATTTGGCAGTTATTTATTTATTAGTGAATATCGATCAAATCAACTCCACTATTGTGTTTTCTTTAACTTTTGATATTTCCGAAATGTGCGCCTGTATTGTGTTTGAAGGCGAACAGTTTGCATTCGGTAATAACTTTGTCACACATTTTTTTACCAACAATTGTTGCTTTTACATGTATGACTGAAGATTAAAAATAACGAGTTTGAATTTAAATTAACAATAAATAATGTTAATCGATAGTTAACCAACAGAGGTATGGCATTACCCCTGCATTATACTAGACAAGGAGCAAGAACTAGTTTAGTTTGCGGCCAGCTAATACTTTACCACCTGCAGCGCTACCAGCAGGACCAGCCTGACTTTTCCTGATCACCAGTTTAGCATCGCCTGCGCTTGCACAGCCATCGCACTGTACTTTGTAGGTTTTGTTGTCGTATGTAACATCACAAACACCATTGTACCAGTTAGTACCCTGAAGATTGAAATGTTCATTAGCATACTGCGCAGCAAATACGAAAGAATTCTGTGGCGCATCGAAGCTAATGTAGAGACTATCGCCCTTCACACGCTCGCAAACACCTGGTGTGTATGCAGGAATAGTGAACTCAGTAACGTTCTGGAGGCTGCCATAAGACACTACACCAGCCTTTACTGAACTAGAGCCACCCGGGGTTGTGTGACGGAGTACCAAGGGCTGATCCAGATAGAACTGTATCTTTTTAATATCTGCCCTATCCTGATCGAGACGGTATTTGAGGGCTTTAGAAAAAGGAATGAACTCAGCAGGATTGACCGCTGCTGTAGCAGCAGGCTTCTCTGAATACATTTTGTTGCTGCAAGCTGAAAATAGCGCCATCAGCACAATGGGGACAAAAAGAAGTAACAGTTTTTTCATGAAACTAGCATTTGATTTTTGTTGAATTATAAATTAAGACAGGTTTAAGGGATTGCTATATTACTAATAATTCCGACAAATTGTATCACTATGGGGAATATTTTTTAGTTCAGGGAGCGTAGGTCTTTGAAAATCATCTAAAAAAAGACTTAAAAAAGCCGGTATTGCAGTATATGTTATAAGTACAATGTTTCTATCTTTATGGGCTCCTATCGTATAATTTCACTAAAATTTTACATGTACATACATATATTTGCGCCATGAAGCTGGAAGAGGAAATAAAATCATCGAAATTCAACGATGAACAACACAGAGCTACAGTGAATCTATTATTCACATCGTACTGGCTGAAGAACAATCTGAGTAATACGTTGAAAGAGTGCGGATTGACGATGGAGCAACACAATGTGCTGCGCATACTGAAAGGCTCACATCCGGAGCAGATGTGTGTAAAAGAAATAGGATCGAGAATAGTAGAGAAAAGCTCTAATGTGCCGCGAATAATAGACCGACTGGTAGTAAAGAAACTAGTGAAGAGAACGCAGTCGAAACAGGATAAGAGAGAAACGCTTGTATCCCTTACTGAGAAAGGCGTTTCGGTGATAGACCATGCAAAGAAAGAAGTAGATAAACAGACCAGTCAGATAGTGAATCTGACAGCAGAAGAAGCGAAAACACTGAATGATCTGCTGGAGAAACTAAGAGCAGGAGATGATGTGAAATGAAGCAATGTTTAAGTTTATTTTTTTGCGCCTGTATAACCTGAGAATAATACTTACAAATTAAAGGAAGAAGAAACAATTACAACGAAATGATACAAATTAACAGCGGCAAACCATAGGGTTTGCCGCTGTTGCTTTAAGACCAGGTGAACAATATAACGGTGTAATTGTTACCTTTGCTATCGCAATGGTTCCCGTCACGGCGGGATTAAAAGGGAACCGGGTGTAAGTCCCGGACATTTCCCGATGCTGTGAGCTCCTTAAAAAGTCTGTTTGCAACCTGTATTGCCACTGTTTGTGCCGCCGAAAAGCGATGCAGATGGGAAGGCCGCAAAAAGATGGAGTAAGTCAGAAGACCTGCCAATGCATCCTGTTCCCCTTGAAAAAGAGGAATATGGCTTATCGCTGCTTTCGGGAACAAAGGCACAGGTAGGATGAAGGCAGTAGTTCTGTTTTTTTCTTTTCTGATTTTTAACCCAGGGTCGCGTTATAAATTGTTTTTTAACTAAACCAATTATATGCGCAAGATCACATTGCTCTTATCTGCCATCGTTATGGCAGCATCATCACTGAAAGCCCAGACAGTAGCCACTTTCGAGGGACTGACACTGGCACATGCCGACACCTTTTACACCAACTTTACTGCATCGGGCAGCGACGTAGGCTTCAACAACGGGTTGGCACATTTCCCTTGCGTATACGACACATCGTGGGGTGGTTTCTGGGAACAGGGATTTGCTTATTCGAACATGACCGACAGTACTACCAGCGGTTTCCTGAACCAGTATGCAGCGAAAACCGGCATAGGTTACGGCGGTTCTGCTAATTATGCAGTAGGATACTGCTATGACCCATCGAGCTTTGCGAACACAGTTAAAATAATACTGAAAGACTCAGCTATGGGTCATCCGGTAAGGGGTTTTTATATAACCAACAGCACCTATGCCTACAACAGCATGAAGGACGGAGATATGTTTGCCCGAAAATTCCACAATGGTGACTGGTTCAAGATAAGCGCTCGTGGCTATTACCATGGTGAATTGAGTGCGGATAGCGTAAGTTTTTATCTGGCCAATTATCTGCAGCCGGATTCTAACAACAACTATATAGTTAAAACATGGCAGTGGTTCAATCTGGAGCCGATAGGCAAAGTGGATAGCATAAGGTTCTCACTGACCTCTACAGACAATAGCTCATTTGGTATGAACACACCGGCTTACTTCTGCATAGACAATTTCACCACCTACGAAAGCTTCGATACCACTACAATACCAACAACAGCTGTAACACCGCTGAAAACCGCTGCTATAAAGGCATATCCGATACCTGCAACAAATACACTGAATGTAGACATAGCCGGAACAACAGCCCAAATGCTGGTAATAACAGATATGCGCGGGGCAACAGTATACCAGACAACAACAGTAAAAGAACAGAACCAGATAAATACTGCTGCCCTGCCTGCAGGCATGTATCTGCTGCAGGTTGTGGATGGTGACCAAAAAGCTACTATAAGGTTCACGAAACAATAATACCATTAATGGCTGCTATATTTGTAGAGAGGACTTTACAGATATAGCAGCCTTCTTCTACACAAACGTCACCAACATGAAGACCATCGTACTTTACTGCCTGCTAATGCTGCCAATGGCGGCAATGGCGCAATATGCGCCACAAGCAGGACAGGCGGGCTCTACAGCAATAAGTTCCAGCAGTAGCGAAATAACAGGATGGGCCACCCATTGCGATGTGCAGCGCGGCTACATAGACATAGCCAACACATCTCTAGGGAATGTGACCGCAGGCAGCAGTACAGATGCAGCGGGGCATGCCGATGGCAGTATTGTATGCCTTGGCGATAGTGGTGTGGCAACACTTACCTTTAAAGCGGCCTTGTATAACGGCCCCGGTGCAGACTTTGCAGTTTTTGAAAATGGATTTAAAGACCCTGCTAACAGCGCAATGGCGTTTCTGGAACTGGCATTTGTGGAAGTGAGTTCTGATGGCGTGAATTTCTACCGGTTCCCGGTAAATTCTAATACGCCAACAAATACTCAGATACCGGGATCGGGGGTGTATATGGATGCATCGCTGATAAACGGGCTGGCGGGTAAATACATCTCTACATTTGGCACCCCCTTCGATCTGGAAGAAATGAAAGATATGGCGGGGCTAGATGTGAACAACATAACCCATGTGCGGATCGTAGATGTTGTAGGATCAGTGAGTGGTCATTCGTCTTATGACCAGGCAGGTAAGGCGATCAACGACCCCTACCCTACCAATTTCCCGACAGGTGGTTTTGATCTGGATGCTGTGGGTGCAATACACCAATACAGCACAGGATTACAGCTGCAGACAAACAAAATAAAAGCAAGTGTATTCCCTAATCCTGCAACAGAAGTGCTGGAGATAGCGACAGCAGAAAACACTGCAAACATGCATGCAACGCTGGTTTCGGTGAGTGGTAATACACTAATTACTACTGCCCTTACAGGCAAATCAACTACCCTGCAAATGGATAATATACCGGCAGGCATGTACTATCTTTTCATAAGCGACAGCAATGGGGCACAATGGGTAGAAAAGATAGTAAAATACTGATACTGCTATTGCTACTGCTGACAGCAGGCTGCGTAAAGGACAAACCCGGCACTCTTACTCCCACGAACATACAGGGCGGGAATTGCTACATAGTATGCGAAGGCAACTTTGGAAATGGAGATGGTACGCTGTATGCATATAACGCTATAACCGACAGCGTAAGCGGCGATGTTTATAAGGCAACGAACAATCAGCAACTGGGTGATGTTTTTCAGAGTATAACACGTATGGGGGACAGCCTGTATCTGTGTATCAACAACTCTGACAAGATAGTGGTGCTTGATGCAACAACCCGAAAGCTGGCTGGCATTATCAATATTCCCAAGCCACGCTATATAGTGCAGGTAAGTGCAGAAAGAGCCTATGTATCATCGTTGTACAACAACAAAGTGTACAGTATCAATCCGCACAATCTGCAACAAACCGGGCATACAATTGTACCTGCCAACAACACAGAAGGTATGTGTGTAATTGGCACCAATGTGTGGGCGTGTGCATGGGATACCGGCAGCAATAAAGTATATGCAATAGATGCCACGAACGGCAACATAACTAAGACAACAACCCTACCCGGCTACGCACCACATGCTGCACTGAAAGACAAGGACGGATTGCTTTGGGTACTATCGGGCAATGTGGTGAAAGGCAGGACTGCTGCGCTTTCGCGAATAGACCCATCAACGGGCGCAGTAGTAAAGTCATATATTTTTCCGGCAGGAACAGACCCTATAAAGCCGGTCTTTAACCCAACAAAGGATACACTCTACTTTATAGAAGTAAAGTATGATGGCAGCGATCAGCACAACGGTATATACCGGATGAGCATAAACGACAATGCGCTGCCGGAAACACCATTTATACAGGCAGCGAAATACCAGTATTTCTGGTCATTGGGCATAGACCCTGCAAGCGGATATATTTACACCGGAGACCCGAGAGGCTTTGTGCAAAAAGGAATAGTGCAAATAACTAAACAGGACGGCACCAAACTGAGCTCATTTGAAGTGGGATTGGGTCCGGGACAATTTTATTTTGACAAATGAGCTGCAGGAAACAACACATACCGGCTATAAAAAAAGCACTACCCGTATTGGTGGCGCTATGCCTGATGGTATTGCCTGCAGTGGCACAATACAAGAATGATACGCTGAAAACTGTAGACATACGCAGCAGACACAAAACCAATACCAGCAACAACAGGAGCGAATTTGCAACCGGGCAAAATATACAAACAATAGACAGCACTACCATGCAGCAATATGAGCAGCGCAGTGTGGCTGCATTGCTGAGTGAACAACTGCCTGTGTTTGTGAAATCGTATAGTTTTAACGGACTGGCTACACTGAACTTCAGGGGTGCAAGTGCGGCACAGTCGCAGGTATACTGGAATGGTGTGCCGATACAAAATGCCGCACTGGGTGTGGCAGATGTATCTGCATTGCCGGTGATGCTGCTGAATAAAGTGAGTGTGGTATACGGCGGATCGGGTGCGCTGTATGGCAGCGGCAATGCAGGTGGCGCACTGCTGCTGGAAAGCGATGCAGCCTTGTTTGATACAACCCGTAAAACACTATCTGTAAGCGGTAGTGCAGGCAGCTTCGGACAATATACCGGAGGACTTAAAGGCAGCTTTTCTACCAAACGTTTCTTTGCCAGTGGCAGCGCTATGGTACAACAGGCAACCAACAATTACACCTACACCAATGCTGCAGGAAATGAAAGCAGCATGACCAATGGCGCATTGCAACAGATAGCAGCCACGGCACATGCAGCCTACAAGCTCAACCACAAAAATACTATAGGCGCGGCTGTGTGGTATCAGCAATACGAGCGACAAATACCACCTGCATTATTTGAAGCATATTCTGCAAAAAAGCAACAGGATAATTCGCTGCGGATAGTGACAGACTGGACCAGGGAATATGATGGTGGCACGATCTATGCAAAGGCATCTCTGATACACGATGCCATAGCCTATACCGACAGTGCTGTGCAACTAAGCTCTACCAACGGAGTATACCAATACTACCATGAAGCAGGCTGGAAACGCAGGCTGGGCGAGCACGGAAGGCTATTGCTGTTTGCCCCTGTGCAGGTGGCATGGCTGCCGGGCAGCGAAAGCATTATGCAGCAAAAGATAGCCATTGCCGGAGCGTATAACACCAAACTACTGAATAGTAAACTGGAAGCAGCGCTGCAAGCCAGAGCAGAGCAAATAAACGGCACGAACATTTTTTTGCCGGGAGGAGGTGTGTCTTACCGGTTATGCAAAGAGCTGATGCTGCGCGCCAATGTGCAACGCACCTACCGCATGCCATCGCTGAATGAACTGTATTATGTGCCGGGCGGCAACCCTGCACTGAAGCCCGAAAAAGGATGGAGTGAGGATGCGGGATACACGCTGCATGTAGAGCGCAGAAAATTTACTTTCCACCAGGAAGCGAGTATATTTAACAGGCTGCTGCAAGACTGGATCATATGGCTGGGAGGCGCAGTGTGGACACCGCACAACATAGCCACTGTGCATAGCCGCGGCACAGAAACCGATAACAGAATTACCTATAAAGCAGGGCCGGTGCTGCTGCATGCCTCTGTAAACACCACCTATGTAATAGCCACAACAGAAAGCAGCTATATGCAAAATGACGGCAGCATAGGCAAACAAATCCCCTACACACCCCGCTACAATGGCAGGCTGAACATAGGCGGCACATGGAAGCGGATGTACCTGAACTACAACCATTCCTACACAGGATATCGTTTTATAACCACTGATGAATCTTCGTGGCTGGAACCCTACCAAACGGGTAATATTATGGGCTCTTATACCCTGCCGCTGCGCAGGCATGTGCTGCGCCTGAATGCGCAATACAACAATATCTGGAATACGCACTATTCTGTTGCCGGCTACAGGCCAATGCCGGGCGCTAACTGGATGGCAGGATTCAGTATGGTTTTATGATCATTTCGTCCCCTTCGGGGCTGTTTTATAATTATCCAATAAATGTGTGTATAGCTCCTGACGGAGCAATTGTGGTGTGCGCATTATTGGTCTACAAAGCTGTTGTTCCTGACGGAGCAGAATGGATGCAGTATTCGGAGAAAATGGCAATACCGTATGGGATTAAGAAATCGGTTCGGCATTAAAAGAAAAAGGCGATCATTACTGATCGCCTTTTTGCTGTGTAGCGAGGAAAATCGTTATTTCTATCTTATACGTTGATTTTTACAGGATCGTTGACTTCTATGATTACCTGGTTTACAAGAAACAATCTGAGAATGAACCTTAGTTCATTCAACATCATTGCTTTCATTCCCAAACGTCTGCATATTCGGCCGAAATGTTGAACAAATTCTTGATTGATTTTGAATACTTCTGTGCAGAGGTAGAAATATTATCTCATGACATTGTGTAGACGCTAACTTTAACTGATGATGTTTATTTGTACTTGATTACTGTTGCGTGATCAAGGGAAATATCATCAAATATAATTCCTTCAGCATCAGGATAATCTTTAAGCGCTCTCTTAACTAGTATATCCCTCATTTCCTTGGCTTTACCATTCCAGACAAGCCCCGTTTTTTTAACTGTGCCCAAAACGGTGTAATCACCAACTGGTTGCGATTCAATAAAAACATACAATCCACTCGTTCTATTGACTCTTCCAAGATCTTTATCTGAAGGAGATGGTCGGAATGACTGAACTGCAAATATTGATAACAAAAAAGCTACTGCCGTAATAATTCTTTTCATACCTTGTTTTTTGTAACAAATATTGCCATTCTTTTTGGGAATAGCAACTTTGAAAATGAAAAGTTTACTTCTAGGCTTGCTGAAACGATTCAATATTTTTCTATCTTCGCTGATAGAACGTTAATTACAATAAAAATTTCTTATGAAACATCTTATTCTTATATTGTTTGTTGTTGCATCTTTTTCGATTAGTGCCAAAAGTCAAACAACTACAGAAGAGTACAATTATTTAACTAAAGGATACAAAACACAAATAGAGAACGGTCTTGATATGAAAAAGGGCTATGCTCTTGCGGGTAATAGTACATATTCCTACGGAGGCAGGCGATGTGAATTTAAAAATCTTATTAAAACATCTTCTGATGTTGCTATAGCGGTCTTAGTCATTTTTTATGCTCAAAATGGAGATAGTTATTATTTCTGCATTCCCTCAGCAGGATCAGATCCTCAATTGTTTGAAGAATATCTTAATTCGTTAAAACAAATAGACAATTACGATGCAATGCGAGTTTATAATTATTTCGTTTCAATGTATCTTTCGCAATCTATTCATTAAACATACTGCATTTTTTATTTTTTGAACTGTCCCGCTACTCTTACCAGTTAGTTTCATCACTTTTCTTACAGATAACCCCTGCTTTAAAAGCTTGGCAACATCTTTGTGTCTGGTAAGTAGTACCTTTTGATCTTTTCTATAACCTTCTTTTCTACTTACCTTACCGCCCGATTTAGAGTAGCTGTCATAACCAGATTTTATACGGTGGCGGCTGATGATATATTAGATTAGTGCTCATTTCGGAAAATGATTTAAACGAAAAAGGCGATCATTGCTGATCGCCTTTTTGCTGTGTAGCGAGATCGGGAGTTGAACCCGAGACCTCAGGGTTATGAATCCTGCGCTCTAACCGCCTGAGCTACCTCGCCAAAAAATTGGACTGCAAAGGTAGAAAAAGAATTGAAATAACGAACAACCTGTACGGATATTTCCTTATCATTTTTTTCAGGGTTGATTTCAGGGCGTGAAATTAAAAATACACATAATGCGACCAAGTGCATTTCTGCGCACACAACGTCAATAGAAGCGAAATAAGGCAAGAATCGGCTCCAGACAACACTACAGCAGCAAATAGACGCGAAGTGGCAGAAAACAGCAAAGAATTCGCAAGAAGTGCCGCTTTTGGGGCAGTAAATCTTTTTTGGGGTTATATTGCATGAAAATACCGGTCTTACCCCTATGCGCAGGGCTTACTTTCTAATTTTCCTGATATCTGCCACGTTTTTCAGTTCCTGCAAAAAGGATCTGTTACAGTTCGGGCATGTATGGCAGCTAACCAGCAATACGACCCGCCGGCTGAATAACATATGTATGCCGGAAAATGGCACCTACATAATAGGTGGCGGATCTACCTTTTACAACGCTACCATGCTGCGCTCGTCGGATGACGGTTTCACCTGGACCGCAGACTCATCGACAGACGCACCAAAGGAACTATATGGCATGGGCATATCGCCGGACGGCACAGTGTACCTAAGCGGCATAGATGGCATAGTGCTGAGCTCGACAGACAAAGGAAAGTCCTGGAAACACCACCGTATAGATAACTGGCTGGTGCATGTGGGCGGCTGCTTCTTCACCCCCAATACGGGCATATTTGCCAGTACGGTTCTGCAAAGGCAGTCTACCATAACACGTGTAGACAGCAACTACAAGATCATAGACGAAAAGACATTTGAATTCGGGCTGAATAAACTGTACATGGTGGACGAAAACACCGGCTACGCACTGGGATATGGTGTGGTACTGAAAACAACCGACAGAGGGGCTACCTGGATTTACCTGAATGTGGACGGGGATAACTTCACCTCCATGACCATGTACGGCGGCAAAATATGGATATGTGGATCGGCCGGCAGTATCTTCAGCAGTACAGACAATGGTGCAAGCTGGCAGCGGCTGAGAAATGGCAACGACCTGAGCGTACACCGCATCATGCTGCGTAACATACTCTTTACCGATGCCACACATGGCTGGGCTGCAGGAGATGAAGGAGTGGTACTCTATACCAATAACGGCGGACAGAACTGGATGGAATATGAACGATTTACCTCTAAAACCCTGCGCAGCATAGCCATGTGCTATGATGGCAATGTGCTGATGGCAGGCGATGACGGGGTGATCTTCAGAATAGCACAATAGCGCACAGCAAGGACAGCGCAAGAAGCGAAAAATATTATCTGGTACATGAAGAACATTCTATCTCTGCTGGCGTGTGTAGTGATCTGTATAGCACTGGTGCAATACAGGGTAACTAACTCTGACCTGACACCGGGACATAAGCCGCTGAAGATAACAGAGTGGGACGCGTTTGGCTACTACATGTACCTACCCGCACTGGGCATTTATCACGATCATAAACAACTGAAATGGCTTACCGATATAGACAAGAAATATGCGGTAACCGGCGGTAATGGCTGGCAGGCACAAAAGACAGAGAACGGCAACTATGTGTTCAAGTATCTGGGCGGCGTAGCTGTAATGCAGGCGCCTTTCTTTCTTGCCGCTCATTACTACGCACAGCATTCCGACTATCCGCCTGATGGATTCTCGCCACCCTACCAGTATGCACTGGGATTTGGTATCATTTTCTACTCGCTGTTGGCGCTGCTGTTGCTGCGCAAAATATTGCTGCAATATTTCCCTGATACCACAACCGCAATAATACTACTGATGGTGGCCCTTGCCAGCAACTACATACAGTATGCAGCTGTGGACAGCGGCCAAAGTCACGGATACCTTTTTGTACTTTATGCAGTGGTGATGTATGCTACCATGCAATGGCACAAAACACAAAAGATACAGTGGGCCATACTGACGGGCTACATAACAGGACTGGCTACCATGAGCCGACCAACGGAAGCTATAATGCTCTTTATACCGCTGATGTGGGATACACACACCAAGGAAGCTGCTGCTGCAAAATGGCAAATGGTGCGCCAGAACAAAGCGCATATTGGAGCAGCTATGCTTGCAGGCTTTGCAGGTATATTGCCGCAGCTGCTCTACTGGAAAAACACAACAGGATCTTATCTTTATGATGTGGGCAGTAAGTGGGATTTTCTGAGTCCTCACTTCCGGGTACTGACCGGATGGGAGAAAGGATGGTTCATATATACACCTGTCACGCTCTTGTTCATAGCAGGCATGTTTTTCATGAAGCAGTTCCCTTTCAGGAAATCTGTATTATGGTTTTGCCTGCTGAATATTTATGTAATAATAGGCTGGCACGAATGGCGCTATGGAGGCAGCTATTCTACCCGCGCGCTGGTGCAGAGTTACCCTATGTTTGCACTGCCCTTTGCAGCCATTACAGACCGTATAATCAATACAAAATGGAAAGTAGCCTACCTGACATTGTGCGTGTATCTGCTCTTTGTAAACTGGTTTCAGATAAACCAGTACAACACCACTGTGCTGCACTATGACGACATGAACCGCAAATACTATGCGGCCATATACCTGAATCCGCATCCTGATGCAGCAACCATGAGTCTGCTGGACAATGATGAAATAATACCCGACGAAAGCAAGTACAAAACCACTGTTTTACTGAGTAGCGACACAGCTATGCAGATCGCATTTGCAGCCAATGCCACTATGCCTGTAGCCACTGTAAATGTGAGCAACCTGCCCTATGCAGAGAACTGGCTGAAAGTGCAGACACATATGCGTGCACCGGGCTGCCTGTGGCTGAGCCATATGCATACAGAACTGACCATGAAAGACTCTGTAAAACAAAATAAGGTACGGTTGTATAGCCCTATCAGCAAGGATAGCGCTACGAATGAATATGTGTCTTACATGCACATTCCCATAAAGGCCGGTAGCGGCAGCGTGAAGGTGTATCTGTCATCGCCTGGCGACTTCAGAGCAGAAGTACAGGATATCAAGATCAGCCTGCTGAGTAAATAAAAGCATCAATGCATTCTGTCGCCACGAGGTGCAAGCTGCTGCAAAACCACCTCTTCTATCTGCAGCCATTGCTGCCATGCGGCGCGTACTTTTTCGGCATTGTAATACTGAGTAGCCAGATCTATGAACAAACGATAATGACCTGCCTCTGACACCATGAATTTATGATAGAATTTGCGCAGCGCCTCTTCTTCCAGATTTTCGGAGAGCAGCCTGAAACGCTCGCAACTACGCGCCTCTATAAGAGCACAGATCATGAGCTTGTGCAGCAGATGATCTGCCGAAGGCACTTTCTTAGGATGGTGTTGCAACAACAGATTTACGTACTCATCTTTGCGTTGGCGACCGAGGGTATAACCCCGCTTTTTCATCTCGGCCCATACCATACGGAAATGCCCCCATTCTTCTGTAACAATTGGAGACAGAGCACTTACCAGATCATCCTTATCGGAATAACGCTGAATGAGCGAAACACACTGTGTAGCGGCCTTCTGCTCGCAAAATGCATGATCTGTGAGTATCTCCTGCAGCGATACGGAAGCAAGATCTGCCCATCTGGGGTCTGTGGGCATTTTAAGACCTAGAATTGAATTTTCTGCAGTACTCATTCCTCTCTATTTATCTTTTCCTTTCAAAACATTCATCACCTCTGCCGTAAGCCTATCTGCCCATATAGCATATTCCCTGCCAGACGGATGCAGCGCATCATCTACCAGGTATTCCGGGTCTGTGCCATGCGCTCTGGTACTGTCTGTAATATCGGTATGATGGCAACCTGCAGTGAGCGAGGTGATGCGACATGCCTCGTTATAAGCATCAATATCTGTAGCTATCTGCGCACGGTCTCTGTCGGCAGCAAAAGGGGTAACACCCCAGTCTGGTATAGAGAGTACAAAAACACGATCGGGATGACCACCGGCAAAATCAATAGCCTGCAGGAGCAAGCTGGTAAACTCTTCTTTGTAGTTCTCCAGGCTGCGACCACGATACTGATTATTGACACCTATCAGCAGTGTAACAAAGGAAAAAGTTTCGGAGATATTGTGCTCCATAATAGCAGCAGCGAGTTCGTCTGTGGTCCAGCCGGTTGTGGCTATGATAACGGGGTCTGCCACATCTATTCCGGCAGCACGCAGAATGCGCACAGACTGATTGGGGAAATTATCGGGAGCTGGTACCTGCTCACCAATTGTATATGAGTCGCCAAGGGCTAAGTATGAATACATAAGTAGTGAATTAGTTCCTGAATGATATTTGGCAAAATGAGTCACAGTAGCGGCATACAGCCTATATGACCTTGTGATGACGTTTAAATTCTTTCTGACGGTCGAACAGATATCTGTAGGTCTTCAGCTGCCTGCTGCGTTGCGTACCCAGACCCTCTGCAATGTTTACCATCTTTGGATTGAAGTCGCCGATCCACTGCATTTCATAGTCTTCATACTTGCCCATAGGCTGTATGTAATTTGCTCCTTCCACAATCAGGTAAGCATCAATTCCTTTGCCCTGAAATTCGGGGATGATACCGAAGATGATACCTACAAATCTGTTACATTTCCCGAACTGCTTCAGCAGCAGGAATTTGATCTTGTGATACAGGCTGAACTGACCATTGAGGTGTTTGAAATACTGGTTGAGATCGGGGAGATTTACCCACATAGCTATAGGCTCATTTTTGTAGTATCCAAACCAGATGATGTTCTCGTCCATTACCGGCTTCATGGTCTTAAAAAGCTTCATTACTGCTTTCTCTTCCAGCTCTTTTCCACCACCATGGCCGGCCCATGCTTTGTTGTAGATGTAGGCAAATTCTTTAGCGTATTGCTCCAGCTTGCTCTTATCTATTCTGCGAGCTGAAAAATCAGGATTGGCAGCATACATAGCATGCCTTTCATAGAATTTATCGGTGAGTTTACTTTTGGCTTTCAGTGCAAAACAGATCTGATTAAAGAATGTCAGAAAACCATATTTTTCAAACAATTCCTGATAGTAAGGATGGTTGTAGGTCATGCCATATAGCGGCGGATAAAAGCCCTCTGTAAGCAGCCCCCACCATTTATCCCTTTCTCCAAAGTTTATTGGGCCATCCATTGCCTCCATGCCCCGCTGTGTGAGCCACTCCTTACAATGATCGAACATAAATGCGGCATGCTCGTAATTGTTATCACACTCAAAAAAACCAACACCACCTGTGGGTTGTTCGTTCTTGTATTGTCGGTTCACAAAGGCGGCTATTCTACCTATTACATTGCCATTGTCATCTTTAAGCAACCAACGGGTACATTCTCCCCGTTTAAAGAATTTGTTCTTTTTCGGATCGAATACCTCTTCAATATCTTTATCGAGCGGACGGATCCAGTTTGGGTCATTTCTGTATATATCTACAGCCAGCTGCAAAAAAGCTTTCTTATCTGCTGCTGTCTGTACTTCATGCATTTGCATACGGAAAAGTAGATTTTAGGTTCGCTAAGGTAAGTTGAATGATCGATATCTGCATTACCCGAGCCACAGCGAAGAATACGGGAAAAATTTACAAATATATTTAATGTTACTATAATTATTTGCAAATACGTATTTTGAAATAAACCAATATTTTACCTGAAAAGTAAAGTAAATGGTGGGGAAATGGGGAATTTTGTCATCACTTGCAATTTTGTTTGTATGAAAAAATGTACAGAAATTTACCCAACAAGTAAAAGAACAGTACTATCCGGCATAGTATTGAACAGCTAGATCAAACCAATAATCCTTAATTTCTTAGCAGGTAAAGATAAATTTTGAAGCGTATGGGTTTTAAGAAATTAGTATCAATGAATATAGCTGTGATCGGCAATACTGCTGCAGCGATACGGTATGCAAGTGATTTTGCTGCTGCAGGGCATGATATATATATGGCAACTACGGCAGGCGAAAGGCCTCCAGCTTTGCATATTCCGGGAAATTTTGATAACATTTATTTCTGCACGATCCCTGACGCTGCTGCGATAGCCGATCTGATAGTTATGGCTACAGAACCAAAGGATGTGCGTGAAGCAGCCTACTGGCTTGATGATGTGCGCCGGAAGGTGATCATAGACGTAACAGCGAATATGAATGTGCCGGATGAAGACTATGTAAAGACGGTAAATGCCATTGCAGCCATTACAGGCTCTAAGCACATAGTGAAGTTGTTTGATACAGCAGGATACGAGGCAATTCTAAGGCCTTTATTCCACGGGGCATGCCCTGATGTGGTTTTGCTGAGCGACAGCAAAAAAGCCAAGGAAATAACCAAGATAATGACCAGAGAATTGGACATGAATGTTTTCTATGACTTTGGCGGCAGCGAGCACCTGGACCTGTTCAACGAAATGACCCGCTGCTGGCTGAAAGTGAAGTTGGGACTGAAATGCTCTGACGAACTGATAAAGGTGATCAGTTAGTACTATTTCAGTTTCACCTGTGAAGATTGTATTATCTGCAGATCTCCTGTCTTAGATGAATTGACAAATGCAATAACGCGGCAATGTGCAGGATTGAACACGTTGGTTACTTTGTATTTGTAGTTCTTAATAATTGCACGTCCGCGTTCTTTGGCAGCAAGAGCAGGCTCTATTACATCTCCGAAAGGCACTGCAGTAACCATTCCACGGAAAACGTTTGTGAATAAATACGCATCGTCATGACCAGGGTGCACAGGATCTGTGCTTGGATATTCCTGTTTGTCTATTATGCTATCTTCTACTACAACCAATGTGAGGTTGTGCGGATAATCGATAAGACTTGTATATACCAATGTAGCCCTGATAGAAGCTACAGAATCGGTGGCATTATACTCACTTTCAATTTTCAAATTAACCGGCGAAATGGCACCCAGCCTGGTATCTATGAGACTGGACCAGGCATTTTTATCGAGCTTGATACTGCCACCACTAGGCACACGGTCTACACCACCGGCAGGGATCGCATTGACACCAGAATATATAGCCGTAGTAACGAGTTTGGCATGCGCATGTCTGAAATCGTACTTGGCGCCAGATGGTGGACGTGTCTGTAATATACCTTCGAAATAAAGACCTATGACATTGATACGACCTGCATCGTGAGATTGTTGTATCTCAGTAAGTAATTCGTGCGCAGCAGGGCAGTTACTGCAACTCTGACCTGTGAATTCTTCTACCAGAACATTGTGCTTTTCGGCTGCAGGAACTGTAGTAAGCACAAATGTAGTATCCTGTGAAATGGCTTCACCGAAATTGATAACAGGTGCTTTTTCCGTACAAGAGGTAAGGAACAGAATAGATGCTGATAAGGCAAGCAGAGATCTTTTCATAGCTCAGAATTGAGAAACGAATTTAGGGAATTCCTTTTAAAAATGGCACTGTAAATCAGGTAATTATTGAAATCAGAATTACTCTGCAATAACTACATACTGGCTGCAATTAAGTTCGGAATTTGACCTTTCTGCCTCCTCTATTGTAGCGAATGAAGAGAGGTGCTCTCCTCTGTTCTTACGCACAGCTACAGTATGCTCGAAGTGGGCTGATGGTTTACCATCCTTAGTTACAACCGTCCATCCATCATCAAGTGTATATACCTCTTTAACGCCCATATTTATCATAGGCTCTATAGCTATGACCATACCTTCTTTGAGCCTTTTACCATCGCCACGGCGGCCATAATTGGGTACCTGAGGATCTTCGTGCAGGTTGCGACCTACACCATGACCTACCAGATCCCTGACAACGCCATAAGGGTGTTGTTTTGAAGTATAATACTCTACTGCATAAGATATATCGCCAACACGATTATTGTCACATGCCTGCTCTATCCCTTTGTAAACAGATTCTTTAGTAACCTTGAGCAACTGTAGCGTTTCGGGCTTTACGTTTCCTATAGAAAAGGTATAAGCAGAATCGCCATGAAAACCATTCATGAACACACCACAGTCTACGGAAATGATATCACCGTCTTTGAGCTCGTATGCACCGGGAAAGCCATGTACCACCACTTCATTTACAGAAATACAGAGCGAATAAGGGAAACCACCATATCCTTTGAAAGAAGGAACACCTCCATTATCACGGATAAAAGTCTCTGCCATTTTATCGATAGAGAGTGTAGTTATGCCTGGCTTCAGCATTTTGGCGACCTCGGTGAGGGTTGCTGAAACCATTAATGCACTTTTACGCATAATTTCTATCTCTTCCTTGCTTTTTATATGGATCATGGACTATAAAAAAAGCCTGTCTTGGGGACAGGCTGGTTAAATAAAATCGAATATTATTTGCCTGCTTAAGCGGATACGCCCCTTGTAGGAGTAGCATCTACTGCTGTGCGACCAGTAATACGACCAGTCTTCATCAGACCATCGTAATGGTTCATTAGCAGATAGCTTTCAACCTGCTGCAGGGTATCGAGGATAACACCTACACCGATAAGCATTGAAGTACCACCGAAGAAAGAAGCGAAACCACTTGTAACACCAAGGAGAGAAGCAATACCTGGCAGTATACCTGCGATAGCAAGGAAGAATGCGCCAGGAAGTGTTATACGATCCATGATAGTAGCAATATAGTTTGCAGTATCCTCACCTGGTTTTACACCCGGAATGAAACTGTTGTTACGCTTCAGGTTATCTGCCATTTCTGTAGGATTGAAGATAAGGGCAGTGTAGAAGTATGTAAATGCAATAACGAGTACCGCATAAACAAGGTTGTACCACAGTGTTTTGTTATCGGACAGTGCATGGATGAAACCAGAAGCCTTTTCATTGGTAGTGAAACCAGTGAAGATGGTAGGTATGAACATCATAGCCTGAGCGAAGATGATAGGCATAACACCTGCAGAGTTAACTTTCAGTGGAATAAAATCACGTGAACCACTTACTTCTTTTGCAGCGTTGGTACTACCAATGATACGACGTGCATAGTTGAGTGGTATCTTACGAACACCCTGAGTGAGCAGGATAAGACCAATGATAACAGCGATGAATATAGCAGTTTCAATGAGGAATATCAGCAGACCACCGCCACCGCCTTCGTTTTTGAAGCTAAGCTCCTGTACGATAGAGTGAGGGAAACGTGCAAGGATACCAACCATGATGATAAGTGAAGTACCGTTGCCGATACCACGGTCTGTGATCTTTTCGCCGAGCCACATAACAAACAGAGTACCTGCTGTAAGGACAACAACTGTAGATAACCAGAACATGAACACGCTGAAATCGGGAGCAAGAGATGCAGCATACTGAGGAGAACGCAGATAAGCAACATAAGCACTTGCCTGGAAGGCAGTAACTATTACTGTAAGGTAACGAGTATAGGAATTGATCTTGCGACGACCGCTGTCTTCTTTCTGCATTTTAGCAACCTGAGGTATAACGATACCTGCGAGCTGCATGAAGATAGAAGCAGAGATATATGGCATAACACCCAATGCGAAGATGGAAGCACGACTGAACGCACCACCAGCAAACATATTGAGGATACCGAGGATACCGCCTGGACCACCGTTGTCGGTAAGTTTAGAAGGGTTGATACCTGGCAAGGCGATATAACAGCCTACACGATAAACAAGCACAAGCACGATGGTATAAACTATGCGCTTACGCAGTTCGTCAATGCTCCAGATATTTTTTAGTTTATCAATAAATTTCTTCACAGTAACTGATGTTGATCAAAAAATGAAATGCGAATAAACGATAAAAGACGCATTTAACCAAAAAATGCGTCTTGTTATCTTAAAGAATTTCTATTGTACCTCCGGCGGCGGCGATAGCTTCTTTTGCTTTGGCACTTGCCGCATTCACTTTGAAGTTGATCGCTGATTTGATTTCTCCGGTTCCGAGGATCTTAACGAGATCGGTGCGGTTGATCAGGCCATTGATATAGAGGATATCCGGAGTAAATTCCGGGAGACTATATTTTTCTACGAGGATATCTATCTGACCGAGGTTGAAGACTTTGTATTCAACACGGAAGTGATTGATGAAACCACGTTTAGGCATACGACGCTGGATTGGCATCTGGCCACCTTCGTGACCTCTTTTAGACTGGTAACCTGTACCTGCCTGCTGTCCTTTGTTACCCCTTGTTGAGGTTCCACCGTGACCGCTACCTTCACCACGACCTATACGTTTTGTTTTCTTTACTGAACCAGCTGCTGGTTTAAGATTGTGCAGTTGCATTGAATTACAATTTTGAACTTGCGCGGAATGTAGAACCGCTCGCAAATTGATTAAAAAATAAATTATTTAACTTCTTCTACTTTCACGAGGTGGTGAACAGCTTTAACCATACCCAGAATCTGAGGAGTGGCTTCAACTTCCACACTGTGCAGCATACGGCGCAGGCCAAGTGCTTTGAGCGTACGTTTCTGGCGCTCCATACGGTCTATACCGCTTTTCACCTGTGTTACTTTTATCTTTGACATAATAATGGAATTCAAAAAAATTGGAGAAAAAAATCGGGAAAGCGGTACCGGTACTGGTTAGAATACCTGAACTGTTTTCCCGTATTCAATATTAGCCGTTAAATACTTTTTTCAGGCTGATGTTGCGCTGACGTGCAACCTGTACAGGCTCGCGGAGCATACCCAGTGCAGCGAACGTAGCTTTAACCACGTTGTGCGGGTTAGCAGAACCCAGAGACTTAGACAGAACGTCGGTGATACCTGCTGCTTCAAGAACAGCACGCATGCTACCTCCTGCGATAACACCAGTACCATGTGCTGCAGGCCTGATCATCACTTTTGCAGCGCCTTCTTTAGCTAACTGTTCGTGAGGAATAGTACCGTGCATTACCGGAACCTTGATAAGGTTTTTCTTAGCGTCATCGATACCCTTAGTAATAGCTTCCTGAACTTCTTTAGCTTTACCAAGGCCATGACCTACAACACCATTACCGTTACCTACTACCACAAGCGCAGAGAAACTGAATGCACGACCACCTTTTGTTGTTTTAACAACACGGTTGATGGCAACTACTTTTTCCTGGAGCTCGAGATCGGTGCCTTTGATGCGATTGAATTGTGTCTTCATACTATTTTTATTAGCTAAACAGCTCTCGCTGCTACACGCAATTATTTTAATTTTGTTTCAGCGCCAATGCCATGAGCAAGTGGCTATCTATGTTTAAAACGAACGGTAGTTATTAGAATTTCAGTCCACCTTCACGTGCACCATCAGCTACTGCTTTTACACGGCCATGGTAGAGATAACCACCACGATCGAAAGTACAGGTAGTGATGCCGGCAGCTGCTGCTTTCTGAGCAAGCGACTTACCAACGTTGATCGACTTCTCCACTTTAGTACCACCTACTGCGATGATCTCTTTCTGACGAGAATTTGCAGAAGCAATTGTAGTACCTGTAGCATCGTCTATCAACTGAGCGTAAATGTCACTGTTACTGCGGAATACAGAAAGCCTTGGCTTCTGAGCAGTGCCAGTAACTTTAGCGCGTATGCGCCAACGGAGTTTCTGACGACGAATTACTTTTGGATCTTGTGCCATTTTTAAAATGTTTTTTTATTGTACGGGCTCTCCTGTGTTACCGGGAGGCTACCGGATTTTTGTTTGTTGAACTATTATTGTTTGAACCTTAGTGCCGGACTATACCGGCCTGAGATTATTTACCAGCAGACTTACCAGCCTTACGACGAACGATCTCATTAGAGTAACGAACACCTTTACCTTTGTACGGTTCTGGTTTACGCAGGCTACGTATTTTTGCAGCTATCTGGCCAAGCAATTGCTTGTCGTTAGATTCGAGGATGATCATCGGGTTTTTACCCTTTTCTGCAGTTGCAGAAGCTTTGATCTCGTTTGGTAATTCGAATATAATGTTGTGAGAGAAACCGAGTGCAAGATCGATCTGCTGACCTGTAACGGCAGCACGATAACCCACACCTACAAGCTCCAGCTCTTTCTTGAAACCTTCTGTTACACCTACTATCATGTTTGCAACGAGTGAACGATACAAACCGTGAAGAGCACGGTGACGGATCTGATCTGTAGGACGTTCTACAAGTATCTGATCACCTTCTATTTTAAGAGCGATATCACGATCCATTACCTGGCGCAATTCGCCTTTTGGACCTTTCACTATTACTTCATTTGCCGGAGTTACGCTGATGGTAACACCTTTTGGCAAACTGATCACTTTCTTACCTATACGAGACATAGAATATTTTGATTGTAAAATTTAAAAATGAATGAGCTGTTTTCAGTTACCGTATAGAGAACTTTATATTATCAGCCTCTTCGTATATAAACCGGAAAACCGGATTAGTTATTAGTATATGTTGCACATTACTTCACCACCTACGTTCTGAACGCGAGCTTCTTTATCGGTCATTACACCTTTAGAAGTAGAAACGATAGCAATACCGAGACCGTTCTGAACTCTACGTATTTCTGATGGTTTAGCATACTGGCGAAGACCCGGGCGACTGATACGTTCGAGTGATTTGATAGCTGGTTCTTTGCTAACAGCATCATATTTCAATGCTATTTTGATAAGTCCCTGTTTGTTATCGTCTTCGAATTTGTATTTCAGGATGTAGCCTTTATCATAAAGGATCTCAGTCATACGTTTTTTAACGTTAGAAGCAGGGATCTCAACGATACGATGGCGAGCCATCTGAGCGTTACGAATACGGGTAAGGAAGTCTGCTATTGGATCTGTTACCATTTTATTTTTGTGTGTTTTTTAAAAAAGTTGTTACGAGTATCACCACCAGAGGGATGACTTTGAAACATTATCTAATGCCCGGAGGCTTCAGATTACCAGCTTGCCTTGCGTACGCCTGGTATTTTGCCATCGAGTGCCATGTCGCGGAAAATGTTACGACATACACCGAAGTGACGCATGTAGCCACGTGGACGGCCAGTAAGCTGGCAACGGTTCCTGAGGCGTACAGGAGAAGAGTTCTTAGGAAGTTTATCAAGTGCTTCCAGATTTCCTGCTGCTTTCAGTTCTGCACGTTTAGCGGCATATTTGGCTACCAGGTGTTCACGTTTACGCTGGCGGGCTTTTACTGATTCTTTTGCCATAGTTCTTTTATGTTTGAGTAGAAGGCGAAGCAACTAAGTTGCGACAACTTTTACCTGTATATCTTCTTGAAAAATTATTTACCGGTTTTCTCCATGTTAGTGAATGGCATACCCATTTCTTTCAGGAGTTCGTAAGCCTCTTCGTTTGTTTTGGCAGTAGTCACGAAAGTGATGTCCATACCGCTGATACGAGCGATCTTATCGATGTTAATCTCCGGGTAGATGATCTGCTCTGTGATACCCATTGTGTAGTTACCGCGGCCGTCGAAAGATTTTTCGCTGATACCTTTGAAGTCACGTACACGTGGAAGTGATACAGAGATCAAACGATCAAGGAATTCATACATCTTAACATTGCGCAGCGTAACACGGCAGCCGATAGGCATGTTTTTACGGAGCTTGAAGTTAGAGATGTCTTTTTTAGACATTGTAGCTATTGCTTTCTGGCCGGTAATGGTAGTCATTTCATTTACCGCTTCGTCTATCATCTTCTTATCAGATGTAGAACCTTTTACGCCCTGGTTCAGGCATATTTTCACAATACGGGGACATTGCATCACCGTTTTGTACCCGAATTTTTTCATCAGCGCGGGTGCTGCTTCCTCCCTGTACTTCTTGAGTAAGCGCGGGCTGTATATTGCTGTCGTTGCCATTATTTAATTGCCTCCCCTGATTTTTTAGATACACGAACAAATCCGGTTTCTGTGCGCTCACGCCTGATACGGGCAGGAGCTTTTGCTTTCGCATCCCACAACATTACGTTGGAGATATTGATAGGAGCTTCCTCCTTAACAATGCCACCCTGAGGGTTCTGCGCATTAGGCTTCAGGTGCTTGGTCACCATGTTTACACCTTCTACGAGCACACGGCCTTTTGAAGGAGAAACGGAGAGCACAGTGCGTGGCTGCGTGCGGCTCTTGTCATCACCCGCGATCACTACAACGCTGTCGCCTTTCCTGATATTGAACTTTGGTTTGAATCTCTTGTTCACTGTTTAAAAATTTGTGTTACACATTGCCGTTCTTTTGAAACGGGCTGCAAAGGTATAACAATTTTACAATACTTCCGGTGCGAGGGAAACAATTTTCATGTATCCTTTATCACGCAATTCACGGGCTACCGGGCCGAATATACGTGTACCCCTTGGGTCGTCTGAGTTGTTGAGCAAAACAACAGCGTTATCATCAAAACTGATGTAAGAGCCATCTTTGCGGCGCAACTTGTTCTTGGTGCGAACGATAACCGCTTTCGACACGGTACCTTTCTTTACACCACCACCTGGTAAGGCATCCTTTACAGTAACGACGATCTTATCGCCGATGCCTGCGTAATCCTGACCTGAATTGCCCAGCACACGTATGCAAAGCACTTCTTTGGCACCACTGTTATCGGCTACATTAAGCCGGGATTCTTGTTGTATCATCTTAAAGGTTACTTAGCTTTTTCAATAATTTCTACCAAGCGCCAGCGTTTAGTTTTGCTGAGCGGGCGAGTTTCCATGATGCGCACTACGTCGCCTATGCCGGCATTGTTCTGCTCGTCATGTGCATGAAAACTGGATGATTTTTTAAGAAACTTACCATAAATGGGGTGTTTCACTTTACGTTCAACAGTAACAGTGATGGTTTTTGTCATCTTGTTGCTGCTTACTACCCCTATACGGGTTTTCCTGCTTTTTCTTTCGGTCGTCATAATTGACAGTATAATTTATTATAAACCTAATGCTCTTTTACGCTGTTCAGTTTTGAGGCGAGCGATACCGCGACGCATCATCTTGATAGAAAGCGGATTCTCTATTGGGTTCACCGCATGGCTGAACTTAGTTTTCTTAAGGCGAACTTCTTCGTCACTGATCTTTTCATTCAGCGCTTCGTTGTCCAGCGCACGGTATTCAGCCGTCATCGCTTTTTTAGTATTTGCCATTTCTTTATTTTTTTAGTAGTGAGTCGGAAGTTGCGTACTGAAACTTGTGGTACCGGTAATCAACTGAAACACTTTTTTATTATAATCGGGGGAAGCTTTGCGGCTTGTCTCCGGGTTGTACTTTATTGTATTATGCTCCTGCGTAGTCGTGACGAACAACGAACTTGGTTTTGATAGGGAGCTTCTGAGCTGCGAGCTCGAGTGCTTCCTGTGCAACCTGCATTGGTACACCTTCCAGCTCGAACATGATCAGTCCTGGTTTCACAACAGCTGCCCAGAACTCCAGGTTACCCTTACCTTTACCCATACGCACTTCAGCAGGCTTGCGGGTGATTGGTTTGTCCGGGAATATGCGGATCCACACATTACCTTCACGCTTCATGTGACGGGTCATTGCCTGGCGCGCAGCTTCTATCTGGCGGTTCGTGATCCACTTTGGTTCAAGAGCCTTAAGGCCGAATGATCCAAATGCGATCGTTGCTCCGCGTTGTGCGTTACCTCTGATCCTGCCTTTATGCGCTTTACGATGTTTAGTTTTTTTCGGTTGTAACATTGTTACACGTTTTATTAAAAAAGTATCTTAATAATATTGATTATCTGCGTCCACCTGGTGCGCCTGCGCCACCGCGACGATCTCCGCCACCACGACGGTCACCACCTGGTCCGCGACGGTCGCCACCGCGACGGTCACCTCTTTCACCACGCTCACCACCACGGCCTTCTGCACCCTGGAAGCCACCTGTCGGACGATTGCCGCGGTTGTCTGAGTTTGCAGAGAAGTTAGGATTGAGATCACGCTTACCCAGTACTTCACCTTTACATATCCAGATCTTCAGACCTATCTTACCATATACAGTCATTGCGTATACAGAAGCGTAGTCGATATCCATACGGTAAGTATGCAGTGGAGTACGTCCTTGTTTGAATTCTTCGCTACGGGCGATCTCAGCACCGTTCAGACGGCCACCTGCTTTGATCTTGATACCTTCAGCACCCATACGCATTGCAGTAGTGATTGCCATTTTGATAGCACGTTTGTAGCTAACACGGCCTTCTATCTGACGAGCGATGGTTTCACCTACTATCATTGAGTCCAGTTCCGGGCGACGGATCTCCATGATGTTGATCTGTACGTCATCCTTTTTGGTCAGCTTTTTCAGCTCCTCTTTGATACGGTCAACTTCCGTACCACCTTTACCTATGATGATACCAGGTTTTGAAGTGTGTATGGTGATGATCAGCTTGCCCAGTGTGCGCTCAATAACAATACGGGAAATACCGCCTTTGTTGATACGTGCATTGAGGTAGTTGCGGATCTTGTGGTCTTCAACCAGTTTAGCGCCGAAGTCCTTTTTTTCGCCATACCACATTGAGTCCCATCCGCGGATGATGCCCAACCTGTTACCTATAGGATTACATTTTTGACCCATTACGTTGATTATTAAACTTGAATATTTTAGTTACCTGAGTTTTCGTTTTCTGTTACTGCTACCGGATTGCGGCTATCCACAATTATAGTGATATGGTTGCTACGCTTACGAACACGGTATGCACGACCCTGTGGAGCGGGGCGCATACGCTTCAGCATACGGCCGCCATCTACGAATATAGTCTTTACATACAGGTTGGCATCAGCAACGTCCACACCTTCGTTCTTAACCCTCCAGTTAGCGATGGCGCTAACCAGCAGTTTTTCCAAAGGTACTGAGTTATGCTTCGTGCTGAACTTCAGTGTGTTCAGCGCATTTTCCACTTCCATACCACGGATAAGATCGGCCAGAAGGCGCATCTTGCGGGGGGAGGTCGGTAAATTTCTTAAACGGGCAACAGCTTCCATTATTATTGTTTTTTATTGATGTTTCCACCAACTAATTTGTATTGCTTTTTCTTTTATTTTGCTCAGCACAGATCATCTGTGTGTTGCTATTACTTCTGACCGCTATGTCCTTTGAAGTTGCGGGTAGGTGAAAATTCACCCAGTTTGTGGCCTACCATGTATTCAGTAACGTATACTGGTATGAACTTGTTGCCATTGTGCACAGCGAATGTCTGACCCACGAAATCAGGGGTGATAGTGCTGCGGCGGCTCCAGGTTTTGATAACGCCTTTTTTCGCCTTCCCTTCAGCTATAGCTTCTACCTTCTTGTTAAGGTTAGCATCTACGTAAGGTCCTTTTCTTATTGAACGAGCCATTTTTTGACTTTTTATTTTTAATCCCCTTTTGGGGAACTTTTAAACCGATTAGTTTTTCCCTTTGGCCGGCAGACTATTTGTTAGCCAGTTTCTTGCCGTTCTTGCGCTGGATGATGAGCTTGTTAGAAGCCTTAGTCCTGCTACGAGTGATCTCACCTTTAGCGTATTTACCTTTACGGCTACGTGGGTGACCACCAGAAGAACGACCTTCACCACCACCCATCGGGTGATCGACAGGGTTCATCGCAACACCACGGTTACGTGGTTTGATGCCTTTCCAACGGTTACGACCTGCTTTACCCATTGACTGGAGTGCGTGATCGCTGTTTGATACGATACCTACAGTTGCTACGCAGGTGCTCAGTACTTTACGGAGCTCACCGCTTGGCATTTTCAGCACGCAATATTTTTCTTCTTTAGCGCTCAGCTGTGCGTAAGTACCAGCAGAACGTGCAAGAGCTCCACCGCGACCCGGCTGCAGCTCGATATTGTGTATCACAGTACCAAGAGGCATGTTTTTCAGTGGGAGCGCGTTACCAACTTCTGGTGCTGCGTCTGCGCCGCTTACTACTACTGTACCTACCTGAAGACCCTGAGGAGCGATGATATAACGTTTTTCACCATCGGCATAGTTGAGCAGAGCGATGAAAGCTGTACGGTTAGGATCGTATTCGATAGTCTTAACTGTAGCGTTGATACCGTTTTTGTTACGCTTGAAATCTATGATACGATATTTGGTTTTGTTACCTCCACCAATGTAGCGCATCGCACGACGGCCCTGAACGTTACGGCCACCTGTACCAGACTGAGCTTCGAGGAGGCTCTTTTCGGGTACATTAGTTGTAACCTCCGCATAAGCGTTACCTATTCTCCAGCGGGTTCCGGCTGTGACCGGTTTGTATTTACGTAATGCCATTTTTATTGTTGATTTACGGTTTGCTGTGCAAACCCTTTAACCATTTAACTAATTAACTTATCTATCTTATGCAGTGAACAGGTCGATCGTATCACCTTCAGCGAGTGTAACCACTGCTTTTTTGTACGATGGTTTGCGGCCTGTAAGCAATCCCGCTTTAGTGAAGCGTGATTTGTTCTTAGCAGGAACCACTATTGTGTTTACGTTAGCTACGCGCACACCGTAAAAAGTTTCAACTGCTTTTTTAATTTCCAGTTTGTTGGCACTGTGTCCGACAACGAATGTGTAGCGGCCACTGCGCTCCATCTGGAGATTTACCTTTTCGGTGATCACCGGCCTTACCAACACTTCTGATGCTTTCATTTTGTTTACTTTTTATTGTTGTTAGTCCATAGTCTCTTTTGAGGGAGACAAGAAGACACAGATATTATTTGTTCTAGCTTACTGCTGTGAGGCTTAAGCAACTGCTGCTGGTTCTTCGCCAAACATTTTAGCTGCAGACTCAGTGAGGATGATAACGCTTGCGTTAGTGATATCGTAAGTGTTGAGATCGCTGAGTACAACTGTCTTGTTTGAAGAGATGTTGCGGCCGCTGAGGTAAACATTGGCATCATGCTCCGGGAGCACTACCATAGATTTCCTGTTTTCGCCACGAAGTGATTCGAGCATAAGAGAGAAATCTTTTGTTTTAGGAGCAGCGATGTTGAGGTCTTCAACAACAACTATCTTATTCTCACGAGCTTTGTATACCAGGGCAGATATTTTAGCCAGATCTTTCACCTTACGGTTCAACTTGAAGTTGTAACCATGAGGTACAGGACCGTTAACGGCACCACCACCTTTATACAATGGGTTACGGATGTTACCCTTACGAGAGCCACCAGTACCTTTCTGTTTGTGCAGTTTCTTTGAAGAGCCCTTTACTTCCGCGCGGGTCTTAGATTTGTGGGTACCCTGACGCTGTGCTGCGAGATACTGCTTTACCGCGAGGTAAATACAATGATCATTGGGTTCTGCACCGAAAATTTCATCAGGAAGTTCAACTGAACGGCCTGTTTTTGCACCTTTAGTATTTAAAACGTCAACTAGCATGACTAAATTAATTCTGAATTAAAACAATAGATCCGTTATGTCCCGGAACCGAACCGCTTATCAATATATAGTTCTTATCGGCGAAGATTTTCACCACACGAAGTGCCTTAACCTTTACACGGTCGTTGCCCATGCGGCCTGCCATGCGCATGCCTTTGAAGACGCGGCTAGGATAAGATGAACCGCCTACAGAACCTGGTGCACGCTGACGATCATGCTGGCCATGGGTAGCTTCACCCACACCGCTAAAACCGTGACGACGTACAACACCCTGGAAACCTTTACCTTTGGAAGTGCCGATAACACTTACTTTTTCACCTTCGGTAAATATTTCACAGGTGATGGCTTCACCTACATTCTTATCAATGGAACAATTGCGAATTTCTTTTACAACACTCTTGGGAGTAGTGTTAGCCTTGGCGAAGTGATTGATGAGTGCCGCAGGCGTATTTTTTTCTTTAGCCTCGCCGTATGCTATCTGCAGCGAGTCGTAACCGTCGGTATCCACGGTCTTCTTTTGAGTAACCACACAAGGTCCAGCTTCGATAATGGTGCAGGCTGTCTGCTTTCCATTAGGCTCAAAAATGCTGGTCATACCGATTTTTTTACCAATAATACCTTTCATTATTATATTATTTTAGCTAAGCGCCCGGGTCCTATAATGTGTGGGCCGGGATTAGCTGTTTTTCAATGTTTTTAAAGAACTGGTCTTTCAGATTCCGCCATGGGCGGCCATCATCAAGCTTTAATTTCTACTTCTACTCCGCTTGGCAGGTCCAGCTTCGACAATGCGTCAACTGTACGTGAAGAAGACGTGTAGATATCCAGGAGACGCTTGTGCGTGCATAGCTGGAACTGCTCACGTGCTTTCTTGTTTACGTGCGGAGAACGCAATACTGTAAAGATCTTTTTCTCTGTGGGCAAAGGAATAGGGCCTGTAACCACTGCTCCTGTATTGCGCACCGTCTTAACGATTTTATCAGCTGATTTATCAACCAGATTGTGGTCGTAAGATTTTAGCTTTATTCTGATACGCTGTGACATACTTATAAATATCTTCTTCCCTTTAAAAATTTGGGACTGCAAAGGTAAGCAACATTTTCAATTAGCAAAATATTTTTGATTATTTTTTTAAATTGTCCTGTAACTCCCATGTGGTGCAGCCTCGTTTCTATATCCACATTATATACTTCCCTGCTAAGGGGCTGCAAATGTAAGGCTTCCTGCTGTCATTCGAACAGTTGCACTCCCGAATACCTAATTATTTTTTATTATTCAGCCGTAAATGCCCTTTCTACTGCTGTTTCCGGGCCGCTTTCATCTAAAATAAACTTGCGTTTGCGGGTGCAGACAGTACAAGAATACACCGGTATGAGCATTAAAAACGGGGACGTGAGTCCCTAATCTGTGTAAGGAGCAACTCCCCGATACGCTCAATACCCCAGCAGGCAACGCTACCCCCCCCCATAACAATATATACATTACCGGCTCATCATACTGAAAGTGAAGTAAGGGTTTAAACACTTCTACAAACGCTGAAATAGGCTACCAGCGGCAATTGCAGCGATGCGGCATGCCAATCATCATAATTTGCGTTATATTTACAGCTGTATTATCTTATCGAAAAATCACACCAAAACTATCTGACAGTGAGAACAACCTTACAATTATTTGCTACCTGCACCCTATTACTGTTATCCGGCAGCACGCTGAAAGCTCAATATATAATGCATGTGGCAGGAGCCAACAAGCCAGGCCATAGCGGCGATGGCGGTGCTGCGTTGCATGCGCTGCTGCGCGCCCCTACAGACATTTGCAAAGACCCTTCAGGCAATCTGTACATTGCAGATGGTGGCCCTACCGGTTTTGTAAATGATGCCTGTATACGCAGAGTAGATGCTGTGACCGGCATTATCACTACCATAGCAGGTGTTATCAGCGCCGACTCGGCATCGAGCAGCGCCGACAATATACCAGCCATCAGCGCCATACTGGCGGGCTGTGCAGCCATATGTATAGACACGCAGAAAAATCTGCTGATAGCAGACGGTAGCAGCTGTATCAGGAAGGTGGATATGAAAACAGGCATCATCACTACTATAGCCGGCAGCAGAACGGTGAAGGGCTATATGGGCGACGACAGCGCTGCAACCAATGCATTGCTGAATGCACCCAGCGATATAGCTGTAGATGCTGCTAATAACATATACATAGCAGACAAGAACAATAATGTGATCCGCAAAATAGTGGCTCTGACCGGTAAGATCTACACCATTGCGGGCCGCAATGCCAAGGGGTTTGCTGGCGATGGCGCACTTGCTATCAATGCCAAGCTGAACAACCCTACCGGTATAGAACTTGATAATGCGGGCAACCTTTTCATTGCCGACTATGGCAACAACAGGGTAAGAAAAGTAAGCGCATCGGGCACCATTACCACAGTAGCAGGCAATGGCCTACCTGCTTTTGGCGGAGATGGCGGCAAGGCCGATACCGCTAAACTGAATCAGCCGGTAAAAGTGATCACCGATAATGATGGCAATCTGTACATCTCAGACCTGTCGAACCAGCGTATACGCAAAGTAACTCCGGCGGGCAATATCAGCACCTATGCAGGCGATGGCAAAAACATAACAAGTATAGACAGCAAGGGCGATGATGGCCCTGCGACCTCTGCCAGCATACTGCCTTACGGCCTGGAATTTGATGATTGCGGTAACCTGTATGTGGGCAGCGCACTGTATAGCGTTCGTGTCATTACCCCTACCAAACCACTGAGCGGTATACTGTGCGGCGCACTGGTGAACAGTGTAGCAGACGTAGCGGGCAATGCATTGCAGACCCTGCAGGTATTCCCCAACCCTGCCAATGGCACCTTCAGCCTGCAGCTCACCGATGCACAGCAGCAGCAAATGCAGGTAACCATTACCGACATGACCGGCAGAACCATACTGCAGCAGAGCGGCACTACCAATAAGACTTATGACATGGCACTGAATGCGCCTGCAGGTCTTTATTTTGTGACCGTAGCTACCGCAAACGGCAGCCACACTGCGAAACTGATACTGAACTAATAATTAAACAACCGATATCCGGAAGCCCCTGCGCGACAAACGCAGGGGCTTTTTTTATGTATTGCCGGAAAGAAAGGGTGAAATGCGGGTGAATTTTATACAAAAACAACCGTTTTAGCCGCCTAAAACCTATTTTTGCCGAAAAATATCTTATAAATTATGAAGCGAACCGCTATTCATAGCTTTTTACTCGGTGTGTCTTTGCTGGCTGCCGGTGTGAAACAAGCTGCAGCGAAGATCAATTTTACGCAATACACCATGCCGAACGGCCTCCATGTGATATTGCACGAAGACCACTCCACTCCTATCGTGGCGGTTTCGGTAATGTATCACGTAGGTTCTAAGAACGAAGATCCGCAGCGCACAGGTTTTGCGCACTTCTTCGAGCACCTTCTGTTTGAAGGAAGTGAGAACATCAAACGTGGCGAATTCATGAAACTGGTACAGTCTGCGGGCGGCCAGCTGAATGCAAACACCACTCAGGACCGTACTTTCTATTACGAAGTACTGCCATCGAACCAGCTGGAGCTGGCACTGTGGATGGAGTCTGAGCGTATGCTGCATGCCAAAATAGATATGACCGGTGTGGAAACACAGCGCAGCGTAGTAAAAGAAGAAAAGAAACAGCGTTATGACAACACGCCTTATGGCCAGCTCATCAACGTAATATTTGAGAACGCCTACACTACTTACCCATACAGGTGGAGCCCTATAGGAAAGGAGCAGTATATAGACAAAGCTACTCTGGAGGAGTTCATGAACTTCTACAAAACATTCTACGTGCCGAACAATGCCGTAATGGTAATAGCAGGCGATATAGACCCTGCAAAAACTAAAGAACTGATAGCGAAGTACTATGCTGAAATACCAAAGGGTACAGGCGTTATTCCTCGCCCTATAGAAGTAGAGCCTGTGCAGAAAGCAGAAAAGCGTGTGAAATTCTACGACAATGTGCAGCTGCCGGGTGTGATACTTGCTTACCACACACCAAAGCAGGGCACACACGACTACTATGCTATACAGATGCTTACCAGCCTCATGTCTAAAGGAAAGAGTTCTCGCTTTGAGAAAGAGATAGTAGACAAGCAGGAGAAAGCGTTGCAGGCAGCAGCCTTCGATCTGGGCAATGAAGAACCGGGTCTGGCGATAATGCTGGGTATAGCCAATATGGGCGTAAGTGCAGATGCACTGGAAGCCTCTATGATAGCTGAAATAGAAAAACTGAAAAAGACAGGCGTTACTGACGAAGAGTTCCAGAAACTGCAGAACCAGGCTGAGAACGACTTCATAGAGCAGAACCAGAAAGTACTGGGCGTGGCTACCAATCTGGCTACTTACCAAACTTTCAATGGCAATGCAGATCTGATAAACACAGAACTGGACAGCTACAAGAAAGTAACCAAGGACGACATAAAGCGTGTGGCCAATAAGTACTTTACCAAGGAAAACCGCCTGGTAGTGCATTACCTGCCAAAGTCTGAAGAGAACAAAGCCAAAGAAAGCGCTAACACCCCTAAAAGCAAATAATTCTCGCCACAGGCGGTAACATATCATTATAGCACAAGCTTAAAAAAACAAGAATGAAAAAAATAGTATTATCCATCATAGCAATAGCGGTTACAGCATCCTCTTTCGCACAGGCTGTAAACCGCAGTATCAGGCCTCAGCCAGGGCCTGCTCCGGAAATTTCTCTGGGCAAATCAGAAAGCTTCACGCTGAGCAATGGCATGAAGGTGTTTGTGGTAGAAAACCATAAACTACCTACAATAGAATGTGGTATCCAGTTTGACATTAAACCGGAACTGGAAGGCGACATGACGGGCTACCGCGACATGATGTCGGAACTGCTGATGTCTGGTACTGCTACCCGCAGCAAAGACAAGCTGAATGAAGAGATAGACCGCATGGGCGCCAGCATAGATGTGACCAGCGAAGCTATGTCGGCAAGCGGCCTGAAGAAATATCAGGATAAAATAATGGAGCTGATGGCCGATGTGGCTATGAATGCCGTTATAAGCCAGGACGAACTGGACAAAATGAAGAAAAAGACCCTGTCGTCTATAGAAACACAGAAAAACCAGCCCGATGCCATGGTAGCCAATGTAAGTGCTGCTATGAACTTTGGCACGAACCACCCATATGGTGAGGTTGCTACAGATGCATCTGTAAAGAAAATAACACTGGATCGTTGCAAAAGCTACTACAAGACCTACTTCAAACCAAACGTAGCATACATGGCTATAGTAGGCGATGTAACTGTCGCAGAAATAAAACCTATAATAGAAAAATACTTTGGCAAATGGCAGAACGGCATAGTACCTGTTGCTACCTACCCTGCACCACAGGCTACAACTGCCAACAAAACCAAGGTTGCTTTCGCAGCACGTTCTGCAGCTGTGCAGAGCGTAGTAAATGTTACCTACCCTATTGCTGAGCTGAAGCCCGGCATGGAAGATGTGATCAAAGTAAAAGTAACCAACACCATACTGGGTGGCGGCTCTCAGGGTCGTCTGTTCCAGAACATCCGCGAAAAACACGGCTGGGGTTATGGTTCTTATTCTACCCTGCAGGAAGATAACATCTGCGGCAATTTCTCTGCTTCTCTGAAATGTAAGAACGTAGTATCTGACAGTGCACTGGAAGCCCTGATGAACGAAATGCGGATCATACGCACCGAAAAAGTGAGCGATACTACGCTGCGCAACACCATCAGCTATATGTCGGGCAACTTCGCAATAGGCCTGGAAGACCCAAGGCGCATTGCGCAGTTCGCCATCAACACAGAGCGCTACCACATGCCTAAGGACTACTACAAGAACTACCTGAAGAACCTGAATGCTGTAACTGCCGACGATGTGCTGCAGATGGCTCAGAAATACATACGCCCCGACAACGCCAACATAGTTGTTGCCGGCAGCAAGGAAGAAGTAGCCAACAAACTGGCAAGGTTCTCTGCTGACAGCAAAGTAGATTACTATGACTATGCAGGCAAACCAATAGCTGCTACAGAAGCAAAAGCTGCTCCTCTGGGACTGACTGCAGAAGACGTATACAAGAAATATGTTGCTGCAGTAGGTGGCGAAGCCGCTATCAGCAAAGTAAAAGATCTTACTATGATCAGCACTGCTGAAGTACAGGGTATGTCGCTCACTATCACCATCATGAAAAAAGAAGGCAACAAACTGAAAGAAACAGTGGACCTGGACATGAATGGCAAGAAAATGACCGTACAGAAAAAAGTATTTGACGGCAGCAAGGGCTATATGGAAGCACAGGGACAGAAAAAAGACATGGATGCTGAAGAAAGCGAAGAAACCAAGCTGGAAGCAGACATTCAGGCCGATATTCATGGTGCACAGTACGGTATCAAGCGCACACTGAAGGGTATGGAAACCATAGAAGGTGCCAATGCCTACATAGTAGAAGCGGTAGATGCCAAGAACAAAAAGACCGTAGAATACTATGACGAAAAAACAGGCTTTAAAGTAAGGGAAACAAGAACTGCAAAAGATCCTCAGGGCAATGACGTTCCTATGTCTACAGACATGTCGGACTACAGGGATGTACCGGGTGCAGCAGGCTACAAAGTACCTTTCTTCATCAGTATACCAGGCCCGGGCGGTATGAACCTGAGCATGAAAGTAAAAACAGTAGAAATAAACAAAGGCGTAGCTGATACAGAATTCAACTAATCGCTTTTCAATACCATTGTTACAGAGGCAGCCCATGGGCTGCCTCTTGTTTTTACAGTAAAGTGCCGCATACACTACAGGCAGATTCCTGTAAAAACGTATCTTCGCGCCCATGAAATTCCTGATCGTAGGGCTCGGAAACATAGGCGCAGAATACGATGCCACCCGTCATAACATAGGCTTTGATGTGGCAGATACATTTGTATTGAAGAACGGAGGCACCTTCAACCTGGACAGGCATGCCTTTGTTGCCGAGGTGAAATGGAAGGGCCGCACGTTTGTGGTAATAAAACCTACCACCTATATGAACCTGAGTGGGAAAGCCCTGAAATACTGGATGGATAAGGAAAAGATACCGGTAGAGAATGTGCTGGTAATTGTAGACGATCTGGCACTGCCGCTGGGTACGCTGCGCCTGCGTGCATCGGGCAGCGATGCCGGCCATAACGGACTTAAGAATATTCAGCTGGTGCTTACCAACGATAAATACCCACGCCTGCGCTTCGGTATAGGCAGCGACTTCCCCAAAGGGCGTCAGGTAGAATTTGTGCTGGGAAAATGGAAACCATCTGAGATGCAGGCTGTACAGGAAGCCATGCTGAAAAGTGTTGATGCCATAGAGTGTTTTGCCACACAGGGTATCAACAAGGCACAAAACCTCTTCAATAAATAGGTATATAATTTACTGAGCTTAGAAAGGGCTCTGAAAATCGCTGAGTCCGCCAAAAGAAAGATCTCTGGCAGAAAGCACAGGTTCTTTCACCGCCCAGTCGATACCGATACTATCGTAGCGGATACCGGTATCGTGCGGACCATTGTACTCTGAAGATACCAGGTAATAGGTCATGGCATTTTCTGTAAGCGCCTTGAAACCATGCGCAAACCCTTCGGGGATGAAGCAGGCCTTGTGGTTCTCAGCAGAGAGCTCTGCTGCGTAGTACTGACCATAGGTAGGTGAGTTCCTGCGCAGATCCACTATCACATCGAGAATAGCCCCCTGCGGGCAGAAAACCACCTTGCTGTGCTGGTGTGGCGGCAGCTGAAAATGCATACCCCTGATCACATCTTTGCGGGAAAATGAAAAATAGCTCTCCCTGAGTGTGAAATGTATACCCACAGCCGCAAAGGCTGTTTCGTGAAAAGCTTTCACGAAAGTACCCCGCACATCGGCCGATGAAGGCATAGTGATAAGGAATGCACCTGATAGTGGTAATTGTTCTGCTTGCATGCTTCTGTTTGTTATTCTCCGTTCTGGGTAGAACAGTCATTATCGGGCTAAGGGGAAGTGTATTTTTAAAAATAGGCCTGTATCTGCTTCATACACTTCTCTGCTGCCGTGTGATGCTTGTCGGCATACCACTCTGCGGTCCATTCTATCGCAGTGCGGGCATCCATTTTAGATTGCCAGCCCAGTTCCTGCTTCGCCTTATTACTATTCAGCAACAGGAGTTTTGCCTCATGTACGGCTTTGTCGTCCGATACATCCTGATAAGCACCTGCACCATAGTGCTGTATGAATATTTTTGTCAGTTCTTCCACTGTCAGCATATCCTCCGGATTAGGACCGAAGTTATAAGCCGTACTGTATCGAACCGGGTCCTGAGCCATTTTAGCACCCAGCAACAGATAAGCGCCCAATGGTTCCAGCACATGCTGCCAGGGACGTACTGATGCCGGATTGCGCAGCCCTACTGTTTCGCCGAAAGAAATAGCCCTTACGATATCGCAAACAATACGATCGTCAGAAAAATCGCCACCGCCGATAACATTGCCCGCACGTGCTGCAGCTATAGACTTTTTGTGCTCGCTGTGTTTTGCCGGATTGAAGAAGGAGCGACGGAAAGAGTCTATAACGATCTCTGCCGAGGCCTTACTTGCCGAATACGGATCATAGCCACCCAGTTTATCATCTTCTGCAAAAGGCAGTCCACGCTCCGGGTTATCGTATACTTTATCAGTGGTTATCATTACCCCGGCTACATTGCCCGGCAGTACACGCATGGCATCCAGCATATGAGCAGTGCCCTGTGCATTCACCATGAAGGTATAAGAAGGCAATTCGTACCCCCTGCGTACCAGTGGCTGTGCCGCCAGATGGAACACAAAATCGGGCTCAAAACGGCCCAACTCGGTCTGCAGCTTCTGCTTGTCGCAAACATCTGCTATTACAGAGCTGTAGCACAGCTTGTCGCCCTCTATCTGATTGTAGAGATCGTGGGCTTTTTCGGGAGCCAGAGAATAGCCCTTTACATTGGCGCCCAGCCAATTGAGGATCTGCAGCATCCATGCACCCTTAAAACCGGTATGCCCGGTAAGGAAAACACGTTTGCCGCTATATGCCTGCCGCAGGTATTCTGCGGTTACCACTTTTTCCATATCGGTTCTGTTTGCCACATCTGTTCCAGTTCTTCTTTATCGCGCAGGGTATCCATGCACTTCCAGAAACCGTGGTGTTTATATGCTGCTATCTGTTTGTCTGCTGCCAGGTCGTTCATAGGCTGGCGCTCCCACATAATATCATCGGCATCGTCGTGCAGATAATCGGCAATGCCCGGCTCTACGACAAAGAAACCACCATTGATCCATGTACCAGAATCGGCCGGTTTTTCTTCGAAGCTGTCTATAGTGCCATCATCTTCCATCTTCAGCACACCAAAGCGGCTGGTAGCCTGTATGGCAGTCATAGTACAGATCTTGCCACTGTTCTTGTGGAACTTCAGCACCTCATCCAGGTTCACATCGCTCACACCATCGCCATAGGTAAGCAGGAAGGGCTCATTACCTACATAGGGCAATACGCGCTTCAGCCTGCCGGCAGTCATGGTATCGAGACCGGTATCTATCAACGATATTTTGAACGGCTCTGAAGAGTTCTTGTGTACCTCCAGCGAGTTGGTAGAAAGGTCTACTGTTATATCTGCATTATGCAGGAAATAATTAGCGAAATATTCCTTTATGATATGGGCTTTGTATCCCAGACAGATAATGAACTCTGTGTGGCCGTAAGCCGCATAGATCTTCATAATGTGCCACAATATGGGACGGCCACCGATCTCAATCATCGGCTTTGGCCTGAGAGAAGATTCCTCCGAAATACGGGTACCTCTTCCGCCTGCGAAAATGACTACTTTCATCTTTAGATAGTTTGGCTGTGACACCCCACACAGAACAGCCATTAGTTGCCGCCTGCCATGGTGCGTTTCATGGCAACAAATATAACAGAATTTAAGTAAGAAACGATGACAATGAAAAGCGTATAAGTAGTTAAAGTATTGACAACAAAAATGGCCCGAAATGGTTTATTCTCCTGTTTTACAAACACTTTATGTAGATTGAAAATAATTTGGATACTTCATCTGTTTAATTAAATTTGTGTTCTATTCATCACTTAAAAAAAGAATTGTGTCGTACGAAAACAAAAATTTTGACGAATCAAGGGGCGAAAGCCGGAATGAGAGCTTGTACAGCAAACGTATAAAAGCAGGAAAGAGAAGGACCTACTTTTTCGATGTGAGGGCAACACGTGGCAATGATTACTTCATTACCATTACCGAAAGCAAGAAGCGTTTTGATGATAATGGTTACGACCGTCACAAGATGTTCCTTTACAAGGAAGACTTCAACAAATTCCTTGCCGGCCTCACAGAGACCATCAACTACGTTAAGACAGACCTCATGCCTAATTTCGATTTCGACGCATTCAATCATGATCAGGAAAATGAAGAAGGCGGCATGAATATGAATATATCTTCTTCTGTTGCTGAAGATATGCCTGTAGCCATGGCAGCCTCTACGAATGACAATACCAGTGTTGATGAATGGAAAATGTAATACTGTAACTCATTTCATAAAAAAAACCTTCACCGAAAGTGAAGGTTTTTTTATTGGTATCATTTCTTCAGCGATAATTTCACATTACGTGCCAGGGCCATGAGCCTGGACCTGACAATACCCATAGCACCTATACCAAGCGGCAGCGCCGTAATATCACCTACGGTAGACCCTTCCAGCACTTTATAGTATTTATCCATACATACCTGCATGCTGAATTCGGTCTCGGCAATTTTGCGGGCAGCTTCCTGCCTGCCTGCGGCAGGTATTGCTGCTACCAACTTTATCTTTTCTACAGCGGTCGCAATATCGCCTACATCGTAAGAGGCAAAACAATCGGGGGCATATTGGTGATGTTCATAATCTTCTATGCCGCTCACCCGGGTTCCTGCAAAACCACATCCTGCCGCCAATGCCTCCATCATTACCAGCGGTGTGCCCTCAAAATTGGATGTAAGTACCAGCACATCAGACCGGCGCAACAAACTGTTCACCTCACCGGCATTCAGCCAGCCATTAAAGGTTACCTCGTTGCCGGCACCACACTCATTAAAATAAGCCGTATATTCTATTTTAGAAGCCTCATCATTTCCGGCAATATCCAGATGGAAGGGGAACCCTTCGGCATGCAGTGCGGCTGCTATCTTCACCAGATCCTGTGCACGCTTCTGCTGATCGTTGAACCTGCCGATAAATACCAGTCTTGCTTCCCCTTCTGCACGGGGAGCCACCGTAAATGACGGCAAATTAATACCACATGGTATCGTGAAGGTGCGGGAAGCCTGCATTTCCGGACATTGTTGCAGAAACACCCGTTTCACCCTCTCCGACACACATACACAAGCTGCCATCTGCGCCCTGTATTGCTGCCCTATCTGGTAATAATACGGATCATCGCAATGCAGCACCCCTATCATGGGGTTGCGGTTGGCCACAGTAGCGGCACCTGCCCATACAGCCCTGTCGTCTGATACTATAATGGGAACACCTGCGGGCAATGCTCCGGTAATGATGCGGTTATAAATTGCCGCACGGTACTCGTCTGTACCAAACTCGAACTCGTACCCAACCCGCTCTGTAAGTATTGTAATATTGCTACGATGTGGCTGCAGCAGTGCCACTATAGACTCTCTGCCACCCGAATTATGAAATTCCGCAACCGGTTCTACCGTCACAAAATAAACTGCATGGCCTGCCTGCGCCGCATGTACGGCGGCATCCACCATCCACCGTGTAACCCCGCCCCTGTGGTAGGGATGACAAAGAAATGCCAATTGTTTTTTCTGGTCCATGAAGCTGTTGTAATTGCAAAAGAGAACGGGCAAATTAGTGTTTTTGGAGAATTAAACATGCATATTTAATTCTGTATAGAAAAAGGCTACTTACTGCGTACATTTGCAACCATATTACGAATAAAATGAGCGAAGAAAAATCACTTAATTTCCTAGAAGAGATCATTGAAGACGATATTAAGGCCGGTCTGCACGACGGCA
Source organism: Bordetella parapertussis (assembly GCA_943331005.2). Classification (GTDB taxonomy): domain Bacteria; phylum Bacteroidota; class Bacteroidia; order Chitinophagales; family Chitinophagaceae; genus Nemorincola. The sequence goes on from CALQJX020000006.1 coordinate 73,076, forward strand.
GGATACATACCCGTTTCCCGCCGGAACCTAATGGCTACCTGCATATAGGTCATGCTACTTCCATATGCCTCAACTTCGGGCTGGCAAAGAAGTACAACGGCAAATGCAACCTTCGCTTCGACGATACCAACCCTACAACAGAAGAAACCGAATACGTAGAGAATATCAAGAACGATATCAAATGGCTCGGTTTCACCTGGGACAATGAGCTCTATGCATCAGACTATTTCGAAAAAATTTATGGTTTTGCAGTAACCCTCATCGGCAAAGGGCTAGCTTACGTAGACGACAGCTCTGCAGAAGAAATAGCTGCTATGAAGGGCTCTACAATTGCACCCGGCACCAACAGCCCGTTCCGCGAGCGTAGCATAGAGGAAAATCTGCAGCTTTTCCGCGAGATGCGCGAGGGCAAATACAAAGACGGAGAAAAAACACTGCGTGCCAAAATAGACATGGCTCACCCCAATCTGCTGCTACGCGACCCGCTGATGTATCGCATCAAACACGAGCATCATCACCGTACAGGTAACCAATGGTGCATCTACCCTATGTATGACTTTGCCCATGGCCAGTGCGATAGCATAGAAGAGATCACCCATTCTATATGTACCCTCGAATTCATACACCACCGCCCGTTATACAACTGGTTCATAGAGCAGCTGAGTATTTTCCCATCCAAACAGTACGAGTTTGCCCGCCGCAACCTCACCTATACTGTGATGAGCAAGCGCAAGCTGCTACAACTGGTAAACGAGGGACATGTAGCCGGCTGGAACGACCCACGCATGCCAACCATCAGCGGCATGCGCAGGCGCGGTTATCCGGCAGAAGCATTCCTTAAATTCTCTGATACCATAGGTATTGCAAAAAGAGAGAACATAGTAGATATAGGCCTGCTGGAATTCTGCGTAAGGGAAAACCTGAACAGAACCACCAACCGCGTAATGGCTGTACTGGATCCTGTGAAACTGGTGATCACCAACTACCCAGAAGGACAGACCGATCTGTTTACAGCAGAGAACAATCCGGAAGATCCGGAAAGCGGCAGCAGGCAGATACCCTTTGGCCGCGAGCTGTGGATAGAACGCGAAGACTTTATGGAGGAAGCCCCCAAGAAGTTCTTCAGGCTGGCACCCGGCAATATGGTACGTTTGAAAAGTGCCTATATAGTTAAGTGCGAAGGTTGTGTGAAAGATGCCGATGGCAACATTACAGAAGTACACTGTACCTACCTGCCAGAAAGTAAAAGCGGCAACGACACCAGCGGCCTCACCGTAAAAGGTACTATACACTGGGTGAGCGTGGCACATGCCCACACTGCAGAGGTACGTATGTACGACCGTCTGTTCCGTGTAGAAGACCCGTCGAGCGAGGATGGCGATTTTAAAGATTACATCAACCCCGACTCTATGCTGGTACTGCCACAGGTATATATAGAACCCGAACTGGCCAAGGCGCAGCCGGGCGACCGTATGCAGTTCATGCGCAAGGGTTATTTCTGTGCAGATACAGAAAGCACTCCGGATAAGTTGATCTTTAACCGCACGGTGACCCTAAAGGATGCCTGGGCCAAAGAGCAGAAAAAAGCCTAACAGCTATTCCTTACATACAAATGCGATAATGCACTCCCTTTGGGGCGGCGCATTATCGCATTTTCTTTTACAGCAGGTGCTTATTTAGCAGCTACCATGCTTATCTCTACTTTCACTCCTTTTGGCAGGCCAGCTACCTGTATGGTTTCTCTGGCAGGGGCATCAGCACCAAAATAACTGCCATAGACCTCGTTTACCTGTGCAAACTGACCCATATCCATCAAAAAGATAGAAGACTTCAGCACATTGGAGAAATCCATGCCTGCAGCCTGCAATATGGCAGCAAGATTGGCCATTACCTGCCTCGCCTCAGCCTGCACATCGCCCTGTACCAGTTCGCCGGTTACAGGATCGAGGGCTATCTGGCCTGATATGAAGAGCATATTCCCGAACTGAACGGCCTGATTGTATGGCCCGATAGGTGCGGGAGCATTATTTGTGTTGATGATTTTCTTTTCCATGATCACAAATGTAATACGCTATGTACATTTGCACACAATTTATGAGCCATCTTTTACATATTGACACTTCTACAGATATAGGTACCGTAGCAGTAAGCGGAAACGGCACACTACTTTCTGTAGTGCATAGCGAAGCTGCCCGCAACCATGCCGGTGCCATTAACCTGATGATAGAAGACGCCCTTCAGCGAGCGAACATTTCTCTGAAGGAAATTGATGCAATTTTAGCATGTGCCGGCCCCGGATCTTATACCGGACTGCGTATAGCACTTGCTACCGCAAAGGGTATCTGCTATGCCAAAGGCAAACCACTCATATTAAACAACAAGCTATCCTTACTGGCACTAAATGAAACCGATAAACATATGACAAAAACCATAGCATCGGTGCTGATTGCCAGAGAGAATGAGTATTTCGTTAGTATTTACAACAATAACCATATGTGTCTTTCTGAGCCCATACACGTTACTGAAGAAGAATTGGTGGAGCTATTGAAAGAAAGAGAAAACTTGCATATAATCAGCGACTTATCAGAAGCTGATTTTTATAAACTAAAAGTTAGTTTTTCGTCTCTAAAACCTAATATTACAATCGATTACAATAAATGGGCGGTATTTGGGGAAGATCGTTATAAATGTCAGGATTTTGTAAATCTTGTAAACTGTGCTCCTTTCTATCTGAAACAAGTTTACACACATAAATAACTGCCTATCAGCAATTTAAGTAGAACACAAGTCAATCATTAGAGTGACTTTAACTCAATGTTAACTTTTTTTACAAATATTCTGCACCTCATATCGCTTATTATATGTATGTTTGCAAAAATATTCATATTGATCCTCCTCATTTGGGTATAATCTAAACAGTTTTTAATCATTTAACATCGAAAAAATTAATTAATGGAAACGACGGTATCAGCAAACACTCTGGTTATCAAGGGTTCGAACGAACAGATCAAATTAGACTATGTAGCAGTAAAGAATGCAGCTATGACACTGAGGGCAATCAATCACAAATTGCGCCAGCAGATCGTTAAACTGCTTGAAGAGAACAAACGCATGAATGTAACTGACATTTATGTAAAATTGCGTTTAGAGCAGTCTGTTGCATCGCAGCACCTTGCTATCCTGCGTCGCGCTAACATCGTGATCACTGAGCGTGATGGTAAATTCATCCACTATGCGCTGAACCATGCACGCATTGCTGCTGTTGCTAAGTTCGTTAACGAGCTCGTTAACTCTGAAGAAGGAGCTAACTAATCAGTTGCAGTCAAAAAGCACAACAACATAATGACAATAAAAAACCCCGGATATCCGGGGTTTTTTATTGTCATTATGTATCGTATATTATATTATTGTTTAAGTATTATTCTTTACACGTTTTCGTGAGTACCCAAATACTTGAGCATTTTGCCATGCGCCAGCAGTGCGCTGCGGAAGGTAGGCATAACCTGATATGGGATATTATGTTCTTTGGCTACCTGCGCAACTATCTTGGCGATCTTTGGATAGTGAATGTGGCATACATGAGGGAACAGATGGTGCTCTATCTGGAAATTGAGACCGCCTATGTACCAGCAAACAAATTTGTTATCCGGTGCAAAATCGGCAGTATTCAGTATCTGATGCACAGCCCAGTTGTTTTCCATCTTACGCTCATCATCTGGTTTAGCAAAATCCGAGGTTTCTACCACATGTGCCGGCTGGAAAATACATGCCAGAGAGAAACCGGCAATAACGTGCATGATCACAAAACCGCCTACAATATGATACCATGCAAAGCCTGAGAACATGATCGGCAGCACAAAAATGTATCCTATGTAGAATATCTTGAGTAAGGTAAGCTCTGTAAGCGCCCTGCGAAAAGTTGTCTTTTGCTTGATAAGGAGGCCATTTTTGTTGTAAGCAGAGATCTTGATGTAATCTTTAGCAGTTACCCAATAGATATTCATGAGGCAATACAGGAACCATGCATATATATGCTGATACTTGTGGTACCCTTTCAGAGGCCTGGTAGGTGTCATGCGGAGCGCCACACCTGTTTCTATATCCTCATCAAGACCGCCAATGTTGGTGTAGGTATGATGCAGCACATTGTGCTGTATCTTCCAGTTGAGGGCATAACCACCAATAACATTGAGCAGATTGCCCAGATTGTTATTGAGCGTTTTGTTCTCAGAATAAGCGCCGTGATTGGAATCGTGCATCACACTGGTTCCAATGCCTACTATACCTGCACCCATCAGCAACCACATTCCGTAGAACAGCCACAGGCTTACGGAGGTCAACCCGGTAACGAGTATGAAGTAAGGAATAAAGTACATAGAGATCATAGCTATGGTCTTTATGTACATCTGGGTGTTTGAATACTGGGAGATGTTGTTGGAAGTAAAATACTCGTTTACTCTGTTCTTCAAATCCTCATAAAAACTATCGGTTCCTCTCGGGGCAAACTTTACGATTTGCTTCTTAACTATTTCAGCCACTTAAAAAATTTTAGCGAATATAATAAATTAATGCTTAGAATGATACATGGGCAAATCACACTTAACAATAAGATGTGAGTGTTCACAGTGCGTATTTCTACTATATAAAAGGGCTAAAAGGACAAAAATCAAGTATTCTATTTCAGGGTCTCATCGAGCCATTTGAAGAACTCGCGCTGCCACGCAATGCCATTTTGCGGATGCAGCACCCAATGATTCTCGTTGGGCAAATAAAGCAATTTCGACTTGATATTGTGCAACCTTGCTGCCTGAAAAGCCTCCAGTCCCTGTTCAATAGGCACACGGAAGTCGAGACCACCCTGCACTATCATGATAGGAGCTGTCCATTTGTTCACAAAATTGCTGGGGTTGAATTTCTCATAGCTTGCCGGTGCAGGCTGCTTCCAGTAAGGACCGCCTATATCCCAGTTTGCAAACCAGATCTCTTCGGTAGTTCCGTACCAGCTCTTCAGGTCGAAAAGGCCATCGTGGGCAATAAAAGACTTAAAGCGATTGTTGTGCATACCTGCCAGCATGAAAACGCTGTAGCCGCCATAGCTGGCACCTACACAACCCAGTCTGCTCTTATCTACATATGGCGCCTTGCTCACTTCGTCAATTGCGGTCAGATAGTCCTGCATAGGCAATCCGCCCCAGTCTTTACTGATAGCTTCGTTCCACTGCACACCCCAGCCCGGCATACCGCGGCGGTTTGGTGCTACTATGATATATCCCTGAGCTGCCATCAGCTGGAAGTTCCAGCGAACACTGTAGAACTGCGACAGCGCCGATTGCGGACCGCCCTGGCAATAAAGCAGGGTTGGATATTTTTTAGCAGGATCGAAATCGGGTGGATAGATGACCCAGGCACGAAGTGTAGCCCCATCAGGTGTCTGAATGGATTTGAGCTCCGTTTTGCTCATCTGTATATCCTTGTAGATCTTATCATTCTCGGTAGTGAGCTGACGCATGTCGCCATACTTAGGCTTCACAGCAAACAGTTCTGAAGCATGGTTCATATCGCAGCGGGAAACGATGATCTCTCCGCCTGCCTGACCAATGATCGCATTGATATCGTACTTGCCCTTGGTAAGGTTGTTTACCGCTATCTTATCCCTGTCGCTACGTGGCACCTCTACCTCGAACAGCTGCACAGTGCCTTCGAAAGGCGCATTGAAATAGATCTTATCGCCGGTAGTATTCCACACAAAGCTTTCTGCAGTGCCATCCCATTTTGCGGTAAGGTTTATCTTTTTGCGGGTACCTACATCCAGCATCACCACATCGTTCTTGTCGGCTTCATAGCCATCTCTCGACATACTAAGGAAAGCCAGCCTTCTGCCATCGCTGCTGAAGGACGGATTCATATCATAACCCATCATTCCTTCGGTCCAGTTGGCAGACTTGCCGGTAGCCAGACTATAGAAAAACAGATCGGTATTGGTGCTCTGTGCATAGTCTTTGCCAAATTTCTTCTTGCATACATACACAAAACCCTTACCATCAGGCGACCAGGTGAGGTCTTCTGCACCACCAAATGGTTTCTGCGGACAGTCATAGGGTTCATCTTCCATAATATCCTTTACGGTACCTTCTTTCAGGTCGGCAAGGAAAATGTGAGAGAACTTACCATCTTCCCAGGTATCCCAGTGACGGTAGTTGAGGTCGGTGTAAACCTTAGCAGTGGTATTTGGCAGATCACTGTAAATATCGGTGCCGTTCATAGGCTTTATGAGCACATCTTTAGAGAAGGCCACATACTTGCCGTTTGGCGATACCCATACATTCTCTGCATTCTGCACACCGTTATATATTTCTTTCCAGGTGTTGCCACTATCTGTACTCTGGTACACTGCATTGTCGGAGTAAGAATACCAGGCGTTTTCGTAGCGCTGGCATATATTGCGGCCCTCTGTAGTAAACTCCTTGCGGGTGCCATCTTCCAGATTCAGCCGGTACTGATGTACCGTACTTTTTTCGGTGTGCCAGTCTACAGTTTTAGAACTGTAATAGACATACTTGCCGTTCTTGCTTACTTCATTTCCCGATACCCTGTGCAGGCTCCAGAGTGTTTCCGGGGTCATGCGCTGCGACTGCCCGAAAGCAAGTGCAGAACAGAGCATAAGAAATAATACCGGTGTCTTTTTCATATCAATGCGTTATCATTTTTTAGGTGATGCCTTATCTTTTATTGTCCCGGCCTTCATTGCAGGCTTGGGCTTGTTCTCAAAATCTACAGTATGCTCCCAGCCTGCCTTCAGCAATATGGGCTGCGGACCGGGAATAACTACTTCGGGCTGCACTTTAGCAAACAGATCGCCTCCGTCCCACTTGCCATTGCCGTTCTTATCTTCAATTATACGGAAGAAATAAGTTTCCGGCTTCAGCCTTGTGAAAGATACAACAGTATCTGTAATTTTCTGCAGATACACCTGCTTGCTACCAGCCAGTGCTACCAACAGATAGACAGGCTTGCTGCTACCTGTCCCTGACGGTTTACTACTGCCGTATTTGCCGGGAAGATTGAGGTGTATCTTGCCATAATCATCTTTATTGAAGGAGCGGAACCTATACCGGGCGGCACTTACAGCCTTGCCTGTGGTATCTGTGGCAAATGCGGTGTCTATGCGCAGCGTATAAACGGTATTCTCCTGCATCGCAGCAGCTGCATTCAGAACATTCAGTTTCTTTTTGTCTTTGCTTATGGCCAGCGGCACATCTGCTACTACCCCTGCACTATCTCTGGTAAGATGAATTTTAGAGAGATCGAACATGGGTATTTTGTTGAAGATGAGCTTCAGCGAATCGGTAAGGTCGTATGTTCTTTTAGCAATGTCAGAGGTATCTATATTGATAGTATAGGTAAGATTGGTATCTGTTACACTTACCCCATCTCTGGATCGGAAACCCTTCTTCGTGGTTTTTACAGAATCCTTTACTGCAACGGTATCCTGTACTTCTGCAAAAAGCCTGAGGCGCAGTGCAGGTGCAGCTGAGTCGCCGGGGGTTACTACAGCATCATTAAATGCTATGAGCTCAGTCCCGCCATCATAGGTCATATTGCTGTTATCGTCCTTTACAGCATAGATCCTGAAATCTTTGCCCGGCAACCCTTTGAAGCGGAAAGCCCCCTTGTTATCGGGTTTTGCTATATAGCGTGGTTTCTTTTTTACTATGGCACTGTCGTTATCAGAAGCTTTGTGCAATACTACCAGAATACCCGAGGTATCTGGCAAACCCGACTCGGCATTGACGACATTACCACTCAACTCCAGCGAATCGAAATAGCTGCCCGTGCTGAATGTATAGGTGTACTTAGGGAAAGGGTTGCTTTCATGCAGATCTCGCACAGCATTGCCAAAAGATATGCGGTAAGTAGTATTCTCCTCCAGCAAAGAGTCTGCGATCTTTACCACCACATGCTTGTTGAGTGAAGTGACCACAGGAGGAAAAAGAAGGATAGGAGATATGGTGATCTCCTTACTTGCGTCAGCAAGGGTAATATACTCATCAAACTGCAGCTCCACTCTGGTGGTTCTGGTATTTACCTGCGAATCTGCCGGGCTGGCATGCATGAGCCTGGGCGGGCGAATATCCTTTTTGCCACCTGTAGGTGAAGAAATATTGGCACACCCTGCACAGGTACCCAGAAATGCGAGCAGGAAACAGAAGATGCGGCTGTTCATTGACAGGTCAAAAATACATTATTCCTGCTCATGAAAACCTGCCACCGATCAAAAAGCTATCATAAGAATTACCTGCCACCCTGTGGCTTGTTCGGTGCCGGCACCGAACCCGATTCGCGGGTACTGGTTCCGGGTGCACGCTGAGGCACCGATTCTCTGGCAGGTTGCTGCTGCCTTACCGGCTGACGAGGGGTAGCAGGTCTTGCCGGAGGTGTTGGGGCTGTACGTGGCTTGGGTGCAGGGGTATATTCCTGCTTCACATGCCTGTTCACATCCCATTCATATGGATTGTTATCTGTTTTCTTAGGTTGCTTTTGAGGCTCCGCCACCTGATTGATGTTGGTGCCCGGTATAATGGCATTTTGCTTTTTACGTTCGTTCACCGTAGTTCTGAAAGGCGGTGTAAGGTCTGCAGTAGTACTCACAGCCATAGGAGCACGCACCGGCTTTGGCGCCACCAACACATCCGGCGGTCTTGTTTCCGCACCATTCACTTTAGCGATCTGACGGATCTCTGCAGGGCGGTACATGCGCACCACATCGTTGTGCAGCCTGGTGGTCTGGTTGGTAGAATTACGAACCTTGAAAACCTGTACCGGATTGCCGGTAACCTGCTTCACGTGCGCAATCTGCGGACCGGTATAATAGGTAACACCACCATTATCCATAGTATTGGATATGATGCGGGTATTTTTGATGTTCTTCTTGTTATCCCTCGGGCCATTCCAGTACTGATAATAATGGTCGTGGTGGATATAGCGTGGAGGAATGAACACCCACCAGTCTCCCGGACAATTGTATGATGTGAGTGAAGAACCGTCTCTGTAGTCGGGCCCCAGTGGTGCCCAGCCATAAAAGCCCTCTCCTACCCTCCAGCTCACCCATGCCGGCCCCCAGTAGTTACCGGGTATCCATAGCCAGCCATAATAGTTGTCATATGTCCAGCGACCATAATGGAAACAAGCCCAGCCCCACTGATAGTCTGATACCCATGTATTACCATATTCTGTCATCACCCAATGACCATTGGTATAATATGGACGAAAATTGGCATCTTCTCCCGGCGACCATACATAACCATATTGCGGATCCTCTATCCACTGGCCATAGGGAGCCAGACTCTGATAGAAATCGTCGTAAGAAAGATAGTCGTCGTTGTACTGTGCCGCACATTTCTGTGCAGGCATTGCAAAGACCAGACATAATAAAAGCAGGAAAACACGCATGTAACTGCCCGAAATATGGATGGCTTTTTTTGAAGAATTCATAAATACAGAGGTGTAGTAAGATTTGGTGATAACCGGCCTAAACCGGCAATACGATGTAAATATAATGCTAATGACACTAATTAAAAGAAAGGTTTTGTTGAAAAAAACAGGAAAGCGGACCACAGATTTCTTGAATTTATCGCAACAGGCTGTTATCTTTGCCACACTTAAAACAAGAAAAAATGCCAAAACTGATAAAACCAACTTCGAAGCAAAAGTCAATGTTCCTGCTGCACGCTGTAGTATTTGCTATAGCTACTGCATTATCATGCATGTTCTACGACAAGGGCGTTAAAGGCTGGGCTTATCCATGGCATGCATGGACAATAGCCGCATGGGCATTGTGTTTGCTGGGTCACTGGTGCATAGTATTTGCGAGCATCGAAGACGCAGGATACGATACTTATCGTCGCCAGCAGGGCAAGCAGTAATTTGCAGCTGCGCTCTAAAATTACCACTTTCAGCCGTTCAAACCGGCTGTTCACTGGTGTAAGTTGAATACACAGTGCATACGTTTCTGTAGTGTTGTTTCCATACAACACTACATTTTTTTTCTATAGCCGGTCCTGTTTGGTTGCTATTATGTGCAGCAGACGCCTATTTTTTTTCTACATGTTTTGCATTATGTACTGCACATTAAAAGAAAAAATACATTAACTTGTGCATTATTAACCTTTAAATAATATTTTTAACACCTAAACGTTTATATAATGGACACTTCAAAAATGATCAAAGCATACTGCCTCAAAACAAAGGAAAAAAATGTTCCTATGCATGATGCAGTTATCACACGCACAGCTCGCGGTGGTTATATGGCTGCAGGCAATGATGGTAAAGGCAATAAAATGGCTGCTATCATGAACGAAGCTAAAGCACTGCAGGCTATAAAAGACGGTGTTGCTAAACAAGACTTCTAGTAATAGTTAACCTGTTCAATTGCCGTCCGGTATAGTATTGCCGGACGGCTTTTTTTATAACCCTACCACACGTAAAAGAAAACCAGACTATTGTATCCCTCTCGGACTAATTGTTGACTTTCTCTTTATTTTTGAAACATACATTTCTACAAAACACCCATGAAACCCATTCTTTCCATATTCCTGCTTTTTATTACTGTAACCGGTGCCTTTGCCCAAACACCACAAGACACTGTTGTGGCTTGGAATAAATGGTGTCAGCGCAAGGATACCCTGCTGCTGTTCTATGCCGGCAATAATACCATTCAGGTATACTGCAAAGGAATGAAACCGGCCGATTTCAAACTGAAAAGCCTGGACAAGAACCTGCGTATAGGCCAGCCTGAAGTATCGGGTGATACTATGTCTGTACTGGCTATGCCCTACAAAGGAAAAGAACTGGTAATGCGACTGGCGGTGCTGAACAGCAAAACGGCAAAAGTGATGAAAACACTTTCTTTTACTGCTGATAGCATACCCAGGCTGGTAGCCCGTATAGGCAACATACAGAACACGGAGTCTTTTAAAAAGACCATCCTCAGCCAGACAAAACTCAGGGCCATATTCCCCAACTCTTTATATAGCTACCCATATACCATAAAACAATACACATTCAGAACTGTTACCCCCAGAGGTGCAGTGGAACTACCTGTCAATTCGTTCTTCCTCAATACACCGGTGCTGCGCGAGATCAATGATACACCGGAAGGCACCGTGCTGGAATTTACAGACATACTGGCCACCTGTCCCGAATGTGCTATACGCACAGTAGAGGACCTTAGACTAAAAATAAAAGTGGCGTCTTCCGACACCACTCATATCCTGCGCGTACCCGCAAAGTAAACCACCATGTGGTCTGCTGTTATTTATTCTTAAAGAGCCCTTTTAGGCCTTTCTTTGCTTTTTCTGCAGCTGCCTTTGCCGCTTCTTCAGGAGTTTTGGTACTCTCTCCTGTAAGCTGTTTTTTGATCTCTTCCTTAGCCTCTGTAACTACCTGGGCCTTTATGGCCTTTACCGTATCTTTTACTACGGTCTTCACACTATCTACCTTCTTCTCTATTACTTTCTTTATTTCTTCCTTGATGTTGTTTACCGCATTGCCGGCAACATTCTTCAGGTCTGTTTCTACCTTAGGCTTGGTAGTAGTTCCGGTAATGTTTACCGTGAAGTTGATCTTCTCGCCCAGCGTAACAGGTACACCCTTGCTCGCAGCCTGACTCACCAGCCCGTTCAGCATAGTATTGCCTGTACTACCCAGCAAGCTGCGTGGCACTACTATATTAGCACCATACTTCAGCGTCTGATCAAAACCATGACTACCGGCAATTTCTGCCTCTATATCATTACCTATCTTCATCTTGTATGGCTGTACTACTACCCTGCCATTCTCAAAAGAGAAGAATAGTTTCATATCCTTGATGTTGATACTACGGAACTGGGTCAGCTTCAATTTTTCTGCCAGCTGCTCTGTAACGGGAAATCCGCTCAGTACACCACTCAGCAGCATCATATCTCCCTTGCCGGTAAGCGAGTTCATAACAGGGCTCATATCCGGTCCCAGCTTACCACTCATGGTGAGATTTGAGGTGATGCGGCCTGTCATGTATTTGGCTGCAGGCATCATTTTCTGAGCTGTCTCAAAACTGTTGAAGGTCTTCTGAATATCTACATTCTGCACACCATAACTAAAGGCGATATCCGGATTCTTTTTGTCATTTTTGGTTGCATAGGTACCGCTCATCTTCAGGTTACCATCTAGCCCCTTGCCACTAATATCGTTCAGCGATACAGCTTCGTCGCGTATGGCCAGTCCACCTGTCACATTGGTCAGCACTATATTGTCATACTTCACAGAAGCAATGGTCACTTTCAGATTCACATCCAGATTGGCCGGTACTGCAAATGGCTCTGTAGATGGTGCCGCAGTAGTTTCGGGTGTACTGCTGTTTGTGCCCATGAACTTATTTACATCAACCTGATCTGCCATGAAGGTGAAGCTACCTACCAGCGGCTGATTGCTCATGTAGTAACCCAGCATATTATCTACACTGCCACTACCGCTGAAGTTGGTCTTCAGGTACTGTCCGCGCATATCAGACACTGTTACATTCTTCGGGTTGAAAGCCAGTTTCAGACTATACAGGTTTACCCCGTCAGGATAGTCCTTTGATGCATAAGACAGATTGGTGATACCTATTGTACCTGATGCGTCAATCTTGTCGAAATGTTTTTTCTGTGCCTCAGCCATAGAGCCCTTCACAGCTACATCGGCGGCTATTTCTCCGGCTATTTTAGTACCTGCTTCCAGCGTTACAAACTGACTTACCCTTGACAGATCTATATGACCTTTTGCAGCAGCATCTATCCACTGGTCGGTCATAGGGTTCCTCATCAGCATGCGCAAGTCGAATGGTTCTGCACCCAGCACCAGATGGCATTTCTGCAGATCTATCACTGTATGGTCTGTAACACCATCCGGATTCACCACTTTAAGTTTCACCTGTATGTCAGATACCTTCTGTGGCAATGCAGGGTACTGGAAAGAACCGTTGTCTATATTCAGGTTCAGCATATAAGAAGGCAGCTGCGTGTTGTTGTACGTACCTTTCACAAAGCCGCTCAATGCCAGTTTACCACTTGTTTTTATGTCCTTGAAATCGGCAGTATAAATGCCTGGCACCAGCGACAAGATATCTTTAAAGTCGTTTGATGGTGTACCGAACTGAATATCCATCAGCATATTGGTGGTATCAGGCATCTGTACAAAACCCTTGGTATAGAGTTTCAGGCCATTCAGCTGGATCTTGTCTGTATTGAAGGTATACTTGCTTGCCTTGTTATCTATCTGCAGATCCAGATCTATTGCTGTTTTCACCTTGTTCAGGTAAGGAATACCACTGTTTATGAAGGTAAGCGCATCGGCAGTAGTAGTGGTGGCAAGCGTAAATGCATCACTGGTAAAATCTCCCGATCCTGAGTGATTCAGATTACGGATGATGGCTTTCATTTTGCCCTGCCTGTCATCGTACTCTATATAGGTACGATCTATTGAATACTTGCGCAGCTTCATGGCAAATGGCGCACTTTCTTCTGTAGTAGTTGCAGGCGATGGCTTGGAGATATCCCAGTTGGCCTTACCATTCTCCAGCACTATAGCATGTATGCGAGCAGTGCTCAGCCCTACGTTCAGTATATCGTAGCTGCCGCCTATAGCCTTCATCAGGTCCACAGCAAAGTCTATATTGTCTGCAGCAATAAGGGTATCGTTCTTAAATTCATCCCTGCCTATCACAGTAACCCCACTGATACCCACCGACAAACGGGGGAAACTGCGGAGAATGGAAATGTCTACATCCTTGAAATCGACAGTGGCATTCAGGTTATCGTTGGCGGCTTTTTTCACCAGTACCAATATCTTGTCTTTGAAGAACACAGGCACTATTATGGCAGTAGCCAGAAGCAGGCCGATGAGAACACCAAAGCCTATGAGGACACGCTTCACAATTTTCATGATATTTATAATTATTTACAGTGTAAAAATAACACTAATAGCAGCAATATATCCGGCTTAACGAATATTTACAAATTACCATTCCGCTATCAGCGAATGAGGGTAAGATCGCCTTTGTGTTTTTCGGTCATGCCCGTCTGGCACATCCCTTCAAAGAAGTAAAAATAGGTACCGGCCTCGCAAGGCACCTGCTGCTGTGTACCATACCAGTACTCCGATGCATTGTAACTGAGGAACACTAGTTGCCCCCATCGGTTATAGACCGACAGCTTATAATTCATGAGATTGCCGGGAGTTGATATCCGGAAGCCATCGTTCTTTCCATCACCATTGGGCGTGAAGGCGCTTGGATAGATAAATGTGCAGCAGGATTCGATCTTGTTGTACCTGATTGAAGTAGAATCGGCACAACCATATTCTGTGATAGCCTTAACTGTATAGGTACCTGCAGTAGTGAGTCGGGTAAACGGCCTGCCATCTGTTGTTTCCAGTACCCTGTCTGCAGGGCCCCATATGTAGCGGACGCCGCCAGTAGCTTCCAGAAACAAGGTATCTCCGTAGCAAATGGTTGCAGGATTGGTAGTGATCTGCGGCACAGGCAGCGGATACACTACTACTTTTACGGGCACTTTTGCCGAGGTACAAACCTTGTACTGCTCTGTTACAAACCATTCATAAGTAGCAGGCTTCTCTGTTGACGGGGTTGGCGGACCTGAGACTACATTATTTTTTACATCGTACCAGGTAACGGTAGATGCAGTGCTCTTTACTGGTACCTGAACCGGCATTGCAGCGTCGCGCTGACAATAATATACAGCAACAGGATCGAGTGGCAGCACACCACCATCTGTAATAGAGAAATTGTCTGAAACAGCACACAACGGATCTGATGCCACAGTGATGGTATAGTTGCCTACCTGCAGGCTATCTGTTATCTGCCCAGTAGTATCGGTATAGGTAGCTATGGTGCGGGAACCACTGGTAATAGTTACAATGCGGGGCAGGTAACCCAGCGCCAGTTCATATTTCATCAATGCTGCATGCACACAATTGGTAGGCTGCAATGGTGTAACAGTAACCGTAGGATATGGCGTCACATTGATGGTATAGGCAATTGTCTGCCTGTTGGCTATAGGGCAGTGGTCATTCTTTACATCCAGATAGAAGGTATAAGCCCCTGGTCTCAGCGTATCGGTACGTGGCCATGTAAAAAAGATGGAAGGATTTGGTGTATTATTACCCGCTATTATCAGGGTAGCACCATCTGGTACATTACGTGGCGTAATGATCGTAGTATCCTTATCCGGGTTCTTTACAGTGATACCGAAAGATACATTGGACGCTCCTACACAAATGTTCACAATATTCTTACCTGTCACAGATCCTCCGTTCACGTTTACCATCTTCAGTGTGGGTGGCGTTCCCTCACAATCAGACGATACTATAAATGTCATTTCGCGCTGGCTGGTACCAATCAGTACACCTCCCCTGTATTCATACACCTTGCATACCACCAGTGCATTCTGCACAATAGATGGGGTAAAGGTGAGCTGACCATTGATATTGCTGAATGTAAATTCTCCGGGCAAAGTAGCCAATGGCTCTTCGCCAGAATAGGGAGATACATAACCTACACCTGCCGCACTTGCAGGATCGCTGCCGCCACTCAGAGCAGGCACCAATTCATAAACCAATGAATCTCCGTCGCTGTCTATCGCTCCCTGATTGTATTGCTGGTCTTCATTCATACAGTAGTATGGTGTAGGAATGGAGGTATAAGCAGGCGAAGAATTATTGGCGGTCAGGTTATTCAGCGTAGCCTCGAAATAGGTAGATGAGCTACCGGCGTTGATGACATTGGTGATGTTCTGGCTTCTGCCTGCCTGACTCACACCCAGTGCACCGGCAAAAATGAAACGCCAGTTAGCTGCAGCAGAAGGAAGTGTAATGGTATCGGTGTAGACAAATTTCTTTACGCCCGGCAATGTGCCTCCCTTGCAATAGGTCTGATCGAGCTGTCTGGGACAAACCGGAGACACCTCCAGCCCGTTCACAGGATCCTGCACCTTCAGCATATAAACAGTGTCGTAAACATTGCCCTTGTAGAGGTATACCCTGGGCACAGATCCAGGCAATGTGCCGGACACACCCGAACTGCAATCGCCGTAAAGGGTCATTGTAAGCAGGTAGGTATTGCCACTGAGGTGTTTATAGAGCAGCTCGCCTCCGAAAATATGACTGGCACGTGCAGTTACAGCACCTGCCAGCAACAACAAAAGGAATACATAAGAAAATAATACGCTCTTTAACCTCATAACAACTAACATTTTCTGCAGCAACACTCACCACTCTACCCGAATCACAAAAGTCCGGCATTTACACCGCATATCAAAAACTACAATGACACATATATGTCAATTTTAACAGTACGGTTGCTTTTACTCTCTTATAAGACGTAAAAAACGAGCAAAACCTTTATAACAGCTCAAATTCATTTTTCCTCAATACACATATGCTGTACAGAGAGAAATTATTACCCTATTTTTACAACCAAATTTTACTACCGGATGAATCTGGAATTCAATAAGAATGAAGACGCTATGAAGCTTGCTGTGAGCGAGATGAAACGCAGACATGGCATTATAAGCCAGGGCGGCGGCAAGAAGGCTATGGAAAAAGCCCGCGAAAAGGGCAAAATGGCCCCACGCGAGCGCATACAGTACCTCATAGACAAAGACAGTACTTTTACCGAAATAGGTGCGTTCACCGGCTACGATATGTATCAGGAACATGGTGGCTGCCCTGCGGGCGGTACTGTTGCTGGTCTGGGTTATGTATGTGGCCGCCTCTGCGTTATTGTAGCCAACGACAATACGGTGAAAGCCGGCGCATGGTTCCCTATTACCGGCAAAAAGAACCTGCGCATGCAGGAAATTGCCATGGAAAACCACCTGCCCGTTATATATATAGTAGATAGCGCCGGTGTATACCTGCCTATGCAGGATGAGATATTCCCGGACAAAGAACACTTTGGCCGCATATTCCGCAACAATGCGCAGATGAGCGCACAGGGCATTACGCAGATTGCCGCAGTAATGGGCAGCTGTGTGGCCGGTGGCGCCTACCTGCCCATTATGAGCGATGAAACGCTGATGGTGGAGGGCAACGGCTCTATCTTCCTGGCAGGCCCGTATCTGGTAAAAGCTGCTATAGGCGAAGATGCCGACCAGCAGGCGCTGGGTGGCGCTAAAATGCACACCGAAGTGAGTGGCATTGCCGACTATAAATTTGATACTGAAAAGGAATGCCTGGATCAGGTGCGCCGCATCATAGACAAGCTGGGCGAGCAGCCCCGCCGTGGCTACGACCGCGCCAAACCGGTGGCTCCTGCCAAAGACCCTGCCGAGATATACGGACTCGTATCTGCCATGAACAACAAGCAATATGATGTGGCAGACGTGATCAAGTGCATTGTAGATAAGTCTGAATTTGACCAGTTCAAGGAAGATTACGGCAAGACCATAGTGTGCGGCTACGCCCGTATAGATGGCTGGGCTGTAGGCATTGTAGCCAATCAGCGCAAAATAGTGAAGAGTGGCAAGGGCGAAATGCAGATGGGTGGCGTTATCTATAACGATAGTGCCGACAAAGCAGCACGCTTCATTATGAACTGCAACCAGAAGCGTATTCCGCTGGTGTTCCTGCAGGATGTTACCGGCTTTATGGTGGGTAGTCGCAGCGAGCAATCGGGCATCATAAAGGACGGCGCCAAACTGGTAAATGCAGTGGCCAACTCTGTAGTACCAAAGATAACCATAGTAATAGGCAACTCTTATGGCGCAGGCAACTACGCTATGTGTGGCAAGGCCTACGATCCGCGCTTTATCTATGCATGGCCAAACGCCAAGATAGCTGTAATGGGTGGCGAACAGGCAGCCAAAACATTGCTGCAGATACAGGTAGCTTCGCTGAAGGCAAAAGGTGAAGTGATAGATCCTGAAAAGGAAAAAGCGATGCTGAAAGAGATCACCGACAAATACGACAGTCAGACATCGGCATACTATGCTGCTGCCCGCCTGTGGGTCGATGAGATCATAGACCCGGCAGATACCCGCAAGGTGATATCGGAGGGCATCAACGCGGCCAACCACGCCAAAGACGAAAGAGAATTCAAAGTAGGCGTAATGCAGGTATAAAAGACACAGAAAAACGTATCATCTCCTAAATGGTACGTTTTTTGTTTGTGGTATTATTGCAGCCACAGAGCGGCACAGCGTTAAATAACATTCTATTGGCGATATGTTTTGACAGCGCGTCTTACTTTTAACGCATTGTGGAAAAGAAATTACATCATCGCCACGATTTTTTCTTGATTTTTGTATTGAACAGTTATTATGCAGCAGAGAATAAAAGAAATCATACAGGCCTCTATCGCCACCAAACAACTACTGATGGAAGACCCGGTACTTATGGATACGATCCAGAAGGTTACAGAGGTCATTACTACAGCATTTGCCAATGGCAATAAAGTGCTTTTTTGCGGCAATGGCGGTAGTGCAGCCGATGCGCAGCATCTGGCAGCAGAGTTCAGCGGCAGGTTCTATACCGACCGTGATCCGCTGCCATCAGAGGCATTGCACTGCAACTCATCATACATGACCGCAGTAGCCAACGATTATGGCTATGATGTGGTCTATAGCAGAATAGTAAAGGGCACAGGCAAGCCGGGCGATGTACTGGTGGGTCTTAGTACTTCGGGCAATTCTGTTAATATTATCAAAGCAATGGAAGTTGCGAAAGAAATTGGTATGATTAATGTGGTATTATCAGGAGAGAGTGGCGGAAAGCTCAGAACAATGTGCGACTACCTGATAAACGTGCCCAGCAGCGACACCCCAAGGATACAGGAATCCCATATCATGGTAGGGCATATTATCTGCGAGCTGGTGGAAGCCGGATTATTTAAAAAATGAGTAACAAGATGAACCTTACAGCATCAAAGCCTGACGTGAACAAAAACTGGACATTATTTCTTGACAGAGACGGCGTTATCAATGTAGAATCAGTAGGCTCTTACATTACCTCGTGGGACGAATTCAACTTTCATGAAGGGGCACAGGAAGCCATAAGGACCCTGAGCAATATCTTCGGTACTATAGTAGTGGTATCCAACCAGCGTGGTGTGGGCCGCGGCATCATGACCATGGATGCACTGCGCGAAATAAGCGGTAACATGAAGGCTGCCGTAGCTGCCAATGGCGGGCGTATAGACCAGGTATACAACTGCATTGCTACCAGCGACGATGATCATAACCGCAAACCAAATACGGGCATGGGCCTGCAGGCGCAGGAAGATTTTCCTGCCATAGACTTCAGGCGCAGCATTATGGTGGGCAACAGCATGAGCGATATGGAGTTTGGCAAGAAATTATCCATGCACACTATCTTCCTCACTACAAAGCACGACCCTGTAATGCTGCCGCACGACCTCATAGACGAGCAGTACGACTCGCTGCAGTCGTGGGCCCGCAGCATGGTACCTGCCGAAATGGTAGGCTAACAGAATATTTATGTAACTTAGAAAGAATAGAGCGGCTGCATATACAGCCGCTCTATTCTTTTATATACGGGTAAGCTGTTTTGTTTGCTTTTAACTATTTCCAAAAATATTGTCATTCTAAAATGTCAATTTAATTGACAAATTGAATAACTTAGCCTTGTGAAACAGAAAAAAGACTATTTCAGCAACTCGTTGAGGGTGAATAAAGCACCCCTTGTCATGTATGTTGACATGAATAGCTACTTTGCGAGTTGTGAGCAGCAGCGCCACCCCGAACTAAGACATAAACCGGTGGGTGTGCTTACGTACGACAGCCCCAATGCGGCTGTAATAGCGGCATCTATAGAGGCCAAGAAAATGGGCGTGAAGACAGGTATGCGCCTGCGCGAATGCCTGGAGTTGTGCCCGCAGATGCTTACTACCCAAACCCACCCAGCCTGGTACCGGCAGATACATGTAGACGTAATGCAGATACTGAAGCGCTACTGCGATGATGTGATACCCAAAAGCATAGACGAAGCGGTTGCCAATTTCCATTCTTACAGACTGGTATACAAAGACCTGACCCAGGTAGCCCGGCAGATAAAGGCCGATCTGGCCGAAAAATATGATTACCTGAAGTGCTCTATAGGCATAGCCCCCAATTCGTTCCTGGCCAAGGTGGGTACAGAACTGCAGAAACCGGACGGACTGGTGGTAATAACCGAAGACAATATAGACGAAAAGCTGGCCACCATGAAGCTGACCGACCTGCCGGGCATAGCGGGGCGCAATGAGCGCCGGCTGCTGCTGATAGGCATCCGCAATCCGGTGGAAATGAGACACTCCTCACCGGCACTGCTACGCAAGGCCTTTGGTGGTGTGGTGGGCGACTACTGGCACAAGCGGCTGAATTTTGGCGAGGTAGACATGTATAGCAAGGCCGAGAACCGCACCATGAGCGCCACCCGCACCATAAGCAGTATGCAGAGCCGCGACAGGCAACAGCTGGAGTCTATGCTCATATCGCTGTGCACCCGCCTGGAGCAGCGCATGGTAAAGGGAGAACTGTTCTGCAAGGAGGTCTCTTTCTCTATAAGATACCGCGACGATACCCGCTTTGAAACATCAGTGAAGCTGGCCGATCCTGTGCAGGATGCGATGGAGCTGCGCAGTTACATAAAGCAGCGCATGGCCGACTACGAGCGCAGCCGCGGACTGGATACGCTTTTCACCGACAAGGTCACCAACATTACCGTGGCCATACAATCTTTTATGAAGGGGCAGGTAATGCAGTACAGCCTGTTCGATAACAGGCTGAAGCGCGATACGCTGCGCCGTGTGGTATACCAGATAAAAGACCTCTACGACCAGAAGAACATAGTGCGGAAGGGCAGCGAACTGTTCAGTCCGTATGTAATGAAAGACGCAATAGGCTTTGGATCTGTAAAGGATATGCTGGTTATAGACGGCGAGGTGAAGAACAAACATATGCTGGAAGAAGATGCCGACCCTAAAGCACCCAGAAAGATCGTCATCAAAAAGAAAGAAACAGCCCCCCCTCCGCAGGAAGAGGATGAGGTGTTCAGGGAATATGAAGGTCCTGCATATGCCGATGTGGTGAGCGATAATGATGTGATGTGCTGATATTTTTTTACTAACAACCAGATACTGATAAACATGGTAAACCAGGTAGCCAACGATCGTTTTGACAAAGGAAGAGGCGCACAGTACAACCCGAAGAACAGGTTTCTGAAGGGGGAATATGTGCAGGAGCATACAGAGGGTATAGACGACTGGGAGCAGGAACGCCGCAATACCGAGTACATAATGGACGACAGCAAAACGCTGGTGAACAAGGTAACGAGCCCCGATGTGGGCATGGCCTACTCTGCCAATCCTTATCAGGGGTGCGAGCATGGTTGTGTTTATTGCTATGCCCGCAACTCTCACGAGTACTGGGGCTACAGTGCCGGTCTCGATTTTGAGAGTCGCATAGTTGTAAAAAAGAACGCGCCTGCATTGCTGCGCAAATTCTTCGATAACAAGAACTGGGAGCCTGCCTGCATATCGCTGAGTGGCAATACAGACTGCTATCAGCCCATAGAGCGCAGAATGAAGATAACCAGGGCACTGCTGGAGATATGTCTGGAATACCGCAATCCGGTGGGTATCATTACCAAAAATGCACTGGTGCTGCGCGACCTGGATATACTGCAGGAAATGGCAGGCATGAATCTGGTACGGGTGTTTACTTCTATCACCTCTATGGATGAGGGGCTAAGGCAGGTAATGGAGCCAAGAACAGCATCGTACAAGTCTCGCTTCAAGGTGCTGGAAACTCTATCTAAAGCAGGAGTACCGACAGGTGTAATGAATGCGCCGCTGATACCGGGACTGAATGATATGCACATGCACGATGTGCTGAAGGCGGCCAGCGAAGCAGGGGCAAAATGGGCAGGGTATACCGTTGTGCGGCTGAACGGGGCTATAGGCAATATCTTTAAAGACTGGCTGTACAAGGCATTCCCCGACA
Organism: Bordetella parapertussis; assembly: GCA_943331005.2. Lineage (GTDB taxonomy): Bacteria > Bacteroidota > Bacteroidia > Chitinophagales > Chitinophagaceae > Nemorincola. Next base: position 95,110 of record CALQJX020000006.1, read on the forward strand.
GGGCTGATAAGGTATGGAAGCAAATATGCGAGTGCCACGACGGGAAGGTGAACGATAGCCGGTGGGGCAACAGAATGGTGGGCGATGGCAAATTTGCCACCCTAATCCGCGACCAGTTTCAGCTATACTGCCGCAAGTTCCACCTCAATGAAGAGCATGTGGAATTAGATACAACCGCCTTCAGGAGGTTGAAGAATAAGCAGCTGAGCCTGTTCTGATAATGAAAGAGATAATTAGTGATGGATGGTCACTGTTTCTTTACGAACAGTGCCGGCTCCTTTGCGCAATACCACCACATAGGTGCCATTGGTCCATGAGGCTGTGCTGATGAAGGGAGTTGTTTTCAGCTCTGCGGCATCTTTCCTGAACACACAGCGACCGGTAAGATCATAAACAGACACAGAGAGGTCTGCGCCTGCATTGTCTATATGTATATCTGCACCCGAGGGATTGGGGTAGATGCGTATACTGCTGCCGGCCGCGCCCTGCGACACAGCAGTAGTGAGCGGGTAATAATCGCAGTTGGTATAGAAGTTGGTGCCTAATGTAGCGCAGGAGTTCACACGCATAGAGAAGTCCTGCACCAGACCGCTCTGTGCAAAACACTTCAGAGATTCGAAGTAGTCGTTACAGTCACCTGCAAAAGCCGGATAAGCCGGGTGGTTGGTGCAGCCTACACCCTCAATTACAGAATAGACCCTGTCTCCACGCCCTGCAACACTCTGAAAGTCCCACACTTTGTGATACACACCGGAAATAAGAATAGAATCGAGCCCCACCACACTATCTGCAACAGAACCACCGGGATATACAGAATAGGTATACTGTATGGTATCGCCCGGATTGAGGTTGTAGTTATAGAGTATGTGCTCCTGATTGTCGGCAGCAGGCATTCTGTAGTATACAATATGCGCATTGGCATCTTCACGAATGAAGAAGCCCTTGCCATAGTTGGTATTACAGCCAGCGCTGGTCACCGTATACCTGATCAGGAAATGATTGAGTTTCTTGTACGAGTTGCCATACATGATAGTGTCCGAGGTCAGACGGGCAGTTCTGTCCCACTGGCAGGCGGCACCCATAGTGCCGCTGGTTTGCCACGTATTGCTCGTATCAACAAAACTTATCTTTTGGGCAGATGAGGTAAAAGTTGAAAGAAGCAACACAAAAACAGCAAGCAGACTGGTGACGTATGGTTTCATATATTATTTCCTCAAAATTAATGGTTTTGTTACAACTACACTAAGATGCAACTTCCAGGGAGCAGTATTGAGTGCGGAGAAATACCATTTACCGGTGTTTTACCTTGCAGCTAATATGTTTGTGCCCCGAAAATTCCCTTTAGCTTCGTTTACAAAACAGCCATACATATAGCAGCAAAAACAGTGCCAGATGGTCACTATTTATTTTTACTAATAAGTAAATAGTGTTAAATGATTAACTTTTGTTAGCCGGGTAGCTGGTTGCATTTTAATAATCTGACATAAAATAAAAGAGCGGCTACAACACGAAAGGAAACAGGCGGTTGGGCGGTTGTTACATCATTTACCTTAACTTTGTCATAACCGAAAATCGGAAATTATGGCAGATATGCTGCAAAAAGAGCATCCCGAATTATATAAGAAAGATGTAGAAGAAGCCCGTCAGGGGGAGGCCTATGCGCCTTTTGCCGGGGATCCCAATACGTTTACCAAGAAATTTTACATAGAAAGCTATGGCTGTCAGATGAATTTCAGCGACAGTGAGATAGTGGCATCCATACTCCATGAAGATGGTTACGGCGCTACCCGCAACTTTGAGGAGGCCAATCTGGTGCTGCTGAATACCTGCTCCATCCGCGAGAAGGCTGAACAGACAGTAAGGAACAGATTGCAGGCCTTCCGCAAGGTGAAGGACAGCAGACCCGGAATGCTGATAGGAGTGCTGGGCTGCATGGCAGAGCGACTGAAAGCTAAATTTCTGGAAGAGGAGAAACTGGTAGATATAGTAGTAGGCCCCGATGCCTACCGTACACTACCCGGCCTTGTAGCCGAGGCCGAAGGAGGCCAGAAAAGTGTGAATGTGCTGCTGAGCCGCGAGGAAACCTATGCCGACATATCGCCGGTGCGCCTGGACAGCAATGGTGTCACCGCCTTTGTGAGCATCATGAGGGGTTGCAACAATATGTGCTCTTTCTGCGTAGTGCCCTTCACCCGTGGCCGAGAGCGCAGCAGAGATGCTGTGAGCATAGTGGCCGAGTGTAGAGACCTTTTCGAACGCGGCTACAGGGAAGTAACCCTGCTGGGCCAGAACGTAGATAGTTATCATTATGCACCTATAGGTGGCGAAGAAGTGAATTTTGCCAACCTCATGGAGCAGGTAGCAAAGATATCGCCGCTGCTGAGGATAAGATTCAGCACCTCTCACCCAAAAGACATTACAGACGACGTACTGCACACCATGGCTAAGTACGAAAATATCTGCAACTACATTCACCTGCCGGTGCAGAGTGGCAATACACGCATATTGCAGCTCATGAACCGCACCTATACCAGAGAATGGTATCTGAATAAGGTGAAGCGTATACGCGAAATAATACCCGACTGTGGCCTGAGCACCGATGTAATATCCGGTTTCTGCACAGAAACAGAAGAAGAACATCAGGACTCTCTTTCCATCATGGCATTATCGCGTTTCGACATGGCTTATATGTTCTCTTACAGCGAGCGCCCGGGCACACTTGCAGAGCGCAGGTATGAGGATGATATTGCGGAAGATGTGAAGAAAAGAAGACTTACCGAGATCATTAATCTGCAGAACAAACTATCGCGCGCGAGCTATACCAATGATATTGGCAAAACCTTTACCGTGCTTATAGAAGGCGAAAGCAAACGCAGTGACATGGACTGGCATGGCCGCAATTCGCAGAACAAGGTGGTGGTGTTCCCAAAAAAGGGCGAAGACCTGAAAAAGGGCGACTATGCCGATGTGACGATACACAGCGCCACCTCTGCAACGCTGATAGGCAATATGGCATAGGCCTAATGTAAACTACTAACTACGAACAATGGACATTCAAAGTATCAAGAACAGGTTTGGCATCATAGGCAACTCGCCGGCGCTGAACCACGCCCTTAATACAGCGGTGCAGGTGGCTGCTACAGATCTGTCTGTGCTTATAGCCGGTGAAAGCGGTGTGGGTAAGGAGGCGTTCTCGATGATCATACATGCCCTGTCTCAGCGCAAACACAATTCGTTTATTGCGGTGAACTGCGGTGCCATACCAGAAGGAACGATAGACAGTGAACTGTTTGGCCACGAGAAGGGCTCTTTTACGGGCGCTGTGGATAGCAGGAAGGGCTATTTTGAGACGGTGAATGGCGGTACCATATTCCTGGATGAGATCGGGGAAATGCCATTGGGCACACAGGCACGCCTGCTGCGTGTACTGGAGACCGGAGAATTCATAAGGGTGGGTTCCTCAAAAGTGCAGAAGACAGATGTGCGGGTAATTGCCGCATCCAACCGCGATCTGCTGGAATTCACACAGGTAAGCAAATTCAGAGAAGATCTTTATTATCGCCTCAGCACAGTGCCGATACGTGTACCTGCCCTGCGCGACAGAAAAGAAGACATACCGTTATTGTTCAGGAAATTCGCTGCAGACTTTGCTGAGCGTTATAAGACACAATCCGTTCAGCTGGACAGTGCCGCGCAGAATATGCTGGTAAACTATCCGTGGCCGGGCAATGTGCGCGAACTGAAGAACATTGCAGAACAGGCATCTGTATTGTCTACTGACAAGCATATCACTGCAGAAGCACTGACGCGCTTTTTGCCGCAGCACAGCAATACATCGCGTAGTCTGGCAGTTATATCTGGTGGCTCATCGGCCATGGCACCTGCAGCGACCAGCGACTTTAAGACAGAAAGAGACATACTGTACAAACTCATCTTCGATCTGAAGAAGGACATGAACGACCTGAAGCAGATGATATTTGATGTGGCGCACCACCAAGGCTATACACCTGTAGATCCGTCTACCACATCTGGCAGCCTGGTGCCTGTGTTCAATGAGCAGGAGCACGTAGTATCTCAAAACACTTTCAACGTAGTGAATACCCCTATATTGCTGGAACCCAATGCCCGCCACGAAGATGTGGAAGAAACATTGTTCCTGGCAGACAGGGAGAAAGAATACATAACCAAGGCCCTGAAGAAACACAAAAGCCGCCGCCGCGATGCCGCAGCAGAACTGGGCATCTCGGAGCGTACCCTCTACAGGAAAATAAAAGAATACGACATTAAAGAATGAGTATAAAACAATAGAGCGGCTGCATATGCAGCCGCTCTATTGTTTTATATATTATGATGCGCTGTGCATCATGTTGGTTGCTTAGTTCATCAGTTCCATTCTCTTCTTCATATCAGCAGCTTTATCCAGCTTGCTCTGTATGATATAGATCTTGTTCAGCGCCATCAGTGTAGACTTGTAGGTCTTCAGGTCTTCGCCTTTCATCGTGCTCTCGTTAGGGCTCAGCACAGCAAATGACTTTTCGAAATAAGGACTTGCTTTACCAAACAACGCATCGCGTTTAGCTTTCAGCTCGTCATATTTCTTCTGGTCTGCAGCAGATGAACCGGTGATCGCATTGATCTGGTCGTTGAAATCTGTAGCCTGATTGAAGTAAAGCGCACCGAAGTTGTAGTTGTAACCTGAATTATCAGGAGATATCTTCAATGCACGCATGAAGGCGTCTTCAGACTTAGTGTACAGCTCAGCAGCGTTTGCCGGTTTCTTACCGTCTTTAGGGCTTGCCATGCTCAGGTAAGTAGTGGCAATGTTGAAGAGGATATCTGAGTTGTTTGGCTCTTTCGCAGCAGCATCTTCAAGCCTTTTGATCAGCTCGTCCATTTTACCTGCTTTGATGTAGTAGTTCAGCTCATAGTTGCGTAAGGTCACATCGTTAGGGAATTCCTTACGGCCTTCCTGAATAGTTGCCAGCTCCTGTGCAGCGTTCTTCTGTTTGCTGTATGCGTCTATCAGACACTCATAAACAGAAGGCATTTTCCTGATCGGGTTGCTCTTCACTTTTATCAGCATCGGGATAGCCTCATCCATATTGCCGGCATAGTATGCGCTGTTGGCCATAGTAAGATCAGCATCAGCAGCTACCGTATCGAACTGGAACCTGTAGTTCCCGGTCAGTTTCTCGAAACGTTTGCCACCGGCACCCATATCGTGTACTTTCACTACGGTCTTCATCAGCTCTACAGATTCTGTGTAGCGTTTGTCGTTATAGGCTTTCACACCATCGTTGTAAGAAAGGAAAGCACCACGCAGCAACATATTGTCTACTGTAGCTTTTTCGTAGTCGGCTTTCACCTCTGCCAGCTTCACAACAGCCTGCAGCCCTTCGCGGTAAGGGTTAGCAGCCTTGTATTTGTCTACATCCTGCAGCATATAGTATATCTGCGCCTTTGCAAACAATGCCTTTGGCTTTTCGCGTGTCTCAGGGCTGGCCATGGCCTTGTCTATCTCGGTCTTTGCCTCCTCAAAATTCTGATTCTTCATGGCTATGTTAGCCGATACGACATATTTGTCCTGAGCTATGCCTGGCACGGTGACGCCAATGGTTGCGGCGATCAATACTAATTTTTTCATTTTTATTACTTGTTGTGATTGCAAATTGCGTTTTTTATTCCGAATTGTAAAAATTCCACTATTTATTCAGCAGGCGCAGCTTCTGCTTCAGGTGCGGCACCGGCCTCACCTTCTGCTCCACCCTCACCTTCTACACCTTCCTCTGCACCTTCTTCTTCCTGGTCGCGTATAGTGGCAATGGCAGCGATCTTATCGCCTCCGTCTATGTTTATCAGTTTCACACCCTGTGTGGCCCTGCCTGCTTCGCGGATAGAAGTTACTTTCATCCTAATGGTCACACCGCTTTCGCAGGTGATCATCAGGTCGTCTTTCTCTTCTACACATAGCAACCCTACCAACGCACCGGTCTTCTCGGTGATGTTGATGGTCTTAACACCCTTGCCGCCCCTGTTGGTAATGCGGTAAGAGAGCATATAGTCCTTCTGATTACCTTCCTCATCGATAAGGTGCACCAGATTGTTGGCTTCTTCTTTCTTCTCTTCTTCTGTAGCCTCTACCAGGAATGGCGTACGCTTGCCGAGACCGTTCTCCGAAACCACCAGTATCTGCTTCATCACATCGTGTTTCAGCAGGCATACCATACCTATCACTTCGTCCTCATCGTTCTCCAGCTCTATACCGAACACGCCTATTGCGCCCCTGCCTGTAGCACGTACCTTATCGTCAGGGAAACATACTGCCCTGCCGCTCTTCACCGCCATCATGATGTATGATGCATCATTCTCAGACAGCGACACATCCAGCAGACGGTCTCCCTCTTCAATGGTTATGGCAATAACACCGGTAGACCTCGGGCGACTGAAATCTTCGAGCCTTGTCTTTTTGATGATACCCTTCTTGGTACACAACACCACGCTGTGTTTGGCCAGGAATTCTTCATCATCCAGTTTAGGCACATCTATCACCGTTCTTATCTTATCGTCCGGCGGTATCTGTATCATGTTCTGTATAGCCCTGCCCTTGCCGTTCTTATCACCTTCAGGTATCTCGTATACCTTCAGCCAGAAACAACGTCCTTTTTCGGTAAAGAACATAAGTGTATGGTGGGTAGAGGCTATGAACAGATGTTCGATATAGTCCTGATCTCTGGTGCGACCACCCATGGCGCCACGACCGCCACGACGCTGCGAGCGATACTCTGCAGTAGAAGTACGCTTGATATAGCCGAGATGAGATACGGTGATCACCACATCTTCCTTCTCTATCAGGTCTTCAATACGCATTTCATCGGCCATGTAGTGGATCTCGCTCTTACGCTCATCACCGAATTTCTTCTGTACATCAGCCAGCTCATCTTTGATGATCTGGAAACGCAGTGCCTCATCGCCCAGTATGGCTTCCAGGTGCGCTATCAGCTTCATCAGCTCTGCATGTTCTTCGCGTATCTTATCGCGCTCCATGCCTGTGAGGCGCTGCAAACGCAGTTCCAGCACCGCCTTGGCCTGTATCTCCGTCATACCGAAGCTGGAGATCAGTCCGTCCTTGGCTATATCCGGGTTAGCAGAAGAGCGTATCAGTTTTATTACTTCATCCAGGTGGTCCAGTGCTATCAGGTAACCCTCCAGTATGTGGGCACGCTTTTTAGCTTCCTTCAGCTCGAACTGGGTGCGGCGCACTACTACTTCATGACGGAAGGCGATGAACTCGGATATGAGATCTTTCAGGTTCAGTGTACGCGGACGGCCATTGACCAGTGCCACGTTGTTGATACCGTAAGATGTCTGCAGTTCGCTGTATTTGTAGAGCTGGTTGATGATCACCTGCGCCACAGCATCCCTGCGTATTTCCACTACTATACGCGTACCCTCTTTGTTAGATTCGTTGGCTACGTGTGTAATGCCTTCTATGATCTTGTTGTTTACCAGCGAGCCTATCTTCTCTGCCAGTGCATCACGACTCACCTGATAAGGCACTTCTGTGATGATGATCTGTTCTCTACCGTTCTTGGTAGTTTCTACTGTTACCTTGCCACGCAGCACCACACGGCCTCTGCCGGTATGCATACCCTGCTTGATACCTTCTATGCCGTAAATGATACCACCCGTTGGAAAATCGGGCGCTTTCACATACTTCATCAGCTCATCTATGGTAATATCGCGATTGTCGATGTATGCCAGACAGCCATCCACTACCTCTGTAAGGTTGTGGGGCATCATGTTGGTAGCCATACCTACCGCAATACCCGAAGAGCCGTTTACCAGCAGCGAAGGGATACGTGTAGGCAGTACTGTAGGTTCCTGCAGCGAATCGTCAAAGTTCAGCGAGAAGTCTACAGTTTCTTTGTCTATATCTTCCATCATGGCTTCACCCAGACGAAGCATACGGGCCTCTGTGTAACGCATTGCCGCCGGGTTGTCGCCATCCTGACTGCCATAGTTACCCTGTCCGTCTACCATCATGTAGCGCATGCTCCATGGCTGTGCCATACGCACCATGGCATCATATACCGCCGTATCGCCGTGAGGGTGGTATTTACCCAGCACCTCACCCACTATACGGGCGCATTTCTTGTAAGGCTTGTTGAATGTATTACCCAGTTCATGCATCGCAAACAGTACACGTCTGTGTACAGGCTTCAAACCGTCACGAACATCAGGCAGCGCACGACCTACGATCACCGACATAGAATAATCTATGTACGCTGTCTTCATCTGCTCTTCTATGTTGATTGGAATAATTTTATTTGTTTCCTCGGGAGATGCCTGAGGTAACAGATCCTCGTTGTTTTGATCCATAAATGTATTTAAGATAAGAATTGCAAATATAATCTTTTCAGACCGTAATACCCATGCAAAAACACTAATAAATACGTTAAAAACCGGGGGTGTTAGTAGCATGTGGATACCATGGCGCAAACGCTTGCCGCAACTGATCTTCAGCCGGTTTTTCGAGGCTCGTTCCGGCCCTTTCGGGCACTACCGGTAAACACCTCTTCTTTCATGGCAACTTTCCGAAACAATCTGGACCCTTGCAGCTCCCAAAAAACACCCTCCTGACAGCCCATTTTACCCTATTCCGGCTCAAATACCCCAAACCGATACATACGTATATAAAAAATCCACATTCCGGAACATTTATCCGGAATATGGAATATAATATTAGCTCCTATGTTTATTATCTGCTGATATTCAATACATAAATTTTCAGGCACATAAATTGCCGTATACTTCCTTACCCTTTGGAACGAATAGTAGTTTTAAGATCAACAGGTCGCATTTTCTGAACAACTAAAATACTCTCGTATGTATACGATCCTTGCCTTCAGCCGCCTCTGTTTTCAGTGTCCGCCACGCATCAAATGCCGCTACATAGCTGCTACCAAACCTAAAGAACCCCAACCATACATTCCTCACAGGGGCAATAATACCCTGCACCAACTGTTTGTTCACTTGTAAAAACACAGATCATGGCTATGATATTCATAACTGTGCTGTTTTGCCTCGCATTGCTGGCAGGCACGAACAAAAGCCACAGAAAACACAGTGCCTGGGATCGTTCCAGAAGAATGTTTCATCGGCTGAAACATAGCTGATACGTTCCGGCGTTAGTTCATAAGCCTACTCATAGACTCCTTGTCTTTGACACTGGCATTGCTTGTGGCAATGGCTGCGGCTATCTGCTGCTTATACTTGTCCTGCGCGTAGAAATACCTGATGGTCTCTGCAGCAGGCCCTGCCAGACGACCATTGCTGCTAAGGCTGGCAGCAAGGCAGTTGCTGATCAGGGTAGCATCGCAACTATTCAGTCTGCGCAGCGCGGCCATGGCATTACCCCTGGTCACAAACTCGTAAAAGTCGGATGTGTAGGCAACCAGCTGGTTCTGCAGTGCAGCATCAGCATTATCTGCAATAGCTATCTCCAGCCATTTTATCAGCACATTGCGGCCATTGGTGCCTTCTATACCCTTTGTAGCCGCCAGATACCTGGCAGTATTGGCCGGGAAAGCGGCACACAATTTCTCCAGCGCAGTCACAATAGTAACATAGGATGAATCCTGCAGCAGTGGCTCATAATCGGCCATCAGTGTGGGCTCTATGGTTTTGGTATTCGTCATTATACCCTTGCGCACCAGCACATCTTTGTCTTTCAGTGCCATCCTCACTATGTGCTCACTGCCTTTGTCGCCCAGCAGTTGTGTGGCTATCTCTGTTTTTATAGCATGGAAGGTGTTTGCCTCATATACCTGCTTCAGCAGCTCTCTTTTCTTAGCAGGCTCTATGCTGCGCATGGCACATACAGCATCATACCGGTCCAGCATATTCGGCGCACTTAATGCCTGTGCTTTCAGCATCTCAAAAGGCTTATCGAAGGTCACCGTTTTAAGCACCTGACTGTTGGGGTCGAACAGTACATAGGCGATCTCTTTTTTACCATAGTTGGGCACCTTCACCACATGCGTTTCTTTCTCTATCCACTCGGTCTTTTTATCGGTGGTGCCATCTGCATAATGCACCTCAAACACAATAGGCATGCGGAACAGGCCCATTACTTCATTGGTAGGCTGCATCTGCGATACCACAAACTGTGTGTACCTGTTGGTGCCGCTGGTCGCATCTTCATAACTCACCTTGTAGTCGGGCTCACCGCCACGATACACCCATTCGTCCCAGAACCACTCCAACCCCATACCCAGCTCATCCTGAAAACCATTCAGCAGGTCATCGCCATCTACATTTTCGTATTTATGAGCCAGCAGGTAGCGCTTCACCGATCTGTTGAAGCCTTCCCTTCCGGTAACATATTTCAGCATCTCCAGCACCACAGACCCTTTCTGGTAAATAAGTGATGTGGGTGTCTGGCTGTGCGAGATAGACTTTTTATCTGAAGTGCCAACAGAGGTATTGTATGCCTGCTTACGCACCCAGTCGAAATGATCCTGACCAAAACACTCGCGCTCGGCAGTGATGTTGTAATGGGTAGCAAAGCTCTCCTGCAGCCAGTGACTGTTGCCACTGCGGGCAGTTACCATGTCGCCAAACCATTGGTGGGCAAGCTCATGGGCATTTACTGCCACATAGTTACGGTCGTTATAGCTGCGTGCATCGGTCTCAAAGAAATCGCCAAAAAGCGTTGCCGATGTATTCTCCATAGCGCCAAACATAAAGTCCTGCACAGGTATCTGCGAGTAAGACTCCCAGCCATAGGGCACTCCTATCTCAGACTCCAGAAAGTTGAAGATCTTTTCGTTGTATTTGTAGGTATAATCATAACGATCTTTCCATTCAGGATAGTACCACTGGCGCAGTGGCACACCCGATGCCGACTTCGTTTCCTTCACCTCATACTTGCCTATACCCAGCATCACCAGGTAAGAGGCATGGGGTTTAGACATCTTGTAATGCCACAATACAGTACCGTCTTTCAGGTCTTTCTCTTCTACCTTCACCCCGTTCGACAATACCTTGTATTCCTTGCTGAACTTCACTATCAGCTCGGTAATGAGTTTATCATTGGGCGTATCGTAGCAGGGAAACCAGTGCCTGTTATCTATTCCCTGCCCCTGTGTCCATATCTGCTTGCGCGATAGGTTGTTGGGATCATTCCAGCCTATGAAGTAGATACCCCTGCGTGGAAACGCCTCATACTCTATGTTCAGGCTATCTGCGCTGCCCCTGTGCAGCTGTGCCGCAGGGTAGAACCATATACCGTCTGCAGTAGTTTTGTAGCTAACCGGCTTGCCGTTCAGCATAGCTGTTTTCACCTGTATGCCCGGGCCGTCCAGAAAGAAAGAATCTACCGCATCTCTTATAGGGGTGAACCTGTGCGTGATATTTCCTTTCACCTGTCCTTTTTCGGGCACAAACTCCACCACCAGGCGCATGCTGATAAAATCAAGACTATGTTCCCGCATCGCACTTCCGGGGTCATACATTTGGGTCACATTGCTGTGTTGCGCCATCACCGGCACACTGGTAGCAGAAAACAGGAACAATCCCAGAAGAAACCTATTCATAAAAAGACTATAATATTAATATGTTTATTATACAATGAAGATAAGCAGGCAATATAACAATTAACTGCAGCTCCTCATAACACCCCGCGGCAAATACCCCCGCAACTACCTATGTAGCTATAGACAGCTGTCTGCGCTTTTACGTAATTTTGATGCTTCCATATGAAATCATTCAACGTTCCCGTACACTACCGCAGTCCGCTGGTTACCGCTATCAAGAACAGGCGCAAGGCCGATGATAAGATGAAAAAAGACTTTGCAGCCACCCTGCTGGAGCTGGGTTCGCTGCAGGTGATACTGGCACGCCATTTCGGTTTCTGCTATGGCGTGGAAAATGCCATAGAGATAGCATTCAGGGCAGTAGAAGAAAACCCTGGCAAACGTATCTTCCTGCTCAGCGAAATGATACACAACCCGGGCGTGAATGCAGACCTGGTGGCACTGGGCGTTAGTTTCATTATGGATACAAAGGGGAATATGCTCATCAACTGGGACGACCTTACGGCCGACGATGTGGTCATCATTCCTGCATTCGGTACCACGCTGGAAATGGAACAGCTGTTGCGCGAAAAAGGCATAGACCCTGCCCGCTACGAAACCACCTGCCCATTTGTAGAAAAAGTCTGGAACCGTGCCGAAAAGATTGGTGATGATGGCTACACCATAGTAGTACATGGCAAGCCGGGGCACGAAGAAACAAGAGCTACCTTCTCTCACAGCAAGGCACACACACCTACTGTGGTAGTAAAAGATATGGAGCAGGCCATTCACCTGGGCAAATACATGACCGGCGAACTCGCTGCCGATAACTTCTATACCGACTTCAAAGGACAATTCTCTGAAGGCTTCGATGTGGCTACCGACTTCGGCAGAATAGGCGTAGTGAACCAGACAACTATGCTGGCGAGCGATACACAGGCTATTGCCGATTATCTGAAACAGGTAATACTGACACACCACAACACACCTGCCGAAAAAAGTACAGACCGTTTTGCCGAAACACGCGACACCCTGTGCTACGCCACCAACGACAATCAGGGTGCTGTGCATGGTATGCTGGAACAGGATGCCGATATAGCAATAGTAATAGGCGGTTACAACAGCTCCAACACTTCTCATCTGGCAGAACTGTGCGAGCACAAACTGCCTACCTACTACATCAACGATGAGTTTTGTCTCATCTCTGCCAGTGAGGTACGCCACTACGACCAGCACACACATACCGAACTGGAAACCAGTAACTACCTGCCCGAAAGCAGGCCACTGCGTGTTATGATCACTTCAGGCGCATCATGCCCCGATGCATTGGTAGAACGTGTCATTCAGCGTCTGGCAACCATTACCGGCAATGAAGATGCAATGCAGGCTGTACTGGGCAAATGGCAATAGCTAAAACAAAAACAGTATCGTTTTTTCAAACGATACTGCATTACTGAAAGTTCTTGTTGTCTGTAAAATGGGCTATTTCTTGTCCATGGGTACTACTTTGTAATACCTGTATACAAGCATGGTCTCTGTTCCTATCACGGGGTCTATAACAGTAACGGTATCTTCATTTACTATCTCCTTCGGGAACTCCTGCATAAACGCCGATTTGTTGGTGTGATAATCTACGGTCATCCACTTATCATCTCCCATCTTGTCGTACCTGAACATGATACGCTCCACGGGCAATGGCTTCCATACACCATCCGTATCTCTGTACTTGTTCACTCTGTCTTCGTAGTGGTAGATAGCAGATATATACCGCATCTGCGTGAAGTCTTTCAGCGTATCAGGTTTTATCAGTTTGTTCTCCGGATTATAGCACTCATAACGTATCAGTGTATCATCTTTTTTTGCCTCCATAAAGCGATAGAATTCCGGCATAAGATGAAAGTAGATAACAGGCAATGCAGCAGGCTGCCGGCCAAATTTATCCATGGGGTCGTCTATCACATAATTATACACCGGCACCTTCTCTTCTTCTTTCTTTTTCTTCTTGCGCTGCGCCATAGATGGTACTGCAACCAGTAGCAGCAATACTGCAACCAATAACTTTCTCATATTCAGTTCTTATAACAGTAAAGATAATGGAATGAACGCTAAAAGCAGCACTCATTGCTGCTTTCAACTTTCAGTTAATCAGTCGTATTTGTACAGTTTGTGTTGCTCAATCAGGTTTATCAACAACTGCGGATACCGCGGATTGGTAGCATAGCCGGCTTTTTTCAGTCCCTTTGCCCAGCCTTCATAATCGTCTCTCTCCAGCTTGAACAATGCTTCATACCGCTTGCGTTTCAGAAATTCAGAATGATCCCTGAAAGATGCCTGTGCATGTTTATACCTGCGAAAACACTCATTGGGTTTATCATCATCTACATGATAGGTGCGACCGGCCCACTCGTTAGTGCATTTGATACCGAAATGGTTATGTGCCCTGCGTGCCAGTTCACTGTTACCGCTGTTCGACTCCAGTATACCCTGCGCGAGAGTGATGCTTGCCGGAATACCGTTGTGCTTCATTTCCTTTCGGGCTATCTTCTTGTAAGCAGCAATATATTCTTCGGTAGTGAGTTTGTGCTTTGTGGCACGGCGCTGTTTGTGCAGCTTACGGTGACAGGATGTAAGCAGCAATAACAACAACAATGGCAGTAGCAGAAAACGTGGCATAGGCTATAGACGAAAATAAGAAAAGCTGTTGGCAATTACAGCCCCTGCGGGCGTTTATGCTTCCAACGCCTGTGCGACCATAACCATGTTTCGGGCGCAGCTATAATATCCTTTTCCAACCGGCGGGTATGTAGCTCAGAGATTTCACCTTCGGCAGTAGCGGCAGGATCTGCTACCAGCATCTCTGCATGTAGTGAATAGTACCCTCTGCGCTCCTTGCGCACCTGCACATACACTATAGGCAGACCCAGCTTCTTGGATATCAGTTCTGTTCCTCTGAAAACGGGCGTATCCTGATTCAGGAAAGTGGTCCAGTAAGCATTATCGGGCTGCGGTGTCTGGTCTGCAATAAAAGCCGTAGCATTCACTCCTCCCCGATTACTCAGCATTTCCTTGAAGGTATTCTTCATCGGTATCAGCTTACCACCAAATCGGGTACGCATACGGTACATCAGTTTATTAAAGTACTTGTTCTGCAGCGGATGATAAATAACATAGAGCTGCTGCAACCCCTCCAGACTGAAGCCATTACCACCCCACTCCCAGTTGCCCAGGTGCCCCATTACCAGTATCACACTTTTCTTTTGCTCCTTCAGCTGCACAAACAATGCTCTCGATTCCGGTGTCAGCGAGCAGTGCCGCAGCATATTGGCGGGACTTATCGTCAGTGTTTTAAAGGTTTCTATGAACAGATCGCAGAGATAGCGAAAAAAGGCCTTCCTGGTGGTCTGCAACTCTTGCTCTGTTTTATCGGGAAATGAGTTGCGCAGGTTTTGCAACACTACCTCTTTGCGGTAGCCAATTACATAGTATAGCAGAAAAAAGACCAGATCGGAGAAAAGATACAACACCGGGAACGGCAGCAGCGACAGCAGGTAAATGAACGGAACAGTGATATAATAGACCAGCGATTGCAAATTCTCTTTGTGTTTGGGTAAAATTAATCCTTTCCGCCCAACCTCACCACTACTTGCACCAAATTCAGTAGCAGATCAGCACTACCAACTCATGCATATATTACTGACAGCCATTCATTTACACCAAACTTTATTATTTTTGATAGCGATGTCTTTATACTTAAAACACCTTACACTTGCTTGTTGTATCCTTTCAGTGAGTGCCTGCTCTAAAAAGAAGGAAGAGAACACTACCACTACTACCCCTGCAGGGCCGATATCTTATTTCAACATAGAATTCAACGGAAAGAAATACAGGGAGGTGGCAGACAGTACCAATCCCATAAGCATAGACAGCATTTTTACAGGCAAGAACACCACAACCGGTGCCAAAGAATACCAGATGCAGATCTACTGGCAGGGCAAATACCTTACCATTTCACTGGCAGGACAAAAAGCTGATACCACAACAGCCACAGGTACATACTACACCAGTCTCATCAGTAACAAGATCCCTAAACCGGTATCTTCTGCCAATGTCATATTGGTTTGGGGAGATACCACCCGCACCTATGTTGGCGACGATATGTCTGCCATAAATGTTACCACCGCCAATTCAGCACTGATAAAGGGCACCATCAATTTCACGCTCTTCAACAATGGTGGCTCCTATCCCGCAACCGGCGATTTCGAATTTCACAAATAAAACGGAAAATTACCGGCAGCAACAGATCGGTTATCGTATCATCATACAGCCCTGGCAAGTTCCAGCAGCCTGTTCACTGCTTCGGGTCGTGGCTGCAGCAGATCCTGCTTCAGTGCATTTATGATCTTCTTCTCTTCCCTCAGCATTGAGAACATATCGCCATCCATTCCCTGAGTGATCGGGCGGCTATAGGTAGAGAACGGTATTTCTGTAAGTTTTTTGTGTAAAGTTTTGTCCATCTAAAAACTGGTTTTAATAAAAACGACAGGAATAAGATATTATTGCATA
The DNA here is from genome assembly GCA_943331005.2 of Bordetella parapertussis. GTDB lineage: Bacteria > Bacteroidota > Bacteroidia > Chitinophagales > Chitinophagaceae > Nemorincola. The sequence continues at coordinate 111,249 of CALQJX020000006.1, forward strand.
GCAAATGAAAATAAATGTTAAAGCCTTAAGCATATTTCACATATCACTTATCGCTATTCATTCAACCTTTTCAATCAGCGATCTATTATGAGAGTAGGAATCACAGGAGGTACAGGAACCGTAGGAACGCATGTGGCAGCAATGCTCATAAACAATGGCCATCAGGTCACAATATTATCACGCAACCCACCAACAGGAAATACAAAACCCGGCTACACCTATGCACTTTGGAACGCCGAAAAACAACAGTGCGACACCAATGCACTGCAACAGCTCGATGCAGTGATACATCTGGCAGGCGAACCCGTAGCAGGCAAAAGGTGGTCGGCTGCACAAAAAGAAAAGATAGCATCGAGCAGGGTTATAGGCACCCGATTTCTGGTAGACCAGTTGCGGCAGCATGCGCCCAATTGCAAAACCATGATAGCCGCATCGGCCATAGGCTTTTATGGCCCCGATGCAGCACCTCCTGTTCCGTTTACTGAAGAGGCCCCTGCACACAACGACTTTCTGGGCACTATCTGCCAGCAGTGGGAAGCAGAAGAACACAAGGCCGATGATTTTATGAGAACAGTGATCATCCGCATAGGGCTGGTCATGGCCACAGAAGCGGGTGCGTTCAAAGAATTTGTCACTCCTCTCTCACTGGGCGTAATGCCTATACTGGGCTCCGGCAGGCAGGTAGCCAGCTGGATACATATTACCGACCTGGCCAGGCTCATGCTCTTTGCACTGGACAACAGCAATATGCGTGGCCCTTACAATGCGGTAGCCCCACATCCGGTATCCAACAAGGAACTGATGAAAACAGTGGCGCGCATAAAAGGAGGCTTCCACATACCGGCACCTGCACCATCTTTCCTGCTGCAACTGATGCTGGGCGAAATGAGTATAGAAGTACTGAAAAGCTGCACGGTAAGTGCTGCTAAAACCCTTGGTACCGGCTTTTCATTCACCTATCCCGATATTGGCAGTGCTGTAAAAGAATTGCTGAAAAAATAGGGGTTACTGCACCATAAAACGCCTTACAGACTTGCGCCCGCTGGCATCAGTCAGCTTCATGATGTAGACCCCGGCCGGCCATGTTGCCACAGGCAGATCCAGCTGTGCATTTATTTCTCCCTGCCATACCATACGGCCGGCAATATCAAAGATCACTGCTGCCACTACTCCGTTCTTCTCAGAAACTATATGCAACATACTGGTTGCCGGCACCGGATATATTTTGACAGTAGATTCGAAATTGCGGGCCACTGCTACATCGCGGCTGTTCATATTGAAGAACACATTGCCGGCTCCCTTCACCTTTATGCGGGCTGCCACTATGTTCGTATCAGGGTTGGGCACCACCACCTCTGCTGAACCCGTGTTGGGGAACGTACCTAAATGATACGTCCAGGTATTACCCCTGTCTGCCGACAGGTATATATCCATATTGGCGGCATTTACAGGTGCAGCATTGCTGCCGGCCACATCCCATGTTATTGTTTCTGTGCTGTTGCCCTGCAGTACTATACCACTTACGCTTTGGCTCGTTACCCTGAACCCTGTTGTGCCCGTTGTTTTCACTACATTCAACCGAATACTGTCATCGGGCAGTGTGAAACAGCCATAATTATTGCTGAGGCTGCGCACTGCCAGTTTAAAGGTGAGCGAACGACTGGTATCTGGCAACTTCTCACCCGATGATTTGTCGATAGATGCGTTGCTCACTACACCATTGCGTACCAGCTCCAGATTAGGGAACATACGCTGCGTAGAGGCCACCGGCGGATAAGCCCTGAATGATGGTCCGCTGGTCTTTACATTGACCTGTGTCTGTCCGAACTCACCAAGATTCCATTGCTCCCAGGAATAAGTAATGGTTGCACCATTCATGGAGTCCGTAGCCGCAGGGGCTATCAGTTCAAAAGGTGTGCGGGCAGGTATGGAATAAGTTGCCGAAAATGCGGGCACACCTGCTGGTTTGTTATTGGTTGGTAGCTTCTCGGCACACACATCTCCGTCACCGTTTATAAAGGTCCTCAATTGTAAAAGACTTGCCGCATGAAAGAACGCATCGCTGTGCGCCTGTATGTTATCCGGACCGCAAATACCTGCATAGGCCATCAGCGTAGATCCGCTACCGGGCTCATAAGCAGTCAGCGGCATTGCATTGGCATTGCATGCACCCGACTGATTGTTGTTGAAAGTATGATCTGCTCCAAACTCGTGTCCCATTTCATGCACCACATAGTCTATATCAAAACCATCACCATAGGGCGTTTCACTTCCCGTCACGCTCTGTGCCTTAAAGCTGTTCTTGCATACTACCCCTACCTGCGAAAGGCCACCTGCACCCGTACTGAATGCATGACCTAGATCATAGTTAGCATTGCCTATCACACCATCGCACAGGGTCTGATTCAGGCTCAGCAAAGAACTGGCGCTTGAATTGGAAGCCCCCAGCGGGTCACCTGCATCAGCAGTAAATATCAGTGCATCTTCATTGCTCACAAACACCATGGTCACCGACAGTTCGCGCTCATACACACCATTCACCCTGTTCATGGTGGTGGTCATTTTGCTCAGCACCTGGGCCTTGGTAGGTGTAGCGCTTGCTGTTACCTTTTGCGCATACTGGTGGGTACACGAAAGTGCCAGCCTGTACTTGCGCAGTGTATATCCGTTCAGCACCATTGCCTGCGCATCTGTGTTTTTTGCCTGTGCACCTGCATGCTGCGTGTGACTGGTATTCAGTGTTTGGCAACCGGCACCCTCATCTATGCCTCTCACCTCATCTCGCTTATAATGTACTACATAATACCCGTCGGCTTTGTTACCTGCAGGGTCCACGAACGATGTACGTTCCCCGTCAAATATCATGGCATGAAAACCATAAACTGTATGATCTATTTTGGCTGTTACAGAAGCATCATCTGTTGCTACTGCATTATACGTCTGCAGTTCCGGGTATCTGGCTGCAAGCGCTTCAGGCAGCAATGTTGTTGGCTGCACCCTGAAGCTGCGATACGTTCCGTCCGGCATTGGCAATTCTATCGTTCTTCCTCCTGTACCTTTAGCTGCAGCAGCCAGTGCTGTTTGCAGCATAGCATCAGCTGCATAGAAGGTAAGTGACCGGGTGGCGCGTATCTGCTCCTGTCCGGCTGCGGGGCGGGCAGCTACCGGCTGCCATAGGTTACCCGCATACACCGCACCGGCAGTATACATACATGTCAGGAACGAGATAAGCGTTATAGTTTTCTTCATCAGTAATTTATAAACCCGGTAGCATGTGAGGGTCGGGTAAAACAAAAATAAAAAAAGCGCATGATGTTTTCATACATCATGCGCTTTTTAGCGCGTTTATGACACTTATTACTTCACTACAAATGGTTTTACGGTCTGTGCACCATTGGCGGCATCTGTAAAACGCACATAGTACATTCCTTTTGCCCAGCCTGCTACAGTTACAGCGGCACTGCCATCCACATTGCCACTCCAGATCAGCTGACCCAGTGTATTGTACACGCTGGCAGTTGTTGCCATTGTTGCAGTAATGTGCAGTTCATCGCTTGCCGGAACCGGGAATACATTGATCTCGTTCACCGGCAACACCACTGTCGATGCACTGTTGGCAGATATTGGTACCAGCGGATTGTAGTTCACCTTAAAATTGGTCGTATTCACGTTAAAGAACACATTCCCTGCACCCTTCACCTTGAACCTTGCAGTAGCCGTTGTAGTAGCCGGGTTAGGCACTACTATGCTGGCAGTACCTGTATTGGGGAATGTACCCACAAAATACTGATACGTAGTACCTCCGTTCTGCGACATGTATATCTCCACATTCGATGCACTTATCGGCGCCACATCGGTATTCAGCACGGTCCAGGCAACTGTTTGCGTGCTGCCGCCATCATACACTATACCTGCTGTGCTCTGGCTCATTACTTTAAATCCTGCTCCGCTGCCTGTTGTTACAGCATTCAGCGTTATCACCTCATCGGGTATGGTCACACATCCTTTGTTGTTGCGTATGTTGCGATAGGTACATTTGAACTTCAGCGAACGGGCTACAGTAGGCGCTTTCTCAAAAGCCGAATTCAGATTACCTGCCAGCACCAGACTTATCTTGGGGAATACCCTGGTTCTGGAAGTACTCGGGTTGAATGACCTGAAAATAGGGCCTGAAGCCGTTGTTGCAGCAAAGGTGCTGCCAAAACTGCCCAGATCATTCTGCTCCCAGCCATACAATATCACCGAGTCTGTTACAGAATCAGTAGCTGTTGGTGCGGTCAGCTCGAAAGGGGTAAGGTAGGGAATACTGTAGGATGTTGGCGAGAATGCATTGTACTTTACCATCTTGCTACCTGTTGCACTCTTCACGGCACAGTTGCCCAGAGAGGTATTTACAAAGGCCAGTATCTGACCCAGACTATGCCTGTGGAAGTAAGAATCGCTATGCAACTGCACATTGTCCGGATCGCAGATACCTGCATAGGCCATGATCGTGGAACCACTACCAGGCTCGTAAGCCGAATTATTTACTGCATTAGTGCCGCAACTTCCGTTCACATCATCGTTGAAGGTATGTTCTGCACCAAACTGGTGTCCCATTTCATGCGCCACATAATCTATATCAAAAGCATCGCCGGTGGGAGTACTGGAACCCGTGGTGCCCTGCGCCTTGTTGAAGGTACATACACAACCCAGTGTAGCCAGACCGCCTGAACCCGTAGTGAACACATGACCTATGTCGTAGTTGGCAGAGCCTATTATAGCATCACACTTGGTCTGGTTGGTAGAGAGGCAGGAACTAGCATTTGAATTGATCGCATTATAAGGATCGGTTGCAGAACTGGTAAATATCAGCGAGTTCTGGCCGGATACAAAGTTCATGGTTATAGACAGTTCCCGCTGAAATACGCCATTCACCCTGTTCATGGTAGTGGTCATCTTACTCAGTACCTGTGCCACCGTTGGCGAAGCAACTCCTGTTGCTGCCTGTGCATACTGGTTAGAGCAGGCAAGTGCCAGTCTGTAGGTACGCAGGTCGTAGCCATTTATTGTTTTCTGTGCCAGCTTAGGCAGAGCAGTCTTTGCTGTTTGCATGCTTTCGCCTGCAGGGCCATTCTCATCTGCACTATGCACACCACACTTCATGCGGCTGTCAAACGTGCGATCCAGGTCGTTTTTGTAATAGGCCAAATAAAATCCGTCATTATAGTTATCATACGGATCTATATAGGCAGTGTGCTCCCCGTCATATACCATGGCATGAAAACCATACAGGGTGAAGTCGAATTTTGCAGTTACACCCGGATCATCTACCGCTACCGCAGAATAGGTCTTGATGTCGGGAAACTGGTTTGCCAGGTGCTGCGGCATCATAGATTCTTCCCACACCCTGAAGTCGCGGGTACTGCCGTCGGGCATAGGCAGCGATACTATTTCGGCATAGTCGGCATTGGCCGGCAGATTCTGAAAATGTATCCTCAGCGTTGCCTCATCCAGTTTATATACTTTATAGCGGTTGGGCCTTATCTGCTGCGCTTCTTTCGGTGGCATACCCGAACTCACTTCTTTCCATACTTCAGATGCACCGGAGTACAAGGGGCTGAACAGACCGGCACATATGGCCAGCTTCAAAAAAAATTGCTTCATTGTTCTTTTTTAGATTTTCACAACTGCATGCAAGCATTAGATCTATGCTGCACACTCAAAAAACATCCACTAAAATTAAGGGTTTCCACCGAATTTACTCAGCTCATTACCAATCACATACCCGCACTACGCGAATATTACAATTTTATGTTACTAACCCTATAACAACAAAAACCATGCCGATGGGCATGGTTTTTGAAATAATAAAGCTGTTCAGATCCGAAGAATTACTCTACAATGACTGTCTCTGCAGTCTGCTCACCGGTAGTTACATCCGACAGGCGGACATGATAAATACCCTTTGCCAATGTGGCTACTGGTATCTCTGTGTTACCTTCAAATACACCTTTCCAAACCTGCTGGCCGGTAGTATTATATACCGCAACAAAAAGCTGACCACTGCGCGCTGATGTGATATGTAACATATCGTGCGCAGGCACCGGGAATACTTTTACCACACTTGCCAGTGATGTAACCGGTGTGGCTACACCTGTAGGTGCGCCGGAATTGTAAGTAACCGTAAAGCTCTTCGTGTTTATGTTAAAGAATATATTGTTCTCGCCTTTCACCTTGAAACGGCAAACAGCACTTGTAACAGGCGGGTTAGGCACTGTTATTGTTGCCGTACCGGTATTAGGGAAGGTGCCGATGTAATAAGGCCATGTGCTGCCGGCATTGGCAGACATGTATATCTTCACGTTTGCAGCACTTACCGGAGCAGCATTTGTACCTACCACATCCCAGGTAATGGTCTGCGTAGATGCACCTGTATAGCTGATGCCCAGTGTATTCTGGCTGGTAACCTTGAAGCCACTGAAATTGTTAGCTGAACCTGTAGATATAGCATCTACATGTATCGTATCGTCGGGGAAGAGGAAGCAACCTTTGCCATTCAGAATGTTACGAAGTGTCAGTTTGAAGGTAAGGAAGCGGGTAGTATCAGGTGCTTTTTCGCCAAGGGCGCCGCTACTGGTCACTGCAGTAAGGTTGCCGGAAAGTATCATGCTCAGTTTAGGGAACATGCGCACGGTATCATAGTTCTTAGGACTGTAAGACCTGAAGATAGGACCTCTGAAATAAGTATCCTTGATACGGGCACCGAAATCACCTCTGTTCCACTGCTCCCAGCAATAAGAGATCACCGTATCTGCCACAGAATCTACTGCAGTAGGGGCTATCAGCTCGAATGGTGTTTTGTATGGGATTTTGTAAGAAGCACTGAAAGCTGGCACATACACCAGCTTATTGCCGGTCGATGTCTTTACAGCACACACATCTTCAGAGCCTGCCAGCTTGGCCTGTATCTGCACCAGGCTCGATGCATGGAAGTAAGCATCGCTATGCGCCTGTATATCATCCGGAGTACAGATACCTGCATAGGCAAGTATCGTAGATCCGCTCGATGGTTCGTAGGCATAATTGGTAGATGCATTACCACTACAGCTACCATCAGTATTATTATTGAAAGTATGGTTAGAACCAAACTCATGGCCCATTTCATGCGCTACATAGTCTATATCAAAGCCATCACCCACAGGGCTTGGCAAACCTGTCACACTTTTTGCTTTCTGGCTGCTGGTACATACTATACCCACACCGGAAACACCACCACCACCGGTTGTGAATACGTGTCCCAGATCGTAGTTGGCAGAGCCTACCCTGTTCGTACATTGTGTCTGGTTAGCTGTCAAACAACTGGCACCATTGCTGTTGATAGCGTTGAAAGGATCTGCACCGTTAATAGTTCCGGTAGGAGCAGTCCATATCAGGGTATCCTCATTAGCTATAAAGTTCATCTGCACAGAGAATTCCCTGTTATACACACCGTTCACACGGTTCATAGAAGTGGTCATCTTGCTCAGCGCCTGAGTAATAGTTGGCGAGGCAACGCCTGTTGCTGCTATCGCATACTGGTTAGAGCAGGAAAGTGCCAGCCTGTAGGTACGCAGCTGGTAGCCGTTCGATGTTCTTTGTGCCAGCTTTGGAAGACCGGTGTTTACTGTTTCCAGCACAGTTCCGCCGGGCAGCTCATCAGCATCGCCCTTCACTTCGCAATGCATGCGCTCTGTTGCAGACCTGGTTTCATCGCGTTTGTAGTGTACCATATAAAAACCATCGTGATAGTTATCATACGGATCTATAAATGAGGTATTCTCGCCATCGTAGATCATGGCACTGAAACCATAAACGGTGAAGTCTATTTTGGCAGTTACCAGTCTGCAATCCACCGCCTCGGCAGTAAACGTCTTAATGTCCGGATACTTTGCAGCCAGCACATCTGGCATCATAGGGGTTTGCCATACTTTGAAGTCCCGAATTGTACCATCAGGCATAGGCAAAGAGATAATGATACCCTGTGCCGGATCTTCAGAAAGATTCCACATACGCACCTTCAGGTTCATTTCATCCAGTTTATAAACCAGAAACTTAGATGGGTGCTGCCATTGCAGATTGCGTGGCGCCAATGTCTCATCTGTCTGCTTCCAGTAGTTTCCGGCTATTGCACTGGCCGAACAAAACATAAGTACAGGCAACAATAATTTGGTATAAATACGATTCATTGATTTATAATTTATTAACTATAAGATACTGATCTGCTGAAAAATATGACTGAAAAAATAAAAACAGATGGCAAGATATGGAAAAATGGCATCCACCAAATAAAAACGAGCCGAAAAATATTAGGAGGGCTTTAGCTATTTTTGACAGCAATAATGGAAACAGTATCATTCACCTACACATTAGCAACTATAAATACCGTTGTCCCGCAATTCTGGGCTGTTGCCTCACAATACCGGCTCATCACCTTCAGCGGAGATATGGGGGCTGGTAAGACCACCTTTATCAGCCACCTTTGCAATATGCTGCAGGTCGAAGATGCAGTGAGTAGCCCCACCTTTGCGCTGGTCAATGAATATGCGGCATTCATCAACAAAAAAGAAGAGGTTATTTACCACATAGACTGGTATCGCCTCAGAGATACCGCAGAAGCTATAAACGCGGGCATGGAAGACTGCATAGAGCAGGCGCGCCGCAACAAGGCCTATTGTTTCATAGAGTGGCCCGAAAAAGCCGCCGATCTCCTTGCCCCTCCCTATCTGTCCTTATACATTGAAGTGACCGGAGAGGAGGAAAGAAGAATGACCCTGAAAGAGGTAAAATAGCTGCACACCATACCAGCAGCCACAAACTGCAAACTTTTCTTTACTTTCACCACACGAAGAACGAACATATGCACGAAATAATAGAACTATTAAAGACGCTTCTGGCTGATCCCGACAAACTAATGAACTTTATCACCGATCACGGTGGGCTCTACCTTGTCATGTTTATCATTTTTGCGGAAACCGGCCTGTTTGTAGGCTTCTTCCTGCCCGGCGATTCGCTCCTGTTCGTTACAGGTATTGCCATCGCCAATACTATGTCTCCATTCGGCAACACCGCTGCAAACCTCATTTACTGGATGACCCTCATCAGCGTAGCTGGTATTCTGGGCAACTTTGTCGGCTATTGGTTTGGCAACAAATCAGGCCACCTGCTCATGAAAAGACCCGACTCATGGCTCTTCAAGAAGAAGCACCTGGAGCAGGCGCATGAATTTTACGAGAAAAAAGGCGGCGCCGCCATCATGCTGGCTCGCTTCCTTCCTATAGTACGCACCTTTGCGCCTATCGTAGGCGGCATGGCAGAAATGAACTTCGCCAAATTCGTTAAGTTCAATATCATTGGCTGTCTGGCATGGGTAATATCCATGATCATGGCGGGCTACCTGTTGGGCGAGGTACCATGGGTGAAAACAAACCTTGAAAAAATAGTTATCATCATCATCCTGGTTACCACAGGCCCTGTGTTGATAAAGATGCTGTTGGGTAACAAAAAGAAACCGGCACAGAATTAATTATTATTATCATACGGAACACCCTGCAAAGGGTGTTCCTGTTTATAGCATATACACACACGAGTATGAATAAACACAAAAACGCAGGTCTGTTCTCCATTCCCGTTATCGTAGCGGCACTGGGCTATTTTGTAGATATCTACGACCTGCTGCTGTTCAGCATCATTCGTGTAAAAAGCCTCAAATCGCTCGGCCTCACCGATGCGCTCATCGATACCGAAGGTAAATTCATCATCAGCATTCAGATGTATGGCCTGCTCATCGGTGGCATTCTCTGGGGCATGATGGGCGATAAAAAAGGTCGCCTCAGTGTATTGTTCGGCTCCATAGTACTCTACTCCCTTGCCAATATTGCCAATGGTTTTGTACATACCGTCAATGAATATGCCCTTGCCCGCTTCATAGCAGGTGTTGGACTTGCCGGCGAACTGGGTGCAGGTATTACACTCGTCAGCGAACTCATTTCGAAAGAGAACCGGGGCAAGGCTACTTCTATTGTGGCAGGCGTGGGTCTTACCGGTGCCATTGCCGCCTACTTTGTAGCCCACTCTTTCGACTGGATGGCAACGGGTGGCAACACGTGGGCACAGGGCATCATAGATGCTCATTACGACTGGCGCATCTGTTACTTCATAGGTGGTTTTCTGGGCCTTATGCTGCTCCTCATGCGCGTCAGTGTGTTCGAGTCGGGTATGTACAAGAACGTAAAGAACTCCAATGTGCAGAAGGGCAACTTCCTCATGTTCTTCAACAACGGTAAACGTTTCAAAAAATACCTCATGGCCATACTGGTTGGCCTGCCTACCTGGTATGTGATCGGCATCCTCATTACGTTCTCTAAAGAATTTGCTGAACGTTTCGGCATCAGTGAACCTGTAGACCCCGGCAAAGCCATCATGCTGGCCTATGTGGGCATTTCTATAGGCGATCTGCTCATTGGCTTCCTCAGCAACTGGCTGGGCAGCCGAAAAAAGGCACTTTACATGTTCTATGCGCTTACTGTTATCAGTATCTGCATGTATTTCTTCCAGCAGGGCGGCACAGCTACCGGCATGTATGCTATATGCATGCTCATGGGCTTCAGCACAGGTTTCTGGGCGTTGTTCGTCACCATGGCTGCAGAGCATTTCGGCACCAACCTGCGCGCCACTGCTGCTACTACCGTACCCAATATGGTGCGTGGTTCGCTACCCATCATCATACTACTGTTCAATGGCCTGCAACCTTCTTTCAGCTATATCAACGCCGCTGCAATAACCGGTGTCATAGTTATGAGCATCAGCATCTTTGCCGTATTCATGACAGAAGAAACCTTTGGTAAAGACCTCGATTTCATGGAGGCATAAAAGCCTGATCAATTAGTTTTTAGTATGCAACTGTCATTATCGCTCGACATACCTGTTCTGCCGCAGCCCATCGTTTATACCGATGATCTGCTGCTTATAGGCTCTTGTTTCACAGAGCATATTTCAGACAGGCTCTCTCAGCACAAATTCCGCGTACTCCAAAACCCGCATGGCATCCTCTTCAACCCGCTCAGCGTGGCACAAAGTCTGGATGGCTATATTGATGGCAAACAGTACGAACAAAGCGAGCTCTTCTTACTCAACGAACTCTGGAACAGCTGGGATCACCATACCCGCTTCTCCCATACCTCTGCTCAGGCAGCACTCGATGGCATCAACAGATCTCAGGATGCTGCTACAGCATTTGTTCACAAGGCCGACTGGGTCATTATCACCCTGGGCTCTGCGTTTCAGTACTTCCTCAAAGAGAATGGAAAACATGTGGCCAACAATCACCGCGCACCTGCACAGTGGTTCGAGAAAAGGCTACTGCCCATAGAAGAGATCACGGCTGCACTCAGCAACACTATCGATAAGTTGCATGCTGCCAACCCGTTTGCGCGCATATTGTTCACCATAAGCCCGGTGCGCCACATTCGCGATGGTGTTGTAGATAACAACCGCAGCAAGGCTCGCCTCATTGAGGCAGTGCACCAGCTGTGCGATAAATATGCACAGGCTTTCTACTTCCCTGCATACGAGCTGGTCATAGATATTCTGCGCGACTATCGCTATTACGATATTGATTTTGTGCACCCCAACTACATGGCCACCAGTTATGTATGGGAGCATTTTGCAGGTGCCTGTATTGCTAAAGATGCTACCGGCCTCATGCAGCAGGTACACGAGATCATGACGGCAAGAGCACACAAAACCCGCTTCCCCGACACAGAAGCACACAAAAAGTTCATGACCAGCTATCTTAAAAAGTCGAAAGACCTCATGCAACAGCACCCTGTCCTGGATCTGTCTGCAGAAATTGCTTATTTCAGTAGTATCTGACAAATGTTTATTTAGGTGCGTACACGCTACGCACCAGCTCCCACAGCACTATACCTACACTTACAGATATGTTCAGCGAATGTTTACTGCCATATTGGGGTATCTCCAGGCAGCCATCTGCATTTTCCAATGCCATATCACTTACACCTGTTACTTCATTCCCAAAAACCAGCGCTATCTGCTCTGTTCCATATTGGTGTTCGTGGAGGGTACTGCTATTGTGCGCCTGCTCCACGGCAAGTATCCGGTAACCTTCACTGCGTGCCGCAGCTATAGCGTCAGCTACATTCTCAAAATGTCTCCACGCTACTGTCTCTGTAGCACCAAGGGCTGTCTTGTGTATATCTCTGTGTGGTGGCTTCGGGGTATATCCGCACAAGAACAATTCTGAAACCGCAAAGGCATCGCAGGTTCGGAAAACAGATCCTACATTCTGCATACTACGCACATCATCCAGTATCACCACAACAGAGTGCCGCGGTGCCTTCTTGGCATCAGCCGGTTCTACACGGCCCAGATCTTCCATAGTTTTTCGCTGTATCACGGGTATATGGTTTTGTGAACCGGTACAAAAATACACCTCCCAACCCACAATTCAATAGTACACTTCCCGTTACCCGGCATAGAACGCTTCTATTTCCAGCTTATACTTCTCAGCTATCACCTTGCGCTTTATTTTCAGCGATGGGGTCAGTTCACCTGTATCTATGGTCCACTCATCAGCCAGCAGGCATATCTTCTTCACCTGCTCCGGATGGCTGAAGAACTCGTTATACTTATCTACCTGTTTCTGCATCACTGCAATAGCTTCGGGCAGCAATATCAGCTTACTATTACTTTCCGGTAGTGTCAGCGCCTCATAGTGCTCCTTCAGGTAATTGCGCAGCTGTGCAAATGCCGGCACTATCAGTGCTGATACAAACTTCTGTCCGGCACCGGTCACCATCATCTGCTCTATGAAAATGCTTTCCTTCATCCGGTTCTCTACAGCCTGTGGCGCTACATACTTTCCACCCGATGTTTTGAATATCTCTTTCTTACGATCTGTTATTTTCAGAAAACGGCCTTCTACCCAGGTACCTATATCGCCGGTGCAGAACCAGCCATCCTTAAAGGCAGCTGCAGTTATCTCCGGATGTTTGTAATAACCTATGGTCACATTCGGCCCCTTGGTAAGTATCTCCCCATCTTCGGCTATCATCACTTCCACATTATCTATCAGAGTACCTATAGAGCCTATACGCCGTTCCTCGCTCTCAAAACGGTTCACAGATATTACCGGAGATGTTTCCGTTAGTCCATACCCTTCCATGATCACTATTCCTGCCGATGAGAAAATACGGGCCAGCCTTTCCTGACACGCTGCAGAACCCGTAACTATGGCTTTTACATTACCTCCCAGCGCTTCCCGCCACTTCACAAATACCAGCTTATTGGCCAGCCACAACTGCATTCTGTACCAAAGCGAACCGTGGTGCACATTATCATATTTTTTGCCCAATGCCAGCGCCCAGAAGAACAACATTTTCTTTATTCCTGTCAGCTCCATGGCAGTAGCCATAATGCGTTCGTATACTTTCTCCAATAGTCGGGGTACTGTAGTAAACACTATCGGCTTCACCTCTTTCAGGTTGGCGCCTATAGTATCCATACTCTCGGCATAATATATAGCCACTCCCGAGTTAATGTAGACATAGGTCACCATCCGCTCAAAAATATGATTGAGCGGCAAAAAGCTCAGCGCCCTACCGCTCGGATCGGCAAACGAAAATGCCGGCATAGAGTCGTGAACGTTACTGGCTATATTGCGGTGGGTCAGCATTACCCCCTTCGGGTCTCCGGTAGTTCCAGAGGTGTAAATGATGGTTGCCAGTGTATCTGTATTGATACGGGCTATTAAAGACTCATCGGGTGCAGCATTCTTTTCGGTAAGTGTTGTCCAGTGTGCCACTCCGGGCAGTTTGTCAAAAGAATAGACCTGCTGTAGTCCGGGAATCTCGGTGAATGCAGTTTTGAAACGTTCATAAATTTCGGCATTGGCTACAAAAACGATCTTCACCTCTGCTTCGCTCAGCACATATACCAGTTCCGTTGGACTAATCGTCGGATATACCGGCGTCAGCACTGCACCTGTCAGCTGCACACCCACATCGGTTATCATCCATTCAGGCCTGTTGGGCGATATGATAGCTATCTTCTCCTGTTTTTCCGGCTCCAGCACTGCATTGGTTATACCAAGCTGCAGCAAACCACCAGCCAGTTTTCTGGCTGTTTCCCACACCTCACTGCACGAATAGGTTCGCCATGCGCCTTGCTCCTTTGCTGCCAGCATGGTTGCTGCAGGTGTCTGCTCACTTCGCTGCTGTACAATATCAAATAGCCGCTGTATCATGTCATAAATTTAAAGATTAAAACCAATATATGTTTTCCAACTCTTCCGCTGCACTTAGTCTGCAAGTATCAGATGATCGCTTTTTAGCTTACTATCTATCAGCTTGGCATCTTCTGCTTTTCTCCTTACTTCCATCAGCTTACTGAAACCCGATGAGAACATAGTGCTGAATAAAGACAGCGTTGTTTCATCAGTAGGCTTCTTATCTTCTTCTATCGAAAAACTCATCGTCATAGTTCCTTTTGCCGGATCGAGCTTAATGATTATGCGTTTGTCAGACATGATATCAGATGCATCATTATCAGATATCAGCGTATATTCATCTGCCTGTGTAAACTTCACAAAATCAAATATCCGCACATCTCTCACCACCATATTCTGTGCTGCATCAAACTGGTAACAGTTCATCACATAATGATCCATCTCCTTTTTTATTCTCAGAAACATGGGCGACTTTATTCGGGTTGTGTCTACCATTTTATTCCCCTTTTCTAGCCACGACGGATATGCAGCTACATCTGCAACCTGGTTATAGTTTTTGTTCCACAAACCGGTAAATCTGTCTTCCTGAATGCAAGAGGATAGCAACAGTAGCATACAAAGAGTAAGAATGCTATATATTTTCATGACGTTCATTTACATATTGGATACTCATAAAAATACACGCTGCAGCGGGTTTTCCCTATAGCACATGCATGTTTTTAGTTAATTAAATACTATTACTGTACTTTGTGCGACTAATTAAAAGACAAACCGCATTTTAATATGGCAGAAGTAGCTCATACTCCGGCCGGCAAGAACCGGATCACACTATACATACTCATAGCCATGGCTTTGGGCATATTTATCGGCTATCTCATCAACATCTTTGTTCCTGAGGTTGCAGAGGTGCATACCGGAAAAACTAACGGCTCTTTCCTGTCCGGCATCACCCGCGAAGGGGTGCTGCAACCCTTCTCCCTGCTGGCCGATGTGTTTCTGAGGCTCGTCAAAATGATCATTGCCCCTCTGGTTTTCAGCACATTGGTAGTTGGAGTGGCAAAGCAGGGCAACATTAATGCTGTAGGGCGTATCGGTGGCAAGACCATGTTGTGGTTCATCACCTTTTCCCTGATCAGTCTGGTTATGGGTATGCTGCTGGTCAATACTTTCCTGCCCGGCATTGCCATGCACCTGCCCCTGCCCGATGCTACAGGTACCACAGTAGCTCATGCCTCGCTCAGCCTAAAAGAATTCATCAGTCACATATTCCCCACCAGCATCATAGATGCTATGGCAAAGAACGAGATTCTACAGGTAGTGGTCTTCTCGCTGTTCTTTGGGGTGGCAACAGCTGCTGTTGGCGAAAAAGGGGCCATTGTCATTACTGTACTCGATTCTGTGGCACATATCATTCTCAAGGTCACTGCCTATGTCATGAACTTTGCGCCACTGGCCGTTCTTGGCGCCATGACTGCCGTTATTGGCAAGCAGGGTCTGGGTATTCTCAGCACCTATTCGCTCTTCATCGGCGAATTCTATCTGGGCTTGTTCCTCTTGTTTGCTATACTGCTATTTGCAGTTTGGCTGTTTATTCGCGGCAGGGTACCTGTACTGCTCCGGCACATCAAAGAGCCTGCACTACTGGCTTTCTCTACTGCCAGCAGCGAGGCTGCCTTCCCCAAACTCATGCTGGAACTGGAACGTTTTGGCTGCGATGAGAAGATAGTCAGCTTTGTACTGCCTCTGGGCTATTCCTTCAACCTCGACGGTTCCATGATGTATATGTCTTTTGCATCTATATTCATTGCACAGTGCTATGGTATTCACCTCGATGTGGCTACTCAGGTCAGTATGCTCCTAGTACTCATGATCACCAGCAAGGGTATTGCCGGTGTTCCCAGGGCGTCACTAGTGGTCATTGCCGGCACACTCGCTACTTTCAAGATTCCCGAGGCTGGTCTGGCACTGCTGCTGGGTATAGACCCCCTGCTTGATATGGGCCGTGCCGCTACCAATGTGGTTGGCAACAGCGTTGCAACAGTTGCTATGTGTAAATGGGAAGGCGCCCTGAAAGATTAGAAAAACCTTTATTTATTTTATTATTTTTAATGACACGTTAATGACTCATTAACGGACTACTAATTATAGTAGTATTTTCGGTATAGCAGGAAGAACTGAATATCTTTACTGACAGAAAAGCATAGCCCCATGCATAAAACTCTCAGGATAGTTGCAGTAACTGCAATTGTCTCAATATTACCCTTTTCATCATTTGCTGCTGTCGTAGACACTGAAAACATAGTACTGAAAGCACAGATCATCTCTGTGATCAATTTCCTGCTTTTTCTTTCTGCACTCATCCCCCTGAAGGAGTTGATATGGCCCAGCCATAACAATCGGATACCTTTTCTGGCCTCACATGCAGCAACTATTGTGGTTTTTTATCTGCTCAGCCTCCCGTTTCTTATCAATCATCGTTATTACTACGAGGGGTACGAAAACCTGGTGCCGCTAGAAGTTGTAACTAAATTCTTTTTCTCCCTTACTATTACTTCTGCTCAGCAATGGGTTATTATTGCTGCCTTCCTAATGGATCTTATCTGCATCAAGCGGATACATTCCGAGTTCTATAGTGCCACTCACGAAACAAGCACGATGGAATATCAAGAAAACGAAGAAAACTACGGAACGATGGCGGAAACTGTTACAAATTCAGAGATCAGCGCTCACATAACAGATACTGTCCATAACTACGCTGAAACTACCATGGAATCCCAGTCGCAATCTGTAGAAGAAGTGGCCAAAATGACCCTGCATTCCGAAGAGGCTACTGTATAAGTAGTATTATTCATTTCCTGTTTACTGCTTTTGCTACAGTTGCTGTCACAAATAATGCCAGCATCACCAAACAAATACCGAAAGCTGCCAGCACTGGCCAGCCCGGCAACGACGGCAACAACAGTCCGTTTTGCAGCGCCTTTGCCGCCACCTCATATTGCACTACTACGCAGAGCAAAAGTGCTATTATCATACTCACTGCTATCATGGGCAGAAAATGACGCCCCATGAACCTGCGCAGCGTACGCGCATCATAACCCAGCTGTTGCAGCAATACTATCGACTTACTGGCCCTGGTTATGGTCAGCTCTATGAACAGTACGAACACCAGTGCACTTATAACCATCAGCACCAACGCCAGAATCCCGGTTGCGCCCGTCACCACTTCCACTACAGCCCGCATGCGGCTCCAGCGCAGTTGCTGCGGCTCGGTTACATACCCATGTTGCTGCAAATAGTCGGTAAAACGGCCATCAGAGGGATCTTTTACTTTCAGGATCAGCTGCGATGGTCTGCGCACCATTCCCGGTGCGGCATAGTGACTGTTGCCATATGCTATAAAAGAAGCCGGTACCAGTACAGAGCCTATCCTGTCCGAGAAGCCGGATACATGCGCCGCAAAAGACGCACCACCTGCGCCACCTGCCTGCAGCTTCAGCCCCACAGACCTTACCGACTGCCGAGACAACTGCGGCAATCCCTGCCCGGGTGCAAACACATAGTTATAGATATCCAGAAACCGCGACGAAAGGATCACCGGCAGGTCTCTGTTGCCCGGCTGCCAGTTCCAGTCATCTGGCAGCTCCTCCAGAAAACGGTCTGGCACACATTCCAGCGGCAACTCTGTAGACATGGCCAGTCTTCCGCCTATCACTGCATACACCGGAAACAGGGCTGGCGTCACTTCACCGGCATCAAGTACCTGCGGCACACGCAGCAGTTCTTTAGTTTCGTTTTCAGAGAAAGTGTTGGCGGCAGCATTGCCCATCGTTTGTTCGGTTATCTGCTTGCCTATCACCATATAGGTGCTGTTGCCATTGCCACTGGCGTCTTCTCCGCTTAGCAGCAAACCAAAGTTCCACCAAGCCAGCACACTCAGCAACAGCAACCCGGTTCCCACACACAGCACCACCAGTGCCGCACGCAGCTTGCCCTTGCCTTGTCCCTGCAGCAGCAGGCGCATCAGTATATTGTTTTGCTGCTTGCTGCTCACATCAGTAAGGTTTGGGTGTAATCAAAATAGTCATTGCTATCCAGCTCGGCCAGTAGCATTCCTGCCTGCTGCTGCTGCACCACTTCCTGTATCAGGGCTATAGCATTTTGCCGGTTCACTACATCCAGATGGCTGAAGGGTTCATCCATCAGCAACCAGCTAAACGGCTGCACCAATGCCCTGATTATAGCTACCCGCTGCAGCTCACCATATGATAGTGTTGCCGCAAGTGCATCTGCTTTATCTGTTATTCCCAGTCTGCTCATCCATTCCTGCACCTGTGCCGCAGCTACACTATTCGTCAGAAGTCTTTTTACTTCTATATTCTCCAGAGCAGTAAGCGAAGGAAACAGGCGCATATCCTGAAAGATAACCGATAAACTTTCCCGGCGTTGCCTCGCCCATCCGGCATCATCCATTGTCGCTATATCCTTTCCACCCCAACTTATGCGACCATTATAATCATTTCGTAAACCATACAGCATATGTATAAGCGTGGTTTTGCCGGTACCCGATGGCGCCTGCACCAGCACAATAGCACCGGCAGTCATGGCCACATCTGTGTTCCATACCCCCGTTCGGTGTACCCTAAGCCTTTCCTGTAAATGCGCGGGCACCACGCCCTGCATGCTCAGTTGCATGGTTCTGTATATTTCATCAAAAATAAGGTATGCAGCCCACCCTGCCGCTGCGTTGTTACTGCAATATGGCCATGAACATACTGTCTGCCCTTGCTGCAATGCCATTTATCAGTTGCATACGTACCACCTTCAGCCCTGTCTGCTTCACTATTTCGGCAACCACAGCTTCATTCTCCTCCCTGAAGACGGAACAGGTAATGTAGAAAAGCCTGCCACCCTGTTTCAGGTGCCTGCTCACATTCACGGCTATCTGCTGCTGCAACACCGGGAAGCTGCGCTGTGTCTGCTCTTTAAAGAAAAATAGCTGCTCGGGCGTGCGTGCCCATGTGCCGCTGCCACTACAGGGCACATCGCATATTATGTTGTCAAACTGTTGCTTGCTCAGTGTCTGGCTCAGTCCGGCGGCATCTGCTGCATCTGCCACATAGGCTGCAGGCTCCGCATAACGGTACAGCCTGAACCGCTCCTTCAGATTACTGATGATGCTGGCACGCTTGTCCGTTACTGTCAGCTGCACCTTCACCTTCCTGCTCATCAGCAAGAGCGACTTGCCCCCCGCACCACAGCAACTGTCATACCAGCGCTCATCAGCCACAGGCTCAAAAAAACTACCTGTATACTGAGAAGAGGCATCCTGCACTGCATAACTCCCCTCCGGCAGATACGTATCTACAGGCGTACCATTGGGTATGGCAATACATGTATCGCTTATTTCTGTATAAACCACCTGCTTTTCGGCCAGCAGAGACTTTATTTTTTCCCGGTCGCTCACTACACGTATAAATAGCAGGGGCTGCACAGTCATAGATTGCAGCCAGGCTGCCCTGTCTATGCCTTCGCTAAGCGCCAATTCCGGCACAAAAAGAAGATCTGCATCAAAAACAGGCTCTTTGGCAGGTGCAGGCACGCACGCAAACAGCCTCATGTAGCCTTCCATAGGCACCTGGCAAACCTTCAGACAGGCCATTACCTTGTGCTCCAGATCATGAGTACCTGTTTCCGGCAAAACTATCCCCTTCACACACCTGAACCAGCTATAAAGTATGGTACTCAGCATTCTGCGGTCGCGACTACCCAGCGCAGGGTACTTTTTACAATAATTCCTCAGAAAATGTGCAAAAGGCACACTACCATCATAGGTACCGATCAATGTCCGGATGTGCTGCCAGAGATACTGCATAGTGTGTTGCAACAATACGCAGAATTCAGATAAGAAACAGACGTAAAAAGAGAAAAATATAAACGTTTTTTTGCTGCTCATTTTTTAGCGCTCCGAATGTGGATAACTATAAAGTGCTTTGTATGTTTTTTTTAGTTTTAACAAATCAAAAGGAAGCCGTTTGTAAAGGAAAAAATAATTTTGAGAATTACTTGGAATCTCGGCAAATAGTATTAATGGTGGGAATATACCTTTGTGTACAAAACCGCTAAAACCCGCTACAGCAAGCGCTTTCAGCCGCTCATCAAACATATCATACAAGTAGTTTCCCGCGTATAGAATCAAGTTGGAAAAACAAAAATTTTTTTGAAAAAAGATGAACAAAAAAAAATCTCAGGCACAAACTTCATTCTGTAAGATTTAGTAAACAAACAAGTGGAAAACAATTTTTTTTTTCAACAAAATGTTAGCAATTTCGTCCTTCTGCTTCCGGTAAGCGGGAAACCATCATGAAAAGTGAAAATCGAGTCGAGGCTTCAGTAAAAAAAACAATAACTTTAGGTATAGGATTTTAAACGATACCCACTGGAAACGAATAGCATGTTTCAATGGTCTGGACTCGTCACCTCCGTTACCTTCTAAAATAAACAAAAGGCTTAATCAGCGAATGTTGTTTTATTAATATGGATAAACACGTTTACAATACAATCAACAACAACCTTTTGACCGAAGCAGAACAGCTTTGGGAAAAATGTCTTGTCATAATTAAGGATAACCTCAGCTGGCGCACTTACCAGACCTGGTTCGAGCCCATCAAGGCAGTGAACCTCAACGATAGTGTCCTCACGCTCCAGGTACCAAGTCAGTTCTTCTACGAATGGCTCGAAGAGCACTATGTAGAACTCCTGGGAAAGACCATCAAACGTGTGTTAGGTAAAGAAGGTCGGCTCGAGTACCGCATCATGATGGAGGGTAACGCAAAGAAACCTGCTTCCGTTAACATGCCGGGAAGCACCATGAGCAAACCGGGCAAGGACAATAACTATATAGACATGCCACTCAAGTGGGATGATCCGCATAGCATCAAAACTCCTTATGCCATTCCGGGGCTCAAACGCATGCAGATAGATCCGCAGCTCAACAGCAATTATACTTTCGATAATTATGTAGAGGGCGATTGCAACCGTGTTGCAAGGTCTGCAGGTATACACGTAGCACAGAAACCAGGTGCCACCTCTTTCAATCCGCTCGTTGTTTTCGGCGGCGTTGGTTGGGGCAAAACCCACCTCGTACAGGCCATAGGCAACGAAGTGCGCAGGCTGCACCCCAACAAATCTGTGCTTTACGTAAGCGCAGAGAAGTTCATCAATCAGTTCATAGACCACTCTAAGAACAATGAAGTGAATGATTTCATCCACTTCTACCAGCTTATAGATGTACTCATCATGGATGATATACACCTGTTCGTATCTGCCGTAAAAACGCAGGATGTGTTCTTTGCTATATTCAATCACCTGCACCAGAACGGCAAGCAGATCATCCTCACCAGCGATACCGCCCCGCGCGATCTCGAAGGCATGCAGGAACGCCTGCTCAGCAGGTTCCGCTGGGGACTTAACGCAGATATTCAGGCACCAGACTTCGAAACAAGACAGGCAATACTGCGCGTGAAAATGCGCCAGGAAGGCCTGGAAATACCAGACGAAGTGGTGCGCTATGTAGCCTACAACGTACAGAGCAATGTACGCGAGCTGGAAGGAGCCCTCATAGCCCTTTTCGCGCAGGCCACACTCAACAAGAAAGAAATAGACATAGACCTTGCAAAGCGCGTCATGAAGAACTTCGTGAAGACCGCCGCAAGAGAAATGACCATAGAGAACATACAGAAGATGGTATGCGACTACTACCATGTTTCTTACGAAAGGCTCCTTACCAAAACGCGCAAGCGCGAAGTGGTACTGGCCAGGCAGATCACTATGTACTTTGCCAAGAAGTTCACCAAGCAGTCACTCAAGACCATCGGCGATCACTTCGGCGGATTCGATCACACTACCGTGATCCACTCTTGCCAGACCGTTGAGAACCTTATGGCTACAGATGCAGAATATAAGGACAACCTTATGGAACTGCAGCAGAAAGTACAGATGGCAAGCATATAAGGCCGTATTGCTGCCCCGCAGCATACAAAACCAATACAGATCTTTGATAAGTTTTTAATAGTCTTCATTTGCCCTGCCGGCACTGCGTATACAACATACACAAGCTGGCATTGCATTATGAAAAAGACTATGCAGAAAAGTGGCAAATAAGATTTGTATGTTTCAGTTATTGCATTATCTTTGCAGTCCCTTAGAAATAAGGACACATACTAATAAGGCCATAAGGTGAGGTGGGAGAGAGGCCGAATCCACTAGTTTGCTAAACTGGCATACGCTGTCAAAGCGTATCGCGGGTTCGAATCCCGCCCTCACCGCCAAAATTAGTTCATTGTCTGCGGCAGGCAGACAATACCGGAGAGTAGAAGTACTCGGGGAGTAGCGCAGGCCGGTAGCGCACCTGGTTTGGGACCAGGGGGTCGCAGGTTCGAATCCTGTCTCCCCGACAAAAGAAAAAACCAAGGCTTTTCGCCTTGGTTTTTTCTTTTCCCTCCGCTCTCGCTCTGTTTCTCGCTCTATTATTTGCTAGTTTGTTCCCGTTTTCGCTTGTTATTCCACAAAGTTTCCTGTTTTTGGGTTCGAATCCAAAGAGGTATTAGATCGGTCTTCGCCGATTTCTGTCTATTTATTTTCTCACAGTTAAATATCGGTAAATGCCGTAGCAAATAAAGGAGAGAAAGTGAACGACTAAAAATACACCTCCATAAAATAACACGGGCAAAGATCCTCCATATTTAAAGTTCTGCTTATCGGAAAAGACATACAGCATTATTCCACTATAAACGGAGTAAAAAATTAGATGGTTGATGTATCTTCTCTTTTGTTTAGAAAATAATAGACAAATCAGCAAAAAAAGTAGCCAACTTAAATAAGATGTATATAGTATTATGAATTCGCTAACGGTCGGAAACATTTTGGTTTGTTTAGTAAAACTAATTCTTCTTAAAAGTACAAATTATCAGCAGTTCGAAAGTTGTCCAGTCAAGTCCCCCAGGTTTTTGCCCGTTTTGGTAACTTGTTTTTCATACTTCCCCAATCACGCCAAAAAGTGCCTGTAGGGCAAGCAAGTCCCTTATAAAAAGGTTCGACACTTGTCCAGTCGTCCCGACAAACGAAAAAAGGATGCACTTCAGCATCCTTTTTTCGTTTCCCTCCGCTCCCGCTCTGTTTTCCCGCTCTAGACTTGCCAGTTTGTTCCCTTTTTTATTTGTTTATCCCTGAATAGTCCTGTTTTTCAGTTCGAATCCAGTTGGAACTCATCACTAGAGTAAAAGTCAGTTCGAGTAATTTCCTTTGTATAGCTACTGCAGTTTTCATTTTACCGCCCTTCTGGCAATACCCACCTCCCTAGCGCTGAGTATCTGGTAAAGGACAGCAAGTGCCACAGATGCCAACGCCAGGATGGAGAAAACCACCACTACTGCGCCATTATAAACCTTGTAGGAGCTCATGCTCTCTACCAACGTTCCCCAAAACCATACTCCCGGATAGCAGAACAATGTAAAGCAAACCCATGGCAGAAACAATCTGGTATATTTTCTACGCAGCGGTGATCGGTGCGATGGAGGGAGTGCAACGGAATTGATAATAGCGCTAACCATTTGAAGAATAAAAATCAATGCAATCGCCTCGATGGCGGCCTCTCCGATAATGAAAGGTGCGGCACTGAAGTAGTCAATTGATGGTCCGGGTGCTTGGGTATTACCGGCACCAAATGGAAGGTCGGAATTCATTTTTTCAAAGTAGCCCTGGCTACTATTTACCAGCCTCACATGCCTGTATGATTTGTATAAAAACATAGCCAGCGGCAGAGTAAACTGCATAGTAATGTCTGCGATTTTCAGGTACAGTATCTTCTTTGCGGCTTGCATGATGCCAAATGTAATCATTCTGGGAGATGCCTGCAAAAGCCCGATCGGCGTAGTCTCTGACTCACGTCGTGGTGGTTGGCTGTCTCGTGACTGCCGATTGTATGTAAGAAAATTTTGGATAGAAGGTCCGCAAACCACCTGCCTTTTCGCCTTCGTTTTTTCTTTTCCCTCCGCTCTCCCCTCTGGTCCTCGTTTGTAACGAGGATCCGGCGGTGTGGCGTTTGTAACGCCTGTTTCCACTGGCGCGGGTTTGGCGCGTAGCCTTTGTGCTTTCAGCCAACCCGTGCCTCATGCAAGAGGGCAGTTTATAACTGCCATTATTCCCGCTGTAGCTTTATCAGCCCATGTCACCCTTCATAGCCGGGGTCTTCATCTTCAAATCCCCGCGCTCACACCCGCTCTAAACCACATCAAACAAAAACGGTTCGCGCCCGCTCTGTTTCCCGCTCTATTATCAGCCCATGTCACCCTTCATGGCCGGGGTCTTCATCTTCAATCCTCACACTCACTCTAAACCATCTACCAGCCTGCCTACCGGCAGGTAGGCTCCCGCTCTCATTTCACCCTTCATGGCCGGTCTCTTCAGCTCCTTTCACCGCAACTATGTTCTATGCCAAGTAGTTCAAGAGCTGGATATTTATTCAACCCTACATACAGACTGTATCTAAGTACACTTTGATAACAGTATTTTCTATACATACGGAAAATATAGTACTTTGCTACACGTATCAAATCCTACACCCCCATCGAAAATGAAAAAGATAGTAAACATACTTATGTTTTTAGGTGTTTTTGCAATGGGCAGCTCCTGCAATGGGCAGGCAAAAACAGACTTGCGAAAAGAACAAGTGCCGGGAGCTGCAATGTGGGGCTTCGGGCAACCGAAATTAATTAAAACGCAAGGTTCAAACGAATACCAGAGTATCACCTGTGGGATACAGGATAAAAACGGGAACCTCTGGTTTGGAACAGGGGGAGAAGGTGTATATAAATTCGATGGACAACTGTTCACCCAATACACCAAAAAAGATGGTTTAAGTAGTGAACATGTCTGGTGTATTTTGGAAGACAAAGATGCTAACATATGGTTTGGCACCACAGATGGTATTTGTCGGCTTGATGGCAATAAAATTGTTTCAATACCCATTCCCTATTTTCTCAGACCCTACATAAAAAGCAACACCTATTATAGTCAGTGGTCTACAAAAAATACGGTATGGAGTATGTTACAGGATAAAAGCGGCAAAATTTGGTTCGGAACCGGTGATGGAGTTTATTACTTTGATGGAAAAGGTTTTTCACGGCTTCTGGCTAATGATGCAGTAATTAATAAAGATAGCCTGCAACTCAAATTGGTATCCTCAATGCTGGAAGATGACCATGGAAATATATGGTTTGCTTCCGGAATGCCACCCGGCTACGAAGGGTTTTGCCGTTATGACGGGAAAATGATAGAAAGTCTAAAACCAAAAAATGAAGGATGGATTCGTAAAGTAATCAAAAGCAGATCTGGCAATTTATTACTTGCAACAAGGCATTTCGGGGTATGGAGTTATGATGGAACATCTTTTACCGATTACGAACAACCAGAGGATCTTGTAAAACCATCGCTGAATTATATTCTGGAAGACCATGCCGGGAATTTATGGGTAGCATCCGATTACGGAAAGCAGCTCGGAGACACACTTGGAGGATTATGGAGATCCAACCTACCTATGGATAATAAAGGCCAAAAAACATTTACGAAGATCGCCAACAAAGAAGTCTATTTTATCCTCGAAGACAAAGCCAACAATATTTGGTTCGGCACCAGAGGAATGGGTTTGTATCGATTCAATGGTGAAAGCACTATCTGCTTTTCGCAATAGAAAAAGCGCAATAACCCCGCTCAAACCCCACCCACTGGCGCGGGTTTGGCGCGTAGCCTTTGTGCGTTCAGCCAACCCGTGCCTCACGCAAGAGGGCAGTTTATAACTGCCATTATTCCCGCTGCCGCTTTATCAACCCATGTCACCCTTCATGGTTGGGGCCTTCAGTCAACCCTAACACACCATCGATACTAATGGGTCTAAGAAAGAAATCATGGTAAATCTAAAACAGCAATTACGGGCAAATGATCACTTACATTCAGCCACGTTTCTATAGAACCAATTTCGAAATCTAAAACATTATTGACGCTATGTTTATTCATAAAAATATAGTCAATGTGGTAGGGCTTCTGTAAATTCCGTTGTAAATAAAACGTTGGGTGTGCTTCTTCGCCCTGCTGCATGTCATATTTTTCATGATACAAACTAACAATACCTATTTCATCTAGCTCGCGAACTACTTCAGAATGATTGCATACACATCGCTTTCTGTCCCAAATTTTATTGCTGTTGAAATCCCCCATAATAAGACAGTCTTTCATCCTATTCTTATTCTCTTGAAGATATTTCCAGAACTGACCAATGTACCTGTATGTAACTGAATTATTCCTTTTTGTCCATACGGCAACAAGGTCAAAACTATTATTGATTTTTGCTGAAATGAAGTGTTTTGTACCATTATTCTCCCATCCATTATCCAACAGTTGAATACCTTGCTTACAGAATATTCCCAATCCTTTATGCTTAGAATCACCTATCCATATATAATTCACTGCCCAAGATCTGTAGTCAAGATCAGCGCTCTGCTTCGGGTCTTCACACTCCTGAATCACCAGAATATCAGCATCTAACCCGGTCAAACGCTGATACTTATTTCTAAATGCGCCATTGCAATTCCATGTAACAACCTTTATCTGCATTTGACTCTATTAAAATAACCACCTACAAGATAATAATATACGATACAGTAATTACGCCTCGCTGGCACCAATTGCGTCTCTGGTCCTCTTTGATAACATCCTGTCCCTATTACTGTCCACTGGCGCGGGTTTGGCGCATAGCCTTTGTGCGTTCTGCAACCCGTGCCTCATGCAAGAGGGCAGTTTATAACTGCCGTAATTTCCATCCTGAAGCAGACGACACATTTATTCTAATTCTTGGTGGTGAAAACACCGTCTGATTGATAAAAATAATCTGCCCCACAATCCGAAAGTGTCTTTCCGCTATAACTAAATACCGAACTGTCTGACAAATAATAATACATCAAATAATAACCAAATGGCGAAACAGTTCCGGCATTTAAGATCGTATCATAGGTTACGGTGTGGGCAACCTGGTCTGTTGATCGGTACTTTAGGTGAACAGAATTACCCACCCGCAACATTAAGTTGCCGGATCTAGTTATATATAAGGTTGTGTCTGCAATAGCATGACTAAAAGTGTCTTTGCAGCATGGATTGTTATAGCCCGACCGGGAAATTTGCCCCGCCCAATGATGCGGTTTAATGATATTATCACTGTAGTCTTTGACACTATTACCATTCGTTTTATTACAGCTGAAGAAAGCTATAATAATTACACTAAAAAGTATGGAAGATGTTAGCAATCTCACAGGTAGTAAGTTTAATTGAAGTTAAGACTTTACAATGATCATTCATTTAAAGAAAGAAGGCCGAACAAAATTGCTAGTCATTGCATACCCACTGGCGCGGGTTTGGCGCGTAGCATTTGTGCGTTCAGCCAACCCGTGCCTCATGCAAGAGGGCAGTTTATAACTGCCGTTATTACTCCACTGGCGCGGGTTTGGCGCGTAGCATTTGTGCGTTCAGCCAACCCATGCCTCCCCATTTTAGCGCAAGTCTTTTCGACTTGTGTCTATCTTCCTGCAAGTCTTTTCGACTTGCAAGCCCCATTAATGTAAACCGCCCTGAAATTTGTGAATATCTTCCCCTGCCATAGCGGCAAAACACACCGGTATTGGCATGGCATTTGTGGCATACATACCACACCCTGTTACCACTATGAGCACCTACACACCACACACAAGCACAGTTACACATTATGCACCTGCGCATATATATCAGATAACATTTTTCGCGCGAGTAATTTTTGAGCAATTTTTGGAAACATTTTCCCGCCCAAAACCGCCACAGCAGCGCATTGTCTCCTTTCAAAATATTTTACAAAAAGTGAGCAATTTTCGTGCATAATAAAATTCCTCAATTCATAACAGCACCCACACCCTACCCGCTTCCAAAATAACGCAACCCATTTACTATCCTATCTCAAAAATTCTTCGTCTATTAGCATACTATTACCGGCACGCACAGCGCCATACAAACACACACTACTATGCTGCAGCAACATGGCAAATCCGCATATCTCGATGGCATCAGAGGCGTCGCGGCATTTGGCGTGTTCCTCAATCACTTTTCGCTTGCCTTCTATAGTGCATGGTTCACCCGCAAGGCTACCACCTCGCACCTCGGCGGCTACGAACTGCAGTTCAGCAGCAGCCCGTTCAGCTTCCTCATCAACGGCGCCTACTTTGTGGCCATATTTTTTGTGCTCAGCGGTTTTGTGCTCAGCCGCAAATACTTCCGCACCGCCGATCCCGAGGTGCTGGTTTCAGGCATGAACCGGCGCTTCATCCGCCTCTACATACCCATAGCATTTACCCTGCTGCTGTCTTGGTTCCTCATGAGCAACCATCTTTACTACAACACACAGGCATCCGTCATTACCCTGTCCGACTGGTTCAGCCGCCTCTGGCGCTTCACCGATCCCGATGGCAGACTGCTGGCAAGCATCACCTACGGCACCATGTTCTATGGCGATGCCAGCTTCGATACCTGCCTCTGGACCATCTCTTACGAGCTGTTTGGCTCCTACATGGTGTTCCTGTTCCTGCTGCTCACTCACTATACCCGAAAATTCAGGCTACCCTTGTTGTTGCTGGCCATTGCGGCCTGCTTCGCCCTCAATAGCCCCTTCTATCTGTCGTTTTTTCTGGGTATCACCCTCTGCTACACCGAGCAGTGGGCCGATCGGCAGCAGTTTCGGGCAGGTACAATAGTGGCACTGATGCTTATAGCATGTAGCCTGCTACTGGGCTCCCTGCCCTACTGCACCCCGATACCAGGGTCCTGGCAAGATACCATTAAGAACACCATCTGGGACTATACGCCCTGGTGCCTGCCCGCCGCCGCATACCTGCTGGTATTGGCATACATCATTGCCCCACCCCTGCAGCGGCTCACCGGCGCACTGCCATTCCGTTTTCTGGGCTATATTTCATTTTCGCTATACCTGCTGCACCCCATTCTCATAGGTTCATATGGTGCCTGGCTCTTCCTGAAACTCTACGAAACCTGGGACTATAACCACAGTGTGTTCTTCACCTTCCTGGCCATTATTGCCCTGCTACTGCCCGTATCATGGCTCATGGCCCGCTTTGTAGACCAGCTCGGCATCACTATCGCTCAGAATTTCTACGTGCAGGTGAAAAAAGTCATCTATAAGCGCCGGTAAATTAGCAATACCAACATAAACTTCACCATGTTGCCAAATTATATGAGTCTTACATGAATAAGCATAATTGCCGGCAATATGAAAACCAATAAGTGATAAACAGATAACTCAGACAAAAACTACTCGTCGAACCAAATATTTTATGTTTTGTGTAATCCTATTTATAGAAGCTGATGATTTGTCCATCAGGGAAAATTATGAATACAACCCTTTTTGATAGTTTTTAACACAATTATAATAGCATTACTATCATTTAAAATAGCAATTTATATACATTTGCCTACTAATAGCAACCCAAATGGCGGAAAACAAATTCAATACTCTTGGGAAACTGCTGGCAATCCTGCAGTTTCAGAAAAAGGAAATATCCTCGATATACTTCTTTGCAGTATTTGCCGGACTGGTGCAACTGGCTGTGCCGCTGGGCATACAGTCTATCATCAGCTTTGTACTAGGTGGATCCATTTCCACTTCACTGGTACTACTCATCGTATTTGTGATACTGAGTGTGTTCTTTGCCGGACTGATACAGATAAATCAGATGAAGATAACCGAACGTATACAGCAACAGTTGTTTACCCGCTATTCTTTTCAGTATGCACACACACTGCCACGGCTGAATATGCAGGAGGTGAACAACTATTACTTGCCGGAGTTCACAAACAGGTTCTTTGATACTATATCGCTGCAGAAAAGCATCTCCAAACTATTGCTGGATATTCCGGGTGCCAGCATACAGATCCTCTTCGGCCTGATACTGCTTTCGTTCTACCATCCGGTGTTTATCTTCTTCGGCATATTGCTGCTCTTCAGCCTGTTTGTTATCCTGCGTTATACCGGCAACAAGGGTATGCGCACCAGCATAGAAGTAAGCGACTACAAATACAAGGTGGCCGGCTATCTGCAGGAAATAGCCAGAACCATATTCTCCTATAAGTTCGGGCGAAGCAACACCATGCACATCAGCAAGACAGATGAGTATGTGACCGGTTACCTTACTGCAAGGTCATCTCACTTCAAAGTGCTGCTTTTCCAGTACTGGACACTCATCACCTTTAAGGTCATCATTATTGCTGCTATGCTGATAGTAGGCTCTATACTGCTGGTAGACCAGGAATTGAATATTGGTCAGTTCATAGCAGCAGAAATGGTAGTGATGCTGATCATTGAATCTGTAGAAAAACTGATCGTGAATCTGGACAAAGTATATGACGTACTGACATCGGTAGAGAAGATCAACAAACTGCTGGACAAGCCTAAAGAAAAAAGTGGAAATGTAGTGATGAATAAGGAGACTAAAGGACTTTCTATTGCTGTAAAAGATCTTTCATTTGCCTATGATTCTGGTGCAGTTGTGCTGAAGGATATAAACATGAATGTAAGCAGTGGAGAAAAAGTAACGATATGCGGCATGAACGGATCGGGCAAATCGAGCCTGCTGAAAGTACTGGCAGGCATATATCCCGACTTTACCGGAAATCTGGTGATCAATGAGATACCCCTTCATAACTACGACATAAACAGCATAAGAGCCAATACCGGTGTTGTATTTCACACACAGGATATTATTGAGGCTACCATTCAGGAAAACATATGCATGGGCGACGATAGGATAACTATAGACAAACTGAATGAACTGGCTGCAATAACCGGTCTGAAAGAGTTCATACAATCTACCAAAGACGGTTACCAGCACATGCTGAACCCATCGGGTCATCACCTGCCGGCAAAGACCATAAAAAAACTATTGCTGATGCGGGCACTGGCGCACCAACCCTCTCTGCTGCTGCTGGAAGACCCATGGCTGGGACTGGAAAAAGAATACGCTGACAAGATACAGGCCTACATTCTGAACACCCTGAAAGACACAACAGTAATAACAGTGACCAACGATGAGGTATTTGCAGATAAATGCGACAAGACCATAGTAATGCACAAGGGAACTATTGTGAGCACAAACACCAACAACCATGCAGGAAATTAAAAAACAACTAAATAAGGAGGATCTGCAGATAGAACTGACTGCCATGAATACCCTATACATGGAAGGCCAAAAGAGCAATGTGCGTAAATGGCTAGGAGGTACATTGGCCTTTTGCATCATAGTGCTTTTTCTTCCATGGACGCAGAACATAAGGACCAGAGGTAGCGTAACAACGCTGAGACAGGAACACAGGCCACAGCAACTGAACTCTATAATAGGCGGACGGATAGTGAAGTGGTATGTAAAGGAAGGGGACTACGTGAAAAAAGGCGATACCGTGGCGCAGCTGGCCGAGATAAAAGATAGTTATCTGGACCCGAAACTGCTGGAGCGAGTAAAAGAGCAGGTCACAGCAAAACAGTCTGGCATAACATTCTACAACAACAAACTGAACGCCATAGATGCACAGATACAGGCAATGGAACGCACACTGAGCCTGAAGACAAAACAGTTGTCGCTAAAAGTGATAAGCGACAGCATGGAAGCTGCTGCTGCAGGCAACGACTTTAGAATAGCGGAAGAACAGCTACGCAGGCAACGGATAATGAAGGATAGCGGACTGGTATCTACCCTGCAACTGGAACAACGCATACAGGCCGTGCAGAACACAATGGCTAAGAAGATAGGTGCGGAAACAAAATTCCTGAATACCAAAACAGACCTTATACAGGCACAACAGGAGTTTCTGGAAAAACTGGCAAAAGCAAGTGGCGAAAAAGCAAGTGCCAGCAGCGACATGGCAACTGCAGAAGGAGAGGTAGCCAAACTGACCAATCAGTATGCAAACTATGCTATACGCAACGGTATGTATTTTCTGCTGGCACCGCAGGACGGACAGGTGACTCAGGCAGCGAAATCGGGCATCAATGAGATATTAAAAGAAGGGGACAAGATTGCAGAGATCATACCGACTCAGGTGGAGCATGCTGTGGAAATGTTTGTGAAGCCGGTAGACCTGCCATTGTTATCTTTAGGACAAACAGTAAGATTCCTGTTCGATGGGTATCCTGCCATCGTATTCAGTGGTTGGCCCAAAGCCTACTATGGCACCTTCAGTGGCAAGATAGTAGCAATTGAAAGCTCGGTGAGCGATAATGGAAAGTTCAGGATACTGGTAGCTGAAGATCCGGCTACGAAGGCCTGGCCTGAAACACTGAAAATGGGTACCGGAGCCAATGGTATAGCACTGCTGAAAAATGTATCGATCTGGTATGAACTATGGAGGAATGTAAATGGATTCCCTCCCGATTATTATGTTGCACAAACGAAAGGATATGACAAGAAAGATAAAAAGTAATCTGCTGCTGCTGTTGCTGGTACTGCAGGGCTTTGCTTCATTTGCAGACACCGCTCATATCTTATCTAAAGACGCATACCTGAGTATTGTAAGGGCCTACCACCCGGTAGTGAAGCAGGCCGACATACAAGTGGGAAAAGCTAATGCAGAGATAATGAGATCGAGAGGTGCTTTTGATCCTAAAATAAGCACCGGTGCCGACAGGAAGATCTTCAACAACAAACTGTATTATAGCTACTTCAGTCCGGAATTAACTATACCTACCTGGTATGGTGTAGAATTTAAGGCAGGAGTAGAAGACATACAGGGCGACAGACTAAACCCGGAAGTAACACAAGGCAAGGTGAGCTATGCCGGTGTAAAGGTACCTGTAACCAGCCTGCTTTACGACAAAAGAAGAGCCACCCTGCAACAGGCAAAACTTTTCAGAGAGGTAAGTGAGGCAGAAAGAAAACTCTCTGTAAACAATCTGCTGTATGATGCAGTAGGCGCTTACTGGAACTGGGTAAAGGAATACAGATCTTACAGAGCTGTAGCCGCACTGGTAACAGCCAACGAAGAGCGCATGAAGTACCTGAGGGTGGAGTCGGAGCAGGGTGCACGTGCCACTATAGATACGGTGGAAGGTGATGCACAGTATCAGGTGATATTGCAGCAACAGAACAATGCCCTGATCGCTTATATCAATGCCGGACTGGAACTATCGAACTACTTATGGCTGGAGAATGGCAGCCCTGCAATGTGGCAGGAAAGTATAGCACCGGACAGTGCCGCACTGGAGGCGATACCAGACATGACCCTGATACCTGATATTGGTAAAATAACTGCCACTATAGAAGAACATCCGAAGCTGCGCTCTATAAATACCAAGATAGACATACTGGAGATAGACCGTAAACTTAAAAGTCAGGAACTGCTGCCTAAACTGAATGTAAATGCCAGCATGTTATCTAACGGCTATGGCCTGCCGGAAACAGTGAACAGTACTTTCCTCAGCAATAACAATAAGCTGGGCGTAGAGTTTGGCGTACCCCTGTTTCAGCGTGAGGCAAGAGGAAACCTGAGAACCACAAAGCTGAAAATAGAAGAGACGAACTACGAGAAGAACCAGCTGCAATGGCAACTGGAGAATAAGGTAAGAAGCTACTACAACGAATTTGTGTCTTTACAGGAACAGATCAACAATTACCAGCGGGCAGTAAATGCCTATCAGACCTTACTGCGTGGCGAATCGCTGAGATTCAGAACCGGAGAAAGCACACTATTCATACTGAACAGCAGGGAGATAAAAGCACTGGAGGCTACACAGAAAATTATAGAGCTAAAGGCCAAGTATCAGAAAGCCTATGCAGGTATATTCTATGCAGCCGGTATGCTGGAATAATTATTTGCGCTTAGGGGCATCCAGCGCGCTGTAAACCAGATGTGCCAGATATTTGGAGAGCTGCAATCCATTTTTTACACCGCCAAAATCTGTGAGGCGGGGCAGATGATCTTTAAAGTACATCTGATGATGGGCTGTTTCTATAAGTGTACTGGCCAAAGAATGGGGATATTGATAAGCTGATCTGTACTCCAGAAAAATCTCGGAAACCCTGTGACAGAGATCTTTATATGGTTTAAAGATGAGCGACTTATTGTCTTCCGCAACATGCTTGGTAAGATAGGCTTTATTGCCCTCGGCAATAACTATGTTGTGCAACACTGCTCTGTCTATATGCTCCAAAGCCAGCGGATCTTTCTCCTGAAGTATAAGTAAATTGATGATCGTATCGATCTTGATCTTGGGGTCCTTTACATTATTGGTATGAAAGATCACCTGATACTCCATCCACGTCCAGAACCATGCGGTAATATAAGTAAGCAGTTTGTGCTTGTTCTCGAAATACCTGTAAATACTGGCTTCTGTGGTACCTATCTTAATAGAGAGTTTCTTGAAAGTAAAGTCATCGAAACCTAACTCATTAATTAGCTCTATACCATTACGAATGATATTCTTACCCAGCTCTGACGACTCTGGATCACGCAGGAAAAGGGCTGCGTTCATTTGTATCTGTAACTGAAGTTTCATTGCAATAACTTAGTAAGCAAAGATAGTATTTATAATTGCAGCAACACCATAAATATTAATTATACTACCCATCATAATAGTGTTACTATTATTTCGAATAGTTTAATTACTTTTGCCACACAAACGATCTCATCATGTTATTCAACAAAAAAGTGGGCATACTTGGAGGCGGCC
Organism: Bordetella parapertussis; assembly: GCA_943331005.2. Classification (GTDB taxonomy): domain Bacteria; phylum Bacteroidota; class Bacteroidia; order Chitinophagales; family Chitinophagaceae; genus Nemorincola. The sequence continues at coordinate 146,318 of CALQJX020000006.1, forward strand.
AGCTTGGTGCCATGCTCATAAGATCTGCAATAGACTTTGGTCTGGATGTAGCCGTTATGGACAGCGATACAAAAGCACCTGCAGCGCGATACACCAATGCTTTCTTCGCGGGCGATACAACATCGTATGAGGCTGTAATGGCCTTCGGAAAAGACCTGGACATAATAACCATAGAAAAGGAACATGTAAATACAAAAGCACTGAGAGCACTGCAGCAGCAAGGCAAAGCGATCTATCCTTCTCCGGAAACGATAGAGATCATACAGGATAAATATCTGCAGAAACAGTTCATGGCTGGTTGTGGCATACCGGTAGTGCCGGGTGTGGCTATTCTGAACAGAAAAGATCTGGAGGAACATATTGCCAGGTTCCCGGCCTGTCTGAAGAAATGCAGGAGCGGCTATGACGGCAAGGGGGTGATGGTATTGCATACAGTAGCTGATATACAAAACGCATTCGATGAGGCATGTGTACTGGAAGACCTCATTGATATACAGTATGAGCTTTCTGTAATAGTGAGCAGGAACAAGACAGGGGCAATAGCATGCTATGAACCTGTAAAAATGGTCTTTAAAGAAGGTCAGTATATACTGGACTATCAGGTATGCCCGGCAGATATAAGCGAGGAAGAAGCTACAGCAGCCTGCAACATAGCAAAGAAAATAGCAGCACAACTGGAGCTTACCGGTATACTGGCAGTAGAAATGTTTGTAACAAAAGAGGGACAGCTAGTGGTTAACGAACTGGCACCAAGACCACACAACAGCGGCCACCACACCATAGAAACCTGTCCGACATCTCAGTACGAGCAGCTGATACGCACCATTCTGGATCTGGCTCCGGGCGAAACCGCCACTACCAGAAGTTCAGTAATGATAAACCTGCTGGAGCAGACATCGCTGAATGAGACAGAAGTGGAGCAACAGCTGAAAAGCCTGATGAGTATACCCGGCACACACCTGCACTGGTATGGCAAGAAAGAACGGAGAGAGGGCAGAAAATCGGGACACATAACCATTACAGAAGAAAAGATAGAAACTGCGCTTTCTACAGCAGATAACGTAAGAAAAATTCTAAAGAACTGATATGAAACAACCAATAGTAGGTATAATAATGGGCAGCAACTCTGACCTGAGTATTATGCAGAAAGCAGCCAACATTCTCACAGAGTTCGGTGTGGAAAATGAAATAAAAGTAGTTTCTGCACACCGCAGTCCGGAGGCTATGTTTGAGTATGCAACAACCGCCGAAAGCAGAGGACTGAAAGTGATCATAGCCGGCGCAGGCGGTGCTGCACATCTGCCGGGCATGATCGCATCGCTCACTACCCTTCCTGTGATAGGTGTGCCTGTAAAATCATCGAACTCGCTGGATGGATGGGATTCGCTGCTATCTATTGTGCAAATGCCCAACGACATACCGGTAGCTACTGTAGCTGTGAACGGTGCACACAATGCAGGTATACTGGCAGCCGAAATACTTGCAGTAGCAGACAACACCCTGAAAGGAAAACTAAAGGAACTGAAAGAAAAGAACAGGAATAAAGTAGCTCAGCAGAACGAGGAAATGGAAACAGGCCACTAAGATGAACTACGATATAATCATCAATAATATTACCAATCCTACCCTGCTCTTCTTTCTGCTGGGTATCGTTGCTACTATAGTAAAGAGTGATCTGGAGATACCTGCCTCCACGTCCCGGTTCATATCGTTGTATCTGTTGTTCTCCATAGGCTTCAAAGGCGGGCAGGAGTTGGCGCATAGCGGGCTGAATAAAGAAATACTGACCACACTGCTGCTCTGCATAGCACTTGCCGGTCTTGTACCGCTATATACCTTCTTTATACTGAAAAGCAGACTCTCTGTAGAGAATGCAGGCGCCATAGCAGCTACCTACGGATCTGTAAGTGCAGTAACATTTGTTACGGCAACACTATTTCTGGATGTAGTAAAGGTACCCTTTGGCGGACATATGGTGGCAGCAATGGCACTTATGGAAGCGCCTGCCATCATTATAGGCATGATGCTGATGCGCAGGTACAGCACTGAAACATCGCAAACAAGCGTGAGCGGGCTGATCAAAGAATCGCTGACCAACGGTTCTGTACTTATGATATGCGGAAGCCTGGTCATCGGTATCATTTCCGATACCAAGGGCGCAGAAGGTATCAAGCCATTCACCACAGATATCTTCAAGGGATTCCTTGCCATCTTCCTGCTGGAAATGGGTATGGTGGCAGCCAAACGCTTTGCTGCATTCAGGAATTATGGCCTGTTTGTGAGCCTCTTTGCAATTGTAGTACCCATTATCAACGGTCTACTCGCCATATTCATTACCCAATACTTCGAGATAAGTGCCGGCAACAGACTACTGGTAGCCATACTGGCATCCAGTGCTTCTTACATAGCAGTACCAGCAGCAATGCGACAGATAGCCCCAAAGGCAGATCCCGGTTTGTATATACCCATGGCACTGGGGGTAACCTTCCCTTTCAATATAACATTGGGCATGCCACTCTACTGGATGCTGATATAATGGAGTGGCAGCTAGGCAGTATATCAGCAATATCAATTATGCCATAATAGCGAAACAGCGGACATTTCACTAAATTTGAAATCAGCGAAAAGAAGCAACTGTTATGGAAAGAAAAGAATTCCTGAAAAGAGGCGTACTGGCAACAGCGCTCACCTATCTCCAATCGGCATTCAGCACACCTGCAAAGGCTGCCGCCAGGCTATCTGCTGCAAGGTACAGAGGTGTGGAAGGTGTTTTGTCGCCTACTAATACCCATATGGTGGGTAATGGTTTTAAGGTGATGAACTACTTTCCTAACGGCAGGGGATTTGAGGAACGTATGAGCCCATTTTTCCTGCTCGACTTCAATGCGGAAGTACATTATCCGCCTTCAGAAATTTCGCGCGGCGTGGGTGTGCACCCGCACAGAGGTATAGAGACCATCACCTTTGCCTACAAGGGCTCTGTAGAGCACCACGACAGCAAGGGCAATCATGGCATCATCAATCCGGGCGACATTCAATGGATGACGGCAGGAGGAGGCGTACTGCACAAAGAATATCACGAACAGACCTATACTAAATCGGGTGGTGCTTTCGAGATGTTGCAACTTTGGATCAATCTGCCTAAGCAACACAAAATGGCTCCGGCAAAATACCAGAGCATAGTACATACAGAAAAGCCCAAAATAGCGCTACCAAAGAACATGGGTACTATCTATGTAGTAGCAGGCGAATATCAGGGCGTGAAGGGCGTAGCCAGCACCTTCTCTCCGGTAAATATGTATGATATTCACTTCAATGCCGGTGCCGACTTTACGTTCACGCTGCCGGCAAACTACAATACAGGCATATTATTGGTAGATGGTAACATTACAGTAAACGAACATGCCGTAACAGAGAACCACTATGTGCAGCTGAAGAATGAAGCCGGCGATATACATATAAAAGCCAGCAAAAAGGGCATATTACTGGTGCTGAGCGGCGAACCGCTGAATGAACCATATGTGAGCTATGGGCCATTTGTAATGAATACAGAAGAAGAGATACACCAGGCCATTGCAGACTATAATGCCGGCAAATTCGGGTTTCTGAAGGATTGATAGGATACAGACAGGCAATTATTTACCGTTAAGTATCTCTATCATTTTGTTTCTGGAAGCCTTGTTGCCCAGTAACCTGAGGTGGAAATCGTTGGATGCAGCCTGTAAAAGTACAGACTCCCACATAGTGAGTCCGTTGAAGAAGTATGCCAGTTCGGTTTTGTCGCCCTTCTTTGTTGTTGCATACATAGCCATAGTGAGCACAAAAGCAGTAGAACCACCTTTGAAACCAGCATGCTGCAGCCAGGCTCTATTGGCAGCGCTTTCCAGAATACCCTCCATCAGTGCGTCTATATGCTGCTGCTCGGCGACAGAAAAGAACGTCCTGCTATTGATCATGTGCAAGATACCCGTATACTCCCTTGTGGTGCCGCCTGGTAACCTGTCGCTCCATACATGCTGCATATCCAGCGATATATCCTTGAAAGTGCGTTTGAAGGCCGTATCCATCTTCAGCTTTTCATGTATGGCATTTGATGCTGCTATATACTTATCGGCCGGCATAGCCTTTATCTGTGCAGTAGTAAGCCCCTGACCAATGAACAATGCAGATACGAAAGGATAGAGGGGTTCCTGCGCCTTCAGACCCAACCTGCCTATACAGGCATTTACACTATCCAGCCCCAGTTTCTCCAGCAAATATTCGGTATTGGCATTAGAGCTGTAGCGGATCATGCCTTTTGCTATTTCTTCCAGTGGCACCTTTCCGTCCTTCAGCAAGCCTTTCTTACGCATTTCCTTCATCCAATCCGGATGCGCTCCACCATCGGTGTCTGGTATATAGTATTTATCAAGTTCAGCGGTATCTACCATTTCGGCCGCAGCTACCCTGGCAGCTGCAGCCTGACGGGCATATTCTATACCTATTATTATTTTCACAGTACTGGCCAGTGGCATTACCCTGTCAGCATTGCCGGCAACAAATATTGTATCGTTCTGCACCACACACACAGAAGAACGTTCAGGATTATCTCTGATAAACTTAGCCAGGGCTTCTGGCCTCGACTTCATGTAGAGATATAAAAAACCACCGCCCAGGATGAGCAGCAGTGCTCCTAATATGATACCGGTGATCTTGAGGGCTTTGCGCATAGGGCAAATTACACCAATATCAAATTCCAACCACCGGCTGCCTTGTTTTTGTTGGCAGTTAGCTTTTTAGTTACTTTGTTGCAACAGATACTGTTTTATATATAATGCTGAAAAGTACTTTTACCACAGGAATTACAGAAGCCGGATGCGATGAAGCGGGGAGGGGCTGCCTTGCCGGTCCGGTATTTGCTGCAGCGGTAATACTTCCGGCAGATTTTTATCACCCGCTGCTGAATGACAGCAAACAGGTGAAAGAAAAAGACAGGGAAATGCTACGCCCCATAATAGAGGAAAATGCTCTGGCATGGTCTGTGGCCATGAGCACGGCAGCAGAGATAGATAGTATCAATATCCTGAAAGCCTCTTTCAAAGCGATGCACACAGCCATAGACACATTGAACATTCGCCCGGAACTGTTGCTAATAGATGGCCACATATTTCCGCCCTACCTGGGTATAAGCCACCAATGTGTGGTGAAAGGAGATGGCAAATATGCGGCTATTGCGGCAGCCAGCATACTGGCCAAAACTCACCGCGATGAGTATATGCTGCAGTTGCATGATGAATTTCCGCAATATGGCTGGAAGAAAAACAAAGGTTATGGCACAGCAGAACACCTGCGCGGCATAGCTGCTCATGGCATTACCATACACCATAGAAAGAGCTTTGCACCTTGCACCAATGTTAACTGAATATTTCAGGAATGCTGGAGCATCAGGAGGAGTATCCCCGCTATGTTTGGAAGAAAAACAATGGGATGGCGCAGCAGAACACTTAATGAGCATAGCTGCAAATGGTTCTACCAACGCGCCAAAAACAGCTGCTAAGTTTGCCAACATGACCGTTATAGGCCCAATACTTACTTCAGGTAGCTCAGGCATCAATGCCAACTACCAAAATGGTACTCAGATCCGTCGTAACTCTTCAATCAGCATATTCAACTCGCTTATCATTGGCTTCCCTGTAGGTGTATATATCGACGATACCAAGGGTTCTAAAACCATTGAGAATGTGAAAGCTGGTTCACTTATGTTCAAAGGCAATATCATTGCAGGTTGCACAACAAAGTGGAAAGGAGAATCATCTGCTACTACAGATTCTACAGCATGGAATGCATTCAAATCTGCGAGCGGCACTACAGAACTGGCTAGCGCAGCAGATGTGCTGATGACAGACCCTAACAAATTCTCTTCTGCAGTATCTACATCAGCAGGCACTCCAAACTACCTGCTGCAGACAGCATCTCCTGCAGCCACAGGTGCGGTACCGGATGCAAGTTATGGCATGCAGGATGTTACCTACCGCGGTGCATTCGACGCATCAAACGACTGGACAAAAGGCTGGACAACATGGGCTGCTGAGTCTGCTACTTACTAAGCAAACATGAGGGAACATTCCCTAAAATAATACCGAAGAGGCTACGTTCACAAAACGTAGCCTCTTTCTTTTTCATGAACTGTTTCCATATCGCCGGATGTTGCAAAATCAATACGCTGTATCTTTGACAACAAAGCACAGAAAACAAGAACAGGTAATGGATATCACGCTCAGAACATTTGGCATAACACGAGAAATTACCGGTGGAAGCACCATTGTGCTTTCTTTGCCGGAGCATACTAACGTTGAATTGCTTTTATCTATCCTTAAACAACACTACCCGCAACTTTCTGTACTCTCTTCGCTGGCGATAGCCATCAACGGACAATATGCATCTAATGACTCCGTAATATCATCAGGAGACGAGGTTGCGCTCATACCTCCGGTTAATGGCGGATAACGAAGAACTTATCAACTTCTTTATCAGTTATCTTTCCACAACACATTTTGCAATAATGGCACACAATATTCAACTTACTGCAACCACCATAGATATACAGGAATGTATCAATAGTGTGCTCTCTCCACAATGCGGGGGTATTGATGTTTTTATTGGTACCGTAAGGGACAACACCAGGGGTAAAAAAGTGTTGCGGCTTGAATTTGAAGCTTATGATACAATGGCTATCAACGAAATGCATAAGATTGCTGAAAAAGCTGCTGCAAAATGGCCATTGCACAAGATATTGATACACCACCGTACCGGCATACTGAATGTGGGAGAAGTACCCGTGGTTATAGCAGTTGCTGCTGCTCATAGAGGTGCTGCATTTGAAGCCTGCAGGTACATCATTGACACACTGAAGGAAACTGTACCAATCTGGAAGAAAGAGGAATTTGAAGATGGATCTGAGTGGGTGGCCGCCCATCCGTAATATCTCCCGTTTGCGCCCAAACACTGCCGCAACCACAACCAAGTACCCCAAAACACTTTTAACGGCCAGAATCGCCTATCAGGCACACAGAATAACCTTTGCCCTTAGGCTTTCAACTCAACAATCAGATATCACCGGGTAATTAACTCAGAATATAATCCTGAGTAATGCTCAGTTCGTGCCTGACAGGCCAACTACACAAATCAATGCGACATAAAAAAACCACCGCTTTACAGCGGTGGTTTTTCCTTAGGATCTAAATTGCATTTATTACCTGATAAGTGTAACGTCACCTTTCACTTCCATTACTTTACCACCGCAGTCATACTTCAGGTAGTAGAAGTATACGCCCATATCCTGTGGTACGCCACTGTAAGTACCATCCCAGTGTGGATTGCTGTTGGCAGACTCAAACACTGTCTG
>CALQJX020000007.1 GCA_943331005.2 Bordetella parapertussis
TCGAGCTCCACCGCGGTGAAACCTTTTATATGCAGTTCCGGGCGGTGCTCGCGAATACGTGTGAGCAGTTCGCAGAAAAATTCCAGGTTCATCTTCGGGTGTACGCCACCCACTATATGCACTTCTGTTACAGGCTGGCCGTCGTACTTACGTACTATGTCCATCATCTGTTCCATGCTCAGTTCCCAGCCATCGTCCCTGTGTTTGTACTGGCGCGAGTAGGAGCAGAAGTTGCAGGTGAATACGCAAACATTGGTAGGTTCTATATGGAAGTTGCGGTTGAAGTAGACCCTGCCATGGTGCAGGCGGTCTGCAATATAGTTGGCCAGTGCGCCAAGAAAGCCGAGTTCTCCTTTTTCAAACAGCAGGAGCCCTTCTTCTTCTGTGATACGCTCATTGTTCTTTACTTTGTCTGCTATTGCTATCAGTCTTTTGTCTGTGCCTGCAGTCCTGAATACCTCCGAAAGATTCATTGTCATAACCTCTTATTTTGCGCTTTTCCTGAAATAGAATGCAAAGTTATACCTATCAGCGCAAAATCATACCTGAAAAAGGCTATAGTTGTATAAATGAATTCATTTTCAGGCTTTTCGGGGCGCTAAAGAGCCGGATAGACTAATTGAATTGTGTTTGGATACGGCAGGGCAATAGAACCAAATCAGGCTTTTTTTGCTGCTATGCCCAGTGCCACAAACAACCAGCCCAGTATGAAAAAGAGACCGCCTATGGGGGTGAGTATGCCCAGCGGACCTATGCTGCCACCGTTTATGCCTACAAAGACCATAGCATATAAAGAACCACTGAACAGTGCTATGCCGGTAAGGAAGAATGCGGTGGCCAGTCGCAATTGTTTGGCAGGATAATGCATGTATATGATACCTGTGGCCAGCAATGCCAGGCTGTGGTAGAAATGGTAGCGAACTCCTGTTTCGAAGATGAGCAGCCTGTCGGGAGTTACAACGGCTTTGAGTGCATGTGCGCCAAAAGCGCCCAGTATCACTGCCACCGCAGCAAGTAAAGTTCCGGAAAGAAGTGCCTGCTTATACATTGTTCAGAATTTTGTCAAAGGTAGGAATGGAAATGTCTGCTACTTGTAAAATGTAGTGTGCCTGAGTGTAGTATACCGCACGTTCCTGCTGCATTGCTGTCAGTTTACCGGTCAGTAAATGAGGTTCGGCTAGCAGTGGTCGGGGAGTAGTGTCCTTTCTGTAATTAGCCTCCAGGTAGGGTATGTCTGCTTCCAGACAAATAACGGTTCCTGCATTCTTCATCAGGATCATGTTGTTGTGGAAACAGGGTGTGCCTCCACCGCAGGCAATGATGCTATTGCTTTTTGTGGTGGATATAAGCTCCTGAAGGCAATGATGTTCTATTTCTCTGAAGCCCTGCTCGCCTACGGAATCGAAAATTTCGGTTATGCTCTTGCCCGTATACTGAGTTATAAAAACATCCAGATCATAAAAGTCTACCCCATAATGATCTGATAGTTGTTTGCCCCAATAGCTTTTACCGGCATATGGCATGCCCACCAGAAAACATCTATTCGTCATTTTTATTGCTGAGGTTTAATAATTCTGTAATTGAGATACCCAGATACCATATGGTGATGACAGGGATGATATAGAATAAGATCATCAGCATCAGTAGTGTACTTTTCATAACCACCGCAATAATGCTCATAGCCAACAGCACCAGTAGCAGGCTCTCATACCAGTTCCTGCTTTTTGTACGGTTGGTGGCGGGCAGTAATTTCCAGTTGGCTATGCAACTCAATATTTGAATACTGCCTGCTATGGTATAAGCAGTGATCAGGTTTTCAAGATGCCAGATCCTTTCGTGGGCGGGAAATACACTGAAGTATAGCCATGGCAAACCAATGCCTGCCAATTGCAGGCTGAGGTCAGCTAATTTCCATGCTTTTATTTTATTCATGCAGCAGTAGTTTGGGCTAAAATGGTTCAGCGCCTATTTGCGTGCAGTGGTGTCGGTATAATAACGATTGATGTTCCATTTCTCTTTCATGGCATTGCGCCTCTTCAGTTTTCTGTCCGACGGGCCATTTTTTTCTTCGCCATAGTCGCGGCCTTCTTTGTAGCTTTTTCTTTTTCTGGCTGTTTCTTCCTGCTGTTCTTTGGTAGTTTGCGCCTGTGCCGTGATGGTACAAATCGATATTGCCGCAGTGAGTATTGTAACTAAAAATGATCTGATGTTCATAAAAATGTAGTGAACTGTTGTGAAAAAAGAGACTGCAAGATAGGGTAGGAATACATAAAAGTAAGCCCATGCATGGATCTGAGGTCCGGTGCATGGGCTAAAATATGGTTGATACAGCTTACTTACCTATGCGGCTGGACTGTACCTCTGAATAACGGCTCCATTTTTCTTTATGGGCCCTCTTTTTTATGTCTTTTCTACGCACCCTGTCGGTATGCGAGTAGTTGTCTTTGTTGTCTTTATCCTGTTTGTCAGTGCCGGAATCATCAGCTTCGTCGGGGTCTTCGTGTTTTTTACTATCCGTAGCTGTCTTGTCGGCATCTTCCTGCTCTGGCGCAGGAGTGCTGGTCTTGTAATATCTTTTTTTGTACGTTTTTTCTTTGCGGTTACCGTGTCCATTCTGTGCCAGTGCAGGAATGCTGTCTGCAGCAAGCATGGCCGCAAATACAAAAGCCAATAAGTATATCCTTGATTTCATACTTATAAAATTAGGGAAAATGACCGATTTATGTGCAAAATTCTGTTAGTGACTTATTTTTCGTTCGTTTCCTGTTTTTTACGCACCACTACCCATTCTTCCGGATCTACGGTAAAGGGCAGATTGCCTATTTTCACTATTGCTTTTTTCTCTCTTATTTCTTTCAGTGTGCCCACCTGGTGGTTGTTCTTGTTTCTTACCAGATCTCCGGGTTTGGGAGTGCCACCTACTGTGTCATAGCTTTTGTCGGCTTTTTTTGCTGCAGATGCATTGGATGCGATCTGTTTTTTGCGGAACAATACATTTTCTGCTGCTTTTATTACCTCCTGTTTGTTCTCGGTCTTTTTCCAATCGTGAATGATCTGTTTGAACTTGCGTTCCATGTCGCGCAGATAATCCAGTTCTTCCTTTTTTACTTTATTCTGCAGCTTCAGGGTCTCATACACCTGCTTTTGTTTTTCCTTGTTGGTCACATCCTCAAAGTGCTTCTTCAGCTTTTCATTTTCCTTCAGCAGTCTGTCCAGCTCTTTTTCTTTATCGGTCAGTTTCACGGTCTGCTGTTCAGCCTGGTGCAGCATTTTATCCAGCTTGAAGTGCTCTCTCTGGGTGAGCTGACGCGCTCTTTCTATTACTTCTGAGGGCAAACCACTTCTTTGCGCAATGGCAAATGTGTAGGAACTGCCCGGCTTGCCGGTTACCAATCTGTATAGAGGTTCCAGTTTCTCTTCGTCGAAAGACATAGCACCATTCATAATGCCGCGCACCTTGCCTGCCATTACCTTCAGGTTCAGGTAGTGGGTGGTAATAATGCCCAGTGCATGCTTAGCGGCAAGTGTTTCTACTATAGCCTCGGCAAATGCGCCACCCAGGTTGGGGTCCGATCCGCTGCCCAGCTCATCTATAAAGAAAAGTGTTTTGCCGTCGGCATTTTCCATGAAGTGTTTCATGTGTTGCAGGTGGGCACTATAGGTACTCAGCTCATGTTCTATGGACTGGGTGTCGCCTATCTGCACCATCAGTTGCTTGAAGATGCCTATCTCCGAATTTTCGCTTACCGGTACCAGCAGACCTGCCTGTACCATCAGCTGCAATAACCCTACAGTTTTCATAGAAACTGTTTTGCCGCCGGCATTGGGCCCGCTTATAATAAGTATACGTTCCTGCCTGTCCAGTACCAGATTCAGGGGTATGGTAGGCTTGTTGTGCTGTTTGTTGTGCAGGTATAATAGCGGGTGATAGGCCTTCTCCAGATTGATGCCCGGGTGCTGGCTGATGCGGGGCATGGAGGCATTCATATCGGTTGCCAGCAGCGCTTTTGCCCGTATGAAATCGAAGATGCCGCAAAGGTTGTAATAGGTTTCCAGCTGAGGTGCAAATACCGACAGGTCTTTGGTAAGCTGAACCAGTATGCGGTGTATCTCTCTGCTCTCTGCCCGTTCCAGCGAGAAAATCTCATTATTCAGTTCGGTAGTTTCTTCAGGCTCTATGAATACGGTCTTTTGTGTGTCACTTTCGCCGTGCAATATGCCTTTTACTATGCGTTTGTATTCGGCAAGTACGGCTGCTGTGCGCCTGCCGTTCAGAAAACTCTCAGATATATCTGCCAGGTATCCCTGCTTGTTCAGTTTGCGCAGCACACTCTCAAATACTTTTCTCGATTCGTTGCGCACTCTGGACAGGTCGGCACGAATGCTCATCAGCTCTCGCGATGCGTTGTCTCTTACCAGGCCTGTCTCATCTATTACAGATGATATCAGTTCGGGTATCTTTTTCTCAAAAGTTATGTTGTTGCAAATAGAACGCAGGGTAGGGAAGAGTTCGTTATTCTTCTTGAACCAGAGCAGTATATCTCTTATGGTAATTGCCAGCTGTTGAACCGAGAGCAGTTGTTCGCCGCTCAGCACACCACCGGGAATAGCCAGTAACCTCAGTTCTTTGTGCAGGTTGCGGGTGAAATCATTAGGGAAGTAATCTCCGCTGCCCAGAATTGTTTTGTACTCATATGCCTGCAGCAGTTCCCTGCCTGCATGGTCTTTGTGGGTATGGAAACGAATATTATTTACCCTGTCTCTTGCAGCGTCTGTTCGGCACTTCAGCAGGAGCAGGTCTCTTACTTTATTGAATTCCAGTGCTTCAATGGCATTGGATGGGTACAGTTGCATCATTTGCTACGATCTTCTATCTCACTTTTGCGGAGCAGGGCACAAAATTAATGAGCATAGGCCACAAGTGCCTTTATATGTATATAGTTAATTGCTTATAGCGGAATCTGTTGATTGAAATTCCCTCATATAAGCGTAAGTATATTGTCAGTTGATGAAAAAAAGATCAGTGGGTGTTATTCCTTTTCCTTGCCCTTGGTTTCGAAAAGTTTGTCTTTTTCTACCACTTTCACCTTGTTCTTATCATTCAGCGTACGGGCAATAGCACCATAAGGGGCGGCTACAACCTGTTCGTTTTCTTTCAGTCCTTCTGTAATTTCCAGGTATTTATTGTCCTGGAGGCCTGTTTTTACGTCTTTCAGTTGAACTGTATTTGTCTTTTCATCGAGTACAAAAACTACCTGACGGATCTCGTTGGTAATGGTTCCATTCTCATCTTTTTTCTTGATGCTATCAGGCCAGTCGCGGGTAGTAACTGCATTTACAGGTACCGAAAGAATATTCTCCTGCCTGTTGGTCTGTATCTCTACAGAGGCCGACATACCCGGTTTGAACGGGAACTTGCCGTGGGTCATTTTCTCAGTCAGGTCGGCATAACTTGATGGGAGTATGAGGATATGTACCGTATAGTTTGTTACCTGGTCTGTGCTGGATCCGGTAGCCGAAGAGAGGCCCGATTTGGCGCTGCTTACAGCCACTTTCGATACAATGCCTTTGAATTTCCTGTTCCTGTAGGCATCAGCATCTATAATGGTGGTGTCACCTATCTTCACTTTAGATATGTCTGTTTCGCTTACATCTACGCGCACCTCAATACGGCTCATATCTGCAATAGTGAGCATTTCTGTTCCAGCCATCTGAGCCGTACCTACCACACGTTCGCCTCTTTTAACGTTGAGCTGAGAGATGATGCCGGATGTAGGTGCTATAATGGTGGTCCTGTGTAGGTTTTCGCGCGCCTGAGACAGGCCGGCCATAGCGCCGTCTATGCTGTATTTGCCACCCATGGTGGTTGCTTTAGATGCCTCGTAAGTGGCCTTTGCCGATTTGTAACTAGCTTCTCCCTGTTCAAACTCCAGTTGTGATATCACCTTTTGTTCAAACAGTTTCTTGTTTCGGTTATAGGTGGCTGTTGCCAGCATATACTGAGATTCAGCCTGTGCCATCATTTCTCTGGTGTTTTGTACTGAAGCCTTAGATTGCTCTACCGATGCTGTTGCCTGATTGACAATAGAGCTGTAGATAGCTGCATTGATCTTCACCAGTACATCACCTTTATTTACACTATCGCCTTCCTGCACATCCAGCATTATTATTTCACCACTCACTTCAGGAGCGATCTTTACTTCTGTTTCAGGGTATATTTTGCCGCTGGCGGTCACAGTTTCGGTAATAGTATGCCTGGCAACCTTTTCTACAGCTACTTTTATGCCATCATCCTCGCGGTTTTTAATGACCACTATTATTGCAACGACCACCACCAGACAGGAAATGATGATCCACCAGGCTTTTTTAGACTTCATAAATCAAAGTAAATTGAAAGTGTAAATATAAGCTAAAGCACCGAGGTGTATTTATTCATTTTATTAATGACGGCCTCTTTCGCTTTTCTGTTCATATTTGTACCTTAGAGAATTCAAATAAGGATACTAATGGCACAATTGATAAGGAAGGAAGATGCACTGGAGTACCATTCCAAGGGAAGGCCGGGAAAGATAGAGGTCATTCCTACTAAGGAAACGAAAACACAAAGAGATCTGGCATTGGCATATTCTCCGGGAGTGGCAGAGCCATGTATGGAAATTCATGCCAACCCCGATGATGTTTATAAATACACAGCAAAGGGTAATCTGGTTGCGGTAATAAGCAACGGTACTGCTGTATTGGGCTTGGGCGATATAGGCCCCGAGGCATCAAAGCCGGTAATGGAAGGCAAGGGGCTGCTGTTCAAGATTTATGCAGACATCGATGTGTTTGATATAGAGCTGAATGTACGTACCGTAGATGAGTTTGTGAGTGTGGTAAAAGCACTGGAGCCAACTTTCGGCGGTATCAATCTGGAAGATATAAAGGCACCCGAATGTTTTGAAATAGAACGCAGGCTGAAGGAAGAATTGAAGATACCTATCATGCATGATGATCAGCATGGTACGGCAATTATATCGGGTGCGGCACTGCTCAATGCGCTGGAGCTGGTAGGTAAGAAGATAGAAGATGTGAAGTTTGTGATCAGTGGTGCGGGTGCATCTGCTATTTCTTGCAGCAAAATATACAGAAGTCTGGGTGCAAGGGTAGAGAACATGTATATGTTCGATACCAAGGGGCTTATCATCAAGTCGCGTACCGACCTCGATGATAACAAACGCCTTTTTGCGCAGGATGCCGAAGCAATGGATCTGGCTCAGGCAATGGTGGGTGCCGATGTGTTCATTGGTCTCTCTAAAGGCAATATCGTTTCTCAGGATATGGTGAAGTCTATGGGGGCTAAACCAATTGTTTTTGCCTTGGCAAATCCCAATCCGGAGATCACTTATGATGATGCTATTGCTGCAAGGCCGGATGTGATCATGGCTACCGGAAGAAGCGATTACCCCAATCAGGTAAACAATGTGTTGGGATTCCCTTACATTTTCCGTGGTGCGCTCGATGTGAGGTCCAGCGGTATCAATGAAGAAATGAAACTGGCGGCAGTATATGCACTGGCTTCTCTGGCCAAACAGCCGGTACCGGATATTGTGAATGTTGCCTACAATAACGATCTGCTGAAATTTGGTCCTACTTATATCATTCCTAAACCCATGGATCCACGCTTGCTCGTTACAGTTTCTACTGCAGTAGCAAGGGCGGCAATGGAGAGTGGTGTGGCGCGCAAGCCTGTAGAAGACTGGAATGCTTATGAAGCAGAACTGTATCGCAGATCAGGTTCTTACGACAATCTGCTCAAGTACATCAATAACAAGGCAAGGCAGAACCCGAAGAGGGTAGTCTTTGCAGAGGCAGAGAACATCAAGATACTTCGTGCTGCACAGATAGCCGCTGATGAAGGAGTGGCTATACCTATACTGCTGGGTAACGTAGAAAAGATAAAGGGCATGATCGAAGAATATGACCTGCATCTGGAAGGTGTACAGATCATAGATCCGAAAAGCGATGAGTGCGAAGCAACCCGTAACAAATATGGAGAGCTGTTCTTCGAAATGCGTCAACGCAGGGGCGTGAACTTCTATGAAGCTAAAAAGCTGATGAGGGAGCGTACTTACTTTGGCTGCATGATGGTGCGCAATGGTGAGGCTGATGCGATGTTGTCTGGTCTTACCCGCAAGTATCCCGATACTATTCGTCCGGCACTGGAGATAATAGGTATGGAAGAAGGGGTGAAAAAAGTGGCTGGTATGTACATCATGCTCACCAAAAAAGGACCATTGTTCTTTGCCGATACTACGCTCAACTTCAACCCGACAGAAGATGAACTGATAGACATAACTATGCTCACCGCCGATATGGTAAGCAGCTTCAACATAAAGCCACGCATAGCCATGTTGTCTTATTCCAACTTCGGCAGCAGTCCTTCTCACGAGGCGACAGCCGTTCGCAATGCAGTGGGCCGCATCAAGCAAATGAAACCAGAGCTGGTAATAGACGGAGAGGTGCAGGCTGGTGTGGCATTCAATCAGGATCTGCTGAAGGAAAACTATCCTTTCTCTGATCTGGTGAACGAGGCGCCCAATGTGCTGATATTCCCGAACCTGGCAGCCGGCAATATTGCTTACCATCTGCTGCAGGAAGTAGGTGGAGCAGAGGCTGTTGGCCCTATATTGTTGGGTCTGAAGAAGCCTGTTTATGTATTGCAGTTGGGTAGTACTGTAAGGCAGATAGTGAATATGGTAGCCCTTGCTGTGGTAGAAGCGCAGGAAAAAGGTATATAACCTCAAAAATAATCAAATAAATGAAAAGGGATCAGTAGCATTAGCTATTGATCCCTTCTTCGTTTTATAATTTGTTTATGCTGTTTTGTTGGGTGTTCCGCCATAAACATAAGGTAGCATTTCTTCTATGTACTTACGTTCGTTGCTCAACCTCGGCACTTTGTGCTGGCCGCCGAGTTTGCCCTTGTCTTTCAGCCATTTCTTAAAGCCGTCCTTAGGCATCTGGTGCACAACAGGCATGCGCAGTGCGATGTCCTTGTAGCGTTTTGCCTCGTAGTCTGAATTGATTGCTTGCAGCGATTTATCCAGCAAAATGGTGAACTGCTCCAATGGTACCGGCAGATAGTCGAATTCTATGATCCACTCATGCGCACCATTTTCCTGGCCGGTCATGTATACAGGAGCGGCAGAATAGTCTGCTACTACTGCGCCGGTTTCGGCACAGGCAATAGCTATAGCATTGTCGGCATTGTCTACTATCAGCTCTTCGCCAAATGCGTTGATGAAGTGCTTCAGCCTGCCTGTAACTTTTATACGGAACGGATTGGTAGAGGTGAATTGTATAGTATCGCCAACAAGGTAGCGCCACAAGCCGCCATTGGTACTTATTACCAAAGCATAGTTCTTATAAAGTTCTACTTCTTTTAGCGTCAGCGTGCGTGGATTTTCATTACCATATTCTTCCATCGGCATAAATTCGTAGAATATGCCATGGTTGAGGAATAGCAACATGCCTTCCTCGTCTTCCCTGTCTTGTGCTGCAAAGAAACCTTCAGATGCGTTGTAGGTCTCGCGGTAGTGCATGTTGGGCGATGGGACAAATTGCTCGAACTGTCTGCGATAGGGGGTGAAGTTTACGCCGCCATGTATATACAGTTCCAGATTTGGCCAGATGTCCAACAGATTGTTCTTACCCGTTATCTCAAAAATGCGTTTTATCAGTACTATGGTCCAGGTAGGTACGCCGGCTATGTAGGTCACATTTTCGTTGATGGTACTGTGCGCCATCCTTTCTATTTTCTCTTCCCACTCCGTCATCAGTGCAATAGAAAGCTCGGGCAGTCGGAATAGCTGACCGGCAATCGGCATGTTCTGCAGCATTACTGCTGAAAGATCGCCAAAGAAAGAAGCAGCATTCAGTTGGTTTACCTGATGGCTGCCACCCAGTATCAGGCACTTGCCATTGGTCAGGTTCGAAGATGGATTTTCGCGCAGGTACAAAGCCAGCACATCCCTTCCGCTACGGAAGTGGGTAACATCCATAGATTCCTTGCTTACCGGAATGAATTTGCTCTTATCGCTGGTAGTGCCGCTCGATTTGGCAAACCAGGTAATGGGCGATGGCCATAATACATTCTGCGTACCTTCCAGTATCCGCTGAATGTATGGTTTTAGTGTTTCGTAATCGTTGATCGGTACTTTCTTCTGAAAATCGGAGATACTACCTATATCTTCAAACCGGTATTTCTTGCCATACTCCGTAAACTGAGCAGACCCTATCAGGTCATTGAATACCTGTTGCTGTGTGTCTATAGGATTATGCATGAAGTTATCTATTGCGCTCTGGCGCAATTTGATGTAACCTCTGAATGCCGGACTAATAATTATGCTCATAAATTTTGTTCAACCTGCGTCTGTGCAGCTTACTTTTTAGCCTGTTCGTTCTGCGCATTTACCTTCAGGTAGTCTTTTCTTCTCAATTCGAAATTCTCTCCCAGATATACTTTCCGCACCTGTGCATCTGCTGCCAGGTCTTCTGCTGTTCCGGCCTTCAGTATGCGGCCTTCAAAAAGCAGGTAGGCCCTGTCTGTGATAGACAGTGTTTCCTGTACGTTATGGTCTGTTATGAGAATACCTATGTTCTTGTATTTGAGTGTAGCTACAATGTGCTGTATATCTTCAACCGCTATCGGGTCTATACCTGCAAATGGTTCGTCGAGCAGTATGAATTTAGGATTCACTGCCAGTGCTCTTGCTATCTCTGTTCTTCTTTTCTCACCACCGCTCAGTACATCTCCGGGGCTCTTGCGCACATGCTGCAGGCGAAACTCATCCAGCAGCTCTTCCAGTTTCTTTTGCTGTTCGCCGCGGGTCAGCTTGGTCATTTCCAGTACAGCAGATATGTTGTCGGCAACAGATAGCTTTCTGAAGATAGACGTTTCCTGCGGCAGGTAACCAATACCCATCTGTGCCCTTTTGTACATAGGCAGCTTGGTTATTTCCTGTTCATCAAGAAAAACCTTGCCCGTATCGGGCTTCACCAATCCCACAACCATGTAGAAAGAGGTGGTCTTGCCGGCTCCATTGGGGCCCAGCAGACCTACAATTTCTCCTTGGCTCACCTCAAATGATACATTATTTACAACAGTACGTTTGCCGTATTGCTTTACAAGATCCTGAGTGAATATTTTCAATTGAGGTATTTTGGGCACAAAAATAGCAAACAGTGCTTATTTTCTGTCTATGCCGGTTATACTTTAACAGATACTATACTATATGTGTGGGTGTATTTTTATATATAAAGTATGTTTAAAAACATTATTCTGTATAGGTGCGTGGTACTTTAGGATCGGTAATGATGATGTAGTCCCCAAACGTTTTGTACTCGCTCCAGTTTACTTTAGGGAAAGATTCGTCGCTGGCAGTAGAAATGATCAGTGGTTTTACTTTTGAATTGTAGTTATATAACTGGGTAACGACAGCAAAGCCTTCATCGCTATGGAACTTACCATTTACCTGCATTATTTTCTTGCCTTTGTTCTTTTTCTGATACCTGGAAATAGAATAGGCCATAGTAGCATCCCACAAAGACTGTGCTGTAACCATATTGAACCCGCCCATATTCATAGCAGGTACTGCTTGTTTTTTAGAGGTGTCTCCTGCAGGTGTGTGCGAGAGGCCCGTGAGCTTCATGTAATATTTACCGGTAGCAGTATCGTAGGGTAGCGGAGCAAAATACTCTTTAGACAGTTCCGGCAATGCTTCCAATGCCCCCTGTCCTTTTCTTCCGGCCAGATTGGTGTAGCGCGATGGTGCGTTGGCACATACTACGTCCAGTTTCTTTTGTTTGGCAAACTCCACCATCGGCCTGTAGTCGCGGTAGTTGTTCCAAACGCGTGCATCTTTTTTGAAGTTCTTTTCGCGTATAAAACCTTTCAGATATTCATCCATTACCGGCTGAACATCTCTGTCAAACATTTCCAAAGACAATGCCAGATCTTCACCGAATTTCAGGTGCAGCAGTTCGAAAACGGAAGCTTCCAGATAATGGGTCACACTGTCATTATGCTCTTCGCCAAACATCAGCACATCATAGTTTTCCATGTCTGATACTATATCTTTAAGAGAAACTTCTTTGCCCAGTTTCACCGAATACACACGGTAGTTCGATTCTGATAATTTGTCCTGACCCATGCTGAAAAGGGGGCAGAAGAGCGCTAAGTACAGCAGTTTTTTCATAAATATGTGTTGCTCGCGGAATTCATTTTCCGCATCTAAAATACAAAGAGTTTTGACGTTTTGTGTTTATGTCTTGCTTATTAATTATTAACTGCCTGTATATTGAAGTATGGTTTCAATTTCTTGCTTACTGGCCATAAAGGCGCCATTGCTTATGGTGATAGCAGAAGTATGGTATTCATTTGCTGCCGCGGCTGCTATAAGCGCTTCAATGTTTGCCGATCTCACACCCCCGCCTGCCATTATTGTTATCCTATCTCTGGCAGCTTCTACCAGCTGGTGAATGATGGCGCTACCTTCCAGTGCCGTTGGTGCCAGTCCGGATGTAAGTACTCTGCTGCAGCCTGCTGCAATAATGGCTTCCAGGGCTTCAGGTGCATCGGGTGCTCTGTCAAATACTTTGTGACAGGTTACCTGCATGGGGCCGGCCCATTCTACGAGTCTGGCAAGGTTTTCTGTATCAATCTTGCCTCCGGTCAGTTGCACACCGGTAGCTATGCCCGGGCAGCCCATTTCCCTGCACCTCAGAATGTCTTTTTTCATGATGGCCAGCTCATTTGCATCATAGATGAAGTTGCCCCCTCTGGGACGTATCATGGGGAAGACAGGAATGGAGATATGTTCCAGCGTGTACTCAATGAGGCCGTAGCTGGGTGTGACACCACCTGCCGCCGGGTCGGCACATAGTTCTATTCTTCCGGCTCCTGCACTTTGTGCAGTGATGCAAGACTGTATATTATAGGCGCAGATCTCTAATAGCATGCTGCAAATATAGAAAATGGCTGCATGGATTATAAGACTTATAGTAATGATCTGTTTATTCCTTGGTCTCTGTCTGGTTAAAGTAATTCCATACCAGGCCGGCTTTTGATGCACCTATTACCCTTGTCAGCTCCCTTTCGGTAAGGGTTTTTATATTCTTCACAGAGCGGAATTCCTTAAGCAGGTCGGTAGCAGTTTGTGCGCCTATGCCGGGTATACCTTCCAGTTCGTTTTTGAAGGTGCCCTTGCTACGTGTTGCTCTGTGAAAGGTGATGCCAAAACGGTGTACCTCGTCCCTTATGCGCCGCACCAAAAGGTGTGCCGGGCTGTCGTAGGGAAGTTGTATAGGGTCTGTATCGCCGGGGAAGAAGATAGATTCCTCTCTTTTGGCCAAACCCACCAATGCCATGCGACCGGTGAGCCCCAACTTTTCAATACTTTCCAGTGCAGCACCCAGTTGTCCCTTACCACCATCTATTATTACCAGTTGCGGCAGCGGTTTTTTCTCCTCACTCAGTCTTTTGTAGCGCCGGTACACTACTTCGCTCATAGAGGCAAAGTCGTTTATGCCCTCTACGGTCTTGATATGGAAGTGCCTGTAATCTTTATTTGCCGGTTGCCCGTTCCTGAAGCAAACCATGGCCGCAACTGGGTAGGCTCCCTGAAAGTTGGAGTTATCGAAACATTCTATATGCACAGGCAGGTCTCTCAGTTGCAGCGAATCCTGCAGTTCTTCCAGCACGGCCATAAATTCCTCATCTGTTTTCTCCTGTAGCATCAGAGAGTTTCGCCTGCGTATGTCTTCTTTAAAGATGGTAGCGTTACGTATACTCATATCCAGCAGGTTCTTTTTGTCTCCTGCCTTGGGTATTGTCACTTTTATCTGTTCGCTGGCAACATCTATATCTATTGGGGTTATTACCTCTCGGGCATTGCTATGGAAAGTGCTCCGCAAACTATCAAGCGCCAGCGAAAGCACATCTCTTTCCAACTCATCCAATACCCTGACTATAACTATGGTCTTTACATGAATGATGCTTCCTTCGTGCACCATCATATAATTTACATAGAAGTTTTGCTCGTCACTCAGTATACAGGTCACATCCAGATTGGGTAGTCTCGGGTTCACTACCGTAGATCTGGTGTTGTAGTTCTGCAGAGAGTCTATTTTTTGTTTGTAGATATGGGCTTTCTCAAATTCCAGTTTCTCAGCATGATTGGTCATATGCTGCTTCAGGCTGCGCAGCACATCGCTTATGTTGCCCTTTAGTATCTGGCGCACCTGCTGCAGATTGGTGTTGTAGTCCTCTACAGTCTGGTAGCCTTCGCAGGGCCCCTTGCAGTTGCCCAGGTGGTATTCCAGGCAAACCTTGTACTTGCCCCTCGCTACATTGGCTGCAGAAAGGTTCAGGTTACAGGTTCTGAGGGGTATATTTTGCTTCACCATTTCCAGCAATTCTTTCACCTGCAGCACGCCCGTAAATGGTCCTATATATTCTGAACCGTCTTTGATGAGCCTGCGGGTAAGGAACACTCTGGGGAATGCCTCGTTGCGAATAACTATATAAGGGTAGGTCTTATCATCTTTCAGTGCTATGTTGAAGCGGGGCTGAAAGTGCTTGATGAGCGAGTTTTCCAGCAGGAAGGCATCGTGTTCTGTATCTGTTACCGTAAAGTCGAGACTACAGATGAGCGAGACCAGCCTACGTGTCTTGGTGTTGTCTACCGTTTTATTGAAGTAGGAACTGACCCTTTTTCTAAGGTCTTTCGCCTTGCCCACATACAACAACTCATTGTCTTTGTTGAAGTATTTGTAGCAGCCCGGACTATGGGGTATCGTTTGCGCTATCTCACTGAATTCCTCTCTTGTCATAGCTGTTGCAAAGCCTGTATATACAACCGCTTGTAGGGTTGGAGTTGATACTTACTTTCTGTTATCTCACAAATTCATACTCTGTTACAGTATGTGTTTTATCGCCCAGCAGTTCGGTTTCGGTGTTTTGCAACTGAATGCGCTGCATAGGTTTGTAATACAGTTTTACCAGTTTGTCGTCAAATACACTGTGTTCAGAGGCTTCGATGTAAATGCCCTTTACTTTCTGGCTGTACTGGTCTATTGTTATGAGCAGTTTACGGGTGTACAGATCTTCTTCCAGCGCTTCATAGAAGAAATTGTGAGTGTCATCCTGGTCGTCATCAAATTGCGTAAACTTGTATTTGCCCAGAAACTTACGGTCGCTGATGTCTGTTTCGAAGAAAACCTTGAAGATATTGCCCCAGTTCAGCGTGTCTGAGGTTGTATAACTGCTATCATAAGGTCCTTCGTTTACCCGAACAGTTTTGCGGATCAGTATAGGTTCTCCGTAAAAAGTATTCCATTGGTCCAATGCATACTGCCTGATGGAAAAATAGGATCCCTTCACCTGAGAAAAATCCTCAGCAGGTGCTTTGTCCTTGCACGATGAAAAGGAAGTAATAATAAGTACAGCCATTAATGCGGCCAGGTGTCTGAATTTGCTTATCACGCGATAAAATTAATAAACTTGACCTGAAACAAGAGAAAATGAATTTGAATAATGGAACAATAGCCTGAAAAAGATGAAAAGTAATTGGTAGTATATCATTTTTAAGGATCCTGAAAACATTAAATCAGCTCAGTTCATAGTGGGAAAGAGGAACAGTTAAATAGAAAAAGAGTTGAACCCAAACACATAAAAATGGTTACAAAATCACCTGAAGCTCATTGAGCGTTTGTCGCAATGTTATTCTGGATTGGTGTAACAAGCAAAAAGTGTCTGTAAATGATCTTTTGTTAGTCTGTTCAAGAATAGATCACACAGTTGCGGCAAACAGATCCAATGCGTTGCGGGTAGTTGTTTCTGCAACTTCGGCAATAGTAAGTTCTTTAATGGCGGCAATACGTTCTGCAATGACCGGTATATAGCTGCTTTCATTACGTTTTCCCCTATATGGTACCGGTGCCAGATAGGGTGCATCTGTTTCCAGTACTATACCAGACAGGGGAAGCTCCTTTACCACATCGGGTAGTGTACCCTTGCTATAGGTAACCACACCGCCAATGCCTACATAAAAGCCAAGATCAAGTATTTCTTTAGCTTCCTCTATTGTGCCGCTAAAGCAGTGGAATACTCCTTTCAGGTTTCCGTTCTGTTTACTGCGCACTATGTCTATACAATCCCGGGTTGATTCCCTGCTATGTATAACTATAGACAGGCCATGTTGCAGCGCCAGATCTACCTGTGTTTCAAATGCTTCAATCTGTTGTGTTTTGTAGGTGAGATCCCAGTAATAATCCAGACCTATTTCGCCAACTGCATGATACTTTCTTTCAGTTAGCTGACGAGCAACGATATGCAGCTCGTTTTTGTAGTCCTCCTTCACGTAGCATGGGTGCAATCCCATCATTGGCAGGCAATTGTCCGGCCATTTTTCTGACACCTGCAGCATACCGGCTATGGTTTCGCTGTTGCAATTGGGCATGTACAGTTTGTTAACTCCGGCAGTTATGGCCCGCTGCACCTGCTCTTCGTCATTGATCAGTCTTTCATCATACAGATGCGTGTGGGTATCTACAAATATCATGCGGCAAAATTACTTTATTTCCTGTGCTTAAGTAGTCTGAGATCTGGTTATGCTTCCGGCAATTGTTTCATTTGCCAGTTTTTTTGCTTGCAGTATTCCAGCACGCCCTGCAGCGCAAATTCCATACGCTCACGGGCTTTTACGCTGTCATGGAATAAAATGATGGAACCCGGGGTTATGTTGTTCAGCACATTCTCCAGACATTGTTGGGGGGTAATATGCTGGTCAAAATCGCCACTTAGTATATCCCACATGTATATCTTCCATTTCGGGTCTGCCTTCTTTAGTTTTCTGTACTGAGACAGTTTCATTCTGCCATAAGGCGGCCGAAACAATCTGCTATGAATGTGGTGCGCAGCCTGATGGATGTTTTTCAGGTAGTGATCATTATTGATGCGCCAGCCATTCAGATGGTTGTAGGTATGGTTGCCAACTGTATGACCGGCTTGCAGTACTTGCTTGTAGGTATCCGGATACCGGGCTACATTGTTGCCAACGCAGAAAAAAGTGGCTTTGGCGTCGTATTGATTCAGCAGATCTAGTACAAATGGGGTGATGGTTGGGTGGGGGCCATCATCGAATGTAATGTAAATGGTATCCTCATTCAATGGCGGCATATCCCAGATCATATCTTCCGGGAAGAACTTTTTGAGCCATTTAGGAGATTTTACCCAATAGGAAACCATGCTGCAAAACAACGAAAAAAGGGTATAAAAGTTGTTCTGCTGCTGTGCTGCAAGGCTAAAATGGGGTTATTTTAACAGATATTACAGACTCCAGTCTATTGGCTGTTCCCCTTTTTCGCGCAGCCAGTTATTGGCCTTACTGAAATGGCCGGAGCCGAAAAAGCCATTATAGGCCGAAAGAGGAGAAGGGTGGGCCGATTTCAGAACCAGATGACGGGAGGCATCTATTAGGGTTTCTTTGTTTTGTGCAAACTTGCCCCATAAGAGAAATACTACGTTTTCTTTGCCCGCAGATACTTTTCTTATTACCTCATCGGTAAAGAGATGCCAGCCTATTTTGCTGTGCGACATAGGGGTGTTGGCTTCTACGGTAAGTGAGGCATTAAGCAATAAGACACCCTGCCTAGCCCATTTTTCCAGATTGCCGGTACGTGATATGGCTACACCGAGATCGGTTTGTATCTCTTTATATATGTTTGCCAGCGAAGGTGGTGGCGCTACACCGTCCTGAACAGAGAATGACAGCCCATGTGCCTGACCGGGATTGTGATAGGGGTCCTGACCAATGATCACCACTTTCACTTTGTCGAAGGGCGTACATTCAAATGCATTGAAGATGAGTTTGCCGGGAGGGTATATCACTTTTCCTGCCTGCTTCTCTTTCTTCAGAAATTCGGTCACTTCCCGAAAGTAGGGTTTGCTGAACTCTTCTTTCAGTTCTTCTTTCCAGCTGTTCTCTATTGCTACTTCCATTTTCGGCTATTTGATCGGTTGTGGAAGTAAAAATACTAATGGTATGGTTAATGTGTGCATCTGCACTCAATCTTTAAGGTTGTTTGAATCGAAATGATAGGTTTGTTCACATTATGAATGTAGTACGCTACTTTTACAGCAGGTTCCCAATTGTTCGGAACTGTACCTAATAAAAGTGATCACAGATGAGGATTTGGGCTTTTCCTTCCTTTTATCCATTCGATGCTCCCGGCGAGAAATGGAAAGGAATATTTGCACACAGGCAGTATAAAGGGCTTATAGAAAAAGGCGCCGAATTGAGCGTTGTTTTGCCGGTAAGCTGGCGGCCTCCTGCTCCGTTGGCAGGTATTACTGCCAAATGGCAACACAAGGGCCCCGAATATCCCAAGCGTAGAGTGTATGATGGCATACAGGTCTATCATCCACGTATAGCCAATATGTTGCCCTATGCGCTGGACAAACGTAGTCACAAAGAGAAGTTTGCCGATGCAGTAGCAGGACTTTTTAAGGAGTTGAATATTAAAGCAGATCCTGCTACAGATATCTTCTTTTCGCAATGGTTGCCCGAGTCGGTGAATGTGCAATATGCTGCGCATAAACTCGGGTTGAAGTCGGCCATACTCTCTATAGGAGACGATGTGGTTGTCTGGCCCTATGAGAATAACGGCGCAATGGCAGCATTTAAGGAGTTGCAATTGGGAGCAGATATGCGTTTTGCCTGTGCCGATTATCTGGGCAGGGAAACCAACAAGATAGTAGGTCAAAAGCTGGCTTATGATGTAGTGAACTGGGGTGTGGATCATGATTTTTTCAAACCGGTATCCGCATCAGAAAAAGCTGATCTTAGGAAAAAATATCAATTACCTCAGGATAAGCTGTTGATACTGAATGTGGGAACAGCCATAGCACGTAAAGGGTGGCTGGATCTTTTTGATGCATTGGCGCAGATAAAGGGCAAGACACCGGATTTCGTATTGGTCGGGGTGCATTCGGGGTCTCCGGAATTTGATCTTGATGTTGAAGCTGCCCAAAGAGGCCTAAAGGATAATTTCAGGAATCTGGGAGAAGTACCACCGCAACAGGTCAGAGAGGTATATAATGCAGTAGATATTTTCTGTCTGCCGTCTCACTGGGAAGGATTGGCCAATGCAAATATTGAAGCTATGTCTTCAGGGTTACCGGTAATCACTACAGATGTTTGCGGCCATCCGGAACTGATAGAAACGGGCGTGAACGGTATTTTGGTGCCACCCAAAGATGTAGCCCGATTGGCTGATGCGCTGCAGTTGCTGCTTACTGATGATGAGCAACGCAGGTCATTATCAGAGGCAGGACGATCCTTTATAGTGAACCGGTGGGGCAACTTTGCACATAATGCATCTCTGCTTTACAGCAAACTTTCTGGTAAAGAATAGTTTTAATAGTATTAGTTGCATAAAATACAAAAGCCCCGAAAGGGGCTTTTGTATTAAAGTATTTATCAGAAATAGCTTAGGCGATCCTTACGTTAACCGCGTTCAGTCCTTTTTTACCGTTTTGTACTTCAAAGGTCACTTTGTCGTTTTCGCGGATCTCGTCATAAAGACCAGAAACGTGAACGAAGATGTCCTGACCACCATTTGCTGGTGTGATGAAACCAAATCCTTTAGTTCCGTTGAAAAATTTAACTGTACCTTCTTGCATTGTTAATTGTTTTGTTGTTAATAATTGTATTTAATTGTACTCTTTTATTCTTAGTTTATTTTTTTGACGTTGATCGCATTGAGTCCTTTCGGCGTGCGTTCTTTTTCAAAGGTAACTTTATCTCTTTCTTTTACTGGCTGCGAAAGCTGGTTAGCATGTACGAAAACATTTTCCCTGCTCACATTGTCTGTAATGAAGCCATAACCTTTGGCGTCGTTGAAGAAAGCGATAACACCTGTTCGTGTCACATCTTCCGGTTCTGCTGGTTTAGCAGCACCAAGCTGTATATCTTCAATATCTATTTCCCTTCTTTTCTTAGGATCCGGTGGAGTAGATGATATATTTCCGTTCTCATCGAGGTAGGCCATCATATCTTCCAGGCTTTTGCCTTTGGAAGTGTTGGCTTTACGCTCTTTCATTTTGTTAGCTTTGTCTTGTTTTTCCTTGGCTTTTTTCTTTTCTTTTTCCTTTTTGGCAAAAGTTTCACTCATACTATATTTATTTTATTTTTCTTTTGGCTGCAGTTTATGTGGCCGGTTATTGAATATACATTCTGCAGAAAAGTAAATATACGAATGAGCAGAACGGATGATGCTGTTTTATGGTCTTTCCTAAGTTATGTTACGAACAAAAAGAAAGGTGTTTATTGATATAATTTCTTCAGTAAATAATATGGCAACTGGGAAGCGAAAACTGAGGAGAAAGAAATATCTAAGCAGATCAGAAAAAGCAAAGGCAGAGGGCCATTGTCTATGTAAAGGTAGACTTAATAATTAATACAAAAAAATATTTTATTGTTTTGCAAGGTGCCGGAGTATAAAATACAGGCATTATTCTGACTGAAGAAATAGCTTATTTTTTCAGTTTTTTGAGTAGTTCCAATATGCGTTGTTCTATAAAATAAGAGTCGCTGGCTATTGCCATGGCTTCGTCGGCATCAATACCCGCATCACTTCTGCCTATCTTAGATTGTTCTTGTTCTATATTGGCATTCCTTTTCTTTAGCCAGGCACGTTCATCTTTTTTTAGTTTCTCTATGGTTTCCTGATCCAGTGTTATCCTCAGCTCCCGGTAAACAGTATTGAGCATAGTGTCCAGTTTGCGTTGCCGGTTTTTTTCACATTCAGAGAATGGTATGGAGCCGGCATCGAGGCAGGTCTGACAAATATTGTCCAATACTGTCATCTGAGCCTTTATGTCTTTTGGTACTACCTGTGCAGCACAAGAGTGAATGATGGTTATGCACAGTAATATAAGGAGGAGCGCGGTCTTTGTCATGACATTGCTAAGGTACGCCAAATGAATGAATGGCTATAAGTGTACAGAGGTCATGTCATCTCCATACTTTATTTTCGGTAATGCCTATGGGTTTCCATGCTATGTACTGCACCATTCTTGGCAGGGTGCCTGTGTTGGGTGTGGCACAATGAGGTAGTGCATGGTGCCAGATTATCAGATCGCCAGCCTTACCGGCTATGGCAATTGGGTTAAGCTCTTCTACAGCAATTGCCCTTGCATCTGCACCTTCAGGTAATGCAGACAGCCATTCTTTGATTTTATTATGAAAGCCGGGTACACAATGAAAAGCGCCATCTGTGGGTTCAACGTCGTTCAGATATAATAGACCCTGAAATACCTCCGGAATTGGAGGGGCGATGCTTACGTCCCAATGGAGCGGACTCCCCATAAATCTGTATTTTTCTGATACAGGTGGGTTATAGCTTACTTTGTCTACCTGCAGGTATATGTTATTGTGTCCGTAAAGTTCGCTGTAGATCTTTCTGATCTTAGCAGAATATCTGTTATTATCGAGGGTAGGGTGGTGTACAAAACTGAGCATCATGCCATTTTTGGCAGGGTGTGGTTTGTACCAGGTATCAGGTTCGTAAGGGTCTGCTTCCAGAAAATTCCAGATCGCTGTGCGTGTTGCTTCACTATCTGCTTTTGAAATAGCATTATTAATGACAATGTATCCGTTCTTATGCCAGAAGTTAAGCTGGGCAACGGTTAGTGATGGATCATTTTCGTCTATTACTACATCTTGTGCAGGGTAGAGAGATAACCATAGACAGAAAGCATCGAATGTAGGTTGATTGGTATATAGGAACTTAAGTGTTTCTTCTGTATTTCTTCCGCATGCAGAAAGTACCTGGTTGGTGTCAAAATCGAAAGACCTTTTATTTTCTTTACTTCCCATACGGGTGTTTTCCCATATGATTTTTAAAGCAGCCATATGTTGCATGGTAATTTGATTCATGATGGACAAGTTTGATGATCAGGTAGAAGTAAATATATACCAACAGCCTGAATTGTTATAAATATGAGCGTGTGAGGATTGAAATGCTCTGTATTTCTCCCACTACAAATCATTAAAAATGCCATTCCTGTTGCCATCTCATGAGCAGGTAATCCTGCACAAGAGGAATAGGTGCATCAGGGTTGTCGTTGTTATATGCTTCGTGTTGGTATAGGTCGGTTGCAGTAGGGGTAAGTAGTATCCGCTGCTGCAGATCGTGCACATTGCAGTAATGTACGATCGGGTTCCAGAGGTGTTTCCAGAATGATTCTGTAGCACCTCGAGTAAGGTAGACATTTTTTATGCTGCTATGTTTTTGCAGAATACCAATAATGTTGGTGAACGTGAAATCGTCGAAATTGTATACAATAGCTTTATCTGAGAAGCCGCCAAGTACTTTGTTGTGTTTTTTGCTCTGCTCATTAGCATCGTCGATAGATGTAATAAGATCGGTCAGGGCAATTTTATTTGAACAACAAAATTGTTGCCATTTCTCTTTCCCATCGTGCAGCATGGACGACTGGTCATAAATACGAGGCAGAATATCCCAGAAGAAGTTTTCGTCTGTTCGACCATAAAACCATGCTGCATCATTGCCATCCGGCCATTGCGGGTTAAATGTGCCAATAATGAGGGTAGTGGGCTCGAAGTCGATAGTATTGAGCTCGAGGTATTTTCTGTATTTATGATCGCAGGACATGTTTCTTACTGCAATTATAAGGGATTAGCTGCAATGTGCCAATAAGGTATGCGGTAGGGTAGTTCTGTTCAGGTATTCCTAGTAATTTTTCCCTTTCTCTTGCAGGGTTGCAAAGGCTTCCTCCCACGAAGGTATAGTTTCGGCTTCATATCCATAGGTTCTGCCGGTGGCTATGCTGTGGAAGGATTTCATGGCTTTGAGGTGTACTCCGCTTCTCATAAAATCCAGCATCACATCGCGGCTTTCCCATGCCGACAGGGTGCATTGGTAGCCATCTATCTTTTTTACAGCACTATGCAGATTGCCCTTGGCAGTTTGTGCCTGGCGGAAGGAGGGTATAGCCAATGTCCAGAAACGAAACACGCTCAGGAAGTTTTTCGGTTTCAAACCAGTGATAGAAATGTACATGTGTCAAATATAAATGAAAAAGGGTCGCACTTAAATAATGTGCAACCCTTTTTTTGCTCCCCCTCCCCGACTTGAACGGGGGACCCCATGATTAACAGTCATGTGCTCTAACCAACTGAGCTAAGGAGGAATATTCTTTATTACGATTCCGGATGCTTTGGTGCCGAAAATAGTGCCGCAGCGTTTCCTTTTCAAATAATAAGGGTTTCAGTCGTAATCAGCTGAAACCCTTATCTGTCTTGCTCCCCCTCCCCGACTTGAACGGGGGACCCCATGATTAACAGTCATGTGCTCTAACCAACTGAGCTAAGGAGGAATGTTTTTATTCCGTTTTGGGACTGCAAAAATACAAACAAAGTTGTTCCTGCAAAACTTTTTTCCTTCTTTTTCTGAATATTTATTGTTCTAAAGTATTGATACTGCCTGCTTCCTGAGTGTTGCCGCATCATTACAAACTACATAGTAGTTTATCAACGTATAAGGGTCACATCACCCTTCCAGATGCCTTCTTTGCCAAAGCGGTCTATATAGCTGATCTGCCAGAAATATACGCCCAATTCGGCGGGTTTGTTGTTGCAGGTGCCGTCCCATCCTTCTTCCAGCGATTTGCCGTCATAGACCTCTTCTCCCCAACGGTTGAATACCTTGAAGAAGCGTATGCTTCTGTAACCAACAGCCATTGGGCGGAAGATGTCATTCACTCCATCATTATTGGGGCTGAAGGCGGTAGGCATGGCGTGCGAAGCATCGTTTACCACCAGTACACTCATTGTGTCTATACCCACACAGCCATAGCTGCTCTTCATGAGTACCATGTAGGTGTAGTAGCCGGTATCCGGGTAACTGGCCCTGGGGTTGTATATGGTGGTGTCGTTGAGGTTCAGCTGCGGAGACCACAGGTAGTTGTTGCCTCCCTTGGCATCGAACTGTATGTATTCACCTTTTACGATCACAGTGTCGTCTCCGGCAAAGGGGCGGAAATCCTGAATAACCAGTCTTTTCAGCGTTGTATCTGTGCAGTTTCTTGCATTTTCAGAGATCAGTACCACATTATAGGTGTCGCCCCTTTTGAAGGTATGTACCGGATTCTGCTCTTGCGAGGTAGTGCCATCTCCAAAGCTCCACTTCCAGTAAAGAATAGGTTTAATGGTAGAGGTGGTATTGTCTAAGAAAGTGATCGGCGAACCCGGGCAATACTTACCCGTATCTGTAAAAGATGCCGAGAATTGAGGGTATATCTTCACGTATCTGGTAATGCTGTCGGGGCAGGTACTGCCGGGGTTTACTACCAGCTTCACTACATACGTTCCTGTGTCTGGGTAAGAATAATTCGGTTCGAACTCTGAAGAGGTTATGCCCGGATTACCTTCTACATCAAAAGTCCATTTGTAAGAAAATCCTCCAGAGCTGGTGTTGACAAAGTGCACGGTGTAGTCTGCGCAATTGATGATGTAAGTATTTGGTAAGTTGGAGTATACCGGTATATCGGCAATTACTTTTTTAGAGCAGTCTGTAACTACAAACTGGAATTCTCTTTTCGTGGTATTGATGATAATTCCGTTCCTCCATTCATTGCAGCAAACCGTTACCAGAAAGCGACCAATGCGATTTGGAGAACCCGTAATGATACCTGTTTCAGGGTCTATAGCAATAGCGGGTAAGCCCGAAATGGGGTTGCTGTAGGTGAACGGAGGGAAGTAGGCAACAGTATCGAATGGGGGCGGGTAGGCTATAACAGGCTTTATGTCGGCATCTGTAGCTCCTACCTGTGCCGGACAAAACTCGTAGGTGAGTGAGTCGGCGTCGGCATCTGTTGCTGAATGGTCGTAATAGAGCGGGTTATTGAGGCAAATGATCTGCGGCGGGTAGTTTTTATAAACTGCACTATTGTTACGAATAGTAGTTGGCGGAATAGTACACGAGTAGGTAGCACCCTGGTCGCCGGGTGAAATGACATTGATGATACTTGAGTTTCTGCAGCAACGCTGATATACTACTACATAACCCGATGAACTGGAAGGGAAATAATAGATCTTCTCGAACTTTTTGCGCAGCAGACATATCTGCGGTGCTTTGTTGATGCAATCGTTACTGAAGTTGCCGGGAACAGTAATGGCACCACCATTGTTTGGGTTATACCTTATGTTGGTATCTACATTCACCGGTATCTGTGAGCCGTTGTTCTCATAAACGGTGAAGAATGCCGGGTTGTCCTGATTGATAGCGTCTGGTACACCTGTGAGGCAGTCCTGAAAGATGTATAGGGTGACCTTATATTTATGGTAAACTCTGCTTGCTATTACTGTGTCGCCCAGATAGTTGTAGCCAAATTCTCCGCCTACAATATGCGAAGCCACGGCCGGTTTGGTGACCAGAAACAGCAGGAAAATAAGGAGTATCCTTTTTATCATGGGGTAGAGGGTTTATGGTAGCAATAAGCAAGGAATTCCTGCAGATCTCCGGTAAGTTTATCAGGGCATTCCAACATGCTCATATGTCCGCATCCTTCATATAAAGTTACGAAATTTACATGTGAATGAAAGCATTCTTTTAAAATTCTGCGGTAGTCTATGAGGCTGTCTTCAGTGCCCATTATCCACTGCACCGGGTATGAGGCCTGGTGTAATAGCAAGGTGTTATCTGCTCTGGCTATCATGGCTCTGTAGAAATTCTCCAGACCTTCAATGCTTACTTCCAGTCCGCGGGCATTTTTCCATTGCAATACTTCGGGGTGTTCTTTTCTGAAATTTTCGGCAAAAAGGTTACTGGTCATTTGTTTAATGAACGCTTGTTTACCTCCGTTTCGTATAATATCTATGGCTTTTAGTCTTGTCTTTTTCTTCTCATCATCATCGGCAGCTGGTGTAGAATGTACCATACTGAGTCCGCGAACCATCTGTGGGTACAAAGCTGCAAATGCCAGTGCAGTGTAGCCACCCATGGAATGACCCACCAAAACCACTTCTGTTATCTTTTCTTTGGTCAGTATATTGCAGATACCAGCAGCCATCTGTGGCAGCATGGCAGGTCCTTCCAGTGCTGAATTGCCGGTACCCGGAAGATCGGGGACAATTACAGTATGTGACATTGCCAGTGTAGCAGCAATTGGTTCCCAAATTATGCCGCTGTCGGGGAAGCCATGCAGCAACACTACTGCAGGTCCTGAGCCCGATTTACGATAAAAAAGTTCTTGAGTCATTATAGATGTAGTACTTAAACTGTAGTTGCGGTTTTTGCAGCTTTCGCTTCTTTGCTTTTACGGTATATATTGAAGTGGATTGCCAGCAAAGACAACAAAAGCGGTATCAACTCTATTACCAGTCCCTGGATCTTGAATACATGCAGTAGCAGGGAAACAACAATAAGTAACATAGCTATGATCGCATACTTGTCTTTGTCCTTGGGTTTGGTAAAGGCAAGTATCAGATTGATAGGCATCGCCCAGAGCAAATTGAAGTTGTTGCCGCACGCCTGATGGTCTGTGCCCAGCCACATAAAGATCAGCAGGGAGCCCAGCAGTCCGCTTACCAGCAGCAGCAATACGCTCATAATGCGACCCAGTAATTTTAATTTCTTTAAAGAAGTTCCGGCAATAGTAAGCAGCAACAGACAACTGGTGAGCAGCATGGGTAGATTGGCGCCAGGCGATACCGGTTTGCTGCCATCAAGAATGAGTGTTGGAGGAGTGGCTACTTTTTTTCCATTGAGTGTGGCTCCATCCAATCCGTCGCTCAGATAGTCAGGCAGGAACATAATGTCCGAATTGGTCATTTGCTTGTCTATCTTGCTACCAAGCAGAATATTTACGCCTACTCTTTCCCAATGCCTGCGGTAGAAGTATTTGTTGATGATGTCGCGGAAAGTAAGATTGCCTGCAGGAAGTGCGTTGCCGTAAACAAATCCACTGCCTAATGCGGTAGGGAAAATATCGCGTATGCGAGTGGCGCAGTTGTCAAAGAAGAAGTCATATTTGTAATACCTGTTCTCTGGCTGCACATTTTCCTGCAAAAAGGCATTGATCTGTTCTTTTGCACTATCGCTTATTTCCAACACCTGCTCTTCTACACTGCGACCCAGTTCAGTGTATTCCATCATAAAATCGCCATAGTGGTAGCTGGCCACATAATAAGGTAGCTTGCCGCGCATGAACTTCATTTCGAAACCCTCGTCATAACCATTGAACATGCCGTAGTTATAGACTATATCCCTGAGGTCACCCTGAATGGTGCTGTCTATAACGCGCACAGCAGTATGACCGAATATCTCATAAACAAGCTCGCCTACACCGCAGGTGAGCAGGCTGATACGTAAATGGCTTTTTGTTGTTGTCTGCAAAGCAGCAGAGTCTGTCTGTGCACCTGCCCGGAAAGCCAACAGAGCCACAAGGATAAAAGAGAAGAGTCTTTTCATCATGCTGCAAAATAACGAAACCAATACCTAAAGACTACTTTATAGGTGCAAAAGCTCGTTAAATTATTCTTTAACTGACTATCTTGTGGCAATGGGTTTTGTAACTTTAATATCTATAAGATATCTATGAAGAAATTATTGTCTTCTGTTGCTGTAATATTTTGTTTGTCGGTTGCCGGTAATGCACAGCAGCTTACTCAAGCTACCCGCCAATGCTGGAGCGGGGGAATAGCAGGCCGGCATGGCTGTAATTATTATTACACATTGCTTTTTGACAAGGCTATGCGCATTGCCTTGCCAGACAAGGTATGGATTGACGGACAGATGGTGCAACTGGAAATAAAACAGTCGGCCAACAGTGCAGGTAATGTAAAAAAACAACTTACTAAAAAAGGTGTTCAATTTGAAATTGCTGTAGGTACTCAGTTCAATGATCAGACCATGTACCCCGATGGTGTAGCAACGGAGCAAAAACTAAATACAGCACCACCTATAAAATACGAAGGCATAGCACTGATCAGCTATAAGCTAAATGGCAAAACGAAGTATTTTGTAGTGAAGAAAATTTACAACGAATTGCCCAACGTTAATTACCCTTAGAATCCGGGAAAATGGTTTTTTTAATAAAAGATGACAGATTGGCTCTAAGTAAAAGTTACTTTATTGAAGAAAAAACAGGGTGTTATGAAGTAAATAAAAAAAAATTGCATCGTAGTATATGTGAAATGTGATTTATTACTTATCTTGCTCCCACAAAACAAAATTGAATGAAAAATTTCGTCTTACTAGCGTTTTTATCGATCGCATTATTTGGTGCAAATAGCGCCTCAGCACATGGAGATGACTCCAAATCCGAATCAGTAGAATTCCATTGCTACAAGGCTTGGAAGAAAGATTGGAAAAGCGACAAGAAAGAATACAAAGCAAAAAAGAAAATGTGCCAGGATAGGCCATTCGCTGCTGCTCGTAAGCACCGCAAAGCTCACAAAAAAGCTTGGAAGAGCGAAGTGAAAGAGCACAACCACACAAATTACTACCACTGGTATTAGTAGATATTTAGCTACAAATAGCCCTGCATCACAACTTCAGGGTTATTTGTAGCTATTTTTTTGCTTTTTCAGTATTTCATCTGCAGCATTTTACCTGTAGTTTGCTTTGCAAGTCAGTTTCTAATTGAAACTATACTGCGAAGATTTTTAGTTTATATCATTCCCGATATAGCTAATTTCAAATTTTCTTCCAATTTAATGTCTTGTCGGCAATTCTATACGATGAGATATACTCCGTAATGGCTATTCCTTTTACATTTCTATTCTGCTGTTAGTTGTTCCTTTTTGTCTGAGGCCATCGGTATATAGCCTGCATACTTATGAACTGTAGTTTGTAGATCTAGCTGTATGTTTCAAAGAAATGTATGGGCATAAAAAAAGCCGCCCATAGGCAGCTTTCTTATATCATTCAAACGAGATTAGTCGTTGCTTTTACCTTCAGTGTGCAGGTGACCATGACCGCAGCAATCCTGGTGGTAACGGGCACGTGTATAAGTACGATCGCAAGATTTAGTACAAGCAGCTTTCTTGTCGCAGCAAGATTTGCTTTCGCCGGCACATTTCTTTTCGCATTTACCAGCGCACTCACCTTTGTGCTTAGAGTAGTATCCATCAGGGCCGTAGATGTAGCCGTGATGACCCCAGGTAGCATGATGCTTAGGGCGGCAGCAATTGTCTTTCTGACAGCCACCATGTGCACTAGCAGTAAATGAGTTGAACAGTGATAAGCATACTAACATAAGCATACTTGCGAAGATCCTTAGTTTCATACAGTAAGTTTTTGTTTAGATTAAATAAGTTTGGTTGTTGGGGTATAAAGTTAGTACAAAATTGCTCAATTCAAAACAATTTGCTAATTTTTTTAGTAGTGTAAAATGTTGCTTAAAAGGCATTGATTATCAGTTGTTTAGCAGGCTATCTTCGTTGTTTATCAAGCTTAATAAATGAGTTGTGTGACAAATGTTACCTATGGTGCAACAGATTGTACTCATCTTTGAGATATGTTAGTAGCAGGATATGTTGCTTGTGTGCTTATAGGTTTATCTCTGGGGTTGGTTGGTGGTGGTGGTTCCATCCTCACTGTGCCTGTTCTTGTATACCTGTTTGGCATAGATGCTATGCAGGCAACTTATTATTCTTTGTTTGTTGTGGGGGCTACCAGCTTCATAGGCGCATTGGGCAACTGGCGCAAAGGCAATGTGGTTTTGCAGGTAGCTTTGTTGTTTGGTATCACTTCTATCATTACTGTGCTGCTGGTAAGGCATTTTCTGGTTCCACTTATACCCGGTATATTATTTTCTGCAGGTAGTATGGTTGTAACAAAGCAGATGGCTACTATGATACTGTTTGCTCTGCTGATGGTAGCTGCATCTGTATCTATGATAAGAGGCAGAAAAGAAGAAGTTGCTGAGCCACCGAAGGGCAGGAGCGTTTTAGTAAGGCTGGTGATGGCCGGCATAGGTATAGGTATTGTGACAGGCTTGCTGGGTGCAGGCGGAGGTTTCCTGCTTATACCCGCAATGGTGTTGCTGCTGCAATTGCCCATGAAAAAAGCGGTTGGCACTTCGTTGCTAATTATTGCATTGAACTCGATGGCTGGGTTTGCCGGCGATATAGGTACTATACATACTGATTGGACATTCTTGTTGCCCGTTACAGGTATTGCAGTTGGCGGTATTGTAGCAGGTACAATGCTTGCTACGAAAATACCAGGAGAACAATTAAAAAAGGGTTTCGGATGGTTTGTGCTGACCATGGGCATATTTATTCTCATTAAAGAAGTATTACTTGCGTGAGATTGGTACAAATGTTCCTGACGGAGAAAAACAGAAAGCTGAATTTTGTAAAAAAATAAATAAACAACAGATTTATGAAAATAGAACAGATCTATACGGGTTGCCTGGCACAAGGCGCATATTACATTGAAAGCAATGGCGAAGTTGCTATAATTGATCCGTTGAGGGAAGTACAACCCTACATTGAGAAAGCTAACAAAGATGGCGCTATGATAAAGTATGTTTTTGAAACACATTTTCATGCCGACTTTGTATCGGGTCATGTGGACCTGGCTGGTAAAACAGGTGCAGAGATCGTATATGGACCGGGTGCAGTTCCGGGTTTTGATGCTGTGATCGCAACAGATGGTCAGGAGTTCAGGTTGGGTGGTGCTATAATCAAGGTGCTGCATACGCCCGGTCACACTATGGAAAGTTCCTGCTTCCTGCTCACCGAAGAGAATGGAAAAACTACCAGCCTTTTCTCTGGCGATACGCTGTTTATTGGCGATGTAGGTAGGCCTGATCTGGCACAAAAAGCTGCTAGTATGACACAGGAAGAATTGGCAGGATTATTATTCGATTCGTTGAGGAATAAGATCATGCCATTGGCCAATGACATTATAGTATATCCTGCACATGGTGCAGGTAGTGCCTGTGGCAAAAATATGAGCAAGGAAACAACAGATACACTGGGCCATCAGAAAGAAAGTAACTATGCCCTGCGTACAGATATGACCCGCGAAGAGTTTGTAAAAGAAGTAACCAACGGATTGATGCCCCCTCCCGCATACTTCCCGCTGAATGTGATGATGAACAAAGGTGGTTATGAGTCTATAGATACCGTATTGGAAAGGGGAAGAAGGGCATTGTCTGTAGCTGCGTTTGAGGCAGCAGCCAATGAAACAGGTGCTATGTTGCTCGATACACGCGATGCGCAGTTGTTTGCTGCAGGTTTTGTGCCTGGTTCGGTGAATATTGGTATCAAGGGCAACTTTGCACCATGGGTTGGGGCACTCATCCCCGACATCAAACAGCAGATACTGCTGATAGCAGATCCCGGCACTGAAGATGAAGTGATAACAAGGCTGGCACGTGTAGGCTATGATTTTTGTATCGGATATCTGGATGGTGGCTATGCAGCCTGGAAAGAAGCCGGAAAAGAGATCGATACCATTGTTTCTATAAGTGCTGAAGAACTGGCTGCACGTCAGCAGGTATCAGACGAGATAGCGATAGTAGATGTGCGCAAAAGAAGTGAGTTCCTGAGCGAGCACATACGTGGCGCTGTGAATACACCGCTTGATGATGTGAATGACAGTATGCAGCAACTGAATAAGGATGACGCTTTTTATATACATTGTGCGGGTGGTTACAGGTCTATGATCTTTATCTCTATATTGAAAGCACGTGGCTATAAGAACCTGATAGATGTGAAGGGCGGTTTCAAATCCATAAAGGATTCAGCAAAGTTCTCCCTCACAGAATATGTTTGCCCAACTACGTTGCTGTAATTGAACACTGGTAAATAGGTTATAAGAAAAAATACAAACAAACAGTAAATAGTGAAAGTGAATATCGTTGTAATGAATAGAGTGGTGCGGCATACGTTAGGGTATGCCGCATTCACTTTGCTTACAGTTATTCAGGTTCATGCACAGCACTATAACTGCTGGTTGCGTACAACAATACAAACAAATGTTGCTACCAAATGGCGAAATGATGCAGAGCTGCAATTGCGCAGGCAGAGCATGGGCAGCGATATGAATATGCTGGAATACAGATCTCTTTATTCTTTCAGAGATTGGGTCTATTACAGCGGCTCGAAACACTGGAGGTTTGGTGTTTCTCCTGTTGGTTATTTCGGGGCGTATAAGACTACAATGGTGGCGGGTGATGAGCTAATCCCAATTAGGAAAGAATACAGGGTATCTGCCATGGCAGAGTATGAACGTACCATTTATAACAAACTAAAGGGTAGTTGCCGGTATGCAGCAGAGTCGAGGTGGTTTGATGATGGTAGTTATGGTTTACGGGAGCGTATAAGGCCGGGTATTCATCTAGACAGGGGCAGGGCAGTGGGTGTTAGTGCCTATTACGAACTATTGGTGAATACTATCCCCACGGCCAGTAGCAGGCTCATAGACCAGCACAGGGTCATTTTGAGTACATTGTTGTCGCCTGGCAAAAACTGTAAGGCAGAGCTGGGACTGATGTATATGCGCAGGTATGCAGGTGCCTTGCCCGGACACATTAACGAGGCTAATGTAGTATTGAATATCAGTTTCGGTGCAATGGGTAAAAAGTAATTATCTGGTAAGTTCAGTTATTATAGCTTCATGGGAGGGATAGGCTGCTGTAAGTGCAGCCCTGTCGGCCAGCTCAAAGTCGGCAAAATCGAAACCCGGAGCCACAGTGCAACCGCATAGCGTATAGCCATCTTTTTCTTCTACTCTGGATCCGAACCAGCTACCGGCCTTTATCACCACGAAGGGCATAGTGCCATCCACGGTTCCCAGCAGGTGCTTACGCAGGCTGCCATCTGGCAATATTTCATAGATACAAAGTGTATCTCCATCGTAATGATGCCACAGCTCGTCTGATGCTATGCGGTGCAGTGCCGAAAATTCTCCTTCCTGTAGCAGAAAGTAAATACTGGTCATGGCATTGCGGGTGCCATTGTGTTCGGGAGTAAGTACCTCCCGGGGCAGGGTTAGCTCCGATCGGTATACCTCGCCAAATGCACCACCTTCCACATGAGCGGTGAGCATTAATTTATCCTTCCAATACTGTGCAGACCGGTTCAAAGTAAATTAGTTGAATTGTGCTGAAAAGATCAGGCTGTTGGCTGATCATTTTTCTGTGCCTGCCATTTTTTGCGTCCTTCGCCTGCAAATACGTGGCGCTCGCTATGATAAGAAGAACGAACCAGCGGCCCGCTTTCCACATAATCGATACCCATTTTGTAGCCTTCCTCCCTGTAAAATGCAAATTCATCGGGATGCACAAAGCGGGCAACCGGCAGGTGTTTCTGGGTTGGTTGCAGGTACTGACCAATGGTCACTACATCACAGCCATTATCAGCAAGATTCTGCAGGGTTTGCAGTACTTCTTCCTTCTCTTCGCCCAGACCCAGCATTATGCCGCTTTTGGTACGCATACCGCCGTCTTTCAGCCGGCGAATCACTTCCATACTGCGGTGATACTTCGCCTGTATCCTCACTTTGCGGGTGAGGCGTTCCACTGTTTCTATATTATGAGATACTACCTCGGGGGCAACATCTATGATGCGTTGCAGATTGTCCCATTCGCCTTTGAAGTCGGGGATAAGTGTTTCCAGTGTCGTTTCCGGATTCAGCGCACGTACTGCCTTTATGGTGTTGGCCCATATTATGGAACCACCATCTTTCAGTTCGTCCCTGTCTACAGAGGTAAGTACTGCGTGTTTCACCTTCATCAGGTAAATGGCCTCTGCTACACGTTGCGGTTCATCCCAATCTACAGGGTCTGGCCTGCCGGTAGCTACTGCACAGAAGCCGCAGGAGCGGGTGCATATATTACCAAGTATCATAAAGGTAGCTGTGCCTTCACCCCAGCATTCGCCCATATTGGGGCAGTTGCCGCTTTCGCAAATGGTATGCAGCTTGTGTGTATCCACAAGGTTGCGCACATTGCGATAGCTTTCGCCGATGGGCAATTTAACACGGAGCCAATTCGGCTTTTTCTGACGCTCTGTAGCAGATGCTTCTGCTTTACTGATCACTGGCAATTCTTGCATATCGGGGTGCAAATTACGACCATCACCAACGTTTCCCAAATTGGAAAGCCATGAAAAGGTCAATAAAGTATGGTTTTGATTCCTGATTGACCATCAGGACAACAGGTTCTGCGTAATAATCTATGCTGATACCGGTTTCTACACCCACTACTTTTTTCCTGTTGGCAGCAAAATCGAAATGGAGCATAGACTTGAAATGGCCTCCGGGTATCATTTTTATTTCACTCAGTCCGGTACCGAAACCGGCGCTGCCTGTAATGAACGACTTAGCCAGGAACATAGTTTTGGAATCTTCTTCGTATTTAATGGCATTGGGGTCGCTATATACATTCAGGTAGTATGGTTTCTGCATGCCCAATGAACCGCTTATCACATTCGACCAGTGTATGGAAACAGAACCCGGATCAGGTTTGCCGGCAAGCATTTTGCGGTAACCAATACCCAGTTTCAGGGCATAGAAGTTATTGATCTTTCCGTAAATGTATTTGGGATTTCCATTACCGTTATTGACCTCTGAAGTGAGTTTCTCTTGCTTATTGCTTTTTTTCTCAGAAAATTCCAGTTGCAGGTAGGTAACATTGTAGAACATATCTGCCTGTTTGGAATTAGTTGACTTTACCTTGCCCAGATCTACATAGGTGCTCCAGCCATTGGTGTGCAGCCTGTATCCGAAACTGGCTTCTCCGGTTATAGGTTTAGGGCCCTTGGGTGGCTGACGCATAGCAGCTGTAAGAGCTGGCTTTCCGGTAGTATCTGCAGATGACCTGAATACATCCTGTGCATGCGCAAAAATAGTAATGCACGTGCAGGGAACCAATAAGATCAAACTTCTGATAAGGCCCTTCATAAAGACTTACTAAATTACTCATACTTATTCATCCAAAAAAATAAACTTCATCAGGCAGAGTCTTAACTTTGATTTTTAACACTACCAAAACTATGACCGCACACGTAACATATACCGG
The DNA here is from genome assembly GCA_943331005.2 of Bordetella parapertussis. Taxonomy (GTDB): domain Bacteria; phylum Bacteroidota; class Bacteroidia; order Chitinophagales; family Chitinophagaceae; genus Nemorincola. The sequence goes on from CALQJX020000007.1 coordinate 35,108, forward strand.
AGACCTGCGCACACAGGCAATACATGTAAGATCGGGCAGCGCTATAGAGACCGATGCGCCTGTAGATAATATGGGAAAAGGTGAGCGTTTCTCGCCTACAGATCTGGTGGCTACTGCTTTGGCCTCCTGTATCCTTACCACAATAGGCATTGCAGCACCGGTACATGAACTTGATATTGAAGGTGCAGAGTGCGAAGTGACCAAAATAATGGTCGCAGACCCTCGCCGCATTGGAGAAATTGTGATCAAAATGAGCTTCCCAAAGAGTAAGCCTTTTACCGAAAAACAGAAAACCAAGATAGAGCATATTGCTTATACCTGTCCGGTATTAGCCAGTCTGCACCCTGATATGATAAAGACCATGACGTTTAAGTGGCCTGAATAGTTCTTTCCGGTAAATTTATTTGATCTATACGCTACATAAACGGGTATTCACTCCTGATTGCGTGGCGTATTTATTTTAAATTTAAAATTATATTTAATATTTATTTACTGCCGGGTAGCCATTTTTCTACTACCGGCATCATCCCGTTGATCACAGAATCCATCTCATCGGGATGGGCTTTGTACCAGATCATGCCCTTCTCGAACTCTTCTTTGGTAATATGGTGGTGCTCGAAGATGTAGTGATAATAGGCCGCCAGAGAATCTGCATTTTTGGTGCCGCCCTTGTGGGTGCTGTCCAGAACCATAGTGCTGTATACCTCGGCAATGTTGATGTCGGTGAGTAGCTCCTGCATTTTTTCTCTGGAAACAGGCGCTTGTTTGTTGTCATTCATCTTGCATGAATGGAGTAACAGCAAAGCAGCAACAGCTGGCAGGAAATAGTGGCGCAAAGCAGTGAAATTACTTATTGAAGAGATCGTCATTTCAGTGCATTGTATTTTGCAGAGTTGGCAACATCCAGTACCGAAAGCAGGGTGATGTATTGCTGACGCTCTTGTTTAGGGGTCATTTCCAGCAGTCGCAGTATTTCATCGCTCTTGGCGTTGAAGAGGAACTGCATGAATATGGAACTTGGGTTGTCTTTATTTACTGCATACAGTTTTTTGATGTTGGTGAGTATACGTGTACGTGCCTCAACAGGTTTTGATGACATACTGTCGAGACCCTCGCGGTGCATAGTATACCAGAAATTACGAACATCAAGGAAACGCTGATTGAGCATCTGGTCTACCAGCCAGTAGCGGTTGCGGTTATTTTCAGAAGGTTTCCATCCGCCAATTCCCTTGGTATCTGGTGCATTGTTCACAATGTTCTGTGCCTTTTTGAACAGCGTGGTGCCACCGGCAGGTGAATAGCTGTCATAGTCGAGCCCCAGCACTATATAAGAATAATAGGCCAGTACGGCAGTAAGGTTGGATGTGAGCGGGTCGAATCCACTAACCCTTGTTTCATCAAAGTTGAGCGGATTGAAGGGAGAGAATTTGAAAGTAAAATCTTTGTCTACGAAATTGACAATATTGGTGGTGTAGCCCGAATTGTAAACAGGTCTGGATGCCTGTATGCTGAAAGTGGCGTTGAATGTGTTTGGATCTCCTCCTATATTGTTGGCAGTGAGGTTGATGAAGATATTGCAGTCTATCTTTTCTGCAGAGGCAAATTCATCGGTTGTCCAGCGACGGCTGTTCATAAATTCGGTAATGGCCCGCTGCATGTTCGTGAACATTTGCGGGTCTACACCGGAACCGGTGATCTTGTCGCGCATGATGGTGATCTTGCAGTTGAGCTCCTGGGCAAAACCCGGGATACTGCATAACACCAGCATACATATACTAAGCAGTCTTTTCAGCATATCTCAATTGGGTAATATGGTCAACTATAGCTGTTGCGGCATCACGTTTGCTTTGCAACTCCAGCGGTGACACACTGCCGTCTTTTCCGAGCAGGGTGATCTTGTTGGTGTCGTGCCCGAAACCGGCCCCCTCGTCTTTGAGCGAGTTCAATACGATCATATCGGCATTTTTGCCGTTCAGTTTCTTACGGGCATTTTCTACCTCATTCTCAGTTTCCAGCGCAAAGCCAACTAACGTTTGCCAGGGCTGTTTTATTTTGCCTAGTGCTGCCAGCAGGTCTTTAGTGCGGGTCAGGGTGAGGCTCAATTCGTCCTGTCCGTCTACTTTTTTTATTTTATTGGTCGCCTGTGTGGCTGGTTTGTAGTCAGCTACAGCTGCTGCCAGAACGGCTATGTCTGTTTCTTTGCCCAATACCATTCCGGCTTCATACATTTCTTCCGCACTTTCCACGCTTATCACACTTATGGCATGATTTTGTGGTCTGCGCTCCACAGGGCCGGTAATAAGTGTCACCACTGCGCCTGCTGCTGCCAATGCCTCGGCAATAGCTATGCCCATGCGACCGGTAGAGAAATTTCCTATAAAACGTACCGGATCCAGTCGCTCGTAAGTAGGCCCGGCTGTTACCATAGCCTTCAAACCTTTAAGTGGTTTGTGGGCTGCTCCGGCAAGGAATGAACCAAGCATTGCGGTTATATTCTCTGGCTCAGCCATACGGCCTTCGCCAACCAGTCCGCTGGCCAGTTCGCCAAATTCTGTAGGTATGATGTGGTTGCCGTAGTCCTGTAGTCTTTTGATGTTGGCGCGGGTAGAGGGGTGTTTCCACATATCCTCGTCCATAGCCGGAGCCACAAATACAGGACACCTGGCAGAGAGATAAACTGCACATACTATATTATCGCACAGGCCATTGGCAAGCTTACCCAAAGTGTTGGCACTGCATGGTGCTATCAGCATCAAATCGGCCCAGAGACCCAGTGCCACATGGTTGTTCCAGGTTGCGCCATCGGTAACACTATGCAATACCGGTTTGCCCGATACTGTTGATAATGACAGAGGGGTAACGAAATGAGCTCCCGCATCGGTAAGCAATACCTGCACCTCTGCGCCCGCCTTTACCAGTAGTCTTACCAGTTGCGGGGTCTTATATGCTGCTATACTGCCGGTAACGGCCAGAACTATCTTTTTGCCTTTCAGAGACATATCGATGCAAGTTACAGAAGTATAAAATCAAAATGGAACTACGGCCATCGTCTTAAGTATTTTTTGCACATTTTTTTGGTTAAAAAGAGGGTGCTGCCCGTTATACCAATGCCTTTGACTAATTTTGGGGGCTTAATAGCAACAGATCTGCAATATATTTGTGTCGATCTATAATAGGAAAAGGATTTATATGTTCAAAAAAGCCGGTATTTATTTATTGCTTGCGGTATCGCTCACAGCTTGTAAGAACAAGACAAAAGAGCCTGCCAGCACACTTATAAAGGTAGACCCAAAAGAATGGGTAGATGAGCACACGCTCTCTAATGCCGACAGTGTGCAGGTAAAACACCTGCATCTGGATATAGGCGTGGATATGGACAGGAAACAGATAAGCGGTAGCGCCACCTGGACCATAGCCAACGATCATGGCATGAAGGAACTGGTACTGGATACCTATGATCTTACCATTGACAGTACATTGGTAGACGGGGTGAAGGTGGATAATAAGCTCGATGGTATGATCACCTATCTGGGTAGGGCGCTGCATATACCAATTGCCGCAGGCAGCAAAAGTGTTGTGGTCTATTACAAGACCGGACCGGGTGCCAAGGCATTGCAGTGGTTGTCTCCGCAGCAAACACACGACAAGAAATTTCCATTCCTCTACACACAATCTGAGGCGATCTATGCGCGTTCCTGGATTCCATGTCCCGATGGGCCAGGCATCAGGTTCACTTACTCTGCAAGGGTAAAGGTGCCCAAGGGATTGCTGGCGCTGATGAGTGCCGAAAACTCTGATATAGTGAACGATAGTGGTATCTACCGTTTCAGGATGCAGCAACCAATACCTGCCTATCTTATGGCGTTGGCTGTTGGTGATCTGGAATTCAGAGGTATAGATGATCGTACGGGTGTGTATGCTGAAAAGGGCATGATAGACAAGGCTCGTTGGGAGTTTGAGAATGTGGGCAGAATGGTTGGTACTGCAGAACAGCTTTATGGTCCTTACAGGTGGGGTAGGTACGATGTACTGGTTTGTCCTCCTGGTTTTCCGATCGGTGGTATGGAAAACCCCAGACTTACTTTCTGTACACCATCTATCATAGCGGGCGACAGATCTCTGGTGAGTCTTATAGCGCATGAGCTGGCACATAGCTGGAGTGGCAATCTGGTAACAAATGCTACCTGGAACGACTTCTGGCTGAATGAAGGTTTTACCAATTACTTCGAGCGCCGCATAATGGAGCAGATGATGGGCGAAAGCTACTCTGACATGTTATGGGAACTGGGTTATCAGGATCTGGAAAGTACGGTGACTCATTTCGGACCAAAGAGTAGGGAAACATGGCTGAAGCTAAGCCTGAATGGCAAAGATCCTGATGATGGCATGAACGATATTCCTTATGAAAAGGGCTGCCACTTCCTGAGGCTGATAGAGAAAAAAGCAGGTCGCGACAGGTTCGATAAGTTCCTGATGAAGTACTTCAATGCGCACGCTTTCAAAACAGTTACTACAGAGACATTCTTAAACTACATGGATACCTGCCTTATAAAGCAGGACACTACATTGCGCAAAAGCCTGCACATAGAAGAATGGGTTTATGGTCCGGGTATTCCGTCGAACTGCCCGCGTGCCGGACATGAGCTGTTCAATAAAGTGGATCTGGACAGAGAGAAATTCCTGAATGGCCTGGACCCAAAAGAGATGGCGTTTGTAAACTGGAGCACACACGAATGGCTGCACTTCCTGAGGGGTATGCCCGAAGGTTTGATGCCTTCTCAGATGAATGCACTGGATGATGCCTTCCATTTTACCAACACCAACAACAGCGAAATTGCGGCCATGTGGTTCATTCTGGCCATACGCACCAATTATTATCAGGCTTACCCGGCCATGGAGCGTTTCCTGAGTACTATAGGAAGGCGTAAATTCCTGGAACCATTGTATACCGAAATGATGCGTGCACCCAATGGTGAAGAAATGGCCAAACGCATTTATGGCCGTTACAAGCACAATTATCATCCGCTGGCACAGGAAAGCCTGGATGAGATCGTGTTGAAGATCAATCATTGATCAAATACAAACGATATTATTCCGGATATAGGAGCCTCAGGGCTCCTATATTTTTTTGTATACCCCTCCATTTACTGCGTTTCAGGGGCGACTTGCGGAAAACCTTATTAAAAGTTTCTTCGCTCATGTCTTCCCATTCCCGTAGCGATAGGTTCAGGATCTCTGGTATGGGTGTGAAGTTTGGCTCGGCATGCGGTTTGGAAAATCTGTTCCACGGGCATACATCCTGACATACATCGCAGCCAAACATCCATCCGTCCATTTTGGGTTGGAGGTCTGCCGGTAGCAATGCGTCTTTCAGTTCTATAGTAAGGTAGGAGATACATTTACTGCCATCTACTTCCGTAGGAGAAACTATCGCCTGTGTCGGACATTCGTCTATGCAGCGGGTGCAGGTGCCGCAATGATTGGTAGCAAAGGGTGCATCTGCAATAAGATCCAGATCTGTAATAAGAGTAGCAATAAAGAAAAAGGAGCCAGAATGACGGGTGAGCATATTGCCGTTCTTTCCTATCCACCCCAGTCCGCTGCGCACTGCCCAGCTACGTTCCAGCACAGGCGCACTATCTACAAAACCCCGGCCATTTACTTCGCCTATATTGGTTTGTATATAGTCCAGCAATTCGTTCAGCTTTTCTCTGATAACGAAGTGATAGTCTGTTCCCCAGGCATACTTTGCAATTTTGGGAGCATGGTCCTGTTGTTGTTCTGTTGGGTAGTAATTGAGCAGTAAAGTGATCACAGATCGGGCGCCGGGTACCAGCTTTCTGGGGTCTGTTCGCAGATCGAAGTGGTTTTCCATATACTGCATTTTACCCTGGTGCCCCTTGCTGAGCCATTTTTCCAGTCGGCGGGCATCATCATCAAGCTGTGTTGCCACGGCTATGCCGCAGCTACTGAACCCAAGCCGTTCAGCTTCGGATCTGATAAGTGATGTGTTTTTTTCTGCCTGCAGCAAAGTATTGATTTCTGACTGTAAATATCACTAATTCGCTGCAATGTATAGGTATATAAAGTACTACTGCCCGTAATCTTACAGAAAACGGGCAGTAGCAGTATTAGCAGTAAATAGTTTGCTTAGTTTTTGGTTGGTATCCTTTTCAGCGTTTCAAGCAGGTATTTCCAGAATTTCTGAACAGAAGATATCTGTACACATTCGTCGGGAGAGTGCGCACCGGTAATATTGGGGCCAAAAGAGATCATCTGCATACCCGGATAGTTGGTGCCTAAAATGCCACATTCCAGTCCCGCATGTACAGCATTTACATGCGCTGGTTCGTTGAACATCTCTTTATACAGCTCAGACATCAGTTTTATGATCGGTGCATCGGGGCGGGGCTGCCATCCCGGGTAAATACCGCTATAGCTCAGTTGCGCATCCATCAGTTCGAAAGCACTGCCTATAGCATCTGCCAGATCATATTTTTCGCTGTCCACAGAGCTGCGGGTGAGGCACTGAAGGCTGTAATTGCCATCGGCAACAAGTATACGTGCCACATTATTGGAGCTTTGTACCAGTCCGCTTATTTCAGGACTCATACGGTATATGCCGTTAGGGCAAGCATACACCGAACGAAGTAATTTGTGTTGAAATCCGGCATCCATAACATGAGCAGGCACATCGGCTTTGTCTATGATTACGGACAGTTTAGCGTCAGTGACTTTATATTCATCGGTAAGAAGAGTAGTTAATGCTGCTACTGCTTCCTCTATAGCTGACGCATGAGCGCTGTCTGCCACAATAACAGAAACAGACTCGCGAGGAATTGCATTGCGCAGGCTGCCCCCGTTGATACCTGATATACTGATGCCGTATTCTTTGGTCAGTTTCAGCAGTATGCGGTTCATGATCTTATTGGCATTGCCCCTGCCCAGGTGGATATCGCCACCCGAGTGACCACCTGTAAGACCCTTTACAGTAATACGATACGCACTGTTGCCGGTAGGCGCTACCTGTGTATAGCTACCTGTAGCTGTAACATCTATACCTCCTGCACAGCCTATGGTCAATTCGTTATCTGCTTCGGTATCAAGGTTCAGTAGCATTTTGCCAGAGAGTAAGCCACCCTTCAGCGACAATGCCCCGGTCATGCCCGTCTCTTCATCTATAGTGAATAATGCTTCTATTGCCGGATGAGGTATGTTGTCTGATGCAAGAAGCGTCATAATGGTAGCAACACCAATACCATTGTCGGCACCCAGGGTGGTTCCCTTTGCCCTTACAAAATCTCCATCCACATACATTTCTATGCCCTGTGTATCGAAGTTGAAGGTGGTATCGCTGTTTTTCTGGTGCACCATATCCAGATGGCTTTGCATAACTATGGTCTCACGGTCTTCCATGCCCTTGCTGGCAGGCTTCTTTATTATTACGTTGCCGGCCTGGTCTACCAAAGTTTCCAGGTTCAGGCTTTCACCAAAAGCTTTTACAAAAGCAATTACTCTTTCTTCTTTTTTAGAAGGGCGGGGTACTGCATTCAGGTCGGCAAAGTGATGCCACATTGCACTTGGTTCCAGATTTCTTACTTGATCGTTCATGTCAGTCAATTTCGTGCAACTAAATTAAGAAGTATTGAGCTAACTGGAGGGGGGAGTTTTCTGTGGTTATGTGTTTCGTGACTTGCGGCAGGCATCACTGCAGTATTTTACCTCATCCCATACTTTCTCCCATTTCTTTCGCCAGCTGAAAGGCCTGTTACATACAATGCAGTTCTTTGCAGGCAGATCTCCCTTTTTAACTGTTTTATTGTTTTGCCGCATGAATGAGCATTCTTTGTGTTGTTTGCCTATAATATGGTTGGTACTGTATCTGGTTTGGCATAAGAAAGACGTGCAATGCGGTTGGTCGTATGATAACTATCCAATCCTGAGCATGTTACTGTTCCTGCCTTTTCCAGATCCACAAATCCATCTGCCATTATCGCCTTTTCAGGTACGGACACGTATTTTATCTCTGCAAGCAGCATAATAGTGCCGTTTCGTTCTATATCTATCTTCTGGCGGAAAGCGGCTCCGATCTTGATATGACTTTCTTTCACGAATGGTGCATAGAATCCGGGTTTTATTTCCTCAGTTAGTCCAGTTGCATCAAATTCTGATACTTCAGCCGGGTATCTTGCAGATGCCTGATGAGCTGCTTTATAAAAAGATTCAGCTACATGATTCACGGTAAAGACCCTTGATGACAGAATATTTGATAATGTATGACGCTCCACTGTATCAGGCCTGAATATGAGACCGAACAGGGGAGGATTTGCGCCAATGTGAAACAATGAACTGAAAGGCGCCAGGTTGGAACTGCCATTCAGGTTGCGGCTTCCCACCAAAACCAGACTTTTGAAGCCACCCAGCGAATTGATGAAAGCAGCTCTGTAGCGCTGTTCCCAACCCTGAATATCTGTTTTGTTGAATGCTAAATTTGACATTTGAGTGTGTGTTAATGTGTGATTAGTATTGTCTTGAGTTGTGTTGCTATTATCTTTTCGAAATTCTGTTGTTGCTGATAGCTCTCTGTCTGTCGCATTTGAAGCGGGTAATATCTGCAGAACGCAATTGCGCATGTTTGGTACTGCAGGCCTCTACGCGTTTTCGCCAGTTTTTGTAACTGCTAAAGCGCAATTCCCGCTTCATGAGCTTCCTTACTTCTGATTCTGACAAGCCAAACTGATGTTGAATAGCATCAAATGGCGTTCTGTCCTCCCATGCCATTTCGATTATTCTATCTATATCACCTTCACTCAGTTGTTTCTTTTCTGTATTATGTTCTGTAAGCTCAGAAAAATCGTAGGAAGCAGGAGAGGGTAGGTCACTATAGTAGCAGTAGTTTATATTATCATCAATCATAATTGTAGGTTTTATTCTGCTGCACTAAAACACTTAATTGAATTCTGTTTAAATAAAAACTAAAATAGTTAAACAAAAGTAATGCCTTTATAGCTTCCAAATATCAAGAACTATAATTGTTAACTAATAATTGTCTTTTGCATATCTTATTTAATCTGTTTGATTGGTTTTCTATATACTAATTTGGAAGTACACTTATTCATCGTAATATTGCAATGAATAGTTTTCTGTCTTCCTTAAAGAAAGTTGTTCTTAAAATTTATGTCTGCAAATAATTGCGCCCCTGCGCACGAACGAAAGAAACTTGGTTTCCTGGACAGGTACCTGACTTTATGGATATTTATGGCAATGGCCATAGGGGTTAGTATTGGCTATTTTATACCTTCATCATCAGGTTTCATCAATTCATTTTCAAGCGGTACTACGAATATTCCACTTGCTATTGGCTTGATACTGATGATGTATCCGCCATTTACCAAGGTGAGATACGACAAACTGAAGGATGTTTTCAGCAACACAAAGATCCTGGTTGCATCTCTATTGCTGAACTGGGTAATAGGGCCCGTACTTATGTTTATACTGGCAGTAGTATTCCTGCACAACCAGCCCGAATACATGGTGGGGCTGATACTGATAGGTCTGGCAAGGTGTATAGCCATGGTCATAGTATGGAATGAACTGGCTGAGGGTAGCAGGGAATATGCTGCCGGTCTGGTGGCTCTGAATAGCATTTTTCAGGTATTGCTTTATAGTGTATATGCCTATGTTTTTGTGACCTTATTGCCTCCATATTTTGGTATCAAAGGAATGGATATAAACATTACCATCGGTCAGATAGCTGAGAGTGTGGCCATATACCTGGGTGTGCCTTTTCTGGCCGGTTTCCTTACCAGAGCACTTTTACTGAAAGCAAAGGGTGAAGAGTGGTATCAAAACAAATTCATTCCTTTTGTATCGCCCATCACACTTATAGCATTATTGTTTACCATAGTGGTCATGTTCAGTCTGAAAGGGCAACTGATAGTGCAGATACCATTTGATGTTTTGCGCATAGCATTACCGCTGGTCATCTATTTTGCTGTTATGTTCCTGGTTAGCTTTTTTCTGGGCAAGAAGATGGGAGCCGATTACAGTACCAATACATCTATTGCATTTACTGCTGCCGGCAACAATTTCGAGCTGGCAATTGCGGTCGCAATAGGTATTTTTGGTATCAATAGCGGAGAGGCTTTTGCAGGGGTTATAGGTCCCCTTGTAGAGGTGCCTGCGCTTATAATTCTGGTGAATGTAGCATTCTGGCTGAGAGATAAATATTATTCTCCAAAACAGGTTGCCTAACTACAATTCTTTCTTCAGAGATCTTGACTAGATACGCGCAAAACCCGCCACTAGGCGGGTTTTGCGCGTGTATGTTTAATAGAAATGATTCTGGTCAGATATAGAGCTTATCTATTCATTTGAATAGGAAATGCAAGAATAATGTCATAATTTTAATATTAGAAATAAATTTTATCAAAACTATGACAAACGACACATCAGCTGGCAACAGCATGAGCAAATGCCCCTTCTCTGGCGGCTCATTGAAACAAAGTGCAGGTAATGGAACAAGGAACCGCGATTGGTGGCCAAACCAGTTGAAATTGAATATACTCAGGCAGAATTCCGATCTGTCTGATCCTATGGGTAAGGCTTTCGATTATGCAGCTGAATTCAACAGTTTGGATCTGAAGGCATTGAAAAAAGACATTTTCGAGCTCATGACCAATTCTCAGGATTGGTGGCCGGCCGATTATGGACATTATGGTCCCTTCTTCATTAGGATGGCATGGCACAGTGCCGGAACCTACCGCATTTCTGATGGCAGGGGAGGTGCAGGTTCTGGTACGCAACGTTTTGCCCCGCTGAACAGCTGGCCCGATAATGCCAATCTCGATAAAGCTCGTTTATTGCTATGGCCTGTAAAACAGAAATATGGTTGCAAGATCTCCTGGGCAGACCTTATGATACTTGCCGGAAACTGTGCGCTGGAGTCTATGGGTTTTAAAACATTTGGTTTTGGTGGCGGCCGCGCTGATGTGTGGGAGCCTGAAGAAGATATTTACTGGGGAGCAGAAAAGGAGTGGCTGGCAGATCAGCGCTATACCGGAGATCGCGAACTGGAGAATCCACTTGCCGCTGTGCAGATGGGATTGATCTACGTGAACCCGGAAGGGCCTAATGGCAATCCTGACCCGCTGGCATCGGCCCGCGATATCCGCGAAACGTTTGGTCGTATGGCTATGGACGATGAAGAGACAGTAGCACTTATAGCGGGTGGACATACATTTGGTAAAACACATGGTGCAGCCGACCCTGGTAAATATGTTGGGCCTGAGCCTGCAGCCGCAGGCATAGAGGAGCAGGGCCTTGGCTGGAACAATACTTTTGGCAGAGGCAACGGTGCTGCTACCATCACCAGTGGCCTGGAAGGTGCATGGACCACCACGCCCACCAAATGGAGCAACAACTATTTTGAGAATCTGTTTGGCTATGAATGGGAACTGAGCAAGAGCCCCGCAGGAGCACACCAGTGGCGTCCCAAAGATGGCGCAGGAGCTGGTCTGATGCCCGATGCTCATGATCCTGTATTGCGTCATGCGCCATTTATGCTCACCGCAGATCTGGCTTTGAGAGTCGACCCGGCGTATGAAAAGATATCGAGGAATTTTCTGGCAAACCCCGATCAGTTTGCTGACGCTTTTGCAAGGGCATGGTTCAAACTGACGCATCGCGACATGGGCCCACGTGCCAGATATCTGGGAACAGAAGTACCTGCAGAAGTGCTGATATGGCAGGATCCGATACCAGAGGCGAAGCATAAACTAATAGATGAAAACGATATTGCTGCTCTTAAGACTAAGGTATTGGCAGCTGGTATACCGGTAGCACAACTGGTGTCAACGGCCTGGTCTTCTGCTGCAACCTTCCGTGGGTCCGATAAGCGCGGTGGTGCCAATGGTGCCCGTATTCGTCTGGCACCGCAGAAAGACTGGAAAGTAAATAACCCGGCACAGCTGGCGGGTGTTCTGGCACAGCTGGAAGTGATACAAAAGGAATTCAATAATGCGCAGACTGATGGCAAGGCTGTTTCTATGGCCGACCTTATAGTACTCGGTGGCTGTGCTGCTGTGCAGCAGGCTGCAAAAAATGCAGGTCATTCTGTAACTGTGCCTTTTACTCCTGGTCGTGCCGATGCTACACAAGAACAAACAGATGTAGTATCATTCGCCGTTCTGGAACCGCGTGCAGATGGTTTCCGCAATTATACAAAAGCCGGCTATGCAACAGCTGCAGAAGAGATGCTGATAGACAAAGCGCAGCTGCTCAATCTTACCGCTCCCGAAATGACAGTATTGCTGGGAGGCATGAGGGTACTGAACACAAATGCTGATCAGTCGCAGCATGGTGTTTTTACTAAACGTCCCGAAGTGCTGACCAACGATTTCTTTGTGCATCTGATGGACATGAGCACCAAGTGGTTCGCAACTTCTGAAGCTAAAGATGTTTTTGAAGGTCGTGATCGTAAGACCGGTACCGTGAAGTGGACTGCCACACGTGCCGATCTGATATTGGGTTCCAACTCAGAATTGCGCGCACTCGCAGAAGTATATGCCTGCGACGATGCACAGCTGAAATTTGTACAGGACTTTGTAGCTGCATGGAACAAAGTAATGAATCTGGACAGGTTCGATCTGGCTTAATTTCCGATCTTACAATCGTATTAACTGCAAAAGTGGCTCCGCAAGAGCCACCTTTGTTGTGTGAAATATGCAGATGATTAAATGAGTTCTTGCAGAAGCAGGAGTTCGTTGTGCAGATAGTTAAAGTCGGGTCTTGAGTGAACATCTGGTGCCATAGCTGCATCTCTCAGCGTCTCGAGTCTGGCGATGATGGCAGGTGCCGATGTGTCTTTGTTTAGCTGCAGCAGATCATCGAGCAGGCATCCGAATGCACTTACCTCTATCCGCTCTCTGGCTATAGCTATTTCGGTGTTGGTTACATCATAGAACGACGCAGCACCAAAGTCGCTCAGCAAGGTGTTGCCATCTTCATCAATGAGCGTATTGTGCGCATAGAGGTCGCCATGCATGATACCCAAACTGTGAAGATGGCATGCGGCAGAAGCTATAGTGTTGGCAATTTTTACAGCCTGCGCTGCAGATATTGGCTTGCAGTTGGTAAACACATCTCTGGTACAACTCTCAAAGCTGGGTGGTAGCCCCAGGTTATAGAAACGTTTATCCATCAATTCCATTACCACGCCCTTTTTACCTTCCGGGTGATCTGTGATCTGCCCGATTAATTGCGACAATCCTTCATGATTACCTGCAGCAATAAATGCATTCAGTTCATCTTCGGGCAGGCCATCGCTGGTAACATCACCCATGAAAATTTTTATTGCTACTTCCTTACTTTCATGCCCTTGTTGCAGTATTCCTTTATAGATAATACCCGATGCACCTTGCCCCAGTACATGTTCTGTTTGCAGCAGCTGCCAGTTGATCAATGGTACAGAAACAGCTTTGGGTTGGTAACTGAAAGGATTGCCGGAAGTTGCCAGCCAGCTGAGGCGTGGCATGGTAAGCAGCCAGGAGGGTAGGGTAGTTAGCCTGTTGGCCGATATGCGCAGTAATGACAGGTTGCGGCATTGGCTCAATGCTGCAGGCAGGTCACTCAGTTTATTGCCGGCCAGCATTAGTTTTTGCATCCGGTGGCAGTTGCCTATGGAATCCGGAAGCACTTCTACCTGGTTATTGGTAAGTATCAGCCAGCGCAGATTGGGGTTCAGCGCATGCGCTGGTACGGTTGTTATATGGTTGGCTTTAAACCCTACTATATCCAACAGCGGGCAATCTGCCAGCACTTCGGGTAGAGTTGTGAACAGATTGTCTGAGCAGAATAAGATCCTCAGATTAGTGAGTTTCCCAAGGTCTGCAGGGAGTTCCTTCAGCCGGTTGCCCGATAGGTCCAGTATCTCCAGCGTATCTGCAAGCTCATATATCTCTGTCGGGAAATAGCTGAGTTCCTCAGATAGTTTCAAAGAAACAGCACCCTTCAATGCTCCGTTCTGTAGTTCTTGTAAAGTTTGCATTGGTCATTCGTCTGCTGCGACGGCGAATATAATAGATGTAGCGTGAGCTGAAAATCGGTTGTTATGCTAATAAAACTTGCTGAAAACTAAACAGTTTCATTGCCTTCGCCATGCCTCATAGTCCTTCTGCTGCCGTCATACAATTCAAATTCCAATAAGCGGCAGTCTATAGTACTGTTATAAAACTCTATTCTCCTTTTGGCTTTCAGCCCTATTTTTTTAGCAAGATTAGGGTTGCCGGTGAATATATAGCCAAAATAGCCGCCGCATTTCTTCTTCATAAAATCGCCTATTCTGCTATACACCTCTTCCAGTGCCTGTTCTTCACCCAGGCGCATACCATATTCAGGATTCATATAGGTGATACCATTTTTGCCTTGCGGCACTTCTGTATCAGCAAAATCACAAACCGAGAATTTTATAAGGTCGGCAACGCCTGCTGCAATCGCATTCTTTTTGGCATTGGTAACAGCCAGTTCGCTACGGTCGGTTGCTATTATAGTAAGTTCAGGAATATCTTTTATCTGATCGTTCAGTATTTCCATTTGTTCCAGATATACCTGCTCGTCATAGCCCGAAAGATGCATGAATGCATAATTCAGTCTGAACAGTCCGGGACGTGTATTGGTGGCTATAAGTGCCGCCTCTATGGCTACTGTGCCAGAGCCGCACATGGGGTTGATGAAGGGCGAAACTCTGTCCCACTTGCTGGCAAAAATAGTTGCTGCCGCCAGCGATTCCAGCATAGGCGCCGATCCTGGTATCTTTCTGTAGCCATGTCTTGCCAGCGAGTCGCCGGAGGTATCAATAAATACCTCTGCCTGGTCATTTTTCCAGAAAAGATGTATGACCGCACCGGTCAGTTCTGCTCCTGTAGATGGTCTTGAGCCTCTTATGCTGCGTATCCTGTCTACAATAGCATCTTTCACCCTTAGGTTGGCATACATGCTGTTGTTGATGGTATCATTCATCACATTGCTGGTAATAGAGAAGTAACCCGGGTCAGGCAATATAGTTTCCCACGGATAGTCGCAAAGGTTTTCATAAACATCATCTGCATTATTGGCTTCAAATCCTTTGAGGCTATATAATACCTGACTGGCACAACGCAGATTCAGGTTCAGACGTATACAGTCGTTGATGGTGCCATTCAGGCGAACTCCGGTTATAAGGCTTTCCTCTACAGTAAATCCCAACTCTTTTACCTCTTGTTCCAGATAAGGTGCTATACGATTATGACAAGTGATCCTTATTGGAGCTACGGTAGTGTATAAAGACATAATGGCTGTAAAGGTAGCTGTAAAGCAGCAGAAATATTTTAAACGGTAACGCTGTATGATCTAAAATAATATTTCCCTCCTAAGCAAAACGCTCTTGAGCGGTTAATTGCACGTTTTTCCAACAACATACTTATACTACCTGCTGTTTGATGATCGTTTGATAGCTTTCCAGCAATACTTCATGTTATTTGAAATATATAACTGTAATTAGTCTTGTTTTCTTCATATTTGAGTGAGTTTTGCAAATCTCGCAAGGTAATGCCTACTTTGGCACTGAAATTGCAGATAAACATTATCTAAGAACACCCATCATGCGTTTACTATTTACTACCACTTTCGGAATAGCTTTGTTTATTGCCTTCTCTTTTTCTGCATGCAGGAAGAACGATAACGCCAAGCCAACCACATCTTCCAAAACCTCTTGCATGGGCGGTGTAAGGAACTGGCATGGTAGTCATTATTATGATGCATCCGGAATTCACTTTCCCACGCCGGTCCATGAATTCTATTATTACCCCGATACTTCATTTGCCCTGACAGTTGTAGACGACACTAGTATTGATTTTATGGGTCACACATACCAATACTCTCGTACCGATACGCCTGCTCAGATCTACTTTTTTGGAACAGCTTACTACTATTATCAATATGGTATGGGTAGTGGGGTAGCCTACTATTATTCAAAAGACAGCATCGTCTATTGCCAGGGTGACAGGCATGGAACCAGTGATCAATGGACATTGAGGAACCTGAGGTATACGTATTAGTTTGATTTACAACTAAAATCGTTAGATTATCGTTGAGACGGCTTTGAGAATACTTTCTAACATTTATGAATATGATACGAAGAAGATCGCACCATGTTTGACTAATAACTTTTTTCAATTTTTACTAAGCTGATACTCATGGTTCACAACATTGTAATGTTTTTTAGCAGCAGTATCCTGCTTGTGCTTACCCGTATGTTTAGAAGTCGCTGATCCTATAACAATATCAGGTATGGTTAACTACCTATAGAAACTGATTATCATTCTTCTGTTTTTTTGGAATAGAGTTTGCCTATATTTGTTTAATTATTCTGAAAAAAATGAAACAAAAGATCCTATCCATCATCTCAATTTGTCTCACTGTTTTTGCTCATGCGCAATCTTCCTGCGTATTTTATGGGTTAGCTAGAAAAAATACGCCATATAATGCTGTTTATCTTTCTACTATAAATACCTCAACAGGTGTTGTAAGCAACATCAGTACAACTTCTCTCTCTACTTATGTGAATCTGACTGGTGCTGCGCTGGATCCTTATAATAATAATTTTTATTTTATGGGGGCTAATGAAATCAAAACGGTGAACCTTACTACCGGTATTACCACAGGCAGTATTGTAATCTCCAATCCAATAGCAGAAAGCTATTTCGATAATTACAGATTCAATAACTCTGATTCATCAGTATATGGTTTGGCCAGACGGGTTATTTATGACTCGGTTGCTATGACCTATACAACTGAAGTTTATTTGGCTACTATTAATACTACTACCGGTGTCATAACACAAATATCAACATCTACTTTGAGCAACGGTTATGCTCTTGCAGGGAGTGCTATCGATCCTTATCAAAAAGTTTTTTACTATTCAACAGGTACGAATTTTATCGGAGTGGATATGTATACCGGTGGCATTTACTCGAATGTAGGAATAACGATCCCGAACGGAATTATGTTTGATAACTTCACTTATAGTTGTGCTGACTCTTCAATCTACGGTCTGGTAAGGCAAAATTATTACGATACTATTTATGATCCTACCGACCCCTCTGTGTACTATACAGAGGTAGATTCCACTACCATACATCTGGCAAAGATAAATCCCGGCACAGGAGTGGTTTCAATAATATCACCTTCTTCTCTGGATCAGGGAGGATATAGTCTGAATTCAGGGTCTACAATAGACCCACATTCTATGACCTACTATTACAACAATGGATATGAGCTGATAGGTGTTTCTCTGGTAACTGGAATGATGACAACAAGGGAAACCCTTTCGAATGTAAATGGTCAGTTTTTTGAATTGATGAGAATTGATGTAAACTGTATAACTGCTACAATACCCGCCCGTCAGGCTCCGTGGTTAACAAATGTCAATGATCATAATAACGTAATTGGTGTTTCGATTTCACCAAACCCTGCCTCTGATTATATCTACATAAATACTACTTCAAAGGTCAATGAAGTAATAGTGCTCAATGCTCTTGGGCAAGTAATGATCTGGGAAAGAGCTGCAGAGAATCTGTCACAGATAAATATTTCGAGATTGCTGCCTGGTGTATACACCGTAAAGATCTCATCAAATGAAAATAGTACTACCAGCCGATTTATAAAGCAGTAACATCACTTCTTTAACTACAAAACCCACGCAATGTGTGGGTTTTGTAGTTATGCGGACCTTGTCCGCCATAGCCCGCTTTGGCGGGCGAAGGCGGACCGGACGGGACTCGAACCCTTGTCGGCTAAGCTGAGACCGTGACAGGGCGGAATATCCAACCGACTGAGAATGGGAGCTTATGAAGACAAAAAGCTTCACATTTCGTGAAGCTTTTCTGCCGCTGTCAGTGTTACTTCACCGAAAGCAACGGAATGTGATTCCTTTTAGGTTTATATCCGCACACATTATTTCATATTCCAGGAAAATAAAAATAATATCCAGGAAGAAATAGAATAAATCCAAGAAGAATTTTTTTTTATCCAGGATTATTCATAGGTTTGCTTAACAAAAAAATACACATTATGAGTATCTCAACCGCAATGCTCGAAGAGCAATTTGAAAATCTAGTAATACCTGAGGGTAAAAAAATTAAGGTATTTAAACAGTTAAATGCAGGAAGGCTAACCCTTCTTGGTTCACTAAGCCTGATTGAACTTAGTCACCATTCCGATGTTGCTAACACACGTTTTAAGGAGGAGGAACGCGCTCAACGAGCATTGGACCCCGTCCATGCCAACAAACTAGCAGCCTATTTCCTGAAGGCGTTATTAGACGCAGCAATATCGAGGATGCCCAAACACGGTAAAATTGTGAGTGACACATTTTATCGAATTCAAGATAAAATTGGAAAACAAGTTTACTACACAATTGCGCCTATAGTAACTAATCTTAGAGATGGCTCAATTAGCGATATATCTCAAATTATCGATCGCAATAATGAAGTTGTAGGTCACAATGTCACACTAAAAGTAGGAGACACTCTTTGGGTTATTGATGGACAACACAGAAGGCGCGGGGTGGAAATAGTGCTCGACTTTTTGAAACACGTTACTTCCAACCACAAGTATCCCGGAAAAGGCTCCATATTCTCAGAACATAAGAATGTTCTTTCGCCCGACGAGCTTGAGGTTTGGAGAGAGTGCAAGGATATGTGTACATTCTGCAAAATCGCGGTTGAGATACATTTGGGTCTTGATATAGATGAAGAAAGGCAACTATTTCATGACCTTAACCAACTAGGAAAGAAAATCGATGTCTCCTTAGCCAACAAATACGATAGTTCGAATCCGATTAACAACTATGTTACTGACGTATTGGTTGATGATATGTTTCCTCACTCTGGGTTTGAGGTATTTGATTCCTCTAATGAAGCTGACTGGAACGATACTAAGCCCAGCATGACGCGAAAATCTTTGGCCAGTATAAATGCTTCGTTGTTTCTCAACAAAACTAACATTAACGGTGCAACTCCGGCAGATGTAACAGAGGATAAGAAGGGTATCGCTAATATATTTTGGGAAGAAGTTCTTAATATCCCGGAATTCTTGTCCGAAAAGCCTCGTTTAAAAACGGTTGCTGCGCAACCAGTTGTATTAAAAGCCATCGCGAAACTTTTTTATGATTGCTATTTCGGAAAAAACGCCAATCTTAACAATGAGAATAATCAGCACTTGTTACTTAACGGTTTAAAGTCCTTCGATTTCAGCCACAATAATCCTGCGTGGCGCTATTATTCTATTGACGCCGACAAGCGTGATGGATTTGGACTTGCCGACTTGCGGGCTTATCTTCCCCTAGAAGGAGATGGATCTAATAGAGATATGGGCGCTTACGATGCGTCGACTCAAACATTTAGATTTGGCGCCAAACATAACGACATTCACCCGCTTATAGGTGACATTCTCCGTTGCTGGTGCAAGCTTCCTAGCAGGCAAAAGAACAATTAATAAAAAAAACGGGAGTTCTTCGGAGCTCCTTTTTTGTGGCTTCCCTAATTACTGTCGTTGTTGGCGTTCTTCACCAACAGCCCAGCGCTCGTTCGAGCCAATGCCCTACAGGCAACATCCAGAAGCTATCAGTAAAATATATTTGTGTTCCGAAATCCTATTCGTCGGCGTTTATAACGAGGATGCCACGACGGCTCGTTTGTAACGCGCATAAAAAACAAAATAGCCTCACAATGTGAGGCTATTTTTCTGCGGAGGGACAGGGATTCGAACCCTGGATACCCTTTGACAGGTATACACACTTTCCAGGCGTGCCTCTTCAACCACTCGAGCATCTCTCCTTTATTGCTGCGGGTGCATTGCTGCAACCTGCGGTTGGGCGGCAAAAGTAAGCATTCTGCCGACAAGTAAAAAATGATAAGTTGCCTATTTTTTCACGGCTACCATTACGCTCACACCCAGCGGGAAACCGGTACTGCCAAATAGCATGTTTTCAGCCTTCATCCATCCCTTCAGCACGCTGTTCACCAACGGGTTGAATTTATCCATATGATCCTCTGGTTGCTCCTTGGCGCTTTTGGTCATGTTGCGCATCTTTCTGTAGAGCCAGGTAGGGAAGTACATAGCAAAATTCCAGTAAGATGCTTTGGTAACTGCAAATCCGGCTGTTTTTGCTTTCTGCTGCAATTCGTCGCGGGTATAGCGCCTGAAGTGGTGGTTGATCACATCGTGCTCACTCCACAAAGACATAAATGCCGGTACAAATATCAGTCCGGTGCCACCTTTTCTCAGTATTCTGTTCCAGTTGCCCAGGGCTATGTTGTCGTTCTCCAGGTGCTCCAGACAGTCTGATGCAATGATGAGGTCAAATTCTTCATCCTTGAAATCGGGATAATGGGCATCCATTACATGTACATTTTTCAGCCCTTTAGCCTTACACTGCTCTATAGCTTCTGCGCTGAAGTCTATACCGGTTACATCTGTAAAGCCTTCTGACATAAGGGCCTGCATCAGTACACCGCCTGAGCAACCAATATCCAGGATCCGGGTATTCTTTGGCAGATCGTTTATCATACCTAATATGGTCAATCTCCTTGATGTATACCACCAATGGTCTTGCTCCATCGAGTGGTATTTTTCTTCATAACCCTTATCCATACAGCGAAAATAAGTTGTTTTTTTATTTTTGGCAGTTCCTTTCTAACCTTTTCAGACTATTGGCTGTCTATTAATTGAGAGTTATTATATCAGTCAGGTTGGTTTATTACGTTCCCGTAGCTGTGTTTTTTATTAAATGGTATAATGAAGGTGCACTTTGTTGTTCATTTTCAACCATTTATTGGAAATTTACAGAACGTTACTAACATTTTCTTTTCACTACACGCCTTTATAGGCAAGTAGGCAAACTGGCAGTTTATAACGGAAATTATTATTCAGGCTGGTTTAGTAGGTTCTTTAAAGAATTTACTAATATTAATTAACAAAGAGCGTTGGCAAAAGCAATACATGTGAGCGGTCATTTCCCTACTTCAGAACGAAGTTTATCGGCACACGATGAACTGAAAGTGCTGATACAGGATTGTATTGCTTTGTCAAGAACATCGCAGAAAAAGTTATACGACTTGTACTCGCCGGCAGCATATGGCATAGTGAAGAAGTATATACATAATAATGAAGCGGTAGCTAAGGAAATATTGAACGATGCATTTTTTAAAATTTTCAGAGATCTGCATCAGTATTCGTTTCAGGGTGCGTTCGAAGGGTGGATAAGGCGAATTGTAGTGCATACGGTTAGTGATCACCTCCGCAAGAATATGAGGGAGGACAGGATGACGAGAGAGGTTACCCCCGAAGATGCCTATGTGAATAGTGAACCGGTTGAAAAATTGACGCATAAAGAATTGTTGAAGATCATAGAAACATTGCCCGATACGCAACGGAATATCTTTAATCTCTTCGTTTTCGAAAATTACTCTCACAAGGAGATAGCGAAAATGCTGGATATGCAACAAAACAACTGCAGGTGGCACCTCAACGATGCGCGACGCAGACTGAAAGAAAAAATTAATGCACTTATAAATAAGTAAAAGTGGAGAACAAAAAGAAACATATCGATGACCTGTTCAGAGAAAAGCTGGGCTCCTATTCAGAGGTGCCTCCTGCTGATGTCTGGGCCGACCTCGATAAAAAACTGGATACACTTACACCTGCAGCAGTGCCTACCTCACCGTTCCGTTGGTTGGGTCATGTAGCCATGGTATCTGTCATTGCAGTACTTGGTGTGTCGCTGGTGCAGAAATTCACCGATAAGTCCGATAAGAATAATGCTGTTGTTAAACAACAGGATATCAATAAGTTAGAAACATCTGACGAAAGTGTTGCTGTAAATAATGAAACAGCTTCAGCATCAGAAACAGAAGTGCCTGCAATGGATGCCATTGCCAGCGAAGGCGACGATAATGCTTCAGCAGCTCAGCAGTCTGTACCCGAAGTAGCAGGATTTACAGAAGATAACAATCAGGGTCATCAACCTGCATCAGGTTCATCCCGGTCAGGTAGACGTAACAATGCACACCCGTCACACTCAAACACTTATCATTCATCAACCAAACCATCTAAAGGTCGCGCAGCATCGCTGAACAGCGAAGAAGCAGGCGAAGAAACAAATAATACTATTGGCGCAGAACAGTCTGGTAAGACGCAGAATAACACCGAAGATCAGCAGCTCAATAAAGAAATAAAGAGCAATTCAGAACCTGCTAAAAAGACTTCAGAGCCACTGGCAATTAATAAAAACCTCCCCAAAACAGCACTTCCCAAAGACACAAAGAAAAAGGTTATGCCTCTGGATTTTGCTCGTTGGAGTGCCGGTATAAAGGGAGGATATGAACGTGGCTTCGAAAATGTGGCCGCTACCAAGTATGTTATTGCCCCTTACCTGCAATACAACATTTCTAAAAAAGTAGCTATCATGGTGCAGCCTGCTGCAAAATATGCAAAGTCTGCCTGGCATAATATAGGTTCTTCACAATCATACTATCAGGTAAACAATGATGGCAAAGTGGTGAACAATGGAAATTTCTCATCTATAAAAGTAGAAGGTAGCAGCATAGATACTTATTATCACTCCAGGCTCAGGTATACGCAGTCTCACGACAGTATAGTGAAAACAAACAGGGCAGGGGGTAGCTATATGGAATATGAGCTGCCTGTAATGGTGAAATACAATCTGAATGAGAAAGTGGCTGTTTATGGCGGTGTGAACATGATCTACAGCCAGATGAAGGGTGTAACCGAACAAACTTATAAGCAGTCTGGCATAGTTACAGTAGTAGATACAATAGTTTCTGCTAAGTCTGCTATGCCTGCGGCTCCTGCAGTTAATGAAATAATTACCTATAACGGTACTCCTGTATCAGAGTACAACGGCCCCTTATACCCTTCTACCCGGGTGAACCAGATTCGTTTTGGTGCCACCGTGGGCGTCAGCTATGAGTACAGCAAACGCTGGCTGGTAGATGCATTGGTGCAGCAAAACCCCGCTCCCAGAGATGTGAAAGGGGGGTACAATATCAATACCCCGCTTTCTGCAACCTATTTCCGCATCTCTGTGGGGTACAAGCTAACCAAGTAGTCACTTTTAAACCTTATCTTTTTTTAACT
Organism: Bordetella parapertussis; assembly: GCA_943331005.2. GTDB lineage: Bacteria > Bacteroidota > Bacteroidia > Chitinophagales > Chitinophagaceae > Nemorincola. The sequence continues at coordinate 58,304 of CALQJX020000007.1, forward strand.
TTCATTATGGTCTAAAATTCCCGCTTTATGTAATTTCAGACTAAATTTACAATAGCATTGTTCCGGTGATCTTACCTAACCCCATTACCGGCAGGAAACAAAGAGCATAACAGAGCATTATGAAGAAATACCTATACTTTCTGATCTGTATAGTTTTTTTCATTGGCTCATTCCATACATCCTCTGCTCAGATCATTGCAACTTATGCCGGAAACGGACTGGCCGGGTATAGTGGCAATGGCGGCGATGCCACACTGGCTCAGCTGGATACGCCTACTTGTGTTGCACAAGACCCATCAGGCAATATCTACATCAACGATCAGCGAAATAATTGCATCCGCAAGGTTTCACCTTCCGGTATCATTAGTACCGTAGCTGGTATCAACACCGCTGGTTTTGCAGGAGATAATGGTCCGGCTACAGCTGCCAGAATGAATGCCAACTGGGGTATGAATGTTGATGCCGCCGGTAATATTTATATCTGCGATCAGAGCAATCACCGCATACGTAAAGTTAATACTGCTGGTATTATTACTACAATTGCAGGCACCGGCACTGGTGGCTATAGCGGCGATGGTGGTCCGGCTACAGCGGCAAATATCAACTCACCCATGGGTATTGCTACAGACGCTTCCGGCAATGTCTATTTCAGCGACTCTTATAATTTTTGTATCAGAAAGATATCCACTGCCGGTATCATATCTACTATAGCTGGTGTTCCCGGTCTGGCAGGTTTCAGCGGCGATGGTGGCCCTGCCACTGCGGCCCGGGTCAAGTTTATTTGGGGGATGAACTTCGATGCTGCAGGCAATCTGTATCTCTGCGATGGTCCTAATGATAGGGTGAGAATGGTAAATACTTCCGGCATCATCAATACTATTGCCGGCAACGGTACTTCCGGATTTGCCGGCGATAATGGTGCGGCAACTGCAGCCAGCCTCAACAAGCCTCTGGGTGTTTTCGTCGCTCACGATGGGCGTATTTACATCGCCGATTGCGACAACAACAGGGTTAGGCAGATCAGTACTTCTGGTATTATTACCACCATTGCGGGCAATGGCATAGCTGGTTACAATGGAGAGGGTATTCCTGCTACCACTGCTCAGATGCATCATCCTATAGGCGTGGTGGTAGACGCCAATGACAATGTGTACTTCTCAGATGTGCGCAATGCACGTGTGCGAAAGGTGATCAATATTCTCTCTTTCGAAAAAGGGGATGATGAGTTGCTGCCTGTTTGCGAAAATGCTATTTCCGTACCTATCAATGATCTCTTGGCTGTACGCGACGTCTATATAGGCCTCACAGATGTCTGGTCGTTGCATACGCCCCCTGCTCATGGCGCCGCAATAGTAGGTTATGCTGCCACATCTACAGGTGGTGTTCTTACCCCCTCAGGGCTTACATACACACCCGCAACCGGCTATGTTGGTCCCGATTCCTTTCGGGTGAAGGTGGCCAACACCCTGGCTTCAGACATCATTACTATATACGTTACTATAGATCCTTTACTGGCGCCGGGTCCCATTATCGGGGCTTCACGATTATGTTTAGGAGATACTACCTTGCTCACCAATTCATTGGCAGGAGGCATATGGAGTTCTGTTGGCGGGCTATTACAGGTAAGTCCGTCTTTGTCCTACTGTATAGTAAAAGGGCTGTCACCGGGTTTAGATACGATCAGGTATACAGTTACCAATGCCTGTGGCTCTGTAGATGCGTTGAAGATAATTACTGTGAATCCATTGCCATATCCCGGCACTATATCAGGCCCCGCAGCACTTTGTCTGGGTAGTAATGTGTCTTTTATAGCTTCTGTTTCAGGAGGTTTGTGGAGTGCCAGTAATCTAAATATATCTGTTGCTCCCTCTGCGCCAGATAAATGTATTGTTTCAGGAGCCATGCAGGGTATTGTCACGCTTGCCTATTCAGTAAGTGACACGCTTTGTACGGCTGTGGTTATAAAACCATTGGTTGTTGAGGTTTTTCCGGATGCAGGTACCATCATTGGTCCTGTGTCAGTATGTATTGGTGAACAGATCTTTCTTTCAGACTCTGCTGCAGGGGGCGTTTGGTCTGCCGATACCGGATATGTGTCAGTTTCAAACGGCTTGGTTACCGGCATTACCGAAGGAGAAGATATTGTTAGATACAGTGTCACCAATACCTGTGGCACTGATTATGCCATCAGGCAGGTCAGAGTTGCGCCGCAGCCGGTCATGCCAGATCTGGTTATCATTCAGGGTGTGTTATATGCCGGGGTTGGTTATGAAAAATACCAGTGGCGGGTAAATGGTGCAGATATTTCGGGTGCTACTGCAGATACGTTTTATGCAGCAGGGCAGGGAGTGTATCAGGTCATAGTTACTAATCAATATGGCTGCTCGGTAGCATCTGCATTGTACGATAATGTAGGTTGCAGTCCCGATGACATTGTTTTGTACCCCAATCCTACACTCGATAAAGTAAAAATAGTCTGGTGTAAAAAAGTTACTGTGCGTGTCATCACTGCAAATGGTAAGGAGGTTTCTGTATGGAAAGACGTGAACCAGGTAGATTTGCGGGGGCTGCCTGCAGGCGTATATTTCCTCAGCATGTTTGATGCAGATGGAAGTAAACTAAAGACCAACAAGGTGGTGAAGATGTAGCTACACTTTATTGCAGTGTTTGAATAAACATGTATTTTGCAGCAAAGCTGGTTATGGATCTCAGATCACTTCTTCTGGTGGGTGTTGGTGGTGCCACAGGTAGTATGGCTCGTTATGCAGTAGGCATTTTTATAGGTAAAAACATAACAAACGGTTTTCCTGCTGGTACTTTTATTATCAATATTATCGGTTCACTTATTATCGGTTTGCTCTTTGGCTATTCAATGCGTGGAGTGTCTGTAATTAATCAAAACCTGATGTTGCTGCTCGCTACCGGCTTTTGTGGTGGCTTCACTACGTTTTCATCCTTTGCACTGGAGAATGTACAACTCATGCAGAAAGGCACTCCGTTAATAGCGCTGTTTTATATTGCCGCAAGCATAATTGCTGGTCTGTTATGCTGCAGACTGGGGCTTTGGCTCACTGCATGATCCGGTCACTTTACATGGTCAGATAAATCTTCCACTGTAAGCGAAACACGATCATATTCTTCGTAAATTAGTGTACCGTAGATTATTTTGATAATCAGCTCTTTTTTACTTTTACTTATACTGATCCCATGGATACTATAACGCATGTTGAGGTCTACAACAAGACCGAGGAGGAGGAGAAAAAACTCATTTTAAGGGAATACAGGGCACTGCTCAGAGCACTGAAGCAAGACATAAAGAAAGGCGACAAGTCGCTGCTGCGTCATGCTTTCGAGATGGCCGTAGAAGCTCACAAGACCACTCGCCGGAAGTCTGGTGAACCATACATACTTCATCCTATAGCTGTAGCGCGTATTGCGGTAGAAGAGATAGGACTGGGTGTAACCTCTGCTATCTGTGCCTTGCTGCACGATACCGTAGAAGATACCGAGATCACACTCGAAGACATCAAAAGAGAGTTCAATAACAATGTTGCCCGTATCATAGATGGTCTTACCAAGATCTCCAATGTTGTAGACATTAAGGGCGATACTACCATTCAGGCAGAGAACTTCAGGAAGATATTGCTCACCCTTGCAGAAGACCCCAGGGTTATTCTCATCAAGCTGGCAGACAGGTTGCACAATATGCGAACGCTCGATAGCATGAGTCGCGAAAAGCAGCTGAAGATCGCTTCTGAAACAACTTATATCTATTCGCCGCTGGCGCACAGGTTGGGTCTTTATGAGATCAAGTCTGAAATGGAAGATCTGGCGCTTAAGTTTACGCAGCCCGATATTTATACAGATATTGTAAGGGGGCTGAAAGAAACCAAAAGGGAAAGGTCCAGGTATATCAATGAGTTCATTAAGCCTGTCAAGGAGGAATTGACCAATGCCGGGTTCGACTTCGATATTTATGGTCGCCCCAAAGCTATTCATTCTATCTGGAATAAGATGCGCAAAAAGCATGTGACCTTTGATGAGGTGTATGACATTTTTGCCATTCGTATCATTCTGAAGACGCCACCTGAAAGAGAAAAAGAAGAATGCTGGAAAGTGTATTCGGTGATCACCAATTTCTATCATCCGAACCCTGAGCGACTCAGAGATTGGATAAGTGTACCCAAGGGTAATGGTTACGAAGCGCTGCACACTACGGTAATGGGACCTGGTGGACGGTGGGTAGAGGTGCAGATACGTACCGACAGGATGAATGAAATTGCCGAAAAAGGCCTTGCAGCACACTGGAAGTATAAAGAAGAAGGTACGCCTACTGCACAGGAAAGTAAACTGGATAGTTTCCTGGAGCATATCAGAGAAGTATTGGCAAACCCCAATACAGATACGCTCGACTTTATTCAGGATTTCAAGCTCGATCTTTTTACAGAAGAGATCTATGTTTATACGCCCAAGGGCGATATGCGGGTACTGCCCAAGGGGGCAACTGCACTCGACTTTGCATTCGATATACACTCTCAGCTCGGTACCAGGTGCATTGGTGCAAAGGTCAATCACAGATTAGTGCCGCTCAGTCATAAGCTGGATAGCGGTGATCAGGTAGAGGTCATTACTTCATCCAAGCAACATCCGTCTGAAGATTGGCTGCAGTTCATCATTACTGCCAAGGCAAAATCGGGTGTAAAGAACTACCTCAAAGAAGATAAGAGAAAGACAGCAGAGTTGGGTAAGGCAATACTCAAGAAGAAGCTGGAGGCTATGAACACTACTCTTTCTCAGCAGAATCTTAATGAACTGGTACAATACTTCAAAAAACCTTCTCCGCTCGATCTGTTCTATGCTGTGGCGGTTGGTAGTGTGGATATCAGTGAACTCAAGACCTTTGGTGTATACGGAGATAAATTACAGCACCCGTCCAAAGAGATAAGGAATGATACCAGAGAACTGGCCGATGAAGACGCACTAAAACAGAAACATGGTAAGGGGTCGGAGTTGATCATCTTCGGAGAGCGGTCAGACAAGATCTTGTATAAACTGGCACAGTGCTGTCAGCCAATACCCGGAGATGATGTGTTTGGATTCGTTACTTCAGGAGAAGGACTTAAAGTTCATCGTGCCGATTGCCCCAATGCGGCTCAGTTGCTGGCCAATTACGGGCATAGGGTAGTGAAGACCAAATGGGCTAAGAACAAAGAGATATCCTTCCTTACCGGCGTTCGCATTACCGGCCTCGATGATGTGGGAGTGATACAAAAGATCACCAATATCATTTCGGGAGAACTGAAGCTGAATATGCGTTCTCTTAGTATAGATTCTAAGGATGGCATGTTCGAAGGCAATATAATGGTCTATGTGCACGACCGTGAAGAGCTGAACGTATTCTGTAACAGGTTGGGTGCTCTGGAGGGTGTCATAAAGATCGAAAGGATTGATAGCCCCGATAGATAATTAGCCAATACTCGAAAGGATGTTAATTCGACTGTATTCACAGGTTGTTTACAGCGAATATTATTATATTCGCGTGGTAAATTAGAATAAGATACATTATTTATAAATATTATGATCAAGCGTTTTCTCTTATTGCCAGTTCTGTTCAGTGGCCTGGTGTCATTGGCTCAGGGCAATATCAATGTGCAGATGGTGTATGTGAAAGGCGGCTATTTTTTCAGAGGTTCAGACGATCGCAAATATTTGAGCGAAGAGTATGAGAATGAAAAACCGGTGCACAGGGTCAATGTTACCAGTTTCGCCATCAGCAAGTATGAGATAACTCAGGGACAATGGCGCACTTTGATGGGTATTCTGCCAACACCATACAATGGTGCCGATTATGCCAATAAAGATTGCGATAATTGTCCGGTTGTAAAGGTAAGTTACGACGATGTGCAGGAATTCATTAAAAGACTCAATGAGAAATATCCCGGCAAGAACTATCGCCTGCCTACAGAGCTGGAATGGGAATATGCCGCACGTGGTGGTAAATATTCAGGCAACTATACTTATGCCGGTAGCAATAAACTGAGCTCAGTTGGATGGTATGGTCGCCCCAAAGGTGCTACTCATCCTATAGGAGAAAAAGAACCTAACGAATTAGGTATCTACGATATGTCCGGCAATGTGTTGGAATGGTGCTCAGATTGGTATGATGCAGATTATTATAAAACTACACTCGACGCTGTAGATCCTAAAGGACCCGCTACCGGAGAGAAAAAAGTAGCTCGTGGTGGTTCGTATTACGATGATGATGCAGTTTGCCGTACAGTATATCGTAGCCGTTTTACTCCCAAAACACGTCAGTGGAACCTGGGTTTCAGATTGGCAACAGACAATTAAACTACTTTACATATTCCAAATAAAAAAAGAGAAATGCATATGCATTTCTCTTTTTTTATTATAAGAAGTGTAAAAAGTGATTACTAGCGTGCGCCAATCAGTTTCTTCAGGTAAACACCATAGCCACTCTTCATATAAATTGCGGCAAGTTTTTCCATCTGTTCGTCATTGATCCAGCCATTACGGTAGGCGATCTCTTCTATACAACCTATCTTCAGACCCTGACGCTTTTCTATTACTTCAATAAATTCTCCGGCTTCTATCAGCGAGTCAAATGTACCTGTATCCAGCCATGCAGTTCCACGATCCAGTACGCCTACTTCCAGCTTCCCTTTCTCCAGGTACACTTTGTTGATATCTGTAATTTCCAGCTCACCACGGTGAGATGGTTTAATAGATTTTGCTATAGCTACTACATCGTTGTCATAGAAATAAAGACCGGGAACTGCGTAGTTTGATTTAGGTTGAGTCGGTTTTTCTTCAATGCTCAGGGCTTTGAAATCTTTATCAAATTCCACTACACCATACCTTTCAGGGTCGTGAACCTGATAGGCAAAAACTACTGCACCATCTGGTGTAGACTTTTTGCGCAGCAGTGTACCCATGCCTGAACCATAGAAGATATTATCTCCCAATACCAGCGCCGCAGGATCATTACCTATGAAGTCGGCACCAAGTATGAATGCCTGAGCAAGTCCTTCCGGTTTTGGCTGCACTACATACTCAAAACGACAACCGATCTGGCTACCATCACCCAGCAGTTTTTTGAATGCTGGTTGGTCTTCAGGTGTGGTGATAATAAGTATCTCGTTGATGCCTGCCAGCAGAAGGGTAGACAGCGGATAATAGATCATCGGTTTGTCATATACCGGCATTAATTGCTTACTTACAGCAATTGTAAGTGGGTAAAGCCTTGTTCCCGATCCGCCTGCAAGAATGATACCTTTCATTATTAGTGATTGTATTGTTTTTCGTAATAGTTTTTATAATCGCCCGAAGTTACATGGTTCATCCACTCTTCGTTGGCCATATACCAGTCTATAGTTATCCTCAATCCTTCTTCGAAAGTTACTGAAGGATACCAGCCCAGCTCTTTGTTGATCTTACTAGCGTCTATTGCATACCTGCGGTCATGTCCCGGACGGTCTTTAATGTAGCTGATCAACTTTTCTGATTCGCCTTCTTCACGACCCAATCTGATGTCCATTTCTTTGCACATCAGTTTTACCAGTTCTATGTTCTGCCACTCGTTAAACCCACCTATGTTATAAGTTTCACCATCACGGCCACCATGGAATACCATATCAATAGCGCGGGCATGATCCACTACATACAACCAATCACGTGTGTATTTACCATCACCATAAACAGGTAGTGGTTTTTTGTTGCGTATGTTATTGATGAAAAGTGGTATCAGCTTCTCAGGGAAGTGGTTAGGACCGTAGTTGTTAGAACAGTTGGTGATAATGAATGGCATATGGTAAGTATTTCCATATGCACGAACCAGGTGGTCTGACGCCGCTTTTGAAGCAGAATAAGGAGACTGTGGATCGTACGGAGTTGTTTCAAGGAAGAAACCTTCTTCTCCAAGAGAGCCATATACCTCATCTGTAGAAACATGATAGAAGCGTTTGCTGTCCATATTGTCTTTCCAGTAGGTGCGTGCTGCATTCAGCAGATTGGCCGTACCCATTACATTCGTTTTGATAAAAGCATTAGGGTCGATAATAGAACGATCTACATGACTTTCAGCAGCAAGATGAATAACACCATCGAAATTATATTTTTCAAAAATGCTGTTTACATGTTCTGCGTCTGTGATGTCGGCTTTCTCAAACGTATAGTTTGGTGCATCCTGAATGTCTTTCAGGTTTTCCAGATTACCGGCATACGTGAGAGCATCAAGATTTACGATCTTGTAATCAGGATATTTGGTAACAAATAACCTTACTACATGTGAGCCTATGAATCCCGCTCCACCTGTTATCAACAATGTTTTTTTCATGCTGCGAAAGTAAAAATAAATGGTATTTGTATTTGCTGCTTTGCTGTTATAGTTTACCTAATTCTTAAGTGAACACTTAAATGGATCAAACCATTTTGAACGACTCAATGAATTTAGTAGTGAAATTACCTTTCCTGAAGTCTTCGTTTTTCATGAGCTGCAGATGGAATGGTATAGTTGTTTTTACACCCTCAATCACATACTCATTCAGTGCACGTTCCATGGTATTGATGGCTTCTTCACGTGTCTGTGCTACTGCTATCACCTTAGCGATCATAGAATCGTAATAGGGTGGGATAGTGTAACCGGCATATATATGCGAGTCTACGCGTACACCATGGCCGCCCGGAGTGTGCAGATTGGTGATCTTGCCCGGACATGGACGGAAGTCGTTGTACGGGTCTTCCGCATTGATACGACATTCAATGGCATGTATGGTAGGCTCATAGTTCTTTCCACTTATAGCTATACCTGCTGCGATCTTTATCTGTTCTTTAATAAGGTCGTAGCTGATCACTTCCTCAGTAACACCATGTTCTACCTGAATACGGGTATTCATTTCCATGAAGTAGAAGTTGCGGTGCTTATCTACAAGGAACTCAATGGTACCAACACTTTCGTAGTTGATAGCAGAAGCCGCTTTGATGGCAGCTTCGCCCATGCGCAGCCTTAGTTCAGGAGTCATGAACGGTGATGGAGATTCTTCTACCAGTTTCTGGTGACGGCGCTGAATAGAGCAATCGCGCTCGCTTAGGTGACAAACTGTACCAAACTGGTCGCCGGCTATCTGAATTTCTATATGACGAGGTTCTTCCACAAATTTCTCCATGTAGATACCATCGTTCTTGAAAGACGCTTTTGCTTCTATTTTAGCGTTATTGTAAGCGTTTTCCAGTTCGCTCTCTTCCCACACTACACGCATGCCCTTACCACCACCACCGGCAGTAGCCTTGATGATCACAGGATAACCTATTTTCTTTGCCCATTCTTTAGCAACCTCTACGCTTTCCAGCAGTCCTTCAGAACCCGGAATTACAGGAACACCAGCTTTGATCATTGTTTCTTTTGCGGTGATCTTATCACCCATAGAATTGATCATAGCAGGAGTAGGACCTATAAATTTAATTTTATACTGAGCGCATATCTCTGCGAAAGCAGCATTCTCTGCAAGAAAACCATATCCCGGATGGATCGCATCGGCATTGGTGATCTCGGCAGCAGCCATTATATGCTGTATGTTCAGGTAAGATTCAGAGCTTTGTGGCTTGCCTATGCAAACTGCCTCGTCAGCAAAGCGAACATGCAGGCTTTCTTTATCTGCGGTAGAGTAAACTGCAACAGTGCGGATACCCATCTCACGGCACGTCCTGATGATGCGTAATGCGATCTCTCCACGATTAGCTATTAGTATTTTCTTAAACACTTCTTTGCGGTTTAATGTAAAAAATAAAATCTTTTATTACTAAAAATGGCCTTTGGGAAAGGCCATTTTTAATGATGCTCCCCATTATTCATGAGGATAATGATTACATAGGCTCTACAATGAAGAGCGGCTGGTCATATTCTACTGGGCTGGAATCGTCTGCCATTACTTTTACTATGCGGCAGTTCATTTCACATTCTATTTCATTGAAGAGTTTCATTGCTTCAATGATGCACAGAACCTGTCCTTTTTTGATCTCATCTCCAACGTTTACAAACACTGGTTTGTCAGGAGAAGAGCTACGGTAGAACGTACCTATCATAGGCGATTTGATCGCAACCTGATTGCCGCTGTTGGTTTCTGCAGGTGCGGCCATCTGAGCAGCTGCAGGTGCAGCAGCAGGAGGTGCAACCTGTGCAGGAGCTGCAACTGGCATTTGCATGGCTACAGCTGCCGGAGTCATCACATACTGTGGCTGACCAGAGAAATCCTGCTTGATGGTGATCTTGAAATCACCTTCTTCTATGCTCAGTTCGCTGATGTTTGACTTGTTTATGGTTTTTATCAGCTCTTGAATTTGTTTGTACTCCATGAGTATAAGTTTGTGGGAGATGTATTGAGAAATAATAGTTAGCTGTTGTATAAGATTACCTCAACATATTACTGCATACACCTTTGTATATGCAATAATGTGTTTAGTGTAGTATTATTTAACCCTTTCTATGTAGTTACCTGTTTTGGTATCTATCTTGATCAGTTCGTCAGTTTCCACAAAAAGTGGCACCATTACTGTAGCACCAGTTTCCAGAGTAGCAGCTTTCATTGCCCTTGTAGCAGTATCGCCTTTTACACCTGGTTCAGAATAAGTGATACGAAGGTTCACACTTGCAGGAAGCTCTACGCTCATCGGTGTTTCTGTTTCTGTGTTGAAGATAACAAAACACTCCTGTCCGTCTTTGTAAAGCTCTGGACGTTCGATCATGTTATCGCCAAGAACGATCTGCTCGAATGAGGTGTTGTCCATAAGGTTAAAGCCTGAATCGTCTTTATAAAGGAATTGGTAATTGCGCTTTTCTACACGTACAGGGAAAATGTTGTCACCCGAGTTCCATGTGTGTTCTATAGACCTGTTGTTGTCTACACCTTTCAGCTTTGCCCATACTTTCGCAGCGGCACGTGCTGTTTTGTTTTGTCCGAATTCTACTACTGAATAAAGATTTCCGTCGAGTTTTATGATCAACCCATTACGCATGTCTGCTGTTGTAGCCATGAAGATGTTAATTTTTATATGGACTGCAAATGTAATCATTATCGCCAAAAAGTGAAATTACTATTTGGCTTAAAAATCAGATTCTGACAATGTTTTTCTGGTTTAGAAGCTATTTTTAATAATCGGTTTTGTTTTCAATGTAATTTATAAAATAATATTATGTGGCATCAGGGCATTTAAAAACCTCTTTTATTTAGTGAATCTGTTAGCTTGCTCGCTTTTTACTTTCTGCTGCCAGGCTTCCATTCTCTGTTTTTCATTCATAGATACAGACAAAATGATCTTCCAGTTACCATTTTTATCTTTTTTCATTGTGTAATTATAGTCACAATTATATATAGCTGCATTCAGTGCATCATAAAACTGCCAGTTCACTCTTACATTCACAATTTTGGCGGTGAGCTCTCTGCGTGTCCATATCTCATGTCTCACATGTGCTATCCCGAACTGCTTGTAGAATGCCGCTGCCTGATTGAAGAACCCTTCCAGCTTTCCGGCATCGTTAAATACCGATGTAGCTTCGTCAGAGATCATTGTGCAGGGTATATGATACATAAATGCCAGACTCTTGGTGTCATAACGCTCCAGCGCCGTAGCATAGTTATCGAAAAAAATATTCAGATTTTGCATGTATTCAAACTGTTGGCTGTTGCCAAGGAATATCGGCAACATATGAAAGCACACAAAATTACCACTTTACTTTATCCCCTAAATGAACTAAAGATATTTTTCCGATAATAATTCGTTCCCTTTTCACTCGAAGTTCTTCGTACAAAAAGATAAAAACCGGATTTTATTGCATCAATGTTTCAAAATCCCCCGCGTATGTTTATTTTTGAGGTTAAATAGTACTGCCATTGAAGACCCTGCTGAATAACGCACAACTCGACCTCACTTTGCAGCGGCTGGCACACCAGTTGGTTGAAAATCATATCGATTTCAAAGACACTGTCATTATTGGTATACAGCCAAGGGGCATATACCTCTCCGATCGTATTGTGCAATTGGTGAAGAAAATTACCGGAAAGAAAGATATTGCTTATGGCAAACTGGACATTACCTTTTACAGAGATGATGTGCATACTTCCTCAGATATTCAGGTGCCATCCTATACCGATATCCCTTTCAGTGTGGAAGGGAAAAAGGTTGTGCTGGTAGATGATGTGCTGTACACTGGTCGTACCATTCGCTCTGCTATGGATGCACTTATCGACTTCGGCAGGCCTGAAAGGGTAGAGTTGCTGGTTCTGGTCGATCGTCGTTTTAGTCGCGAATTACCTATTCATCCCGATTATTCCGGATATACTGTAGATACTATTCTCACGCAGAAGGTGAAGGTGAACTGGAAAGAAAAAGATGGAAGTGATGAAGTAGTGCTGCTTACAAAGGCCTGAGTAGGTGACTGATTTTGTAGTTTGGATCATAATTATAATAAGGAATTTTATATAACATGCTATCGGTAAAACACCTGTTGGGAATAAAGGAACTTAATTCTGAGGATATCAGCCTGATCTTTAAAACAGCTGATAACTTCAAACAGGTATTACAGCGTCCCATCAAAAAAGTGCCTTCCCTCAGAGACACTACGGTAGCCAACATCTTTTTCGAAAACTCTACCCGTACCCGCCTCTCTTTTGAGCTGGCAGAGAAAAGACTGGGTGCCGATGTGGTGAATTTTTCCGCCTCTGGCTCTTCTGTCTCTAAAGGCGAAACACTAATAGATACTGTTAAGAACATTCTGGCCATGAAGGTGGATATGGTGGTTATGCGCCATTCGGCTAGCGGAGCACCATGGTTTTTGGCAGAACATATAAATGCCAGTATTGTAAATGCAGGCGATGGCACCAACGAGCACCCTACACAGGCGCTGCTCGATGCTTACTCTGTGCGCGAACAGCTGGGCGACCTGAAAGGAAAGCACATCACCATCATAGGCGATATCATGCACTCTCGTGTGGCACTCAGTAATATATATTGTCTCAACAAACTAGGCGCAAAGGTGATGGTGGCAGGCCCGCCAACACTTATTCCCAAGCATATAGAGTCGCTGGGTGTAAAGGTCGAATACAACCTGAAGAAGGCACTGGAATGGTGCGATGTGGCCAATGTGCTCCGTATTCAGCTGGAACGCCAGCACAAACCGTTGTTCTCAACATTGCGCGAGTATGCGCTTTACTATGGCGTAAACCGTTCTATGCTCGATAGCCTGAAAAAAGATATTGTTATTATGCACCCCGGCCCTATCAACCGTGGTGTCGAAATCAATTCTGATGTAGCAGACTCACGCCAGTCCATCATTCTGGATCAGGTAGAAAATGGGGTAGCTATTCGTATGGCTGTTATTTATCTGCTCTCTGGTAAAAGAGAATTGGAATAGACTTTTCTTCCTGCTTCAAACATAGCCTATATGCAGAGCAGCTCTAAATTCAGCAAAACACGCATCGCGCCTACGCCTAGTGGTTTTTTGCACATTGGTAATGCGCGCTCATTTGCAGTAACTGCTGCGTTAGCTGCTCAAACAGGTGCTGCTGTATTACTGCGTATTGATGATATGGACCGCAACAGGATCGATGAACAATTTGTGCAGGACATCTTCGATACGCTTCACTTTCTGAATATTCCCTGGCAGGAAGGGCCTGTTAATTCGGCTGATTTTGAAAAGAATTGGTCTCAACGGCACAGGCTTCATTTATATGGCCGTCTTTTACAACAATTAGTAGAAAAAGATGTAGTGTATGCCTGTACCTGCAGTCGTTCAGATATCCTCAAGGCTCACCCCGACGGTATTTACACCGGCACTTGCAGGCATCGCAATATTCCTTTAGATACACCTGATGCCTGTTGGCGATTAAAGACAGACAGCAGGGATATTGTTATCAATACACTTCATAGTGGGCCTCAGACAGCATTACTCCATGTAGCTATGACCGATTTTGTGGTGCGCAAAAAAGATGGTTTACCCGCCTATCAGCTCACCTCTCTGGCCGATGATGTGCATTTTGGGGTTGATCTTGTAGTCAGAGGCGAAGATCTCTATCATTCCACACTGGCGCAGCTATGGCTTGCAGATCTGTTGGGTATGCAGCAATTCGGCGATACAGTCTTCAATCATCATTCATTAGTGAAGGAGCCGGATGGTAAGAAATTATCAAAATCGGCCGGGGCTACTTCTATACAATTCCTCAGAAAGCAGGGTAGTACGGCCGAAGATATTTATGCAGAGATCGGGCTTATGCTGGGACTGAAAACCAGATTACACAACTGGCAGCAACTAAAAGAGGAATGGTTACAGTTGTAGCCATTCCTCTTTTAGAATTATGTATTTTGTCGAATTATATTACCTCACCTTCCAGATCATAATCGAAAGCCTTGGTGATCTTCACATTCACAAAGTCTCCTATTGGCAGTGCTTTTTTGCTGTGTATCACCACTTCATTATCCACCTCCACACTATCAAACTCCGTACGTGCCAGATACCTGCCTGCTTCTTTTTTGTCTATAAGTACTTTATAGGTATTGCCAACTTTCTCCTGATTGATCTCGTAAGATATCTCTTGCTGGTGTTCCATTATTTCCTGTGCCCTGGCTTCTTTCTCTTCGCTGCTCAGCGTATCTTCAAGTTCATAGGCACTTGTATTCTCTTCATGAGAGTAAGTAAAGATACCCACACGATCCAGTCTGCTGTCTGTAAGGAACTGTTTCATGTCTTCTACATCTTCCCTGGTTTCTCCCGGGAAGCCGGCAATGAGCGTAGTACGGATACAGATACCCGGTACCCTGTCCCTGATATTACCTATCAGGTCTGTTATCTCGGCTCTGGTTATCTGCCTTTTCATGGCCTTCAGCATATTGTCTGATATGTGCTGCAGGGGCATGTCCAGGTAGTTGCAGATGTTCTCTCGTTCGCGCATTACATCCAGTATCTCCAGCGGAAACTTAGATGGGTAAGCATAATGCAGCCTTATC
Organism: Bordetella parapertussis; assembly: GCA_943331005.2. GTDB lineage: Bacteria > Bacteroidota > Bacteroidia > Chitinophagales > Chitinophagaceae > Nemorincola. The sequence goes on from CALQJX020000007.1 coordinate 73,319, forward strand.
CAGTGCAGTCCTTCTATGTCAGAAAGGTATTTCAGCAGGTCTGGTAAAGCACGTTTTTTATAAATATCCAGTCCGTAGTAGGTGAGTTCCTGCGCTATCAGCATTATCTCCTTCACGCCCATACTTACAAGGCGTTTGGCTTCTGCTACCACTTCTTCTATGGTCTTAGAAACGTGTCCGCCGCGCATCAGCGGTATGGCGCAGAAAGAACAGGTACGGTTGCAGCCTTCAGCTATCTTCAGGTAAGCATAGTGTTTGGGGGTGCTCAGTAAGCGCTCTCCAACCAGTTCGGCTTTGTAATCTGCATTGAATTGCTTCAGTATCAGCGGCAGTTCCATAGTACCAAACCATGCATCTACCTCAGGTATCTCAGTGAGCAGGTTCTCTCTATAACGCTCACTGAGGCATCCTGTTACATAAACTTTGTCCAGCTTGCCTCTGCGCTTCAGGTCTACCTGTTCCAGTATGGTATTTACACTCTCTTCCTTAGCTTTATCTATGAAGCCGCAGGTGTTCACAACCACTATGTTATGGTCTGGTTTGCGGTTCTCATGCGTCACTTCAATACCATTTGCTAACAGTTGTCCGCCCAGCGCTTCGCTGTCTACCATGTTCTTAGAGCAGCCCAGCGTTATGATGTTGACCTTGTCGGTCTTAAGTGTTCTTGTTTTCATCTATTACTAAGTAGAGAGCAGAAAAGCATGGCTGGTCTGCGTTACTGATTTTCTAAATATTATTTCTTCCTCGTAAATATCCTTACCGGCACACCGCTGAAATTGAAGTGACTGCGGATCTTGTTCTCCAGGAAGTTTTTGTAAGACTCCTTGATCGCATCCGGATGGTTGGAGAAAAATGCAAATGATGGAACGGCTGTAGGTACCTGCTGTACAAACTTGATCTTCACAGCATATCCGCGCGACATTGCCGGTGGATAACGCTCTATTTCCTTCAGCATGATCTCATTCAGCACGGAAGTCTGTACGCGCCTGCTACGGTTCTCATATACTTCCAGTGCCTTTTCCATACCCTGGAAGATGCGGTTTTTTTCTGTTGCCGATATGAATACTACAGGAACATCTGTAAAAGGTTCCAGTTTCTTTTTCAGCTCTTTCTCAAAATCTCTGGCAGTATTTGTTTCCTTTTCTACCATATCCCACTTATTCACCAATATCACCACGCCCTTGCCCTTTCGGGTAGCCAGACTGAAGATGCTCACATCCTGTGCTGTTAGGCCATTCTGTGCATCTATCAGCATCATACACACATCCGATTCGTCCATTGCCTTTATGGCACGGATCACAGAATAGAACTCCAGATCTTCATGAACGTTCTTTTTCTTACGGATACCTGCAGTGTCAATAAGAATGAACTCCTTGCCAAACAGCTTGTAGTGGGTATGTATCGTATCACGGGTAGTACCGGCAATATCAGATACAATGGTACGCTCCTGATTGATCAACGCATTCAGCAGTGTAGACTTTCCGGCATTTGGCTGACCTATGATGGCAAACTTTGCCAGCGGATTACCTTCGCTGTCTGTAGGTACCGGGTCTACATCATCTGTAATGTTCGCAACTACTTCATCCAGCAATTCTCCCGAACCACTGCCTGATATAGAAGAGATCATAAAGGTCTTATCGAAACCCAATGAATAGAACTCTGTACCAAAAAGTGCACGCTCGCTGTTGTCTACTTTGTTTACAACCAGCAAAACCGGCTTTGTAGAGCGGCGCAGTACGTCTGCCATGTCTTCGTCCTGAGCTGTGATGCCGGTAGTGGTGTCACATACAAAAAGGATCAGATCGGCTTCTTCTACTGCAATATGTACTTGTTTGCGTATCTCTCTTTCAAAAACGTCTTCAGACCTCGAAACGAAACCGCCCGTGTCTATAACGTTGAATACTTTGCCGTTCCAGTCGGCTATGCCATACTGGCGATCGCGGGTAACACCGCTCTGGTCATCAACAATTGCCTTCCGCTGTTCCAGCAGACGATTGAATAATGTTGATTTCCCTACATTTGGCCTTCCCACAATAGCTACCGTAAAACCAGGCATGATATAAATTTTTATTTTGAACTTACAAAGGTAGTTTTAAATATGTAGTTATCAGCTGTTTTTAGTTGGCTACTTTGTTAAAAACCATTCATTTTCTGCCAATATTTCACAGAACATCTGTAATTTCATTGTAAATACTCTGATTAAGTTAAATTACTGATTTCCCAATAATTACCTTTGTCTTTCATTTTCATAAAATACATAGATGAGAAAAGTTTTACTTGCTTTCTGCTTATTCCTTGCCGGTTACAATGCTCATGCCGCAACCGGTGATACTACCTGGGTGCAGGCAAATATGGATACACTGTCGTGGAATGGCAACTACGATGCATCTGTTACCTTTCCTTCGGGAGGTTCTTACAGGAACATCTACATGATATTTACATTAGGTAAGTATGTATGTCCGGGTAGCCCCACTTATTGCGGCGATTGGGATTATACCGTACTCAACTACCTCATGACTCCGGGTGGCGATTCGCTGGAACTGGGTCGTCTCATCACTCCTTATGCAAATGCGGGTGCCCCACGCACATCCTGGGCCTGGAAGCAGCGCTATGTATATGATGTAACAGACTATGCTTCTAAGCTGCAGGGTAACGCTACTATGCGTATCACTTACTCCGGTTACTCTGGTGGGTTCACCGGCAATATCCGCTTCGCCTTCGTAGAGGGTACTCCAGATCGTACTGTTACGGGCATTCAGCGTTTGTGGCATGGCAGCTATGGCTACGGCGGTGCTACCAGCATCAACACACGCTTCCCTGCAAAAACAGTTACTGCACCTGCAGGTACTGCTTCTGCCGATCTTAAATTCCTGGTTACAGGTCACGGTAGCGACGATAGCGGTTGCTGCGAATTCTATTCAAAGAACTATACTGTTACCCTCAATTCGGGTGCTGTTGCTACAAAAGCGATCTGGCGCGACAATTGCGGAATCAACGAGCTCTACCCACAGTCTGGTACATGGATATATGATCGTGCCAATTGGTGTCCGGGTGCTATTGTAAATTCAAACTTCCATGCACTTCCCGGTATCAGCGCAGATTCTACTTACACAGTAGGTCTTGTTTTCGATTCTTTCATCAGTCATGGTGGTGGACTTGGTAGTTATACTACAGAGGGGCACCTTATCTGTTATGGTCCTTACAATAAGGTAAGAGATGCGTCTATTGAAGACATCATCTCCCCAACCAACAACGAGAATCACTTCAGGGAAAACCCCATTTGCAGTACGCCAACCATTACTGTTAAGAATAGAGGTGCAGGTGTGGTAAATATCCTCACGTTCGAATATGGTGTTGCCGGCGGCACTATGCAGACACATACTTGGTCTGGTACGCTCAACTCTATGCAGGTTGCCGACGTTGTTCTGCCAGATCTGGCAGATCTTCATACTATTGCAGGAGACACTGCCAAACGCAATTTTGTGGTTCGTATCAAAACTGTAAATGGTGCAGCTGATGCCGATAGTACCAACAACTTCATGTCCTCTACTTTTCTGCCTTCTCCAAAATGGGATAGTGTCTTCAGGATACAGTTCAAGACTAATGTGGCTACTTTCGGTGGCTATAGCGAATCTAGCTGGAAAATATACGACCAGTCTAATACTGTTGTAAAACAGCGCACCAACCTGAATGGTAATACGCTGTATCTTGATACGGTAAAACTTACTCCGGGTTGTTACAAATTCGAGATCAATGACCTTGGTTGCGATGGTCTTAACTGGTGGGCGAGTGTAACCGGTGGCTATTGCCTGGTGAAGAAAGCTACTTCAAATGCAAACCTGCCAATGAGCGGTTATGTTACATCCGGTACATACGGTCACGACTTTGGCTGTAACTATACTCAGTATTTCTATACAGGTATTCCTCCTGTAGCTGCAGTAACAGACATTACCGGTCAGCCGCTTACAATAGAAGTTTTCCCTAACCCTGCCAGCAATATGGTCAACATAGATCTGTCTGGTATTGCCAATGTTAATGGTACATTGAATATTATAGACATCATGGGCAGGGTAGTGAAGTCAGCTGCTTGTACTGCTACTCATCAGGAGCTGCAGACTGCAGATCTTGCTAGTGGTGTTTATACAGTACTCTTTGTAGGTGCAGATGGCAATAAGCTCCAGGCCCGACTGATGATCGTGAAATAATCCGAATCGTTTTTTATAAAAGAGATGGCCCCGTGGTTTTCCATGGGGCCATCTCTTTTATATCAGCATTGGATATCAGAATCTCAGGTGCTTCACCGTCAATCCTTCATTGATCAATTGTTTCAGAGAGTCTATACCAATATCTAGATGTTTGTTCACATAGTCTTTTGTGACTACTATATCGCTTTCAGTGGTTTTAACCCCTTCCGGCGTCATTGGTTGGTCCGATACCAGCAGCAATGCCCCGGTAGGTATCTTATTGAAGAAGCCGGTAGTAAAGATGGTGGCTGTTTCCATATCTATGGCCATTGCCCGCACCTTTACCAGATATTCCTTGAATTCATCATCATGTTCCCAGACTCTTCTGTTGGTAGTATAGACAGTTCCGGTCCAGTAGTCGAGCGAATAGTCTCTGATTGTTGTAGATATAGCTTTCTGCAGGGCAAAAGAGGGTAGTGCCGGCACCTCTGGCGGAAAATAGTCATTGCTGGTTCCTTCGCCCCTTATTGCGGCTATAGGCAGTATCAGGTCGCCAACATTGTTGTTTTTCTTTAGTCCGCCGCATTTGCCCAGAAACAGTACAGCCTTCGGACTTATGGCAGAGAGCAGGTCCATAACAGTGGCTGCACCGGGGCTGCCCATCCCGAAATTCAGTATTGTTATGTCGCCGGCAGTAGCGCATTGCATGGGTTTGTCCTGCCCGCTCACAGGTACATTGTGCATTTCGGCAAACATGTTCACATATTTACTGAAGTTGCACAGCAAAATGTATTTGCCGAATTCTTCCGGTTTTTTGCCTGTATACCTCGGCAGCCAGTTGGTTACTATTTCCTGTTTGCTTTTCATAAGTGCAGACTATCAGTTGTGACCAAAATTAAGATGAATGTGATAATAGGATATGTTAAATGCTGTTATCCAAATAATATCATTTCTTTCGGGTGCGCATATCAAACATGGTGGTAGGGCGAATTATTCAGTATGCTGAAAGACCTGTATACCTGCTCTGCAACTATTAGCCGAACCAGCTGGTGCGGAAATACCAGACCCGATAAAGACCAAACCTGTTTGGCCTTACTTTTCACATTATCTGTTACCCCGAATGCGCCTCCTATCAGTATCACCATGGTCTTCACCCCCATATTCATGCATTGCTGCATCTGTTGGCTCCATTGTATAGAATTCATTTGTTTGCCTCTTTCGTCAAGCAGCACCAGGTAGTGGTGCGGTTGCAGTTTCTTCAGCACCATTTCTTCCTCCATCAGCTTGGTGCGGCTCACATCGGTAGTAGCTGCTTTTTTAGAGGGTTGCAGTATCACCAGCTCTATACTGTTCCATGGCTGCGTTTTCTTGAAGTAGTAACTGATACCCTCTTCAATGAACGACTCATTTTCTTTACCTATGGACCAGATCTCTATGTGCATACTTTCCTGTTTTGCCTTGTAATATTACAATCTAAGTGTGTAGGGTGGGACACGGCTTCGGAAAATTGTTTTCAATTGCCATAAAAAGAAAAAGGGCTTCAGTTGCCTGAAACCCTTTTTGTTCTGTGTGACCGCGTCAGGATTCAAACCTGAAACCTTCTCATCCGTAGTGAGATGCTCTATTCAGTTGAGCTACGCAGCCATTCCGTTTTTTCGGACTGCAAAGATACGAGTTGTCTGATATTTTGCAAATTCTTTTTAAAAAAAATCGAAAATATTCTTTTGCAATATGGTACTCATACTTCCATATGAATACACCTTATTTCTCAATAGGTTCATCAGTACTTTATATGATGATAGAACCCGATAACTCATTGGGTATCCTCACTGTAAATTTTGTACCTATACCATGTTTAGATTCCAGCTCCAGTTTGCCATTCAGTTTCTCAATATTCTGTCTCACAATATACAACCCCAGGCCGCTTCCTTCGGCCGAATTGGTGGCTCTGTAAAACATATCGAAGATCTTATCGAACTGACTTTCTTCAATGCCTATACCATTATCTTCTACCGTTATAATTCCTTCTTTCCCGGTGGCCACAAAACTGAATTTTATTTCACAATCTGTATCCTGTTTTCTATACTTCACCGAATTAGTGATCAGGTTTTTCACAATTGATGACAGACTGATCTCATCTGATATAAATGGGGTAGAACTATCTATTTCAGAATTGAATCTGATCGTTTTTATACCCTTCACATAACTCAGTCCGGAAATAATGGAATTGTATATATTCTCCATTTTTATCATCACATTCTTTTTCTCTAATCTGCTCGATTTAGAATACTCCAGAATTGATTTGATCACATTGTCCAGATTGATGATAGCAGACTCCATCATTTGCAGATAAGCATATATTTTATCCTCTTTCTCTATTTGTTCCTTCGATAGTTCTATGAGTCCAAGTACAGAAGTTAGTGGTGATCTTAGATCATGAGAGGTGCTATACACAAACCGGTCCAGTTCCTGATTTATTCTGTGTAGTTCTGCATTTTGCTTCAGTAATTTTTCTTCAAAGATCTTACGCTCAGATATATTTCTGGCAAAGGCCAGAATGCCTGTTGCGCCATTGTCAAGCGTTGATAAGGAACTATTGATCTCAAAAGGAATACTTTTTTTGTATTTATCTATTAGCTCAACGCTTATGATCCTGGCATGTTCCTGTCCCATTTGTCGTTCTTGCAGCCTTTGCATCACATTTTCCTTGCTTTCTATTGCTATCAGGTCAAAGACATTCTTATTACAAACCTCTTTTGCTTCCAGTCCCAGAAAATCCAATCCTTTCGGGTTTATATAGAACATATTGCCTTCCAGGTCATAATTTACAATTATATCATCAGAGTTCTCCAGCAAAGATTTGAATTTGGCTTCGCTTTTCTTGAGTATCTCTGTCAGCAACAATGCATTTAGCGAAAGTGTGATCTTATCACTTATTCGCTTGAACAGATTTCTTTCATCCTCTGTCCATTGGTGTTCCTTTTCACAATGGTGAAGCCCCAGTATCCATGGCTCTCCTGTTGATGGTTTAATGGATATATATAGCGATGATCTTATATCGTAAGGAGCAAAGTAAGCAGCCTGCGCTGCATCAATAGTGCTGCATGTTACTGCAAATTCATGGGCATTGTTCAGCTGCTTTGTGAAATTATTCTTGAATTCTTTTGATAGTGCTATCTGGTTATTGATCTCCAGTGTACTGTTGAACGTAACGGCTGTTGCTTCTATGATCACATTTATCGAATCAGAGTGCTCGCTGTATGGGTATGCCAACCACACTCTTCCGGCTCCAAACATTTCCAACATAGCCTGCATCATTTGCGTTGCAGCATCTGTCAGGCTGGTCTTGCTTATATTATGCTGAAAGATGTTGCTGATCTTATTGATGTCCTCCAGCAATTGTACTTTTTTATTCAGCTCTGCACCCAGTTTATTCGATTTTGTGGTCAACTGCTGAAGTATCCCTATTATCTCGCCAATATCATCAGATTGTTTATTGATCAGTTTTGCATTTTCAGGTTGCAGTACTGCCAACAGCGATTTTAGTTGTTGTATGGATTCATGCAATACTTTATTGGTGGCCTTCTGCTCTGACAGTACTTCTTCGTATTCCTTTTCACTTATGTCAAATGCATGCTCCGACATTTCTTTGTCTATATCGCAGTCATTATAATAAGTACTTACATTTTTCAAAAAATGAAGGATCTTTTCATCTTTCAGATATTCTTCCGGCAAATGTTTATTTATCTGCCTTTGTAAGATGCTATGATATTCCATTTTCTATTAGGCTGATATTTATAATTCGATGAATGAGGTGATGGTCAGAGTCTGGTTATGTAATTCACAATTGTCTCCGGCCTTTATAGGCGATAGCTCTCCATTTGAATAAAAACCGGTTATTACTGTCTCCTTGCCAAGTGCAGAATGCGCCGCTTCTATCTCTTCAGCAACTCTTTGCTTCAAAACAAGTTTCCTGCCCACACAGCTTATCAATATACTCAACTGTGGTTTAAGACCATTCATTAATTCCGTTGATCTTTCGGCTGCTTTATAGGCACCATTGATCAGTTTTTCGAAATTTGCCTTCATCAACCTCACTGTACTTCCTTCCGGTATATTTCCGGCAAAGGTCATAGTATTATTTTCCTCATCAATGCTTAGTATCGTCCTGACCAGTTTACCTCTTTTGTCTTCAATATTTACAGATAGTGGAAACATAAGTGCAGACAGTGGCAGTTCCTTTGCATAGGTACCCAGATACTCTTTATATAGCGACAATGCACTTTGTCCATCTATCTCATACAACACATTTTTTTCAGATCGGGTTACTACACGTTCCCTGCCAAATTCATCCCATCCGCCATAATGATCATGACTTACCAGCAGGTCTTTGCCATAAAACCCGGTTGCTATTACATTCCCTTCTTTGGGTATGTCGTTCAGGCTGGTAACAGTTCTGTTGAAGTTGGCATAGTCTCCGGCCAAACCTCCTGTTATCGGTACAAATCTGTTATTCTGATTATTTAATCCATCTGCAAGTTCACTGCCATTTATCAGTTGCCCATCACTTATCAGAAATATTCCGGCCAGACCTTCTTTGTTTAGTTCTTCAAATAGTTCTTTACCAAGATTAAAACTCGAATTATAGTTTCTTAGATTTTTCTGAACTGATTTAATTGTTGTTTTTTCAAAATATATTCCTGTCACTACAATACTATGCTCCAGTATCTGATCCCCTGCTATCTCTCCGGAGGTAGATGATGTAATAATATCCGCATTCGGATATAGATTTTTTATCTCTTCAAATCTGTTTTCGTTTTCAAGTAATGATACAGGGCCGAATACATATGCAAGTTGAAAATTATTTAGATTATATTTATTTTTATCGCTACTGCAAGTCCATTTCCCGTCCTGATATATATGCTGAGCTATTATCACTGCTATAATTCTTTTGTCGTTTGTTAATTAGTCACAATTTTAATTGAATCTATATAGTTATTTGCCACTATTATTAGTAGTATAACTTTAATTTATTAATCCACTTTCTAATATTTCTCAAGTAATAATTGAGCTAAATAGCCTCTAAAAAGAAGTATTATTGTACAATAATTCACTCTTTTCTGATGGAAACGCAATTCAGTGCACAGACATTTGATAAAATAGATTTTAAAAAACAGACGTTCATTACAGCCGAATATGAAGACTGTAGTTTTATCAATTGCGATCTGTCAGGATTGAAACTTTCCGGGGCCAGATTTATAGAATGTTCCTTTTCCGGTTGTAATCTCAGTTTAGCCAAATTTTCGCAAACGGCTTTACAGCAAGCCAATTTCATTGATTGCAAAATATTGGGGGTAAGATTTGATGAATGCAGCTCTTTTGCTCTTGATTTTAGTTTCGACCACTGCACACTTGATCATTCTTCCTTTTATAAACTTAATATCAGGAAAACGAAATTCACTGCTACACAGTTACATGAAGTAGATTTCACTCAATGCGATCTTACTGATGCTCTTTTTGATAAATGCGACCTTGCCGGAGCCACTTTCGATAAGTCAATTCTGGAGAAAGCCGATCTCAGATCAGCAACCGGATATACTTTAGATCCAGAGAACAATAAGATCAGGAATGCTAAGTTTTCATAACCTGCTGTTACTGGTCTGCTGCATAAATATGGAATCAAAATAGAAGCATAGCAGAAGTGTACTGCAGTGAGGTTAATTCTTTACAGCTTTTTTTACACTCCTATAATTGCGTCATATTCTCTTAACCTTTCAGTAGCAATGGAGTCACATTAGAGTAACCATCGCATAATGGCCGGCTAACAATAACGAAACATGCTGAAGATAGTTTTGTAAGCAAATTCAAAATCGGCTTATGAAACACAAATTACACGCGATCATTGTAGGTTTAGCCGCAATGGTAGTTCCACAAAAACAAGGTTTTGCACAGATATCTCTGCTGCAGGACTACAAAAATTACAACTCGGCTCCAATCGGTACCTTTCAGGGTATCAATTTCAGGGAGGCTGGATTCTCAGGTATGTATCCCATACCTAACACAAACGGAAAGGAATTCTGGGTTTGCTCTGACAGGGGAGTGAATGTAGATGCGGCAAATGCCAACCCAACCGGATGTACTCCTACTTACGATAAGATCTATTCTTTCCCTAACTACGCTCCCAAAATCCATCGCGTAAGGGTAAACGGAGATTCTGTTCAGATTCTCCAGACAATTACAATGAAGCGTCCTAATGGTACTACTGCTACAGGTATTATCAATCCGGCTGGTTTTGGTAGCACTGTTACAGAGGTGGCTTCTACAGATACAGTACTCAATTGTCTCAATTTTGCTGCCAAAGTAGCCCCTAAAGATGTTTGGGGTATTGACGCAGAAGGTATTATTGTAGACAGGGACGGTTTCTTCTGGATATGCGAAGAGGGTGGACCAACCATCTGGAAACTCAATCAGAATGGTGTAGTAGTTAAACGCTATACTCCATATGCAAATCTTGTTGGTGCAGAATCTATAGATGTTCAGATAGATACAGCATTTAAATACAGAAAGAACAACCGTGGTTTTGAGGGTATCGCTCTTGCGCCAAATGGCAAGATCTATGCCATGATCCAGAGCCCTTTGCTTTATCCTACCAAGACTATTGGTGAAGGTACAAGAGTGCACAGGATGTTGGAGATCGATCCGGTTACCAATGCTACCCGCATGTTTGCTTATCTGAATGATGGTATCATCGGCGCGTCAGGTTCTAATCAGATCCGTCTCCGCGATTGGAAAGTGGGCGATCTGGCTGCTATAAACGATACTACTTTCCTGGTGCTGGAAGCTGCCTTGAGGGGTACTTCCGATTACAGAAGGCTTTACAAGATCAATATTGCTACAGCAACACCAGTGAATTCTGGTTTGTATGCAGGTGTAACTATGGAAGCACTGGTAGATTCTGCCGGTCTTGCAGCAAATAGTATCATACCTGTTAAGAAAACATTGGTAATGAATCTCATGTCAAATGGCTGGGATCCTGCATTGGAAAAAGCGGAAGGTCTGGCTATTCTAAACGATAGCACTATCTTCATTTGTAACGATAATGATTATGGCCAGTATTCTGCACTCGAGAATGGTGTTGCTACTGCTACTACTAACCTCAGCCATATTGTAAAATTCGGTTTGCAGGGCACAAGTAAGCTCAATAACTATCAGTTTACAGCTCCTGCACTTGTAGCTGGCGAGACTGGTCCTTCCACTTCAAAGACTCCATATCTCGTTCCAACAGTACCAGGTGTGAAGTATACTTCTATCCTCTCTGCTGGTGAAACTGTTGGTGGTTACAAAATGTGTGGTACTCCCGATGGTACTGGTGCTTTCGATAATGGCGATGGTACATTTACAATGGTTGTGAATCATGAGTTTGGCAACACAGTAGGTGTTAACAGAGCACATGGTCAGAAAGGTGCATTCGTATCTAAATGGGTTATCAATAAATCAGATCTTTCTGTAGTTAGCGGAAGCGATCTCATTCAGAATGTAAACTTGTGGAATCCGATCACTTCTAGCTATATCAATTATAATGCTTCCTTCACTTCTGCTTCTGCTGCATTTGCAAGATTCTGCTCTGCAGATCTTCCTGCTATTTCTGCTTTCTACAATAGCGCTACTGGCAAGGGTACACAGGAACGCATATTTATGAATGGTGAAGAAACTGGTTCAGAAGGTCGCGCTTTGGCGCACATCATTACTGGTGCTGCTGCCGGCACTACCTATGAATTGCCACGCCTTGGCAAGTTCTCTTGGGAAAACGCTCTGGCTAGTCCTGTTGCCAGCGATACTACCGTAGTCATTGGTACAGATGATGCTACTCCGGGTCAGGTATATGTTTATGTAGGTACTAAATCAGCTACAGGTTCTGATGTCGAAAAAGCAGGTCTTACCAATGGTAAATTATTTGGTGTATCTGTTGCTGGTATGACTACTGAAACAGATGCTGTTATCCCTGCACCGGGAACTGCTTTCACATTGGCAGACTTGGGCAACGTTCAGAATATGACTGGTCTTGCATTGAATAACGCCAGTAATACTGCTGGTGTTACCAACTTTCTTCGTCCTGAAGATGGTACATGGGACCCATCAAATCCTAATGATTTCTATTTTGCTACAACCAATTCATTTACTGCACCAAGCCGCCTGTGGCGTTTAAGGTTCAACGATGCACGTAATCCGATGCTGGGTGGTACCATTGCTGCAGTTCTTGATGGAACAGAAGGACAGAAGATGTTTGACAATATCGGATTTGATAATTATGGTCACATCATTCTGCTGGAAGATGTAGGTGGTAATACTCATTTGGGTAAAACATGGCAGTACACTATTGCTACTGACGAGCTTAAGCAGCTCGGTGCTCAGGATTCTACCCGTTTCCTGACGGGTGGTGCCAACTTCCTCACAATAGACGAAGAAGCTTCAGGTATACTGGATGTTGAACCAATTTTAGGCCCTGGTATGTTCCTCGTGGTAGATCAGGCTCACTACGGTATTTCTGGTGAAGTTGTAGAAGGTGGTCAGATACTGGCTATGTTCAATCCTGATACCTATAATGCTGCTCCTGAAGTAAATGTAACCGGAAATTCAATTTCAATTGTTGATGGTGATATTACACCTTCAGTTGCAGATAATACTAACTTGGGTAGCGTTTACACCGGCAATAATACTACTAAGACCTTTGTTATTCAGAATACAGGTGCCGGCACGCTTAAAGTATCTGGTATCAATTTCACAGGTACTCATTCAGCAGAATATTCGCTGGTTAGTGCTCCGACTTTTCCGCTCAATATCGCATCAAACGGTACTCATACAATCACTGTTCGTTTTGCACCTGCAGCTGGTGGTAACAGAACTGCAATGCTGAACATAAATAGCAACGATATTAATGAAGCGCTTTATAACATTGCACTGCTGGGCAATGGCGTTGACTCTCCTGAGGTAAATATTCAGGGTGGTGGTATCAACATCACAGATGGTGATGTTACTCCGGGCACTGCAAACAATACCGATTTCGGTACTGTCAATGTAGGCGCTACAGTAGCTAATACCTTCACTATCTCTAACAGTGGTTATGGTAATCTGGTAGTTTCTGGTATCAATTTCACAGGTACAGCTGCTGCAGACTTCGCACTGGTAGGTGCTCCTGCTTTCCCGCTTACTATTCCTACAGGTACTACTTATACAGTTACTGCACGTTTTGCACCAACAACAGGTGGTGTGAAAAATGCTACGCTTAATGTACTTAGCAATGACGCAGACGAGGCTATCTACAATTTCGCAGTTCGTGGCACCGCTATTTACCTGCCGGAAATTAATGTAAAGGGTAACAACATATCTATCATCGATGGTGATGTAACTGCCGGTCTTGCAAACAATACCGATTTTGGTAATGTGAACACTGGTAACAACCTTACTAAGAATTTCGTTATACAGAATACGGGTCTTGGTACTATGTCTGTTACAGGTATCAATTTCACTGGTTCAGCAGCTGCAGAATATGTATTGGTTAGTGCTCCTTCTTTCCCGCTTTCTGTAGCTCCCGGCGATTCGCAGACAATAGCTGTGAAATTCACTCCGGTTGCAGGTGGTACAAGGGCTGCTACTATCAATATCTTCAGCAACGATGTTGATGAAGCTACTTACAACTTCACGCTGCAGGGCAATGGTATCGCAATGCCTGAGATCAATGTAAAAGGTAATGGTACTACGATCGTAGACGGAGATGTTACTGCCGGTTCTTCAAACAATACCGACTTCGGTAGTGCAAATGTGGGTAGTTATATAATCAAGACTTTTGTGATACAGAACAAGGGTATCGGTAACCTGAACGTGAATACGATAGGTTTTGCTGGTGCAAGTGAGTTTACACTTGTAGCCACCCCGATGATGCCTCTTTCTATTGCACCAAACGATTCTGTTATTATTTCAGTTCAGTTTGCTGCTACAGTAGTTGGTACTCGTACTGCTGTTATCAATATCCTCAGCAATGATGCAGACGAAGCTACTTACAACTTCCTGTTGCAGGCTACAGCGCTCGGTCTGCCTGAGATCAACATCAAAGGCAATAGCAATAACATTGCCGATGGTGATCAGACTCCGGGTAGTGCAAACTTCACAGATATGGGCAACGTTAATATAGGCGATTATGTACAAAAGACCTTTATTATAGAAAACAAAGGTGTTAGTGCGCTGAATGTTGCTGACGTTACTTTCGCTGGTGACAATGCTGCTGAGTTTACACTTTATGGAGCTCCTTCATTCCCTGTAAGTATAGCTGCTGGTGGCAGTCAGTCTATTGTTGTAGAGTTCAAGCCTACTGCTGCAGGTCTGCGCAAATCAGTGATCACTATTACTAATAGCGATGGTGATGAAGCTGCTTACGATTTTGCTCTCATGGGTACAGGTATTGCGGTTACAGGTATAGCAGATCTTTCAGCTACTGCAAAACTCAGGTTATATCCTAACCCAACTGCAAACTCTGCTACACTGGCACTTACGCTCGCCAAAGATGCTGCTATAAGTATCAGCATCACTGATATTAGCGGTAGGGAAGTAATGCCGGCTATAGATAAAAAACTCCAGTCTGGCGAAAACCTGATAGAGCTGAATACTGCTTCGCTCAGCGATGGTATGTATTTCCTCAAAATTACCGATGGTAGCGCTGCTGCTAACGTGAAGATGGTGATAATGCACTAAAATGGTTGCAATTTTTAGAAATGAGGATGGCTGCTGTAAAGCAGCCATCCTTTTTATATTATGTGAGTATTTAGTCTCTTTAGACTATTATTAGTTCGTTAGGTGGTTATGTCTGTCAACTTTTCATACGGCATAATTCTTTTTTATGAATGACATTTTTGTCATTGTTAGCTATCAGTTTTTTCATAAACTTCTTAAAGTCTTGTGTTTCCTGTTTATTCTGACAATCTGTCACTGAAATGCAATTTGGAATGTAAGTTGCAGGTACATCAGCAGAACATAAATTCATAATATATATGCAGGAAAAAGGTAGTATTTCGATTCACACGGAGAACATCTTCCCGATCATTAAAAAATTCCTTTATTCAGACAATGAGATCTTTTTGCGCGAGCTTGTATCCAATGCGGTCGATGCTGTGCAGAAGATCAAACGTCTTTCTTCCCTCGGTCAGTACAATGGCTCGGTAGGCGAACCACTCGTAGAGGTAGCTTACGACAAAGACGCCCGTACAATCACCATTTCAGACAATGGTCTGGGTATGACTGCCGATGAGATCAAAAAATACATCAACCAGATCGCATTTTCTGGAGCAGAAGAGTTTGTAGAAAAATTCAAAGACGCTAAGGATGCCAATGAACTCATTGGTAAGTTCGGTCTTGGTTTCTATTCTGCATTCATGGTTGCAGATCAGGTAGAGATCCAGTCGCTCAGTTACCAGGATGGAGCCGTTCCGGCACGCTGGATCTGTGATGGCAGTACCGAATTCGAGATCACTGATGGTAACCGCACCACTAGGGGTACCGACATCATTCTGCATGTAAATGCCGATTCAGAAGAATTCCTCGATAACAATAAACTGCAGGGCATTCTCGACAAATACTGTCGTTTCCTACCTGTTCCTGTAAAATTCGGCACCAAAACCGAATATAATTACGAGGAAACAGAAACTACAGACGAGAACGGCGAAGAAGTAAAAGACAAAAAACCAACAGAAACTGAGGTAGATAATATCATCAACGATACTACTCCTATCTGGACCAAGTCTCCTGCCGATCTGAAAGATGAAGACTACCTGAAATTCTACAGAGAGCTTTATCCTATGAGCGAGGAACCATTGTTCTGGATTCACCTCAATGTCGATTATCCGTTCACCCTTACAGGTGTCCTCTACTTCCCTAAAGTGAAGAACGACTTCGAGTTCCAGCGCAACAAGATCAAGCTGTTCTCTCGCCAGGTATTCATAACCGACGAGGTGAAAGATATTGTACCCGACTTCCTTATGCTGCTACATGGCGTTATCGACTCTCCGGATATCCCGCTGAACGTTTCCCGTAGCTTCCTGCAGGCCGATAGCAATGTGAAGAAAATAAACAATCACATCAGCAAAAAGGTAGCAGATAAACTGGCCGAATTATTCAAGACCGACCGCAAAGCATACGAAGATAAGTGGGCAGATATTGGCATATTCGTAAAGTATGGTATGGTAAGTGAAGAGAAATTCTACGATCGCGCCAAAGATTTCGTACTACTTTCCAATACCAAAAGCGAACATTTTACATTT
This sequence comes from Bordetella parapertussis, assembly GCA_943331005.2. GTDB lineage: Bacteria > Bacteroidota > Bacteroidia > Chitinophagales > Chitinophagaceae > Nemorincola. Next base: position 89,811 of record CALQJX020000007.1, read on the forward strand.
GCTGAATATAAAGAAAAGGCAGAAGTACTCCAGACCGATAAAGACGGAACTGTAGTATATCTCTATACCAATGACCCTGCCAAACAGGACTCCTTTATACAGAGCGCAAACCGCAAGGGCTACGACGTGTTGCTCATGAACTCTCCTATAGATAACCACTTCATACACACTATGGAGCGCAAACTGGAGAAGACCAACATGAAGCGTGTTGATGCCGATGTAGTTGAAAAACTCATTGCTAAGGACGAAAAGATAGAATCTATTCTTACAGAAGAGCAGAGCAATAACATCAAGTCTATCTTCGAATCGGCTGTGAGCAAACCACACATGACGGTGAAAGTAGAGGCTTTGAGCCCCGATGAGTTGCCTGTAACTGTGACCATGGACGAGTTCATGCGCAGGATGAAGGATATGGCAGCCATGGGTGGCGGCGGAATGGGCTTCTATGGCTCATTGCCCGACAGTTATAATGTCAGCATCAACAGCAACCACAAACTCATCAGCCGCATCTTATCTGCCGGTGCAGACGAGCAGGGCAAGCTGGCCAAACAGGCCTTCGATCTGGCTATGCTCTCGCAGGGTATGCTCACTGGTGCCGATCTTACAGAGTTTGTAAACAGGAGCGTGAGCCTGATATAAGTTGTTAATAAACAGGGCAGTTTATAGTTGCCGGTATGTTTTAGTGTATTAGACAAGATTTGTGCTCTTGCATTTATCCTGTATCTTGCATCAGCTAACCAGCAATTGTAAACTGCCTTCTTTTTTATATGAGAGTCGTTCCCGGAGAAGTAAAAACTGCACAACTGCACGGATACCTGCTAAGTGCCATCGCACCCAGGCCCATTTGTTTTGCAAGCACCATCGACAAAGATGGTAACCCCAATTTGTCTCCTTTTAGTTTCTTCAATGTTTTTGGTGCCAAACCACCAATACTCATATTCTCTCCTGCCCGCAGGGTCAGAGATAATACCATTAAGCACACGCTGGAGAATGTATATGCAACCAATGAGGTGGTTATCAATGTGGTGAACTACAACATTGTGCAGCAGATGAGCCTTGCTAGTTGCGAATATCCTAAAGGAGTTAGTGAGTTCGAAAAAGCAGGTTTTACACCTGTTAAGTCGGACATGGTAGGTCCCTTCAGGGTCAAGGAGTCTCCGGTGCAGCTGGAGTGTAAGGTGCTGAAAGTAATAGAGACCGGCGATGAGGGTGGTGCAGGCAATCTGGTCATTTGCGAGGTGCTGTGCATGCATATCGATGATGCTGTGCTTGATGCCGATGGTAAGATAGATCCCAATAAAATAGATCTCGTGGCCCGCATGGGTGGCGATGTGTATTGCCGTGCTTCTGGCAGTTCCCTTTTCGAAGTGCCTAAACCAAATGTATCTATAGGTATTGGTTTAGATGCGCTACCGCAGAATGTCAGGGAAAGCAATATCCTTACCGGTAATCATCTCGGTCTGCTTGGGAACAGTACTGCAATACCAGCCAGAGAAACCACGCACGACAAGCGAATAAGCGGCATATTGGATCTCTATAAGAATGATCCTCATTCTAAATTGGAAGCCCTCCACAGATACGCAAAGGCATCGCTGGACGCTGGAGAAATTGAAAAAGCCTGGCAGGCATTATTGGCAATTTAAAGATCGCTCCGTTTCAGGAGTTTAGTATATGTACAGAATAGGACAAGGTATAGATTTTCATAAACTGGTTGAGGGGCGCGAGTTCTGGTTGGGTGGTATTCATATACCACACCACAAGGGTGCGCTCGGCCATTCCGATGCAGATGTTCTCTTGCACGCCATTTGCGATGCGCTCCTGGGAGCATTGGGTATGGGCGATATCGGACAGCATTTTCCCGATACTGATCCTGCATACAAGGGTATAGACAGCAAACTGCTACTGAAACGTTCTTATGAACTGGTGCGCCAGAGAGGATATAAACTCGTAAATATCGATAGTACCGTGCTGCTGCAGGCACCCAAGATCAGAATGTATGTAGATAGCATGCGTCAGGCTATTGCAGATATTCTGGATATGCACATCGATGATGTTTCTATCAAAGCAACAACTACAGAGCAGCTGAGTTTCATAGGCCGCGAAGAGGGTATTGTTGCTACAGCTAATATATTGCTGCAGAAAGATTAATATATATTGCTCCTTAAAACCATGAAACTAATATCATTGGCAAGTCTTGTTACCTTGCCTGCTATATTGGTAAGTTCGTGTGCTACCTACCACATGACAAAGGAAGAATTATAGCAACAGATTGCCGGGGCCACGCCTGAAGAGGTGGTTTCTTCCCTTTCTGCCGGCTTGGTACACAATCAATATACTGCCAATGGTGTACGCACCATAAAGTGTTCTGATAAGAATGGTAAACCTGCCCATTTCGAAAATTCTCCCCGTGTAGACGTACGCATTACTACCACCCGCAACAAAAAGCGGATGTTTTACTTCGATACCATTCTTTTACAGGATTCTGTTTTCTCTGGCATGAATTCCAGAATACTGGGTACACGCAGAAGTGTAAAGTTCAGCGATATCAAAAAAGTCGAATTGCAGGAAGGAACAAAGAAATTCAATTACACCAACTAACGGGCTAGGGTTATAATATCTTTCCCTTCAATTACTGTGGTAGTGTAGCCCTTTTGCAAAATGTTTATCATGGCTGTGCCCAGCTCTTTCATGGTGCAGAAACCCTTTGGGTATAGTGCCCTTCCTATCGGGAACAACCAGTTGATGTACTTATAGAAATTGTGTGTTTTGGTTAGTCCCTTTGTAGGTTGAATGAAACCCGGACGGAATGCATATACCATTTTGAAAGGAAGTTTGGCAAGATCATTTTCTGTTTTCCCCTTCACCCTTGCCCACGATATTTTACCTTTTTCAGTACCGTCAGTTCCTGCACCCGATACATAGCAGAAAGTCATTCCATTATTCACCCTGCTCAGTACTCCCGCTACATGCATTGTTAGCGTATAGGTTACTTTGTAGTAGGTATCTTCTTTCATTCCTACCGAAGATACGCCCAGGCAAAAGAAACAGGCATTGTAGCCTGTTAGCGCAGCCTCAATAGGAGCTATATTGTAAAAATCTTCGTGAATGATCTCTTTCAGCTTGGGGTGAGAGATCCCCAGACTCTTTCTGTTTATGATAAGTACGGCTTCCACATCAGGGTGTAGCAGGCATTCATGCAGCACACCTTCACCTACCATTCCCGTAGTGCCGGTAATGATCACCCTAATCTTATCATTGGTCATGGTAGTTGCTGGTATTTGTAATTAGGTTCGTTTACTTGTAGATCATAACGTCCTGAAAACCAAACATCCTCTTAAGTGAGTCTTTCACACGTATAGTATCAATTACACGGCAGCTTATAGGTGCTATTACCAGGTAGCTTGCTGTGTCTTTCTGTAACATTTCCACTTTATTACCATTCAGAGAAAGGTTCTTAACCCTCTTTTCTGCACGTTCTTTAGTACGGTAGTTACCTATTACTATTTTGTAATTATTGACCATGGTAGTATCAACTACTACTGAAGCTGCACTATCCACGGTGTCTACTTGTGGTGCTACAGTGTCTGCTACAGGTGCTACAATCGGTGGCGGTGCAATGGTTTCTGTTACAGGAACTGCTACTTCTTCTGCATTATTCTTAGTAGTGTAGTCATAGATAAAGTAACCTGCACCTGCAAGTATCACTATAAGTACGACTACCAGTATCACCATACTCCAGTTTACAGAGTCGGCTTTGGCTGGCGGCGGATAGGATGGCTTGTGACTAAGCCTGCTATTCTGCTCATCCAGTTGCTTGCTGTTCTTTATGGTTGGTATGCTGGCCGGGGTATATTTAAAGTTGTCGTCGGTCACGAACTTCACCTTCCCATCGCTTTCTATGAACCTTCCTATGTTAGGGATAGCTACTTCTTTACCCTCAGCCATATCCTTACGGGCCTGTATGCTATACTCACGCAGGGTGTTTGCTGCTTTAGAGATACTTATCTGTTCGTTAGTAGCAATAAAGTTCGCCAGATTATCGTCTATAGATCCTCCCGGTGTAACAAGGACCTCATAAGATGGTGGTTGCAATGCTGATCCATCATGAGTGGAGCGAATCTTTTTCAACTCCATATTGCCAAGTCCATGTACATAACAATACTGGTTCTTGAGCAGATACAATCCTATATACTTAGCTATGTCCATTTGCCCTATGAAAGTAGTTCTTTTATTTAAAATTTCAATCGTACGCCACCATAAATATTGAATCCATATACCTGATAGCCCATCCAGCGCTGATATTTGCTGTTTAGCAGATTATTGAATTGAACAAATGCCGAAAGTCTAGGCATTAGCCTGTATTCGGCACCTACACCAAGGTCTGCTATGGTTTTCAGTGTCAAGGAATTTCCCTTTACATCCCTGGCATGTATGCCTCCCAGCACATTGCCATAGGCAGTTACATCCAGTTTTGGTGTCACCGCCATCATGAAGTCTCCTTTGAAACTGATGGTAGGTGTATGCCATACAAACTGCTCTGTACTTTTGAAGAAACCATACCATGCTCCGGTTAGTCCTGCCGACCATTTGTTGCCTTCATGATACCTTGCCGATGCCTGAAGGGATATAGCTTTGGTATTCTGATAATTTACATGAAATGAACGTGCGTCTCCTGTATCGTTCAGATAGGTTGGCAGATCGAAATAATTCCACCAGCTACCCCTTGCCGAATAGGCAAAGTGATTACCCAGGCTACCTTGTACTGCGGCAAACAGCTCATCTCTGCGGCTCTGTATCACCTGATAGGTGTTCAGCATGTATGGGTTCTCTGCAGTAAGCTGTTCATAAGTATTCTGACGCAGATCGGCCTTCCAGCCCAGACTCAACCTGAACAGATAGTCCTTCATAGTAAAGGCCAATTCAGCATCTGGCAGGAAATAGGTACTGCCTCCCTTGCCATATGCAAAACCTGCCAGCGCATGGGCACTATAGTATTCATTGAACTGTACTGCAAGGCCCGGTGCAGCCATAACATAGTTGTTGCCGGCCGTTATAGTATCTGCTTTGTAGCTGGCCAATGCACCTTCCACATTCAGGCGAAGCCCCAGGTTTTTGTTAAGTTTATAACTTATCGGTGCATTAAAGCCCAGACCTATCTCCGAAGTATTGAATCTGGCTGCATAATAAGATGCCCGCACCCCGGGATGGTATTCCAGCCTGGTTGCTGTATCTTTTTTATTGGTCATGTCGCCGGCCAGTTGCACACTGGTATAGTTCTGACCTACAGTTTTGTTGTCGTAGTTATACAGTATATGGTCATAGCCATAGTAGAAATACCTGTTGTGGTATGCAGTTACAGAACCATTAAAGTCTGCTGTACTTGTGTGCTTGCTCATGGCAGCTTCAAGTCCGCTCAGAGATGTTTGCTGCTGCACTATCTTTCCTTTCTGTGAAATATGATGCAGATGAATGCCTGTTTCATAATCCTTACCCTTTATACTACCTATTCCAGCATCCATGTATATGGTAGACAGATTCCCACCACCTGCTTTTACATAGTTAGGGTAGGGAAGCTCCTTGTCATTTTTACCTAGTGCCAGCGGGCGCAGCGGAGGCGAGTTGTAGGTGTAATATAGTGTTTGCTGCGGTACCTCCGTCCTGAAAACAGGGCGTGTAGTATCCAGTGGTGGCAGCAAAGGCTTCCATTCCGGTTTAGGGCTTTGCTTCACCCTTGGTTTGTACGATTGGATCACCTCTATGGTAGATCCCTTCAGTACAGTATCATTCCCTGATGCGGGGCGTTGTGCCTTGGCGGTAAAGCCTCCAAGCAATGATGCCAATATGATAACAGGTTTTACCCTCATGCTTTATTATTTTTCCTCTGAAAGTTTGCTTTGGCTCTTTTCTGCTTTTTTCACCTCATCCAGTTTCTTCGAAGCTTCCTGCTTCAGATCCTGCACCTTGGTGTTCTTTACTATGCTCTGCAGCAATGCCTTTGCGTTAAAATAATCTTTCTCCTTCATCAATATGTCGGCCAGCAAAATATAGGCTTTGCCTACCCAGCTTTCATAACCTGCAGATAGTTTCACGGTCTCGTTCGCTGCGTCTTCTGCTTCCTTCAGTCGGTCTTGCTTTACAAGTATCTCTGCTATCCTGTACCGCGATTCTGCAGCTATTTCGCCATTCTTGTTGCCAGACAGCATTCTGTAGGCTTCCATTGCCTCTTTGTCTTTATCAGCTACCTGCATGGCTCTTGCCTTGTAGAACTTCGCTTCATTGGCCGCATCTGCAGATACACTGCTCATTGCCAGCAAAGAGTCGCTATAAAGTGAAGCTTCCTCGTACTTACCCAGATTATAACCACTCTTCATCAATCCGCGGTATATCGACTCTATTCCATATTCATCGGTAGAATTGGTCCTGAGAGTAGTATAGTATACATAAGACTGCTCATACAACTTCATATCCAGTGCTATAGCTGCCGCTCTGCGGGCGCTGCTTTCAGAGAAGTCGTTCCAAGGAGTGGCAAGTACGGAATTGAACTCTGTCAGTGCCTCTCCGCTTTTCCTTAACTTATAGTAGCTCTCACCCAGATAGTAATGTGCTTTTACAGCAAATACACCATTAGGGTAGTGATTCAGGTAATTAGTAAACCCTATGCGCGAATCTTCCCATTTTTCAGAAGAGAACTGTGCTTCGGCAGCAGCGTAATAAGTAGAATCCAGATTGCTGTTGTCGTCTGTTGGCAGATTGCCTTCTTTTAGCAACGCTGTATATTGTTGAGGCTGGTTGGTCTGTATGTACAGGCTTTTCAGCGCATCCAGTGCTGGTATGCGTTCATCTGCACCCTGGTAGTTCAGTACCACCTGCCTGTAGGCATCAATTGCCTTGTTATTGTCGTTTTGCTGCTGGTAAATGAATGCTACCTTAAGTAATGCTTTAGGTGCTATACCCTTGTATTTATCAGACTCGGTGATCACTTTGAGAGCTGATAGTGCATCTTTATATTGCTCCATTTCCAGATAGGTGAGTGCCATTTCATACTGGGCATTACCTGCATACAACGATGCTGGTTTTACCTTGGTAAGCGATTGCAACAGGGCTATCTTTTCAGTATTCTTGTTCAGCAGACCCAGCAATATCGCTTTCTGATATTTTGCATAGTCTACCTCTGTGCCACCCATTGCTATGATCCTTTCATACAACGAGATAGCCTTGCTAAAGTTCTTTTGCAGGAACACGGCATCCGCTTCCAGCAGCAAAGCCACTGAGCCGGAGTGTTTGTCGCCAGATTTGGCCAACTGCGCCTGGCTGAAATAATCTTGTGCCGCTACATAGTTGCCTGTTTCCAGGGCCGAATAGCCCATTGTCAGATAAGCATGTTGTATGGTCGATTGAGGACTCAGCTTTTCAATAGTAGTAATATCTCCAATGCGACTTATGAAGTTCTGTGCATAGTTAATAGCGTCATTATATCGCTGCAGATGGTAGCAGGCTTCTGCTCTCCAGAAATAAGCCGCTCTTTCATATTCCGAATTCAGCGGGTTCTTCAAAGACATTGCGAAATAGTCATCCGCCTTCCTTATTTCTCCCTTTCTATATAGCTGCACACCATAACCATAAGTGGCTTTCTGGTATATGTTCCAGTAATTATTGTCCTTGGTTTTTACTTCCTGCAAATGATCCAGTGCGTCTTCATACTTACTGGTCTTCATCATCAGACCCGAAAGCAAGGTTTGCGCTTCATCTTTATAAGTAGTAGCAGGGTAGGTAGCAAGTAGCAATTTCAACTGACGCAATGCCTCGTCGGCATTCCCTGTCTCATAACTCAGTCTGCCATAAAGGATCATAGATGCCTCCTGCAGACTTTTATTGAAGTTCATATCAGCACACATGCCAAATGCGTTCCTTGCACTTAGCCTGTCTCCTGTCTTCAGGTAGCAGTCGCCCAGCAGGTACATAGAGGTCTGTCCCAGCGAATCGCGGGTGTCGCTCAGCATCCTGAACTTCTCTATCGACTTTTTCCATTCGTCAAGCTTATAATTACAATAGGCTATCTCATACAGATCTTCCTTACGTATTTTATCAGCATGCTCATAGTAATGATCGAAGTAGGGTTTCGCAGCTGCATATTTCTGCACCTCAAACAGACATTGTGCTGCCAGCAGATGCAATTCCTTATCATAAAAACTCTTTTCTTTTTTATGTATCAGGGTATCTGCCAGACTTAATGCTTTATCTCTGTTACCCTTAAAGTAATAGATCTCTGCAATGTAGTAGGGAACTACACTTTTATATTCCGGTTCATCTTTTACTATGTCAAAGCTTTGCAACGCTTCGTCATACTTGCTTTCGTTATAGCAAAGCAAACCATAATAATAGTTGCCTGCCATGTAGTACTTATTTTCCTTCAGGCTTTTTATGGCTAGGAAAAGAGGTTTTGCCTTATCCAGCTGTCTGTTGTTGAAGTAGCAATAGGCCAGTTCAAATTTCTGGTCTGCTATTTCATCATTGTCCAGATTATGCAAACCAGCTTCTTCGTAGTATTTTATTGCGGCTGCAAACTTGTCTTGCCTGAAATAATAATGCGCGAGGCTGAATCCTATCCGCTGATTATAGGCAGGGTCAGCTGTCTCATCCATTACTTTTCTAGCATAGTCAGAAGCGTGTAATGCATTGGTTTTCAGTCCGGCTATAGCTTTGTTGAATCTTATTCTTTCAGCATCTGCAGGGTTATTCAATGCTACTCTTTGTGCCTGCGCATTATCATACTGTGTTGCCGTTTGCGACGCAACTGCATGATGGCCCTGCACAGATTGCTCTGTAGATAATGCCGGTAGCTTATTTACCGGTGTGGCAGAGATATGTACCTGCCCGTAGCTTATTACCGGCAGTATAACCGCAGCTATGCAGGTTATGGTGTGTAGTGGCTTTCTGGTTCGATTCAAATTCATTCCTTTCCTTTAAAAACTCCAGGTTAAATTCAGGCTTGGGAAAAATGGCAACTGGTACTCTCTTAAATTGGTAATACGATCAACATAGAAAATGTTCTTCCTGTTATACACGTTGGTTATTGCAAAAGTGGCTTCAAGTTTAGAACGCTCATTCAACGTAAATTTCCTCTTCACAGATACGTCCAGACGGTGGAAATAAGAAAGTCGACCTCCGTTAATGATATCTGAGAACAATGTACCGATAGTGCCACCCGATGTTAATGGGTTCGAAACCAATCCGCCGGATGTAAGATTCACATTCTCATAGAAACCCTGTGTCTGTGTGAATGGGAATGGTGCACGCAGGTTGAAACGGGTAGAAAGATCCCATTCTTTTTTCTTACCCGCTGCATAAGATGCAACTATGTTCGAGTTGAAACGGGTATCGAATGGTGTAGGATAGGTTTGTTTCTGTCCTTTTGCATCAATACCGGTATAAGTTACTTTCTGATAGCCCATGGCTACCCACAGATATACCCTGTCATGACTGTATTTACCCGAAAGATCCACGCCACTTGCCAGTCCTTTTGATGCGGCAAAGTCAGGGTCATTGGCTACTAACGGGTTTTTATTCCTGTTCAGCTCATTTACCTGTGGGAAGTATTTTACCCATGGTTCCACATTCAGTTCCACACGCTGTATGTCTACTTCTACACCACCTACCAGATGGTAAGATTTCTGTAGCGTAGATTTAACCTGATTGCCATTAGCATCTGTGATCTGCTGGTCAGGGCTCATCAGGAAACCGGTAAACAGGTTCACAATGTCAATATCAGATTTTGTACTCATTATATTCTGCGAGTAAATTCCTGCTGCTCCCTTCATACGAACGCTCTCAGAAATATTGTACTTGATACCTACACGTGGTTCCGGAGAGAACTTACTGATCTCAGAATAGTATTGTGCACGTAAACTAGGTTCAAAGATCACCTTGCTGCCAAAGTTGTGCCTGTACAAAAAGTAAAGAGATGCAATGGTGCTCTGACGGTCTTGTGTGGTGGAGATGCCGGGACCGCTTTTGTAACTAAGAGATGTATTGATACCATTTACTTCTACACCGTATTTCAGCTGGCTGTAATCTTTTAGGAAGTAAGTAAAGTTGATCGCTGCTTCAAAGCCGCCTATCTTACTGGTACTTGGTGTAGTATCTGTATTGTTAGTTGCTACCCTGTCCAGAGAAATGTCGTAGTTGGAGTAGGCAAACTTACCATCTATAAGTGCAGAAGTATTTGATGGAGATACAATAAAGGTTGCTCCGCCGCCCTTGGTGTTCCATTTGTAAGTAGCCGTTTTTGCACCGGTAGTATCGTTCATCAGGTTTGCCCTGTCATCAAAGTTGAAACCGAATACATTCAGTTTAGAACCATTGTCGCCATTTATGGTCACTTTACCATAAAGGTCACGGAACTGGAATGGAAGACCGTTTTTGAACTGGTCACTAAGGTTTGAATAAAGTGATTTTGAAGTTTCATCCAGGTAGCTCTGTTTGGCAGTAAGAAGGAATGTAACTCCCGAACCATTGTCTTTTTTCGATTTCACCAATGGTCCTTCCAGCATTACCCTACCCATGATAGGAGATGCAGATACAAGACCCGAAAGTTTGTTCCTGTTACCGTCTCTTGTATGCACATCTACGATCGCAGCTGTGCGGTTGCCATACTGTGCGCTGAAGCCCGCAGTATACACATCCACGTTACGGATAGCTTCGGTTTCAAAAACCGAGAACAAACCTATTGAGTGGAAAGGGTTATATATGGTCACACCATCCAGATAGATACCTACCTGTGCAGGAGAACCACCGCGTATATACAACTGGCCACCCTGGTCACCGGTAAAGATCACACCGGGTATTACCTGCAGGTATTGCGCTACGTCTGGCTCACCACCTGCGCTTGGTAGCATTTTCAGCTGGCGTGGCGTTACAGTGGTTACACCTGTGTTGATATGGGTGATCTTTTCTGTTTTCCTGCCCGAAACCTCTACTCCTTTCAGTTCCACTTCTTGGCGGTTCAGCATTATTTTCTTCGTTATTATAGCGTCAGACAACAGATTCACATCTGTAATGCTGCTGTCATAACCCACCGTAGTAATAAGCAACCTGTAGCTGCCCGGCACCAGACTGATAGAGAAATAACCATTTACGTCGGTCTGCACACCTGTTTTGGCATTTACAACAGATACGTTGGTATAGATCATTGGCTCTCCGGTCTTTTTATCGTACACGAAGCCTTTTATGGTGCCATTTGTTTGCGCACCTGCAAGAAAGGGTAACAGAAATAGAAAAGCAGCCAGAAGGCCAATGCTTTTTTGCATAAATAGTGTTTTAAAATAGATAAAAATAGTGCTGCATACACCACTTTACAGTAGTACCGCAATATCCACAAAGATAGTAATAACCATATGGCTAACAAATGCTATTATTTTGTGAAAATTTCGGCCCTGTTATCATTTTTAACAACTTACATAATGGTCATTTTATAACACTTGCGTCCTATTCAATACTACCTGTCTGTCAGCCTATTTCTCTATACTATCTGACCCTACGCTGCCTCATCTTCAGGCATTACAAAGAATGATGCACACCTTACCGGGTTCATAAATCCGGTTATCCTGGTTCCTGCTTTAAGCTGCTTTCTTGCTGCCTGCAGGAACGGTATCAGAAATTGATTTACTTTTTCTTCTTCTCCGGCATTCAGCATCTGATTGGCATACTTCTTTTTCAGGTATATGTTCATGAAAGACAGCATATTAGTGCCCATCATCGGATCTATTACATCACGTGCATATTGCATCGGGGTCATAGAGCCGCGCACTATGCCGCACATATGCAGATAGTAGGTTGCTGCTCTGAATGCCCAATAGGGTTTGCTACCTCCCGGTGCTGCTTTTCTATACCGCAGCAGGAAGTATTGCAGTACCAACCATGGCAATAGCATCAGTATCAGTAAAATGCTACCTGTTATTCCTGCTGCAGTAAGCAGTATCTTTTGCACAGGTACTTCCTGTTCTTTTTCGGTTACCGGTTGCTTTTCCTTGGTAGTGGCAAGGTCTGTCCTTTTCAGGTACACTTCGTCGGTAGGTATAGCCTCCGGAAACTTCTTAATTATTGAAGCCGCACTTTCACCATCACTAGCCTCCAGCTTTTTCATTACTTCAGAGTAAGAAACTGCCGTACCTATATCACCTTTTTGCACCTTTGCCAGCGGAATAGCAATACTATCCTTATACACTACGGCCACTTTCATGTCCATGGTCAGCTCGGTAGGTTGGGAGGGTTTGTAGTCCTTGTCATGAAACACGAATTGTTTCACTGCCATCTTCATCGCTTTTTTCAGGGTATCCACATCTACTATTACCCCTTCTGCTGCCAGCCATGCCTTGGGTGGCTGCATAGGTGGGGTGCCATCTGGCTGAGGGGTAGACCGGTTTTCACTGTCATTGCCTACAGTAGTGTCAAAATCCAGCCAGCCATATCCCGGAAAATAAACCTGAACCCAGGCATGTGCCTGATTAGCATAATACCAGTACCAGCCCTTGTTTTTATCGCTACGCTCTTCCGTCAGGAACCCTACTGCAATTCTCGATGGTATCCCCAGCGATCGTAGCATGAACAGGGTAGCACCGGCAAAGTAGGCGCAGTATCCCTTATGATTGTCATTCAGGAAGTACATCAGTTTCGATGCATTGGGCAGGTCGGGTATACCCGGATTGTCGGTATACTCATACAATCGTTTGCCGTTCTCATCTTTCGAAAGGAAGTAATTTCTTATAGCTAGTACTTTATCTACAGGTGTGTGTGCGGTATCAGTTATCCTATGTGCCAATTCACTTATCGATCCGAATTTCTGATTGCCTGGCATATAGGTGTAGTATTTCATGAACTTGGCATCCATGTTTTTATAGTCTTCTACCTTTCGCAATACTTCAAATCGCATCTCCTGAAACTTCTTTACTTCAGGATTCTGCACATTGTATACAAAGTAGGCACTGTTCAGCGCAGATACATAGCTTTTTGCCCTATATGCCGACCTGAACTGATCCCTGAAATCTTTTTCTATGGTTATAGGTTGCACAAAATACCCCACATTGGGTGCCAGATAGGTGCTTGCCGCCAGGGTACGGCAATAGATCTCTACCTCTACCGTCTGCCTCAGCTTTTCTCCCATACTGTTTTTGATAACAGATGAGTCTGCCTTGGTATTGAACAGGGGTATTTTAGACGGGTCCGGCTCAAACAGATCATTGAAAGGAATAGTGGAATCTCGTTCAAACGTTTCTGTGCTGGTATCGAATTTGGTAAAGTAGAATGCCGTCAGATAGAGCGGGTTCGGTACATCGGTATTAGGAAAAAAGTTATCTATATGTGCGCAAAACAGCAATTCATTGCTCCTGCCCAGTGCGCCACTCAGTCTAGAATAGTCTTTAAGATCAAAGGAGTTATCCTTGTTCTTCTTCAGCATACTGTTCTGACCTTCCTTGCCCTTGCCGCCATAATTAGCTACAGTTTCCTGTATCTCACCTCTGCGCCAGTAGATGATACCACCCAGAAAACCAGTAGAGATGATCAGAAATAATGCCAGTCTGCGGGTAAGGAACCACCAGAATCTGGCCGACTTGTCTTTATAATTATAGATCTGCTCCGTAGTAAATACTATATAAATGCTATATACCAGTGCCGGTGCAAAAGAAAGCAGTAATCCGCGCGCAGTTTCTATATCCCCACGGGCTATTACCAGCACGCAACCACACAGGGTAGCAGCAGCTACCAGCACAGACCAGTAGCGCATTCTTAGAAAACCCCAGCCCATCAGCCAGCCGGTACCAAACAAAATAGCCGCAACCTGAAACTGTCTTGCTATAAAGAATGCATCAAACTCGCCGCTTTCATACTTGTCTAGTCCCAGGTATAGCATATACATGCCTGCTATAAGTAGCGCAAACGTGGGCAGGAAACGAAAACGGAAAGAATAGAATAGTGCCGAAAGCGACATGCCTGCGCCAAACAATAAAGTTTGCCTCAGGGCGTCGTTGCGCAATATGGAATAATACTCGTTTACCTGCTGCAGCAAAAAGTAGCCTACTATGGCAGTTGGTAGCACCAGGAATAGGAGCTTGGCCAGAAATTCATTTACCGGGGCCGCGCGTTGTATCCTCATAATTCAATTTCTGACATAAATGTAGGGTAAAAAACGGGAGCACATTTGTTAAAAAATGCACTACTCAATACAACCATTTTCACCACTTTGTTTTGCGAATATTCAGCAACTTTTTTGCATCAATAATACTTGCAAAACCATTTGTAGCTATACTTACCGCAGAAAATTTTTATTTTTGCATCATGGAAAAAGATTCCAGTAAACCGGGATTGTTACCGGCCTTGTTCACAATGAAGTGTCCTAGTTGCAGAAAAATCCACGTTTTTGTCAACAAAAGTATGTTCCCGCTCAGTCAGCTGGTAATACTTAAAGATGAATGTGAGGTATGTGGACAGAAAATGAAATCTGAACGAAACAATGGTGGCGGTATCAATTACGCCCTTACCATGGTTCTGTTTTTCCTTAACCTTTGTTGGTACTGGCCCATTTTCGGACTTTCTTACAAAGATGATAGTGTCTGGTATTATCTGCTCACCAGTACTACTGTTGTGTTGTTGGCACAGCCATACCTAATGAGGCTCTCCCGAATGATATATCTATATCTCTACGTGAGCTTCGGCGATTCAAGAAGGGTATACGATCAGGATATCTAGCAATAGGATTTATTCCTTTTCTCTTTTGAAGTAGACCTTTTCTCCGTTCAGCAGAAAATAGGGAGGCTCAAAACCGGGCATAGCTGTGGCGCGGATGTGACGCTCTATTTTTTCTTTGTCCCAGTTCAGATCTATCACTTTCAGTGCAGCCATTTCTTTGCGCATGTGCAGACTCGTTCCATACTTGTGCACCAGCGACTCCTGAGCAACCAATTGGTACTTTCCGGTTATTACATGGCTCAGTGTCTGCTTAAAGAGTTTCAATGAGGAATCATAGGTTGCCAGATACAGGTCGTTTACCCAGCAGTTTTCCGGAATAGGAAAACGTTTCTGAAACAGAATATCCCCATGGTCTATGCGGGTATCTATGCGGTGCAGGGTAGTGCCAAACTCTTTTTTATCTTCAATAATAGCAAACGAAAACTGATTACTGCCTCTGTATTCGGGTAGTGGTGCCATATGCAGATTCAGAGCTATCTGGCTGGCCTTGTCTATATGATGTTGTTTCAGTATCTCATGATACTGTACCGAATAGATGATATCGCACTCTGGTAGCTCATCTAGTTTGCTAAAGACGGTTATATTATTTGCTTTTGCCAGTGCGGTCAGGTCGTGTTCACCGCCAAATTCACTACGTGCCTGTGTCATAATGCCCACTATTTCTACATTCAGTTCTGTAGCTTTTGCTGCCAGGTAAGAAAGACATTCATAGCCAATGGGCTTGGAGCCAAGAAAAATCAGCTTCTTTGTGTGCATACGCAAAAATAAGTTTAAAAAGTTATTCTAATTTAGCAGTTCGTATGAATGGTCGCAAAATACTGATAGTTACCAATAGGGTACCATATCCTTTGAAAGATGGTGGTAACCTTGCCATGTTCTCCATTATCGATGGGTATCATCGTTCGGGCTGGCAGGTGCATCTGTTGACCATGAATACCAGCAGGCATTTTGTTGATCCCAAAAAGGTTAATGAGGTATTTGGCCATCTGCATGGCCTCACAATTGTAGAAATTGATAATAAACTGAACTGGAAAGCCCTTTTAAAGAATTTCCTCTTCAGCAAAGAACCGGAACACGCTCGCAGATTCTATAGCGATGATTTCCGCGAAAAACTAAAAGAAGTTCTTGTTTCCTTTACCCCCGATGCTATTCAGATAGAAAGTGTTTTCCTCTCTACCTATATGTCGGCTATTCGTAAGTACTCTGAAGCAGTTACTATATTGCGTATGCACAATATAGAGTACCAGATTTGGCAGGGACTCGCAAAGAAAACTAAGAATAAACTCAAGGCCTTCTACCTCGATAACCTTTCCATCAGGGTCCGTAACTTCGAGCGCGATGCCTGGAAACAATACGATCTCATCCTTGCCATTACAGAAAAAGATGCACATCTGGTTCGCCGTTTAGAAGAGGTGGCAGGTCTGGTTGTTGCGCCATTTAGCATAGATACTACTCGCTTTGCTCCGGTCAGGCAAACAGGCGAATGGGTGGGCTACCACATTGGTGCCATGGACTGGCGCGCCAATCAGGAGGGTATCAGGTGGTTTTTGGAAAAAACATGGCCCTTGGTTCGCAAGGCAGTGCCGGGTTTTAAATTCTTTTTTGCCGGTCGTAATATGGGCAAAGAATTTATGAATATGGAGATAACCGGCGTCCAATGCATGGGCGAAGTGCCTGATGCCGATGCTTTTATTGCAGATAAAAAGATCCTCATCGTGCCGCTTTGGTCGGGTGGGGGCATCAGGGTCAAAATACTAGAGGCCATGGCAGCTGGTAAGGTGGTCATTGCTACCTCTAAAGCTATAAAGGGTATTGAAGCTCGTCCGCAGGAACATTACCTGCGTGTACATACCCCGGCCGAATTTGCAAAGGCCATCAAATGGTGTCTGGAGCATAAAGATGCTGCAGAGAAAATGGCAGAAAATGCTCGGGCGCTGGTCATAGAGAAATATGAGCAGACCAGAACCATGAAGCTCATCACTGATGAGGTGGAGTTCCTCATCAGCAAAAAGTAGCTTCTTGGTTATTTTATATACACCGACTTGATATTCACAAACTCCCTTATCCCGAAAGAGCTTAGTTCTCTTCCATATCCGCTTTGTTTCACACCGCCAAATGGTAGCAATGGGTCCGAATGCACAAAATCATTCACATAGCAGTTGCCTGCCTGTAGTTCTGTTGCCGCCAGTACTTCTGCCCTTTTCCTGTCTTTAGATATGATCCCACCTCCAAGTCCGTAAATTGTATCATTAGCTATCTTCATTGCTTCGGCTTCGTTCCTGGCTTCTATTATAGCAGCAACCGGGCCAAACAGCTCTTCGTCATATGCCGGCATGCCCTTCTTTACATTGGTAAGTACGGTTGGCGGGTAGAAAGCGCCAGGTTCATCGGGTATGTAGCCACCACACAGTACCTTGGCTCCTTTTGCTACGCTGGCTGTTACCTGCTTATGCAGTTCATCGCGCAGGTCGTGGCGGGCCATCGGGCCTATTCGGTTGGCGGCATCCATTGGGTTCCCCCAGGTAGCCTTTTTCATTTCTTCGGTAAATCGTTCTTCAAACTCTTTCTTCCTGCCCTTGGCTACTACAAAACGTTTGGCAGCTATGCAGCTCTGTCCGCTGTTTACCAGCCTGCCACGCACAGCTATTTCCACAGCTATGTTCATATCAGCATCTTCCAGTATCACATAGGGGTCGCTGCCACCCAGTTCCAGCACAGCCTTTTTCAGGTTGCGGCCTGCCACAGAGGCTACTTTTCTGCCTGCCTCAGTGCTGCCCGTCAGGGTCACAGCTGCTATTCTGTTGTCGTCTATAAGCGCTTCCACTCTGGCAGATGGTATCAGCAGGGTCTGCAACAATCCCTTTGGCGCTCCGCTGTTCACTATTATTTTTTCTATCGCCAGTGCACAGCCACTCACGTTCGATGCATGTTTCAGCACCATAACATTGCCTGCCATAACCGTGGGTGCAAATGCCCTGAAAACCTGCCAGTAAGGAAAGTTCCATGGCATTATGGCAAGTATAGCGCCCAGCGGCTGAAATGATACATAGCTCTTGCGGGCATCGGTTTTCACAACCTCATCAGCCAGAAATCTGGCACCTTCCCTCGCATAGAATTCCAGTGTAGTAGCACATTTCTCCACTTCATAGTGGCCCTGTGCCATTGGTTTGCCCATTTCTTTGGCTGCCAGTTTCACCAGATTATCTTTCTCCTTCCTTATCTCTTTGGCAATATTTTTCAGCACCGCTGCTCTTTTAGCAAAGGGCCACTTCCGCCAGTCGTCAAATGTTTTTGAAGCTGTTTGCAATGCGCGCTCCACCTGTTGTTCTGTATGCACCTTATAAGATCTTATCTCCTTGCCCGTTGCAGGGTCTATAGATATCAGTTTGTCTGTCATTGCTGAAGTTTCTGCTAGTAAAATTATAAGCTTATCGGTAAAAAACGTTTCATACTTTTGCACATCACAATTTTAACGTTCTGTTTTCTCCACATATTATGACAACTGAAAAGATAAAATTCGGCACCGATGGCTGGCGTGCCATCATTGCAAAAGACTTTACGGTATACAATGTTGCCCGTGTCAGCAAGGGGCTGGCCAACTGGTTATTGCCAAAACACGAAAAACCGGTAGTGGTGGTTGGCCACGATTGCAGGTTTGGTGGTAAACTGTTTGCAGAAACGGCAGCAGCTGTGTTGTGCGCCAATGGCGTAAAAGTTTTGTTAGCCGATGGCTTCATCAGCACCCCTATGATATCACTTGGTGTGCTTAAGCTCAATGCGCAGCAGGGTGTGGTCATCACTGCCTCTCACAATCCGCCTACATACAATGGATATAAACTAAAGGGTGCTCATGGAGGTCCTTCAAGCCCGAAAGATATTGCTGCGGTTGAAAACCTAATCCCCGATGAAGTGGAAATGCCTACGCAGTCTCTGGCTTACTGGCAGGAAAAAGGCATGCTCGAATACATAGCGCTCGAAGATATGTATGTCGACTACCTCAAAGAGAAATTCGACTTCGATGCACTCAACAAGTCTCCTTTCAAAATGGCTTACGATGCCATGTATGGTGCCGGTCAGAATGTGATCCGCAGATTGCTGCCGGGTGCTGTGCTCATCCATTGCGATGATAATCCGGGTTTCCATGGACAGGCTCCAGAGCCGCTCGATAAGAACCTGAAAGAGCTGGCAAATACCATTGCTACCACTCCCGAGATCAAAATAGGCCTTGCTACCGATGGCGATGCCGATCGTATTGGTTTGTATGACGAAGATGGCAACTTCGTAGATGCACACAATATCATTCTGCTGCTTATCAATTACCTGCACAAGTACAAGGGTATGAACGGCAAGGTGGTGATCGCATTCTCTGTTACAGACAGGGTAAAGAAACTTTGCGAACACTATGGTATTCCTGTAGAGGTAACTCAGATCGGTTTCAAATATATCAGCGAGATAATGGTACACGAAGACGTACTGGTTGGTGGCGAAGAAAGCGGTGGTATAGCTGTAAAAGGCCATATTCCTGAGCGCGATGGTATCTATGACGGCCTGGCGCTTTACGAATACATGACCCAGACCGGCAAGACCCTGAAGCAGCTGTGCGAGGAAGTATATGAGATAATTGGCCGTTTTGTATACGATCGTCACGATCTGCACATAGAGAACGACAAGAAAGAAGCCATCATCAAAAAAGCTGCCGATGGTGGTTATACTAAATTTGGCAAGTATGGTTTCAACAGGGTAGAGACCATAGATGGTGTTAAGTATCACCTCGATAATGGTGGCTGGATCATGCTGCGTGCATCTGGCACAGAACCATTGCTGCGTGTATATGCCGAAGGAAACAGCAAAGAAGAGACCCTCGACATCCTCACAGATGTTAAGGCTACCATCCTTTCATAATACATATCATTCACCGCTATTTGCGGTTCCTATTCCAAAGGCCGGTATCATTACCGGCCTTTGTTGTTTTTTGCTATGTAGCTTTTGTTCCATTTTGTTCTTTGTGTTCCTTGTGCCTTCCCATAGTGCCTCTTGTGGTTATATTTTTCAAGGTGCTGTGTTTTTATGTAGTACTTGTAAAAAAAACTTTCCCCGCGCATAGGGGTATTTCCCTGTTCAGTTGTCTTCAGGTAAATACACAGCTTTGGAAGAAGCAATTATATTTGATACGGTTACCAAACACCTTACATGGAGATAGATACGTTGTTCGATACCAAACGCATGATTGAAGATGCGTTCAAAGCTCATTTTCAGGGGTTGCACCGCTATGCCTGCACCATTATCCGCGACGAAATGATGGCCGAAGAAATGGTGCAGAATGTCTTTTACAAACTCTGGAAAAACAAAGATTCGGTAGCGGTCACAGGTACTATGGCCGGCTATCTTTACCGCAGTGTATATAACGAATGTCTTAACTATGTGAAACATGAGAAGGTAAAAGCTGCCTATTGCATGCATATGGCCAGAACTATGGAGAACTTAAATAATGCGGCAGAGAAACTGAGATTGAAGGAACTCGAAGAAAAACTGGATCAGGCTTTGCGGGAGCTGCCGGAACAATGCCGCACCATTTTCCAGATGAGTCGCTTCGAAGAACTGAAATATATGGAGATAGCCGGACGGCTGGGTATCTCTGTTAAAACAGTGGAGAACCAAATGGGCAAGGCACTCAAACTGCTTCGTACCAAACTGGCCGACTTCCTGCCTGTTTTCATTTTGCTTTTGCTCAACTTTTAATAAAACCAACAACTACGTGAACAAGAATAACGAATATATGAACGATGATTTGCTGGTGAAATATCTTACGGGCGAAGCCACAGCAGCAGAGCAGCAATCGGTGCTGGATTGGGTTGCTGCCGATGCCGATAACAAAAGGCACTTCGATCATTTCAGCCTCATATGGAAAGAAAGTAAAAAGCTGGAAGGCAAGACCACTATTACTACAGATGCTGCCTGGGGTCGTTTCATGAATAGGGTAGAGCAGGAAGAAAAAGGCACACAAGCTACAGGACTATCCGCAGGTCGCAGCCGGCAGATACCTGTTTTCGGGCTCTCCTGGGTACGGGCAGCGGCTGTGCTGGTACTCATGGTGGGTGCTGCCATTCTGGTTTATACATGGAATGGGAATGGCAGTGGACAAATGCTGGCACAGACCTTCGATAAGGTTATGGTCTATACCTTGCCCGATGGTTCTGTAGTTACCCTCAACAAAAACTCCCGGCTCTCTTATCCTGCTCATTTCGATGGGCATACACGTGCTGTTGCACTCACCGGAGAAGCCTTCTTCAGTATCACCCCCGATAAGAACAAACCCTTCATTATAGATGCCGGCAACTCTTCAGTAAAGGTGGTGGGTACTTCTTTCAATGTCCGTAATCGCGAAGACGTTACCGAGGTCATAGTAGAGACAGGCATTGTAGAGGTGGCCGAAAAACGCCAGGCTGTTCGGCTGCAACCCGGACAAAAAGCTACCGTTACATCAGATAAGCCAGCACCCGTCACCGAAAACGTTACCGATGAACTCTATAACTATTACCGCACTAATGAATTTGTTTGCAATGCTGTTCCGCTCCATAAGGTGGTGGCTACGCTTAATGATGCGTATAATGCGCACATTGTAATAGAAGGCAGCCGCCTTGCCACGCTCCCGCTTACCGCTACCTTCCCCAACGAATCGCTCGATAATATCATAGATGTCATAGCAAAGACCTTCAAAGACGAGCTGGTAGTAGAAAGGAAGGGCAGCGACATCACCATCAGGGAGCGGTAGTGCTTTAGTTTGTAAGGCTTTTATTTTTTATTCAGAACTTTGTTCATCTGTTACTTTTTGTATCCATTACCTGCACTTCATGATCGTTGACCATATACCTGCTTCATCATACTGTTCCCGAAGATCACTCCGGTGGCTTTTGCCTCTTTTGCTGGTACTTTTTGCACATGCTGTGAGTGCGCAGTCATTGCTGCAAAAAAAAGTTACGGTTGAGGCCCGCAAAAAACCGCTTGCAGAGGTGCTCAAGACCATGGGCAGGCAGGGTGGTTTTTATTTCTCCTACAATAGCAACCTCATTTCCCGAGATAGCCTGGTTACCCTTTCTGCCAGAGATGTTACTGTAAAGCAGGCATTGGATATGCTGCTGGGAGAGCATTGCCGCTATGTAGAGACCGACAAATACATAATTCTGCAACCATCCGAAAAAGAGAAGTGGTACACCATCAGCGGCTATATTACCGATGCACAGAGCGGCGATCCTCTTGCCGATGTTAGTGTCTTCGAACGGCAACAGCTGGTTTCTTCCATTACCGGCAAAGACGGTTATTTCCGTTTGTTGCTCAAAGACCGCGAACGATACCGTACAGCAGATATTGTGGTCAGCAAAGGTTTCTATCAGGATACCAGCATCTCCCTCATCAAGGGCTACGATCAGGAGGTGTCTTTATCCATTGCTCCCGAGACCTATGCGCTGCCCGATATGGTGGTCACCCAATACGGTAGTGTGGGCCGTTCTTGGCTCAGTCGCAGGTTGTTGTCCTCCCGCCTCAAGACTCAGAATATCAATCTTGGTAAGTTCTTTGTAGATAAACCTTATCAGTTTTCCCTCATTCCCGGCATGGGTACACATGGCAAAATGAGTGGCCAGGTCGAAAATAAGTTCTCCTTCAATCTGCTGGGCGGTTACACCGCTGGTGTCAACGGCGTAGAGATTGCAGGCTGTTTCAATATAGATAAGAAAAACGTACAGTATGTGCAATTGGCTGGAATGTTCAATATTGTTGCCGGCAATACCCGTGGGGCGCAGGCAAGCGGTTTCAGCAATTATGTGGGCGGAAAAGTAGAGGGTGTTCAGGCAACCGGTTTTGCAAACAAGGCCGGTAAAGTAGATGGGGTGCAGGCAAGTGGCTTTGCCAATATGGCTTTAGATACTGTGCGTGGTGTGCAGGCTGCCGGCTTTATGAATGGCGCCAAAGCTGCCAATGTGCAGGTTGCAGGTTTCCTCAACATCTCTGGTAAGGTAAAAGGTGCTCAGGTTGCCGGTTTCATGAATGCTGCCGGAGATGTGGACGGCATTCAGATTGCGGGGTTCATTAACATGGCAAAGAAGGTAAAGGGTATACAGTTCTCCGGCTTCATCAATCTGGCAGATAGTTCCGACTATCCTATTTGACTCATCAATATCATTCGTTCCGGCGACAAGGCCATAGGTATTTCTTCCGACGAGTACGGCTCTACATTTGTCACCCTTCGTTCAGGCGGCAAAGTTCTCTATGGTATATTCGGACTCGGTGCCAATACAAACGGTGCCTCTTTTATGCTATATGGTATGGAGGCCGGTCTGGGTGCACATTTGCCCATTATCAAAAAGCATCTCTGCATCAACAACGAGATCACGGCCATGTCGCTCTCCAATATAAACGGTCTTTTCTTTCACGACTTTTCTGCCCGCATCCTGCCTGCCGTTAGGTTCGGAGCTTTCGAAGTTTTTGCCGGTGCCGGTTTTAATGTCTCCTTCTACTCCTGGAAACCTCCCTTTGCCATTATGGAAACCAAAACCCTGCATTCAGGCGTAGCCGCTGGCCAGCAAATGGAAATGCGCATAGGCTACAAGGGTGGGGTACAGATCCATTTCTGATAACAGCAATAATATGTTCAACATAGCCTGTTCGGTATCAATATTTTTGGCTAGGTTTTACCAACAGCTATCCCTGTAGCCGGTTTCCGACCGGCGATAAAAATGAATTCAAAAATACCTCCCTTAAAACACCATCATCACACCACATAAAAAATGCTCCGTTAGGAGCAATCGCTTTGTAGCGCTAAATATTCACCTATATCATATGCTCCGTCAGGAGCTATCCATCGCATTCCATTAGCTTTTCTTTACGCTCCAAGAATCTGTTTCATCTGAGATCAATACAATTTCACTGAACACTTACCCACATAAAAAAAGACGACCATTTGGTCGTCTTTTTCCTGAAGTATATCTTGAATTAACCTTCTGTCTGCTCAGTAGCTTCACCTTCAACAACATCTGGTTGATCTGAAGTTTCATCCTGTGCAGCTTTCGCCAGGTTCTTTTCTTCTACTTTACGAACTGACTCTTTCATTGTTTCATGACGTTTGTCAGCTTTGTGCTTGCGGTGAGCTTCCTCGCGGCGTGCCACCAGTTCTTCATGCTCTCCGTTCCATTTTTCGAATTTCTCCATTGCTGCCTGCTCGTCGAAAAGACCGAGGGTAACACCACGCATAAGGTGTTTCAGGTACAGAACGCCTTTGAAAGAAAGTATCCTGCGGCATGTGTTGGTTGGCTGTGCGCCTTTATCCAACCAGTGCAGTGCACGTTCGCGGTTCACACGGATAGTTGCTGGAACTGTAAGTGGGTTGTATGTACCCAGCTTTTCAATGAATTTACCGTCGCGGGGAGCTGTTGTGCTTGCAGCAACGATGAAATAAAATGGGCGCTTCTTTGACCCATGTCTCTGTAGGCGAATCTTTACCGACATAAATAATAGAAATTATTTTTCGTTAACAATAATTTTTTTTCGGACTGCAAAGATAGAAGTTCTCTTTCGAAATTCAAAAAATTACCTCAGTTATTCTTTAAATATATTTCCCTTCTATCAAACTGTCCCAATCACACTGCAATATACAACATCATATCTTCAGAACCTTGAACTCAAGCACTCTGTTTTGTGCATGCTCATCTTCGGTACACGCCTGGCAGTCTGGGCATGGTACCTGTGGCATCGTTTCACCAAATCCCTTGTATTCCAGTCTGTTTTTGGCTATCCCTTTTTTCAACAGATAGGTAACTACCGATGCGGCCCTGTCAATAGATAGTTTCATATTATATTCATCTGTGCCGCGGCAATCGGTATGTGCCCGTATCTGTATCACCATGGTAGGGTTCCTGCGCAGTATATTCGTCAGGGTATCCAGTACCACCCGTTTCTCCACGTTCACATCTACCTTATTCGACTTATAGTAGAATTTGCTGAAGTTGAAATCAAAGAACCCGATCACATATACCTTGTTCACCTCAAACTTACCTATCATCGGGCTATCCATTATCCCCGGCCGCGAATGGTCTGTTGTTTCGGTTATGGTCACTGCAAAGGTCGAATCCCAGCTCTTATCTATGCGGGCTAGGGCTATATTTTGTACTATGGTATCTGTTTCTCCTGTTCCGTTGCTGGTGGCATACAGGCTCAACGATGCTGGTTTGTAACCATCCTTGCGCACACTTATGAAGTACTCCGTATTGGGCCATAGCTGCTCTGTAAAGGGTATTCCGGCAACCACATCCTGCTCGCTGCTCTTTTTTACAGAGTTATTGGTCAGGTGGGCCGTTATCGGTTTGTGGGTTGCCGAGTCGGTTACATGCACCTGCACATACAGCTTCATGCGTCTGTAATAATAGATATTATCGCCTCCCTTACCAGCAGGCCTGTCCGACGAGAAGTAGCCACTGCCACCATTCGCCGGTAATGCCAGCGATATATCATCGCCGGGCGAGTTCAGGGGTTGTGGCATATTTTCCGGTACACTCCAGCTATTGTTCTGTTTATTATAGATAGTGCGGTATATGTCCAGTCCTCCCAGCCCCTCATGCCCGTCCGACGAGAAATAAAGGGTACTGTCATCTGCCCACCACGGAAACACCTCATCGCCCTCGGTATTGATGTTAGAATCTGCCGGCATCGGCTTGCTCCAGTTTTGACTACCAGTTCTGCTGCACATATACAGATCCCTGCCACCTCTGCAGCCCTGCATATCAGAGGTAAATGCGATCAGGCTGCCATCTGGCGAAATTGCAGGATGTGCTACAGAGTAGCTGTTGCTGTTATACCCGAACGGTGTTATGCTGCGGAACTCTTGCTGCACAGTGTCGTAGTCTCTGGCTATCATTATCTCCAGATAAACCGAACTGTCTGCTCCCGGCACGGCTTTTTGTGCCATAAATGCACTTCTGTACTTCGAACGGGTAAAATACATTTCCTTGCCATCGGCAGTAAAAGTGCATGGGCCTGTATGGTATTTGATGTTCAGTTCTTTGGGGCCTCCTATCTTGCTGATGGTGTTGCCATAATTACCATGACCATTATTGGCTATACTGTAGATACCATAATAATGATTACCGCTCCACTTATCTGTTCCCTTCCTGATCCCCAAATTGCTGTCTGAAACAAAAACCAGATTCCCTTTCCATAGGGTAGGTGCAAAATCAGATCCTTCAGAATTAAATGGTGCAAATGCTGTCACCCCCGATGGAAATTCACTCCTCATTCTTTCTGCTGCTATATCACAACTGCTTATCAGGTGTTGCAGTCGTTTATCACTGCCGTGTTTATCCGAATATTTCTTCAGCTGTATTACAGCATCCTCATAGCGGGCCAGTCGCATCAGCACCAGTCCGTAGTTCAGGTATGCCTGCTGACTGCAGCTGTCGGCAGCGGTTGCTTTTTCATAGGCTGCAGCAGCTTTTTCGTGGTTACCGGTCAGCCTATAGCAATCTCCCAGTTGCTCCAGCAATATCGGATTTGCATTGTTTTCGGTCAGCTGCTCAAAAAAAGGTATCGCCTCATTATAGGCATAATGGGTATAGTAGTAATTGGCTTTCAGCTCATTCTTATCTCCCTTGGCCATGCCGGCAAAGGAGCAGAACAGAAATAATATGAATAGTAATGTGGTGCGCATAAGGATAGGTTACTAAAATGCCTTGCTGAATCGGGGGGTGGTGAATTTTAGTCTGTCCCTGTTTATATCATAGCCCACCACAAACTCATGTGCCCCGCGTGCATAGGGTGCTATGTCCGACATAAGATAGTCATAGGCATAACCGATATTGATGCGTTGGGTAGCCTGTACATGTACTATGGCCGCAATAGACTTGTCTGTACGGTAAGTAACGCCGGCCATAATACGGTCGTAAGCTATCGCAGATACGTTCAGATCGCAGCTGAAGGGCAACCCGTAATTACTGTTGCCCGCAAGCCTGGCAAGTACCTGTGGCTTCAGTTGTATGATATCATTCAATCGGTATACATAGCCTGCTGATAGATAGTAACCGCGCACCTGCTTTGCTATTTGGGTGCCGTTTCGGTCGTACTTGTTTTGCAGCATAGAAGGTACAGAAAGTCCTATATAGTATTTGTCAGAATACCAGTAGGCTCCGGTGCCAAAGTTGGGCAGAAATGCATTCCGTACATCGGTCGTCAGGTTCTGGTCTGTTTGCTGGTACGGACTCAGATTGCTATAAAGTGCCGTATAGAAACTTCCGCCTGCCTGCAGTCCCATAGACAATACCGACTTACTGAACCTGATGCGGTAGGCATAGTAGGCTCTTATGTTGGTATTGGTCTCTATGCCTGCTTTTTCATTTGTTATATTCAATCCGGTTGCCACCTTCCTGAAAGGTTTCATATAGCTCCCTGCCAGACCATCTACAGATATGTTCATGGTCTTGGGTGCACCCGGTATACCAGCCCATTGGTTGCGGTATTGTGCATTTACAGAGGTTACATCTCTGCTGCCCGCATAACCGGGATTATACAATAGTTTGTTGTACATGAACATAGTATAGTGCTGGTCGCTCTGTGCCTGTACACAGAACGGCAATAATGCCAGTAAACCATATAGTATACGTTGTTTCATTTTTTCTGTTCTGCAGTTTTATCGTTTTATCAATAGGCTGCCTGCAAATTCTGTTTCACCACCTGTTTTGCTGGGTTCATTCAGTTTCACCAGATAATAATAAGTGCCATCCGGCAATTCATTCTTTATCCCTTGTCCATACCAGTCGTTCTTGTATCCCTGTTTTTCATACACCACATCACCCCATTTATCAAAGATCTGCACCGTATTGTTCGGATATTCCTCAATGCCCTTTATGATCCAGTTGTCATTCGCACCATCGCCATTGGGGGTTATTACATCATAGATCACTATTATATTGCAGGGGCCTTCTGCTACCGGCACGGTCATGGTGTCATTGCAACCTTTTGCATCAGTAACTGTTAGTGAATAGCTGTCGCTCAGCAGATTACTTATGTTGGCATCATTGGGTATGTTACCCTTGGTACTTGTCCAAGCAAAGCTATAGGGGGCTGTGCCACCGCTTACTTCCGTTCTTATGCTGCCTTTTTGCAATGCACAGGTATCGGCAATACTGGTTGCATTAATATTCATAGAATCAGGTTGAATAACCCTGAAACTATCTGTAATGGCACAATTTGTAGCAGGTTGCGTTATCACTACAGGATATATGCCCGCAGCAAGATCCGTTATCGTTTCAACTGTACTGCCGTTTTGCCATTTGTATTCTATAGGTTGAGCTCCGTTCACCATCAGTGCTATACTACCATCGTTGTATCCATAGCATTGCACATGTTTTATAGTGTGGCTCACCGAGAATTGCGGATAAATTACCCCTGTCTGCACAAAAGCGCTGTTGCGACATCCGTTTGTGTCTGCCGCCATCGTAAAGGTGATCGTTGTAATGCCGGTCGTCAGTGTCGTCAGTACGGCCGTGCTGCTGTCAATAGCTGCAACCGCACTGTTACTGCTGCTCCAGGTGCCTGCCGTATTGGGCACTATTTGCAGTGTCACTGTAACTCCCATACAGAAAGATCCCGAATTGATTATGATCCCCACAACAGGTAGTGCATGTACTGTTATTACTTTTTTAGTTGTCGCAGTGCATTGTGTTCCGCTCACCGTATAGGTCACCGTATCTATACCTGCAGCTACTGCATTTATCTTGCCTCCTATATCTATTGTTATGTTACCATTGCTGTTACTCCAGGTGCCGCTTGGCACTGATGCTGTCAGCATTGCCGAGTCGCCCATACACAATGCAGCAGGGCCATTTATGGTGCCTGCATCGGGTAGCGGCAACACAGTAAATAAGGCTGTATCTCTGCAGCCTCCTCCCAGCGAATAGATGATCGGCGTGCTGCCTGCTACCTTGCCGGTCACTGTTCCGTTGGCTGCATTTACACTGGCTATGGTGGTATCTCCACTGCTCCAGCTACCACCGGTACCTGCATTGCTCAGCGTCACACTACTGCCTGCACAGGCGGTCAGTATGCCGCTTATCTCGGGTGTGGTGTTGTTCACTGTTACAGTTGTGGTTGACTGGCAGCCATTTACTTCATAGGTTATAGTTGCAGTACCCACAGCTACTCCGTTTGCAATGCCGCTGCTGTTTATGGTTACAATGGCTGTGTTGCTGCTGCTCCAGGTACCGCCGGTTAGTGCATTGTGCATGGTGGTAGTAGTGTTGCTGCAAATTTGTGTTGCACCGGTTACGTTATCTGGGCTGGTATTAACGGTAACAGTTGCTGTTACAAAACAATTGCCCTTTTTATAGGTTATCGTAGCTGTTCCACCGGTTATACCTGTCACTGTGCCGCCGGTATTTACGGTGGCTATAGTTGCATCACTGCTGCTCCAGCTGCCACCAGTGGTTGCATTGGTCAGAGGTGTGGTCTTTCCGCTGCACACTATCAACGTACCTGTTATTGCAGCCGGAGTCGGCTCAATGGTTAGTGTTTTTTCTATTTGGCAGCCCAGCGCATGGTAGGTTATTCGCACTGTTCCTGTTGTCACTCCTGTTACAATGCCTGTACTGCTGCCTATGGTTGCCACTCCCGGATTGGAAGATTCCCAGGTACCTCCTGTAGAATTACTGCCCAGATAGATGGTGCTGCCTACACACAAAACCGAGTCGCCTTCTATCGGGTTGATGCCGGTAATATAGATGCTGGTATCTCTTATACCTATACATCCCCAGCTGTTACGCACCTCCAGGTGCACCGGATAAGTTCCAGGAGTGTTGATAGCATGCATCGGAGATGGCGTCGTGCTGGTCAGGGCATCATAGGTCCATGTTCTGATAGTAATTGGCGACCAGTAAGAGGTAGATGAGTCTATGAGCGTGAAATAGGTACCCGGACAAATAGTATCTGGCAGGCTCACAAACTTTGCTATGATCGCACTCACTTTTATGGTATCCGTACCTATGTTCGATGCCACACAGCCGGCATTGTCACTCAGTATCAGCTTGGGTACATACGCACCCGGAGTGGCATATGTATGGGATATCGTATCGCTGCCCGATGTAGTGATGATCACCCCGTCAGAGAAATCCCAGGTTATATTCGGCACATTCACCAGAGAAGAGGTGAAATGTACATTCATCGGACTGCAGCCGTTTGTAGGCACATACGTAAACCCGCCAGGGTAGCCATAAACCTTTATAGTCTGGTTCGCTGTGTCTTTGCAGCCATAGGCGCTGGTCACTATCAGCTGGGCATTATAAATGCCCGGTATAGTATAGTTGTTCGTTGGCGATGGCACCAATGAGCTATGTCCGTCTCCAAAGGTCCAGTTATAGGTCGCTGATCCTGTACTTGCATTATAGAACTGCGCCAGAAATGGCACACATACCGATACCGAGTCCACTACAGTAAATGCAGCTTGTGGTTTGCCGGTCTGTATATAGCCGCCATAGGTAAGGGTAGAGGTACAATTGTTTATATCGGTCACAGTCAGCGATATAGTATAAGCACCTGTATCTGCATAGCTGTGTGTGGTCGATGTGGCTGTCGATGTGCCGCCATCACCAAATGTCCAGCTGGAACTTACAATGTCGGTTGAGGTATTATTAAATGAAACTACAGCGCCAATACAGGGTTGTGTGGTAGATACGGTAAAAGCAGGATTAGCCTTTCTTACTATAATGATACTGCTTACCGTATCCTTACAGCCTATATTATTGGTCACCACCTCTGTAACCGTATAGGTGCCTATAGCGGTGTAGGTATGACTGATTGCTGCCGCTGTTGTAACTGCCGTCTCTCCATCGCCGAAATCCCATCTGTACCCCGAAGCTGTTAGCCCGGCTACCTGTTGACTTGTGTCGGTAAATGTTACGGTATGGGGTATGCAGCCTGCTGCTGCCGATGGCCGGTGCCCTGCTTTCGGTTTTCCCAGTACTATATAGTTGGTTCTGGTTATCGTGTCCAGACAGTCATTATCATCCCACGATACCATTCGCACAGTATACCGCCCGGGGGCGTTGAAAATATGTTCATAGTTCCTCCCGTCAGCAAACGGTGTCACGCTCAATCCAATGATCCATCTGAAAGACAACCGGGCAGTCGAGGTGTCTGTTGCTGTAAATCTGATAGTATCACTACTGCATAGCTGGGTTATATTGGCAGTAAAGTTCGGGTGAGGGTCAGATACAGTTATAGTATCTTTTCGCCTGTCAATGCATCCGCTTACACTGTCATAAGCTATTAGTTCTATGCCATAGGTGCCTGCAGCAGAATAGGTATGCGCAGGGTAGGCAAGTAAAGAAGAATCCCCGTCCCCAAACAGCCATTTCCTCGAGTCATTTCCCAGCGATGAGTCAAAGAATAACATTTGTCTGTCTATCGGGCAGTTGAACCTGCGATACATCACTGCCATAGGCGAATCTATAACCACATAGTCATGTCGCACAAAAGTATCACCACAGCAGCCATAGTAGCATGGTGTCATCGTCACGGTAAATGTTCCCGGCAATGTATAGGTCCTCTTTTTCTGTGCTGTATCCGAAAACGTTAGGAAGTCCCCGAAATCCCATATAAAAGAGTCTATGGGCCCCGTAATGTTCCCTGCGCTAAATGTTATGGTATCTGCCTTGCAGGCATGCAGTGGCGTTGCACTGAAGTTTGCTGATGGCACAATGCCTGCTGTTATGATCATCGAATCATAGATCACACAGCCATTGTTGGAATGTAGTTCTGCTATTACTTTATACTTTCCGGTATCATTATAGGTATAGGAGGTCGTAAGCCCGCCAGCCATAGCTCCGGCTTCTCCCATATGCCATATTACGGTATCCACCCCATACGGATAGGGGTGCAGCATACCGTCTGGCTTGGTAGTAAAGGTTGATGCCAAAAAATTTACTGTCAGTGGCGCACAGCCTCTGTCCTTATCCACACTCATCCTGAAGATATGGTCATAAAGGGTGTCAATAATATTCAAAGTGTCCTTGCAGCCATACTTGGGGTCAGTCTTTATGATGGTAATATAGATTATGCTGTCCACCGCATAATTCCTGTACACAGTATCTCCTGTTACAAAGTTGGTCCGCTCAAAATTCCATCGCACTATCGTTCCTGCCGGAGCAGTGGATGCATATTTCACACGCACCGGTGCAGCACATGGCTGGTCCGATGTGGCTATATAACTACCCGGAGGCCCACCTATAATATGTACATAATGTGTTTCCGTATCTATACAGGGGCTATAGCCTGCCACCAGTTTCACTGCATAGGTGCCTGTTGCGGTATAGATATGCGAGGCATTCATACTGCTAGCTGTAGTCCCATCGCCAAACAGCCATTGTCTGTAGGTATGCGTACTGCTGGTATTGGTAAATGTTACAGGTGCAAAAGCACATATAGAATCCGTAAAAGTATAGGAGGCATGCACACTTCCCACATTGATGCTGCTACTGCCTGTTGCGCTGTCTATACAGCCATTTCCATCTGTTATTTTCAGCCACACATTGTAGGTGCCTGTATTAGAATAGATATGAGAAGGATTGGCAGTAGATGCATTTCCTCCATCTCCAAATCGCCACTGATAAGTTAGTGGTGCTGTTCCCAAAGTGGTATTTGTGAACAATATACTTGCCGGTGGGTCGCAAAGTATATTACTGCTTTGGGTAAAACTGACCGAAGGCCGGTTAAATACATGGACCAATGTCGTTTTCGTAAGCGATTTGGTACATCCCTGCGAATTGGTTACAGATAAGGATACATTATAATAACCCGATACCATATAGGTATGTGTAATGCTATTCGTTATAGCTGTATCACCATCCCCAAGCGTCCATTTTATGGTAGCTGCACCCGCCGATCCGTTAGTGCTGGTATTTAAGAATGTTACATTCTTGGCGGGGCATATGGCCGTATCACTTGCCGTAAAACTAACGGTGGGCGATGGGTAAACGGTTATGGTCTGTGTACTGCTGCTCACAGTGGCGCCGCTGGTTACGGTCAGGGTCACTACATGCACTCCGGCTGTCAGAAAACTCGATGAGGCACTATAGCTGCTCACCGGCGAACCTGTACCAAAGTTCCACGAATAGGTACATCCGCCACAAGCTGGCTCTGCCGGGGTAAAATTTACTACCAGCGGACTGCAGCCTGCTGTTCTGTCTGCTAAAAAAGTAGATGATATAGCAGAAGATAATAATGGCAAAAACAGCAAAAAAGCAACAACACATACCTGGCACATATATCTGTACAGATACCCTGCGACATCCGTTTTGATATATGTTTTTTTGTTGCCCGTATGTCTTGTTTGGAGCATGCTGTTATTATTACCTGCAGATTATTGACCTTTCTTTCGAACTAAGTTACAATATACCAATAATCACCCATGCAAGGAAACTTATTCTGCTTTCAGCTGCAAAAAGACGCTCTGCGAAACTTTACTACTTGCACTAAATATTAACAGGGAGCCAATAATTATTGGCTCCCTGTTAATTCGGTATTGATAAATCTATTGTTCGTATTGTCAAAAAGAAAATGAACCTTTATTTCACCTCCCCGCCATTGTCAGCAGTAGTTATGGGTGCCGCAAAAACAAGGCCGCCATCCTGGTTCTGTGCCATCAGTATCATTCCCTTGCTTTCTATACCCTTCATTTTCCTTGGGGCCAGATTGGCTACTACGGTCACCTGCTTGCCCACAATGTCTTCAGGTTTAAAATGTTGGGCTATTCCAGACAGTACAGTACGTACCTCATAACCCAGGTCCAGCTCCAGTTTCAGCAGTTTGTCTGCTTTTTCCACTTTTTCTGCCTTCAGTATGGTAGCTACACGCAGGTCTATCTTCGCAAAGTCGTCAATAGTTATTTCCGGCTTTGGTGGCATATATTTCGATGTTTCTTCTGCCGCTGGCGGTGTGGCAGGACTGGTATTTTCCATTACCGGTGTTGTTGCTTTTTTCAGATTATTATGCAGTTTCTCTACCTGTGCAGCTACTTCTGTGTCCTCTATCTTACGGAACAGTAGTTCAGGAGCCTGCAGTGGATAGCTCACTTTCAGCAGATCTATGCGGCCGGCATTTTCCCATTCCAGCATACGGTCCACTACTTTCATCATACCGCACATTTTCTTCACAGTAAATGGCAGGAACGGATTCGCCAGTATCGCCATATTGGCGGTCAGTTGCAGGCACAGGTGCAGACAATTGTCTATCAGTTTCTGGTTTTCAGGGTTGCCTTCCAGTGTCTTGGCTGTTATCCAGGGCTGTTTGTCCTGCATATATTTATTACCCTTGCGCGCCAGATCTATTACTTCAAACAAGCCATCCCTGAATTTATAACCTTCCAGACAAGACTCTACCCTGTATTTCGCATTCTTTATTTCTTCTATAAGTGCCCTGTCGGCATCGTCCATCACATCTTCATGCAGCTTGGGTACTCTGCCACCGCACAGCTTGTGCATCAGCACAAAGGCACGGTTCACAAAGTTTCCGAATACCGAAACCAGCTCATTATTGATCCTGTCCTGAAAATCCTTCCACGTAAAGTCATTATCCTTCGATTCAGGCGCGTTCGAGCAAAGCACATAACGCAGCATATCCTGCTGGTCAGGGAAGTCTTTTACATACTCATCTACCCACACCGCCCAGTTGCGAGATGTAGAAACTTTCTGTCCTTCTATATTCAGGAATTCGTTGGCAGGCACATTGTCTGGCAGCACATAGCCTCCGTGTGCCTTCAGCATGGCCGGGAATATGATACAATGGAACACAATATTGTCCTTGCCTATAAAGTGAACGAGCTTGGTATCTTCCTTGCACCAGTAGTCTACCCATTGGTTGGTCAGCTCCTTGGTAGCACTTATATAACCTATAGGTGCGTCAAACCATACATACAGTACTTTTCCTTCAGCATCAGGCAGCGGTACAGGCACACCCCAGTTGCTGTCGCGGGTCATAGCGCGTGGCTGCAGACCGCTGTCTATCCAGCTTTTGCACTGTCCATATACGTTCGATTTCCATTCGTCTTTTTTGCCGTCTACTATCCACTCCTTCAGCCATGCTTCATACTTATCCAGCGGAAAATACCAGTGTTTGGTCTTTCTTTTCACCAGCGGCGCACTGCTTAGTGCACTCCTCGGGTTTATCAGTTGTTCCGGAGACAGGGTAGAACCGCATTTTTCGCACTGGTCGCCATAGGCGTTGTCATTGCTGCAAACAGGGCAGGTGCCTACTATATAACGGTCTGCAAGAAAGGTATTCTTTTCCTCGTCATAGTACTGCTCACTTTCTCTTTCTTCAAATACACCATCATCATACAGCTTCTTGAAGAATGCCTGAGATGTTTCGTGATGAATCTTATTAGAGGTACGGGAGTATATATCAAAAGATATACCCATATCTCCAAAGCTTTCCTTTATTATAGCATTATATCGGTCCACTACGTCCTGCGGAGTTATGCCCTCCTTCATGGCCCTTATGGTAATAGGCACACCGTGTTCATCGCTGCCGCACACAAACTTCACATCTCTCTTCTGGGCACGCTGATAACGTGCATATATATCTGCCGGCAAATAACATCCCGCCAGATGTCCTATATGCACTGGTCCGTTGGCATAGGGGAGTGCTGCCGTTATAAGTATTCTTTTGTAGTCCATTTCAGGATGCAAGATAAATAACTGTAGGCAGTTTTCTGTATTACACCATAACTATAGCTTATCACCACTATGGTGCAGCCACATCAAAGGAACCTGCAAACGTACTTCCGTCGCTTGCAGTGTAGTTGAATGTACCTATTATGTCAGGTGTCACTGCGGTAAGGGTAATATTACCCGATACGGAAGTAATGGCCGTCCCAGGTGTAGGATGATAAACACCGCCAACAGCCGGAGTGCCGCTTATAGGTAATACGCCAACCGTGCCGGCATACGGATTGATGTATAATGTCAGATAACTACCCGATGCCGATTCTGCCGTAATAGAAATTTTAGCGCCCGCAGCGCCTCCTGCCGATATCGATGTGCCGGTTACAGAAAAGGTGCCTATTGTAGATGATGTTGCCGTCAGGTAATGCCCTGCAGTTGTTTTGGCTGCCGGTTCTTTGGTACATCCTGTCAGTATCACAACAGCTGCTATCGATAAGGTTGATATGTATTTCATAAAGTTCATAATGGGCTACCTTTAGATTGGTTTATAAAAAGACACTCTTTATTATATAACAGTTGGTTTCCTTACTCAAATATATAATGCTTACAATGCAAATTAATCTCAATAAAATTTAGTCTATCCTAATTCTTTATTTTAGCTTTGCCGATAAGTGAGTAAAGATCAGCACGACATATCGTTAAGTGAGGTTCATGGTCAGGTCGATCCCGCTGCCTCTGGTAGTAAGTGGAAGAAGATATTCGCTTTCTTCGGGCCTGCCTACCTGGTAAGTGTGGGCTACATGGATCCGGGCAACTGGGCTACAGATCTGGCGGGTGGCAGTAAATATGGCTACAGCCTCATCTGGGTTTTGCTCATGAGCAACCTTATGGCGCTGCTCCTGCAGTCGCTCAGTGCTCGTCTGGGCATTGTTCGTGGTCGCGATCTGGCGCAGTGCAACAGGGAAATGTATCCCGCTCCGGTCAATTTTGTCCTTTATCTGCTGGCAGAGATCGCTATTTCTGCCTGCGATCTCGCCGAGGTACTGGGTATGGCCATCGGGCTCAATCTCTTATTTGGTCTGCCGCTTATCTGGGGTGTCCTTCTATCCCTGCTTGATACTTTTCTGCTCCTTTATCTACAGAAACTGGGCATGCGCAAGCTCGAGGCATTTATTATTACCCTTGTTGCCATCATAGGTGGTTGTTTTCTGGTAGAGATGTTCTTTGCCAAACCGCTTCTGTCCGATGTGGTCAAAGGGTTCTCACCTTCCCTGCCCGATAGTGGTGCGCTCTTCATAGCCATTGGTATCATAGGTGCCACGGTTATGCCGCACAATCTATACCTGCACTCTGCCCTCGTGCAGACCCGCAAAATTGGTCGCGACAATGATTCTATCAAAAAAGCCATCAAACTCAATAATATAGATAGTGCCATTGCACTCAATACTGCTTTCTTTGTCAATTCAGCTATTCTGGTTCTGGCAGGTTCTGTATTCTACACTGCCGGCTTGCACAATGTTGCTTCCCTGCAGGATGCACACAAACTACTGGCGCCATTACTTGGCAATAAGATAGCTCCTATATTATTTGCTGTTGCTTTGATAGCAGCCGGACAAAGCTCCACGGTCACAGGTACGCTTGCCGGACAGATCATAATGGAGGGTTATCTCCGTTTGCGCATCAATCCGGTTTTGCGCCGCATCATCACCCGCTTACTCGCTATCGTTCCTGCTGTTGTGGTTTTGTTGCTCACCGGCGATACCATGGTCGATCAGATGTTGCTTTTCAGTCAGGTACTCCTCAGCATGCAGCTGGCTTTTGCAGTTATTCCACTCATTCACTTTGTTAGCGATCGCAAAAAAATGGGCGATTTTGCCATCAGCCTCAAAACCCGCATCGGTGCCTGGTTGGTAGCAGCTATCATCATTGTCCTCAATCTCAAATTGTTTTTAGAGAGTGTTACGGGCTGGTTGCAGGGTACCGATAATTTGTTTGTCAAAGGGCTTATCATTTTGTCTGTTCTGTTGGTTGCTGTGCTCCTCATTGTTACTATCATCTATCCGTTTATACTCAGGCACAAAGAAGCGCATATCAATGTGCACAACAATATCTCTGTCACCATCAATGCTGCTCCCGAGCCTTTCAGGTGCATTGCTCTTGCTCTCGATTTTGGCGAGAACGACCAGAAGATCCTGCAATATGGCATGCATCTGGGCAAAGATCATGCCTCTTTTGTCCTCATTCATGTGGTGGAGAGCGCCTCAGCCAGGTTCATTGGCAGCGATGCGCACGACTACGAGACCCGCAAAGACCGGGCCTTCCTCGATCAGTATGTGGCTATGTTGCAGCAGGCCGGTTACAATGCCGTAGGTTTGTTGGGATACAAGAACAGGGCTCAGGAAATTGCCCGTGTCATCAACGAAAATCATTGCGATCTGCTCATTATTGGTAGCCATGGCCACAAGACCGCCAAAGACTTCATCTATGGCGAAACCATCAATACAGTCCGTCATCTGGTCAATATTCCGGTATTCATTGCCCGTTAGTTGCTTGCTCCGGTGGATATTGGCTGAATAATGTTTTTTGCCAGTCTCCCACTCCTGTGCTACTTTGCGGGTCAATAATTTATGAGGTATATAATAATCAGATACATATTTTCTGTACTCTTCTTTTTGTCTCTGTCGCAAACTGTTATTGCGCAGCAACGCTACGAGCTCGATAAAGGTTGGCAGTGCATCAATGTCCCCGATACTAAACTCACCGGCGAGGAAATTTCCCTGTCTGACACTAAACTTACAGGTTGGTTGCCTGCCATCGTACCGGGTACAGTACTCGCAAATCTGGTTCATTCAAAAAGAGTGCCCGATCCGTTCTTCGGTCGCAACAACGAGCGCATCCCCGATATCAACGATATTGGCAGAGAATACTACACCTATTGGTTTGTCAATGAGCTTACTCATTTTCCCCTTGTTCCCGGCGAGCACATTTGGTTGCATTTTCGTGGGGTCAATTATAGCTACGATCTCTTTGTCAATGGCAAAAAGATAACCGTCCAGAGAGAGTACGGTATGTTCCTTCGCCGCAGTTACGATATCACAGAGCTTCTGGCAAAAGATGGCCGTAACAGATTGGCCGTTGTTGTCTATCCGCCCGATAATGTCGGTAACCCCAACGGTGGTCAGGGGGGCGATGGTACTATCGCCAGAGATGTCACCAATCAGTATGTTGCCGGTTGGGACTGGATCCAACCCGTTCGCGATCGCAATACCGGTATCTGGGACAAAGTTTTTATAGAAAAAACCAAAGAGGTCAATATAACAGAGGTACAGGTTGTACCCCATGTTCAGGGCAAAAGGGTAGCAGGTGCAGAGCAGGATCCCGCTTCAGTTTCCGTCGCAGCCGATCTCGTTAATCATGGCAACAAAGCGGTAAATGCTATCGTACAGTACGAATTGCAGGGACAAACTGCCTCTCAGCGCATTTCTCTCGATCCCTTGGAAAAGCTGCACATAGATCTGCCAAAACTCATCATCCGCAATCCAAAATTGTGGTGGCCAAACGGTTATGGCCCTCAGGATAGGTACACTATCAAAGTTCGGGTCATTATAGATGGTCATGGACTGTCGGACGAGGAAGAAGTGAAGTTTGGTGTGCGCGAGATCTCTACTGCCTGGAATCTCACTACACAGAGCAGGGAGATATATGTCAATGGACAGCGCATTTTCATCAAAGGTGCCAACCGCATCCTCTCAGATGCTATGCTGCGTTTTTCAGATATCCGCTACGATGCCGAAGTACGCTACCATCAGGCAATGAACCTGAACCTTATTAGAGTATGGGGTGGGGGCATCACCGAAAGGCCTGAGTTCTACGATGCCTGCGACAAATACGGCATACTGGTCATGCAGGATCTCTGGATGACCGGCGACTGTAACGGCCGCTGGTACGATGCTACTAAAAAAGACGATACCACCACACGTCGCACATATCCGCTCGATCATAAGTTATGGCTGGCCTCCTGTGCAGATCAGATAAAAATGCTCCGCAATCACCCTTCTCTGGCATTGTGGTGTGGTGGCAACGAGATTCGCCCTCCTGCAGATATGCTGCAGGCGCTCAAAGATTCACTGCTGCCGGCGCTCGATAATGGCAGGTACTTCTTCGAGTTCTCCAATCACGATAGTATGTCCCTTCATGCACACGATGGTCCATATACTATTCAAAAGGACGACTATTTCTGGAATCATCGC
This sequence comes from Bordetella parapertussis, assembly GCA_943331005.2. Taxonomy (GTDB): domain Bacteria; phylum Bacteroidota; class Bacteroidia; order Chitinophagales; family Chitinophagaceae; genus Nemorincola. The sequence continues at coordinate 129,499 of CALQJX020000007.1, forward strand.
TCTTATGGCTTCAATTCAGAGATCGGCTCCGTTGGTATCGGCGATATAGTTTCCCTCGAAAGGTTCATTCCCGAGAAGAATCTCGTAGCGCCCTTCTATAGCGAGGGTGCCGGAAAATGGATCATCGATTCTGTTTGGCAGTATCATAAATTCTATTTCTACGATTCATCTGTAGAACTATATGGTCACCCCAAGGGTGCTGCCGATTTTGCACGCAAGGCGCAGCTGGTCAATTACACACAGTACAGGGCATTGCTGGAGGGTTTCAGATCTCATATGTGGGACTGGTACACCGGTGTCATGATCTGGAAAACGCAAAATCCCTGGACCGCCATGGTGGGCCAGATGTACGATGTTTACCTCGATCCCAATGCATCTATGTTTGGCCTCATGGAGGGGGGCAAACAACTGCATGCCATGTACGAGCCTAAATGGGGTGGGGTAATGGTTGCCAACAACAGCCACGAAGAAAAGAAGGTGCGCCTGTGGTATAGCATCACCAAGGGCACTACCTCAATTCAAGGCATCAACGATTCTATTTATGTTATACCGCCCGACACCTGCATAGCCATCGCCAAAGCTCCTGATCTGGAAAGAAGAATCGATAAGTCTGATAGTACCAGCGGTGCCTTTTATTCAGTCAGGCTTTATGAAGGGACTACCAAGAATATTGTAGACGACAATACTTATTGGTTCCCCGGTACCGATGGTACTTATAAATGGCTCCTCAACCTTCGTCCTGCTTCGCTCGATGTTACTGCTACAGTAAAAGGTCAGGGCAGTATTGAGGTAACCATCCGCAACCGGTCCGATGTAAATGTGTCCTTTTTCAATCACATTACCCTCGTAGATAAGGCAACAAAAAAGAGGATACTGCCTGTTTTTTACAGCAATAACTTCATCACCATTTCTCCCGAGCGGCTCAAACGCATCACTATCGACTACATACCCGAAAAAGGTGTGGTGCCACAGCTTTGTATAGATGAGTGGAATACGGGCAAAAGATATGTTGATATAAATTAATTCTTGGTATAAGCCATCTCGTTGCCATCTACTTTTTTAACTACCTTGCATATTATACGGTAGCAATTCATTTTGTCGCCTTTTTACAGTAAAATACAACTACAATGAAAAGCGTTATAGCACTGTTGCTTCTTGCAATGCCACTCGGAACTTTTGCTCAGAAGAGCGATCCAAACCTCGGCATCATTCCTGCGCCTGTTTCTGTAAACAAAGCAAAGGGTGAATTCAGGTTCACGCCCGAGACCATTGTCATGGTCGACTCTCCCGACAGCAAGGCTATGAAGTTTTTTGCAGAGTACCTCCGCAAGGCCGAACTCGCTACCAGCATCACCGATATGGCGCGTGTAGACAAAAAGCACATGAACCTGAATAATACGGTTACGTTGTCACTCAATTTCAAAGGAGAGCTGCCGCCCGAAGGTTATGAACTGCGCATCTCAGAAGAGAACATAGAACTCCGCGCGCATGGTGCAGGTATGTTCTACGGTATGCAGACACTCATGCAGCTCATACACAAAACTTCTCCCGGTTATGCTGCTATCCCTTGTGCTACCATAAAAGACTATCCTCGTTTCTCCTACCGTGGCATGCACCTCGATGTGTCTCGTCATTTCTTCGATGTCAATTTCGTTAAGAAATACATCGATGTGATGGCCATGTACAAGCTCAACTACTTCCATTGGCACCTCACCGACGATCAGGGCTGGAGAATAGAGATCAAAAAATATCCAAAACTTACCGAGATCGGCAGCAAGCGTGCACAGACCAAGGTTGGCAGGGCTGCAGGTCCTACCAGCATACCCGATCTTTACGATAATACCCCTCATGGTGGTTTCTATACACAGGAGCAGATAAGGGAAGTAGTTGCTTATGCCTCTTCTAAGTTCATCAATGTAGTGCCGGAGATCGAAATGCCAAGCCATTCACTGGCTGCTCTGGCTGCCTATCCCGAACTCAGCTGCGATGCTACCAAAACCTACAAAGTAGGGGAGACCTGGGGCAGCTACGACGATGTGTTTTGCCCTACCAGCGAAACCTTCACTGTGCTCTACGATATCCTCCGCGAGGTTATGGATATGTTCCCCGGCAAGTATATGCATATTGGTGGCGATGAGTGCAACAAAGTGGCTTGGAAAAAATCAGAGTTCTGCAGGCAGCTTATCATAGACAATCAGCTGAAGAACGAAGAAGGACTGCAGAGCTACTTCATCGGCAAGATCGAAAAATACATCAATTCTCAGGGCGTTCAGATGATCGGCTGGGACGAGATCCTCGAAGGTGGTCTGGCACCCAATGCTACTGTTATGAGCTGGCGCGGAGAAAAAGGCGGTATTGCAGCTGCTCAGCTCGGTCACGATGTCATCATGACTCCGGGTAGCGGTGGCATGTATTTCGATCATGCGCAGAGCAAATCACCACAGGAGCCGCTCAGCATTGGTGGCAATGCACCCCTCGAAAAAACCTACAATTACGATCCTATTCCTTCGGTTCTTTCCGGAGATCAGAAGAAAAGGGTCATTGGTGTTCAGGCAAATCTCTGGACAGAATACGTCGCTACTACCAGCAAAGCAGAGTACATGCTCCTGCCAAGGATGCTGGCTCTTTCTGAAACAGGTTGGTCTCAGCCCGAGAATAAAGACTATAAAAAGTTCTCCGAACAGCGCATCCCTTCACATCTTGCCATGTTAGAGCGTTATGGCTATAACTACAGGGTGCCGGTAGCAATTGGTGCTTCAGATACTACCATCAAGGGCGATAAGTTCAAAATTGAGCTCGCTCCTTCTGTCGAAGGTGCTAAGATCTATTACACCATAGATGGCTCAGACCCTACAGACAATGATCTCGTCTATACCACTCCGCTCGAGTTTACAGTGCCCGATAAAAGTACAATTGCGGTAAAAAGTGTTGTTATTACGCCTTCCGGCAAAAAAAGTATCATCACTACCATGAAGCTGCAAAACGGCTCTGGCTCTTAATTTCTTATTGTAACCACCACCATGGAAAACTACATCAAAGCACAGATCACTATCAATGCACCCATATCAAAAGTATGGGATGCGCTCATTAACCCCGATGTTACTGCTCAGTATATGTTCGGTTGCACGGTCACTTCCGACTGGACTCCCGACAGCACGGTAGACTGGGTAGGTATGGTCGATGGTAAGCCGGTTACTTTTGTTACCGGCAAGCTCATCACTTTAGATGCGCCAAATACCTTTGTCTATTCAGTTATAGATCCGCTTGCAGCCTATCCGCATACCTCCGAAAATCACCTCGTCGTTTCGTGCCACCTCACCGAAGCTGATGGTGTTACCGCACTGGCCATTTCACAGGGCGATTATACCACAGTTGCAGATGGAGAAAAGAGATACGGGCATGGTACAGATGGTTGGGTTCAGTTGCTCCTGGCCATAAAGAATTTACTGGAGACAACTTAACTGTTTTATACTGTCTCCAACAATACTTTTTATAGTTTCATTTAGTAATGTAGGCTTACCAGCTTCCTCCGGCTCCGCCGCCATCAGTACCGCCTCCGCCAAATCCGCCGAAGTCGCCACCGCCCCAGTCACTGCCGCCTCCCCAGTCATTGCCACCACCACGGTTCAGTAGGCTTCCTATCAGCCATCCGGTAGCAAAGTCACCTACTCCTCTGTTGCTCATATAGCCACCTCCGCCACCACCACCTTTCCTTTTTATGGCTATGATCAGTATAATGAAGATGATAAGCACTATAAGTGCGCCGGGAGGGGCACCTTTGTCAGCGCTGGTTTTGTCTGCTTTATATTCATCCTTGGTAACTGCAATTATCGCATCAGCGCATTTCTCCAGTCCCTCGGCATAGTTTCCTTCTTTAAAAGCGGGTCTCAGTTCATTCCTGAAGATGCGCGATGTTTTGGCATCTGTCAGTACGCCCTGTAGCCCTGTTCCGGTGGCTATAAATGCTTTTCTGTCTTCCAGAGACACCAGCATCAGTACGCCATTGTTTTTTCCTGCTTCCCCTATTCCCCATATATTAAAGAGTCGGGTAGCATATTCAGCCACATCGTGGCCGCCCAGGTTGGTAATGGTCACTACCGATATTTGGGTAGAGGTAGTTCTGGCAAAAGATACCAGTTTGTTTTCCAGCCTTGCCGCCTCGCTGCTGTTCAGCATATGGGCAAAGTCATTCACCAGCCTTGGTGGGTTTGGCTTTGCAGGATATATATCATCCCCTGCAAAACTTACCATACCCGTCAATACCAGTATCACGGAAAGGAAAAGACGCATCGATCTGCTTATTTTATACATGGTATGGCTCATTTTCCGAAAACGATTTCGTCGGGCAATTCATTTTTTTGAATACTTGGGTTGGGCGGAAAGTTAGTTGCCAGCGCATTACCCAGTTCATAGATACAGTTACACAATCCTTCAGTGTATGCGCCCTTTCTCATTTGTTCAGATAGGGCATTGGCTGCTCTCTGCCAGAATTCAGGTCCTCCTGCGCGCTCATAGATAGCTTTGTCGCCAAACAGAGCAAACTGACGGTCTTTATAGGCTACATAGATGATCACCGCATTTCGTTCAGCAGTTTTTTCCATAGCCAGCTTCCTGAATATTTCTTTGGCACGCTCCATCGGGTCCATGTACGTGCATACAGGCTCCATAAAGACGCGTAGCTCCCCGCTGGTCTTGGCCTCTGCTTCTTGTATGCAGGCCACTACCTTTTGCTGGGCTTCCTTGTCCAGAAACTGCTTTTTATTAAAGATCGAGAACATTGTGTGTGGTGTTTTCCTGTATTGCACAGGCAAGTGGATATGAAAAACCGCACTACACCACATTGGTGCAGTGCGGTCTGTTTCATTAGAATTGTACTTTAGGTGCTTTCTCTGCGCCCTGTTCTGCCTGGAACATCGCCATCTCTTTAAAATGGAACATGCCTGCAAGTATGTTGTTCGGGAAGTTCGTCACCTTCACATTATAGGTCTTCACCGCCTCGTTAAAGTCATCACGAGATACTTTTATCCTGTTTTCTGTGCCTTCAAGCTGGCTCTGCAGATCCCTGAAGCTTTCGTTCGCTTTCAGTTCCGGATACTTTTCAGATACAACCATCAACCTGCCCAGTGCCTGGCTCAGCTGTCCCTGCGACTGCTGAAACTGCTGCAGCTTCTCAGGGCTCAGATCTTTTGCATCTACTTTTATAGAAGTAGCATTGGCGCGTGCCTGTATTACCTGTGTCAGTGTTGTGGTCTCAAAGTTAGCCACACCTTTCACCGTAGCTACTAGGTTGGGTATAAGGTCTGCTCGGCGTTGATAGCTGCTTTGCACATCAGCCCATTTTTGCTGCGCTTCTTTCTGGCTTGTGTTCATCCCGTTGTAGCCGCAACCGCCCATAAATACCAGCATCAAAACGATGCCTAATGCGATCAATAATCCTTTTTTCATTGTTTTTTATAATTTATGTCAAAATTACTATTACTACCATTACCATTCAGATAATTAATCGGCAGACGGTGTTAAAATATCGGTGACCGAACTCTTTTGCAGGTAGATGCTGGTACAATACTATCTCTATTCCCTGTCTTCCCTTTCTTATACTGTTTATACTATGCCGCTCCTTTCACGTATTCAATAACTTACATTTAACAAAATTACAAATCATTTTCCTCATTACACTTTAAATTCGACTTTCTCGTGCGCTCTGAGTACTTTTGCAAATCAAAAATAACAACAAAATGGCTGTAACTTACGAAACCACCCTTGAGTACGCACAGACACAAGATCAGATAGATAACTTGTTTCCCTTCAGGGAACGTTTCCTCTTTCCGCAACAAAACGGCGAAGATGTTCGTTACTTCTGCGGAAACTCATTGGGTTTGCAGCCTAAAAGTGTAGAATATCTCATGAACAGAGAACTGCGCGACTGGGCTAGGCATGGTGTCGAAGGGCATTTTAGGGCAGGTATTCCATGGTTCTCTTATCACCATGCTTTCAGCGATCGTTTGGCAAAATTGGTTGGTGCCGGCAAAGACGAGGTGGTCGCTATGAATGCACTTACGGTCAATCTGCATCTGCTCATGATGTCTTTCTATCGTCCGCAGAACAAACGCTACAAGATCCTCATGGAGGCGGGCGCTTTCCCTTCAGATCAGTATGCTGTTGAAACTCAGGTACGCATGTATGGCTACGACCCATACGACGCTATTATTGAAATAAGTCCTGCAGAGGGTGCACATACTATAGAAGATATAGACATAATTAATGGTATCAAAGAGGCTGGTGATTCGCTGGCGCTCGTTATCATAGGTGGTGTCAATTACTACACCGGTCAGTTCTTCGATCTGGCAGGTATCACTAAAGCCGCTCACAGTGTTGGTGCTTATTGTGGTTTCGATCTGGCTCATGCGGTTGGTAATGTCACGCTCAAACTGCACGACTGGAATGCCGACTTCGCTTGCTGGTGTTCTTACAAATATCTCAATTCAGGTCCGGGTGGGGTAGGTGGTGTCTTTGTGCACGAACGCCATGGCAATAACCCCGAATTTTTCAGGCTTGCAGGCTGGTGGGGAAATGAAGAAAAGACCCGCTTCAAAATGGAGAAAGGCTTCCATCCGCAAAAGGGAGCAGCAAGCTGGCAAATGAGCAATGCGCCTGTTTTCAATATGGTGGCACACAATGCCGCGCTCGATCTCTTCGAAAAGGCCGGTATGGAAAACCTCAGAGCAAAAAGTGTACACATGACCGGTTATCTCGAATTCCTGCTCCGTCAGGTCGATAACCTTTCTTTCCAGATCATCACTCCTTCCGATCCCGAAAAACGTGGTTGTCAGCTCTCGCTCCTATTCGGCGAGAACGGTAGGCAGGTATTCGATATACTTACAGAAAATGGGGTAGTGGCCGATTGGCGCGAACCAAACGTTATTCGCATAGCGCCCGTACCTATGTACAATACTTACGAAGATTGTTACCGCTTTTACGAAATACTGAAGAACATTATTCAGTAATAAACTCGTCACTTATCTTCATTAATTATTCAAAAAGAAGGCCCGGACATATGTCCGGGCTTTTCAATAGTTACCACAGGGAGAGGTATTGATAATGCTAAGCTCTGATAGTTTTTTGTTAAAAATACGTACTTGTTGTGAAAGTTGCTATTCTTGTTGTGAAAGAGTGTTTTTCTGTTATAAGTGTATATTTTGGCACACAAAATAATGATTGCTTGATTCCTTTTTATTATCCAAGCTTTATTATATTCAGCAATTCATCTCGCTGCGTTTTTCCTATCGGTATTTTCCGCCCGTTCACAAAAATGTCTTCAGCATTTATAGTTTCCAGATGATTGATGTTTATTGCATAACTACGATGTACTCTGAAAAAGATCGATGATCCTATAGTGTCAAGATATTTCTGCAACGTACTTCTTACCAGCAATTTATTGTTCACGGTGTGTATGTGCACATAAACATTTTCACTCTCCAGATATATGATCTCATTCAAAGCGATCTTTTTAAAGGAAGGTCCCTGCTTTACAAACAGAAAATCCTTTATCAGGTAATTATCCTTTTCATTTGCGAAATTGTTCTTTTGAGAATAAGCATAGTTATGAAGGCACACTTCAATGGATGTATACAACTCTTCTTTATTAAATGGCTTTACCAGATAGGCTGGTGGGCATAACAACTTTGCTCTTTCCACTGTCCCGGGATCCGAGTTGGCAGTCAGAAAAATAAAAGGAATATTGTATTCTTCTTTTACTTTTTCAGCTACATCAATACCATCTTTTTTTCCACTTAGTTGAATGTCTATCAGCAGAATATCTGGCTGTTCCCTCTCTATCATTTCCAGAGCTTCGGTATAATTCCCTATAGGCTCTAACGGCGAATAACCAAGCTGTTCCAGTGCATCATATATGCCCTGACCAATGATCATTTCGTCTTCAATAATTCCTACCTTGATATTCGACATGGGAATATGAAAAGAAGTTTTACAGTTAAGATAAAGATACTAATGTTTCTATCGTTAGTCGATCATTTTTCGTCCTGTTACATCTTTAAATTTCAAAGTGTACATTTTTATATCCTTATGATATTGTAATGAGCCGCCTATTTGTTTGCATAGCCTTATTAATAGTTTCATTCCCAGTGTTTTAGCAGTTTTTATGTCAAAGTTCTCTGGTAATCCTGGTCCGGTGTCTCTATAGCTTAGTGTATATTCAAAACCTTCAGTCGACAGATTGATTTCTATAAAACCATCATCTTGCTTGGCAAATGCATATTTAAAAGAATTCGTCATCAGTTCATTCAATATGAGACCCAATGGTATAGCGGTGTCAATGTCTATATTGGTTTCATTTATGTTTCCTGTCAGCCGCACATTCTGATTTTTACTCCTGAAAATTGATGAAACCTGATACAGTAATTCTTTACTGAACTTGGAAAATTCTATTGTTGTGATGTCCTCATTCTGATATAGCTGTTGATGTATAAGAGAAATTGATTTTACTCTTGATGCGCTTTCTCCCATTGCATCTCTTGCTTGTATGTCATCAACACTGTTCATTTGCAGATCTAGCAATGTACCTACTACCTGAAGATTGTTTTTTACCCGGTGGTGTATCTCTTTCAGAAGCATATCCTTTCTGTTTATCAGGGCTTCTTTCTCCTTATTCGCATCCTTTAGCTTGTTGTAGTTTAGAATGATAATGAATACTGCAGCCATAAGTAAAATGATGCCTGCAATGAACATTGCTCTTTCATTTCTTTTTTTTATTTCCGATAGTTTATTCAGTTCTATTTGTTTTTCCTTTAGTTCCTTTTCTCTCTCTGTTTCCAGACTGGCTATTTTCAGATTGATGTCATTGTTGAAAATAGAGTCTTTTATGAGCTCATAGTTATAAAGGGCTTCAAATGCAAGGTCATATTCACAGGTTAGTTTATAGGCATTATGTAGTAGATTGTATATTCTTGCCAGCTGGTCCAGAGATTGTATCTCTATGCCTGTTCTGGCGCCATTCTCCAGGTAATATATTGCCTTGTTTATTTTGCCTGTTTTACTGCTTGGTATAAACTCATCGGGCTTTACATGGTAAATGGTGTCTTCAGCTAGTTGCAACAACAACATGCCCACATTCAGCGAGTTGATCACCAGTCCGTATTTGTAATCAATTTCCTTATCTATCTCTATCGCTTTCATTTCATATTCAATAGATTTAGAAGGATTGCCCAGTTCTTTATAGCTGCTTGCCATTGTTGTGTAGGCATTCTGCAACCCTATTTTTTCCTGTAGCTTTTCAAAGATCTTCAATCCCTTCATTGCATAGGTCAATCCCAGATCAAAACTGTTCAGATTGTTGTAACAACTGGATAGGTTGATATAGCATTGTGCTTTCGATCGCTGATCAGTTTGTTTTTCTAAAACGATCAATGCAGTATTGAAGTAGTCTATTGCCTTACTGAAATTCTGTAGCGACATATAGGTCGACCCAATGTTCATTTGACATATACTTATCATCGTTGCATCATTCAAAGAATCTGCAATGCTCAGCTCTTGAAATTCATATTTCAAAGAGGTGTAAAAATCGCTTTTGGCGCCATAACATTCTGCTATGTTTCCTAAGTTGGTTGCAACATTTTTTATGTTCCCCAACTCCTTGAAGATCTCAAGCGATTTGAAACAACATTCGATTGCAGTATCGTAGATCGATTTTGTACTGTAAGTAGCATACAGCGAATTGTAGGAAAGTCCTAACCCCTTCTTCCAGTTCAGTTTTTCCGATAGTGCCAGTGCTTCCTTACCATATCTCAGACCTTCGTTGGGATCTATATAATGTATCGAGAATGATAGATTATTAAGCAGTTTTACTTTGTTACTGTCTTCTGTTTTCCTGAACCTGTCCGAATTCAGTTCGGCCAGCAACGAGTCAACTCTTTCCTTACCCTGTTTTTGCGCAATGGTTTGCAGGCACACCAGCAATAACAAACTAATTGTCAATAATTTTTTCATGCAGATAATATTGTATGTCGTTGCGGTATTTCTTTTTATTTGATCATGATTATCGTACTGTAAAGTATATACCCGATCTGCTTTTTCTTCAAAAGAGAGGCTGTCTCTTTGTTTAGAGACAGCCTCTTCAATTTATAGTCCTTGAGTAATAACCTGGGATGTTTTAAGAATTATCTCACTTCATAAATCAGCCTCACTACCTCAGTACTGTTGTCTATTCCGCTGAATCGGCACATATATACACCGCTTGAAAGATTCGATGGTAACTGAATGCTGTTCATTCCTGAATTTACAATAAATGAGGCTACTTCTTTGCCATCAATACTGTACACTGCAAATACACCACCTTTATTAGTTGCTATATTCAGCATACCTGATGTAGGGTTAGGGTATACACTGAATGGTGTTACTGCTGTTTCAGGGATATACTGTCTGCTTGCAGCACTGTCCATTACATCCATATATTTAGTTGCAAAACAACCGGTTGAGGTAACCCTGTACGTAATAGTTGCAGAACCAGCAGTTACGCCTGTTACTATGCCTGATGTAGATCCTACCATTGCATTTGCAGTAGAGCTGCTGCTCCAGGTTCCTCCAGTTGTGGCATCTGTTAGTGTCGTTGTGCTACCCACTGTTACGGCCGATGCGCCGCTTATAGCAGTTGGTATTGCTTTTACAGTTAAAGTTGCTGTTTTGTAACAGCCTGCGCCCAGCATATAGGTGATTACTGCCGTTCCGGCACTTACACCGGTTACAATACCTGTTGCGCTTTCAGCTGTTGCTTTGGCCGTATTGCTGCTACTCCACATACCACCTGCTAATGCATGACTAAGTGTTGTTGTTTGGTCAACACATACACTCAGTGTGCCGGTAATTGTTGTCATGGCAGCATTTACTGTTACCTGTGTTATACTCAAACATCCCGATCCAACACTATAAGTGATATTGGTTGTGCCTGCTGCTATTCCTGTAATAAGACCTGTAGAGATGCCTATTGTTGCTTTTGCAGGCGTACTGCTTACCCACGTGCCGCCTGTAGTAGCATTAGCCATTGTTATGGTTTGGCCCACACATACTATGTTATCTCCTGTATTAGCTGGAAGAGAGGCATTTACTGTCACATTCGCAGTGCGTGCACATCCGTTAGCGTTGGTATAGCTTATTGTTGTTACACCGGTATTGATACCAGTGATCTGTCCTGTAGTTGTTGTTACAGAACCCGCAGTAGCTACAGCCGTATTGGTGCTGCTCCATGTTTGTCCTGCTGTTGCAGACGTTAGGGTAGTGGTATTGCCCGCACATACTGTCAGTACACCTGTTAAAGCAGATGGTAAAGCATATACAGTTATTGCCATTGTTCTGCGGCAACCATTGGCCAGCGTGTAGCTAACTGTTGCTGCGCCTGCAGTGCTGCCTGTTACTATACCTGTTGTTGCGCCTATTGGTGCTATGGTAGCAGAGCTGCTTGTCCATGTGCCACCGCTTGTTGCATTGCTCAGGGTGTCAAAGCTGCCCGAACATACGGTGCTGCTACCTGTTATGGTAGCAGGTTGTGTGTTCACAGTTACTTCTTTTGTAGTATAGCAACCTGTGCTTGTTACTCTGTAGGTGATCGTTGTGTTACCTGCAGTTACACCTGTTACGGTTCCTGCAGACGTAGGTATTGTAGCTACCGAAGGGTCACTGCTGCTCCAGGTGCCGCCCGCTGTTGCATCAGCAAGTGTTGTTGCAGATCCTGCACATACTGTTGCCGTACCGGTTATAGCTGACGGAAGTGCATACACATTCACACCTATTGTTTTAAAACAGCCCGCACTCAGTGTATAGGTAACTGTTGCTGCTCCTGTAGCAACACCTGTCACTACACCCGTAGTTCCATCTATACTTGCTATAGCACTATTACTGCTGCTCCATGTGCCTCCTGTTACTGCATGACTCAGTGTGGCGGTATAGCCGATACATGCTATCGTTGTGCCTGTTATTGCTGCTGGTGTGCTGCTCACAGTTACTACAGTTGTTGTGTAGCAGGTAGTGCTGGTTCTGTAAGATATAGTTGCTGTTCCTGCTGTTATGCCGTTTACTATTCCACTTGTACCCACACTTGCTACACCGGTAGCAGAGCTACTCCATGTGCCACCGGTGCTTGTGGTAGCTAGGGTGCTGTTGCTACCCATGCATATAGCCGTATTGCCTGTTATGCTTCCCGGTCCTGCATTTACTGTTACAACTGTTGTCCTGGAACATCCCGATACCGTATAGCTGATCGTAGTATTACCGGTACCTGTACCGGTAATCGTTGCAGAGGTTGATGTTGCTGCACTACCTGTTGTTGCTACAGATGCGTCAGAGCTGCTCCATGTACCACCTATCGTAGTTGTGCTCAGTGTTGTAATACTACCGTTGCATAAAGTAAGAGTGCCTGTTATTACAGCAGGCATCGAGCCTACTGTAACCAGCTTGGTTGCAAAACATCCTCCTGCAGTAGTGTAAGATATAGTTACGGTTCCTGCGCTTACTCCGGTTACAGTACCTGTAGCGCTACCCACAGTTGCTTTTGCTGTATTACTGCTGCTCCATGTGCCACCGCTCGTTGCATTTGCTAGTGTTGTTGTGCTGCCTATACATGTTACTGCCGTTCCTGTTATTGCTGCTGGTATTGCATTTACCGTTACGTCGCGTGTATTAAAACAACCTACCTGTGTATAGGTGATTTTTGCAGTACCGGCTGTCACGCCAAGAACCACACCGGTACTCAGGTTGATGATAGCAACAGATGTGTTGCCACTTGTCCATGAACCACCGGTTGAGCTACAGGTGAGTGTAGTATTTGCTGCCTCACACACAGATGCTGTACCTGCAATTGGTAATGGTAAACTCTGCACATAAACACTCTTTGTCTGATAGCAACCTGCAGATACTGTATAGGTAATGGTAGTCATTCCTCCGCTTATACCTGTCATTACTCCACTCGTAGAGCCTATTGTAGCCAGTGCAGTATTACTGCAGCTCCATGTGCCTCCGGTTACAGAATCGGTAAGTGTTATAGTAGCACCAACACATACATTACTAGGGCCGCCTATACTACCTGGCAATCCTACTGTTACTTGTGCTGTTCTGTAGCAACCGGTACTCAGTGTATAAGATATAGTAGCGGTGCCAAGACTCACAGCAGTTACTATACCTGTAGTACTACCTATAGTTGCTTTTGCAGTGTTACTGCTACTCCATGTGCCGCCGGTTACTGTATTACTCAGTGTAGTTGTGCTGCCCGGGCATACAGAAAGGGTTCCGCCTATGTTTTCCGGAGATGCATTTACTGTTACTGTTTTTACATTGAAGCAGCCGCTTACATTGTAGGTAATTACGGCTGTTCCGCTGATCACTCCTGTTACTATACCTGTGCTGCCCACAGTAGCAATAGCACTGTTGCTACTACTCCAGCTGCCGCTTGTCAGCGAAGAGGTAAGTGTGGTAGTACTACCTGCACAAACTGTTGCAGTTCCTGTTATGCCTGTACCTGTATTTTGTACAGTAACAGATTTTATTGTGTAACAGCCGGTTGGTAAAATGTAGCTGATGTTTACTGTGCCCACAGAAATGCCTGTTACGATGCCGGTTGCAGGTCCAACTGTTGCCAGCGTTGTATCAGTTGAGCTCCAGTATCCGCCGGCAACTGTATTTGCCAGTGTTATAGTAAATCCGATACAAACATTTGAAGGTCCTGTTGATGCTGTAGTGGCTGCAACGGTAACTTGTTTTGTACTCCTGCATCCCGATGTTAGTGTATATGTAATCGTGGCAACACCGATGCTTATGCCGCTTACAATACCGCTGGTGTCTACTGTAACTATTGCTGCATTGCTGCTTGTCCACGTGCCACCACCAACAGTATTATATAAGTTGGTGGTATTACCCGCACACAATGTTGCTATTCCTGTTATGGCTGCAGGTGTTTCACCTACAGTTATATTTATAGTTGTTGTTACACTTGTGCAGCTGTTTGTTATTGTATAGCTGATTGTTGTTATGCCACTTGCTATGCCGGTAGCTATACCACTGGAACTGCCTATTGTTGCAACAGATGTATTGCTGCTGCTCCATATACCTCCACTAGTAGCATTGCTAAGTGTTGTAGCTGCAGATACACATACTGTTGTTGTTCCGCTTATTACATTTACTGTAGGTGTTATCCCTACAGATACTACTTTATACACCTCACAGGCTGCTGGCATTGCATAGGTTATTGTAGCTGTTCCGGCACTCATTCCGAATACATCTCCGGTTGAACCTATAGTAGCTACACCTGCATTGCTGCTGCTCCAGCTACCACCTGATACACTGTTGGTCAAAGTCGTAGAACCTCCCGTACAAATTGAAGCTGTACCACCTATTGCAGCAGGAGATATATTGATAGTAAGTACGGTGCTGGCTGCAAATGTGCCGCATCCGTTCGAAATAGTATAGCTTATAGTTGTATTGCCTGGTGTCAGTGCATTCACATTGCCTGTTGATCCGATCGTTGCAACCGTTGTATTGCTGCTGCTCCATGTTCCGCCTGTTGATGTTGTGCTGAGTACAGTAGTTGCACCTTGGCATAGTGTTGTGGTGCCTGTTATTGCATTTACTGTTGGGGTCGCAGTTACTGTTACCGTTTTTGTTACAAAACAACCACCTGTTGTTGTATAGGTTATGTTGCTGGTTCCTGCTGCAACACCTGTTACTACACCGCCCGTATTTACAGTAGCTATTGCAGTTGCACTACTGCTCCATGTGCCTCCTGTTACTGTATTAGTAAGGGTGGTAGTTGCTCCTGTACAAACTGTTGCTGTTCCGCCTGTTCCTGCAGGATTTGTATTTACGGTTACATTCGCTGTAGTAGTTGCGGTATTGCATACGCCTGTTTTCGAGTAGGTGATCCTGGCAGTTCCTGCAGCTACGCCGCTTACTATACCTGTACCAGTTCCTACCGAAGCTATTGATGAGTTAGAGCTGCTCCATACGCCACCTGTTGTAGTAGAGCTAAGTGTAGTATTCGCTCCCTGGCACATAGATAATGTACCGGTTATAGAGTTCACAGTGGTCAGGCTGTTTACTGTCGCTATTGTTGTCGCAATACAACCACCGGAAACAACATAACTTATTGTAGCAGTTCCTGCTGCTACACCGCTCACAATTCCAGATCCAGTTCCTACAGTTGCTACACCTGTGTTGCTGCTGCTCCATGTGCCACCCGATGTAGCATTGGCAAGTATTGTAGTTGCACTGATACATACAGTACCTGTGCCTGTTATTGCAGCTATAGAACCACCTGTATAGTTGGCACCTACACCTACCGCATACCATGCTTTTGTCACTGCTTCTACTTCAGGCGAGCAGGAACCATAAAGTGTAGTAGCTGCAGTGATAGATGCTGTACGGCAATTGGCGTAGGTCGATGTTGCTGTTAGCATCAGTTCTGTCTGGTAGGCAATATCTGCTGCTTTGGCAGTGCCTATCGCGCTCACAGAATATGCATTGCTTATATCGTTCGTTCCACTTCCTCCCTGGCTCATAAGGTAGAACCAGAAGTTGAGTACACCGCTATTGGTGTGCACACCACAATAGTCATTACCGCTTGTTGGGGTACAACCTACCACACTTACCCAGTAAGTACCTCCATAGGTATCTGGCTGAAAGCGCACATTCGGTGCATCCATCCTGCGTAGTGGATTTGTAGCTATCTCTTCTCCTATCTTCCACATATTCTTCGCCACAGCATCAGTTTCATGCGGGTTGGCATAATCTTCAATTACCGCACCCCATATGTCACTGAATCCTTCATTCATTGCACCCGATTCTCTATTGTAAGCCAACGCTGCCGTATACTGGCAAACACCATGTCCTATCTCATGCGCACATACATCAAGTGCTGTGAGTGGTGAGAATCCGCCTGCAGCTGTTCCTGTACCGTCTCCATATACCATTTCAGCTCCAGACCAGAACGCATTGTTATATCCTGTCAGGTAGTGTACATAACTTTCCAGTACGCCACCTGCATTATTATAACTGTTCCTGCCCTGTTCATTCAGCCAGTAGTCATATACTTTTTCTGCTCCCCAGTGTGCATCCAGCGCCGCATCCGATGAAAATGTAGATGATGCACTGGTTATATTGTATGCTACAGATCCGTCTCCGCTTGCACATGTATAAGTATTTATACCACTTCCTCTTGTAGAATCCAGCAAACTATAAGTTCCGCCCGAAAGTGTTGTTTTGAAATTCACAGTGCCACTATACAAAGAGGCACCGCTTCCATTAGTGTGGTGGAGCAATGAATTCCTGTGCAGTATCTTACCATTCACAGCATCTACATAGATCATTTCCCTACTCAGTGGTTTTATTGCATACACATTGAACTTATAAGCAAGATGCAGTTTTCTGTCTTGTTGCTCCAGGGTATTGTCTTCTATCCATACCAGTTCACCACTGGGATAGTGGGTAGCTGTCTGGTCCTTCTTTTGTTGTTTTATCTGTTGCTCAAAACCTGCTATTTCCCACGCATATTTTTCGGCATTTACAGATGCTATCGCAATATTCCTTGCACTTCCTTCCGTTAGCTGTGCTCTGGATTGAATAGGGTAGTTTACATTGTAGTAGTTGCCGTTCATGAATACAGCTTTTTCACCTCTGTTGTATAGTACGGTGTATCCTGCCTGCTCTATTTTTATATTGTTATAGTATTCATCATATCGCTCCACACTGGTGCCATGCTTTGTTGTTGTAGTATTATTCAACACCACTTTTGTGCTTTGTTCATCTATATCGAATAGATTAACAAAAGCACTTTTTGCAGTACTCTTTTCAAAAGCGCCATTAGCATCAAATGAAATTGATGAAGGGGTGTTGTCTATACTGTTTCTTTCTATCGTTTTGATCCCATTGATACCGTTCTGCCCGAAAACATTCAGACATACAAGACTAAGAACGATTGAAAAAAAGTATTTTCTTTTTGTTAAAATCATAGTGATTATTTTATATGTATATTTTTATTTTGCAACTATTTACCGAATATTCTCAAAAATATACTCATATTCCTGATTATTGTTTTTATTAACATCAAGGTTGGTTAATTACTTATTAATTAACATTATGCATTATATGTATTCTATATTCATTACTCTCTTTTATTTTCTCTCCTTCTTACTTCTCTGTTCGCTTTTTGTCAGGTTTAGCCACATTCATTTACTGTTTCATATTTCAATTGCTGTTTTCCGCAGCTACTTTATTATTTTTGCGTTCCAATATATATTCATGAAAATTACGTCGCATTACTTTAAATACTACTTTCTTATATTATCCGCATCCCTGTTTTTTAGTTGCAGCGACAATACAGAAAAAGCTCCCGATACTTCCGCTATTAAAATTAATTATCGTTCATATCGTTTCGATAAGGATCTTTATGCACTCGATACCAATAACATCGGTTCAGGGCTTACTCAATTGAAAGCTAAATACCCTTCCTTCCTCAATTACTTCCTCGATACCCTCATGGCTTATGAGATCTACGGAAACTACTCCGATACGTTGATAGGGGTCAGGGAAGGACTCAAACCTTTTATTACTTTCAAAGATTACAAAGACCTGCAGGATTCTATAGAAAAACATTACCCCGATACCAAGGGCGTTGATGAACATTTGTCTGAAGCTTTCAAACGCCTCAAGTTATATATGCCCGAAAGTCCTGTGCCTGCCATAATGTACCTCAATCTTGGTCTCAGCAAATGGCCTTCTTTCCCGGTCGATAGCAACACGCACTGCATAGCACTCGATATGTTCCTGGGCGACTACTTCCCGCACTATGCCTCTGTTGGGGCACCGCAATATCTTTATATGCACCGCCGCGAGGCTTACATTCCCGTCTCTGTTTTCAGTGCCATCTATAGAGGCGATCATCCCTGGGACCCTCAGGAGAAATCTCTGCTCGAACTGATGATCGATAAAGGAATTGAACAATACTACCTCCACAAACTGCTGGTTGGCACTCCCGATTCAGTTCTGTTTGGTTTCAGCAAAACCAATATCGACTGGTGCAATGCCAATGAGGCAATGGTGTATAACTTCTTCGTGCAGAACAAATTACTCTACAGCAAGGTGGCTATGGATATCATGTCCTACGTTACCGATGGCCCTTTCGCTCGTGGTCTCGAACCTGTCAGCAATCCTGTAAAACTCACTCCTGGCAACATTGGTACATGGATGGGCTACAAGATCGTTGCATCTTACATGGCGCAGAACCCAAATGTTACACTGAAAGATCTCATCTCTCAAAAACAGGATGCTGTTCAAATACTCGAAATGGCCCGTTATAAACCAAGGTAATTACCCCTTTTATATTGCTAACTCAAAAATCATTTCATGAAAAAACTGTTCCTCTCAGTTAGCCTCCTGGCTGCCACTTTTACTTCCTTTGCTCAGATCGACAAGGTTGATGACATTAAAAAACAACTACAGACCACCAACATCGATACTGTTGCCTGGATCAAAACCGGGGTGCTTAGCATTGGTACAAACGGTGGCTTTCTCCACAACTGGGCTGCCGGTGGCGAACTCGGTTCATTACTTATAAATGGTATCTTCAGTGGTAAGCTCGATCGGCTCTATCACCACAATATCTGGACTACCAACCTTGATATGACCTATGGTCTCACTTACAACTATTCTTCCGGTTTCATTCCCCGCAAAACAGATGATCGTATAGACTTCACCAGCAAGTACGGTTTCCTGCTCGATACAAATTCAAACTTCTTCGTTACTGGTCTGGTCAACTTCAAATCCCAGTTCACAAAAGGCTACGATTATTCTATGCCAAACTGGGATAGTGTTTCTACATCTCGTTTCATGTCTCCGGCTTTCATTACTACCGCTGCCGGTTTTGAATACAGAAGAGGTAGCGATGTCACCATCTTTCTTTCTCCGGCTGCTGCACGTATGATCGTTGCCGATCCTTTCTATACACTCATGACACCGCAGGGCGCTTTTGGTATTCCTTATGGCAAGAAGTCAGTATTCCAGATGGGTGCTTATTTCTCCGGTCGTTACATCATTAACATCAGGCCAAACATGATCTTCAAAACACGCCTCGATCTCTATTCAAACTATCTTGCAAAAGATACTAAGGATAGTTCTGGTGTAGTTATCAAAAAAGACAATCCCGGCAACATCAATATCCTGTTCGATAACCTCTTCTCCTGGAAGATATCTAAGTTCTTCAACGTTACGGTTGGCTCCACACTTATGTACGATAATAACTTCCCTTATAGCAAGACGTATGTCGACAAAGCTACTGGTGCAGTTGTTGCCAAAAATGAGCCTGGTGCAGATATCGGTTGGGTCCAGCTCAAACAGGTACTTACTTTTGGTGTGGGCTACAAATTCTAAAAAAATATATGCTCCCGATCATCTAAGTGATTGTTCGGCATAAAAAGCTATTTTTGATGCTCATTGTTCTCAATAAGTATATTGTAAATGTCCGCTAGTTATCAGATCAAGTTGCCCCAGTTCGAAGGGCCTTTCGACCTCCTCCTCTTCTTCATCGAGAGGGACGAGTTGGATATTTACAATATACCTATTGCAGGTCTTACCAACGATTTTCTCAGCTACATCCACACGCTCGAAAATCTCAATATTGAACTGGCCAGCGAATTTATTCTGTTCGTTTCCACGCTCATGCGCATCAAGGCACGTATGTTGCTCCCTCGTCGCGAGGTCGATGTACATGGAAATGAAATAGATCCTCGTCAGGAACTGGTAGATAAGATCCTCGAATACAAGCGCTTCAAAGAGGCTTCAGAAATGATGGCACTCATGGAGGCCGACAGGCAGTTGCAGCAAAAGAGGGGAAACATCAAACAGGAAATGGAAAATATCAGCGATACCGCTTCCGAAGGTACCGAGATACAGACCGTTACCATGTACAAACTCCTGCAGGCATACGAGAAGGTGATCAAACGTTTCAACGAACGCAATGCCAAGCCGCAGCACGTAGTTGTCAAATATAATTACAGCCTCGAGGGGCAGCGTACTTTCCTTGTAGCACACATGGAAGAAAAGAAACGGATTCCTTTCGAAATGCTCTTTGCTACCTGCGAAACAAGAATACATGCCATCTTCACCTTCCTTGCCATGCTCGAGCTCATTCAGCAGAAGTACCTCGGCATTCTCATAGGTACTGGCAGAAACAATTTCATTGTTGAATGGAATCCCGATCACGATGCACCTGTTGAAGATATAGAGGATACGTTAAAAAAGGAAGCTGCACTCAACGAAGGCATTGCTGGCGAAGATCTGGCACAATAATTGATCTATACTTATTGCAACCACAGGTTGCACGAAATTCCCCAACGGCGCTGTCGGACAGTGAGACCCGAGGGGTTTTCTGTTTCAGGGATAACATTGCTTCACTATTACATAGCAAAGGCCGGTAATTACCGGCCTTTGCTCTTTCCATTGTTATACACTCTTCTTGTTTATCTATTCTCCGCTATCGCTGTTATTAAGTCCGTAGTAATACATGCCTTGAACTCCGGGGTAAAATCCTGCTATCTGCACATTCCCGCTGCCCGATAGTATCTGCTGTAAGTCTGCTACAGATCCTACGGGACTGTTATTCACTGCCGTTATCACAAAGCCTTTTTGCATCTGGGTCTGTTTCGCAAAAGATCCGCTGCCCGGCTCTGTCACTACTATGCCTCTTTCTATCTGGTAATTACTTTTTTCGGTGGCATTTATCGGCCTGAAGGTAGCCCCCATCAGCCTGCCTGGCGAATTGCTTTTCAGCAGATCCGTAGTGCCGTTCATATTCGTCAGTACCACTGTCGCGTTCATCGCACGTCCGGCCCTGCTATATTGCACATTTATGTTGTCGCCGGGGCGGAAACGGGCTATCTGTCCCTGTATGTCTGCCTGGTTATTTACTGCTATCCCATTTATGTGCGTTATGAAATCTCCTTTCTTTATTCCGGCCTTTGCAGCTCCGCTGTTTGCACGAATACTCGTCACATATACACCCTCTGTTTTGTCCAGTCCCACCTTTGCCACATCCTCAGCACTCGCATTCCTGCTATCCATATATTCTATGCCCATGTAGGCTCGCTGCACAGCACCATACTTCATCAGGTCATTCACCACTTTGCGCACTATATTGGTTGGTATGGCATAGGAGTAGCCAGCATAAGATCCTGTCGGCGAGGCTATAGCAGAGTTAATGCCTACCAGCTGTCCTGTAGTATTCACTAGTGCGCCACCGCTGTTGCCGGGGTTCACTGCGGCATCTGTCTGTATAAAAGATTCTACTGCAGTAGCAGAGCGTTGTTTGTTCACACCCAATGATCTCCCCTTGGCACTTACTATACCTGCTGTTACAGTGGCATCCAGATTCAGCGGGAAACCAACTGCCAGTACCCACTGGCCAAGCTTCACTTCATCAGAGTTGCCAAATTCCATAAAGGGCAACTCCTTGGTGCCTTCTACTTTCAGTACTGCAATGTCTGTCGATGGGTCTGTACCTACCACCTTCGCCCTGGCAGTGTATCTGTCATTAAAGGTTACCGTCACTTCGCTTGCATCAGCTATTACGTGATTGTTCGTTACAATATAACCTTCCGGCGAAATGATTACTCCCGATCCCGAACCCTGCTGAGAGGGTATGTAATATTGTCTTTGGCCGAACAGCTGACTGAATACATCACCCATGCTATTGTCGGTGATAAGTTTGGCCTGAGTTGCAGTTTTTATATGCACCACTGCTTTCACAGAAGATTCGGCTGCTGTCTCAAAACTGGCAGGCGGTGCTGCCGGTACGCCGCTGTAGCTGGCATAATTTACAGGCACCGCATTGTTGCGTTCAGGTATCAGGTAGCCATCATTATTAAAGAAATAGGAAGCCGCAAATAGCGTTACAACAGATGTCGCTGCAGCTGTAGCAATTACCGGGAATAGTCTCGATCTCATAGCTATTGAATTGGTTTTTATTCTTTCTTACATCAAAAATATTACCTCTTTATATTACAAAATTGTTAAAAACTGGCTTTCGCTTTTCACATACCCATTAGATCCGTTTTCTTAACATTTCTGCAGTAGCTATACCAATCTGTACTCAGACATTTTTACAGTCGCTGTCACATGCTCTTGTCATTTTTTCATTTTGTTTCATCTGTTTTTGCTTTTGGCTGATTGTATTAATGTTACTTTTATCATAAAGATCATTTCATTGGTAATTCTCACAATTACTACCACTATTTTTGTTTCATAAACCTGTCATTACTATGAAGATCCAGATATTCCAGGTCGACGCTTTTACCAACAAACTCTTTGGTGGAAATCCGGCCGCTGTTTGTGTATTACATACTTGGTTGTCCGAGCCGGTTATGCAAGCCATAGCAGAAGAAAATAATCTTGCCGAAACAGCGTTCATCTTACAGGAAAATGGTCGTTATCATATCAGATGGTTTACGCCGGTAATAGAGGTCGATCTCTGCGGCCATGCCACCCTTGCAGCAGCACATGTCATCTTCACATACCTGCATCATACTTCAGATACCATCGAGTTCTCTTCACTCCGAAGCGGATTGCTCACTGTCTCTCGTATAGATGGCTTGCTCACGCTCAACTTCCCTGTTGATGTTTTCAGTAAAGTAGAAACACCATTGGTGTTGGCAGAGGCATTAGGTATAGAACCTATGGAAACCTATCGTGGCAAAACCGATTATATGGTTGTATTGCCATCAGAGAAAGATGTACAGGATCTTACCCCCGATTTGCAATTACTTTCCGTGCTCGAAGTGCGCGGTGTTGTAGTCACAGCCGTAGGCGATAAGGTCGATTTTGTGTCTCGTTTCTTTGGTCCTCGTTCAGGTATCAACGAAGATCCGGTTACTGGATCATCACATACTACATTGGTACCTTATTGGTCAAAAGAGTTAGACAAGCAAAAACTCTCAGCCCGTCAGCTCTCAGCCCGTGGCGGACAGCTTTGGTGCACCATGTTAGGCGAAAGAGTAGCCATCAGCGGTCACGCCGTTACCTACCTCAAAGGCGAAATAGAAGTAGGGTAGTCGTCTCTCCCTCCCAAAACTCACACCCACACCCACACTCACACTCACACCCAAACTCACCCCATGTTCGGCGTAGGTTATACCTACGGCGGTTCCGGTAGCCGGTTTCCGACCGGCGGTAAAATAGAAATCAAAAAATAGTACCCCTCAACTCCCCATCATCACGCCAAATTTAAATTGCTCCGTTAGGAGCAGCCGCTTTGTAGCGCGATATATCCCATGTTCGGCGTAGGTTATACCTACGGCGGTTCTGGTAGCCGGTTTCCGACCGGCGGTAAAATAGAAATCAAAAAATAGTACCCCTCAA
>CALQJX020000008.1 GCA_943331005.2 Bordetella parapertussis
ACCACCGGTGGTTACAGAAGCTTTGTCTGCTATCACCTGCACATCATCATACATCTTCTCACTCAGGTTCTGATCGGTAGCATAACCCGTATCTTCTGTAGTGGTCGTGCTATTGTCGTCGTTCTTTTTACATGCGGTAAACAGGCTCACTGTAAGGGCCAGTGCAGCAGCGCCCATGTACAACATTCTTTTTTTGTTTTGCATCGTGGTTTGTTTTTGTGGTTAAGATCTGGTGTTCGTTTATTCAGACTTTGTTTTATTGTCAGGGTTTAATACAAACTGCATTATTTCTTCTTTGCCCAGCTACCTTCTGCCCCTCATGCCCCTACCCTGCTGCTTCAGCCGCTGCATCAGTATCAGCCTGAACTCGCGTTCTGCTACATACATATCAGCAATCTGCCTTGCACTGAGCACTTTCTGAAATTTATCATTATACCTTCGTTTCAGCGCTATTACCTGCTGCTGATAGTCCAGATCATCTTCCACATACTGACGGGCAGTGAGCTCACCGCCATCATCGCTCTGTTGCAGTTTGTATTTCTTTATAAATGGCTGCCGCACAGCACGCAAATCTGTTTCATAGTCTTTGTATACCGGGGCAAAACGCACAGACTGCTCCTCTGTAAGCTGCAACCTGTCTGTTATGTAGGCCATCTTGGCGGCATGTATCCTTTGCATGGGCCGCTCCTGGGCATAGACACCAATAGTAGTGAGCATAAGCAGCAATATACACTTCAGCAATTCCTTCATTTCCTGTTTTCTTTTTGTTGTTAGTTCAGTTCCCATCCTGTTTCATCAAGATAGATAATTATATCGCGTGCATCTACATTCACCTTTTCTGCGGCTATTGCAGTGTTCATATCCATCTCTGCTACTGCGCCCGACTGCACCAAGTATTCTTTTATGTCTCTGTCGCCCACATCTGCCAGCAAAGTAGTTGCAGGTGCGGCTACACCTTTGTTCAGCGCCGCCCATATGCCCACCCCCGCTACCAGCAGTACTATGGCCGCGGCAGCCCACCTCAGCTGCACAAAAGAGAAAGTACCGCCTCTTTGTTTATCGCTGTCGGCCCTTTGCAGCACCTTGCCGGGCAGTGCATCAAAATAACCCTTAGGCACGCTATATGGCTGCTGTGATGCAGGTATTACGGCCTCTGCGGTATGTGTTCCCATTATCTCTACTGCCATATCTGCCGGATACCCGAAGTAACCCTCAGGCACAGCAAAGGGCACAGCCACTTTATGGCCTGCCAGGCTGCTCCCCCATTCGCTCAACTCCCTATTTATCTCTTCGTTCATACGTTTATAAGACCTATCCTTATTTCTTTGGTTTAATGTTCCTTCAGGTACTCCTCTACTTTCTTCACCGCATAATGGTAAGAAGCTTTTAATGCGCCTACCGATGTGGTCAGTACTTCCGACATATCCTCATACGGCATCTCATCATAGTACCGCAGGTTGAAGACCACTCGTTGTTTATCGGGCAGTGTGGCTATTGCCTGCTGCAGCTTCCATTCTATTTTGGTGGCATCAAAGTCGCGCTGTGCCTGTATCCGCTCTTCAAAATAGGGCGTATTGTCATCTAAAGACACAGCCGCAAACCGTTTCTTTGTTTCTATCCAGGTCAGGGTTTCGTTGGTAGCTATGCGGTAAAGCCATGTATATAGCCCCGAATCTTCCCTGAAGCCGCCCAACCCTTTCCACATCTTTATGAAAACGTTCTGCAGTATATCATCCGCATCTTCGTGGGTTACCACCATTCGCCTGATGTGCCAGTAAAGCCGCTCCTGATACCTGCGCACCAGCCCGGTAAATGCAGCGGCCCGAGTAGTCTCATCTCTGAAAGACAAGATCAGCTCCCGGTCACTCCATTGGTCGGTATGCTCAGCCATCGGCAATAGGTATTTGTGGGTTCGACTGTGCAAACAGCCCGAAGTTTAATTGCACCTGCACTTATTTAATAAAAATAATCAATATTCATCAACAGAGTGGTTGCCAGTACCTGCTTATTATAACATTTCCTTGCCACCCGATTCTGTACTTTTGTGTACCTTAACGCAAATTTTGAATATGAAACGTGTTTTGCTGTTGGCAGTTATGTGTATGCCTGCGCTTTTCTCTTACGCACAAAAAAACAAGAAGGACAAGAAAGCTGAAGAGCCCCTGCCTCCTCCGCGTGTGTGGATCGCCAACTTACCATCTTACAACACTACCTACGAACTGATAACGGCCAACAATCCGCTCATTACCGACTCTGTAGGCTGCAAGGTATCTCTGTTCTCTATATCGCTCAGCGCTCCCGGCCAGCCATTCTACGGCCCTATGCACTGTGTAGGCAATATCATGAACGAATCTCAGAGGGCTGCTATAGAACGCTGGAAAGACATAAAAGACATTACCCTGCACATACAGGACATCCATCTCAACTGTCACGAAACAGATGCTACCTCGCCGGCGCTTACCTATATGTATAATGAGCAAAAGTAGGACTGCCATTGGTAGCGGGCTTCGTGCTGCAATACTTGTCTGCAGCCTGCTGGCAATACATTTGCCCGTAGCGGCACAGCAGGTAAAACAGCGCATACCCATCATTACACTGGGGCGCATTGCACCTGCAGAATTGAAGAACGGCAAGACCATTCCTACACTCACTACCCGTCAGGAAATACTGAAGAATGCGCTGCTGCTGGCAGATGTGAATAATTGCCGCGTCACTGAATATAAGTTTACTATCATAGCACCCGGGCAGCCCTACTACGGACCGCTGTACATAACCGGTGGCGACCTTACCGACTCTATAAAGAATAAGATAAAAGAGCAGGACGGCCCGGGTGTGAAAGTATATATAGAAGAGGTGAAGATGAACTATCGGGGCAACATTATGGATGCCAATTCTGTTTATCTCACCTACGATCACTAACCGTTCACGCCTGTTTCGGCAAGGGTCATGGTAGCCTTGGCACGTATGCCGCGCTCAGTCATTTCCAGTGTGCAGCACTCGTTCACAGGGTCGTGCTCAAAGAACAGTATCCAGTTATTCGCCTCTGCTTCCTGTATCAGTCTTTTCTTTTCAGAAAGGGTATCCAGCGGCCTCATATCGTAGGCCATCACCCATGGCAGCGACAAATGCGCCACACTTGGCAGCAGGTCTGCACAGAAAAATACCGTCTGGTTGCCGCACCTTATCTGTGGCAGCATCATAGATTCGGTATGTCCTTTTACATAACGTATCCTTATATCGGGCAGCCACTCGCCCGCCTCGGCAGTATCTATGAATTTCAGTTGTCCGCTTTCCTGTATAGGCAGTATGTTCTCCTTCAGAAAAGAAGCCTTCTCGCGTTCATTGGGCGTTACCGCCACTTCCCACTGCGCCTTGTTACTCCAGTAGACTGCATTCTTAAAAGCAGGCACCAGCTTATCGCCATCGCGTTTTATAGAACCGCCGCAATGATCGAAATGCAGATGCGTCAGGAACACTTCGGTGATATCGTCTGATGTGAGGCCCAGTTTAGCAAGGCTTTTATCCAGCGTATCATCTCCATGCGGATGAAAATGACTGAAGAATTTTGCATCCTGCTTGGTACCCATTCCATTGTCTACCAGTATACGGTTATTGCCGTGCTCTATCAGCAGGCAGCGCATGGCCCAGGTGCACATGTTGTTGTCATCGGCGGGGTTCGCCTTGCTCCACATAGACTTGGGCACCACACCATGCATGGCACCACCATCCAGCTTAAACAAACCCGTATTTATTGTATGTAATTTCATGATCGCTCGTTTTTATAAATCCTTACAAAGATAACACTCTTGCCTGCGGCAGAAAGTGCTGTTGCTATATCAATTCTTTCTTCCTCATTGCTGCAAACAGTATGAACCCGCCGGTAGCAAAGAAGGCTATGAGCGCTATGATGGCGCTGCGCATATCCAGCACACTGTCTATGAAACCAAAGGAGAACATACCTATCACAATGGCCATTTTTTCGGTCACATCATAAAAGCTGAAGAACGAGGCTGTATCGTGTGTGGGCGGCATCAGCTTGGAGTAGGTAGACCGGCTGAGCGACTGTATGCCACCCATTATCAGTCCCACCACACCGGCAACCATGTAGAACTGTGTAGCGGTATAGGTATAGTAGGCGGCAATACATACCGCTATCCATATGAGCACCACTACAAACAGCACCTGCAGATTGCCAAACCGCTCAGACAGTTTTGCCATAATATAGGCCCCTGCTATAGCCACCAGCTGAATGACCAGTATGGCACCGATCAGCTGACCGGTCTCCAGTTTCAGCTCCTTGCTACCAAAAATGGTTGCAGCCAGCATTACCGTTTGCACACCCATGCTGTAGAAGAAAAAAGCACCGAGATAGGTCTTTAGTTTGGGCATATGCTTCACTTTGTCCCACACCTTACCAAGCTCCCTGAAGCCGTTGTAAAGCAAATTGTGCCCCGGCACTTTGGGCAGGGCGGTACCCCGTGGCATTTTGCGGAAGGTGATCTGTGCAAAACCTATCCACCACACACCTACCAGCAAAAAAGAAAGGCGCGGTGCAAAGGTATCGTCGGTAATGCCAAACCAGCCCGGCTGCAGCACAAACAGGAAACATATGAGCTGCAGTATCACACTACCCACATAGCCATAGGCAAATCCCTGTGCGCTCACCCTGTCACGCTCCTCGGGCAGGGCTATCTCGGGCAGGTAAGAGTTGTAGAATACTATACTGCCGCAATAACCCAGTGCCGCAATGGCCGAGCAGATAACGCCCAGTTCCACAGTATCGGCCTTAAAGAAATATAAACTGCCGCACGATAGCGCACCTATGGTGCAGAACAGCTGCATGAACAGCTTTTTATTGCCCTTGTAGTCTGCCACCGAAGAGAGTATGGGCGAGAGCAGCGCAATGACCAGATAGGCCGCCGCAATGGAATAATCAAAAAGGGTACTGTTCTTCAGTGTTGCACCAAAGAAAGAAACCGTATCAGACACCACTACCCCATCCTTCTTCACGGTAGTTACCGCATTGTAGTAAGCAGGAAAAATGGTAGAGGTAATGACCAGATTGTAAGCCGAATTGGCCCAGTCATACATAGACCAGGCACGCTGCACCGGGCGCGATGATACCAGTTCGGGGGTGTCGCTGTTTACTGCATCCATCAGACTAAAGTAGTTGTTTTGTCCAAAACAACCATCCATGCTGCATTAGTGTTAACATAGCCTTGCATCATTTTTTTGGAATTTGAGGTAACCTGTTTGAGATTTGCACCATGGGATATAAAGAAATACCACACGGACAGGTGCTGGACTACATCAAACAGACCTATCTGGGCAAAGAAGTTACCGACTCCCGCTCTGAAGCCGGCAACTGGCTCCGTTTCACCCTGGAACAGATAGAAAAAGGAAAGGCAACCCTATCTATGGAGGTAAGAAAAGAAATGACCAATCCCTACGGGCATATACATGGCGGCATGATGAGCCTGGTGATAGACGAGGCCATAGGCTGGGGCGTAGTGAGCTTGGATACAGAACATCATTATACCTCCCTTACCCTGAATGTTGACTTCCTGTATGCCATAAAAGACGGACAGCGCCTCAGGGCAAAGTCGGAAGTGCTGCGGGTGGGCAAAAAGATCATTAATGTAGAATGTCATGTATATGACATGAACGACAAGATACTAGCCCGTGCCAACAGCAACCTTATAGTCACCGGCATGGAATTCAACAGATAGTCTTTTTATACACTAAACATACTCTTTACTGCTGCCTGCAGGCAGCAGCCAAAATAGTACCTTTACATTATGTCTCAGCACAATAGCAGCTTACTGGATACGAATCAACTGGCAGCACTTACATCGGCCAGGGTGGCAGTAGTTTATACCGAATGGAACGACATCATTATTACCGGCCTGCGCAATGGCTGCGCCCGTATACTGGAGCAGTTTGGTGCCGAAACCGTGTCTGAGATAGCTGTGCCCGGCGCTTTCGAGCTGCCCTATGCCTGCAAGCTGGTATGGGAACATTTTGCCAACAAAGACAACAAACCCGAGGCAATCATAGCCTTTGGTGCGGTGATACGTGGTGGCACTCCTCACTTCGAATATGTGAGTCAGGCAGTTACAGACGGTATTCTGCAGCTGAACCTCACGTTGCCTGTACCCGTTATCTTCGGCGTCCTCACCCTCGATACCGAGGCTCAGGCACACGAACGCCTGGGTGGCATACATGGCCACAAGGGCGAAGAAGCTGCCCTTACCGCCCTCAAAATGATACAGACCGGCAGGAGGTTGCGTTTATAATTTTATTTTTCGTATCTTTGTTGTCAGAAAGTTCATTAAAAATGATTCCTTTCAAATAATGTTATAATTACCCTTTCTTCTCCTATGATAAAGAAAATAGTTATTTCACCAGATAATAAAGGGGCCATTTCTTTTTTAGAAGAAATAGCCAAACGAAAAGCTGACATCAAAAAGAAAATAGAAGCTAAAGCTTCTAAAAGACTTACAGCTTTACTTTCATAGAATACACTTCTCTCAATGCCCCTGAGAGAAAAACGGGAGATTTTGTACCACCCGGGCTATACTACCCGTTCAGTGCCCAAAACACCCGGGCAGTGGGAGAAAAGTGGGAGATTTTAAAACAACAAGTAATTGACTATCAAATAGTTATATCAATTCTCGCTTTTTTATTCCCACGGGAGATCTTTGTAAGATTGCATCAGGTGTTTCCTGCGCTGTTTTATGCCTCTGTTTCCTATACTGAAACGATGACATGTGCCTGAACCTGTCAAAAAGCAGACATATATGCGTAAAAAAGCAAGCATTTCTGCCAAAATTTACCATTTCGCATCAGAAAAGGGCACTTTTTCTGCCAAAATTTACTGTTCTGCGCTGTGGCATAAAATATGATAGTAGTAAGTCAAACAAACTATCTTAAAACTATAATATTACAGACTATGGCAAAAAATGTGAACATCACACCGCTCCACGACAGGGTTATCGTTAAGCCAGCTCCAGCTGAAGAAAAAACTGCAGGTGGTATCATCATACCAGATACTGCTAAAGAAAAACCACAACGCGGCACAGTAGTAGCTGCTGGTCCGGGCAAAAAAGATGAGCCAATGACCGTAAAATCGGGCGACAGTATCCTTTATGGCAAATATGCCGGTACAGAAGTGAGCTTTGAAGGTGAAGATTACCTGATCATGCGTGAAAGCGATATCCTCGCTGTTATCTAATCGGGCAAATGCGGGTATGTACCCGTCTGATATCTTATTACAAACAATAATCGCATTAAAATAAAATAACAAACAAATATAACATGGCAAAACAACTTTTCTTCAATATCGACGCCCGCAACAGAATGAAACGCGGCGTAGACGTGCTGGCTGATGCAGTGAAAGTAACACTTGGCCCTAAAGGTCGTAACGTGGTTATCGAAAAGAAATTCGGTGCACCTTCTATCACTAAAGATGGTGTTTCTGTAGCTAAAGAAATAGAACTGGAAGACGCTATCGAGAACATCGGTGCGCAGATGGTAAAAGAAGTAGCTTCTAAAACCGCTGACATCGCAGGTGACGGTACTACTACCGCTACTGTACTGGCTCAGTGTATCGTAGGCGAAGGTCTGAAGAACGTAGCTGCAGGTGCAAACCCAATGGACGTGAAGCGTGGTATTGACAAAGCAGTAGCTGCTGTAGTTGAGAACCTGCGTTCACAGTCTGAAAAAGTAGGAAACGACAACAAGAAAATAGAGCAGGTTGCATCTATCTCTGCCAACAACGATAGCTATATCGGTTCGCTGATCGCACAGGCTATGGCTAAAGTGGGTAACGAAGGTGTTATCACTGTAGAAGAAGCAAAAGGTACTGAAACAACTGTAGAAGTTGTAGAAGGTATGCAGTTCGACCGCGGTTACCTCAGCGCATACTTCGTTACCAATACGGAGAAAATGCATGTAGAAATGCAGAACCCTTACATCCTCATTTATGAGAAAAAAGTAAGCACCCTCAAAGACATTCTTCCTATTCTGGAAAGCGTGGTACAGAGCGGTCGTTCACTCCTCATCATTGCAGAAGATGTTGACGGTGAAGCACTGTCTACACTGGTGGTGAACAAACTGCGTGGTTCTCTGAAAATAGCTGCTGTTAAGGCTCCTGGCTTCGGCGACCGTCGTAAGGAAATGCTGCAGGACATTGCTGCCCTCACAGGTGGTACTGTTATCAGCGAAGATCAGGGTTACAAACTGGAAAACGCTACACTGGCGCATCTGGGTCAGGCAGAGAGCATTACTATCGACAAAGACAATACTACAGTAGTAGGTGGCAAAGGCGATAAAGAAACGATCACTGCACGTGTAAACCAGATCAAATCTCAGATAGAAGCTACTACCAGCGATTACGATCGTGAGAAACTGCAGGAGCGTCTTGCTAAACTGAGCGGTGGTGTTGCGGTACTGTATATCGGTGCAGCTACAGAAGTAGAAATGAAAGAGAAGAAAGATCGCGTAGACGACGCACTGCACGCTACACGCGCAGCAGTAGAAGAAGGTATAGTGCCAGGTGGTGGTGTTGCTTACATCCGCGCTATTGAGGCTCTTGCCGGCGTTGCTACAGAGAATGCTGATGAGAAAACAGGTATCGCTATAGTTCGCCGTGCGCTCGAAGAGCCACTGCGTCAGATCGTAGCAAACGCCGGTCTCGAAGGTTCAATCATCGTTCAGAAAGTGAAAGAAGGCAAGGCTGATTTCGGCTTCAATGCACGCACAGAAGTATACGAAAACATGCTGGCAGCAGGTGTTATCGATCCTACTAAAGTGAGCCGTATCGCTCTGGAAAATGCAGCGTCTATCGCCAGCATGCTCCTCACTACAGAATGTGTGATCGCTGAAAAACCAGAACCTAAGTCTGCATCAGCTGCACCAGGTGGTATGCCAGGCGGAATGGGCATGGACTATTAATCAGTAAATAAGTTAACCGGTTGATCTTCAACGACTAACCGATAAACGATAAAGTATAAAAGCTCCGGATCTTCCGGAGCTTTTACTTTTAGAGGAGGCACCCTACCACATTGCCCGGGCTATAAGCAACAACAGCCACTACAATTTTTCGGGTTTCTGAAAGTTGCTGTTACCTTTGGCATGAAAACAGGCATTCTTCGCAAGCAAGCAACCTATGACATACGTATTCTGGCAGGGCATTATCAGTATCCATCAAAAGTCGTTTCTGGAGGCCGTAGCAGCTAGCGCTGCCGGCGGCCGGGTACTGCTGGTAGTGGAGCAGGATATTACCGCCTACAGAAAGAATATGGGTTGGGAAGCACCGCAGATAAATGGGGTGACCGTAATAGTAGCTCCCGATGCGGCACGTGTGCGGGAACTGGTACAGACCCACAAAGATGCCATACACACAATAGGTGGGATAAAAGTAGGAGCCATGCTCACTACCGCATTTGATGAATGTATCAGGCAGGGATGCAAAGTGGGGGTAATGACCGAACCCTATAACCACGAAGGGCTGAAGGGCAAACTACGCACGCTCAAATACCGCTACTTCGGACTGAAATATTTCAGGCATATACAGTTCGTGCTGGCAATAGGCAAGCTGGGTGTGGCACAGTATACCAGTCTGGGCTACAACAAAGAAAGACTTTTCCCGTGGGCCTACTTTATAACAGTTCCTGCGGCTCCACGTATAGCAAATACAACAGGTAACATACGCATCATATATGCAGGCAGACTGGAGGCAGCAAAGGGTATCGGCCGCTTCCTGAATGAGCTGATACAGCACAGCAGCGCAGGCTATACGCTGGATATATTCGGCACCGGAGCCGACGAGACCGCCATGAAGCAGCAGGTAGTCAACGCAGGTTTGCAGGACCGTATCCGCTTCTTCCCCTTTCTGAAGTATGATGAACTGCTGCAGCAATATGCCGCCTATGACTGGGTGGTACTGCCCAGTGCAGGCAAGGATGGCTGGGGCGTGATAGTGAGCGAAGGATTGCTGAACGGACTGAAGGCCATGTGCAGCAACATATGTGGCGTGAGCAGGGTGATCACCAACGGCAGGAACGGCATGGTGTTCGACTGGCAGGAGGCAGGCAGTTGCAGGCAGGCCATAACAGCAATGCTGCAGAATAAGGGCTTTGCAACTACCGAAGAGATACAACACTGGGCCACAGAAGGGCTCAGCGCAGCTGCAGGAGCCAACTACTTTATGCAGCTGACAGACAATATATATAACAACCAACCAAGACCGGGCATACCCTGGGAACAGCATAGGATATGATACTGATAGACGGATTATTTGTGAATAAGGGAGGCGGAGCGGTACTGTTCAAGTACCTCATAGAGACCATTATGCAACGCCCCGATAAAGACAAATTCTTCTTTCTGCTGGATCCACGGCTGGATATACCCAAGAGCCTTACCGGCAAGTACCTGGTAATACCCAACAAAACCGCAGACCGCAAGAAATTTTATAAGAAACACCAACACAGCTACCGCAAAGTGCTGTGCTTTGCCAACACGCCGCCACCCGTAAAAATGAAGGCGGAAACCTATACCTACTTCCACAATCAGAAGCTACTGGAAGCACCGGGACAGAAGTTCAAAAAGATGTTCTGGTCGCAGTACATAAAGTACCTGTATGTGAAGGTAAATGCCGGCAACACCAACTACTTCATAGTGCAGACCCCACACATGGAGGAAGGGCTGGTAGAAGTGGGGCTTAAGGACAAAAAGCATTGCCTCACCATACCTTTCTACGACAGCGCTAAGTATACAGTGCCGCACAGTCCGTTTGAAGACAGGAGGAAGGATGAATTTGTATTCATCAGCAACCCTACCCCGCAAAAGAACTACCCTGCGCTGCTGGATGCCTGGGAAGAGCTGCACAAAAGAGGACTGACACCTACCCTGCATGTGACCATAGATGAGACCGCACCTACCTTTACAGAACGGGTAAGGCAAATGAATGAGAAGGGCATGAAGGTAGTAAACCATACCTATATAGACCCGCGCGAACTGTATTTCAGTTGCCCGTACCTCATATTCCCATCGCTGATGGAGAGCTTCGGGTTGCCGCTGATAGAGGCGGCAGAAAGCGGGATGAAGATACTTGCATCAGACCTGCCATTTGTTTATGATGTGGTCTCACCCAGTCTTGTCTTCGACCAGAGCAAACCTGCCGCAATTGCAGCTGCTGTAGTAAAGGCCATGAACGACAAAGACCTGCCCTTCCCCAAGGTAGTGACACACAACCATGTGCACGAGCTGATAGACCTGCTGGCCAGCTAAAAAAGGAAAGAAATAACAGGCCTAAAGGCTACATTTTTTCGCCCTGCAGCACTCTTACTGCCTTATTGCCTATAAGGCCAAATAGCCCCATGATGAGCCCGGAGAAAACTGAGCTGAATATCCCCATGAGCAACATTGCCTGCTGCATGGTAGCCCCCGATTCTTTGCTCATTTTCCCAAACAAAGCAGCCTCGGCAGGATGGTTGCTGAAATAGACACCCGAAAGGGAAACCTTCATAACCGTCACGATAATAGCGTTGAGCATACCCGATATGAAGCCGTGTTTAAAGTACTTATCTCCGGCATACCTGCCAATGAACCAGGCACAGATAATGAAAACGGGCGTTCCCAGTAACGCCTCAAATTTTGCAGGTACAAAGTATATGGTGGCAGTGCCCATGAGCAGGCCTGCAAGCGTCAGTAAAAGAATAAGTTTCCACTTCATGCAACAAGAGTATAGCGGTGTCAAAGTTGTAAAAAATATGCCGCCTTTCCTATAGCGAAGTTGTAGCTTTATAGAAACAATAAACGATATGCCTGCCTCTATTGCTGCCGAACTGGCCATACAATGCACCATGGTGATGGAAGAGAACGTGAAACGCATTGAAAAGTGCCTGAATGAACTGAGTGAAACTGAAGTATGGCTGCGTCCCAACAGTCAGCTATCCAGCCCGGCCAATCTGATACTTCATCTTTGTGGTAACATTACCCAATATGCCATCTCCTCGTTGGGCAACACACCCGATGCCAGGGAGCGAGCGCTGGAATTCTCATCGACAGGTGGCTATTCCAAACAGGAACTGGCAGAGAAACTTAGCGATACCGTACACAGAGCTGTGCATGTGATATTGAATGCGAGTGAGTCAGAAATGCTGCGGGTGCGCACGGTGCAGGGCTTCAATATGTCGGGCATAGCCATAATGATCCATGTTACCGAACATCTGTCTTACCATACGGCACAGATAGCCCTGCATACCAAGCTGCTGAAGGAAAAAGATCTGGGCTTCTATGCCAGCCTGGACCTGAATGTGAAGAATGACTGATGCGTGAGCTATAGTAGCGACAGAGAAACTATACTTAATTCCTGTTATTCAATAAGTTGTAAATGAGCAGGGTAGCTGTGAAAGCAGCATAGTGCCGCAACGAACATATATTGTGAAAGGCAATTATGATTGCAATATCTGCCTGAAATGCTACATTTGTGCTTCCAAAAACAAACATTATGTTGTTTCTTGATTTTGAAAAGCCGCTTGAAGATCTATACAATCAGATAACCAAACTAAAGGAAATATCTGCAAAAAGTAAGGTAGATGTTACTAACAGTGTTCGTGAGCTGGAAGCTGCTATAGAAACAACCAAGGGTAAGATCTACCAGAACCTTACTCCATGGCAGCGTGTGCAGCTGAGCCGTCACCCCGAGCGTCCGTATACTTTATACTATATAGAAGAGATCTTTTCCAACTTCACAGAACTGTTTGGCGACAGGCAGGTAAAGGACGATAAAGCCATGGTAGGCGGTATGGCCGAGCTGGATGGCATGCCGGTAATGGTAATGGGCCAGCAAAAAGGCACCAATACCAAGCTAAGGCAGCTACGCAACTTTGGTATGGCCAACCCTGAAGGCTACAGGAAAGCCCTGAGGCTGATGAAAATGGCTGAAAAATTCAACCGTCCAGTCATTACATTCATAGATACACCAGGTGCATTTCCCGGTCTGGAAGCAGAAGAGCGCGGACAGGCAGAGGCCATAGCCCGCAACCTGTTTGAGATGGTGAATATGAAGGTACCGGTGATCTGTGTGATCATAGGAGAAGGGGCATCGGGTGGTGCATTGGGCATAGGAATGGGCGATAAAGTAGTGATGCTGGAGCATACCTGGTACACAGTAATCTCTCCTGAATCCTGCTCATCTATACTCTGGCGCAGCTGGAACTTCAAAGAGCGTGCAGCAGAACAGCTGAAACTTACCTCTGAAGATATGAGCGGATTCGGGCTCGTTGACGATGTAATACCTGAGCCACTGGGCGGTGCACACACCAACCCACAGGGCATGGCCGTAACTCTGAAAAACTACCTGATAAAAACAATTGAAGAACTGAATAAAATACCTGTTGACGACAGGATACAACAAAGGATCGACAAGTTCTCTAAAATGGGATTCTATGACGAGACCGAAGTTGCATCTTAAATAAGAAAATCATTCCCCTTGTTGATCTTGTTGGGTATAGGGAACACTATATAGGATATCTTATTTTATATAATTCCCCTACTCATAATTTTTGTTTATTATTAGTAAATTTGCTATCTTTACTCTTTATACTAATACACCCTACTCTGTATAATTAATAATATATTTACCTAACCCTTTGTATACCATAGCGAAACTAATAAAGTAACAATATGAGTTTTGCGGCTTCACAGCCGTTTATATCTTAATAAAACCCAAACAATGGCTTATCAGCATCTCAAAGGAACAGGTGTAGCTTTGGTGACACCATTCCAAACAAACGGAGCCGTCGACTATCCGGCTCTTGAAAACCTAATCGCGCATGTAATAAAGGGAGGAGTAGACTTTGTTGTAGCGCTTGGCACCACCGCAGAAACTCCTACCCTGTCATTTCAGGAAAAGCAGGAAGTACTGGCAGCAGTGGTAAAGAACTGCGACGGCAAACTGCCTGTTGTGTGCGGCATAGGCGGCAACAACACTGCAGAAGTTCTTGAAAACCTGAAACAGTTTGACCTGAGAGGCGTAGACGCAATTCTGAGCGTAACCCCTTACTACAACAAACCATCGCAGGAAGGACTTTATCAGCATTTTAAGGCCATAGCAAGTGCAACCAGCAAACCAATAATACTCTATAATGTACCGGGCCGTACAGGAGGCAATATGTTGCCAGCTACAGTGGTGAGACTGGCTAAAGAATTCAAGAATATTATAGCAATAAAAGAGGCCAGCGGCAATATGGTGCAGTGTATGGAACTGATACACGACAAACCGGAGCACTTCACCGTACTATCGGGTGATGACAACCTGGCTCTGGCACAAATGGCTATAGGCATGGAAGGCATCATATCTGTGGCAGCCAACTGTTTTACGAAGGAAATGACGGACGTTATCAACCTGGCTATCGTAGGTAAGTTCGACAAAGCGAGAAAAACATTCTACAAAATACTACCGGGTATAGATCTGTTGTTTGCAGAAGGCAATCCGGCAGGTGTGAAGTGCTTACTGCACCAAATGAATATATGCGAAGAAACACTTCGCCTGCCACTGGTACCTGTAAGCGAAGCTACCGCCGGCAAGATCACTACATTCATGAGCACATTGTAAGAAAAGAAAAAATAAACAGTGTCTTTACTATCCCGCACCAAATGGTGCGGGATATTTTTTTATAATAACCTGTGATGCCTGTGTAACCTAACTGCACATTCCCAACACACAGCACACCACAAAACTGATTTGCTGCAACTCTTACACTCATCCTGCATACCCAATAAACAAAGGGCATACTGAGACACTGAATTTAAAAATGTATTCGTAGTAACAGATAGAAAAGATAGGGCCGATAAGGGCTGAATACATGTGTATGTACATCAATATCTATGCCAGCTTTTGCAAAACTTCAGGATTTCTCTGTCATATTTTCCAGACAATATATCTTCATAGTAATATTGATAATTCAGCTGCTACATTTTTTAACCCTCGATTAATTATGGCATTCCGGCACTATACAAATAGAATGTAGCTACCTATCAATAAAAAAAACCGGGAACCATATTTCTATGATCCCCGGCTCTTTTGTCATCGCCTTATGCCAATCTGCTGTTATCCCTGTTATCCTTCGTTGCGGATCGCCACTACCCCATCAAACACATCTATCAGTACAGGCTTCGTCTTATCTATCTCTCCGGCGATTATCTTTTTACTCAGTAAGTTGATGATCTCTTTCTGTATCACCCTTTTCAGCGGCCTTGCACCATACTGCGGATCGAAACCACGTTGCACCATGTAATCGAGTGCATAGTCGGTGAACTGCAATGTTATGCCCTGTGTGAGCAACTGCTTCTGCAACCCTTCCAGCTGAATACGGATGATACCCTTTATTTCTTTGCGCATGAGCGGGTGGAACATGATGATATCATCTATCCTGTTGAGGAATTCAGGTCTCAAGGTCTGCCTCAGCAATTCCATAACCTGTTCTCTGGTAGCTTCTACCACGCTGTCTATATCCTTGCCTTCTATCTCTGCAAAATTCTCCTGAATGATATGGCTACCCATATTGCTGGTCATGATGAGGATCGTGTTCTTGAAGTTGACCACCCTGCCCTTGTTGTCTGTAAGACGGCCATCATCGAGCACCTGCAGCAGTATGTTGGTCACATCGGGATGTGCTTTTTCGATCTCATCGAGCAACACCACGCTATATGGTTTGCGGCGCACTGCTTCGGTAAGCTGGCCACCTTCATCGTATCCCACATATCCGGGAGGCGCACCTACCAGCCTGCTAACACTATGTTTTTCCTGATACTCGCTCATGTCTATACGCGTCATCATGGAATCATCGTCGAAGAGCACTTCTGCAAGCGCTTTTGCCAGCTCTGTTTTACCCACGCCGGTAGTACCGAGGAAGATAAAGGAACCTATGGGTTTACGAGGATCCTGCAACCCTGCCCTGCCTCGGCGAATAGCATCTGAGACTGCAGTAATGGCTTCTTCCTGACCTACTACACGCTTGTGCAGTTCATCTTCCAGATGCAGCAGTTTTTCTCGTTCGCTCTGCATCATGCGCTGCAATGGAATACCGGTTGCCTTTGCCACGTTCTCTGCTATGTCTTCCGCATCCACTTCTTCCTTCAGCAGTCGCTTGTGCTGGCTGGTCATTTCATCGAGCAGCTTAGAATACGTATCTATCACCGCTTCCTGTTCCTGCACCTTGCCATACCTTATCTCTGCCACACGACCATAGTTACCTTCGCGCTCGGCCTGTTCGGCTTCCAGTTTCAGTTGCTCTATGTTCTTCTTGGCTTTATTGATCTTGTCTACAATTTCTTTTTCTTCTGTCCACTTAGCTTTGAGTGTATCGCGCTGCACTGTGTACATACTTATCTCCTGACCCAGCTCCCTGAGTTTCTCGTCGTCGTTCTCTCTTTTTATCGCTTCGCGCTCTATCTCCAGCTGACGGATGCGGCGTTCCAGTTCATCCAGTTCTTCGGGCATGGAATTCAGTTCCAGCTTCAGCTTGGCCGCACTCTCATCTATAAGATCTATGGCCTTATCAGGCAGGAAACGATCTGTAATATATCTGCTTGACAGTTCTACTGCCGCAATAATGGCTTCGTCCTTGATGCGTACCTGATGATGACTTTCGTAGCGGTCTTTGAGCCCACGCAGAATGGATATAGCATCTTCGGGGGTAGGTTCATCTACAAAAACCTTCTGGAAACGGCGTTCGAGCGCTTTATCTTTCTCGAAGTATTTCTGAAACTCATTGAGTGTGGTAGCACCTATGGCCCTTAGCTCGCCCCTTGCCAGAGCGGGTTTCAGTATGTTGGCGGCATCCATGGCACCCTCCATGGCACCTGCACCTATGAGTGTGTGTATCTCATCTATGAAGAGGATCACAGCACCGTCGCTTTCGGTAACTTCTTTAATGACCGCTTTGAGTCGTTCTTCGAACTCACCCCTGTATTTGGCACCCGCCATAAGCGAGCCCATATCCAGCGCAAAGATGATCTTCGACTTAAGGTTGTCGGGCACATCGCCATTGATGATGCGGTGCGCCAGTCCCTCTACAATAGCTGTTTTACCCACACCCGGCTCACCTACCAGAATAGGGTTGTTCTTTGACCTCCGCGAAAGGATGTGCAGTGTGCGGCGGATCTCTTCATCTCGACCGATAACGGGATCGAGTTTGCCGCTGCGTGCCAGTTCGTTGAGGTTCTTGGCATATCGCTGCAAGGAGTTGTATTGCTGCTCTGAGGTCTGAGAATTGACCGTACTGCCCTTTCTCAGTTCTTTGATGGCGGCAATGAGTCCGTTTTCGGTAACACCGGCATCTTTCAGCATTCTGGACACATCATCATTGACCTGTAGCAGCGCCAGCAACATATGTTCCTGTGTTACAAACTCGTCTCCGAAGGTCTTGAGTGTATTGGCGGTACGCAGCATGGCCGCATTAGCATCTCTGCCAAGGGTCTGTGCCGGTTCGCCACCCTGTATGGTTGGTAGTCTTTTCAGCAGCTCGCCCAGCTTGGTATCGAGGTGGGCAAGGTTTACGTTATTTTTTTTGAGCAGGTACTGCACCGGTCCATCGGCATCGTCGAGCAATGCTTTGAGGAAGTGAGCGGTTTCGATAGAAGGGTTCTGGTTATTGAAGGCCAGTTGCTGTGCCTGCTGCACTATTTCCTGAGCCTTGATAGTAAAGTTGTTCATGTTCATAAAAAACAGTCGTTTACTTAGTACCCATAAAAAGCGTTCCAAATAAATTATTCGGAAATAATGTCATATAAAATGAATTTACACAGACAAGTTGGCTTGAAGGAGTGGTTTTGAGGTAACATTTTGTCACGCTGCGGGTGGTTGTGCGGAAGCTAAATAAGCGTTTTAAGCTAACCGTAAGGGGCACTATGAATACAGCAGGAACACAATAAGATGAATAGATGATGGGACGCTAGGGCGTGTAAAAATAACTAACCACAAGGGGCACGAGGTGCACAAGGGTGGAAAGTGGCGGGAATACATTTGATATATGGAAATAGGGATATTGTAAAAACTAAACACAAGGGTCACAAGGATTGCACAAAGGACACAATAAAGGTGAAAAGATGAGAGGACACAAGGGTGTTAGGAATAATTATGTTGCATCCATATGCAGAACCGCCTGACAATAGCTGACAGAAGTGTATCTATACAAGCATTTTTTCATTTACTTTTGTTGCATGCGCTTTTTCTCTGCAGTATTGGCTCTATGCTTATCGCTACACACCTATAATAGCGAGGCCCAGCAACGGAATATGGATAATAACTGGCCGCTGCAGCGTTGCATTCAGTATGCGGTAGACCATAATATAGCCATAAGGCAGGATTCGCTGACGGCAAGACTTGCCCGGCATACGCTGGATCAAAGCAGACTGTCTCAGTTGCCGGCAGTGAATGTGAGCGGCACGTTCGGGCGCAACTTCGGCCGTTCCATCAACCCCATTACCAACCAGTTCGTAGAGGCATCTTATGACTATATCGGTCCTTCTGCCAATAGTTCTGTGCTGCTCTTTGGCTGGAACCAGGTGCGCAACACCATAGCCCGCAACAGGTATAGCCTGGAGGCTGCGCTAACCGATCTGGGGCAGCGGAGGAACGACATATCGCTGAACGTGGCCAATGGCTACCTTATAGCCCTGCAGGCCCAGGAACAGATAAACATCAGCAACAAGCAGGTGCAGCTCTCGCAGGCGCAACTGGATCAGACAAGGGCTTTTGCAGAAGCAGGAAGGCTGCCGGAACTGAATGTAGCCCAGCTGGAATCTCAGGTGGCATCGGACAGTGCCAACCTGATCAACGCCATTGCCAACTATAACTCTGCCATACTGGACCTGAAAACGTTGCTGAACCTTGACTTTTCAGAGACCTTCAACATAAAGGCACCGGATGTAAGCGCAGACGATCTGCAGATGGTACTGAAGGTAACCCCTGAAGAAGTGTTTCAGGCAGCACGCAACAACTATGCCTCTATAAAAAGCAGTGAACTTCGTGTAAAGGCGGCTGCCAAGGGACTCTCTGCCGCCAAGGGCAATCTTTATCCGCAGGTGAATCTGTCTTACCAGATAGGTACCAACTATGCCAGCAACTATATGAGCTACCAGCCTACGAATGTGCTGGAGGGATATACCCCGATAGGCATTACGGGCAGAAGTCTGGATACGGTATACCAGCCCAGCTACAAAACACTGACA
The DNA here is from genome assembly GCA_943331005.2 of Bordetella parapertussis. Taxonomy (GTDB): domain Bacteria; phylum Bacteroidota; class Bacteroidia; order Chitinophagales; family Chitinophagaceae; genus Nemorincola. The sequence goes on from CALQJX020000008.1 coordinate 19,243, forward strand.
CCACTGGTACCATTCGGTACACAGTTGAAGAACAACATCAGGCAGATGGTGGGGGTGAACCTGAACATTCCTCTGTTCAATGGCTGGCAATCTCAGTATGCTGTGAAACAGGCTAAAATAAATCTTGCACAACAGGAACTGAGCCAATACAACACAGAACTAACTCTGAAACAGACAGTATACAAGGCACACAACGACGCACTGAACTCTATACAGAAGTATAATGCAGCCAAACGTGCCGAGGATGCCGCCAAACGTGCACTGGACTTTGCAAGGAAACGCTACGAACTGGGCCTGACCAGCACTGTGGACCTGCTGGTAACACAGAATACAGAATACGCTACTGCCGCTAATCTGGTAAACGCGAAATATAACCTTATCTTCAAGCTGAAAGTAATAGACTTTTACCTGGGCAAGGAACTTAAACTATGACACTATGGATAAGCTTAAAGAAGTACTGCTCACCGCCACACATGAGGCCGGAAAGATCATTCTGAATTATTTTAACGGCAGTTTCAAGATAGACCATAAGGAAGGGGTGAACAACCTTGTGACCGAAGTGGATCAGATGGCGGAAAGGAAGATCATAGAGATCATCAAAGAGTCTTACCCTAGTCATAGTATAATAGGTGAAGAAACAGGCGAATCGATACAAGTATCGGACTACCAATGGATCATAGACCCTATAGACGGCACGGTGAACTTTGCACATGCCATTCCGCTGTGCTGTGTGAGCATAGGGCTGATGTATAACAACAGCGTGATCATGGGTGCGGTGTTCAACCCCATGATGAATGAATTTTTCTTTGCTGAAAAAGGAAAGGGCGCTACACTGAATGGCCAGCCTATAAATGTATCTTCCAAAAGCGATTTCAAAACTGCATTCCTGGTAACAGGATTTCCGTATAAATGGCCGGAGAATACGCTGGAACATCCGGTTATGGTGTTTGAGCGCATGGTACTGGAAGGATTGCCGATACGCAGGCTGGGCTCTGCAGCCATAGACCTTTGCTGGGTGGCCTGCGGCAGATTTGATGGTTTCTGGGAATATAACCTGAGCGCATGGGATGTGGCAGCCGGCTACCTGATGGTACTGGAGGCAGGTGGGACGATAACCGACTTTGATGGAAAAATAGGCAACGTATTCGACAAACAAACACTTGCCACTAATGGCCTGATACACCAGGATATGCTGCGGGTGATACGAAAAAGCTAAGTTGCACTTTTATTACAACAGCGCACACACTACTACACAAACACACTTTTATAACAGATGCGGGAAAAGGTAAAAGCACTCCTACTTGATCCGAGGACATTACTGACCATATTTATTATTGCAGCCATAGGCGCATCTGTGCAGAACATTCTGCTGGGTACGCACCCCTATATAGCGCCGGCACCCGGCAGCTATCCGGACGATATAATGAACAAGCCCGGACTGATGGAACAGTTCAACGGCATGAGACTGACCGAGTATAACAACTACGTCATCTTTAAGTTTTCTTTCTTTCACCTGCTGAATGGCACCAACCTCTATGGTCTGTACCCGGGCCAGCATTGGGACTTCTTTAAGTACAGCCCTACCTTTGCCCTGCTGATGGCCCCCATGGCCTATCTGCAAGATATATTTGGGCTGTCTATCTGGAACATCCTTAATGCGATAACGGTATTCTTTGCCATAAGAATGCTGCCGCTGAAAGAAAAAACACAATGCCTACTGCTGTGGCTTATTTCGCTGGAATTGCTGACAAGCCTGCAGAATAACCAAAGCAACGGCCTGATGTGCGGACTGATAATAGCAGCCTATGGCTCTATGCAACGAGGCAAACCAATATGGGCTACGCTATGGCTGGCCCTGTCGGTATACATAAAAGTATATGGCGCTATTGGTTTTGCACTGTTCCTTTTTTACCCCAATGACCGATTGAAGTTTGTGCTTTATGCGGCACTATGGATGGTGGTACTGTTTGCGCTGCCTCTGGTGGTAACCCCTTTCCAGACCCTGATATGGCAGTACAAGAACTGGCTGGAGCTGATGAAAGCCGACGCAGTGGCCGCTACGGGTCTTTCGGTAGCCGGCTGGCTGAATACCTGGTTCGGGCTGAAGGATGTAAAAACAGCGGTGAGTCTGGGAGGTATATTGCTGTTCCTGGCTCAGTTCATTCGCTTTGACCTCTACAAAAACGAAGCCTACAAAATAATGATGGTGGCTTCTATGCTGATATGGGTGGTGATCTTCAACCACAAGGCAGAATCGCCCACCTTCATCATAGCTATGGCAGGTGTGGGATTGTGGTATTATGCACGCCCAAAGGCTACCTGGCGTACCGTAGTAGTGGTGCTGACCTTTATCTTTACCAGCCTGAGTACTACAGACATTTTTCCACCCTTTGTGCGCAACGGACTCATATATCCCTACACTATAAAGGCAGTGCCATGTATCATGGCATGGTTCATTGTGTTTGCAGAGATCATGCTGCTGAAGAAGGAAGAAACAATAGCAGTGCGCAACGCATAGCCTATTCGAGCAGGTAACTACTCTCTTCAGAAAGCAGATTGAGATCAACATCCATACCGGCAATACCCTCTATAGAACCACGGATGTGTGCTGCATTCAGCAATACTTTTTCGAGCTGTTTCTCGCGGGCTTTCCACAATTTCTCCATCTGTTCCCTTTCGCGCTGAATGGATATTTTCATGGCATGAAAACCTTCGCGGATGGCGTTCCATTGCTGGGCGAATTCGTTGCTGATAAGGTAGTTGTAAAGCAGGGTCATTTTGTCGCCCTTGTTCTCGTTGCTTTTTGATGCCACATATACCTTTATGAGCAGCTCGCGCAGAATGTGCACCAGCGTGGCCACATCGGAAAATGTGCAGATCCACACATCGTCCTTTTGCCCGAAACCACTGATCTCGTCGGGCATGGCCTGGGTAACTATTACACCCAGCTCTATACCCTGAACACGCATATCGGCTTTCAGTTTCTCTGTCCAGTCTTTACCAAAGTCTTTGGTTCGCTTGCTCTCGAAAATGATGCGACCACATTCCTGTCCCAGTTTGTTGCGGACGGTGAGTATACAATCGGCACCACGCTTGCCCTTGCCCACCTCGTTCACCAGATCGAAGGGGAAGGTGCTGCGCAGCAATTCTTCCAGCGCCAGCTCCTGCACCTCGCCCTGTAGCTGCATAGAGCCCTGTTCAGACTTGCGCCTCATTTCTTCTATCAGCCTTTTCTGATCTTCGAGCTGCTTTTCTTTTTCTTTCAGCTTCATCTCGAACTCAGAAATATTGAGTTTGTTCTTTTCTTCTTCCGACTTCTTGATGGTTTCCTCCAACTTGGCCCTTTCTTCCAGTATCTTGCGCTGCATTACCAGTTCCAGCTCCAGCTCGCGGTCTCTGAGCTCCTGCATTTTGCGCAGGAAGTCCATTTCCTTCTGTCGTGCCTCCATGAGTTTTGCCTCATTGTTCTTATTGGCATCTTCCAGCAAGCGCATCTTGGCCTCATAGTCGGCACCCACCTTCTGCTGCATTTCTTTGCGCATGGCAGCCTCCATCAATCGCTTTTCGTCTTCCATTTTACGGGCCATATCGGCCTGTTGCTGTTGCAAAGCAGCTTCCTTCTGCAGGTATTGCTCCTCCCTTTCTTTTTGTTTGGCTATCCATTTCTGGTTAAATTCCTTAGAAAGTTCTTCTCTTACCGACTGTGCTATAGCGGCGGTGGGTTCGAACTGGGTATTGCAAGTGGGACAAATGACGAGTGTTGACATAGTTATTTCAAAAGTAAAGAATCGGGGATGAAAATTGCCGGTAAAACGTACCCGAAGTTCGTGAATTAGGTGCAGAGAGTAGTGCCAATGCAATTTTTGCCGTATTTTACCGTCGAATGAGGCGTTACGCATATATATTTATTTACTTTCTTCTGTTACCGGTACTGGCAATAGCCCAGTCTGAAAAGAAGGCAACTAAGTATTTCAATGCAGCTCTGACGCAGAAAGCAGGCAAGAACTATACGAAGGCCTGCAAAACTATGGAGCGTGCAATAGAGAACGACCCGGCCAATGCTGATGCCTATAGCATACTTGGCGAATGGTATTTTGCCGGTCATGAATTTGAAAAGGCGGAGTTTACCTTCAGAAAAGCATCGGTGAAGTGCAACAATGGCAAACTGCGGTTCATGAAGCCCATGGTGAGGAGCCTAATCTATGCAGGCAAGGGCGATGAGGCACTGATGCTGATAAGCAGCTATGCCACCATAAAAGACAGCTCAGAATGGAACCTGTTGCGCAGTCAGGCTACATTTGTAAAAAGTGCGCTGCAGCGCTCATGGGGCGTTTGGCCTGTGAATATGGGTATGCGGGTGAATAGTTCTTTTCCGGAGTTGTTCCCTTCTATGGCTGTAGATACCCAATCTCTGTTCTTTACCCGCAGGGTGAACAACATGGACGAAGACCTTTTCTATGCCAATGCCGACTCTTGCGGCGGCTGGTTTGCCTGCCGGAATGCGGGAGACCCGCCCAACACATCGAACCAGGAATCGGCACAGTTTGTATCGGCAGATGGTCATTATCTGTTCTTTACCCGCTGCGAGAACATGAGCGAGAACGGATCTGCAGAAGGCGGTTGTGACCTGTTCATGGCCTACAGGGTGCATCTTGACGGGGAATGGACCATTGCACAACCATTCGGTCAAACGATCAACAACCCTACCTATGAGGGAATGCCCAGCCTATCGCCGGACAACAGAGAACTCTATTTTGTGAGCGACCGCAAGGGAGGGTATGGCGGGTACGACATATGGGTATCGAAATTTGAAGATGGCCTGTGGCAACTACCCGTAAATGCAGGACCATCTATCAACACAAAGGGCAACGAAACCACTCCGTATATAGCGGCAGATAATAAAACACTGTTCTTTGCCAGCGACTACAGGCCGGGCATGGGCGGCACTGATATCTTCATGAGCCGCAGGAAGGCTAATGGCAACTGGACGGAAGCAGAGAACCTGGGCTACCCCATCAATACAGCCAATGACGAGAAAAGCGAATTTGTATCGCTGGATAGCAAGACGCTCTATTTCGCATCGGACAGGAACGGGCCTACGGGTAATTTTGACATTTATCAGGTTCCATTGCCGGGCATAATAGCGCCATTGCCAGTAAGCTATCTGCAGGGATATGTTTTCGACAGCATATCGAGAGACAGACTGAACTCTGCCAATATGCTGATATGCAACGCCGCCAACGGAGACACCCTTTATGAGCTGCGCAGCAACAGGGGCGATGCTAGCTATGTAATAACATTGCAACCCGAAAAGACCTACGCTATACATACTACCCGCATGGGCTATCAGGCCGTAAGCGATACTGTGGTGCTGGGCAAAGAATATATACACCAGCCGCTGACGCATCATGTAGCCATGCTGACACTAGACTACAACCCTATAGTACCTATAAATGACAGTTTAATAGCTACTGTACATTTTGATGTGAACATTACAGAACTATCGGCAGCAGACAAGGACATACTACAAAATACACTGTCGCCATGGCTGGAAGAAAAAGGTATAGTAATTTATATAAATGCCTATACCGATAATACCGGTACCCCAATGATCAATGAGAGTCTTTCCTTCAAACGGGCCAACATCGTGAAACAGGAGATCATGTCTCTAGGGCTCGATGAAACCATGCTGGAGGCAAAGGGCTGGGGTGAGGCTAACCCTTTAGCGCCCAATGACACCGACGAAGGCAGGCTGAAGAACAGAAGGGTGGAAATAATAGTGAGGAGATAAGCCAGTATTGCTTTTCAGACAAAAAGGTCTTAAAAAACATCGTGACTTTACTGCTACATTAATATTCCCAATGTACCCGCATTTCCCGTTGATTAGCACAGTAGCTGAAAGACTCTTACTAACAACGGCAACATATGCTTTGAAAGCGAAGAAGATAAGGGTACAACCTTCCACCTATCATTTCCAATAAAAAAAATGAAATTAGCGTAGCATCATCTTTCTGATATATTTCACAGGAGCACTACCATAACCAAGGAACTGCTCGTGAAACTGTTTCAGTTTGAAGTTCTTACCCGCTTTGTTTTTCACCTGTTCTCTCAAGTCGCAGATCTCTGTGAAGCCTGTGAAGTAGCAACACAGCTGCACCTGTGTGAGGGTAACTCTTTTCCATTTCCCTTCAGCCTCAGCCTGTTGCTGAAATGCCTCATCTACTAAAAGTTTCATAGCTTCTTCGCGGGTCATATTACCTGCATGTACGCTGTAGTCGAGAATAGTGTTGCAGGTACTGCGCATGTTCCATTTGTAATACATAAGCCACATCTCCAGCGGAGCATCGGGAGTAGGTGCCAATGCCCTGGCACCATAGCCGTTCTCCAGCATCATGAGCTCTGTATACACCGCCCAGCCCTCTATCATAGCATTGTTGCCCAGCACCGCCTTTACTAAACTTGGCGACTGATTGGCGTAGACCAGCTGTGTGTAATGCCCCGGTATAGCCTCGTGAATATTGAGTATCTGCAGAATGTACTTGTTATATTCACGCAGGTAACTTTCGGCCTTGTCTTTGTCCCAACCTTCCAGGCTGCCTACATTGTAATAGGTATTACCGTTCTTGTCGTAAGGGCCGGGAGAGGTAATTGATGCACCTGCCACACCGGCCATGTATGCCGGCTCTCGCCTTACCACCAGTGGTTTGGAAGGATCTATGTAAATAAGGTCTTTGCGTTTGATGAAGTCGACCAGAACGGGTATCTGATGTTCTATAGCAGCCTGAAAAGAATCGGGTGCCACATGTTCCTCAGAAAGCCTGTTGATCATTTGCCTGATAGCACCAAAGGTATCTGCAGGCATAGGCGTTCTGTAATATTTAGACCACAACTTAGTAGTGGTCTCATACATTTTTTCGTGCAGCTCTTTTTTGTGTGCCAGTGCTTTGCGGTAAATCTCTTCTGCTGTATATCCTGCCTGCATATCGTAGGCAAACTTTTTGGCGTAGAGCTCCTTGCCCAACCTGAAACTGCGCGGTGTTTTATGCTCCAGCTTCTTCAGCCATTCGGCATAGGCTTTTATAGCCACTACCGCTGCTGTTGCTCTGTTGCGAATCTGTTTCTTTTCAGCATCGGTAAGCGTAGCTTTTTTCAGTGCATCTTCCAAATCTGTTTCAAAAACAGATAAACCGCCCAGGTTCTGTGCTATAGCCAACTCTGTGTGTTCTTTAGTAGGATTGACTATGTTGTTCTTTGCAGCTTCGTAGTAAGCAGGAACAGCTGCAAGACGTTCATTGAAATTACGGAGCCTGGTATCGAGCGCATCATATTCGTTGCTAAGCATGTCGGCGAAAACACCGGATACATTGTAGCCAGAAGGATCCCATTCATATGACCTCAGCTCCCTGATACCCCACTCTGTGCTGCGCAGCTGGTTCTCTATCAGATAGTAGTCTGTCTTATTGGCATCTGACAGGTCATTGAGGTGGAATTTCTTCAGCGAATCGAGGGTGGCCGTACAAAATTTCAGTTCTTTGGTTCTTGATGCAGCATCCGGCACTATCAGTACTCCATCATATTTATGATAGCCTATACTGCTGGCCCATGTGGGGTACAATACCCACAGAGACTCTATGAATGTGCCTTTATACTCATCGAAACGGCGATCTTCTGTACTGCCCGATTGTGCTGAAACTTTACCCATTATACACTGTAATAGACCGAATACGATAAGAAATAAACGTTTGTGCATGACCAGTAATTATGTAACAAACATACAGTAACAGCCGCTATTCTCCTACAAAGGCTACCTGTTAGTGCAATACCCGTATAGAATAGGCAGTGTCGGGTGTGGGTGCCCATGCAAGGCAGGTAGCACAATTCTGTACAGACTGAGGAACAATACTGAAACGGATATTAATATTGCCATCTACCCCACCCCAATTGCACGGGTTTGCCACTCTGAATACATTGTTTAGCGTAGTACTGTCAGAGGTATTCACCCAGCCTATTTGCCCCAGCGGAGTATCATCCATGAACTGAACAGTTATATTTCCGCACAATGAGTTTATGATACGGCCCTGATAAATATGTGAGGGTTCGAAATTTTTATCTGACCTGCTGCAGGAGCAAGTAAACGCTATAACCAACAAAAATATCAGGTATTTCATAGTACAGTTTTATATGAGTTCAGGATCAAATTTACACTTTACAAAAAGAAAAAGTAAAATATGAAGCTATAGCTCTGATAATAAAACCATAAAACCTATGAGGCAATGTGCATATTATCATGCCCTTAATTAACTTTACCTCAAAAAAATATATGAGCATACAAATTGGCCAGCAGGCACCGGACTTCAAACTACGTGATACAGAAAAGAATGTTGTGACACTGAACGAACAACAAGGCAAAAATGTATTGTTACTGTTCTTCCCATTGGCATTTACCAGTGTTTGCACTAAAGAACTGTGCATGACCAGGGATAATCTGGCTTTCTACAACAATCTGAATGCTACAGTATATGGTATCTCTGTTGACTCCCTCTTCTCTCTGAAAAAATTTAAGGAAGAGCAGCAGTTGAATTTCGAACTGCTTAGTGACTTTAACAAGACTGCGTCAAAAGACTATGACAGTTTGTATGAACATTTCTTCAACGATATGGACGGTGTTTCCAAGCGTTCTGCTTTTGTAATAGACAGTAAGGGCACAGTGCGTTATGCAGAAGTATTGGAAAATGCAGGAGAAGTGCCTGATTTTAATGCGATCAATGAATGTTTGCAGCAAATAAATAATTAAATTGCACTATAAATATTATTCATAATCGCTACTCAATGAAAAAGATAACATTACTTTTTGCCAGTGTTTTGTTTGCAGTTGCCTCTTTTGGTCAAACAATTATAAACCCCGGAATGGAAGACTGGCGTACTTCTCTGGTGGGCTTTCCTTTCCCAACCACACCTATTCAGGCACCAAAATTCTGGTTCGGTGTAGACTCTCTGGCATTGACAGTAGGGCCTTTGACAGGCGGCGGCACCTTTCATCGTCAGATATTCAAAGAAACAGTAAAAGTGCATTCGGGTTCCTCTTCTGCTAAAGTCATGACTGCCCAGCAGGGCGATCTGGGTATGGCTCCCGGCATACTTTCAAACGCCAAGGTAAATGTGGATATTACCACAATGGATGTTACGTTTACAGGAGGTACTGCTGTAACTGTACAGCCAACTACTGTAACTGCATGGGTAGCTTATTCTCCCGGTATTGACACCCTTACAGACACTATAGGCTATGATGAAGGTATACTGACGGCTGAAGCGATTGCGACTGTTGGCTCTGTTGACTCCAGCATAGGAGTAGGTTTCATCAATATTACCCCATCCGACACTTTCTATGAAGTGACGGCAGCACTTACCTACACAACCACAGACTATCCTGTTCACACACTGCGTATCACGTTCCTGAGTGGCGGTGCCAGTGCAGACCTGCTTGATAGCAGCACCCTATATGTAGATGATGTTACGATGACCAGCGTACCGAATCCAACAACAGGTATCAAGATCGCTACTGCTACAGATGTAGTAAAAGTATATCCAAATCCTGCGAAAGGTGCCCTGTATATTTCAGGTCCGCAAAATGGCGGTCTCACCTGTACATTGACCTCAGTTAGCGGACAGGTAGTGATGCAACAAACACTGACAGGTGCTGACAAACTTGATATCTCCTGTCTGGCAGCAGGTATCTATCTGTATAACATTACAGATAATGCGGGCAAAAACCTGCAGCACGGAAAAGTAACCGTTAACAACTGATAATCAGCCGCTACCGGGCAACTGAAGAGCTCCCGGTAAATATACTTGCACCCGCATAGAAGATATGCGGGTGTTTTTTCAGGATAAATATTATTTTTGCCGACTGATATGCTTAATGGTAAAAAAATAGTGATCGTATTGCCTGCCTATAATGCAGCGCTTACTCTCGAACGTACGTACAAGGAAATACCGTTTGACATTGTAGACGATGTAGTACTTGTTGACGATAACAGCCGCGATGACACTGTGGGTGAAGGCCGCAGGCTGGGCATTAAACACATCATAAAACATGAGGTGAACAAAGGCTATGGCGGAAACCAGAAAAGCTGCTATAAAAAAGCGCTGGAACTGGGAGCTGATATAGTGATCATGCTTCACCCTGACTATCAGTATACTCCCCTGCTTATACATGCTATGTCTTCTATCATAGCTATGGATGTTTATCCGGTAGTGCTCGCTTCTCGTATTCTGGGGAAGGGCGCTCTGAGGGGAGGCATGCCCATGTATAAATATGTCTTCAACCGCTGTCTTACTCTGTTCGAAAACATCATGCTCGGGCAGAAACTCAGCGAATATCATACGGGGTACCGTGCATTCAGTGCAGATGTTATCAGGTCTATCAACTTCACTCATACCAGTGACGACTTCGTTTTTGACAACGAAATGATATCACAGATTTTTATGAATGGCTTTGAGATAGCAGAAGTGACCTGTCCTACAAAATACTTTGAAGAAGCATCGAGCATTAACTTCAGTCGTAGTATGAAATATGGCCGTGGTGTTCTGAGGGTATCACTGACACACCGTTTCCATAAATGGGGACTGCTGAAAAGCAAGCTCTATCTGAAACCTTAATTTACTGCTTCAACTTATCAATAGGTACTTATTGTGACCATGTCCGGTACTATCATACTTGGACTGAACATGGAGTTTGCCTCTCTGAGCATACCCTCCGCGTCGCTGCGGCTGCGATAATCTCCAATTTTTACCCTGAAACCGGGAGAGACAAAGAAAATGTAGGAATGAACACCGGGAAAACGTCTCATGAACTCGGTTTTCACTGCCAGTGCTTTCTCGCGGCTGGGTCCGTTGTATATCTGAACTCTGAAGCCCTTGCCTGAATAAATGGTCTTTATATCGTGGTGAACGAGACCTGAAGGGCCTGTATAGCTGTCTTTTACCGTAGAGTGTGTAAGTACTTCAACAGGAATCTTGGGCGGATCTGGGGTGATGAGACTTACATAACTGTGGGTTTTACGAACCAACACTGCAAGTCTGTTATCGCTAAAAATCACCACATCTCCCTCTTCGTTTTCGGTTTGTGCCATGACACTTCCAGCAAGCGAAGTAGCTAATACAAGAAACACCAAAAAACGTAAGGATACAGCTTTCATCGGGCACGCCAAAATTAGCTAATGGCGGCAAAAATCTGTCACAAATGAATGTTATTAAGCTGATTTCTGAATGATCAGTCCTGTGCGGTCCTGAATTCCTTCATTATTTGCAAACTTGCAGATGTACCGATCCTTGTAGCACCGGCATCTATGAGATCTTTTGCAAAAGTACAGGTGCGTATACCACCGGCAGCCTTAATACCTATGCGGGCAGGCAGATTTTCTTTCATCATTGTTACAGCACGTATAGTAGCTCCTGTTGTTGCAAAACCGGTAGATGTCTTCATGTAATCAATATTGTACTTTCCGTAGAATTCACAGCAGGCCAGCAATTCGGTATCAGTGAGCATACCACTTTCCACTATCAGTTTGATGACTTTCCCTGCATTGAAAACAGGTTCCAGACAACACTCTACTTCCCTACGCAAATGCATCCAGTCGCCGGTCTTCAGTGCCCTAAGATCTATTACCATGTCCAGTTCGTCAGCACCCATAGCAATTGCATATTCAATCTCCTTTACCTTCTCTTCAATGATATTGTAACCATATGGAAATGCAATAACAGTTGCTACCTTAACACGAGAATTATCAAGTAATTTTCTGGCAGATGTTACATACCTGGGAGGAATACAAACTGCAGCAAACCCTGCCATTGAAGCCTCTACACAAACCTTGTCCACTTCAGCAGCGGTAGCGGTGGGCTTTAGTATCGTATGATCTATATAGGAAGCTATATTAAATGACATTAGGCAATTAACCTGCTTTTAGCACAGTTAGCAAATATACCGTTAATATGCTACTATGTAACTACTATAAATAGTATATGGGTGCCCTTTTTTTGAAAAAAAGACACCCATATAACATATATAAATCAATAAAAATACTAAGCCGTCATACCACCGTTACTGATGATCTCATCAGCGAACTCACTGGTCTTCAACAGAGTAGCATCGGTCATAAGGTTAAAGAAGTCTACAGTGACGCGCTTGCTCATGATGGTATCGGCCAGTGCTTTCTCTATTAGATCAGCAGCCTCATTCCAGCCCATATATTCCAGCATCATAACGCCGCTGAGCAGCAAAGATGAAGGATTCATGGTGTTAGTGTTGGCAAAACGAGGTGCTGTACCGTGCGTTGCTTCAAACACAGCATGACCTGTGTTGTAATTAATGTTGGCACCCGGAGAGATCCCAATTCCACCCACGGCTGCAGCTGCAGCATCAGATATGTAGTCTCCGTTCAGATTCAATGTGGCTACTACTGAGTAGTCTTGTGGTGCCAGCAGTATCTGCTGCAGGAAATTATCTGCAATAACATCTTTCACAATGAGCTTACCATTAGCCTGCTCATTCTTCATCTGTGCATTTGCAGCGTCTTCTCCCTGCGTTTTCTTTGCATTTTCCCACTGTCCCCAGGTATATACTTTATCACCAAACTCCCGTTCAGCCAATTCATAACCCCAGGTCTTGAAGCCACCCTCGGTGAACTTCATGATATTTCCTTTGTGTACGATAGTAAGCGAAGGCATTTTGTTTTCCAGCGCATATTTAAGTGCCGCCCTAACCAGCCTTTCTGATCCTTCTTTAGATACAGGTTTGATACCCAGTGCAGAAGACTCGGGGAAACGGATCTTCTTGCTCACGCCCATTTCGTTGGTAAGAAAGTCGAGAAGTTTCTTTACTTCGGGAGTACCTGCAGCAAATTCTATACCTGCATAAATATCTTCCGTATTCTCGCGGAAAATGGTCATATTCACATTCTCAGGATGTACTACCGGAGAAGGAACACCTTTATACCATTTTACCGGACGCAGACATACGAAAAGATCCAGTTCCTGGCGCATAGCCACATTCAGAGAACGGATACCACCCCCTACCGGTGTAGTGAGGGGACCTTTTATTGATACGAGGTATTCGCGAGCCGCATCGAGCGTAGCAGCCGGCAGCCATTCGCCTGTGTGGTTAAAGGCTTTTTCGCCTGCCAGAATTTCTTTCCATTCTATTTTGCGCTTTCCTCCATATACATGGGCCACAGCCGCATCCAAAACCCTTTTGCTGGCACTCCATACATCAGGCCCTATTCCGTCGCCTTCTATGAATGGTATGATCGGGTTGTCCGGTACGTTCAGCTGCCCATTGGCGCCCATTGTTATCTTCTGTGGAGTCATTTTACTTTTTTTTGCGCTGCTAAGTTAATTCTTCCAAGTCATGCGCTCAAAACAAAAGGCGGGAAATTATCCCGCCTTTTGCAATTTTTTATTTGAGTTGCAATGAATTATGGCTGCAACTACTATTTGAAGTAAAATAACTAGCAATATGTCTCGAAAGCCTGCATGAGATTTGCAGCGATCATCTGCGCTGAACGACCTTCGATGTTGTGGCGCTCTATCATGTGTACCACTTTGCCATCTTTCAGCAATGCGATAGCTGGTGAAGATGGCGGATATGGTAACAGATAGTTGGCACGTGCATATTTCACTGCATCTGTATCTACACCTGCAAAACTTGTTGTGAGACGATCCGGCACTTTTGCAGCATTTTTCACCGCCATAAGTATACCAGGCCTTGCAGTACCTGCAGAGCAGCCACACACACTATTGATCATCAGCAAAGCTGTTCCTTCCTGTTTCAGATTGTTATCTACATCTGCAGTAGTAATCAATTCAGTAAAACCCTGACTTGTCAATTCGGCTTTCATGGGAGCCACCAACTGTTCTGGATACATTGTATTATTTTATTTTATGACACAAAATTACAACAACTAAACCAGCTGCCGACAATTCTGCAATAAGTAAAAGTTATGCGGGCAAGCTACTACCTGAGCCCCTGACCGAAGAACACACAGTCATAACCGCTTGTATCTCTTTCGGCATGGTAGGTAAGCCACAGAGAATCGCGCCTCATTTTACCAGTACCAACATAGGTAAGTGTGTTGTTGCTACCCTGGAAAGAGAAGGTATCTACTCCCTGCATGGTACAAACAGCGCTGTCGTCCATATTGTGTAAGATATTCTTCATCATCATAGACCTCGGATCGCCCTGAATGGCCCTGAAGTAAATAGGATATGCATCGTACCTGAAGGAATCGAGCGTAGTATAGTTGCAGGTATCGTAACCGTTGTAAGTTTTGATGAATTTTTCGCGGCTTAGTGTCTCGCACCTTGCACCTTCAAAACCTGTAGGACACACACACTTGCCACCGTCGCAGGCGCCCAAATTCAGACATATCACATTTTCGCACGCATCCTTCTTACAGGCTGTGTAAGAGATAGCTGAAAATAAGGCAATAGTTAGCAATGCGGTAAGCAGTATATTACGAATCTGCATTTTGTATTTGAATTTATTTTCCGAAAATAGTATATTATTCAATCAAAGATAGCCCAGAAAATGATAATTCCCATAATTCTGAAGGTAAATTATGTTGTGCTGAAGCAGGAATAAATAAAGAAGATCAGCACATATCTGCACATAAAAAAAGCCCCGAAGAATACGGGGCAAGCAGTTATCACAGTGTCAGGGAGATATCATTAAAAGATCCTGTTCCTGATATTGCAGTTCAAGATTAAGTATTCTAAGGCAAGTATTTGTAATATTCAGAGCCATTATTAACATCATAATTTTTTAAGCATTTTACATACCGCCTACATACTGTATCTTCGTGCTTTGCGTTAATAGTGCAAAGACCATTCATGCGTTCAGGCAAATTATTAGTATTTTTCTTATTGATGCTGATCTCCGTAAGGAGTTCTGCGCAACGTCCTATGCTGAATATGCCCGACCATGACGACAAACTATATTATTTCGGCATAACGTTCGGCGCCAATTTTTCGGTGCACAAGATCAATTACACTTCATCTTTTGCCAGTACAGATACCTTCAAACGGATACAACCGCTTTGGGCGCCCGGTTTCAACTTGGGCCTGATGGGTAATCTGCGACTGAGCAGGTTTGTAGATTTCCGCTTTGTACCCTGCCTTGCCTTTGCCGAAAAAAGACTCCGTTTTGAATATGGCCCGCCTATTGACAGTATTTCAGAACGATCTACGGAATCGATATACATGCACCTTCCGTTCCAGTTCAAGTTCAAGAGCGACAGGATCAAGAATTTCAGGTTCTATTGTCTGGTAGGAGGCAAGTTCGACTACGATCTGGCAGCCAATGCCCGATCTAAAAGACCCGACGAATTCATTAAAATTCAGCCAATAGACTATGGTCTGGAATTTGGGGTGGGATTTGAATTCTTCAATCCAAACTTCATTTTCTCTCCCGAGATCAAGATAAGTCAGGGATTGGCCAATCAGCTATACCGCGACCAGGGGCTGCAGCTTACCAATGCCATTGATAGGCTAAGCACCCGCATGATCGTCATCTCTATTCACCTGGAAGGGTAATTCTCTATTATACAATCGTAAGCTTTCTCATGCTGTAACATTACGGCATTACGTATTATATACGCGCTTATTCCCTAGGTATAGGGAAACAGGCTTACCTTTACGCCCTCAATTTCAAATCAAACTACGCAATGAAAGATGCATTTATAGTTGACGGCATACGCACCCCCATAGGCAATATTCGTGGCGCATTATCAGGCATCAGAGCCGATGATATGGCAGCACTGGTACTGAAAGAACTCGCAGCCCGCAACCCCAATATACCAATGGAAGCCATAGACGATGTGATACTTGGCTGTCATAATCAGGCAGGAGAAGACAACCGCAATGTGGCCCGCATGGCTCTGCTGCTGGCAGGTCTTCCGTGGAGTGTGCCCGGCGAAACAGTGAACAGATTATGCGCATCGGGTATGTCTGCAGTAATAAATGCAAGTCGGGCCATTAAAGCCGGAGACGGAGATGTGTTCATAGCCGGGGGCATGGAGCACATGACCCGCAGCCCATGGGTAATAGCTAAAACAGCTCAACCATTTGGCGGTGATGCACAGATGTTCGACAGCAGCTTTGGCTGGCGATTCGTTAACCCAAAGATGCACACCTTGTACGGCACAGACCCTATGGGTGTAACTGCCGAGAATCTGGCTGAAATGTATAACATAAGCAGGGAAGATCAGGACCTGTTTGCCTACCGCTCTCAAATGAAGGCGGCAGCGGCTCAAGAGTCCGGCAGACTTGCGGAGGAGATAATTGCGGTGGGTATTCCTCAGAAAAAAGGAGATCCTGTGCTGGTAAGTAAAGATGAATTTATTAAAGCAGCCACTACAGTTGAGAAACTGGCTCAGCTGAAACCATCTTTCTCTAAAACCGGCACGGTAACAGCGGGAAATGCATCAGGGCTGAATGATGGCGCTTCTGCAGTATATGTACTTTCGGAAGATGCGTTGAAAAAATATGGTGCTACCCCAAAAGTACGTATAGTCAGCTCGGCAGTTGTAGGTGTAGAACCACGCATAATGGGCATTGGCCCTGTTGGCGCTACCAATAAAGCACTGGCAAAAGCCGGTCTTACGCTGAACGATATAGATATCATAGAATTGAATGAAGCATTTGCTGCACAAAGTCTGGCATGTACCCGCCAACTGGGCATAGCAGATGACGACCCGCGCGTGAACCCTAATGGAGGCGCCATAGCATTGGGCCATCCACTGGGCATGACCGGCGCAAGGATAGTGAACTCAGCCGCGATAGAGCTGCAGAAAACCGGCAAGCGATATGCGCTGGCTACTATGTGTATTGGTCTGGGACAAGGTTATGCAGTGATACTGGAGCGTGTTTAAAGTATTAGTATCAACGTGCATTGTTGGTGGTGAAGTAAGTGACCACAGGAAAGTGATCGCTATAGCCGTTTATCCAGTAAGTACCTTTGAATGACCTGTGGGGTTCCCCTTCATGACCTTTATAGGTATCAACTATAAAAGATGGTTTAAAGATCTCTGCACGATCGAATTTTAAAGTTTTACTGTAGAGCAACGATCCGGAAATGATCACCTGATCAAACAGATTCCAATGGCGGCGGTACACTTCTGTGCCGGCGCCATTGTTGTATATGGCCGCATAAGGATTGTAGAGATCTGTAGCAGACACAGTAGCTTTATCGGTTTTGGTAGCCAGCACATTGTGTACGCTGTTATCATCGGGATTGTCGTTGAGGTCGCCCATGATGATGATACGGGCATTACGGTTCTTTTTCAGTATGGCCTGTGCCGCATCTCGGTTCACACGGGCAGCAATCTCCCTCTTAGCCACACTTTCGTCTGCCCCACCCCTGCGAGATGGCCAGTGATTCACAAATACATCAACAGTATCTGCTACAAGTATGCCCCGCACATGCAGTACATCCCGGGTCACCGACTTACCTCCGGTGGCAGAAATATCTACATGTATAGGTTCACTCTTCAGTACACGGAACAATGTCGGATCATAAACCAATGCCACATTGATACCTCGCGGATCCGGACCACTGTACCATACATATTTATACTTGCGCCCTGCAATGGCGGGCTGCCGGGTGAGCGCATTTAAAACCGTATTGTTCTCTATTTCTGCAAGGCCTATAAGAGCCGGTTCCATCCGTTCCAGTACTGCTGCAATATTGTGCAACTTCTTTTCATAAATGCTTTGTGTGTAATGATATTTACCGCTTGGCGTAAACTCTTCATCTTCTTTTGCCGGATCATCGTAAGTATCGAACAGGTTCTCGCAGTTATAAAAACCAACCACAATTCTTTGGCCGGAATTTGCATATATTTTACTACTATTTAAAATAATAATAAATATATAAAATAATATTCTTATGAGACGCATGGTATATTTTGGGGCTTTGAATTTTTAGCAATATTGATTACTTTCACAAAAATAAACTTTTAGCATGTCACTAAATCTGCTTTTGACAGAAGAACTAAAACTAGAAGCCGCAGCAACCAGAAAACTACTAGAAAGGGTACCCACATACCGGAACGACTGGACGCCACATGTTAAGTCTATGCCTTTGGGTAAACTGGCTATGCACGTAGCAGAGATATCGAGCTGGATAACTATGATATTACTTACTGATGAACTGGATCTTACCAAATTCGATTACAGACTCAACCCTCCGGCAAGTACAGAAGAATTATTAGCCAATCATGATGAGCAGACGAGCCAGGCTATAGAAGTATTGGAAAGTTTTAAAGAAAAAGATTTTAAAAAGGAATGGACCCTGCGCACAGGAGACAATATACACTTTACCATGACGAAGTATAATGCGCTGCGCAAATATGCATACAACCACTTGTACCACCATAGGGCACAACTTGGTGTTTACCTTCGCCTGTTGGAGGTACCATTACCGGGTATGTATGGACCAACCGCCGATGAACTTGCTGCAATGGCAAAGAAATAAAGGAAAGCAGCCTATTGTTTTATAAATACAAAAGCGGCAGAGATGCCGCTTTTGTATTTATAAAAATGAAAACAAACAACCACTATTGCGCTGCACCATCCCGCTCAGACTCCCACTCACTGAGGTGTTTGCGTAAAGGATGCTCCTTTGACTTGTTAAATATCATCATGCCATTTTCGCGACCTGCACGTCGGTCGCGCTGCTCATCGGGCGTCAGGTTTTTTTCTTCCTTACATTCCTCGCTGCAGCAACCTTCATAACGGGCAGCACAGGCATCACACTGAATGAATAACAAGTGACAACCATCGTTCTTACAATTGGTATGCGTATCGCATGGTGTACCGCAAATATGGCACTGTGCCAATACATCGTCTGTAATACGCTCACCCAAACGTTCATCGAATACAAAGTTCTTCCCCTTGAATTTGATCGGTAATTCCTGTTCTCTGGCCTTGCGGGTATATTCTATGATACCCCCTTCTACATGAAATACATTCTTAAAACCGTTGTGCAGCATATAGGCACTTGCCTTTTCGCAACGAATACCACCGGTGCAATACATAATGATGTTCTTATCCTCATTTCCTTTCAGCATATCCACCGCCATTGGCAGCTGATCGCGGAAAGTATCTGACGGCACTTCTATCGCATTCTCGAAATGTCCCACCTCAAATTCGTAGTGGTTGCGCATATCTACTATGATCGTATCAGGCTTGTCAGAAAGTTCGTTATATTCCTTTGCTTTCAGGTATCTGCCGGTCTTAGCCATATCGAAAGTAGGATCGTCGATACCATCTGCTACGATCTTTGGGCGCACCTTCATGCGTAGTACCCAGAAGGATTTGCCATCGTCATCTACGGCAATGTTCAGCCTGATACCATTGAGTTCGGGCGCGGCTGCATAAAGTGCTTCTATGAACGCATCGAAATTTCCGGCAGGCAAACTGATCTGTCCGTTGATGCCCTCGCCGGCAATATATACCCTGCCAAAGACCTTCAGCTTTGTAAATTCGAGGTAAAGGTTGTTACGAAATTGTCCCGGTTCCGCTATTGGGAAATACTTATAGAAGGAAACTGTGGTACGTGGCTCTGTTTCGGCCAGCATACGCTGTTTCAGTTCCTCATTGTTTACGCGGTTGTGTAGCACTGGCATGGTGTACCTTCCTGTTTTTTAAAGTTAATGAGGCTGCAAAGATACAAAATAGGTCAGCAACCGCTAAAAGGCGGATACGCACAAACTGAAAAGGGAAAAATAATGGGAACTATAAGAGCGGATTCCTGCGTCTGAGCAGCTTGTATTGCCTCAGATTCATCCAGAAGGCAAGTACCATGTATACTATCACCGGCGAACCCAGTGTGAGGAAGGAGATGTAGATGAACCACAGACGGATACGAGATGTAGCTACGCCCATGCGGTCGCCTATCTCTGAGCAAACACCAAAAGCCTTCCACTCAATAAAATCCTTTATGTCGTATAACCGGTACATATCGCTACAAAGCTAAATAAGGAAAACGTCATAACAATAATAAACAAAATAATAGTTCTGTAAAATAACAAAATGATAAAATTCTGATTCCTGTACTAATTTCTGCTATGGTCTGCTGTATAGTTGGTAATTTTACTTTCCGGTACACATTTTACACTTTCCGGCAATATGCAGTTTACCATTGACAGTCCGTACAAACCCGCAGGCGATCAGCCCGGTGCCATCAGGCAATTAGTAGAAGGCATACGCAATGGCGAAACTTTCCAGACCTTACTGGGTGTTACCGGATCGGGCAAGACGTTTACTATGGCCAATGTGATACAGGAGGTACAAAAACCCACCCTGATACTCACACACAACAAAACACTGGTGGCGCAGCTCTATGGCGAGTTTCGTAGTTTTTTCCCTGATAATGCGGTAGAGTACTTCGTATCTTACTACGACTATTATCAGCCCGAAGCATACATACCTACATCCAATACCTATATTGAAAAGGACCTCTCTATAAACGAGGAACTGGAAAAACTGAGGCTGAGAGCCACTACCAGCCTGTTGAGCGGCCGAACAGACATTATAGTAGTTGCATCAGTATCGTGCATATATGGCATAGGCAATCCTACCGATTATGCAGCTGGTATCATCCGCTTCAAGAAAGGCGACAATCTGGGGCGCAACCAATTCCTGCATAAACTGGTGAATGCCCTTTATAACCGTAGTCAGGGAGATTTTACAAGAGGCACCTTCAGAGTGAACGGGGATACTGTGGACATTAACCTGCCCTATGTAGACTATGGTTACCGTATTACCTTCTTTGGCGATGAAGTAGAAGAGATAGAAAGTTTTGAACCCGAAAATGGCAAGCGGATAGGTGTGATGGAAAATGCAGCCATCTTCCCTGCCAATCTTTATGTAGCCCCCTCAGGGCAAATGGGACAGATCATTCATGAGATTCAGGATGAAATGACCGCCCAGGAAGAATACTTCAAGAAACAGGGCAAACTGATAGAAGCACAACGTATACGGGAACGAGTAAGCTATGACCTGGAAATGATACAGGAACTGGGCTACTGTAGTGGTATAGAAAACTACTCCCGATTTCTGGACCGACGCAAACCCGGCACAAGACCATTCTGCCTGCTGGACTATTTCCCTGATGACTTCCTGCTGGTTATAGATGAAAGCCATGTGACCATTCCGCAGATAAGCGGCATGTATGGCGGGGATCGGTCGCGCAAGATGAATCTGGTAGACTTTGGGTTCAGGCTGCCATCGGCACTGGACAACAGACCACTGAACTTCTATGAGTTTCAGGGACTGGTGTCGCAGGTTGTTTTTGTGAGCGCCACACCGGGAAAATATGAGCTGGAAAAATGCGAAGGTGTAGTAGTAGAACAGATCGTTCGACCTACCGGCCTTATAGAACCACCAATAGAAGTACGCCCCAGCATCAATCAGGTAGATGATCTGCTGGACGAAATTGATAAACGTGTTAAAGATGGCGGGCGTGTACTGGTAACCACCCTTACCAAGCGCATGGCCGAAGAGATGGATAAATACCTGAAGCGCATCAACATTCGCTCCAAGTACATTCACTCTGAGGTAGACACACTGGAACGAGTGGAGATACTACGCGACCTGCGACTGGGCAATATAGATGTTCTGGTAGGTGTGAACCTGCTGCGAGAAGGACTGGATCTGCCGGAAGTATCGCTGGTAGCCATACTTGATGCAGATAAAGAAGGTTTTCTGCGCGATGAAAGGTCGCTGACACAGACCGCAGGCCGTGCTGCCCGTAATGTAAACGGACTGGTGATATTCTATGCAGACAAAATTACCGACAGCATGCGCCGCACAATGGATGAAACAGACCGCAGGCGCGTGAAACAGGTCAATTACAATGTGAAGCACGGTATCATTCCGCGCACTATACAAAAATCTATACAGGAAATAATGCTGCAGGGTTCTGTACTGGACATAAAGGGCTTCAACGAAAGCAGCCCTTATGCACTTGCAGATACTACACTACCTATGGCAGCGGAACCGACAGCTACCTATCGCACGGCAGCTCAGCTGGACAAGCTGATCAACCAGACGAAAAAAGGAATGGACAAGGCTGCAAAAGATATGGATTTTATGGAGGCTGCAAGGCTGCGTGATGAACTCTTCAAGCTACAGAAAGAAAAGGAAGAGATGAAATAATGCCCCCGATCAGATCCAAAAAACATAGCCGCATAAAAACAAACATAGCAGTTCTTTCATCTAATATAATCTCATCAAAACAACTCTGAAATGGTACTCATTTTTATTAGTGTTCTCGTATTGATAGTTGGTTTTTTCCTGTCGAAAGTAAATGACAAAGTAAGTACTGCCGGCAAACCGGTAATGGCTTTCGGCCTGGTACTTTTCCTGATCGGCCTTATCATGTCAACCTTTGTGCAGATAGATGCAGGACATGTAGGTGTGCAGAAATTGTATGGCAATGTGCGTCCGGACGTGCTTTATAGCGGCCTTCACATGATAAATCCGCTGCTGGACGTAGAAGAGATAGAAACCAGGACCCAGAACTACACTATGAGTGGTGTACACGACGAGGGCGACAAATCGGGCGATGATGCGATACGTGTGCTGAGCGCAGACGGACTGGAAGTGACCATAGACCTGACCGTTCTCTTCCGCGTGATGCCAGAGAACACACCACAACTGTATAAACAAACCGGCCCGGAATATATCAATAAAGTGGTGCGCCCCATAGCCCGCACCAAGATACGCGACAACGCTGTGTACTATGATGCAGTGTCACTTTACTCGAGCAAGAGAGATGAGTTTCAGGCAAGAATATACAAGTCTATTGAAGACGACTTCAAGAAAAGAGGTCTTTTTCTGGAGAACCTGCTCATACGCAACATCTCATTGCCAACTTCAGTAAAGAATGCAATAGAATCTAAGATCAATGCAGAACAGGAAGCACAGAAAATGCAGTTTGTGCTACAGAAAGAACATCAGGAAGCTGAAAGGAAAAAAGTAGAAGCGCAAGGTATTGCAGACTACCAGCGTATAGTAAACGAAAACCTGACAGACAAACAGCTTCAGTATGAACAGATAAAGGCTATGAAAGATCTGGCAGCATCCAGCAACGCCAAGATCATAATTATGGGCAAGGGATCTGCACCTATGATACTGGACTCGAAATAAGTAAGTACCAAAACTATAAACTCACCTACGGTAATTACCGCTCACCACTTAAACACACAACTTCATGAAATTATCATTCCACGGTGCTACACGCACAGTAACAGGGTCCAAACATCTGCTACAGGTAAATGAAGACACCCGCATACTGCTTGACTGTGGTATGTTTCAGGCTATGGGCAAGGATACGGGCACATTGAATAACGATTGGGGTTTCGACCCTGCCGAACTTACACACGTGGTCATTTCTCATGCACACATAGACCATACAGGCCTGCTGCCCAAACTGATAAAGGATGGCTACAAGGGTAAGATCTACTGCACACCGCCCACAGCATCACTGGCAAGGATACTGCTCGTAGATTCTGCCCGAATACAAGAAGCAGATATTAGATACGTCAATAAGCGTCGCCAGAAAGAACACCAACAACTAGCAGAACCGCTGTATACTGAAGACGACGCAGAACGTGTATTCATGCATTTCGAAACCATCCCCTATAACGAACTCTACCAGTTGGCAAAGGGTGTGGAACTCACCTTCACCGATTGCGGACACATACTGGGCAGCGCTGCAGTGAACCTGAAGATAAGAGCGCAAGGAACAACCACCAGACTCACCTTCAGCGGAGATGTAGGCAGGTACAGAGATATGATACTGCGCTCGCCGCAAACATTTCCGCAGGCCGACTACATCATACTGGAATCGACCTATGGCGATAAGCTGCATGACCTGATGGCTACCGCCAACGATAAATTACTGGACCATATAGTAGAAACCTGCCTGAAAAATAAAGGTAAGCTGGTAATACCGGCATTCAGCCTGGGCAGGACACAGGAAATACTGTATATGCTGAATCGCCTGGAGCTGGAACATCGCTTACCACCGATAGCCTATTATGTTGACAGTCCGCTATCTGTAAATATTACAGATGCAGTAAAGAGGTATCCGGGTTGCTTCAATGCTATGGTACAGGATTATCTTAAAAAAGACGACGATGTTTTCTCCTTCAAAGGATTGAAACATATTGAAGATGTGCAGGACTCTATAAAACTCAATGACACTGATGATCCCTGTGTCATCATATCTGCATCGGGCATGGCAGAGGCCGGAAGGGTAAAGCACCACATTGCCAATAACATATCTAACCCCAACAACAAGATACTGCTGACCGGCTATTGCGAACCGCTGTCGCTGGGAGGCCGGTTGAAACACAAGCCTGCAGAAGTTACCATTTTTGGCAAACCATACCTTGTAAAGGCAGAGATAGCAGAAATAACCAGCCTGAGCGCCCATGGCGACTATGAAGATCTTTGCCAGTGGCTTTCCTGCCAGGACCCGAGGCAGGTAAAAAAGCTATTTCTGGTACATGGGGAATATGAAGTGCAGCAAAACTTTAAGGAGCGACTGCTGCGTAAGGGCTTTACCGATTTGGAGATACCGGAACAACACGCTGTTTTCAGCATATGATGCTGCCTGACATAGTATAGCCACGCGCAATTATATCTTTCATACCAACATGCAACCTAACATACTGATATTTCACTAATTTTACAACCTTATAAATTAAAACATGGGATTATTCGACAAACTTTTCAGGCGCAATAAAGAACAACAGGAACAGAAGGAGGCGCTTGATCAGGGTCTGCAAAAAACCAAAGAAGGCTTCTTTTCTAAGATAGCCAAGGCAATTGTTGGTAAGGACAGTGTAGATGAAGAAGTACTGGATCAGGTAGAAGATGCCCTGATCGGTGCAGATGTTGGCGTAGATACCACTGTAGCCATTATAGACAGAATTGAGAAACGCGTATCGAAAGATAAATACCTTGGCACCTCTCAGCTGAATGAAATTCTGCAGGAAGAGATCATGAGCATGCTCACCAATGCCCCTTCCAATGAGTTTGCCACCTTCGATATACCAGCAGGCAAGAAACCATATGTGATACTGGTAGTAGGTGTGAACGGTGTAGGTAAAACAACAACCATCGGTAAGCTGGCATACAACTTCAAAAAGAACGGCAAGAGTGTACTGCTCGGTGCTGCGGATACCTTCCGTGCTGCAGCCGTGGACCAACTGACGATATGGAGCGACCGCGTAGGTGTGCCTATCGTGAAAAAAGAAATGGGCAGCGACCCCAGTTCTGTAGCATTTGATGCAGTGCAGAGCGGAATAGCCCGCGAGGCTGATGTAGTGATCATAGACACTGCAGGCCGATTGCACAACAAGTCTTACCTGATGGATGAGCTCGGCAAAATTCGCCGTGTGATCAGCAAAAAACTACCCGATGCACCACACGAAGTACTGCTGGTACTGGATGGCAGTACCGGCCAGAATGCAATAGAACAGGCAAGACACTTTACCGCAGCTACAGATGTAACTTCTATAGCCATAACCAAGCTGGATGGCACAGCCAAAGGTGGTGTGGTACTGGCTATTGCCAATCAGTTCAAGATACCTGTGAAATACATAGGTGTTGGTGAAAAGATGGAGGACCTGCAGATCTTCAACAAAGAAGAATTTGTGGATAGTCTTTTTAGCCTCAAATAAGCCCTTGTTTACTTGCCGGAGAGTAACTGTAACAGAAAGGTCATACCTGCTGTAGCGGGCTGCTCTATGGGCACTACATTGCTGTAGCGGCTTACAGATGGTATGCGCTTGTCTACTACATACTTCACCACTTCATCAGGCACATAATCTACCAGCCCTGCTGCAGGGTATACAGCTAGAGATGTGCCTATAAGTATGAATACATCAGCTTCTGCCATGTGCGGGATAGCTTCTTCTATCATGGGTACCGGCTCTTCAAACCAAACCACGTGCGGACGGTACATGCTGCCATCATCGGCCAGCTGACCGGGTACCATATCTTCTGTTATTGGGTATAATGTGTAGTGATTGCGTTCGCTGCGCATCTTCAGAATCTCGCCATGCAGGTGCATTACATTTACAGACCCTGCACGCTCATGCAGATCGTCTATGTTCTGGGTTATTATCTGCACATCATAGTATTCCTGCAGGGTTGCCAGCGCCTTGTGTGCGGCATTGGGCTGAGCGGCAAGCACATCTCGACGGCGCATGTTATAGAAATCAAGCACCAGGGCCGGATCTCTGCGCCAGGCACGCGGAGTCGCAACATCTTCTATCCTGTACCCTTCCCAGAGCCCATCGCTGTCTCTAAAGGTGCGCAATCCGCTTTCCGCACTAATTCCGGCGCCAGTAAGCACTGCCAGCTTTTGTTTTGCCATGATGTAGTTATGAATTGACCATTGATACTGCTACAAATCTACGAACCGCTGCGCTGCCTGCGCAACAAAGATCACCAAAAAAACGGGCGCTATACTTTGTGAGTATAACGCCCGAAAGGTTTTAAACGGAGTTTTACACAACCCCTGCTTTGCCGCATACCAAAAGGTATTACCAGCCCAGCAAATATGCGAAAATGAGTGGCGCCACAATAGTAGCATCACTTTCCACTATGAACTTAGGAGTATGGATATCCAGTTTACCCCATGTTATTTTTTCGTTTGGCACTGCTCCGCTGTATGAACCATAAGAAGTAGTGCTGTCGCTGATCTGGCAGAAATAACTCCAGAATGGGACATCATGCCACTCCAGATCCTGATACATCATTGGCACCACACAGATCGGGAAGTCACCGGCAATACCACCACCAATCTGGAAGAAGCCTACGCCCTTGCCCGATGAGTTGGCACGATACCACTCTGTCAACCACATCATGTATTCGATACCGCTCTTCATAGTAGAAGGAACCAGTTCGCCCTTGATGCAATAGCTGGCAAAGATGTTGCCCATAGTGCTGTCTTCCCATCCCGGTACAATGATCGGAATGTTGCGTTCAGCAGCAGCTATCATCCAGCTGTGTTTAGGATCTATCTCGTAGTGTTCCTTCATCACTTCGCTCAGCAACAGCTTGTACATATACTCGTGCGGGAAGTAACGCTCACCTTTGTCCTGCGCTTCTTTCCATATTTTGTGAATGTGTTTCTGTATCCTGCGGAATGCTTCTTCTTCAGGAATACAGGTATCTGTAACACGGTTGTAGCCCTGCTCCAGCAGTTCGAATTCTTCTGTAGGTGTGAGGTCGCGGTAATTAGGTACACGCTTGTAGTGTGTATGCGCTACCAGATTCATGATATCTTCTTCCAGGTTGGCACCGGTGCAGCTTATGATATCTACTTTGCCCTGACGGATCATTTCGGCAAATGAGATACCCAGTTCTGCAGTACTCATGGCACCTGCAAGAGAAACCAGCATTTTACCACCTTCCAGCAGGTGTGTTTCATAACCTTTGGCAGCATCTACAAGAGCAGCCGCGTTGAAGTGGCGGTAATGGTGCTGAATGAATTGAGAGATCGGTCCTTTGTTCATTTTTGTATTTATTGACTGTTATTGATTCCTTGATTGGCTGAAACTAAAAAGCAAGCAGTGTACACTGCATGCTTTTTAGGAAATGTATGCTATTGCCAGATCGTACCTTATGCTACGGTCTCAGATTTTTCTATGAATTGTTTTACCCACTCTGTAGTGATAGACTTAGGACGCTCGATAGGGAATCCTAATGCACGATCCCAGCAGAGGCTCGCCAGTACACCCAGTGCACGAGAAACACCGAACAATACGGTGTAAAAGTCTTCTTCGATCAGACCATAGTGCTTCAGCAGTGCACCTGAGTGCGCATCTACGTTAGGCCATGGATTTTTGATCTTACCTGTTCCTTCCAGAATTGGTGGCGCTACTTCATATACGTTCCATACTGTCTGTACAGTTGGGTTTTCAGGACAGTGGCGTTTTGCAAACTCCATCTGCGCCGTGAAACGTGGATCGGTTTTGCGCAGTACTGCGTGACCATAACCCGGAACCACTTTACCTTCTGTAAGTGTTTTGCGGATGTAGTCTGCGATCTGTGCTTTATCAGGCTGATTAGTGTTCAGCTCTGCACACATTTCTTCTATCCAGCGAATCACTTCCTGATTGGCCAGACCATGCAGCGGACCTGCAAGACCCGTCATACCTGCTGCAAAAGACAGGTAAGGATCACTGAGTGCAGAACCTACCAAGTGCGTTGCATGTGCAGATACGTTACCACCTTCGTGATCGGCATGTATGGTAAGATACAGGCGCATCAGTTCTTTGAAACCGTCGTCTTCATAACCCAGCATGTGAGCGAAGTTGGCGCTCCAGTCGAGCATACCATCCGGCTGAATATGATCTCCGTTCTTGTATTTGCGACGGTAGATGTATGCTGCGATGCGTGGCAGACGAGCAATGAGGGTCATGGTATCTTCATACACATAATCCCAGTATTCTTTCTTGCTGATACCTTCGTTATAAGCTTTTGCAAATTTTGATTCTGTCTGCAGTGCCAGAACAGCAGCTGTGAACTGTGTCATAGGGTGTGCAGAAACCGGGAATGATTCGATCACATCGAATACATAGTTAGGTACATGTGAGCGACGAGCCCATGTAGCAGACACATGATCTACATGTTCCTGTGTAGGCACTTCGCCTATCAGCATCAGGTAGAAAAGGCCTTCAGGCAATGGTTCGCTGCCGCCTTCTATCTTAGGCAGTTTTTCGCGCAGCTCAGGAATAGAGAAGCCACGGAAACGGATACCTTCATTGGCATCAAGCAATGAAGTTTCGGTAACAAGACCGGTAATGCCGCGCATACCCTGGTATACCTGAGCCAGCGTTACATCTTCGATTTTCTTATTGCCGTGTTTTTCAATAATACTTTTGATCTCCTTGCTCTGCAGATCTGCCTTAACTTTGAAAAGGTCTTTTATGTAACCCATAGATTATATTTATTCAGTAACGGGATTGATTTTTACGCAGACAAAGATAACGAAAAGGGAAGGGAATAAATTGCATAAACAATTAAATAATGAATAAGAAAACTCTATTGAAAATCAGGGTGTTTTTATCGTCCTTTGCACTTCGTGAAAACACCCTGAAAACAGCGCTCTCGAATATTTTTAAAATTATCTGAAAAAGTATTTGGCAGAATGAAAACGGCGCGTATCTTTGCAATCCCAAAAGCAATCAGGGTAATACAAAAGTTCTTAAAAAGGGAGCATAGCTCAGCTGGTTCAGAGCATCTGCCTTACAAGCAGAGGGTCCGCGGTTCGATCCCGTGTGCTCCCACACAACAACAAAAAGCCTCGCAAATGCGAGGCTTTTTTATTTTCTGCCTACCCTAGCAGCTCTGCCTGCAAGTGTTGTCAACAATACAATTCCACTCAACAATAATTATTTTCCTGTATCATTACGTTTAGAATAATATCTCTTCGTTCGATAAGACAATTATCAGCATGTTTGATTTAGCACCGAATACTTATTTTTAAGTTTTTGGAAAAATTAAAATGATATGTATGACAAACGAAGAATTAGCGAAACTCGATTTCCCAATCGCAACAATGAAAATGCTGCTATCAACAACAGCTATGCTAAGAACGGTTTTGCAAAATCAAATGACAATAATTAAAGCACTAAATATTGCCGATCAAGAGCTATTAGTTGCTGAAATAAATCATTTACTACAAGAGAACCTATCCATTATTGATTCGGACTTAAAGCAACAAGTTCCAGAAACTTCTTACGTACAGTATCCAAAGAACTAACTTTATTGCTCACACGACTACTGGTTTCGTAATACTAGTGAGTGAAAATTACCGGTAAGAGCGCAGTAAATGTGTGCCTCTTTTCAAATAAAAAAGACCAATTTCCAAAGCAGTAGTTGCTGAGTAATTACTCTTTTAGTCTGCAAGTGAGCATTTTACAAACACTAACAATTATCAAGATGCTTTTCAAAGCGTTGCTGGTATTTGTTCTAGTGTATCTCTGGCAATATTATATCCTTTTAATGCGGCTTGTGCACTCCTACAAAACAAGCGGTTAAATTGGTACTACCAACAATGCTATATGATTCAACAGTACCTGTATTGATAATTTCAAATTACAAAGCCATGATGAATGGGTAACTTTGAAGCACACGAGCGCAAAGCTTAGAAAAACCTTTATCAGATAATTACAAACAACAAACATGAATAACACAATGAAGTATCTAATGCTGGTGAGTATCATCATATGCCTGATTACCATAAGCGCAAAAAAGTAAAGAGAGTAAAACGTGAAAGCATTCCTGAAAAAAATATTATAAGTACACAAGCCATATAGAGAGCGGGTTTCAGATAATTCTGAAACCCCTTTTTTTATGCAGAAAGTCTAACAAATATTGTTCTGTTATTGCAACAAAATTCAAATAAAAAGAGAGGCACAGAACACCAGGAAAAGAATATTTTTCACAAACAGATCAACGGTAATTTTCATACTCTGCTGCAATAAAATGTTGCAAAGATATTTTTAACAGATAGGTAAAACACCTGATTATTAAAACAGGTATTTAGACTCTATAGCTACTAATTTATAACCGCTTATTTTGTATTTGCATGGAAGAAGCGCTTCGAAATGCAGCTGAAAGTTTTGTAGCAGTAACGTCTATAAAGAAATAAAAAATTGATGATTACTAGTAATAAAATCAACAGCCCTTACCCTTTGATTGCTATAGTAAACTCACGAAAACAACATTGATACGGGTCTCTGAAATTGTACACTTTAAAGACCTATACAATGCTCAACAAACACTATAGTATGAAATGAATATTTAACCACAGATCACCGGAAAACAATCAAACAAAAAACACTTTAATCACCAAAAAACAAAAAAACATGTCAGCAATCGATCAAGCTATGCAGACGCTAACTGCACAATGGTACAATGCAATGTGTACCGGCCTTAACCTGAGCCCGGGAAACTTCCAGCTCACTCAAGGAAGCAACGCATCTGTAAACACATCCAATGCGATGTGGCAGATCTTCAATTCCATACCTCCAACCGCTATCAACAATTCTTATCAGCCAGGACAGGGAAATCTATTTTCACAACAGTATGGCCTGGTTCTAGCAGCCCTTGTAACCCCTGCCGACAATGGTTTCCAGAATTGCATGGGTGACTATTACAGTCAATGGCTTACCTATCTGGGTAACAACTTCCCTACCAATTTTAATGCAACAAATCTTACAGCAGCGTTCAATAAGTTTACCATATTAAATTGTCCTGCAAAGGCAAGCTGTGTAAACTACCTGCTGAACTTCTACTTCAACAACCCACTCACTGCAGCTATTACTGCTTTCTCTGCAGCAGCAACAAACGGATATGCATGGGCTGCAACTGTAGATGCTCTACAAACTGCATTAACCCAGGGCACCTCACAGAGCTTCAGTATGAATAGCCTTACACAGAGCAGCAGCCTGTCTCACACATGGGCAAATGCGTCTGCAAGTGTAATGTGGGATCTTTTCTCATTCGGTGGCGGCGCATCTTATGACAACATTACACAGAGTGCGCTTTCTGCAGGTGTGAATATTACAGCATCATTCCAGAAATTCACAACATTTGCATCAGGCCCATATGCTCAGCCAAATCCAAACAACCCATCTCTGAACGGTTTTGTACCATGGTACTACAGTTCTGAGCTTGGACTTGCATTTAAGAGCCCGAACAACAATACTATATGGAACCCTGCAAGTGCTCAAAACTGGGATACATTCTTCTCCGCAACTGGTGTTATGCAACGTATGGTACAGGGACTTGTAGTTGCTGATGGCATTACAATTACTATGACCTCTACCGCATCTTACAGCTCTTCTGAACAGACACAGATACAGGCAGCTGCATCTGGTGGTTTCTGGCCATTCTTCAGTGGATCTGCTGGTGGCGGATCTAATACTGTGGTAACCTTCAACGATCAGGGTCAATTCACTAGTACTACAACAACTAATCTGGGCAATCCTCAGATCCTTGGCATCCTTCAGATCCCAATGTCTCAGTTGTTCTAACCATGTCAGACAAAAAGAAAGAACTGCCCCATCAACGGGCAGTTCTTTTTCATTCAAGTAAAAATAAAGCGACAGCCCACCAAATTAAAATGCACACGCTATGCGCTCTTTCCTCGCAGCTATTCTTCTTTCTTTTGGCTGTTTCAAAGTTAGCGCACAATTGGATACATCTATCATTCAATATTGGCACTATGCATTAAGCAAAAGTCTTGGTTTGGAAAATCAACTTTTCAGGATCAGCCAGGGAAGCATCAGCGTAGGTTCCAGCAGTACTGCAATGTGGAATATCTTCAACGCGGCATCCTCTTCCCTATCAAAGTACTATTATCAACCTTCGCAAAGCAATAACTTCAGCTCCAGTTATGGAATGATATTATTTAACCTCAGTGGTGCAAATACAAATTGTAATTTAACCAGCGCAATAACTGACTATATAAACGCTAATAAAGTATATGCCTGGGACAAACAAATTACTGCACTGACATCCGGCTTAGCTACGGCAAGTCTATTGTCATTTTATTTTGATACCGTTGTCTTTGATACAAGTTCTATAAGCGTAGATACAGCGCTGACGCTTCTTTACAAAGTAAACGAAATGAATATCCACTTCGTAGCCAACTATGAGCACTATCTGATATTCAACAGCAGACCATTTTCTCAGGACAGTAAAACATCACTACCCAATATTTATAATCCGTGGTATACCTCCTGTGCCCTTGCTACCGCGTATGATGATACTTCTTTCCCACTATGGTCAAGCAGCTTTGGCTCCAATGGATTTATGAAATACATAATCAGCTCTTTGGTTGTAGTGAGTGGAAAAGAAGTGGTTTCGGTATCTGCCACAAGCAAAACAACACTATATTCAAAAGCGGCACCGGGAGCATACCCGGCTACAAATCATTTCACTTTTCAAAAGATCAACTCAGACTCACTTACATATTCAAACAGCACCACTAACGACACTAACAATCCTATACTGCTTGGCGTGATCTACAACACTATTGAAGACTTCATAAAAAACACTTGTAGTAACTAATTTCTGACACTGCTTATAAAATGCAGCGTTAACTGTCTTATGCAGAAAAGCATAAGACTAACAGTTTCTGACAATCCTGAAAAAGAGATCAGCATTCTAAAACATAGAAATAAAAAGCTACAACTGACATGCAGCGGTGGCTTTAAATATAGATCACAAAGGACTAGACTAGTTGCTGGAGTTTAGATAATCTGTTTAATATCAACCAATAAAGCAAAGTAACGATATCCTTTTGCTACAAGCCTAGAAATATGCTTCTATTTTATATACTAAAGACTTTTTCGCAACATTGCTAGACCGCCAGCACCCCCATACCTCCATCTACTGCCAGCACCTGTCCTGTGGTCCAGGAAGCGTCATCTGATAAAAGATAAGCTACTGCAGCAGCAACTAGAGCCGGATCACCCACTTTCTTCATAGGATTTCGTTTTTGTGCAGCTTCAATTTTATCGGGCGAGTTTAGCAGTCTTTCCGCAAGCGGAGTATCTGTAAGTGACGGAGCCACACAATTTACTCTTACAGAAGGAGCCAGTTCAGCAGCCAACGAACGTACCAAACTCTCTATGGCTCCCTTGGCCATAGCAATAGAAGCATGGTAGGGCATACCTCTCTGAGCTGCTACAGAACTCATTAGCACAATAGAGCCGTTTCCAGACTGTTTCACATTAGACAGGTACTGTTTTATGAAAGCTACTGCGCCCAGACAGTTTATCTGCATATCATTGAGTATATCGTTTTCTGTAACAGACCTGAATGGCTTTAACGTGATGCTACCGGGAAAATATACCAACCCGCTGACTGGGACAGCAATAACCGGCAATTCCTCTTGCCTGTAGCCGCCCACCTGATGAAACTCGTTATAGGCAAACTGTTGCGGCTTGGTGCTGATACCTATTACCTGATGACCTGCAGCCTGCAATTTTACAGCTGTTTCTGTGGCTATTCTACCCGATGCACCAGCTAAAATATAGTTTCCCATTTTGTTTAATTAATTTAATATTATTGTTAAACAAAGATACACCCAACAAACAACCATTTCGTGCATGATTTTACATCAACCTTATTGATAAGCGTATAGTATTTATATATAAATCAGGGAAAAGGAGACTAGCAGCCATTCTCAGGTAACTAAGAAAGTTAAAAAACCTCATTTTAATTTTGTTTAACTATTCAATTCTTTTTTTAAACATTTTATTGATTACTTTTGCTCTATCAATAACAACCATGGCCCGCACATCAGTATATCGAAAAGAACATTTCAACGCCGCACACCGGTTGCACAATGCGCAATTGAGTGATGAAGAGAACAAAGAACTCTACGGTAAATGCAACAACCCTCATTTTCACGGCCATAACTACGAACTTGTTGTGAAAGTGACAGGAGAAATAGATGCCCGAACAGGTTATGTTGCCGATACTAAACAATTAAGTACAATCATACGGGAGCATGTAACAGACCGGTTCGACCATAGCAACCTCAATCTTGATATTCCCGAATTCAAAAACCTGAACCCCACTACTGAAAATGTAGCAGTGGTCGTTTACAACATCCTACGCGCTCATTTAGGCGCTCATCTTGAGCTAAAAATATTTCTTTATGAAACAGAACGAAACTTTGTTGAATACCCTGCTTAACAATATAGATATTAGCGACGATGAAGCCGAACAGGCTGGCGACGACCATATCTTTACCGGAATTGAAACACCAATGAGGGCCGGGGCATTTGATATGAGCGATGCTGAGAAGATCAGCAATATAGCTTACCATTTTGCTGAGATCATGAATACTTTAGGGCTCGACCTTGAAGACGACAGTCTGAAAGGCACTCCTAAACGTGTGGCCAAGATGTATGTAAAAGAGATCTTCTCTGGCCTTAACCCTGAAAACAAGCCCAAAATAGCGCTGTTCGATAATAAATATAAGTACGATCAGATGCTGGTGGAACGTGATATAAGCCTGTTCAGCAATTGCGAGCATCACTTTGTACCTATATACGGTAAGGCGCATGTAGCCTATATTTCAAACGGAAGCGTTATAGGCCTTTCAAAATTGAACCGTATAGTGCAATACTTTGCTCAAAGACCACAGGTGCAGGAAAGACTCACGATGCAGATAGGCAGGGAACTACAGGAGATTCTTCAAACTTCTGATGTGGCAGTAGTTATAGATGCAAGACACATGTGCGTATCCACGAGAGGCATAAAAGATGCAGGTTCCTCTACAGTAACTGCCTTCTATGACGGACGTTTCCTGAATGACAAAACAAAGAATGAGTTTCTGACCTATCTGGGAATGAACAACGAATAATAATGAATAACTAAAAGAATAGATGTAAGTGTGAAGAATGGGGCTGTGAGATAACCGCCTGTAGCAATACAGGCGGTTTTTTATTTAAATAAGCTCTTTTATGTCTGTTTTAATGAAAAAGGAAATGAAAAGAGTCAACAGATATAGCAATTGATTCTGGCATACATTTGCCTTACAAACAGTTTCATGAAACGTTTTACTTTCTCATTGGCAGTGAAAATCCTCCTTTTATTGCAGGTACCGGTACTTATTTTTCATTTACTGGTCATCACCGGCATTATCCCATATAACATAGTTTGGGGTGGCCGCCTGCATAGCACAGACGAAATGCGCAAATTCGAGACCATGTCTATTCTGTTAAATATATTTATGGCGTCTGTTATTGGCATAAAAGGGAACTATATAAAGATCAGTATTCATCCGCTAATCATAAATACAATTCTATGGTGCTTCGCTATTCTATTTACATTGAACACTGTGGGCAATCTTTTAGCCAAGGTCACCCTGGAAACCGTAGTATTCACACCGCTCACTTTCTTATCTGCTGTACTATGCGGCAGACTGGCACTAGAAAAAGAAACACAGTGAGCGAACCGTTTGTATAGCTTTTCATAACTTGTAGCAACAAACAGTTAAGTATGCTCTCCCCATTATACACTTACCTGAACAATATCTCCCCACTCAGTGAAGAGACAATAGAAAATTTCGACAAGAACTTTGAATTCATTGAACTTCCTAAGAATGAATATCTCTTGCGTGATGGAGAAACATGCAATTACATCTATGTTATAATCAGCGGGCTTGTACGAATGTTCTACATAAAAGATGGTGAGGAGATCTGTTCTATGTTTCTTGAAGAGAATGCGCCCTTCAATGCACCTGATAGTTATTATTCACGGAAGCCAGGTTACACCTGCCTACAGACGCTTACACCAACTACAGTGGCACGCATTCACTATGACAAATTGCAGCAGATGTATGAACGATATTCCAGCCTCAACTATGCAGGCAGGGTGATAACAGAGAGATACTTTGTAAAAAGCGAAGAACGACTATACCTGCTACGCAAGCAAAGTGCTGAAGAAAGATACCAATACTTCCTCGAAAATTATCCGCATCTGCTGCAGAAAGTGCCGCTCAAATTCATTGCATCTTATCTGGGCATTACCAATGAAACCCTGAGCAGAATACGAAATAAAATAAGAAAATAAAGCAGCTGCAGCTTTCTAAAACTTGTAAGCTACTGTTAGTCGTTGTGAAAGGGAAGAGATATCCCAGTTCAATGATCCTGTACCATATCCGGCAGAATATACCTGCTCATACCTGAACCCATTCATAAACTGCAAACCGATTGCTATTCGCTTCAATTGCAATCTGGCACCTATGTACGGTTTCAGATTGGCATAGAACATGGTAGCATCAGCACCGTATGACATGGACTGATCCCAACCTACCAAATGCGATACAATGCCAGAACCCGGATTGGTATGAAGCACATTATATTCCCTTCCCAATACAGTATCTATAGTGCCGCTACCATAGCCCACGCGCATTTCCAAACCAGCAAACAGATATACTTTACGATAGAAATGCCTTTGTGTCTCTATACCATATCCTGCCGTCACAAGCGGTATAGATGTACGCATACCCCTGCGTATGGTAGTGTCACTCACTATTTTGTATAGTACCGGAGCAGTGTTATTTACATAATTGGTATAGTCCAACGAAACCGTATAACTTGAATTCTTCTTACGCGGAAAGGAATAATATACCCCCCACGACCCAATTGAAGGATTATCATTACCCATAGCGGCATTCCCATCAGTATATACTCCTATGCTATGTTTGCGACCCGTAGTATCCTGAGCAAACAATATTGCGGGAACCAATAACAATAACAGAGACAGAAATTTCATTACAGCGTTTTGGAACATAAACGCAAGAGTAATAAATAAATTGCATGAATCATATAAGGCAGATCGTTTTAAATATCTCCCAAACATCTGAATCTCAAAAGACTAAAATATCAGCAACAATCAATTCAGGCATAAAGCCACTACCTGGGCATCATTTCATTCAGGGTCTGCTGCAGTTTATAGGCCTCAGGTTTATACCTCATGTTCATTATGCCCGATTTATAGCTATATTTTTTATCATTAAAATACTCAGCCTCTTTATCAAGTAAGTGGGGTGGAAGCGTATAGGCTACCTGCTCCATATGCTCGTCATATACAACCCACACCCTGCCTAGCCTGGTATCAAACCCCACTTTCTCATGCGGTTCCTTCAGGTAGCCTATCCTGTGCATTTGCATGATTGGGTATCCATAACTCACTATCTGGTAGTTTTTCCCCTCTGTAATGGCGGCAGACACATAATTCCCATCGGGTCCCAGCAACACACTGTCGTGTTTGTGAGTGCGTACCCTGGCAATATTGGTATCCAGAAAATAATAGACCGGGCAAAAAGTGAAATGCGCACTGAAATCGTTGCGCATAGCCATATACATGGCCAACACATCCTTGTTCAGTTTTTCCAGCCCTTTCTCATCCTTTGTCCGCACAAGCGCAGCACGTCTGTTCTGCTCTGTCGATAGGTTCACCAAGATCAGCTCCGGCTGACGAATTGCCGGTTTTTGTTGCCCGGAACATATTCCTGCAGAAAGTACACAGATAGAAAACAGCGTAGCGAAAAGGTTCATAACGCAAATATATCGCACAATTATCATAAGACTTATAATTAGGATCGACTAAACGTATTAAACAAATTCGCACCGCATTCGAAAGAGTTACTATTCAATGCAACAGCACCTCTGTTTTACTAATTCATAGTCATTCCCTATGTTATCCACATGCTGTAATCCTTCCTGTTTTTATCATGGCTCTTACTGCTTACCTTCGCTCCAAAATCAGAGCGTGCTCCGGTTATTCAGAAATAACAGCCCATTTACGGTACTTGTCCTGTTCCTGTTCGCTATCGTAGTGAAACTGCAGGCATTGCTGCATCCCGTTGCGCCTGAAAGGGTAGCCGGGCATTTTCTGTATAATTATATGTTGCGTGGCATAGATATAGTCTTCCGCCACAGTTCTTATGCCTATACATTTCTGGCCATATTCATACTTTTTGCGCAGTCATTATATATAAAGGACATTGCCACCCGGCACAAATTATTTCCCAGGTATACCTATGTACCATCATATGTATACCTTTTGCTTACATCCATTTACCTGCCCTTCAACTTTTTCAGTGAAACTATGATCCTCAACACCCTCTTATTGGGTGCCGTAGATGTCATGTTCAGCTTCACCCAAACCACACAACCCCGAAAACTTATTTACAATGCTGCCTTTCTGCTTTGTCTGGCAGCAATGTTTCAGTTTTCATTACTCACCTATTTCTTGCTGCTGTTGGTGGGTATGGTCATGTTCCGCCCCTTCAATCTGGGCGAGTGGAGCGTGGCTATGATGGGCTATGTCACTCCGGTTTATTTTCTCATTTGCCTGCTTTTCCTGGCAGATAAGTTCTACCTGCTCTACCAGTGGCCACATATAGGTATATCCTTGTCTGCAAACGTGGTTTCACCCTTTTACCTTATTGTCACCATAGCCGGTATCATCATTTTGCTGGGTACCGGTATATATGCTATGCAGCAGAATGTGGCGCTCAGCAACATCTATGTGCGCCGCGACTGGACAGCCATATCATTTTATCTTATGATATCTGTGCTCACTGCTATTATCACCGACAGTAGCATAAAAAGCGCCTGGCTTATAGCCATGCCCGCATTGAGCATTATAATATCTCACGGGCTTTTGCTTGAAAAGAACAAACGGTTTAGTAATTTTATCTTTTATTTTTCTCTTTTATTACTCTTATTCTGCCTTTGGGCAGGCAAATGATCTTCAATGAAATTCGGTATTATCGTTTTCCCCGGGTCTAACTGTGACCGCGACATGATGCACGCTCTGAGAGACGACCTCAAACAGGAAACCATTATGCTTTGGCACAAAGACCGCGACCTCAGCATGTTCTCTACTGATGACTGCATAGTGCTTCCTGGTGGTTTCTCCTATGGCGACTACCTGCGATGCGGTGCATTGGCAAGGTTCAGCCCTATGATGGAGCAGGTTATAGAATTCGCAGGCAGGGGCGGTAAAGTGCTCGGTGTTTGCAATGGATTCCAGATCCTATGCGAAGCAGGACTGCTGCCGGGCGTATTGCTGCAAAACGATCATCAGAAATTTGCCTGTAAAAATGTATATGTAAAAAGCGATGGCCCTAACAACCATATAGGTAATCTGGTTGGCGAAAAAGCGCTGAAAATACCGGTAGCTCATGGCGAAGGAAGGTACTATGCCGACGCTCCTACGCTGAAACAGCTGCACGACAACAAGCAGGTTGTATTCCGCTATTGCAATGAGCAGGGCGAAGTACATATCGATTCTAACCCAAACGGTGCAATTAGCAACATTGCTGGTATCTGCAATGCCGAACGCAACGTTTTTGGTATGATGCCTCACCCCGAAAGGGCTTGCTCTCCAGAACTGAACAACAGCGACGGACGCAACATATTGCTGGCTCTTACCCGGAACTGATAAGAGTAATTCCCAATCAAAAGGGTCGGCACATTCATTAAAACAAACGTTAAAATACAGACAGAAGCACTTTCCCTTGCCAACTGGAGAGGTATATTGCACTGTCTGTTATATTTTCATACTAAATAATTGCCCCTATGAGTATGCTAAGATCTGTAATGTTGCTTTTTGTACTGCTATCTTTCAGTACTGCATCTATGGCTCAGACTGCAAATCCTGCAGCCTGGACCTACGAAGTGAAAAAGAAAAGCGCTACCGAATACCAGCTTATCTTTCATCTGGATCTGAAACACGGCTGGCACATATGGTCGCTGAAACCCGGTGGCGATGGTTTTCAGATAGTGCCTTTGTTCAGTATTGATAACAATACCAACGTGCAACTGAAAGGTGAAGTGAAGGAAACAGGCCATGCCACAACCTCCACTATGGATGGTGTGGAAGGGAAAGTGACCTACCTGAGCGGAAAGATCGATTATATACAGAATGTATCTGTGAAGGGTGCTACCAGAATAACCGGTAAACATACCTACCAGATATGCGACGATAAACAATGCCTTGCTCCTGTAGACAAAGATTTTGTCTTTGACATAAAATAAGCCTGCAGAAGTAGTATACCCCACATGTAACATTATTTATAGCAAAAAGAAGTTGCGTCTTATGATGAAGCTGATCAAATCAATATTGCTGGTTGTACTGTGCCTTTGGGGTGCGGGCAATGCCCATGCACAAATCACTAAAGACCCTACCAGCTGGAAGATAGAGGCTGTAAAAAAGCAGGGCAATGAATATGAGATCGTATTCAGGATGAAGCTGGCAAAGAACTGGCATATATGGTCGCTGAAGCCGGGAGGCGATGGCCTGCAGGTCTCTCCTTCGTTCGAATTTAATAAGAATTCCGACATATCACTGAAAGGTAGTGTTACCGAAAAAGGCAAGGCCATTACCGGTAATATGGATGGTGTGGATGGTATTGTAACCTACTTTACCGACAAAGTAGACTATACCCAGAAGGTAACTATAAAACAGAACACCAAAATAAAAGGTATCTACTCGTATCAGGTGTGTGACGACAAAATGTGTCTGCCACCGAAATCAGTACCATTTACAGTAGAAGTTACAGATGCTGGTGGTGCTACAGATACGGCTGCTGCCGATACTAATACTTCAGTTGCTGCTGCAACCCCACCCCCTACCGACACAAATGCTGCTAAAACACTGGCTGGCACAGATGCGCCGAAAGAAGGCGATGGCAACAAATCGCTGCTGTGGCTGTTCCTTGCTGCTATAGGTGGAGGCCTTGCTGCAGTTATCACTCCTTGTGTTTATTCCATGATTCCTATTACGGTTAGCTTCTTTACCAAGCGCAGTAAAACCCGGAAAGAAGGTATCAGGAATGCACTATATTACTCTCTGTCCATCATCATCATATTCACCGTACTGGGTGTTGCCATATCTGCCATTTTCGGATCCAATGCACTCAACACCTTATCTACCAACTGGATAGCGAATCTGTTCTTCTTCTTCATTTTCGTTCTGTTCGGCATCTCCTTCCTGGGCGCATTCGAGATCACACTCCCCTCTTCCTGGACCAACAAAACCGACTCTAAAGCGGGCGTAGGCAGTTTTGGCGGTATCTTCTTCATGGCACTTACGCTGGCCATAGTATCATTCTCATGTACAGGACCTATAGTAGGCCCGCTGCTGGTACTTGCAGGCAAGGGCGGCATTGCCGGTCCTGCGGTGGGTATGTTCGGCTTCTCTATAGGGTTATCACTGCCATTTGCACTGTTTGCTATCTTCCCTGGCATGCTCAATAAAATGGCATCTTCAGGCGGCTGGCTGAATCAGGTGAAAGTGGTACTGGGCTTCCTGGAGCTGATGCTGGCACTGAAGTTCCTCTCCAACGCAGATCTGGCTATGGGCTGGAGGCTAATGGACAGGGAAATTTTCATAGCCTGCTGGATAGTGATCTCCATACTATTGGGCTTCTACCTGCTGGGCAAACTGAAACTATCTCACGATGATGCTCCGGCCAAGAACGTTTACGGACAGGAATACACTTCCATCTTCAAACTATTCCTCGCCATTATATCCTTCACCTTTGCTACTTACCTGTTACCGGGTATGTGGGGCGCACCACTCAATGGTATGAGCGCATTCCTGCCTCCTGTTGGCACCTTCGATGCCTTTGGTGGTGCAGGCGGCAACACACCACCGGCACATGCTGCAGAACCAGATGGCATGCATCCGGTAAAGTATGTGGAAGACATGAAGATCTACGAACCACCGGTAGTGAAAAACCTGGGGCTTGTTACCTACTTCGACTACGAAGAAGCGCTGGAAGCCTCTAAAAAACTGAAGAAACCCATCATGCTCGACTTCACTGGCATCAATTGTGTGAACTGTCGTAAAATGGAATCTCAGGTTTGGTCTGACCCACAGGTAGCCAAACGCCTGAAAGAAGACTTCATCGTTGCCTCGCTCTACTGCGATTTCAACCGCATAAAACTGCCTGAAAGTGAACAGTATTTCTCTAAAGATCTCAACTCGCAGATCATTACAGTAGGCAATAAGAACTCAGACCTGCA
The DNA here is from genome assembly GCA_943331005.2 of Bordetella parapertussis. Classification (GTDB taxonomy): domain Bacteria; phylum Bacteroidota; class Bacteroidia; order Chitinophagales; family Chitinophagaceae; genus Nemorincola. Next base: position 61,896 of record CALQJX020000008.1, read on the forward strand.
GGCATCGAAATTCGGTGCAAACTCACAACCTTTCTATTTCTACATAGACGAGCATGGCAACAAACTGGCAGATGTAGGTTACGCCTACGATCCTGATGTGCAGAAATTCGTTGCCCACCTCGACAAGGTAAAGGAACGTTACAAACAGACACATCCATAAATTACTCTTTTAGTACAGATCGTTGAGCGGAATATTTATTTGATATTCCACTCAACGATTTTTAGTTTTACAAGATGCCTGTACGTATTCAGCGATATATTGCCCTGCTCTCTGTTGTTCTGTTTGCAGGCAAAATGCTGGCATGGTGGCTCACCGGGTCGGTTACCGTACTTACCGATGCGCTGGAAGGCATAGTGAACGTTGTAGCGGGCTTTCTGGGCTTATTCAGTGTTATCTTATCTGCTATGCCGCGTGACACTAATCACCCCTATGGTCACGGCAAGGTCGAATTCATTTCTTCTGCAGTAGAGGGTACCCTCATCATGGTTGCCGGATGTGTTATCATATACGAGGCAATACACCAGTTGTTGCTGCCCCACCAGATACAGAACCTAAATACAGGCCTCATCATTATTGCGGCTGCAGGCCTCTTCAATTTTCTCGCCGGCAAGTATGCGGTGAAGCAGGGTGAAAAGTTGCACAGCATGGTGCTGGAATCTGCAGGTAGTCATCTTTTGTCAGATGCCTATTCTACCATTGCAGTAATAGCTGGCGTCATCTTACTGCTGCTTACCAACAATCGTTTCCCCTGGCTGGATAGTGCTGTAGCGCTGGTTTTTGCGGTTATAACTATAGTTACCGGCTACAAGGTTTTGCGCCGCTCCATATCTGGCATGATGGATGAGATGGATATGGGTATGCTGAAAAAAGTGATCTCTGCTGTGCAGCAAAACAGAAAAACCCAATGGGTAGACCTGCACAATCTGCGCGTCATTCAGTATGGCGAGCTGATGCATATCGATGCCCACCTCACCCTGCCCTGGTACCAGCAGGTAGTCGATGCCGATAAAGAGATACATGCATTGGAAGACCTGATACAATCCCACTTCAGCAACCGGGTAGAGCTCTTCATACATATAGACAGCTGCATGCCTTACCAGTGCAGGCTATGCGCAATGAGCAACTGTCCGCAGCGGCAGGAGGCCTATGTGACCCAGATGGAATGGACCATAGAAAACGTTTGGGCCGACTCTAAACACGGCAAGATATAACTGTCACTCAACGATACTTCCTGTCTTTTTCTTCTATTGCCAGGTCATTAATGCTGGCATAGCGTTTGGCCATATAGCCATGTGCATCAAATTCCCAGTTCTCATTGCCATATGCCCTGTACCATTGTCCGTCTGCTGTGTGGTATTCATACTCAAAACGCACAGCTATACGATTGTCTGCATGAGCCCAATATTCTTTTTTTAGTTTGTAGTCCAGCTCCTTAGCCCACTTCTCTTTCAGGAAGACTACTATCTCTTCTCTACCATTAATGAACCGATCACGGTTGCGCCATTCACTGTCGGTTGTATATGCTTTAGCTACTCTTTCAGCATCCTTGCTGTTCCAGGCATCTTCTGCCATTTGTATCTTTTGTTTTGCCGTTTCTTCAGTAAATGGTGGTAGCGGATATCTTGGTTCCATCTTGTAACGATCAGTATTTAGTTAGTAACATTCCTGTCAGCACGCATGCACATTGATGCTAATGACCATCCTTAGCCTCTTCAATTTTTTCTTCCAGCTGGTTGTCATGAATTTTCTCCATTTCCTGCCTTAGCTCTGTAATATGCTTACCACCCAGTGAAGGCTCGGGACGGGTATCGCCCAGCAACAAACCCCATTGCTTCATATGCTCCGACTTATCAAAGATGATCTTCAGCACTGCCATAACTGGTATAGAAAGTATCATACCCGAAATGCCTGCAAGAGCCCCACCCAGCACTATACCCACTATACTCACCAGTGCATTGATACGCACTTTAGAACCAACTATACGCGGCATAAGAATGTTATTATCCAGAAACTGAACAAATGCTATGATACCCAGTACAGCCCATATCTGCCACATTTCCTGCGATGTGGTTAGTGTAAGCAAAACACCTATCAGATTACCAATAAGTGCGCCTACATAGGGTATGAGGTTGAGGATCGCAAATGTTACACCGATGAGAATGGCATGTTGTATTCCAAATAAAAGTAGCAGCCCTCCCAGCAAAACAGTAAGGTAGGTGATCTGTATGAGCAGCCCAAGCAGATAATACTTCACTATTACTTCGGCCTCATGCACCGCATCATGTACCTTAGGGTGCTCAGCCTCGTCAAACCACAGATAAATGAACCTTGCCAACAGATTGCGGTAATACAATATCAGGAAGATATAAATGGGCAGCAACCCAAGGAACACAAATATGTTCGTCACAGAAGTAAACGCATCACTGAAATAGCCGCTAATGTTTTCTCCCAATCCTGCACCCTGTTTCTTTATAAGCGCCATCTGTTGTCGCACCGTAAAATGAGTCTGTGCACTTATCCATTCACTCAGGTTGTTCCAGTGTGCTGTGAGATTAGTTTGTATCACTTCCAGATCGCTGAGAAACCCTGCTATCTGAAATAATAGAAAGGCTGAAATACCCACAGCTACCAGCAACAGCAACACAATACAGAGGGCAATAGCTAATACCTCAGGCATGCCACGCCTGCGCAACCATCTGAACACGGGCAAAAGCAGCAACGAAATGAAAAACGCCATGAGTATAGGCATTATTACACTTTGCCCTACAACTATAAGCCCGCCAAGCGCACATATTCCCAACAACTCTATAGACCGGCGAACCGGCAATGGCATTTCTTTCATAAATAAGGTTATTGATTTGCTTATTCTAAAAGTACAACAAAATAGCTGTAGGGCACTCAGCAGACTGACATCAATACCGGAACAGTATCTCAGTAGCACCAAAGCCATACTTGCCGCTCCATTCGTTTTTGTAGCGAGCCACTTCGGGTATCTTTTTCAGTACGGCATGCACTTCATCGCGCAGCCTACCCTTACCCAACCCATGTATTACTACCATACGCTCCTGGCGGTGCACAATGGCTACATGCACATATCGCTGCAAAGTATCCAGTTGTATCTTGATGATCTCTGCATTCGTTAGCCCCTTCATATTGCTCACCAGCTGCTCTATGTGCAGGTCCAGTTCATAAACAGGATCTTCTATTGTACGTGTAGTAACAGGTGCCAATACCGACTTACGCACTATCGGCTCATATACCGGTTCCTCCTTTTTCTGTTTCAGAATAAAGTCCTCAATGAGTTTGTATTCGAATGAGGATGTTTTGCCCTGCAGTATATCAGATACATGCCCGAAGAGCTTTGCAGGCTTTATACGCAACACCCCTTCTTCCTTTTCATTTTGTTCGTTCTGCACATCCGTCAATACCCAGTTCATTCTGGGCTGGTCATTCATATCGGCATACTCCAGACTGTGCAGATACACATTGCCAAATGCATGTATTGCCCCCTCATGACTGAACAGGCTTTGTTCCTTTATACGCACATCGTAGGCATACTTCACACTCACCGGCAACTCATTCAGCAGATACACTTTCACCACACTTACCACTTCTTCCATATCCACTGTTTTGAACACAGGCATAAAGGAGAGATATACACCCTTTGCCAGCCTTGCCACGCGCGCTGCGGGCTTCTCTACAGGCAGCTGTGCCGGCACTACCTGTTTCTTCTTCACTACTGTTTTCTGCGTAAACCAGTTCAGGTATGGGTGGTCTATATCCTCCAGATACACCGGAAACACAGTTCCGCCTACTTCCACTTCAATCATCTGCTTGTCTATAAAAGCAGTCACACGCCCTTCTTCACCGGTACGTTTCAACACTATATTATCACCTATCGTAAACTTCATATTACCGGCCCAGCCTATTTTTAATAAATGCAACCATTTGCCTCACTGCCTTACCCCTGTGACTTATAGCGTTCTTTACCTCCGGAGATAATTCTGCAAAGGTTTGCTCATATCCTTCCGGTATAAATATCGGATCGTACCCGAATCCTCCTGCACCTCTTTTCTCTTCCAGTAATGTACCCTCACATATTCCCTCGAAATAATGTACCGTTCCATCCCACACCAGGCATATCACTGCCTTGTACCAGGCACTTCTGTCGGCAACACCCTTCATATCGTGCAGTACCTGCTGCAGATTAGCCTCATCATCACGCTTACCCGAATAATGGGCACTGTCCACACCCGGCCTGCCGGCCAGATGGCGCACACATATGCCACTGTCATCTGCAAATACATTCTTTCCGCTGAAACTAAAGATGGTCCATGCCTTGGCATGTGCATTCTCTTCAAAGGTGTGCCAAGGTTCCGGTATATCTTCCGTAAAACCAATATCAGTCAAAGACAACAACTGCACATCCTGCAGCATCTCCTTTATCTCCCTTATTTTCCCCTTATTGTTGGAGGCCATCACCAATTCCATACCTGTATAAACATTAAAAGTCAGCAGTACACAAACTTACGCCTGTTATCACTAATAAATACACCGTTTGCGTTGTACTTTTGTATTTCACGCACACACATTGTCAGTCATAACTCTTTTGTCGGATTTCGGAACACAGGACGCCTCCGCAGGCGCTGCAAAAGGTGTGTTATTATCTTTCATGCCCCAGGTGCGCATTGTAGATATCACGCACGATATCCCACCCTTCAGTATACAGCAGGCTGCCTATGTACTCAGCACCTCTTTTCACAATTTCGCCCCGGGCACAGCGCACCTCATTCTGGTAGATGTCTTTTATAATGCCGCTCCCCGCCTGGTTGCCTGCACACACAACGGACATCTGTTCCTGGCACCAGACAATGGCTTACTGCCTCTGGCATTGGGTAGCTATGCACAGGAAGGCTGGCTCTGTTTCGAGCTCGGTAAAAGTAATAGTTTTCACGACTGGCTGCAGGCGGCAGCTACTACCATTCAGCTACTCAACAGTACTATTCCACAGCAGGCCGGACTGCCTCCGCAGCAACTGAGCATAAGTGAACGTGAAGAAAAGAAAAGCGAGGATACCGAAATAAAATGTGGCATCCTCTACATAGACCACTACGGCAATGTGGTAACAGATATGCATATGACTCAGTTCGAAAAACTGAACAGGAACAATAAGTTCTCTTTCAGATTCAGAAATGTGTACGAAGCCAATATAATCAGCAACAATTACAACAGCGTCCCTCCCGGCGAATTCCTTTGCCGGTTCAACCGCAATGGCTATCTGGAACTTTGTGTCAATCAGGGCAATGCTTCCGACCTCTTCGGCATAAGGGTAAGCAGTATATATAACGAGATCAAATTTATATTCGAATGATAGTTCGTATAGTTCAAATGACTTTCAGGGAAGACAAGGTACAGGAGTTCACAGCACTGTTTGAGGAACGCAGGCATGCTATACGCGGCTTTGACGGCTGCAACCATCTGGAACTCTGGCAGGACAACAACAACCCCAATATTTTCTTCACCTATAGCAAGTGGGAGTCTCAGACCGCACTAGATCACTATCGTTTCTCTGAATTCTTCAAAGACACCTGGGGCAAAACAAAAGCCTTATTCCATTCAGCTCCTCAGGCATGGAGTGTCACTCAGCGGTTTGTTGTAGAATAAGATCAAGCTCCCACCTGTGCTGCAACAGTCGGAGGAACGGGCATTCCTTTCTGTCTCATGCTCTTTATCAAACCCCTGGCTTTATCTGTCTGCCTTGTTTCCATATACAGCAGCAGCAGATTGTTATGTGCCATTGGGTTATAGCTATCTCTTTGCAAATAGCGCTCCAGACAAGCAATTGACTTGACAAAGTCCTTCTGCTCCATAGCCACACGCGCCAGCAGAAAATCGCATTGCACATAATCAGAGACCTCCTTTTCTACAAGCAGATACGGCTCCGATGCCATAACAGAATCTTTCTTCTGCAACATCTCTGCCATATAGAAATTCAGATATTTCTCCCTCCGATTAAGCTTATAGGCTTTACGGAATAGTTCTTCAGAACGCAGATGCTCCGACTTATCCAGTCGCGCAGCCAACATCATATTGGCATAGGCCGAATTTGGCGACGTTTCTACTGCCTGTGTCCAGAAGCTAATCGGGTCAGCAAAATGCTGCTGATGTTTCATATTTAGTCCTGCAAACACCACGCATATTGCTATTACGGCCATTGCCAGCTGTTTTTCGGCGAGTTTATTGCGCAGCAACACTGTGTGTGGCAGTAGCAGCAATATGCCTATAGCGGGCAAATAAAGCCTGTGCTCGAACGTTTGCTGATTGAGCGATGCAGGCACCAGTAAAGCCGGCATCAGGAACAACAGGAAAACACCCGCAGAGGCAGCCACATAACGCACCTTTTGACTACCCTGCTCCCTGCTCATAGCAACCGCTACTGTAAGCAGCACTAAGGCCGCCACACCAAAGTAGATCACTGTATCCTGCTGAGTTGGGAACACACTCTGGTTTACCGGCAATACTATCTTGCCCAGGTACTGTAATATCACCGGTAGCCGGTGCACCATATCTGCTATACCTGCAGAAGACCCTATGCCCGACGACTGTATAGTGGCGCCAGCCCGAGCCGCAAACCACAACCCGAAACAAGCAACCCATATACCATATTGTGTCAGCAATCTTTTATCATTCCATGCCTTACCCTTGTAGGGTACCAGCAAACAAAAAGCTGCCGGCGCTGCAAACACTGCCGTCTCCTTGGTAAAAAACGAAAGCAGCAGAAACAAAGCGGAAAAAATAAGATTACTGCTTTTACCCTCATCGGTATAGGCTACTGCGTTCAGAAAGAACGACAATACAAATACCGCCAGCATAGTATCATTGCGACCGGGTATCCAGGTCACAGCCTGCGTCAGTACCGGGTGCACTGCAAATACCAATGCCAGCAAAAAAGACTGTAATGCAGTTACGCCAAGCCGCTGCAACAATTTATAGAGTAGCACCACAGTACCCATATGCAGCAACAAATTTACCAGATGATATCCTGCCGGCTCTTCACCGCTCATCTGGTAGTTCAGTATCATAGCATCAGAGAATAATGGCCTGTAATAAGGATCCTTCAATGCATCAAACAAACCACGGGTAAAGGACAATACCAGATTACGGGTATCTTCATTGTAAGCACGGAACTCCTTCACAAAAATGGTATCATCCAGCTCTGTGAAGCCCATAGAAAGGGAAGGAAAGTAAACCACAAATACTGCCAGTAACAGCAGCACTATAGGGTACGGCACACGAAAGCCACCCTTGCCGGAAAGGACGTTATCATTTTGCCTGTCTGCAACAGTTGCAACAGGAGCCTGTGTTTGTTTATTCTTGATCTTGCTCACTTTCTTGTACTATACAAACAAATGTATTAAACAGATAGGACACACACAACTGCTACACCCCCAACAACAAAAAAGCCGGCAGAGTTGCTGCCGGCTTTTTCTATACTATTGGAAGTACTGTTAGTTGTTGATGGTGATCCTTGCAACCTGTGACTTACCATCTGCAGTTACTGCAGTAAGCAGATATACACCTGCCGGTTCGTTCAGTGTCACATTCACAGGAGTGTTGGTCATAGTAGTAAGTTCAGTTACTTTCTGGCCTGCGATGTTAGTTACAGTAACGGTTACTTTCTGGCTGTTCGCAGCTGCAAAGTTTACAGTTACAGCACCCTGAGATGGGTTAGGATAAACGCTCAGTTTAGCAGTTTCACCAGCTACACCATTTACTCCAGATGTTCCACCACCCGGAAGAGCAACAGTGAACGTTTTAGTACGTGATCCGCATGTGTTTGCTGCAGTGTACGTGAATACAGAGGTACCTGTGTCAATTACTACGAAATAACCGTAACCGATTAATGAAGTCATTGCCATATTGTTAGTGCTCCATGTACCACCTGCAGGAGAACCTACCAGTGTGTAAGCACCGCTCAGTGCTACTGATGCAGGACCAGAGATAGTAATAACCGGTGGCTGATTTACGAAGATAGGCTTGCGGATAGATGATTTACCGAATGCAGTAGTAACAACATATACTACTGTGTCTTTACCATATTCTACACCTGTTACTTTACCTGTAGTATCGTTCATACCGGTAATAGTAGCCAGTGTATCCTGAAGGCTGATCCATGTGCCACCTGCTACAGATGCATCAAGGTTGATGTCTGCACCAACACATACTGTGTCAGAACCGGTAATAACACCAGCGTTTGGCAGAGGACCTACATTCATTGTGCTGCTGCTGCTGCTAGATCCGCATGTGTTGGTCACAGCATACGTAACTGTAGTAACACCTGTATCCATACCTTTTATAGTGCTGCCAGATATGAATTTAGCAATGGAAGTATCTGCAGATGTCCATGCACCACCCGGAGTAGTGTTAGAAAGAACCAGTGTAGAATCTATACCTACGCTATCATTACCAGATATTGCAGCTGCAGCAACTTGTACTGTTATAGTTTGAGTAGAGAAACTTGCACCACAGCTGTTTGACTGATAGTAAGAGATAACTGAGGTACCCTGAGATACACCTGTTACATTACCCGAAGTGCTTACTACAGCTACAGAAGGAGCGCCACTCAGCCACATACCACCTGATACAGATGAAGACAAAGTAGTCCATGTACCTGCGCATATAGCAGCAGCAGCAGCAGTAATAGTACCCGGAGCCGGCAGTGTTTCTACTGTTATACCCTTGGTAGCAACTATTGTATTACATGCGTTGGTGAAAGAATAGGTAACAATGTCTGTTCCTGCAGTAACACCACTCACGCTACCTGTAGAAGATGCGCTGGCATTACCCAGTGATGTAGACCATAAACCTGTTCCTATTACGTTAGGATTAGAAAGTGTGATAGCACCTGCCACACATACGTGTGTAGGACCGGTGATAACAGAAATGCTAACCGTTGTATCTACCCTCGATACTGACTTAGATACAGACAGACCGCATGTATTTGAAACTGAATATTTAACAGTGTCCCTGCCAAAGCTCAGACCTTTCAGTATTCCAAGTGGGCTTACTGTGTCTATTGCATGGTTCACATTGCTCCATGTACCACCGGCTACAGAACTTGTAAGTGTGATCGTGTTACCCACACATACAGGGCTCATACCACTGATAACACCTGCAAAAGCAGTATCAACAGTAAGTGTACCTGCAAGTGACGTGTCTTTACCAGCACCGTTTGATACGATAGCACGGTAACGGAAACCATTGTGTGATAAAGATGGTCTAACACCAAGTGTATCATTGGTAACCCAAAAATAAGAAGCACCATTTCGTACCGTGTCCCAGGTTGAACCTGCATCGCTCGAGTACTGCCACATGAAGGAAAGCGGAGCTGCACCGGTTGCTGCTATGCGAAAATAAGCAGTATCATGCGCACATTTCGTGCTGTTGACTGGGTCTGTAGTTACTACCGGTACCTGCGCCTTAGCTGTTACTGCAAAAAGGCTCATACAAATCACCAGCAGACTTGATAAGTAAACACTTTTTTTCATGTTCGTTTTTTTAATTTTCCTTTGTATTAAGTAATCGTAACCCAATTGTTACGAAAACAACCGGACAGCGAATAAAAACTTATTGTTCAGATAACAATAATCAGGCAAATCTAATCAATTCAAATCAATTTTTTACATGCAACGAATAGCAAAATTCATATAATTTGTTCAATTATGCGAAATACTGAATATAATATTTAACGCCTGCTACTGAGCTCCTCCGGCCATTTTCAGACTGTCTATTTTCATGTCTATTCTTATACCATCTGCCGGGTTGCCGGAACGGTCCTGCACGTCTTTTGTAATGATCAGCGTTCCCTTTGTTATGTCTTTACCCATTATTTTCAGGGTCAGCATACCTGTTTTTATGGCGGCTTCCTGCTGCAGGGCCTTATCTGCGGCATAAAATTCAGGAGCACCTACTATCAGCCTGAAATCTGTACGCTCTTCTATGATCGTATTCATAGACCTTGCAGAGGGCACTATAGCCGGGAAACCCTGTTCAAACTGGTGCACCTCTTCCATGGTCACCTCACGGGGCTCCTTACAGCCCACAAAAGAAATAACTGTAGCTGCCGTAAGCAGGACTATGATCTTGTTCATAAAAATTATTTATTATCAAATATACGAAAGGAAACCTAACGGGCTATACCTAATACATCCTTCATGGTATGTATGCCCTTTTTGCCGGCCATATATTCTGCGGCCAGCACAGCCCCCAAGGCAAAACCTTTGCGACTATGTGCGGTATGCACTATTTCTATGGTATCTATCTCAGATGAATAGGTGACCTTATGGGTGCCGGGCACCTCGCCTACCCTATGCGCAAATACGGGCAATGTTGCAGCGTCTGCAGCACCATCCAGCTGCCAACCGCTTTTGTTTGCCAGCTGTGCTATTATCTGCTCCGCTATGGTAATGGCGGTTCCTCCCGGCGCATCTTTTTTATGTACATGGTGGGTTTCTTCTACCTGCACATCATATTCAGTCCTGCCGTTCATCATTGCGGCCAGGAGTTTATTTACCTCAAAAAATATATTTACGCCAATACTGAAATTGGAAGCATGCATAAAACCTGCCCCGCAGGTAACTGCTTTTTCGTTGGCTTCGGCAATATGCTCGTTCCAGCCTGTAGAACCACTCACTACTGCTGTACCTGCACTCAGGCACTCAAGTACATTCTGCCTTGCCGCATGCGGTCCGGTAAATTCTATAGCTACATCTGCGTGTTGTAAATTGGCAGTGGTCATCTCCTCACGGTTAGCACTGGTAATGCGCAGCACTACCTCATGCCCTCTCTCGGTAGCTATCTGTTCAATAGCCCGACCCATCTTACCATAACCGATCAGTGCGATCTTCATTCCTTACAAACTCATTTTACTCATGATGCGCTCCAGATCCTCATCATTATAGAACTCTATAACTATCTTTCCCTTGCCGCTTTTCTTCCTTTCCAGCTTCACCTTTGTAGACAGGTGAGAGGCCATATTATCTTCTATACGTTTGTAAGCTACCGGAAGCTTGGCGGTAGCTGGTTTTGGGGTAGATGATTGAGAATTGTCTGAAGAAGACATTTCCTTTACCATCTGCTCTACCTGCCTCACAGACAGTCCGCGTTCCACGGTCTCCCTGAAGATGTATAACTGCTGTTCCACATGCTCCAGCCCTATTATAGCTCTTGCATGGCCCATAGTTATCTGCGCATCCCTTACCGCTTTTTGTATATCCGGCGGCAGTTTCAGCAGACGAAGATAGTTGGCAACAGTGCTGCGTTCCTTCTTCATTCTTTCAGAAACCTGTTCCTGCGTCAATCCGCATTCGTCCATGAGCTGCCTGTAACTCAGGGCTATCTCTATGGCGTTCAGGTCTTCGCGCTGCAGGTTTTCCAGCAGTGCCATCTCCAGTATACCCTGGCTGTCTGCCGTGCGTATATAGGCTGGTATGTCTGTAAGTCCTGCTATTTTAGAAGCACGCACCCTGCGCTCTCCGCTTATCAGCTGGTAGCTGCTGGGGCCTGTTTTTATTACTGTTATCGGCTGTATTACATCATGCAATTTGATGCTGGCAGCAAGTTCCTGCAATGGCTGCTCCTCAAAATCCTTCCTGGGCTGCTTAGGGTTTACCACTATCTGATCCAGGGGTATACGCGCAATGGTATTGGCATTCTGCCCCGACACCGCAGGCACGCCTTCTTTAGGCACCTGCATGTCTTCGTCTATGGTATCCAGCAATGCACGGATACCTTTTCCCAAAGCTTGTTTCTTATTGATCTGCGACATTTGTTATGTACTAGGAACTATGTGTTATGTAGAAGGATTTGCTCTTTTACAGACTGAATAAGATTGACTGCAAACTGCCGCCACCGTGTCTTTCAGCCCTTTCAACAGTATTATTCTGTTTCAAAGATCTTATCCTCGTTCTTTATTTTGGTCATGTTATTCTTCTGCAGTATTTCTTTACCCAGATTCAGGTAATTAACTGCACCTGTGCTTTCCGCATCATAAAGCAGTGCCGGCATGCCAAAGCTCGGAGCCTCTCCCAGCCTGGTATTGCGGTGCAGAATAGTGTTGAAGACCAGATCGCCAAAGTGATTCTTGATCTCTTCTACTACCTGATTAGAAAGACGCAACCTGCCATCATACATGGTCATCAATATACCTTCTATCTTCAGTCTGGAGTTGATCCTAGTCTGTACGATCTTGATCGTATTAAGCAGTTTACCCAATCCCTCCAAAGCGAAATATTCGCACTGTACCGGTATCACCACGCTATCTGCTGCTGTAAGTGCATTTACCGTTATCAGACCCAGCGATGGCGAGCAATCTATGATGATGAAATCATAGTTGGCAATCACACTGTCCAGTGCCTTGCGCATCACATGCTCCCTGTTGGGCTGATTGATAAGTTCTATCTCCGCACCAACCAGATCCAGATGACTTGGCAACAGATGCAGATTCGGCGTTTCTGTCTCCAGTATCACCTGCGATGCCGGTGTTTCGTTTACCATGCAGTCATACAGACTTATCTGTATATTCTTCAGGTCGAAACCGTTGCCCGTAGTACTGTTAGCCTGCGGATCGGCATCCACAAGCAGTGTTTTATATTCCAGTACGGCCAGGCTGGCCGCAAGGTTAATGGCTGTAGTAGTTTTCCCTACGCCTCCTTTCTGATTTGCAATTGCTATTACTTTAGCCATGTCTCTGAGAAGTCATTATAAATGAAGGGTGCACCGATAAATAATATCCATCCGGTCTTGCCGATAGCCTGTGCGCAGCGTGTATAACACACCTACACAGGTGTAATTTTTATAATTCTATTGTTTCACCAATCACCGGCAATATTAATTCTTTCCCTGCAGTTCTGAACTTTTCTTTTGCCGCTTCATGGTCTATTTTGATATATCCGAAGGTATCGAAATGAACACCTATTATTTTATTACATTTAATAAAATCAGAAGCTATCAGCGCGTCATCAGCATCCATAGTGAAGTTGCCCCCTATCGGCAGTATTGCAAAATCGGGTTTTGCATACATCGGTATCAGTTGCATATCCATTGTCAGGCAGGTATCGCCGCTGTAGTAAAATTTCTTTTCGGTATCGTGAAACAGGAAACCACCCGGATTACCGCCATAACTACCATCGGGCAGTCCGCTGCTATGTTGTGCCGGTGTATAATGCAACTTGCCGAATTCAAACCTCGCCGGACCGAAATTCATATGATGCCCCTTAGGTGCTCCATTCTTCATGGCCCAGTCCACTACCTCGTATGCACCTATTACAGTAGCACCTGTACGCATAGCTATAGGCACCAGATCGGCAACATGATCTCCATGACCATGCGATACAAATATGTAATCTGCTTCAATTTTAGCAGCATCCACTATACCTGCCGCCAACTCATTACCAGTAATGAACGGATCGAATAAGAATTTCTTGCCACCTGTCTCTATTAGGAAACACGCATGACCATAATATGTAAATTTCATGTCCTGAAAATTGAATGATAAGCTATGCAAATTTAAGTTTTGCATAGCCAAATCCAAAATAAGATAATGCTCTTTTCTGAAAGGTTAACTTTTGTCGACTGAATAGGCTCCGGCACCTATGAACATAAGACCGAAAAAGGCCGATGCCAGCTCCACAGCGTGCGCGATATCGTCTATTTTATAAATATTAGTATAGTTGGCAAGAGCTGCAACTATAAAATTGATGACCAGCAAGAGGCATACCAGCCTGAACCATAGACCCAGCATACAGAAAAGACCGCCTATTGTTTCGGTAATGGCACACATAAAACCCCAGAAGGCAGGCCAGAAATGTATATGCAGCTTGCCCATGGCCAGCCCCAGTCCGGCCCATGTTTCTGGTCCGCCTATCAGTTTGTCCTTGCCATGCAGTATCATCATGGCACCTAGTCCTATGCGCATGATCAGCAGCCCGAAATTCTGATATCGCCCCAATTTGCCAAATATTGCCATAGCCTGATGTTTATGTAAAGATATATTGTTTCGCAAACGGTGTTACACCCCACCCTTCTTGTGTGCTGAAGCATTCTTGTGTGCTATCATGGCACCGGCAACAAAATCACCAAACTCCTTCCTGAATCGCTCATCAGAGAAACGTAAAGCATTTTCGCGCACGCTGCGGTGGTCTGTCAGTGGCTGCGCTTCCATTTTGCGCACTGCCGCTATTACAGCATCCTCTGTCTGTTCAGCAAAAAGGTATCCTGTCACTCCATCTATTACAGTTTCCTTATAGCCACCATAGTCTAGCGCCAATACCGGTGTACCGCAGGCCTGCGCCTCTACACACATGATCCCGAAATCTTCCTTGGCTGCAAAAATGCAGGCTTTTGCCTCCTGCATGTATTGTATCATCTCTGCATCTTCTCTATAGCCCAGCCACTCTATGTTGGGGTGCCCCTTCAGCATTTCATCAAAACCCGATGCTCCCCATCCCTCTCCTATCAGTATCAACCGTTTATCCGGCATCTGCTGAAAAGCTCTGATCACCATATCTATTTTCTTATAGGGCACAAATCTGCCGGGGCACATATAGTAGTCCTTGCGTGGTGCCTCATTCAGCCCGAACCTGCCTGTACGTACCGGCGGATAAATAACCACCGAATCGCGATTATAACTCCTGGCTATACGCTGCCTTATGTGTTCTGAGTTGGCAATAAAGAAATGAACCCTGCCGGCGGTAGCTACATCCCATTTGCGCAGCCATGCTACAAAACTTCTGTAAAACCACGATCCGCCCAGTTTATGAGAAGATGCATAGTCGTCATACATATCCCATATGGGACGCAATGGTGTATGACAGTAACAGATATTGGGTATTGACGGATCACTGCTGAAACCCTTGGCAACTGCATGCGATGTAGCTATTGCCACATCATACCCCTTCAGCCGGAAGCGACCCATGAGCCAAGGCATTACAGGCAAAAAATAACGGTAGATGCTGGTTATGAAGGGTATATACTGCAACAGAGAGGTGTGAACTTTCCTGCCTTTCAGTATAGTCTTTGTGGGGCCGGGACCAAACTTATTGAAGAGTGCATACACATCCACATCGTCTTCTTTGTATACCTCTAGTATCTCTCCGGCTACTTTCTCAGCGCCACCGTTCGCATTGAACCAGTCTTGTACAAAAGCCACCTTCATTGTGCATGCAATTTAGCAGTTTTATCCCTGCTTTCCGACTAAAACAGGCCTTTCGCCTGCCATCCGTAAAAAATTACATATTTCCGTTTAGTTTTGTAACAAATGAAAAAAGATACCACCTCTATCCCCTTCTCCTCTTATCAGAAATTCGTTGTTCTGATTTTGGCACTTACACAGTTCTCTGTGATACTCGACTTCATGGTCATGTCTCCCCTCGGCGATATGCTCATGAAATCCATGAACCTCACCACTTCTCAGTTCGGTCTGGCTGTTTCAGCATACGCCATCAGTGCTGGACTTTCGGGCTTGCTCACTGCCGGCTTCGCCGATCGCTACGACAGAAAGAAACTATTCCTTTTCTTCTACACAGGCTTCATAATAGGCACCTTCTTCTGCGGTCTTTCGCAAACCTACTGGCAGCTTATAGCGGCGCGTATTTTCACAGGTATATTTGGTGGGGTCATAGGCTCTATTGCCATGGCCATCATCACCGATCTGTTCGACATTCATCACCGTGGTCGTGTGATGGGCTTCATACAAATGGGCTTTGGTGCCAGCCAGGTTTTAGGTATACCCATCAGTCTATACATAGCCAACCATTGGGGTTGGCAATCGCCTTTCATCATGGTAGGTTTGCTGGGCCTGCTCATTGCTGTGCTTATTGGCGTCAGGCTGTTACCTGTAACTAAACACCTGGAACTGCAGCAGGACAAAAGCGCTTTTAAACATCTGTGGCATACCATCTCCAAACGCAATTACAGATTCGCTTTCCTTACTACTGCATTATTATCATTAGGTGGCTATATGATGATGCCTTTCGGCAGTGCCTTCGCTATCAACAACCTCAAGATCACCAACGACCAGTTACCACTCCTGTTCATGATCTCCGGTATCGGCTCATTGGTCATCATGCCCGTCATTGGCAAGGTCAGCGACAAGGTCGATAAATTCAAGGTATTTGCATTTGCCACCATCTGGATGTGTATCATGGTGGTCTTATACACCAATCGCGACGCCTCTCCGTTGTGGATCGTAATAACTTTGAACATCCTTATGATGGCCGGCGTTATGAGTAGAATGATACCCTCTTCGGCACTCATATCTTCAGTTCCTGCCCTTTCAGACAGGGGCGCATTTATGAGCATCAATGCATCATTGCAGCAGATCACCGGGGGCGTTGCCGCCGCATTTGCAGGCCTCATTGTGGTTCAGAAAGATAAGCTCAGCCCGCTGCAACACTACAACACCCTGGGCTACATCATCATTGCTATTTCACTGCTCAGCATGTATATGCTGTTCCGCATCAGTGCAATAGACAAAGACAAAATGAAAGAAGAAAAATTGTAGGCTACAGCTATAGAGGAATTGAATAAGACATTGAATGAAATGTATTACAGTACTTCCTTCTCCTTCATTTGCTCTACTGCTGTATATAGTTCGTAATAAGCTCCTTTTGCGGCAATAAGTGCGGCATGGTTGCCTCTTTCGCTCACCACACCTTTGTCCATCACCAGTATCTCATCGGCCTTACGAATAGTAGAAAGTCTGTGAGCAATCACTATAGAGGTGCGTCCTTTTATCAGTGTATCTATGGCGTGTTGTATTAGTTGTTCGCTTTCGCTGTCTACAGATGAGGTTGCCTCATCAAGCACCAGTATTGCAGGGTCATAAAGTAGTGCACGGGCAAAGGAAATAAGCTGCCGCTGCCCCTGAGACAATGTGTTGCCGCGCTCCATAATATCGAAGTCATACCCACCCGGCAATCTCATTATGAACTCATGCATACCCAGCATCTCAGCCACTTCTTCTACCTTGCTTCTTGGAATATCCGCATTGCGCAACGTTATATTATCGGTTATGGTACCCGAGAACAGGAACACATCCTGCAGTACTATACCTATCTTACTTCTCAGACTGTAAATATCATATTCCTTCAGGTCTTTACCATCTATCAGTATCTCTCCGCTTTCTGTTTCGTAAAGCCTGTTCAGAATACTGATGAGCGATGTTTTACCAGCCCCTGTATGCCCCACTACAGCCATGGTCTTTCCTGCATCCAGCCTGAAAGAAACACCTCTTAGCACTGGCGTTTCTGGCTTATACCTGAAATGTACATTCCTGAATTCCACTGCACCCTTTATTGCATCAGCCTTCAGCGTACCATTATCCGGCAGGTGCTCTTCACTATCCAGCACAGTAAATACGCGCTCTCCGGCAATGATACCCATTTGCAGTACATTGAATTTATCTGCCATCATGCGCAGTGGCCTGAACAATAGATTCAGATACAGAACGAAGGCTATTATATCTCCGGCAGTAGTGCCATAGTTCAGTATGCGCGATGCGCCATACCATACCAGCAAACCCAGCGACATAGCCAGTATTATCTCCACCAGCGGGAAAAAGACCGAGTATGCAAAAATGCCCTTTATATTGGCATCTCTGTGTTCCTTATTAATGGTGTTAAATTTGTCCAGTTCCCTTTCTTCTGCCGCAAAAGCCTGCACCAGATACATACCTGTAAGATGTTCCTGCACAAAGGCATTGAGCGCGGCTACTGCATTCCTCACTCGCTGAAAAGACTTGTTCACCGCCTCCTTGAACCACCATGTAGCCAGTATCAGCAGCGGAAAGGTGGCGAGGCAAACCAGCGTCAGTTTCCAATCAGTTACCAGCATCACTGTTATGATGGCCAGTATGGTCATCACATCAGCTACAATAGAAATGATACCTTCCGAAAAAATATCGTTTATGGCTTCTATATCGTTTATGGTACGTGTAGTAAGCGTACCTATCGGTGTTCTGTCGTAAAATGAAATGTTCTGAAAAAGCACCTTCCTGAAAACCTTGTTGCGTATATCATTCACTACGGTTTGCCCCAGCCAGTTGGCTCTGTAGCTAAACCAGAAGCGCAGTACACTTTCCAGCAATAGCAAACCCAGCTGCAGGGCACTTACCCACAGCAGGCCCTTCATCAGGTTATTGCCTATATACTTGTCTACAGATAACTTTATCAGGTAGGGACGTAGCGGTGATACTATCGCTAGTATTATGCCCAGCGTCATTACAAAATAGAGCGTCTTGCCATAAGGTTTCGTAAAAGAAAATATCCTTTTCAGCAATCCCAGATCGAAAGACTTCTTCTTTATTTTTTGTTCTGCTGCCAAAGCTTATTGCTCCTCTTTTTCAGCCATCAGATAGGCCTTTATAAAATCATCCAGTTCACCATCCATTACCGGCTGCACATTACCCACCTCATGATCAGTACGGTGGTCCTTTATCATCTTGTATGGATGAAACACATAGCTGCGTATCTGCGACCCCCACTCTATTTTTTTCTTGTTAGAGTTTGTTGCGTTAAGTATCTCCTGGCGCTTCCTCAGTTCTTCTTCATAGAGCCTGCTCTTCAGCATGGTCATTGCTTTTTCCCTGTTCTCGCCCTGCGTACGTGCCTGCTGACATTCCACTATTATACCACTGGGTATATGTCGCAGCCTCACCGCTGTTTCTACTTTGTTCACGTTCTGTCCGCCAGATCCGCCGGACCTGAAGAACGCCCATTCCAGATCTGCAGGACTCACCTGTATATCTATGGTATCATCTATCAGCGGATACACGAACACCGATGCGAAAGAGGTATGTCTGCGTGCATTCGAGTCGAATGGCGATATCCTCACCAGCCGGTGTACACCACTTTCAGCCTTCAGCAGGCCATAGGCAAATGCACCGTCAAATTCCAGCGTAGCCTGTTTTATACCAGCACCATCACCATACTGCACATCCACTTCACTCACCTTCCAGCCCTGCTTCTCGCCATACATACGGTACATGCGCATCAGCATCTCTGCCCAGTCCTGGCTTTCCGTACCACCTGCACCACTGTTTATTACTACCATCGCCGGCATTTCATCTTCAGGTGCATTCAGCGTACTCTTGAACTCCAGTTCGTCTATCTCTTTTGTTGCCTTGTCATAGAGTTCCTGCACCTCTTCCTCCTTCGCTTCTCCTTCTTTCCAGAACTCAAAAAGCACCGCAAAATCCTCTACTGAGGCTTTCACCTTATCATAGAACTCTGTCCAGTATTTATCGATCTTTATTTCTTTCAGTATAGCAGTGGCACGCGCATTATCGTCCCAGAATCCGGGCGATAGCGTCAGTTGCCTGTCATTATCTATTTTGGCAAGCCTGTCTTCTATACGCAGAAAGCGTTGCAGATGCTGAATGCGTTCCCGCATTTCCTTCAGGTTTTCCTGTGTCATAAGGCGCAAAGGTACGTGTAATGAACCAACCTGCCTACCGGCAAATGGCACACATATTACACCACCAAAAATGAATGAAAATGAGATGTTTTATACCACCAGCACTCGGTTCTCACCACGTTCCAGCACCTGATATCCCGGAAACACCAACCCGAATATCCGCTGCACAGTTTGCCATTCCTGCCAGTCGTTCACCATATAATTGAATGCAAGATGCCCGCCTGGAGCTACACTATCCCGGCACATGGTCAGAAAAGATTCGCTGTACACAAACCGGGGCACATGCCTGCCATTAAAGATATCTATGAATACAAGATCATAATGTATCATATTGCCCATCATATAGGTGTGTGCATCCTCACATACGGGCTGTGCTTTCATACCTTCCGGCGCAAACTCCATGGCCCACTTCAGTATCAGTTTATCTTTTTCTACAAGGGTAAACTCCGGATCATGACCCTTTCTTATCATTACCTGCACCATACTGCCCAATCCGGTTCCCAGCACCAGTACGTTCTTTACTTCAGGCAAGAACTTCCTGAAATGGCGGCATACCATTCTTGCCGGCAGATATTTATCACCGTCAGAGTATAGCGCATCGCGGGTAGCAAGCTGCAGTCTGTTGCGGAACAGGAAAAGTTCCAGATAGTCATCATCTGCACCGGTTACGCGTTGCAGCGATACCGGAACTATGAAACTCAGGATCTTCTTATGAAAAGGGATTTGGATAACGGTAAGTTTTCAGGGCTTATTGGCGTTCCTTCTTCCTGCGGAAGATAGGCACTTTGCTTTCATTGCCGCTTATCAGCCGGCTTATGTTCTTGTGGTGGGTAAGCACTACCAGGAATGCCGTGGCTATGGCAAAGAGCCTGTAGCTGAGTTCCTGTGCCTGTGCGTTGAAAATGAATAATATCAGTACCGGGAATGCAATACTTGCTGCAATAGAGCTCAACGATACGTAGCGGGTCAGCATCAGCATCATTACAAATACCAGCACCAGACTTATTGCTACTATGGGGTGTATCGAAAGGATCATACCAAATAAGGTAGCAATTCCCTTACCCCCTCTGAATTCTGCCCAGATAGGGAAGATATGCCCTATTACTGCTGCAAGTCCCAGGAAAATCTGAAGATTCACAAAAGGCTCGCTCGTCCAAGGATATGCTGAAAAAAGAGATAATTTTACTGCTATAAAACCCTTCATCATATCGGCAAACATCACTCCAGCTCCCGCTTTCGAACCAAGTATTCTGAAAGTATTGGTAGCACCTGCATTGCCGCTGCCATGTTCTCTGATATCAATTCCGTAAACCCATTTACTTACCCAAACCGCAGATGGAATTGAACCTAACAAATATGCTATTACAATAAGAATTGCTATTATCATTATGTTATTACTATTACTGAGAAAAACAAATATAGAGTTTGTGCTCCGAAAATCCTAACATATAAAACCTGATACACACATGTAGCTAACAAAACAACCTGCATGATCTGTCTGCAAAAAACTATAGCTTATTGCACAGAATAGATATCCAACCATTCCTGTGTGCTACTTTATCAACCGCAAATCCGGCAGCCATAGCTGCTTCCAGCATTATCGGTTCATCCTCGGTTAGCAGTCCGCTCATCAGCAATTGCCCCCCCTTCCTTATCCGGGTATACAATCCGTCCATATACTGCAACAATATATGCCTGTTTATATTGGCCAGTATCACATCATACTCGCGTTCCGGTATTTCATCCAGCGTTGCCTGGTGTATTGCTATCGCCTCTCTGTCATTTCGTTGCAGGTTCTCCAGCGCATTCTCTACAGACCATTCATCATTATCTATGCCCGTCACATCTGTAGCACCCAGCATAGCCGCCAGAATGGCCAGCACACCTGTTCCTGTGCCAAAATCAAGCACTTCTTTCCCTTTCAGGTCCATATCCTGCATCCCCATCATCATCAGCTGGGTAGTGGCATGGTGCCCTGTACCAAAAGACATCTTTGGTGTTATCACTATCACATAGGGGGTAGTTATCTCCGCTTCATGAAAATGAGCTTTTATGGTGCAGAAACCATCTACCACAACCGGATCAAACCCCGACTCCCACAGCTCATTCCAGTTGCGCTGTGCTATCGCTTCTGTTGTATAAGTAAATGATAACTGTTCTGCCAGTTCATTGAGCATTGCCTCATCAAAATCTACTTCTGGCACAAAAGCCGACAGCAACGCCTCTTCCTCTTCAAATCCATCAAATCCTTCGCCCGACAGCACTGCAATTATTATGTCTCTCGGTTCTCCTGCAGTTGCAGGTATCATCACCTTTATATGGCTCATGTACTATACGCTTTTACTATGGTGCAATTTACAGGTATTCTGTCAAGGCATTTCCCTAAAAAAACAAAAGGTTGCATCGAGATGCAACCTTTTGAAATATAATGTTATTCAGAATTATTCGTCGTCATCATTTGAAGCAGGAGCTTTACCACCCTGTCCTGGCTCATCTTCGCCCTGTGGCTCAACCTGCAGATTTTTCTCCTGCTGATCCATTGTACCTGGCAGTGCGCTGTTGTACAGTACGCGGCGGGTAGGAACATCTGTTACTATCCTGAACTCTGTACGACGGTTCATCTGGCGGCCTTCCGGATTGTCTTTACCGTTCATAGCGTTTGCTGCAACTGCGTTTTTGTTACCAAATCCGCGTGCGGTCATCCTTGCACGGTCAATATTGTTTTTCTCCAGATAGTCAAGTACAGCCTGTGCACGACGCTGAGACAATGCGAGGTTGTATTCATCTTTACCTTTAGAGTCAGTGTAAGAATAGATCTCTACAGATATTGATGGGTTGTCTGTCAGGAAGTGAAGAACTGAGTCAAGTGAAGCAACTGATTCAGGACGCAGCACAGCCTTATCATAATCATAATAGATGTTGCTTACGCTGAAGCTGCTCTTGATGCTATCCATGAAGATAGTAACTACAACAGTATCATCCGGATCAGAACGTTTGATCTCCATTGTGCTTACTGATGCACGTGTAGATGTATAACCTGGTTTGTCAGCAGTTACCACATAGCTATGTGTACGAGACATGTTGAACAGGAATTTACCATCCTCAGAGTTGTAAGTGCGAAGGTCGCCTTTCTGGTCTACCATTTTCACTACACTCTCAGTCATCAGTTCGTTGGTCTTTTTGTTTACCACTTTACCGATCACAACCAGCCTTGGCTCGAACTGTACACGCCAGATATCGTTACAGCAGGTTGGATTTTTCAGTGCGTAAGAACCTATACGGTTTGATACCAGGTAGCCGTCTGGCTTACCAACCGGATCAAGTATATAGTACAGTTCATCAGCACAGGTATTGATCGGGTAACCCATGTTGCTCAGATTCTTGTAGCGGGATGGACCACCTTCTGCTTTGTAGATATCGAAACCACCCATAGACACCTGTCCGCTTGATGCGAAGTAAAGGGTCTTGGTACGTGAGTCGTAATATGGAGTCAATTCGTCATTAACTGTATTCACTATTTTACCACAGTTCTGCGGACGACCATAACGACCATCCCTTGGATCAATGATAGAATACCAGATATCGTATTTACCACGGCTCTGCAGTTTACGGTTAGAAGAGAAGAACAGTACTTCTTTCTTACCCACTTTAGCTACATATGGCATTGTATTGGTACCATTGTCTCCAATCGGTATCAGTTCTGGTGCTTCCCAGCCCCTTACACCGAATGCAGACTTATAGATATCACATTTGTTCTTGTTTGAGTCGTTCTCATCAATGAAACATTTAGAGAAGTAGAACGCTTTACCACCTGGTGCCCAGCAGCCGTTAGCTGTGTGGTATGCAGGGTCGTTGAAGCGACCATCATAAAATGGCATAGGCCACTGGAATGAATCTACAAAACCAGCCTGCTTGTGAGAAAGCATGAATTTCTCTTTATACTGAGTATTCATCCTTGTGCCCTTCCTGTTGGTAGTTTCTATAAGATCGTTACGACCGATAGTACCAAACAGCAGAGAAGAGTCACCCAATGGATATGGAGAAAGTTCTGTGTATGCGCTGTTCACGTTAGGACCGGCATTCACGATCGTTACAGGCTGAGGGTCTTTAACAGACTTCATTGCCATTTCACAACCTTCTACTTCTTTCTTCACCATTTTCTTGATCGCCTTCATCACCTTAGGATCAATTGTCCTGTCAGGGCTGTTCTCGATCAGCGCATTCGGGTTCGGAGCAAGTTTTATAGAGTTCTTTCTGTTATCCTCAAGGAATTCGTTGAAAGACTGCAGTGCCAGTTGATATTCACACTGCTGTTTCAGCATCAGACCAGCATAATACGCCGAATACGGGTATATCTTCTTGGCCATGTTCTTCACCTCAGTGTAATAGTGAGCGGCAGGAACGTAGTCCCTGGTTGCGCGGTAACACTCTGCCAGCTGGAAAGTGATATACGGATTACGCTCATCGGTCTGTTTCAACTGCTGATAGTAATCTATCGCATTGAAATAGCTGCCTTGGTCGTACAGGAGATCAGCGTAATTCAACTTATCTCCGTATGAAGAGCCTGAAATAGGATCATTTGCCTTGTTCCTATACTTTTCTACATTCTTTTTCTGAGCATCAGCGTTAAAAGGAACTATAGCAATAAAAGAAGCTAAAAACAGGTACAGCCAATTTTTTCTCATGTGCGTGAGCATTGTTAAACGATATAAAAGTATAAATTGGTTTTAAAAAAAAGAAGGGCTTTTAAAAAAACTTTTGCAGCCCTTCAAATATTAGTAAGTATCTCTATTAGAAACGCGAGCAGGGGATCACTCGTTTTCCTGCAAATTTCATAGGATATGGTGCTATATAACGTACAGCGATCTCAAAGCCTCCGTTACCATTGCTGGCAGGATTCAGCTTAGAAATATTGTAGTCATATGCCAGGCCGATGCGGAAACCTTTGAACTCGATACCTGCATTCAGTATTGCAGCATCAGAAGTACGGTACCATGCACCCAGGAATACACCTGTTGAGAAGTTAGTATAGTTAATATAGTTGCCCACATAATACAGGAACTCAGTACCACCCACGATCTCGCTCGCAGATGCCTGATTCTGATAAATTACTGCAGGACGAACATGCAAACGGTCGCTCGCCATGATAGACAGACCCAGCTGACCGGTATAACGCATATCCAGACCTACTGTGCTTGTCTGCTTCTTCAGCAGGGCATCATTTGGCTGATTGATGTTATTGGCTCCCAGACCTATAACATAGTTGAAACGTGTGCTACCACCCGAAAGAGATACACCTGCGTTCACCAGATAATAGCTAACTGAATTACCTATACCCAGCTGATATTCCTGAGATGTTCCCGGAACGAATGTACCGTTCAGAGACTCATCACCGAAATACAAACGGGAAAGATCAATGCTTTTCTGTGCATATCCACCCTGAAGACCCACAGCAAGATCGCTGCTTCTGCCCAGTGTTTTGTGGTATGCCAGAGAAAGTGCTCCTGTGAAATTCTGTAAATTACCGTCACCGGCTTTATCGTTGAATACCTGAAGACCACCGGCCAGATAACCACCGTTACCATCTACATACAATGGCATATCGGCATATGCGCCATACGTAACATAAGGTACGGTTACGCTTTTCCACTGATTACGGTAGATACCACCAACACGTGCCTGACCATCGAACATACCTGTAAATGCAGGATTTACTACCAATGGCTGCATGTCGAACTGCGAAAAGTGAATATCCTGCGCGAAAACAGCAGGTGCGCCCAGCGACAGTGCTGCTGCAATACTGAACCGGGTTATGATACTTTTTGTATTCATCATCTTTGTATTATCGTTGTAAAATTACCTTAATAATGTTACGTTTCCTTGTTTTTTAAATGTTTTTCCTGTTTTACCAAACGCCTCAACCTGATAAACATATACTCCTACAGGCTGCGGAATGCCGTTATATTCACCATTCCAGCCCACATTCATATCTTTTGTCTCAAATATCAGGTTTCCCCAACGGTTGAAAATACGGAAATAATTCAATGTAGCAATACCTCGCTTAATAATTTTAAATTCGTTATTTGCTCCGCTACCCGGGGCAAACGCGTTTGGAAGGGCTATAATTGCGTCTTCATCCACATAGATCATTACAGAATCCTTCGTTACACAACCATGCTCCGTCATGCCGGTGATCACATATTTTGTGCTCGCTTCCGGTGTTGCCAGCGGGTTTACTATATACTTTCCGCTCAGTCCGCCAGATGGGGTCCATGAATACTGGGTACAGTTCGTCTGTGGATCTATCTGGTAACTTTCTCCGGAGAACAGATGCACAGAGTCTGTCATATTGAAAACTGCTGCAGGATATACGGTTGCGGTAAAATTAATGGTATCCTTACAACCATAGGCACTGGTAGCTATGATCGTATAGGTCTGATTGGTAATTGGTTTTATCACCGGCTGTGCTGCACGCTCATCGTTCAGGTACATCGCCGGTATCCATTGGTAGGAAACACCTCCTGCCGGCAACAGCACTGCGCTGTCGTGCGGACAAAACGGCAGCTCCGGTATGATGGATGCAAAATTAGATGGCAGCACTACTATCTGTGCCGAATCTGAACCTCTACAACCCGCAGGGGTTGTTACTGTCAGCGTCACCATTCCTGTGTCAACTCCGGTCAGTATCACCGATCTGTCTGTTGCTGTACTCAGGTTCGTAGCAGGAGACCATGCATAGCTGTAATTCGTATACCATCCGGGTGTTACTATACCGGTCAGCCTTATCGTATCAGACTCACACACAAATCTGTTTCCGCCTACGTACACCTTCGGATTAGGCTGCACATCTATCCTGATGGAATCATAGAATGTTGGACATAAATGGAACGATACAGATACCTTGTACAATGCTGATGTATCGGGTGTTATGAACGGACTCACCACATTAGATATTGCTATACCCGATGTAGGCACCCATTGGTAATTAAAAAGCGCATCGCCAAATGCTATTACCTGCACCGGGGCTCCTTTACATATTGCCGTATCCGGGGTTACTATATTGATGGTATTAGGCAATACATACAGATCCACTATATCATTCACCGCACACGATATGGCGTGTGGCTGCACAGTAACAGTATAGGTATACGCTCCTGGAAGCGTTGGCGATATGACCGGATTAGGTATGGTATCATTGCTCACATAAGTAGCAGGCGCCCATT
Organism: Bordetella parapertussis; assembly: GCA_943331005.2. Lineage (GTDB taxonomy): Bacteria > Bacteroidota > Bacteroidia > Chitinophagales > Chitinophagaceae > Nemorincola. The sequence continues at coordinate 88,593 of CALQJX020000008.1, forward strand.
GGTAATGATAGTAACCCTCGCCTACTCCGGTACTGCCCGGCACAGTAAGGTCTGTGGTATAGGTCATAGGTATACAAATGGTGTCTTTTATAATCACCAGCGGCGCCGGTTGGTCTACTTCTATGTAGAAATTATGCACCATATCCGGACAATGTGCATAAGATGCGGTTACCGTGTATCCACCACTGACTGTTGGTGTTATCACAGGCTCCATCAGTGTAGTATCAGAAACACCTGTTGGTGGTCTCCAGCGCCACTCAAACTCTGCACTGCCACTGATACTTGTCTGCACAAAATCACCGATACATATTGCAGTATCATGGTTGTTCAGCACAAAATCATCAGGCAGTGTATGTACAGTTATCGTCTCTGTAGTAGCACATGCCGGCAGCAGTGTAGGGTTCACTGTCACAGTATAAGTTATATCGCCCAGCATGGTCGGTGTCACTATGGTCGATGCCGTTGTAACACTGCTCAGCCCCAGACCGGGAGACCAGTTATAACTATAGGCCACTCCGGGAGGCGGAGTAGTATATACGTTCAGGGTAACAGGTATACCCAGACAGGTTTTTACCAGATTAGAATCTACTGTTATTACCGGATTCGGAAAGATAGAAATAGTGATCGTTTTAGATTGAGGAATACAGCCCAGTGTTGGTGGCGCAGTTGCTGTTAGTGTATATGTAGTGGTCACTACAGGTGTTGCGTCCGTTATCAGTGTAGTTGAGCTGCTCACCGACGACGAAGGTGTCCAGGTGTAGTTCAGTATCGCATCAAACATTGTATCTCCGGTGGCTACAATATGTACATATTGTCCTGCACAGATAGAGGTATCAGAAGTGAGAATATGGAAGTCGAAAGAGTCCAGGATCGTCAGGCTGGCAGTACCTCCCGGAGTGAATACACCCGGATGACAAGGATCTTCATTCAGTATCTCCAGTGTCACCACCTTTGGTCCTACCGGCGGCACCGGCAGTGTGTTGATGTTGAGTATCGCAAACGTATCTGTAATAGGTATGATCACACTGTCTGGTATAGTCGCATAGTCATATCCGTTTACAGCTGTTCCCAGAATATTGAAGTGTACTACATATGGAGTTGTGCGCCTGTTTGGAATAGCAAAAACGAAATTGCCCGGTCCGCAGCCTCTTATGCAATAAGGCAATCCGCTGGTTCCTGTAGCACTTACCACAGTTGTAGTGGTAGAGGTAAGACTGCCTCCTTTTATGAATACGGCAGAGTTATAGGCATTGTCACCTACGTCTGCAATACCCAGTTTCAGATGGTATGTATCGCAGGGGCTCACCGCAGCAACTGCCGTAAGCACGGTTGTTTTACCATCAAAAATCAGCATTGTACTGGTAGAATTATCTATATAGTACATGTTGAACGGAGAACCCGGGCCCAGCGAGCTGCACCCTGTTATAGCATATGGCGTACCTAGCGGCGCAGAGTTCACACTATTGATGCAAACCGGAATATTGGTTCCGGGCACCCTGGCAATATTATAAGGTGTTGGGTATGAAGTTGGTACCGCTGTTACACCTCCCGAAATAAGAAATCCGAACACATCATTGAATCCGGAACAGGCAAACTCCGGATATTCTTCCGAAGCAAATACGTAGTCAAATTTCACTGTGTCCCCTGCCGCTTTAAAATCAAATTCCAGCACACAGGCATCATTGGTAGTACCACCGGCAAGTGTTGCCAGATCTGCATCAGAGAGCGAAGGTGAAAAAGAGGAAGATTCTGTAGGATCTGAAGCCGGCGCGGTCATAAGTGTCACGTCACCACTCATCAGCGTAATACCGTTGGGCACACCCACAGGGTCTGTTACAGCGGTGGTAAAGATACCATTACCCAGTGTGTTGCAGGTAAGCACAGGCGCCAGTATCACCACACCCGAGCCTGTTAGTGCCGATGCAAGCGTAAGCGCAGTTGCGCCGGGCGTTACAGTCAACTGTGCCTGTACAGGAACTGTACAGGTCAGTAACAGCACTAATGCCGTTACCAGCCTCATTATCTTTCTGACGGGTTTACTTTTCGCTACTTTATACATGACCTACCGGATATCTGTAATTATCAGACAATAAAAAACGGATTAACGTTTGGTATTGACACAAAAAAACGGATTCAAAAATATAAAAATTGAACAATATTTATATGCCTTTGCATAAATAAATACTGTCTCTTTTCTAATAAATGCTAAAATACAAAAATATGTCCAGATAAGCTGTGCTCCTTAATTGCGCTTATCTATGCCCCAGTAGAGTTTCTGCCTGATAGTTTTCAGAAAGTTATGCTCATCAGGGCGCACCAGCGATACCATGAACTGCTCTTTCTTCACCGCCAGCTGTATGTTGCTCTTTATGGTCTCCGTCCTCGCATCCATGGTGCACAGGAACTGCTCTGTGCGGCCTTCTATCTCAAAAGAGATCACATTATCATCAGGCACTACAATTGGTCTGGTATTCAGGTTATGGGGAGCCACAGGCGTTATCACAAAGCTCGATGCCTGAGGGAACACCACCGGGCCGCCGCAACTCAGCGAATAGCCGGTAGAACCAGTAGGTGTAGCCACTATCAACCCGTCTGCCCAGTAAGTATTCAGAAACTCCCCGTTCAGGTACGTATGTATCTTGATCATGGAAGAGGTATCCTGACGATGTATCGTGAACTCATTCAATGCAAATGGCGCTCCGTCAAACAGAGGCACACTCGAATCCAGATGCAGCAAAGTCCGCTTCTCCAGTGTATACGAGCCTCTCACCAGCGATAATATAGCTGCTTCTACCTCTTCTTCGGGTATAGCGGCCAGAAAACCCAGCCTGCCCAGGTTCACACCTATCAGAGGTATATTGGTATTACCTACAAAACACACCGAATCAAGCATCGTACCATCCCCACCCAGACTGATAAGCATATCTGTAGTGGCCGGCAGATCTCTTTTACTCGTAAAAAATCTGGTACACGCAGGCAATTCCACATGTTTGGCCAGTCGTTCATAGAATTCTTTGTAGAATACCAGCTGAAGTTTGTGATTCTCCAGCATCTGGAGCACTCCCTTCAGAAAAGGCACATCCTGTTCGTCGAACGTACGGTTATATAATGCTACTAACATGCTGCGTTTCTGTTTTTTATAAGGTGCTGCTACTCAGTAGCAAGCCTCTTTCAGCGATATATTTATTCGCTATTGAAGTGTAAATATAGGCCATTTTGCCCCAGATGGTTGCGGGCATACTCCACTCTTATCTTCATGTCATAGAAGGTAACTATATCCAAACCTGCGCCCACACTATATTGCAGCGTATTTACCAGCGTATTGCTGCCCGCATTCGGATTACTGATGTAACCTGCATCAAAAAAGACTTTCGGGTATACCCGCACCGGTATGGCACTGAAGTAGCGCACCGGCAGGGAATAGGTATTATTAAAGATTTCCCGCTTCAGGTCAAAACGCACTAAACCATAGTTATATCCGTCTGTAACATAGTATTCATAACCTCTCACATAGTCTGTCTGCGTTCCCAGCCCGTTCCTGAAGTAATAGGGCTGCTCCTGCGGATACATCAGCCGTCCCCTGCCTATCAGCGACACATACCAGCGTGGCTTTATACTGCGGAAAATACCGGCCTCCACATTTGCATACGTCTGAAACCGCAATCCTTCCATACCTATCCTGGCCACTATAGTAGATACCAGCTTCTCCCCTGTCAGCGAATAGCTCCAGTTATCTACTCCGTTATACTCAAAACGGTACATCAATTCGGCAAAACGGGCCCGGGTACTGCTATCGGCAAAATACCCTGCATTCAGCCGCACTATCGTATCTGCCACACTATAATGCCGGTATGTAGCCTGCAGCAGGTGCTTTTTGGCATAACCAGGCCGGTACACATAGCACAGCCCTGCTTCTGCCTGTCGCCACATTACCGGACCATTATAGCCCCCTGTAAACTCCAGCTTATTGTTGGCCGTAGTGTAGTAGGCCTGGTTGCTTCTGGCCATTGCCGCCACTATCCCTACCCCATGGGTCTGGTCATTATCTATATAGGGCAACATATAACTTATACCCAGCTTTTGGGTATAACCTGCCTGTACTGTTATCGATAAAGTCTCCAGATTACCCCTGAAATTCCGGTCTGTTACCGTCAGTCCACCCGAAACACGGTCCAGGTCATGCCCCTGATCTACCCACCAGGTATTTATATTCCTGTCGGCAAACTGCAATATGGCCGTAGGTATTATATACCACCGTTCCTTCACATGTATGTGCCAAACCAGGGTATCAGCACCTCTTTCTTCTACCTCCTGGTCCACCTCATTAAACAATTGCAGGTTGAACAAACGCAGCTTTATCTGTGTTTTCAATGCAGCTATAGAATCTGCCGCTATACTTTCGCCCTCCTGCACTGCCAGTTCCCTCAGTATCACCTTCCTTTTAGTGATGTTGTTTCCGTCCAGCGTTATGGCTCCTATTATTTTCCTCGCCCCGCCTGCCCCCATAGCCTGCGCCGGCAAACGGAAACTGCAGTGCAGCAACAATGAAACAAATAACAGAAAACGAGTCATGAGATACGGGCTGCAAGATAGCACACTTTGCAAAAAGCAGTAATAGGGTACTTTATCTCTATATCATCATCAGCGCTCATTGACCTCGCACAATTTCTGTAAACTCCACACCTTCAAATAATAAATATAAACAATACTAATACCCTCACTATACTTCCTTTCATTAAAAACATAGAAATATTAACACTATTAACGCAATTATAAGAAGGACTTATATAACCTATATAGCTTTAAATCTGTTACCTTTGCGCCTCATTTTTCCTCTTCATGGATCGTAACCAGGTTATCGGCTTTTCTCTTTTAGCCGCCTTGCTGATTGGCTATATAATGTACAGTCAGCATGAACAAAAAGTATATACAGAACAAAAGCAGGCCGACAGCATTGCCTATGCAAAAGCTCATCCGCGCCCGCTTATAGACAGCAGCAAACTGGCCGCAACTATTCAGGCCGGCGACAGCACTCTTGCCGACTCCGCCACAGAAGCACTCCGCCGCCTGCAGCCACCTGCATACAACGGTACTGCACAGACTGTTGTGCTCGAGAACAATAAACTCTCTATAGAGTTTACCAGCAAGGGCGCATACCCTACTGCAGCTGCTATCAAAAACTACAAGACCTACGGCAAAAAGCCGCTTTACCTCTTCAATGGTAAGGAAAACTCGCTGAGCGCTACCCTGCCCATAGACAACAACAGGTCAACTGCAGAACTCTATTTCAGCCCGGTTTCTAAAACAGAACCAAACGGAGACAAAAGCATAGACTTCGTTGCAGACCTCGGTGGTGGCAAAAAAGTAGAACTTATCTACACCCTTGCTGCCGACGACTATATGATGCGTTGTGATCTGGTGCTTACCGGCATTCAGGCTTCTTCTCTGCCACTCAACTGGAACACTAACCTGTTGCCTACAGAAAAAGACCTTGCCAACGAGCGCATGAGCACTCAGGTATACTACCGCAACAAAGACGAAGATCATGACTACTTCACAGTTGCTGTTGAAGAAAAAACTATCAAGAATACCAGCAATGCACCTCATTGGCTGGGTCTGCGCAAACAGTACTTCAGCTCTGCCCTTATTGCCGACGATGGCTTCAGCAAAATGGATTCAAAGTTCTGGTACAAGGCCGAAGACAAAAGCATTGTAGCACACAATCTGGCTACCATGATGCTGCCTCTGAAACCGGCCGGCAACATCAATACTGCCTCTATGCGCTGGTATATAGGCCCCAACGATTACAAAACACTCAAGGCATACAAGATCGACCTCGATGAGATGGTGCCACTTGGTGTTGGTATCATGGCTTTCGTTAAGTACATTAACCAGTTTGCCATCATTCCTATATTCTACTTCTTCGCAGGCTTTGTCAGCAACTATGCTGTCATCATCCTACTCATGACCATCTTCATCAGGCTCATACTTTCGTTCTTCACTTACAAGAGCTATTTGTCTAGTGCCAAGATGCGCGTACTGAAACCTGAACTGGACGAGATCCGCGAAAAATGCGGCGACGATCAGCAGAAATTCGGTATGGAGCAGATGAAACTCTACCGCTCTGCAGGTGTCAATCCTTTGGGAGGTTGCCTGCCTATGCTGTTCCAGTTGCCTATACTGCTGTCTATCTACTACATCTTCCCTTCATTTATAGAGTTCCGTCAGAAGAGCTTCCTTTGGGCCGATGATCTTTCCACCTACGACAGTATCCTCAACTTTAGTTTCAACATACCATTCTACGGAGATCACGTCAGCCTGTTCACCTTGCTCATGACCATATCGAGCTTGTTCCTGGCTATCTACAACCGCAACATGACTCCACAGGATCCAAACAATCCTATGCTCAAGTACATGCCATACATCTTCCCTGTCATCCTTATGGGTGTGTTCAACAAGATGGCTGCGGCACTTACTTTCTACTACACATTCTCCAACCTGCTCAGTATAGCGCAGCAGTTCATCATTCAGAAATACTTCATCAACGAAAAGGCTATTCACGCACAGCTGCAGGAAAACAAGAACAAACCTGCCACTCAGTCTAAATGGTCTCAGAAGCTGGAAGAAATGCAGAAGATGCAGGCCGATCGTGCTAAGAATCCTCCAAGGAAGTGATCAACACCTCCGGGTAATTAACTCAATATAAAAAGAATAGAGCCGCACATTGCGGCTCTATTCTTTTTATATACCATCATGTTTTAGTTACTCATTTCTGCAGCAATTGCTATGCGCATTATTATCAGATTGCTGACAACTTTTCAATTGCCGGTCAGGTTTCTATTATTCAGTTATTGCAGCTACCTGCTGTTCTTTTGTTTCACCCAACTCTTGCAAGTGCAGCAACAGGAAGAACAGATAAACGAAAACGCCAAACTGCACCTCCAGCACCGGCTCTATCATCAGCTGAATGAAGAGGATGAACCACACTATAAAGAAGAAAAAACTCTGCCTGTTCCTGCGCATCTTCGTCAGCGGCCAGAACACCCAAGCTATGAAAACGATCATTGCCGGTATGCCGCAGCCCAGCCCCACTACCAGAAACTGATTATGCGGCAGCAATCTGCCATGTTCATCTGTCTGCGGATAGTACTGCTGGTACATACTGTCCATAGCTGACTTCATATCTCCACCTCCTACTCCCGTCATTGGGTGCGCCGCTATCAGTTGGGCAGATAGTTTATAAGAAACCAGCCGCGCCACATCACCCAGGTTATCCGTACGCTCATTGTGCTGATACATGAATATGGTGTAGCCAATGTACACTATACGCTCCCTTAGCGTTGGTAGCATACGCACAGCCAGAAACATCACTACAGGCATGGCTACTATCACCATTATGCCCAGCAGTTTCTTTTTACCAAAGGATAGATAAACTCCCCATGCACCCAGAAACAGATAAAAGGACAACAAGCCTGTCTTGGCAGCAAGTATATGTATGTAGGCAACCAGTAGCAGCACACAGCTACCCGCTATTATCTTCAGCCGCCTGCCCTGCATTTGCGGCCAGGCATACACACACCATATAATGAACAATGCCGAGGCCATACTGCTTCTTATATGGTCTTTCTTGGGCAGTGTAGGCAACATATGAGATACCTTGTATTCATTGATGTAGAACACAGGATCACTCAAAAATATAGAAATGGTATAACCAGCGGCAAACAACAGCATCACTGCCACCGAAATGGTGAAGAACTGTATCTGCTTCACAGAAAATTTGGGCTGATAAGAAAATGCCAGCGGCAGCAGCAGGAATGGCAGCTTAGTCTGCAGGTGATCGCCCCATTGCCCCTTATCCTCGCTCCATAACCCCGACAGGGCAAACATGGCCACCCAGGCCAGCCCCATCAGCCACCACCGTTGTTTCAGCCACTGTTTCGGCGGCACATCGCGTATGGCATTAAGCCCGAATAAGAACATGGATATGGACAATGCCGCCCGCGATACCAGAAAGCCGGCAAACATTCCCAGGATACAAACCAATGCAACATTGGATTTGTCTGTCATCTTATCGTTTAGAAAGCTACTTTTGCTCACAGGTAAAGTACTGGTTATATTAAAACGCAGAAAAACATCTTTTAGTGCAGGGCAATATTAAAACTTTATATCAGCAGATCCACGAGGGCAGCTTTGCAGCCATTGCCCGTGGCATCACCGTTGTCGAGAACGAACTCAATGGCTACGACGAACTGTTGCTCCAACTCAGCCCGGGCCGTAAAGCACAGGTTATTGGCGTTACAGGCCCTCCCGGTGCCGGTAAAAGTACACTCGTAAACGCACTGCTGCACCACTGGCTCAAAGAAAATAAAAAGATCGCAGTACTCGCAATCGACCCTTCTTCACCATTCAATTATGGTGCCCTCCTCGGCGACAGGATCCGGATGAGCGAATACTACACCAACCCGAATATCTTCATTCGCTCGCTGGCTACCCGTGGTGCGCTCGGCGGTCTCAATGCCAAGATCATCGAGATCACCGATGTGGTCCGTGAAGCGCCCTTCGATATCATTCTGGTAGAGACGGTGGGCGTTGGCCAGAGCGAGGTGGAAATTGCCGGTCTTGCCGACTGTACAGTAGTAACACTGGTACCCGAAGCAGGCGACGAAGTGCAGACCCTCAAGGCGGGTATTATGGAGATTGCCAACATATTTGTGGTAAACAAGGCAGACCGCGATGGTGCTGAAGGACTCTTCCGCAACCTCCGCATACTGGCACACGAAAAGGCCAATGGCAACGATGAAACGCCTGTAGTAAAGACCGTAGCAACAGATGCCATTGGTATAGCAGAGCTGGCACTATGCATAGAACAGTTCCTTGTTCATCAGAATACAATGCCCGAGAAAAGGTTGCACCTGCTCACCGAAAAATGCTGGCAACTCATTGAGGCACACCGAATGAAAGACATAGACCATTACAAACTTCAGGCCGATCTGAAACAGGCATTACGCTCGCCACAGTTCAACCTCTATGCCTTCACTAAAAACTTTTTGTCAAAATAAACCACCACTTATTTCGTTATTCAGCTGTCGGGCAACTATTTCATTGCTTTTTTGACATTTGCCTTCCAGCTGTTTATTTTTGATGTATTAGATGATCGCGCTTATCCCAGCATATATACTATACCCGGCAGCCCTTCTGGTGTCTGTTATCATCAGCCTGTATGCCGTACGCAAGATCATTTTCATCACTCATTCCCGTCGCATCTTCGATATACCCGATAATGTGCGCAAGATTCATGGTGCGCAGATCGCCAGCCTCGGCGGCATAGGCATATTTGCCGGCTATGTGGTGGCATCTGCTTTCTTCATGTACCTGGAATGGTATTATGTGGTGGCCGCTTCCGTCATTCTTTTCCTTACCGGTGTCTATGACGATATCATGAACATGCGGCCATCCAAAAAGCTGGTAGCGCAGCTCATAGCGGCAGCTATCACCGTTTTCCTTGCCGATATCCGCATCACGTCACTATATGGCATTGCCGGTATCTGGGACTTGCCATACCCTGTCAGCACGGCAATAACAGTACTTGCGTGTACCTTCTTCATCAATGTGTTCAACTTCATGGATGGTATAGACGGACTGGCATGCACACTTGCCATACTCTATACAGGTATTGCTGCAGCTCTTTTTGCCGGCATGGGCGATCAGAATATGGCTGGTATCTCACTCAGCCTCATGGGTGCTACAATAGGGCTGCTATACTACAATGTTGCCCCTGCTAAGATATACATGGGCGATACCGGTTCTATGCTGCTCGGTCTTACCATTTTCACCCTTTGCATCTCGGTGGTCAACCTCTACAGCACCGGGCAGAATACGCATTTACTTCCCTTACTGCATTCCTCTCAGGCGGTACTCATGGTCATGCTGTCTGTAATTTTCATCCCTGTTTACGATGCTGTAAGGGTATTTATCCTTCGTTTATCAAAAGGCAGATCTCCGCTACTGGCCGACCGTACACATGTACACTATTATCTGCTCGATGCAGGCTTTAGTCACACTGCTGCGGTAATCACTATTGCACTGGCAAACATACTCCTTATAGCACTTTCTTTATTGCTTCAGGACATATCCCCATTGCTGTTGTTACTCATCCTCAGTGCTGTTACTTCGGCTATGATGTTTGTATTATATTCAGTACGTAGCAAAGCGCTGAAGAAATAATATACTATCTTGTCAGCATAAATCATGCTATACAGTCTATAGCACAAAACCGATCTTTCTTATGGTAAAGAAGTTCATAAAAGCCATAACTACCTGTTGCATCCTGGTTGCCGGCACATTCAACTCATATGGCTGGGGCACATGGGGGCACAACCACATCAACAAAGGCGCTATACTGGCACTTCCTGCCGACATGGGCATGTTCTTCTACAACCATGCCGACTTCATCGTAGAAGAGTCTACCGTGCCCGATCTGCGCAAATACACACTCAAAGACAAAGCAGAGCATCCCCGCCATTATATAGACCTTGAGAAATATGGCTATAAGAACGAGACCATACCTTCAGATCTCAAAGTGCTGATTGACAAATACGGCAAAGACAGTGTAGATCGTTATGGTATTCTACCCTGGTACATTCAGGAAATGATGGAGAAACTCTCTACTGCATTCCGCAATAAACGCAAAACAGAGATACTCTTCCTCGCTGCAGATCTGGGTCATTATGTAGGCGATGCACATGTACCACTGCACACTACTATCAATCACAATGGGCAGCTCACAGGGCAGCAGGGCATTCACTCCTACTGGGAATCTCAATTACCCGAAATGTTTGGCCGCAATTACAAACTCAATACACGCGAAGCACATTACATCAAAGACATAGAAAAAGCTACCTGGACCATCATAGACAGCAGCTATGCACTACTTACCCCGCTACTGGAGAACGACCGTAAAATGCAGAAGGATAAGCCCGAAGAACTGAAATATGTGTTGGGTAAAGACGGCCAGCCGGTAAAAAACAAATTCGGACAACCGGTACATGCCTATGAATATGCACATGTCTATCACGAATTGCTCGATGGCATGGTGGAACAACAATTACGTAGTGCCATTCAGTTCACTGCAGATCTCTGGTACACTGCATGGGTCAATGCAGGAAAACCTGATCTCAGCGATCTTGATAGTGAAGCTACCGCAGAAAAAAATTCCCCTTCTTACATTGCAGACATGGCCGCATGGAAAAAGGGGAAGATTCGTGGTTGCAGCAGCGACAAAGAGTATCCTGCTGTTACTCGCTGATTATTGTTCATTAAGCGCGGCAAGAAGTTTATCCTGAGCCTGCTTCATTTGGTCCTGTGTCAGCTTCAGTTTGTGACGGGTAAAGTTCAGATCATCTGCACTATCTATAGGCACCAGATGCATGTGGGCGTGTGGTACTTCCAGCCCTATCACACTTATCCCGCAGCGGTTGCAAGGAAAAGACTTTTCTATGGCCTTAGCTATAGGCTTGGCAAATACCAGCCATTCCCGCAGCAGATCATCACATACATCAAATACTTTATCGGTCTCTGTCTTAGGTATCACCAGTACATGACCTTCGCGCATAGGGGCTATATCCAGAAAAGCAAAGAAATGTTCATCTTCAGCAATTTTGTAACAGGGTATCTCACCTGCTATTATCCTGGAAAATATACTGGCCATACTAAATAGATATATTTTCGATCTGGAATTTAAAAGTACCGCTTGGAGCAGTTATTTCAGCTACTTCTCCTATTACCTTGCCCAGCAATCCCTTGCCTATCGGCGATGTTACAGAAATTTTACCCAGTTTCAGATCAGCCTCATTTTCAGATACGATCTGGTAGATCACAGTTTTCTTATTTGCAAGATTGGTTACTGTAACCTTGCTCAGTATCGATACCTTACTGATATCAACATCTTTTGCTTCTATTACCCTGGCCGATACGATTACACTTTCCAACTGGGCGATCTTCGCTTCGTGATGTCCCTGTGCTTCTTTTGCAGCGTCATATTCTGCGTTTTCTTTGAGGTCACCTTTTTCTCTCGCTTCGGCTATCTGCCTGGCAATTTCCGCACGGCCTGTAGTTTTCAACTTGTTCAGCTCTTCCTTTATCTGGGCCAGCGTCTCCTTGGTAAGGTAGTTCAAATCAGACATTTTTCAATTGTTTAAGTGGTACGAAAAAAACACAACGCCTCTGTATGACAGAAGCGTTGCGATGTAAAAATACTAAAAAATATGATTAGCGTGTAAAGCGGATCGACATCATATGGACGCCATTTGCCGGACGCTGTGTAGGACGGAATGAGTAGTCAATTGCTACTGTAGGACCATCTTCACCGAATTTCTTCTGTGCAGTTGCACCAAGTGCTATACCGGAATACATAGTAGTAGAATTCTCTGCACTACCTATTCCTTTTTCATACCTGTATGCTGCCCTGAACATTACCATATTCCTGAAGCCATACTCAAAACCAAGACCCAGATAGTCATTATTGAATGAGTTAGACTGGAAGTTAGCAATTGCAGTAAGCCTGTGTTTAGGAGTGCTGTCCTTGCTGCTCAGATGGTGCTCGTCCAGATAGAAATCATAAGAACCACCAAAGTTCAGATAAGTAGGCATGGAGAATTTATCAGCAGGATACTGCTGAGACACAACGAATGTAGGATCACTCTGTGGCTTGTCTGCATTTACTGCAAAACCGGTACCGGTGAAACGCATGTTGCTACCAAGGTTACGCAGCGTGATACCGAAATGGAAATTATCTTTCTTACCGGTAACATACTGTATACCACCTTCAAAAGCAACACCCAGCGCACCTATGTTACCAACCTGCTCAGACACATAGGTCATTGCAGCACCGGCATTAACGTGAGACGAGAATTGTTTTGCAAAAGCCAGCTGAATGTTCAGGAACTGAGGACGGTAGCTACCGTAGCCTTCAGGACTGTTGAACTCAGTGGTAGTGATATCACCAAAGTTCATAGACATCAGGTTTACACCTATAACACTCGATTCACCCATTTTCTGAGCAATAGCAATGTTATTAATGTTGATGTTTGTGCCACTCAGGTACTGTCCGCGAGACAAACCCGCTTCTGTCGAGTTCGTAGATGCAAGACCCGCAACATTCGCCTTCATTGATTCCATGCCCGTAACATGCGATACATTCAGACCAAACATTCCGGTAGAACGAGCCCACGGATTGATCATCATTTCAGGGGCACCTGCCTGACCTGAACGGTCTTTATTACCAGCCATCGCAGTGTAAGAAGCGGCAATAGCACACAACGCAACAAATGATTTTATCGAAAGTTTTTTCATAATTCTAAACTATAAAATATTTATTATTCCGGGTGGTTGCCCACCCGGAATTAAATCCAGATTAATATTGTGTCACATCCAGTGGGCGCAGTGATCCGAACCATTTGATTACAGTTTCACCAATGCCCTCAGCATTCACATGTATCAGATACATACCGCTTGCTATAGGCAGACCTGCAGTGTTGCGGATATCCCAATCAAGGTATGAAGTACCTGCATCACTCTTAGACAGTGAACGTACCAATGTACCATCCAGAGAGTAGATACGTACTGTTGCTTTAGCCGGCAGGTTGATGATCCTTACTTTAGTATCAAAACGGCTGCCTGCTTTCTCATATCCTGAGTAACCATAGTATGGATTTGGCACTGCATAGATCCTGGTGATCAGCTTGTTACGATCTGATGTATCAGAAAGTTTAGCCGGAGCCTGCTCCTTAGTGCTGAATGTATAGTATGGATTTGCTGCCTGACCTGGAGTTACAGTAGTACCAACTTTTGCAAATGCAGTATTTGTATCCACTGCAACATATGGCATATATGGCCTGTCAACCCTGAACCTCAACCTTGTAGTTGTTGGGATCAGACCGTCTTTTGCAGAAAGCATACCGCTGTTTGGATTCACCATTGGAAGACCTACCCACTGGAAGTTTGCATATGCAGCCCTGTGTAACGGAACGCTTGTACCAACATTTTTCAGGTTGGTTGCAAATGCCTTACCACTGTCATACTTAGTACCCTGCACATATACATAGTGCTTGCCACCGAAGATGATAGAACCATCATATGGGTTGAAACCGTTCAATCCTTTAGGAGCTGATGGGTTCCAGATCATATCATCACCATTGTCTGAAGAAAGATAAGAATCTTCACCGAATACAATGTTCAAACGCTCACCTGTGTTCTGATCAACTGCATAACCCGGGAACCATGATGTACCCTCGTCTTCTGCAGATTCAGAGTAGATTGGAGATCCGTCAGCCTTACATTCACCTGTCCATCCTTTATGTTTCCTCATAAAGAATTTCTCACCCCTGTTCTCTGCAAGGTTTTTATCTTCCTGCATTTCCAGTACCACACACTTGGTCCATTTTGTTTTGTCTTTAGTGAATACTACATCCACATCGTTCAGCACTTTCAGTTGATTAATGCTTGTGAAAGCAAATGCTGATGGGTGATGACCACATACTGTAGTACCTGCAAAGCTACCTGGCGCAAAATAATAAGCTGACAGACCATAAGGGCCCCATGAATTCTTCACAGGTGTGAAGTTTGAAAGCATGTTACCGAACTGAGCTTTAGGATCAGCAAAGTTTGCACCTATTTTGTTGTCATTGAAATTACATGGGTTTGTTGCAGAAGGTGCAGAGAAGCTTGATTTAGAACCAACCCTCAACCAGTTTGCAAAGCTACTGTCCGATTCGTCGTTCACACCCCACAACCATGGCTGAGATGGATCTTCAAATACAACATTTGATGTAATATAACCGTTCCTAGTACCTGTAGTATTAGAGCCCGGAGGATCTACTTGTTTAACAGATACAGACATACCGTAGTCAGAAAGGATCTGCTCATTCAAACCACCTATGGTATGCTCGCCGTAGATGGTAACTTTAGTACCATCATCACTGAAGCCCGTAAGTGTCCATGAACCTGAGTCAACTATACCTTCTACAGAAACTGCTGATGAACCTGAACCTGTAACCTGGTTTGCACCATTGATCTGAATTACCCAATCCATTGCAGGAACTTTTACCGGATCGATGATCTTAACATTCACAGGACCAAGACCCTGTATGTAAGTTGGCTGAGCAATGCGGCCTGTTGTAACAGCTGTGTTCTCTGAAGCCTCATCCATCTGTGTTTCAAGTCCACCGTTACCTGTACCCTGTATCCTCTTGATGATAACACCATCACCATAGTCTGAATTGATAACAGTACCCATCGCGCCGTTTGCTGGGTTAGGAAGTGCTGCTACAATTTTAATTTCATTACCACCTGCAGAGTGTGCACTACCAATATAAGGTACATCCTGTGTAGCTACTGTATTCTTAGGATCGAAAGATTTGAAATTATTGTACGCATATGCTATCGCAGTAAAGTAATAGTTACGATAGTTGATGAAACGTTTGTCATTACCTGTAGCAAACTGATCCTGAGTAAGCTGGAAGCTGTGTACTATACCGCTGTCCTTACCCTTTACTTTGATCTGTGCAATGTGTGTAGTATCACTTACCGGTATGTTCTTCACATAGTTCACTATCTGAGAAACACTGTCAGATATGTCACACTGGAACACCTCAATTGCTTTAGTATTATCTACTTCACCTGTAACCGGATCGAAGATCTCTGCAGTAGATACCTGGCTGTTAGCCAACTGGAATACCCTGTAACCCTGGAATTTGTAAAGTGAGTCGTTACTTACACCTTTAGATTTCACAACTGACTGATGATACTGCAGAGAGTCATTGTATTTACCATCTGTACGACCATAGTTTTCACCAAAGTTGTTACTACCCTGTTCGTTAACCATATAGAAAACAAGCTTCCTGTCCAGCTCCCTTACTTTCAGAGTTGGTGCTTCAGGACCTTCTACAGTTTTGAACTTAGAATCAAATAATGCCTGTGCACCGTCATCTATGTTTTTGATAGTTTTAAAGTTGGTACTTGGACAACCACCTATCTGAGAAGCCCAGATACAACCGAAAGTGATATCATTTATAGCACCTGGTTTCAGCTGGAATGGACCTGAAGAGAAGATGAAACGCCTGTCACCCGGGTTGTTGTTTGAAGCACACTCTGACCACTGTGTGTTATCAGATGGATCACCCCAGAACACAAAGTTTGATACCGGGCCTGTACCATATCCTTTTGATGGGATACCTGCACCGGTAAAGTCATAAGAAAAACGCTCACCGTTCCTGATAGAACCCGTCATGTAATAGTATATCTGGATACCGTTATTAGGGTTACCAATGATACTCGGGTCATTGTTATAATATGTGAAGTTGGTCATTTTCAACTCCTGCACTGTATCCTTGCCACTTGGCAGTTTCACTGTACGTTTTGGACCCTGGAAGTAATCCAGACCGACCTGTGGAGGATTCAAACCATAGCTGTTCAGCGGGTTACCTGCTGCACCACCATCATTGTTTGTTGCATTATACATGATACCAAGACCACGTGTTGTGTCACAACCAATGAAGTCATCAAGATAATAACCAAGATCACAGTCATCCCATACAGCAATGTAAGTACTGTCTATGGTCAGCGGACCGCGGTTGATAACACGATAGTTGCAGAATGTTGCATTATTCAGGAAGTCCTGAGTCGCATAGGCAAAAGCACTTGTCTGTACCTCTATACCCATTGCCGCCGTAAGAGACTGCTGTTTAACGTTACCTGCATCATTGAATACCCACCATATATACTGGTCACCATTGATATCAGGATAGTCACCTGCTTCAGGATTGTATTTGCCATCACCATCATTATCAATGAAGGGTGCATAGCTGTTATTAGGATTCAGACTCAGTTTCACTGATCCCTGACCTTTAACGTTAGTATTACCTGTAGCCGGCCACTCATTGATCGCATCAAAATCAGATGCTTTCAGATCAGTACCTGTTTTATAGGCCTGTATGAACCTTTTGATGGTAGCACGATCTACTTTCCAGAATTTATCCCATGCAGAACATACTTCCGATGTGATCTTTCCATCATTATCCAATGCACCGGGCCAGTAGTCATTGCCATCCTGACGATAGGTCTGGGCGGCAACTTTCAACTGTCCCTGCTGATCATACCCTCCTATCCAGCACGAAGCTGCAAACTGAGAGTGCTTACCAGACCCTTTCGGGATCTCGTATGCAGCATTTGACGAACCACCCTGATTCCACCACATATCACCACCTGTCATCAAACGGGCGCGAACGTTGTTGATATCAAGGTCTATCGCCGCTGTTGCTGGTTGGCAACCTGCTGCTGTCGACTTTAATTGGGTTGTAGGTCTTTTTGCGCCCACGTTTTCGCGTGCATTCACAGTATTGCCGGCTCCCATCAAGATCATTAGCACAACCGCGCTGACAAACTTTGTTTTATTTCTGAATATCATAACCTGTAATAGTTATATTAATAAAAGATTATTAAAAATTAAACTCGAGTGAAAAATTGATTGTCCTGGCGTAGTTCAGGAAGCCTGGGTTATTCTGGTATATCTTATACAGATCAATGTAAGACTGTGGGTTGATCTGCTGTGGCACATACTGCTGGCCAAATGTAGATACCAGGTAACCGTTGTCATCCGTACGACCGGTAAAACCATGTACTCCAAGTATTTCTCTTGTATTGAAAAGGTTGTTCACCATCACGATAGCCTTAATATAGTTAGGACGTTTTGGTTTTACACCTTCAATAGCTTCTTTGTTTTTCTTACCGAATTTCAATGCGAAGTCTTTATCTACACGCATATCTGTACCAAAGTGCCATGGCAGCCTTGCACCGTTCACACCACCTACCACTGTCTGGCCAAGGGCGTCTGTGTACCTAGTGTATGGCTCACCACTCCTTGTTTTCACAATGAAGTTAGCACCTGCGTTCTGGAATACATGCTTACCACCAATGGTTGGACCTTCGCCATCAAAGAACCTGTAATCAGCATTCATTGCAATGTAGTGACGAGAGTCAATGTTCAGGTTAGTTACATACCTCAGGTTAGGAAGACCTTCGTTGATCAGTGTGCTCAGCAAGCCCCTGCCACCATTGAAAGATGAACCTGTACCTTCTGCAAACTGCAGGGTATAAGAAAGGGTCATTTTCAGGTGGTTAGTAGCACGCAGGTCATACATCAATGTAGTACCTTTTGTGGTAGAGAAGTCGCGGTTGCCGTATGTCTGATATCCATATGGATATGCAAACAGGTAAGGTACTACGTTAACCATGTTCTTACGCTCTTTGTAGAACGCTGTGATAGTGATCGCAGAATGGTCTGTAAGTTTCTGCTGGAAACCTACTTCATAGTCAAATGTTTTCTGAGACCTCAGGTTAGCATTTGCTATAACACCTGTTGGAGCCTGAGTAGACAGCTGATAATAATCCCATGCTGTTGCATTACCGATCGTGTTTGGGTAAGGCCTCTGTGCATAAATATCATAGTGTGCATAGAAGTTAGCAACGTCAGATATAGGGAAAGAGAACTGGATACGTGGCATTACAGTAACCTGTGGAGAGTAATCGGTGAAAGACAGGTTTGGATTGAAATTGCTGTCTGTCATTTTCACATTCTTGTACTGAGACTGTATCATTGGCTGAGGGTCACGACCATCAGAGTATTGTTTCAGTACAGCTGGGTCTTCTATAATTTTACCTTTAGGATCATACCATGTCATACCGCTGCGGTAACCTATGATAGATGGTGAAGTAGACTGGTTGTCACTAACATATACTACTGCGTTTGATGGCAGATTTGATGGGTGAACACCACCATTTACATTGTTAGTAGTACCGGCAACCTGCTCTATAGTAGTTACAGGATACAGTGAATATGGATCTTTCAGCACTTTAGTGTTTGCAGAATAACGGTCAACACGAACACCTACGTTGAGGTGAAGGTCTTTGTAATCGAACCTGTCCTGTATGTAACCTGCTATATAAGTAGGCGTAAACGCACCGATCGGACGTGTGAAGTTGCCATCTTTGTCTTTCTGTGTCCAGAAATCATTGAAGTTTACAGAACCAGTCTGCTTGTCACCTGTATAGCTGTAACCGAAATAGTTTACAAATGCATTACCACTCAGGTTCAGCAGCTCATCAGCAGAGAACATGTTCAGTGAAAGTTTAGATGGATCAACTTCATCTATGTTTATTATAGCATTTGCATCAACACCCAGTTTCTTCCTCAACTGTTTGTCGAAGTTGCTGGTGCCTATGTTTTTCAGATTGTAATATATAGTATCGGTCGGACCAGGCAGAACGGTTGCAAGTGTGTTCGTTGCTTTGTCATAGAAAGAACCCTGACCCGGAGTTGATGGGTTAGGTACATAAGTATAGTCTTTACCGTTCACCCTGAAGATAGGGTTCTGGTTGTCAAGCCTCAGGTTCTGGTTGTCCAGTGTGCTTACCAGGTTCCTCATCTGCGACCATACAGACTGTGTACCACCAAGGTTGGCAACTGCTGTGTATGATTTGATGATACGCTGCTGGTAATAAAGACCGAATTCGATAGCATGTTTTGTTTTGCCGGCCATCAGGTCAAATGATGCATTCACATCAAGCGCATACTGGTCAGAAAGGAAGTTAGTATAACCATTGATAGAGCTACCTGGTGATGCAAATAAACCACCACCGTTGAATGCGTAAGTAGTCCTTGGCATATCACCATTCGCCATACCGTTGTTTGCCTGTACCTGCAGTATGCTTGTTGGCAATGTACCTTCCAGTGAGTTGTAATACTGTGTAGTGTAGTTTGCAATGATCGGGTTGGTTTCGCTGCGCTCAAATGAATAACCTGTAGCGTTGCTACCTGTCAGTACCACACCGGTACGGCCGCTGAAAGAGTCAGTACCACCTGGTGCATAACGATTCACCCTTGGCTCTGATTTGAATTTACCAACATAAGCATATTTGAAGAAGTCTTTCTTGAAACGTGGATCATAGCTCCATGTTGTAGTCCTCTGGTAATCAGCTTGTACACTATAGAACGCGTTAGATATGATGTTGTTGCGGCTTGATGTATCATTCATCTTACCGAACTTCTGTGTGAAACGAACAAAACCACGACCTGTGAAAGTGTTACCTTTTACAGTTCCCTGTGGAGACATAAGAGATGTAGTACGAGAGTAGTTGTCATCAGCTACATAATCGATCATACCACCGGTAATAACACGCAGGTTATCAGTAAGCTGGTAATCCAGTTTACCATTCAAACGTATTTCCTGTGTCTGGTTACGTGGCTGCACTTTCCTCTGTTCCATGTCAGAGAAAGTTACATAGTTCGATTCGTAGTTATAGATCTTAGCACCGCTGTTGTCAGACAGAACCCTAAGTGGATTCAGTTCCATCGCGCGCTGTTTGTCGGCTTTTACTACCCACTGTTTGTCATAGGTAGGATACCTGTTATGATCGTCATATACGTCACCGCTCAATGCAAAACCAAGAACTGGTTTTTTGTTGATGCTGTCACCTTTTATTTTTTTCTTGTACAACGGACCAGCAATAGAGAAAGAAGCGAGGTTGTTGTTGTAACCATCTATCGAGTGCTGCAGACGCACGTTACCGGTTGTTTTCCTCGCAACACCACGAGAAGTGATGTTTACCACACCACCAGATACGTCACCATATTTGGCAGGGATACCGGAAGTTATTACCTCCATCTGCTCCACAGCGTTCTGCGCCATGTTGATACCGGTGTTTGCATCTTCACCAATGTTCTGTACCTGCACACCATCAATGATGTACAATGTACCCGAACCGCGTGAACCGCCAATGTTTACGCCCTTACCGCGCTGACCCTGATACAGAGCTGGTGCCAGACCCACCATATCCGACACGTCGGTTGTTGGCAGCACCTTTATATCATCGCTGGTAAGTACTGTTGTACCTCCGCTACCCTCTTTTACAAGTGGCTTCTTATAACCGGTGATCACAACAGTAGGGCCACCTATCAGTATAGATGTCCTCGACATAGTGAAGTTCTGAGTTGTTTTGTGACCTGGTTCTACGATAACCCTTGTTACCATCATAGAATCATAACCTGTAAACGATACAAGTACATCATAAAAGCCTGGTTCCAGGGGTTTTACTGAGTACATACCGTCAAAATCGGTCACATTTCCTCCCTTTAATATCCCGCCCTGGTATACCTGAACGGTTGCACTAAGAAGGGGTTCCTTCTTTTCGTCCAACACCTTTCCGGCAATTTCGCCTTGGGCAAATACAGATCCGGATAGTCCTGTAAATAGAAACAAAAGCAGATAACGTAGTGTACGTGTCATATCCAACATTAATAAATTATTAGCAAATGAGGCGTAAAGATAAAAAAATCTGTTAAAAACCACCGTGAAAACACATATTTTCTTTACACTTTTAAATTGTTTTCCTCTACATAAGAACAATAAAATCAATTCGTCCTGTATAAATAGACGAAAGACGTTACCATAATCTTGGGTTTTAGTTAAAATATTTTTAGCAAAAAGCTAAAATTACCCCCTACAACCCTCTTTTATGGCCAAAAAATACAAATTGATAAAATTCGAATAAGCAAATATCATTACTTATCTCCGGCCTGTATCTTTTCCAGCAAAACTTTGCTCATTTTATACAGTGCCTCATGTGTATATCCCGCAATGTGGGGGGTCACTATCACCAAAGGCAGAAATATCAGCTCATTTATGGTGTCCCTCAGCTCCTTATCGGCCTTGGTTATCGGCTCATGCTCAAAAACGTCCAGGCAGGCACCTATCACCTTACCTGCCTTTATACCATTATACAAAGTACGGGTATTCACTACCGCCCCTCTCGATGTGTTGATGAGTATAAATGGCTTCTGCATTGCTGCCATGAAGTCATCATTAAAGTAATTGACGGTATCAGGCTGCAGCGACACATGTATGCTCACTATATCTGCTTCCTTATATATGGTCCTCAGATCACATACCTCCACATACGCCGGTGCATCGGTTATCGGCTTCTTGTCATACACCAGTATGCGCATATCAAAACCTTGCAGCTTCTTGGCAAATGCCATTCCAGCGTGCCCGTAACCTATTATGGCTATGGTCTTTCCCTCCAGCTCAAAACCTCTGTTCTCATCTCGTCGCCATATCTCTGCGCCTATCTCCGTATGGCTCCATGTTATACGCCTTATCAGCGCCAGCAACATACCTACAGCATGCTCTCCCACTGCATTACAGTTGCCCTCCGGACTACCATAACATACTATACCCTTAGCTGCGGCATGATCCAGATCTATCACTTCCATGCCAGAACCCATACGCCCTATCCATTGCAAGCCTGGCGCAGCATCCAGCAGTTCTTTATTCAATTGCAGCCTCGTCGATGTGATCACACCCACACAGTCTGCTATGTGCCTGAAAGCTTTCTGCTGGCTTATCTCTTCCTGCAGCACACATTCATAACCCATTGCGGTAAGTCCGTCAGTAAGTACTTTGTTTACAGGTGCTGCTATCAGCACCTTATTAAGATGGTGTGTTCTGGCCATAGTTATTATATAAAGCTACAAAATCAGCTACTGATAATTGTTCCGCTCTTTTATCAAAGATCGGATCTGCAGGCATACGCTCCGCTGGTATCACACTTTTCAATGCATTACGCAGTGTCTTCCTGCGTTGGTTAAAAGCTGCTTTTACCAATATCACAAATCTGCGCTTATCGCCTATATGGTAAGGGTTGTGGAGGTTTGTGAAACGCAGCACACCACTCTTCACCTTGGGTGGCGGAGTAAAACAGTTCTCATGCACATCTACAAGATACTCTACGCTGAAGAAGGCCTGCATCAGCACACTCAGTATACCATATACCTTACTGCCGGGGCCCGAGGCCACTCTCAACGCCACTTCTTTCTGAAACATGCCTATCACCTCCGTTACCTGAGGTTCCCAGTCCAGCACTTTGAATAATATAGGAGAAGAAATGTTGTATGGAAAATTACCTACTACCGAAAATGCACCCTCAAAAGGAGCATCAGCCTTCAGTATGTCCTGCATTATTATCTTACCTTGCAGCTGCGGATAGGTCTTGTGCAGATACACTACCTTCTCCTCATCTATTTCTATTGCCTTGTATTGCACATCCGGCCATTCTAGCAGATACTTGGTCAGCGCACCGCCGCCGGGTCCCACTTCCAGCAGGTTCATACCTTCTTTCCTGTCTATGAAACCTACTATCTTCTTGCACATATTCTCATCATGCAAAAAATGTTGTCCGAGGCTTTTCTTCAGCGTGTACATGCGGCAAAAGTACAAACTTGAATAAGATTATAGCGGCAAATATATCAGAGCTTATCTACCCTTGAATTACAGTCTGTTGTCCTCGTTATTGGGGATTCCGGTCAAGGTGAATAGCCTGGAGTCGCAGCATTTTTACTTTTCATACAACATTGCACTACCTTCGCCGCTTATTTTTAACTTTATAGCATGGAAATAAAAATTGCACAGAGATCGTCGGCGAACGATCACGCATGGATCATAGACGATAGTAAGAAACTGGACCAGATCACCGGCCTCAGCCCGGAAGAGATTAAATATGCTGCTGGTCTTTTCAACGCAGACCAGTCAATGGCTACCATCAACCGCTACAACGGCTTTTATTTCATTATACTCCTCAAAACCAAAAAGACCGACTGGCAAACTGCCGAAGGTGCCCGCAAATCCGGAGCAGAATTGCAGGCACTCTGCAACAGGCACAAACTGCAGGATATCACTATCAACAACATGTCCGCTGTAGCAAATGCAGCACTGCTGGTTGCCGAGGGTACTGCTCTGGCAAACTACCAGTTCCTCAAGTACCGCACTGAGGCCAAGAAACTCGAGCATTCTCTGCGCACCATATTCATTGCCAAGAATTCTGCTACAGTAAAAGAAACAGCACAACTGCAGATAACAGTAGATGCCATGTACAAGGCAAGAACACTGGTAAACGAACCGGTGAACTATCTCTCTGCAGAACAGCTGGCCAAAGAGATAACACTTATTGGCAAAGAAGCAGGTTTCAAAGTTACAGTACTCAACAAAGCGCGCATCGTTAAGGAAAAAATGGGCGGCCTCCTTTCTGTGAATAGCGGTAGTATCCAGCCTCCTACATTCACCGTTATGGAGTATGTGCCCAAAAAAGCACTCAACAAAAAACCAATAGTACTGGTAGGAAAGGGTGTAGTATATGATACAGGTGGTCTTTCGCTGAAACCTACTGCCAACTCTATGGATCGCATGAAGAGCGATATGAGCGGTGCGGCAGTGGTAAGCGGCGCCATGTATGCCATTGCAAAAATGCAACTGCCTTTACACATCATTGCACTGGTTCCTGCCACAGACAACAGGCCGGGCGAAGAAGCATACACACCGGGCGATGTTATTAAGATGTATAGCGGCGCAACAGTAGAGGTACTGAATACAGATGCTGAAGGCCGCATGATTCTTGCTGATGCACTGCATTGGGCAAAAAGATACAAACCGGAACTGGTCATAGACTTCGCCACACTCACAGGCGCAGCATCTGCTGCCGTTGGCGAGCATGGCATAGTATGCATGGGCACTGCAGACGACAGCGTAAGATCAGCCTTCCATAGCAGCGGCATGCGCCAGTACGAGCGTCTGGTAGAATACCCGCTGTGGGACGAATACGGTGATCAGATCAAATCTGATATCGCAGACCTCAAGAATGTTGGTGGTGCTACTGGTGGTGCTATTACTGCCGGTAAGTTCCTCGAACACTTTACCGACTACCCCTGGATGCACTTCGATATTGCAGGCGTATCATTCTTTACTGCACGCAAGGCATACATGCCTATAGGTGGTACTGCATACGGCATGCGCATGCTGCTCGACTTCCTGGGGCATTATAATAAGGCTTAACTTCATCTTTACTCACAACAACAACTACATGAATACTAATAGCGAAAAACCGGTAATAGGTATTACCACAGGCGATCTGAATGGTATCGGTACAGAGGTGATCATCAAAACCTTTACCGACAACCGCATTCTCGATCTCTGCACTCCTGTTATCTTCTCTTCCAATAAGGTCATCAACTTCTACAGGCGCATCAATGCCGAGATCCCTTTCAATTTCACCAGTACCAAAGATCTCACCAAGCTCAATACTAAGCAGGTGAATGTATTCAACTGCTGGGAAGATGAAGTACCTATCCAACCGGGTGTACTCACAGAAGCAGGTGGCAAATATGCCATCCGTTCACTTATGGTAGCTACGCAGTGCCTCAAAGATGGTCAGCTCGATGCTATTGTTACTGCTCCTATACATAAAAGCAATACCAACCTGCCCGACTTCCCGTATACAGGCCATACACCTTTCTTTAAAGACAAGTTCGGCGCCAAAGATGTGCTCATGATCCTCTATAGCAATTCGCTGAGGGTGGCATTGGCTACAGAACATCTGCCTATCTCAAAAGTAGCAGCATCTATTACCAAAGAACTGTTGCAGACAAAACTCAGCATTCTCAGAGAATCACTCATAAAAGACTTTGGTATAGACAAACCACGTATCGCAGTATTGGGCCTCAACCCACATGCCGGCGACGATGGCCAGATAGGCACCGAAGAGCAGACCATCATCAGGCCGCTCATAGAAAGCATGAAGCAGAAGGATGCAATAGTATTTGGCCCTTACAGTGCCGATGCTTTCTTTGCCAATGCAAGCTATACTCAGTTCGATGCGGTATTGGCTATGTACCACGATCAGGGTCTGGTAGGTTTCAAAGCGCTGGCAAAAGGCGAGGGGGTGAACTACACGGCAGGTCTTCCTGTTATCCGCACTTCACCAGATCATGGCACTGCTTTCGATATAGCAGGCAAAGACATTGCAGATCCATCTTCTTTCCGCGAAGCAGTTTTCCAGGCACTAGATCTGTTGCGCCAGCGCGAACAGTATGCAGAGAATACTGCCAATCCTTTGCGCCGCGGCAAAATAGAAAAAGAAAGATCAGAAGACTCAGGCAAGTAATGTGTAAAACTCACTGACATTGTCAGCAACACAAAACACAACAGCAGGAATACACATCACATTTCACTCATTCGCAAAAGCAGCATCTCAAAAAGATGCTGCTTTTTTTATGTTGTGTATACATGCAACAGCAATACTAAACTCAGTTAGGTGCTGCTTACAATGATATGTTGCTATAGTCTGAAAAGCGCGCCTGCAAAGGCTTTGAGGTAGGTACAAAAAAAAGCCCGGCGAGGTTGTGGACTGCCGGGCTATATAAAGGATGGGTTAGTAAGCACAATCCTTACACAATATTAAAAAGAAATCCTGCTACTAAAAAATTATTCAGAGAAATTTTTGAAGATACCAGAAAGATGTTGACAAGTTATCCACAAAAATGCGAACTGTCTACTTTCAACACACATCATTTGTGCGCACAATTGGTTGTTGCTTATTACAAAAAAGGAGAGAGATCACTACTGATTTTGTGTTGCATTTTATCGCAAATCTGCTAACTCTTGCAACATACAACGCATCATGCTACCAGTCTTTTTGCATGCGTACAGGCGCACCTTTTTCTTTCTTCATTTTATCCTGCAGCTTCTTCTCTTCCTGCTGCAATGCATTCAGCAACTGCTCGGCCTGCTGCTGAGATAACTTACTTGGCTGCCCCTGCGGATGTTGGTCTTTTTCTTTATCGTCTTTTTTATCCTTATCCTGCTGATCATTATCGTCCTTCTTGTCCTTATTGTCTTTCTGATCCTTGTTGTCCTTATTGTCTTTATCCTTGTTATCCTTCTTGTCTTTATCTTCTTTTTTCTTTTTATCCTTATCCTGCTGTTCCTGTTTTTTCTTCATCTGCTCTGCATAAGAAAGATTGTACTTCGCATCTGCATCCTGCGGATTGGCACGCAAGGTCTGCTTATAAGCATTTATAGCATCATCCCATTTCTGCTGAGACATGTACGTATTACCTATGTTGTAGTTAGCAGCAGCTTTGTCTTCTTTTTTGGTAGCCACTTTTGCAGTAGCCTCCATCACCCTGCGCGACGAGTCGAACTGTTTCTGCTGATACAGACTATTGCCCAGATTGAACAGGGCCGGAGTATAGTTAGGTTTCTTGGCTACTACCTTAGCATAGTCGGCAGCCGCTTCCTTATATCTTTTCTGTCCGTACAGAGAGTTACCTGTGTTTATGAGCCTGCTCACCTGTGCCGCTGCATTGCCTCCGGCAAATGCCAGTAGCAATACCATTCCTGTCCGCAGCAAAGCAGAAATACGCAGAGCAGAATATGCGTTGCTAATATATTTATGCAGCTGATTCATTGACCTTCTTTTTATTTTTCCTTTTTGCACCCGGCAATAACCATTCTATCAACAACAGCAGGAACCCTGCCAATAAGAAATACTGGAAGTAACTGGTAAAGTCTGTGAACATCATAGAACCCAGATTTTTCTGCTCCATGCTCTCCAGAGATGTGTTTAGTCGCTCCGCAACCTCATCTGTATTCTGCAGCATACTGTAAGTGCCACGTCCTGCACTTGAGATACTTCTCAGCGCTTCCTCATTCAGCTTACTCACCACGGGCGTACCATTCTCATCCAACTTCACCGACTTAGTCTCCGGGTCGTAAAGTGTACTACCCTGCGGAGACCCTACGCCTACAGTGTGTATGATCACGCCTTCTTCTGCCGCCAGCCTTGCCGCTTCTATCGCTTTTTCATCATGATCCTCTCCGTCTGATATAACGATCAGCGATTTGAACTTGCGCTCATTACGGGCAAAAGATTCCATACCCATATTTATGGCATCAGAGATCACGGTACCCTGTGTTGGTACAATATCCGGACTCACATTCTGCAATATCATCTTCACAGAGCTGTAGTCTATGGTCAGGGGCACCTGCATATATGCCTTGCCGGCAAATACGATCAGCGCTACCCTGTCATTCTTCATCTTATCTGTCAGGCGCATGATAAGCTGCCTGGCTCGGGTAAGCCTGTCGGGCTGAATGTCTTTGGCAAGCATACTCTTGCTCACATCCAGTGCTATTACCACGTCCACACCCTTGCGCTCCGACTTCTCAGACTTATCCCCCATCCGCAGATTGGCCCAGCCAATGATGATGGTGAACAGCGCAATACTCATCAGAATGAACTTGAACGTATTCCTGCCTGCTATATAGCCCTGTATCTGATCTGCAAACAGGCGCTCGCTGCCTAGCTTCTGCAACTTCCGCTTGCGCCAGTATATGACGCTCATAAATAGTACTATCAGCAATGGCAGTACCGCCAGAGCATAGAGGTAGTTTATGTGTTGGAACTGGAACATACTGTTATGACCGCAAATTTAAACGGGCAATGTATAAATAGTTAGACAAAGAAATGTGATTTTAATTTTCTTTAACAAGTGTAACAACCCTTCGCTACCTGCACTTAAAGGTGATACCAGCCTCCCTTATATTGAGATGCATGCCTTAGCCCTATTCTTTGACTACAGAGATGGAAACGCATACCTTTTCCACAGACGCATTGCCGTAAAAGTGACAATATTTAGCCAAAAGACCAGTCATAATTACAATTCACCCATATCCTATTGCTTGTCTTAAAGTATGACAGCAGATTAATAACTATCTTCGCACTCCTTTAAATCATACTAATTATGTATCGTTCACATACGTGCGGCGAATTGCGCATGCAGCATACAGGCTCAGAAGTTACTCTGGCCGGATGGGTTCAGACCGTCCGCAAGTTTGGCAGTATTACCTTCACAGACCTCAGGGATCGCTACGGTATTACCCAGCTCTACTTCAACGAACAGCTCAACACTATGCTCGATGCCCAGCCCCTCGGCCGCGAATTCGTGATACAGGCAAAGGGTAAAGTTGTGGAGCGCACCAGCAAGAATGGTAAGATCCCTACGGGCGATATAGAGATAGAAGTAACCTCTTACACCATACTCAACAGCGCAGCCACGCCTCCCTTCACTATTGAAGAAGATACCGACGGCGGTGACGAACTGCGTATGAAATACCGCTACCTGGATCTGCGCAGGCCTACGCTGCGCCGCAACCTGGAACTGCGTTACAAAGTGAACCGCTCTGTGCGCAACTACCTCGACACTCAGGGCTTCTGGGATATAGAAACCCCGTTCCTCATTCGCAGTACGCCTGAAGGTGCACGCGACTTCGTTGTGCCAAGCCGCATGAACGAAGGCCAGTTCTACGCACTCCCGCAGAGCCCGCAAACCTTCAAACAACTGCTGATGGTGAGTGGCTATGACCGCTACTACCAGGTGGTAAAATGTTTCCGCGATGAAGACCTACGCGCCGACAGGCAGCCCGAGTTCACACAGGTAGACTGTGAAATGAGCTTTGTGGAGCAGGAAGATATCCTCAACACCTTCGAAGGCCTGTTCAAACACGTATTCAGGGATGTGAAGGGCGTAGAGATCACAGAAGACTTCCCCCGTATGACGTGGGATGACGCAATGTGGTTCTACGGCAACGACAAGCCCGATATCCGCTTCGGCATGACCATTGGCAATATCAAAACACCAATAGCAGCAGAGCGCAGCGATGCAGCAGATACCAGCGCCCTGTGGCAGAGCGAGTTCCCTGTGTTCAACAACGCAGAAAGCATACTGGCCATTGCAGTGCCCGGCTGCAGCGAATATACCCGCAAACAACTCGATGAGCTGACTGAATGGGTGAAACGCCCGCAGATAGGCATGAGCGGAGTGGTATACATCAAGTGCAATGCCGATGGTACTTACAAAAGCAGCATAGATAAGTTCTTCTCTGAAGAAAAACTGAAAGCTATAGCCACCTTCTGCAAGGCAGAGGCAGGCAGCCTGATACTAATGCTGGCAGGTGCCGAAACACGCACCCGCAAAGCCATGAGCGAACTGCGCCTGGAAATGGGCAACCGCCTGGGTATGCGCAACCCGGATGAATACAAACCACTGTGGGTAATAGACTTCCCCCTGTTTGAGCACGATGAAGAAGCCAACAGGTGGGTGGCACGTCACCATCCGTTCACCTCTCCTAAACCAGAGCATATAGAATGGATGAACGACCTGAGCAAGTACGGCAGCATCAAAGCCAATGCCTATGATATAGTGCTGAACGGTACCGAAATAGGTGGCGGATCCATCCGTATCTTCCACCGCGACCTGCAGGAGAAGATGTTTGCAGCACTGGGCATGAGCAAGGAAGAAGCACAGGAAAAATTCGGCTTCCTGATGGGTGCATTCGAATATGGCGCACCACCACATGGCGGTATCGCCTTCGGCTTTGACCGTATGTGCGCCTTGCTGGGTGGCCAGGAAAGCATCCGCGACTATATCGCCTTCCCTAAGAATAATGCCGGCCGCGATGTGATGCTGGATGCACCATCTACCATAGATGCCACACAGCGCAAAGAACTGGGCCTTTAATACCTTACAGAACTCCTTTTACAGAGCAGAGCCATCCGCATAGGGTGGCTCTGTTTTTTTGCCGGAATTCTTAATATCCCCCTCCTCCCATAACATTGGCTGATGCCCCCATTGTTAAAGGATATGTAAATACCCCGCCCCTACAAAACCGCAGCCCTCATTGCTAACGTATATACTCCTAAATTTGACTCAATGAAAAAGATCGTTCAGCTTTTCACTCCGTTATTGCTGCTGATGCTGCAACTGCAGGCATGCGCCCAGAAGAACAACTACCACAACTCAAAAACATTCAGACAGATGAACACCACCACTGCCACAGACAAAACACACAAAGAAGAAACAGCCACCTTTGGTGCGGGCTGCTACTGGTGCACAGAAGCTCAGTTTCAGCAACTGAAGGGTGTGCGCCTCGTAGAATCCGGCTTTAGTGGCGGACAGGTAGACAACCCTACCTACAGGGAAGTATGCAATGGCACTACCGGCCATGCCGAGGTGTGCAACATCTACTACGACCCGGCTATCATCTCTTTTGATGAGCTGCTGGCTGCCTTCTGGACCTGCCACGACCCTACCACACTGAACCGTCAGGGAAATGATGTGGGCACCCAGTACCGCTCTGTTATCTACTACCACAACGAAGAGCAGCACCAGAAAGCGGAAGCCTATAAAAAGAGACTCAACGAAGAAAAGGCGTTCAACGATCCGGTGATCACCGAGATCGCCCCCTTCAAGCGTTTCTATATGGCCGACGACTACCACCAGAACTACTATAACGACAACAAGACACAACCTTACTGCCAGTTCATAGTAGGACCAAAGGTGGATAAATTCAAAAAGGTGTTCAAAGACAAGCTTAAATAAGTCCTGCTTTGCCTCTGGTACATGGCCTGCAGCACAAAAGTTTTGCAGACCCGTGGAAAACTCTGCTGTTCCCCTTGCTGTTCTCTGTCTATTTTCACACTCTAAACACAGAGGAAATAATGAAAGTAATGATCATCATGGGGTCGCAGACCGATGAAGCAGTAATGCAGGAAAGCAGTAAATGGCTCACCTGGTTCGGTATAGAGAACAATATGGTGGTAGCCTCGGCTCACCGAAATCCCGATAAGGTTCGTGACCTGATGGTGAACGCACACAGCAACGGCTATGGTGCAGTAATAGCTGCTGCCGGTATGGCTGCCGCACTGCCCGGCGTTTGCGCTGCATACACATCGCTGCCTGTTCTGGGTGTGCCGCTGGATGGTGGCCTTCCGGGTGGCATAGATGCCCTCTACAGCATTGTACAGATGCCTGCAGGACTGCCTGTAGGTACACTGGCAGTAGGCAAGGCCGGCGCACGCAATGCGGCCGTTCTCTGCGCCAGAATATTTGCACTGAGCGATACCACAGTAGCCAACCGCCTCGAAGAATTCAAGGCCAATGAATACAGGATCTGATAAGTGCACCGCTCTTTGAAAGAACTTACCGCAAGGATACAGAGGCCGTGCCTTTGTATCCTTGTTTGCGCTAATACCAACACCTGCTGATGACACCTGCACCACAAAGTTTCAGCAAACTTAACAGTGCCATAATAACGAGTTTGGTACGCAATTTGTAGTTTTATTATTAACCATAAAACCGTAGACATTGACAGAAGCAATCATTAATCTCGAAACGGTAAATCCCATAGAGTTCTTTGGGGTCAACAACGGAAAATTTGAGCTCCTCAAACGCAAGTTTCCGCTTCTGAAGCTCCTCTCCCGCGGTACACAGATAAAGATAACCGGCCAACCCGATGAAGTGGCCAACGCACAAGCTAAGATCAGTCAGATCATTCAGTACCTGGAACGCAACGGCCACCTCTCAGAAAACTACTTCTCCCGCATACTCGGCGACGACGATCAGGAAGCACCTGCAGAAGATCCTGCCACTAACGACATACTGGTATTTGGCCCCAACGGCAAGGTGATACGCGCCAAAACAGCCAACCAGAAACTTATGGCCCAGGTGTCTGAAAAGAACGATATCATCTTTGCACTGGGCCCTGCCGGTACAGGTAAGACCTATACCGCTGTGGCACTTGCTGTGCGTGCCCTGAAGAACAAGACCGTCCGCAAGATCATACTGACGCGCCCTGCAGTAGAGGCCGGCGAAAGCCTTGGTTTCCTGCCCGGCGATCTGAAGGAAAAGATAGACCCCTATCTGCGACCGCTCTATGATGCCCTGGATGATATGCTGCCCAGCGACAAGCTGAACTACTACATGGCCAACCGCATCATAGAGATAGCTCCGCTCGCCTATATGCGCGGCCGTACACTGGACAATGCCTTCATCATACTGGATGAGGCGCAGAACTCTACCGACCTGCAGCTGAAGATGTTCCTGACCCGTATAGGTGCATCGGCAAAGGCGATCATCACCGGCGACCTTACCCAGACAGATCTTCCGAAGAACCAGAAGAGCGGCCTGCTGAAAGCATCGCGCATATTGCAGAACATAGAGGGCATAGCCCATGTGCAGCTGGATGAGGCCGATGTGGTGCGCCACCGCCTTGTGAAGATGATCATACGTGCATACGACAAGGAGCAGGTGCGCGAAGAAGAAATAGAAGAGAAGCGCAGCCAGCAGTGGCAGGCACTGGGCAACCAGAAACCGAACAGTTAACAACAACAATCCCTGCTCACAGAATGCCTCCCCAACGGGAGGCATTTCTGCTTCTATACAATCCCGGAACAGATCAGAGTTTGAACTGCACCGGCAGTGTGAAGTAGGTCTTCACCGGCTGTCCGTTTTGTTTGCCGGGCTTCCAGCGGGGCATATTCTTTAGTAGCCTTGTAGCTTCATCATCGCAACCGGCACCTATGCCGCGCAGCACCTGAATATCGCTGAGAGAGCCATCTTCATTTACCACAAACTTCATGATGACCCTACCCTGCACTGCGTTGTTTCTGGCGGCCTCGGGGTAGCGCATATTTGTTGCGAAATATTCCTGCACATCTACCTGCGCAGCCGGCATCTGCTCTACATAATTGTAGACCGCATTGCTTGCTGATGGTGGTAGCGGCGCGGCAGCAACACCCTGCGGCACAGTACCCGGATCTATGCCCGTAGATGGTTCCTTAGCAGCACTCTCTGCAGCTATTGCGGCCATCAGCTCCCTGGTAGGGGGCGCCTTGCGCACTTCCTGCTTCAGGTTGTTGAAGCCACCGGTAACAACGCCATTGGTAAAGATCACTTCGGCCATTACTTTACCATCTGCATCTTTGTAGTGCCAGGTGCCGGTGCGCACATCATTATCGAAATGCAGGTCCATGCAGGGCTTGCCATTTTCGTAGTAGAAAGTCTGGTCGCCATCCCAGTGAGCATTACGGTTCAGCATGGCCTCTGCATCTCTGCGTTGGGTGTACCAATAGGTGAGCAGATTCCTCAGCGAATCGGGTGTAGTAGCCGGGTGGCGGCCTCTGTCGCGAAAGGGATTGTAGTTGGGGTTGTCGTAGATGCGGTGTGTGTAGAGCGTATCCAGCTCGGCATCGGAGAGGCGCCTGTAATTGCAGACAGAAGCGGGCTTGCCATCGGGCATCCATTTCTTCCATTCACCATCAGGCATACCAGCTTTGTAGCCACACTCGGCCTGCCTGCTGCCATCGCTGTAGTAGTAGGTGAACATGCCGTCCTTAGCCCCATCAGCATAGTTGCCGGTATAGGCTACTTTGCCGTTCTCGTAGTAGAAGGTACACTTACCATCAAAGACCTTGGCAGGCAATGCTTCGGTATGCAGAGACAGCTCTGCATTGCGCACAGCTATGGCCTTCTTTTTATCATTATCATCGAAGTTGACATGGTCGCGGCCATCGAATGAATTCCATGCCCAGTGGTAGTTTCCTTCAAACTTCTTATTGCCGTTTGCAAAGTATTCTGTCTTCTTTTGTGCGGTTGCGCCAAGAGCGCTGAGCACCAGTGCCAGTGCGGCTATATGCTTTATCATGTGGTTGTGCGTTAATGACTGAAATCGTAATGGTCCTGCATGCGCTTGCCCGAAAAATACTCTTTGCCGGTAGAGTCTATATAACCTTTGAAAGCCTTGAGGTAGGCATAGCCGTTTATAAATTGCGGCATTACTATCTCCGGAAAAGGATAGCCCCCGGTTACTGCAGCTTCATACTTAAAAGGGATAACGGTCTCGCCTTTTTTGTTGATGAAACCCAATGCCCTGCTCTTGGATATAACAGGCGCCAGACCCGAAGAAAAGTTGCCTGCAAACACTATGCTATCGGGCATTATGAGCACCGTTTTTCCGGTAGAGTCGGCATAGCCGAAGTAGTCGGTATTCAGATCGTTCTCGCGGATCATGCGCTTGCCAATGGATATGGGGCAGAGCCCTTCGCTATAGTAGAGCGGCAGGTTCATGAAGGTGAGGCGGTTGGCATTTTCTTCGCCCAACACAGGCGGCATCACCACTTCGCCCTTTCTGTTGAGGAAGCCGATCTTTAATGTTGAATTGGTCATGAAAGCCGCGCGGCCATTGACGAACGGGCCTATGTACTTGTACTTGCAGGGCACCGTAAGCGTTCCGTCGCCAGATAGTAATCCCATCTGTTCTGTCTGCATATTGGTAACGGGTATCAGTCCGTCTTCAGAGATCCATTCGTTCAGCAAGCCGTCATACATCTGCGCATAGCCGGGGAACACCATGCCGTTATCGACCGCCAGCGGATAGTAGATGCGGTTAGTATCTGTGAACCTGATACCCTCTTCGCTGATGAGTGCATACATGTTGCTGTTGAGGCGGTATACATAGCGTACAGACCTGTCTGCAACGGGTATCTTGTAAAGCATTTTACCTTTGCCGTCGTACCAGCGGAAACCTATAAAATCTGGTTCATCTTCGCGGTATACAAAGCAGTTATTGAAGATACCGGCAAAGAGCTTTTTCTTGTCGTAGTGTATCTTTTGGAGCAGGGCACCACTCTTGCCATATACCGAAAAAGTATCGGCATAACGGAACCATGCCATGGTATCGCCGGGGGCAAAAGAATGCTGCTCGTGGGCACGTGCAGCAAACAGCAACCGGCCCTTTGCGGTGATGTAGTAATTGGCCACAAAGGACCTGTAATGCTCGGGATGGATACCGGTATCTACCGCATAAAACATCCCATGATAGATATCGCCCTCTTTGATGAGATTGGAGAAATAGGGCGCTATAATAAAGGTGTCCTGATAGTTGAGCAGGCCATACCTGTCTCTATCGCCCACAATGGCCCCTTCGGGGTACACAGCAAATACCTGCTCGTACTGCGGCTTAACGACCCAGTTGCCGGTCTTCTTATCTACAAAGCCATAGAGGGCATCTTTGCGGCTTGGAATGCAGGGCACATCGGCACCATTGAGGGGTATGTGCTGCCTGTTGAAATCTTTGATGATAATGTTGGAGCTGCAATTGTAGTATTGCTGCATTTCTGCACTCAGCTCCTTTCGCTGTGCGGCGCACAGCAATGGTACTACGGCTGTCAAAAACAGCTGTATCCAAAACAGCATAGATCTCATACCTATAAAAGTAGGGCTTTTCCCTCTTTTATAAAGTGATGATGCTTAGTGCAGGGCATATGCAGCCCTGTACCGGCCTATGCGTGCCGGTATTTATGGTACTGTTCTTTCTGTGGCGCGCGGCCGGCAACACGTTTTTGCAACTAATTGCTGCCTGCCGGAGCGTGGAAAGACGGAAGAACTATGTGTGCATGCGTTGTGAAACAACCCAAGTGTGCAAAAAATTGAAATAACGGGCGTGTGGCAAATACTGCCAGATAATCAATGCGTTATAACATGGCGGCAGCTACTAAATCTCCCGAAAATCTCCCATCGGGCGAGAGGGTTTCGGGCTGCGCGGTGCGTGCCTTTGCGGGGCTGCCGGTGGCCTTTGCGTCTGTTGCTGCGGGTACGGGATATAGCGGGCGGGCATTGGTTTCTCTGGCAGCTGCTGCGGCCTGTGCGTTGAAGCTGTGGCGAGGCGCACCTGAGGGGCGTGGTTTGTTGTCGGTAGGATCGGGGGAAGGGGGTAGCGGCGCATCGGGCGGAGGTGGTGCCTGACCGTTCATTTCGGCAATGATGGCGACCCGGTCTTTCTCGTCCTGCCAGCGCTCCATGATCTCTTTTTCGGGGAAGGGCATGCCGCCGTCTTCGTCCATGCCATGCAGCAGCATGGTGTTTTGCTGCATAGACACGCCGGCATGTATGTACTGCCCTACGTATGGCTGCACCCTATCGGCCAGATCGGGGTCCTGGTGTTTTACTCCTTCCAGAAAGAGCGTGAAGTTTTCCATACTCTCTGATGGGGTGGCGCCTGTTTTTAATTTATTTACCGTGGTAACGAGCTTGCTGAGGATGTACACATCTTCTTTGGAGACGGTGCGGTAGGCGGAATCGCGCTGGAGGAGATGATCGGTGAAGTGACCAATGATGTAGTAGCATTTCTGTGCCAGATAGGATGGCATGCAGCGGGCCGACATGCGGAGGGTATCCCAGTCGCCATCTACAGACCACTGATAAACGGTGCGCCTGTTGACACCTAATGTTTCTGCGATCTCGGTTTTAGAAAGGCTTTTCTGCAAATAGAGTTTTAATGCCTGTTCCTGCTGTTTTGTTTTCATGGTATTTGATACGGTTAATGGATGAATGATGATGCCGTAGCACGCTGTGCTACCGGCGATATAACACAAAATTAGATGGGGTGGGCGCAGCCCACCAAACGACCACATACCCGCCACCTGCCGAAAACGGCGTAAATGATTGACTGTATGGGGTTTGGGAAAAATGACGATTTTGAAAATTGTGGATAAGTGCTTCATTTAGGGGAAGCAACAGGAATATATAGCGCGTTTTTTGCAGGTGTTGGGCGATGAAAAATATTTCGCCGGAATTATAAAAACAGGTGTTTTCCCCCTGTTTTGTGAATGTTGGAAGTGGTTTCTTGCGGGCGTAAAAAGTTTATTTAACGGGCTATTCATTCGCAAGTCGAAAAGACTTGCAGGAAGATAGACACAAGTGAAAAACACTTGCCAAAATGGGGAATGTTGGAAGTGGTTACTTGCGGGCGGAAAATGTTTATTAAACGGGCTATTCATTCGCAAGTCGAAAAGACTTGCAGAAAGATAGACACAAGTGAAAAACACTTGCGGCCAAATGGGGGTCCAATTATCATTGCGAGATGAAGAGAATATCAGTACCCCTTACTCCTGCGGAATCCATTTTCGAAGTGAGTTCAATCCTGTTTTCGTTGTAATAATGTTTTAAAGATTGACTAAAATAAGTGGCATTCAGGCATTCGAAATAATTATACTTCTCCTTTTCATCATGTCTAACGAAGTGAAATAAGTCATATTTCGTTATTTTATTAAAATCAATAGTACCCCTATAAACCGTACTATCGTCAACGACTTTCATATGGAAAGACACTTCGGCGATAATATTAGAATCATATATGGGGTTACATGACAGACAATAATCGCGTCCAGTTACCTTCCAAGTAAAATCCCGATTCATTTGGGAGGTAAATTGCTTAGGGTTAATAGTAGGAGGGAGTACCGGGTTCTTATCTGGCTTACAACTGAATAAAAAAAGGCAAAAACATATTGCAGGAATCATTTTTTTATTCATGGCGGGACCTTTCGAGTATTCTACAAAATAATACCAAATAGCCAAAAACAACAAAAATCAGATACCCGGCAACGTATGTGTGGCATGGGAATGACGAGTGGCCTCAATCATTTCAGGCAACAAGTTTTCATTTTTTGTAAATTAGTTTACATTTTATGTAAATTTTTTTAAGTAACTTCATTGTACAAAATGGTATAAATGCATGTAATTAATACCCTAAATAATAAAAAACATGAGGTGGTCATAGCGCCTGCAACGACTGCAGCTATAAATGATGTAGCAAGAAGTAAACGATTTGAGTTTAACTGGAAAAAAGCAACCGGCGAGCTAACCTATAAACTCTCTTTAAAACAAACCGGAGAGATTCTGGGGTTAATGTCTATAACAGACAGGCCGAACGAACTGGCTATTGAGATAAAAATGCTGGAGTCATCAAAAGAAAATGTGGGTAAATACAAAACATATGAACATGTAGCCGGGTGTATGATCGCCTTTGCCTGCAGACAGGCATTTCTGAAGGGTTATGATGGCTATGTATGTCTGGTTCCTAAAACAGTTCTTAAACAACATTATCACAGCATTTACCAAATGGAAACTACCGGCCGATATATGTTTGTAGATGGTAAGAAATCTTATGATCTGATAAGAAAGTATATCGAAACGTGAACAGTGAATAATACAATTGAATAACACACAAAACACATGAAGATGCCAATTCTAAATAAAGAAAAGAACTTCACGAATAAAGAACTAGCTGAAGCACATATATTTCCTGCAGAGGAGCAGCTGAATGAGCAGGAAGAAAAACAATTTTGGGAATTAAGAAGAAAAAGACTGCGGGAAACTTCTCCGGAGCAAAAACTATTATCCAAAATTCTTCAATTAAAATTTCAGATGGAAGATCATCTGCATGAAGACAATTATGATAAGGAGGTCAACTTTGGTTATTTTCTCAGAGCATACATCAACAGTCTTGGAAGGAAGAATAAAGATTTTGCCGAGGAAATTGATGTTACGCCAACAGAGTTGAGTCAATTGATCAATAATCACAGAATCCCCAATAATGAAATCTTAGTAAGACTGGAGCTTCACTCAAACAATAATATTCCGGCCATTACCTGGTATAAACTATTGGAGAAAGAGAAAGAATATGAATTGATGAGCAACCTAAAACTTAGAAAAGAAGAAAGCAAACACGTTAAACGAAAACTGGAGTTTTCATTGTAATTCATGTCTGTTAGAAAATGATTTTTTCAGAGGGCATTCTTAGCTTTAAATAAGGAAGAATTGTGAGCACCATAAAAAGGATTCACTACTAATTCGCAAGTCGAAAAGACTTGCAGGAAGATAGACACAAGTGAAAAACACTTGCGGCGAAATGGGATGATATTTTTTATATTTTCGAGAATTCATATTGTTGCCATGATTTGGAGAATACTCAAGTTCGTAAAGATTAGATGGATAATAGGGTTTGCAATTATTTTATTTGTGTACAGTGCCATACCAATTAATATTGAAATGGAAATGGCCAAACAATTTGTACATAATATTAACCCTGAAAAATATTCACAGGAAGGATTATTACTGCCTTATTCTAAACATGATTTAGAAAATTCAAACGGTATATATCAACTAAGTAGATTTTTTGAAGCCTATTTAATTGGTGAAGTAAAAGAAGATTATTTAACCAACGCGGAGTGGTGGTTTCATGAGTCGGGTAATCAGAAAGTACTAAATTATTGCTGGCAACTACGCAGTTTTATTAAGTTTGACGAACCACTAAAACTAAAACTAAGTGCAGAGAATAATTTGGCGAAATGGCGCCCATATTATGGCGAAGACATAACTATTAAATATTACGCAATTGCCACATCTATTTGTCTGTTTATACTATTACTCACATTTTCAGTAGAACTAAAACCCTATTTCTCAAAGTTTAACGTTAAAAAGGAATCAGAGAAAATTAATTATTAGTACCCCTCTAACTCAACATAGTTTGCAACCGGGATCCATTCCGAAATAATCGAACAGACTTTTGCAAACTAAATTAGTGGATTGAGAGGTATATTGATAGTGAAAATGAGTATGCGTAAGTCTTTTCAACCCGCAAGTCGAAAAGACTTACGGAGGGTTAGACACAAGTGGAAAACACTTGCGCCAAGTGATACGAGAGGAATATTTTAACGGGCGTTACAAACCTGCCTAGCGGCAGACAGGTGCCACACCGCCGCATCCTCGTTGCAAACGAGGACGAGATTGAGGATCCGGCAAAATCCTATTCGGGTAATCCAATTTCCTTAGCTAACCTGTGTTGTTTGTCAAGCCACCTTCTGTAATTTGCTTCATCTTTAGCCTGCAAGAAAGCTGCGGCACATAAACTTGCCTGTGTGTACATTTGCATTTTATCCCCACTTCTTTCGGCAATTTCATATTGAGATACAGCATCAGAAGCGACACTGTTTTCAATCTTCTGTATATCATTTTTTACTTGCCTATCCATACCTCCGCCCCAAAAGTACCACCCCAAAAGAATAATTACCAACAATGATATAATCCCTTTATATTGACTATTGCTTGCATTTGCATTGTTAGTTTCCATATTTATTTTTTACTAAATTACTGAAATTTATAGAAATATAAAGGAGGTCTTATACCTCCGCAACCCGTAAAAATTCAATCAAAAAAAGTTTATCAAACGGATTCTAATCCAACAACCCACCTAAAATGAAACTTTAAGCAATGAAAGGTGAAGAATTCAAAATAAGCTGAAAAGAGTTTTTTTAATTTTCACCCCCAA
Source organism: Bordetella parapertussis (assembly GCA_943331005.2). GTDB lineage: Bacteria > Bacteroidota > Bacteroidia > Chitinophagales > Chitinophagaceae > Nemorincola. The sequence continues at coordinate 129,479 of CALQJX020000008.1, forward strand.
ACAGAATTTATAAAAGATAGAGGAGACAATCTTAAAATAATAGTAGGATATAGTCAAAATTGAAATTATTACTTCACATTCCCATTATCTATTACTCCATCTATTTCATCAAACGGGACACCCTGAATTAGCAACATTTTCTTCAATAATCTTATTTGCACTAAACTGCGTTCATTCTGCAATTCAAGTGAATTAATAATTTTGTCTATTCTAAAAATCCAGCGAGTAACAAACACTCCAACTATAAAAGAAATAACAAGAATAAAAATCAAACCGAAGTCCATTGGTGTATGTTTTAAGGTGAAGCATAAAAATAAATAAAAAAACAAAGCAGTAGTAACACCTCTGTTTTATCTCTCCCCCCACTACCCTGCCACCTAGATCTAAGCAAACAGCTAAAAACACAAAACAGGTAATACCGCATACATAAGTGGCTGTAAATGTATGGGAGCGCAACATCTTTACATAAATACGCAACATATCTGCACTATAAAGCGGCTGGTGTGGCAGTATATTTGCCGTATGGATGCTATAGTTCATTCATACAACAAAAATAAAATTTCAGACACATGAAAAAAACACAGCTTCTACTGGCCCTGCTGATCATGGGCATAACCCTGATAACGGGTTGCAAGAAAAAAGACGACAACAATAACAACAACGGCTCTGGCGAGGCGGCGGCACTGGTGATAAAAACAGGTGCACACAGCATGGCACCGGGCGAAACACTGACCTATGAGGCGGTAGTGGTAGACACCAAGGGCAATGCCACCCCTGCTACGGGCATAACCTGGAGTGTGAACAACTCGCTGGGTGCTTTTGCGGGCAATGTATTCACCCCATCGGCATCGGGTAGCGGTGTGGTAACTGCAACTGCTACGGTAAACGGTAAGCAGCTGACGGCATCGGTACCGGTAGGTATCTATCTGCCTGCGGTATTTACGGTAGTACCATCGGCTGTTATCTGGACAACAAATGCGGGTACCATACCGCTGACAAGTGTGTACCTGGGTACGGGCAGCGTGAGCGGCTACAGCTACTCATCGAGCAACACAGGCGTGGCTACTGTAGACGCAAGCGGCAACATCAGCTTTGTGGCTGCAGGTGAGTGTGTGATCACGGTGACTGCCAACGGCCTTTCTGACAACAACAAAGTATATGTACCGGTACTGGTGGTAGGCATGCCTCCGGCTACGCTGCCTGTGGTACGCGTGGCAGTAAACCCTGCAGGTAAGGAAATGTTCCGCGGCGAAACGGCGACATTTACTGCTAAAGCCTACAACAGCGCTAATGCTGAAGTAAGCGGTTCATTTACCTGGGCATCTCAGGACCCAAGCATTGCTACCGTAGACGCAAGTGGTGTGGTAACTGCCAAAGCACTGGGCAATACGGTGATCACTGCTACGAGCAATGGTATAACCGGCCAGGCTGAAGTGAATGTACTGCCTGATACTATCATCATAGTAACGCCGATAATGGCGAGTATAGCTCCGGGTGCTACGAAGCAGTTTACCGCGCAGGCCTATGCTGTGAACAAAACTACCAAGGCACTGTCTGCCATAGCAATGCCGGCGGGTCTTACCTGGGAAGTGCCGGTAACAGGTGTATCGATCTTTGATATAGCTACTGTAAGCGCTACGGGTGTGGTAACGATGAAATCTACTGCTACACTGGGTCTTTCTACGGTAGTAATAGCACATGTGACTTCGCCAACCATTATGGAAGGTGCGGGCCTGGTAATGGTGAGCGACTGCAACTGCGGTACTACCACTCCGGGTGTAGACCACATTCTGCTGACAGGCAGCACTACGCTGAACCTGAGCCTGACAGGCGGCCCTACCACCGTAAATGCTACTGCAGTAGATGCGAGCAACAATCCGGTAGCAGGTGCTGTGGTGAAACTATGCTCTGATAATATGGCTGTATGTACGATAGATGCCGGTACAGGTGCTATCATACCTACGGGTCCGGGTACGGCAGTGGTTACTATCTGCAATGGTTCTGTATCTATACAGATCACTGTGAACGTGACGCTGTAACCCACCTAACGATCTATTCTTTGCAAAACCCCGGCACCAATGGTGCCGGGGTTTTGTGTATATAGGCAGGCCGGTCTTGTGCGGCATTTTATGTAATTTTGCCCTTACACAACAAACACCCGTACTAAGGTCTGCATGTCTCGACACTTACTGATATTTTCGTGGGAATATAATGGTTACCATTCGGTACAGGGAACGGCATTGTCTAAAAGGCCGAGGCAGGTGGCAGAGTCGTTCAGGGCAAGGGGCTGGGAGGTGACGGTGCTACACAAAGATCACCGCAATGAAAGCGGAAGCGGCAGGTACCATATAAACACAGAAGAAAACGGCATAAGGCGGATAGCAATACGATCTACCGATGATACGGGCATCAACCAAAGCAACCCGCTGCTGCGCAAGCTGGAAACGCTCTACTATATAGCCCTGCATGGCGACCGCACCTATAAATGGGCGGCAGATGTAATAGCGTGTTATGATGAGCTGGGAATAGACAATAAACCAGATCATATCCTCTCCTTCTTCTCGCCGAGGGTGCCGCTGTTTCTGGGCAATCATTTCTCGCGCAAGCTGGGTGTGCCATGGACGGCAGACATACAAGACCCTATCTATGAAGGTGTGGCAAAGAAGATGTGGTATTTCTGCAGGGGATGGATGAAGAGTGTGCTGCGCTCTGCCACAGCAAGGGTGCATATATCGCCCGAATGGGCAGCCATAGATGCGGGCAGGCTGGGCATGGAAGTACATACCATAAGGCATGCCATACCTCAGGCGGTGCAGCCACCTGCACACAACAACAAAGAAAAATTTGAAGCAGAACACGGGGGTAACTTCAATGTGTTTTACGGAGGCTCTTTGTCGCCGGATATACAGTCGATGGAGGTGCTGCGGGAAGTGATAACCAAGGCCGCAGAACAGGGGGTGCGCATAAGGATATTGCTGGCAGGCAATGAGAATGCCTATAATCTGCTGTGCAAGGGAGTGGGCGCTGCGGCTGTGCACCACCTGGGGTGGTTATCGCCGGAGGAGATGAACCAGTATATCTTCAATTGCCACTGTACGCTGGTGGTGCCGTGGTCGGCAGAGCGGATAGGCATACCTTCTAAATTTTATGAGCTGTGCAGCTACCCCAAGCCTATATGGATACCGGGCAATGACCTGGGTGCCTTTGCTACTTTGCTGCAGGAATGGCAACACCCGCCAATAGCTACCGGCAATGTGCCGCAACAGCTGGAAGCCGCGCTGCGTGCGGCAAGGGGCGACAACAGTCTGCTCTTTAATACCAGTGCCTGCAAGGGCAAAATGCTGCATGCCGCAGACCTGTGCGATGCATATACTACACTGATGTAGGTGCGTTATTTCTTGCGTACCCTGATGATTATATCGGAATTTTCGCCGGCTCTTTTTACCAGTACTGCGGTGCTCTTCTTCTCTGATTCGCGAAGGAGGGAGATGTAGGCAGGTGCCGCATTTTTGGAGATGCGGTAGAAGCGGGCAGACTCATTGAAAGTGACCTCTAGGTAGGGATCTTCGCCAACGGGTGGATGGATAGCAGCTACTGTAAGTGCATACTCCACAGGCTTTTTGGCGGTGTTCTTTTTCTTCTTTTGAATGGCCGATGCGGCGAACGTATGCAGCACAAAAAACAAACTCAATATGCACATGATGCATATTGAGTTCATTCGTTTATTGTTACCGCTTTTTACTATGGGCATGTGATCAACGAGCTATAGCTGGTAAGCGTAGAATTGGTAGATGTGAACATCGGGTCTGTGCTGAAAGACAAGCCTGAAGAACCCGCTGGTGTATATGATGTAGTAGGCTGTACATTGATCATAGTAACGTGCGGCGTGAACGAAGCAGCACATGCAGGGTTTTCCTGCGCATGCAGCCATGTAGCCAGCAGCACAGGCTGATTGAACATAGCAGGATCGAATACGTATGCCTTAGGACCTGTAGGTGTCTGCACGGTAACCAGTGGCGCTACGTGATACCACCACCTGATGCAGCAACCACCCCACTTCTGCGCCTGTACACAAAGCTTGTCGGAACCAGAATTGGCGAAGCTGAAGATCTTTTTGGTGCCGTACTTGTAGCGGTTGTTGATGACGTAGCACATTTTGTGTGCGCGTGCATAACAGCCATCCTGGCAATACTGAAAAGAGATACACTTGTCTATGCCATACGGGCCAGGCAATGCGCAGCACTGCTTCACTATGTAGTCGAACATAAGCTGGGCAGTGGCAAAGTCGGGGATAAGATTATTGAGTCCGGGATCTGTGGTATTGAGGATACCGAGTGCTTCGGGCTGATTGATCGTATTGTCAGACATCTTAGAGAGGTCTACTTTTATAGCAGAGCCTGTAGCGGTGTTCACCGTTCTGCTAGCCCTGGTTTCGGCAAGCTGCTGCTGTGTGGGTGTGGTAATATCTACCAGCACTCCTTGCCATGGATCGAAGGTAACGAGCATGGGGCGATTGGCGCTGAAAGCCTCTTTGACAGCGGCTATGAGGGCATCGTTGGTAACGGTGAAGAACTCTGCATTCTCGTTGAAGAATACTTCTATAGCATTGCTGCCCTGCATGGGGCGAATGCCTGCAACGGTGAGCACAGAAGTCAATACCTGATTGCTGCCTGCCTTGCCCGCACCGGTAGTGGCAGGCGTAGATGTGGCAGCAGGAGCCGCTGTAGCAGCGGTTCTTACCGAGTTTTTTGTAGTCTCTTTCTTATCGCAGGAATTGAGACTGAGCACTGTAGCTACTGCCAGTACAGACAGTATTGCCGACAGTTTCTTTATGCGGCGGAATGAATTTGTAGTAGTCATAAAAAAGCTGTGTTCATGCAATTGGCATCAACATATAACCGTAAAGTACATAGTTTTTCTTATCTGACAAATAAATAATGCATTTTTCTTTTTCGTCTTGACTTATGTTACAAGTAACGAAGAAATGCGTTAACTTTCCATATTACATCATATAGATAAGCTGCAATGAAACAAGTACTTACACTAATTATGGCACTGCTGAGCGGCGGGTTGCTGTTTGGCCAACAGGCACACAAACAACCTGTGTATACACAAATGGTGAGCCAGCTGCTGCGCCTGAATGAGGAGCGCCATGTTATCGCCATGAAGCCTACGGCAGGTGTGCTGACACAACGTGTAATAGCGCAGAGTACCCGCGACAATGTTGCAGGAACGCTTACCGATTCTGTGCGACTGCGCTACTCTGGCATGAGGGCATCTACCTATGACTATAACAGTATGATCTATGCTTATAACTATCCGTACAGCACCACACCTATGTTCAACTACGCAGGTGTTTTCACTGCACCACAGGTGAAGTATGATACTTATGTGCACTGGACCATCAATCCGTTTACGATGCCTGCCTACGGCCTGTATGAGGGCTACTTTGCCACCTATGATACCAACAGCAATCTGAAGACCTTTAAGAAGTTGTATGTAGACTCTACGCTGAATGACAACATGAGCTATATGAACACCTTTACCACTGCCAACAAAATAAGCAAGGGGTATACCTTCAATCTGAATGCAGGTGTGGCTGATAGTGCGTTCATTCAGTATTTTGCCTACGATACCGCAAAAAGGCTGGTAAAAGACAGTGTGTATGAGCTGCACCTGGGCGTATGGCGCAAGGCTGCGAAAACCACTTATACCTATGATGCTGCCGGCAACCTTACTATTGTAGACAACTATACCAATGTTACCGATACCTCCTTCCTGCTGCCGTTGACGCAGACGCTGAAGTATACTAATACTTATGACGCCAGCAATCGCCTGATAACTGTGCTTACCACTATGACCAACGGCACTACCATGGGCGACTATGTGAAGGATACTTTCGGTTACAGCGGCACTCTTACCTACCACAACTCGTGGAAGCAGCACCAGATGGATCCGATACATGGTACCTGGTGGCCACAGTACTACATGAACAAGCATATAACTGCCGGCAAACCTGATACCATAACACATAATGGCTGGGATAGTATAGCCAACAGGTGGGCGCCTTCTTCTATGGATATAGCAGGCTACAATACAGACAATAATCCTGATACGGTTTATAAGTACCAGTATAACTGGACTGCTTTCTCTGCAACACCAGACTATACTACCGTTTATTACTACGATACCTTTACTTATGTAGCGCCCGTATCTGCAACAAATACGCTGCCAGAAACGGCAAACATCAGTATTTACCCCAACCCTGCGGGTAATGTGGTGACACTGGCTATGCCGGCTGCTTTTGATAATGAGCAGATAAGCGTGACCATACTGAACATAAATGGTCAGGTAATAAGCAGGCAGGTGCTGCGCAGCCAGCAAAATAATGTGCTGCCTACCGACCATCTGCAAACAGGTATGTACCTCATAACAGTACAAGACCGCAATGGCCGCAGCCTGCACCAGCAGCAATTGCTAAAACAATAATAATTACTAACTAAAAGCATATACAGCAGGTGAGATCCACCTGCTGTAACTTTGTAAGATCAATGGGAACCAACAAATCGAATACTATGTTCAGTACACTACTTACTGCGGGTATATTGTTTATGACCAGCTTTGCGGGAATGGCACAGTCGCATCGTGTGCCGCCACCGCCGCCACCTGCAAACAGGGCAGACCTGCCCTACATGAAGACCAGAGACATGCCTGCCTTCAATATACTGAAGAGCGATAGCGTGGAGATCTTCAACACATTTTACATCCCCAAGGGGCGGCCGGTAGCTTTGATGCTTTTCTCGCCGGACTGCAAACATTGCAATGAGCTTACTGACAGAATAACGAGGGGAATGGACTCGCTGAGTGAAATTCGTTTCTACATAATGAGTATGACCGAAAACATGACGGCGATACGCAAGTTTGCCAAGGAACACCATCTTGAAAAATACAAGAACATAGAAGTGGTGGGCTGCGATTATGAATTCTTCTTCATAACTCACTTTGGTGCTATGCGGGTGCCTACTATTGCGTTGTTTGATGCTGATAAAAAATACGTAGACCTGTTAGAGTCTGAAATAAGTGTACTGGATCTGTATACGAGAACGCATTGATGTGGTGGCTTGCACTTAACCTTAAGGGATCTGGAAGAGGAATTAACCACAAGGGGGTAGAGAAATTAACCACAAGGGGCACAAGGGGTTTGCACAAAGGAACACCAGGGAGTATGTACCTGTCGACACAAAGAATGGAATGCAGTGGAGCGGTAGAGAAATTAACCACAAGGGGCACAAGGGGGTTGCACAAGGAACACCAGGGAGTATGTACCTGTCGACACAAAGAATGGAATGCAGTGGAGCGGTAGAGAAATTAACCACAAGGAGTATAGAAATTAACCACAAGGGACACAAGGGGGTTGCACAAGGAACACCAGGGAGT
>CALQJX020000009.1 GCA_943331005.2 Bordetella parapertussis
TCCACGGCGTTGTGGACATGCATCCAGCGCGCGGGATTTCGATTTCGTCCGTATCTGTTCACGGCCTTTACGTACTAATTGCTGTATTGTAGGCATTGCTTACGTTAGTAATATAATTAAAATGGAGTGCAAAGGTAAGGCAAATAATTTATTATTCAAAAAAGTATCAGAATATTTATTGCCTTCTTTTTCTTTTCTATGCACAAATGTAAAAAAACGAAAATAACCACCCAAAGATTTTTTACAAAACTTAGTGTTAATATGTGTATAAGCCCGTGTTTACAGTATAAACTGTATCTATTTTCCGCTACTTTTGTTACAGAGTCTATTCTAATATAAAAGAAAACAGTTGCACCTATGGTAGCACTACAGCAGGAAAAAAGACCATTAATTAATAATAAAGCTTTGGCTTGGACCATAATTGTTCATGCATTGCTCCTGCTTCTTTTCATTTTTCTCAGCTATTCTGTTCCTCACACCAACATAACTGATGCAGGTGGTGGCATGGAAGTGAATTTGGGCACCAGCGAAGACGGCAGCGGAACAGACCAACCAATGTCAAAAAATGACCCTTCAGAATTCAAAGCTTCTGTAGTTTATAAAAGCGTAGCAGTAAAAAGCAGCGTTCCGCAGGACATCTACCGCAGTACTGAAGCAGATGCCCCAATAATAAACAACTCCAGCAAAAAGAACGGTCACGAAGATGCTACCGAAAAAGGTAAGCCTCAGCCCAGCCCACGTTATACTTACCCCGGCGAAACCGGAAAAGGAGGCAATAGTGCACAGCAGGATATGGCCGGTAAGGGCGAAGGCAATACTACAGGCCCGGGCGACCGCGGCGTACCCGGAGGAACGCCCGGTGCAGAGAACTATACCGGCACACCCGGCAACGGTACCGGCGGCATAGGGCATACGCTTTCGGGCAGACACATATCTCCAGATAAATTTGAAGCGGAATTTCATGAAAGCGGCAAAGTAGTGATACATGTCACCGTAGACAGAAATGGAAATATTGTAAGTAAAAGAGTAAAAAGTTCTTCAGGTCCTAACCTTACTAAGATCGCTCTGGATAAATTGAACTCAGCCAGATTCAGCAAAAGCGACGGCCCCGAACCTCAGCAATTTGGTGATGTCACCATTATCTTCAAAACGCGCCATTAATATATTATGGGCACTACCCCAACCTACCAGCATACTTTAGACTATTTATACGAACGCCTGCCCATGTTTTCCCGCATTGGCAAAGCAGCTCTAAAACCGGATCTGACCAACACATTAAAACTGTGTAGTGCTTTGGGTGATCCCCAAAACAAGTTCAGATCCATACATATAGCAGGTACTAACGGCAAGGGCAGCGTAAGCCACGGTCTGGCTGCAACGCTGCAAACAGGTGGCCACAAAACAGGTTTATACACCTCTCCGCATCTGGTAGATTTCAGAGAGCGTATACGCATCAACGGTATACCCGTGAGCAAAGAATGGGTGGTTTCTTTTGTAGAAAAGATCAAAGACAAAATTGAAGAGATACAACCTTCCTTTTTCGAGATAACGGTGGCTATGGCTTTCGATTTTTTTGCCGAGCAAAATGTAGATATAGCAGTAATAGAAACAGGTCTTGGTGGCAGACTCGACAGTACCAACATCATCACACCTCTCCTCTCTGTAATTACCAATATCAGCTACGACCATAAAGACCTTTTAGGCAACACATTGGCAGAGATAGCCAATGAGAAAGCCGGCATCATAAAACCTGGAATCCCCGTAGTGATAGGTGAACAAAACCCCGAAACTGAAAGGGTATTTTTCGAACATTCTGTACATAAACACAGCACCATACATTATGCCGATTCTCTGTGGGGTATGGTGCGTGTGAAACAAGACAACAAATACCAATACTTCAAAGCAGTAAACAATGCCAGGTTGCAGATGCACGACCTTCAGACCGACCTGAAAGGCAACTATCAGCAGCACAACATTAAAACCATACTCACCGTTGCTGAAATATTATCCCACCTCGGCTTCAGAACCAGCGTAACTAATACGATTGCAGCTTTGGCCCACGTGAAGGAAGCAACTGGTCTTCGTGGACGTTGGGACCAATTACAGACAGATCCGCTCATCATTTGCGATGTAGCACACAATCCGGCAGGTTTGCAGGAAGTACTTACTCAGTTCAGCAACACCGCACCAAAAGGCAACAAGCATATAGTGCTTGGTTTTGTAAGCGACAAAGATGTGGAGGCAGCTCTTCTGCTCTTCCCGAAAGATGTCACTTACTACTTCACCAATGCTGCCATACAGCGAGCGTTACCGGCAGCCGGACTGAAAGCGATCGCTGAACGCGTGGGTCTGACTGGTAATACTTATCCTGATGTAGCTTCTGCTTTAGCAGCAGCAAAACAGCAAATGCAGCCCGATGATGTATTGCTCATAACAGGTAGTTTCTTTATTGTTGGTGAGGCTATAGAAGCAATAGAAAAGGTTACAGTATAGCACTGTAACCTTCGCAATGTTTTTCAATTAAGAATATTGTTTAGCGGCTGTTGTTATCCACTGCCAATACGGTGCGCAATTGGAGCTCATGTGCAGCACGCATTATGGCAACAATATTGTCAGCTGTAGCCAGTTTATCTGCATTGATGACAACAGTTGGTTCCGCATCCTGAGACTTGCCTATTGCGGCGGCAATATAAGGTCTTAAAGAATCTACAGGCACAGACTGAGTGCCTACAAAAAACTCCTGTTTATCGTTTACAGAAACAACTACTGTCTGCTTGGCCTTAGTATCACTTTTCGCTTTTGGTATACTCAGCTTCACCACATTCGGATTAGCCAATGTAGATATGATAAGGAAAAACAGCAGCAGAATGAACAGTATGTCGTTCAGTGCCGATGAATGTCCCTGCGGATCGTGAGCCTGGCGTCTTTTTATGTTCATCTTCCCCGTGTGGTTTGGATTACTGTAAATTGTCTAAAAATTCAGCTGATGCAGATTCTATGCGATTCACTGCCTTGTTGATCTGTGCATTCAGGTAAGCATATCCAACATAGGAAAGCAGGCCGATGATAAGGCCGACTGCAGAAGTAACCATCTTGGTGTAAATACCACCGGCAATGGTCTCCAGAGAAAAGCCCTGATGCTGCACATTGAAGAACAAAATGATCATACCTGCTATGGTACCCAGAAACCCGAATATAGGAGCGATACCTGATATGGTAGATAGAATAGAAACATTCTTTTCCAGCTTGTATACTTCCAGTTTACCGGTGTTCTCCATAGATTTTTCTATATAATCGACCGGCTTACCCAGACGGCTCACACCTTTCTCCAGCACACGTGCAACCGGTGTGTTGTTTGCCCTGCAGGCCGACAGTGCCGATGTGGGATTACCTGTATCTATGGCCTGCTGAATTCTAACCAGCAAGGTAGGATCTACTGCAGCCGCCTTCCTGATGGTCATCAGGCGCTCTACAAAAACATATACCATGATAACAGAGCATAACAATAATGGTATCATCAGGGCTCCTCCCTCCTGCAGTAGGTTGAACAAAGAGATCTTTTCTGCAGAAGCAACAGCAGCGGCATCTGCAACAGTTTTCACTGCAGTATCAGCCTGTAGCAATAAAACGGATAGTAAATTCATGCGCAGTATTTGTACCAGACAAATGTAACTAAAAATAGGGTACACTATGTACCCCATACCCTTTTGTAAATATTTTAACCATTTCACCCAAAAACGAAGGTTCAGGTGCTATCAGGCACTCAAAACACGTATCATCTTCAGCACATCATCGCTAATGGGGGCAGTTCCCTTAACTACACTGGCAAAAGGAGTAAAAACCACTTCCCCGTTCACCACCCCTGCCATGACCTGTGTTGTTCCCTCCAACAGGGCATTTACAGCTGCATGGCCCAACCTGCTGGCCAGTATCCTGTCTGCACAACTGGGCGAGCCTCCTCTTTGTATATGCCCCAGAATGCAACTACGCACATCCAATGCCGGGAAACGGGCTACTATACTATCCTGCACTTCCTTTGCACCGCCAAAATCATCACCCTCGGCAACCACAATTATGTGTACCGACTTCTTCCTGCGTTCATCGGCCTCTATCCGGCATAGCACATCATTAATCTCCGTAAGTGTTTCAGGGATAAGAATGTCTTCTGCACCACAGGCTATGCCGCTATGCAGTGCTATGTAGCCGGCATCGCGGCCCATCAGTTCTACAATAAACAATCTGTCATGTGCTTCAGCGGTATCCCGTATCTTATCTATGGCCGACACGGCAGTATTTACAGCAGTATCAAACCCTATAGTGAAGTCTGACCCTGAAAGATCTTTATCAATTGTACCCGGCAAACCCACTGCCGGTATAGTGTGCCTGTTGAAGAAATTCACTGCTCCCCTGAAGGTACCATCACCCCCTATCAGTACGAGCCCTTCGATACCATGTTTTTTCAGTTGTGCATATGCTTTATCCATACCCTCTTCGGTCATGAATTGCTTGCTGCGCGCAGTTTTCAGTATGGTACCGCCCCGCTGAATAATATTTGAAACATCAGTGGTCTGCATCCTGAAAATATCGCCCTCTATCATACCCTGATACCCCCTTCTGACTCCATATACATCCAACCCATGATATATGCCCGTCCGTACTACCGCTCTGATAGCCGCATTCATACCCGGACTATCGCCTCCGGAGGTCAATATGCCAATGTTTCTCATCTTTTTAATTTATAACACAAATTACACCCAATGCAGCAAACCCAAAAACCGGAAAACTAAAAATAACGTTATTTAGTTCCGGCGTTTTGTCATTTTCATAAATGCACTTATCTTTGCACATGGCAATAAAATCTAAGTTCTACGGCGAAGGCCTCACGTTCGATGACGTCCTACTCATGCCGGCTTACTCCGAAGTACTCCCTCGCGAGGTAAGTATAGTCACCAATCTTACTAAAGACATCCGTATCAACATGCCCATGGTCTCTGCAGCTATGGATACTGTTACTGAATATCCGCTGGCAATTGCCCTTTCGCGTGAAGGAGGTATTGGCATCCTTCACAAGAATATGAGCATAGAGCGCCAGGCCGAACAGGTTCGTAAGGTAAAACGCTCGGAAAACGGGCTTATACTCGACCCCATAACCCTGAAACCAGATGCAACTGTAGCCGATGCACTGAAAATAATGAAGGAAAACCGCATTGGTGGTATTCCTATTGTAGATAACAACAATCTGCTTGTAGGTATGCTCACCAACCGCGACCTCCGTTTCGAAAAGAACAACAGAAAGAAGGTTAGTGAAGTAATGACAAAAGAGCGTCTGGTAACTGCCCCGCTCGGCACAGACATGTTGAAGGCTGAACGTATACTGGAGCAATACAAAATAGAAAAACTACCCATCGTTGACAAAAAAGGTAAACTTATAGGCCTAATTACATTCCGCGATACCTTACAGCTGAAAAGCCATCCGAATGCCAGCAAAGACAGCATGGGCCGTCTGGTAGCCGGTGCAGCAATCGGCATTACTGCAGATATTCTGGAAAGGGTTGAAGCACTAAAACATGCCGGAGTAGATGTAATAACGCTCGATAGCGCTCATGGTCACTCCAAAGGTGTTATTGATGCCGTCAAGAATGTAAAAAAAGTATTTAAAACGCTTCCAATTATTGCCGGAAACGTAGCCACTGCCGCTGGCGCGAAAGCACTTGCAGCTGCAGGTGCAGATGCCGTAAAGGTAGGCGTTGGACCTGGCTCTATCTGCACTACCCGTGTAGTTACAGGTGCTGGTGCACCTCAGCTCACCGCTATTATGGAAGCTGCTGCTGCACTGAAAAAAACAGGTGTTCCAGTAATTGCCGATGGCGGCATCCGCTATACCGGAGATATGGTAAAAGCAATTGCCGCTGGCGCATCCTGCGTCATGGCAGGCTCCATATTTGCAGGCACAGAAGAAAGCCCGGGCGAAACCATCATTTATGAAGGCCGTAAGTTCAAATCTTACCGAGGCATGGGTTCTGTAGAAGCAATGCAGGAGGGTTCTAAAGACCGCTACTTCCAGGATATGGAAGCGGATATTAAGAAACTGGTTCCGGAAGGCATTGTTGGTCGCGTACCATACAAAGGACAGCTGAGCGAAGTAGTGCAGCAGTTTGTAGGCGGCCTGCGCGCAGGCATGGGCTACTGTGGCGCAAAAGATATTGCCACTCTGCAAAACAACTCACAGTTTGTAAGGATCACTCCGGCAAGTATGGCCGAAAGCCATCCGCACGATGTGGTGATCACTAAAGAAGCACCAAATTACAGCAGGTAAACTGCTCAAAAACATAGATCATTGCCTGAAGCACCGGTACTTTACCGGTGCTTCTTTTTATTTTCATCACTGTCTCAAATAATTAAACTGCTCATTACTGTTCTTCCTTGTTTTTTGTACATTTAGTTTACTAATATCTAAACAATGAACTTCTCCCGCAGAAACTTCCTGAGATCAGCATCGGTGCTGGCTGCTTTATCTCTTACCGAAATGCAATCTCTTGCCGCATCAGCTCAAATCCACAATGACGGAAAAGAAGTTGATGAAAGTGATGAACACTACTGGCAGAATGTTCGATTGATGTTCCCTTTAACAAAGGATCTTACCTACCTCAATAATGGCACTTTTGGCCCTTCGCCCTACCCTGTTATTGAAGCCGTAAAGAACGGTATGATGGAGAATGACATGAGGGGACAATATGGCAACTGGGACCCTACTGTGGCGAGACTGGCAAAATTTGTAGGCGCCAAAGACGATGAAATAGCACTAACACATAACGTTACAGAAGGCATCAATATAGGTTGTTGGGGCATACCACTGCAAAAAGGCGACGAGGTCATCATTACCACACATGAACATGTAGGCAATTCTCTGCCCTGGATGAACAGACAAAAGGTACATGGCATAGTTATAAAAACTTACACACCGGCTTCTACTGCGGCTGAAACGCTGAACATCATCAACAGCCTCATCACCAAACGTACTAAAGCAATTGCCACACCTCACATACCCTGCACACAGGGGCAGATACTACCCATAAAAGAGATCTGCAAGCTAGCCCGCGACAAGGGTATATTCTCCATAATTGATGGCGCTCATGGCCCGGGTATGATACCACTGGATCTTCATGATATGGGCTGCGACACCTATGCCAGTTGCTCACACAAATGGATGCTGGGTCCAAAAGGTACCGGCTTCCTGTATGTACGCAAAGACTTCCAGGACACACTTCAGGCATTCAATGTAGGTGCCGGCGGCGACAACGGAAAGTGGGATCTTATGAAAACACCTGTATTGACAGGTGATTATGTAGCAAGTGCTCACCGCTATTATGGCGGCACACAGTCTAACGGATTGTATGCAGGAGTGGTTGCAGCTATAGACTTTATTGAATCTATAGGAGCACAAAATGTTTATAACAGGCTGAAATACCTCGGCAAATACACACAGGATGGCCTGTTATCCTTTGGCGACAAAGTAGAACTACTCACTCCCACCGAAGAGAGCTCTCGCGGAGCGGTAAACGGATTCAGAATTAAGGGCATGGATTTCCAGAAATTCTATGGCATGTGCGCAGATAAGAAAATGCGCATCAGAGCAGTACCAGAGAACGGACTTAACTCATTGAGGGTATCTACACACATTTACAACACCAAACAGGAAGTAGACATGTTTCTGGAGATCGTAAAAACAGCCGTCAGCTAAATTATTTTTCCCTGCCTGATTAAATAATCGGGCAGGGAAATTTAATATAAAACCATCAATAGGTTTTCAGAGAATGTCCGTGAAAATTGATTGCATTTTCGCTACTTTCTCATTCAAATTCAGTAAAATTTCTCTTCTAATCATTCTCTAGGTTAAACCGCAAATCTATATCTGGAAATTCACTTGCTCATGGAAGAAAATTAACAATGAATATCCAATCAATTAATTGATGTATTCGACTGTTGTCTGCAATATAGTCGGGCAAACCATTATCTTTATTTCTTTAAAGATAGGGTATGAATAAAATATTGGTAGCATTCAGCTTTTCACTATTACTATGGTCGTGCAAAGAAGAAAAAAAACAGGAAACAGGCGACAGTGGCAAAGCACTGCATCAAATGCTTGATAAATATTGGGAAGAACGATTGCAGCTATTCCCTTTGGAAGCAACCGGCATTGGCGATAACCGCTATAACGACAAACTTACAATAACCATAGCTCAAAGTTTTAGGGACAGCCTGAGTAGGTTCTATAAACATTATCTGAACGAAGCAACATATATCAGCACAGATGGGCTCAACAGCGATGACAAAGTGAGCCATCAGTTATTCTGCTACGAAATGGAAACCAATCTGGAAGGGTTGAGATACCCTACCCATCTTATGCCCATTACCCAGTTCTGGGCGTTCACGCTGGAGTTGCCACAACTCGGTTCGGGTTCGGGCAATCAGCCGTTCAAAACTGTGAAAGATTATGATAACTGGTTGAAGCGTCTGTCTACTTTCCCTGCCTGGACAGATACTGCTATTGCCAATATGCGATCAGGGATACGTTTTGGTTGGGTATTGCCAAAGAGCCTGATAGTAAAAATACTACCGCAACTGCGCGATGTAGTGGTTGCAAATGATACAAGCAGTATCTTCTATGGCCCGATCAGGACGCTGCCCGACAGCTTCAGCGCAGCAGATAAAGAACGCATTACGACTGCCTACAAATCTGCTATTAACACTATTGTGAATCCCAGCTACGTGAAACTGCACCAGTTCTTCGAGAAAGAATACCTACAATATGGGCGCAGCAGCAGCGGTATTATAGGAATACCCGGCGGACTGGATTACTATAAGTATTGTATCCGCTACTGGACCACTACAGATCTCTCTCCTGATTCTATTTACAATATAGGGCTTAGAGAAGTGGCTCGTATGGAAGTAGAAATGAACAAGGTTAAAGAGCAGGTTGGATTTACCGGCACGCTACCTCAATTCTTCAAATATATAAGCGAAGACCGCAAGTTCTTCCCCTTTACAAAGCCCCAACAAGTCGTAGATAGTTTCTGGAACATAAAAAAACAAGAAGACCCGCAGCTGAAGAAACTATTCAAAAACACGCCTAAAACAGAATTCACCATAAGGCAGACCGAGGCATTCAGAGCCGCTTCGGCAAGTGCAGAATACAATCAGGGATCCGAAGACGGCACTCGTCCCGGTATATTTTATGTCCCTATCATAGATCCTGCAAAGTATAATTGTGTAGCTATGGCTACCCTTTTTCTGCACGAGGCCATTCCGGGTCATCACTATCAGGTTTCTTTGCAGCAGGAGAATAAAGCGCTACCCGCATTCCGACGCTTCCTGTGGTATGGCGCCTATGGCGAAGGTTGGGCGCACTATAGCGAAACGCTGGGTAAAGAACTGGGCGTCTACAACGACCCTTATCAGTACTTCGGTCATCTTAGCGATGGCATTCACCGGGCTATAAGGCTTGTTGTAGATATTGGCATGCACTACAAGAACATGAGCCGTGAAGATGCCATAAAGTATATGATGGCGCATGAACTGGTAAGCGAAGCAGAAGCTACTGCAGAGATAGAACGCTATATGGCCATTCCGGGTCAGGCTCTATCTTACAAAATAGGACAGATGGCCATAAGCAGTGAGCGTCGAAAATACGAGCAGCAGCTGAGGAACAAATTCAATATTGCCTCTTTTCATGATGAAGTACTGAAAGATGGCTGTGTGCCGCTGAGTGTACTGAGAAATAAACTGGACGTATGGAGTAAGAAGCAGTAGTGCTTCTTACTCAACGTTCTGTGGCAATTTTTCTCCTGCAGTTTTTTGTTTTCTATGCCCTGTTCTTATGTTTTTCATGATTCCGATAGCTGGCGCAGCACCAAACATACTTCTACCCAAACCTGCCTCCAGCACCCCGGAAACCTCCTGATGACCAAATGAGTTGTGCGACCCAAGTCTGTATGATACACTGGCTGGTGTAATAGTAAGTGCAAAACCGTGAGGCAGATTGATACCAACACCCGGAGCTATTACTGCGCTGAATCCTGTCCATGTATCTCTGTTGTTGTAGCCAGGTCCACTGTTCTCATTCAGGGAAGAAAGATAACCGGCATTACCCTGAATGTACCAGAAAAAACGATTCTCGTTCCCAAAGTTCTGAGTGTACCTGGCAAAAGCACCAATGCCAAAAGACCTTACAAGCGAGGGAAATGCACCGGAAAGATCAGCAAAACTGAAAGTGCCTCCTAATGTCCAGTTCTTATCGATCTTGTATCCTGCACCTGCAGACAGGAAATACTGACCTGAATTGTTGCTGAAAGAAGCAGCACCATCGGCGTATACCATCAGGTTTCTGTTTTCCTGAGCACTTACAAAGTTGCAATTCGCTGCAGCTATCAGCAATAAAAGAAGGAGCTTTTTCATTGTTATGCGTTTTTGTGTTCAAACAAATGTATACACCAACACATAAAACACTTTGTTAAACTGAAAGAACACAATGAACTTTAACAATGCAAGTTAATTGACCTGAACAAACTATTCAGAAGTCTTACCCATGGCTGCCTGACGCATATCGTGAGCTGTCTTTTCACCGAGGTATTTGTCTATAGAATTCTCTATAAGATAGATGAGCGGAGTGAGCACAACAGCCATAACAAACTTGTAGGAGTAGTTGACCAGACATATGGCCACTACCCGCTGATAGCTCCAGCCCTTGCCTATCTTGAATGCTATGAAGAGCACTATGAAACTATCTATGAGCTGACTCACAACTGTAGAACCTGTTGCTCTGAGCCAAACCTTCTTTTCTCCTGTTACTTTCTTTATTTTATGAAACACCCAAACATCCACCAACTGGCTTACCAGAAATGCACTGAGGCTGCCTGCAATGATCCACATACCCTGTCCGAAAATACCACCAAACGCAGACTGCATATCCGGTACTCCGGCCTCTTTCATACTACCGGTCCAGAAGGAAGTATCGGGGGGTATCTCTATCGCGGCATAAAACATTATAAATGCATAGCAGATAAGACCTACTGCTATATACGATATTCTGCGTACTGCCTTGGGACCGTAGTATTCATTCACTATATCTGTCATAATGAACTCTAACGGCCACAACAATACGCCACAGGTAAGTGTATAGGTAAGGCCTCCCTCACCAAGCAGTGAAAATGGATGGGGAACCATTCCCAAAACTTTCTCTAAAGAAAATAACTTACCTCCTATACACTCTGCAATAAGTGCATTGGCCACAAAAAAAGAGGCTATAACTACAAAGAGTTTTGTAGGCTTGTCGGCAAGTATTTTATGTACCATATTGTTGCTACTGTTACTATGCTTTTAGCTTTGCACCTGTATAAGAGCGCCACTTCTCTATCACATCGGCCATATCCTTTGGTAATTCCGAATCGAACTGAACCCATTCGTTGGTTTCAGGATGCCTGAAGCCCAACTCTTTGGCATGCAGGGCATGACGAGGCAGTATATCGAAGCAGTTATCTATAAACTGTTTGTATTTGCTGAATACAGTTCCTTTTACAATTCTGTCGCCACCATAGGTGCCGTCATTAAATAGCGGATGACCAATGTATTTCATATGCACCCTGATCTGGTGCGTACGTCCTGTTTCAAGGCGCAGCTCTACCAGAGTTACATAATTGAATCGCTCCAGCACCTTGTAATGTGTTATAGCTTCTTTGCCATAATCACCATCCGGAAAAGCATCCATTACCTTTCTGAAACGAAGATTGCGACCCACATGCGCCACTATAGTACCTTCATCTTCCGGCAAGTCTCCCCATACAAGTGCAATATATCTGCGGTATACGGTATGCTTTTTGAACTGTGCTGCAAGACGGGTCATTGCATCATCTGTTTTTGCTATAACTATCAGTCCGGTTGTGTCTTTATCTATCCTATGCACCAGCCCTACCCTATACAGATTATCAATAGCCACTTCTTCTTTCTGCAGGTAAAAAGACAATCCATTCACCAATGTGCCGCTATAATTGCCACACCCGGGATGCACCACCATACCCGCAGGTTTGTTGATGATCATAAGGCTGGCATCTTCATAAGCAATATCCAGAGGCATTTCCTCTGCTATCACTTCCATACTTTCGGGACGACGGGTCTCAAAAACAACAATAGTATCGCCGGCTTTTACCTTATAATTAGACTTAACTACATTGTCATTAACCAGAATAAAACCTTCATCAATAGCCTGCTGCACCTTGTTGCGTGTAGCACCTTCCAGCCTGTTCATGAGGAACTTATCCAACCTTAGCGGATCCTGACGCTTGTCGGTAACAATACGCAATCGCTCCACGGGTTCATCCCCCGCTTCAGTGACCTCGGTCTCCGGATCTTCGTCATCCCAAATATCTTCTGTTTCGTTTTCTGCAGACATAGCACAAATATAAGCGTTAAACCATCAATGCATCTACCCCACTATAGATGGCATTAATTATTAAGAGAAAATAAGCGATCTAAATTTTTGCAATTGTTGAAATAGCATTAAATTTATTAAATGAAACAATTTAGCATTTACCCTCCTCTGGAACTGAAAGCACCAAGGCCAGGACAACTGCTGATAGCGGAACCACTGCTGAATGATGTGAATTTCACCCGTTCTGTAATATTGCTTTGCGAACATGGCGAAGCAGGTTCTGTAGGTTTTGTACTTAATCACTCAACTGATATCAAGCTCAAAAACCTGATCTCCGATATACCTACGAACGGCCCGCTTATCTACAAAGGTGGCCCCGTGCAACCCGACACATTGCACCTGATGCACAGAGTACCCAGCCACCTGGGTGAAGGCAAAAAGATAGCAGATGGTATTTATTGGGGTGGCTCATTCGAGGAGCTCTATGACCTGGCTACCAACAAGAACTACAACGAAGATGATGTTCGTTTATTCCTCGGTTATTCGGGCTGGGCACCGGGCCAGCTGGAAGATGAAATAAAAGAAGGCACCTGGCTGATAGCTAATGGAACAGAAGACATCATCTTTGGTACAGACCATGAAAATATCTGGAAGGCAGCCATAGCAACTCTGGGCAGAAAATATGCACATCTGGCACATATCCCAACAGATCCTCAACTCAACTAATACAAATTCTTGCTGTGTTTAATGACTTTCTCAGGTATAGTTACATGCATACTATAGCGCATACTGATGAATGTTCCTGCATCAGAACAAATGGACAAAAACAGCTATAAAGATCACTACTTGATGTAGCCAAGGATCTTCAGCATACTTTGCGGCGTCTGTTCGCGGGCATAAAGCCAGTCTTCCAGCTTACCTTCCTTATTGTACTCTACCACAATGTGCTTTGGAGAAGGTATCATACAGTGCTTGATACCACCATAGCCAGCAAGCTGATCCTGATAGGCCCCTGTATGGAAGAAGCCGATATAAAGAGGCTCAGGCGATTTTTCCTTATCCAGTTTGGGTAGGAACACCGCATTGATATGCTCTTCTGATGTATAGAAGTCGTGACTATCGCAGGTGAGCCCGCCAAGATGCACTTCCTGATATTCCTTATCCCACTTGTTGATAGGGAGCATCAGGAACTTCTCTCCTATACCCCATGTATCGGGCAATGTAGTTATGAATGAACTATCAATCATGTACCAGATCTCACGATCGTTTTGCATTTTTTCGTCGAGCACACTATACACAACTGCACCAGCCTCGCCTACTGTAAATGAACCGAACTCTGTGTAAATATCAGGCACATCAACTTTGTTCTTACGACATACTTTTTTGATGGTAGCCACAATCTCATTGATCATGTAATTGTAATCGTAATCGAAATTGAGGGAGTGTTTGATAGGCAGACCACCACCTATATTGAGCCCTTCCAGCTCAGGACAAACTTTCTTCAGCTGGCAGTACAGGTTCAGTACTTTGGTAAGTTCGCTCCAGTAATAAACGTCATCCTTTATGCCTTTATTCATAAAGAAATGCAGCATCTTCAGACGGAACTTATCATTGCCTTTGATCTTGTCTACGTAAAATTCCAAAACATCTCTGTTTCGGATACCGAGACGAGACGTATAGAAATCAAAAGTAGGCTCTTCTTCCGTTGCTATTCGTATTCCGATATTAACAGGATGCTTGGCGCGAATAGACTTCTTATAATCTTCAAACTCGTTCTTGTTATCAATGATAGGAATCACATTTTTGAAACCACCATTGATGAGTTTGGCAATATTGCGGGTATACTGCTTGGTTTTGAAACCGTTGCAGATGATAAATATATCCTTATTAATCTTTCTGCGTTTGTATAGCTGCAGAATGATATCGATATCGTAAGCGAATGATGTTTCCAGATTCACTCCATGCTTCAGTGTTTCTTCCACTATGAAGGAGAAATGAGAACTCTTGGTACAGTAACAATAAACATATTTACCATCATACTTATGTTTGCGAATAGCATCGGCAAACATCTTCTTTGCCTTGTTTATCTGCATACCGATCTTTGGCAGATACGTAAGCTTGAATGGAGTACCGTACTTATCTATGAGCGCCTGCATATCCAGCCCATTAAAAGTAAGATTGTTATTGTCATTCACGTCGAATCCTTCCTGAGGGAAGTGGAAGGTCTGGTGTACGAGATCGGTATATGTATTATTCATTTACGTTCAACAAAAGATATGTTGGTGAGCATTCATTTTTGCTCAACAAAATTAATTATTTAAGACAACGAAAGGGGATTTTTTAAAAATAAATAATATTGATCAACTTATATTTATTTGCACCATATAATTCAGGACAATCATTAGACATAATATATAAATGAGCATGAATAGTTAGCAAATACGGGAAATGAACTTCCCAAAAATCTCTCACTTTTCTCCCACCAATCTACCAAAATGAAAGAAGAAATTTGATACAAATATCTGACAATCAATAAATAATATCGTGTAACTGCCCAAACTGCCCATTTACAGAAAATATATGCTCAAAAAATCTCGCGATTACATTCTGAAAACTCAATAACATATAGCTGCGTTTACAGTATTGAGTAAATAACAGATTATGCAACCTGATAGGCAGAGGATCATGCAAATTAAATTCAGCAAAAGTTGTACCACAAAGGCCTTAGCTTAGAATAAGATATCCACTTTTTTATATTGTGGATAGCAAATCAAAAACCGATCAACTGCTTTTGTTATTTTAGTCCAAACGTTTATACATATCTGGAGATTGGAGCACTTCCATCAGTCTGTCGGGGTATCGGCACTCAGTAAAACCATAAAAGCGATAAATACCATGAGCATGAATAGTAGATAGCATCATGCGTCGTAATCCGGCTATCCAGGGTAAGGCGAATAGCACATCCAACATTTTTTTGCTTAATCCCCTACCCCTATGTTCCTCAACCACATACACATCAGCCAGATAACCAAAAGATGCATAATCCGTAACTAAACGAGCAAAAGCAACCTGACGACCATCGAAAAGTATACCTATACAGAATGAATTATCAAATGCCGTTTGTACTGTTTGGAAAGGAATTCCTTTACTCCAATAAGCTTCCTCAGACAACCATTTGTGTATATCAGAGAGCTTCATCTGACTTTTGTCGGTAGTAATGATAAAATCGTTATAACTGATAGAAACGGTTTGCATAAAAAACGGAGCATTTGTTTTTATGATTCAGCAGGAATATCTTCAGGGAATGCGACAGCAGCATTACCTGATTGTTTATCAGCCTTATGCTGTTGTCTGTATCCCCTGTTCACCAGAAAAACGCTTACCAGAATGGTTACAAAGGCAAGACCAATGTAAATATTCAGTACTTCTTGCAGAAACAGATAGCCAGCCAACACTGCAATTAACGGATTGATATAGGCATATATTGTTGCTATCCCTACCGGAAGAACGTCTAGCACATACATGTAGGCAGCATATGCAAGCACCGACCCGAAAATAATAAGATATAACAGCGCAAGCAGACCATCTGTGTTCCATAACCGGAAACCTGTAAGATCATCTGCTACGGGGCTGATAATAAGCATAAAAACACCACCAAAGGCAAGCTGCATGCCACTATTGAATAATGGGTTTAGAGCCTTACCATGGCGCTTATTGAGGGTGCTACCCAACGCCCAGCCGCTGGTTGCAATGAGAATACCTGCAATACCACCAAGGTATTGAGGATTGGTAAGATCTGAAATATTCTGCCTGAATATGAGCCCCACTCCACAAAAACCCAACAACATACCAAAACCAATAGCTGCATTGAGCTTTTCTTTTCCCGATGATAAGAGATTGAATAACACAGCAAATATGGGCATAAGCGAACAAAGCAGTGCTGCAATGCCGCTGGGTATGTACTTCTCGGCCCAGGTAACGCCCCCATTACCAATGGTAAGCATCAGCAAACCCATTATCATCTGACGGATAACAGCCTGCTTATTCAGGCCTGTATTGCGATTTACCATACATCCAATGGCAACAAGAATAATACCTGCCACTAACTGTCTGATGCCGGCAAAAAGAAAAGGAGGATAATGCAATACCCCTACCCTTATAGCCAGGTATGTGGTACCCCAAGCTATGCAAATGAAAACCAACGCTATATATGCTTTTGCCTGCCTGGTCATAAATAGTTAATCTGTAAACTTTTGTTCGTAAAAAACGCAGCAATAGTACTTGAGAATAAGAAGATAGTTACTGTACTGCCGTGCTAAAGTAATCTAAATCCAACAACGGCAATGTTCACTGTTCATAACAATAACAAATGCGGCTATGCTTAATTCATTTTTTGACACTTGTCTTTAAGCTTTTTCTGTTCAATCAATAAGTTCAACTGAGCTGTTGATAATGTACCTACTGTACCACAATCCCACAATTCAACAAATGGAGCTCTATCCTTAACCAGGAATAAGAGGTCAGAGGCAGTGGGTGCTGCATTTACCAACCGGCGATAGTCGGCAGATGTGATGGCCAGAAATGCTGTATTTATAGTCAATGTACTATTACTTGTACAATAGCCATCTTTTAAAGCAAGAGGACTTTTGATCAGGATAGGATCAGCAGGACGAGGATAGGATATTACTTTTTTCTTATCGGGCGATAGCTCAACGGATACAAGCTTGCTATAATCATGCCGGGTTTTGTAAACCATCTGGTGAGCGGTTGCTGTTTGTGCGTGAGCACTATTGAAGTATACACAGAACAAACAATAAAATACAAAAAGCCGAAATAATGACATAAACTATAAAAACAGTAAATATGAAAAAGTACACTGCACACAACTAAAACACAATTAGTAGAGAAACTACATTATGCACCTCCTAAAAATACTAAAGGGCTTCAGATGAAGCCCTTTAGTAAAGAATATTTAATTAAACTAAGCCTAGTTCTTCACAAATGTTTTTGAAGCAACCTTCATACCATTGTTAATGAACATTACAGAGTAGACACCAGAAGAGAGGTTTGTAACATCAAGGTTGCCCTTGCCATTAACCAGTTTAGCTGTTTCTATTTCTTTACCCAGCATATCTACCAGCTTGATCACGAGTTCATCGTTGCCGGTAATACCCCTTACCTCAATGTTAAGGAGTGAGTTAGCAGGGTTAGGGAACAACCTAACGTCAATCATACCAACTGTAACCGGCTCAACACCTGTAGGGGTATTGTAATAAACTTTCTGGAAGCAACCGTCGCGCTGAGAGATAACCCAGTAACGTTTGCCATTGAAGTCAGGAGTTGGCAGATAATATGACTGCTGAATTGCACCAGCTATGATATTAGAATCGAGTGTAACAGCAGCATCATAACCCCACTGATAAGTTGCGGAAGTATTATCAGTACAGATCAGTTCGTTACCGAAGTATTTCACTTCAGGAGTATAAGCAGGAGTACTGTTTACAGTAACTACGAAGCTATCTGTAACGAAGCAACCAGTGTTTGTGATCTGAGTAGTGATACGAACAACTGCAGTACCAATAGCAGTAAAGTTTACAATGGCATTCTTCCTGTCAGGGCTGGTAGCATAGATATCAGCATTTGTTGCACTCCATGCGTAGCTAAGACCAGCAGCAGGAGATTGTTCTGCACCGAAGTTCTGGTACTGAGCATTAGCACATATGACAGCATCAGGATGTATTGCGATGTTGGTATGAGGTGCCATTACATGAACTGTAACAATGATGGTGGCGATGTTAGTGCCACAGCTTGTAGTAACTGCATAACTGATGTTTGTAGTACCTGCGACCAGGCCTGTAACAACACCTGATGCATTGATGGTTGCAACCGTAGTATTACTGCTGGTCCAAACGCCACCTGAAACAGAGCTTGATAGCGTTGTAGAGTAGTTGATGCAGATACCAGTAGTACCAGAAAGCACACCAGCATATGGAGCAGGTTTAACCAGGATATTGAAAGTTGAAGTATCGTCGCTGCAATCGTTCTGAGAGAGGTAAGATATTACAGCAGTACCAGCTGCACGTCCAAACACTTTACCTGATGCATTGACGAATGCAATAGCAGTATCGCTGGATGCCCAAGTACCTTCACTACCTGAAGTAGTAAGCAGGGTGCTGTCATTCAGACAAATTTCAGATGCACCGGTAATTGTACCTGCATTTGCAAGCGCTTTTACTTTTACAGAAAGAATAGAAGCACAACCTGTACCAATAGTATAAGAAACTGTTACTGTACCTGCAGACACACCAGAAAGAACACCAGTGCTAGTGATAGTAGCAAGGGCTATGTCTGTAGTACTCCATGTACCACCGGAAGAAAGTGTAGCGTAAGCCTGAGTAGCACCAACACATACGCTGTCTGTACCAGTTATGTTAGAAGGAAGCGGATCAACAGTCATAGTTTTGATAGCAGCACAACCTGCAACCGGAGTTTTGTAAGTGATATTTACAGAACCTGCAGAAACACCAGTAATAACGCCTGCAGTGCTAACAGTAGCCCTTGATGGAATAGCTGATTCCCATATACCACCTACATATGTATTTGAAAGAGGTGTAGTAGAACCCTGACATACGTTTGTAGAACCAACGATAGGGTTGAGGGTAGGTTCAACCGTTACCAACCTTGTAATGTAACAAGCAGAAGTTAGAGTGTAAGTGATCGTAGAAGTTCCTGTACCTGTACTTGTTACAACACCGAAAGCATCGATAGTAGCAACGAGCGGATTACTGCTGCTCCATGAGCCACCTGAAAGCGGGTTATTAAGGACTGTGAAACTACCTATACACATAAATGGTGTACCTGTGATAGAAGGTGGAACAGGATTAACTGTAACCTGAGTAGTGATATAGCAACCGGTAGCCAGCAATGTGTAGCTAACTGTAACAATACCAGGACTAACTGCAGTAACAACGCCACTTGTAGCATTTACTGTAGCAATAGAAGTGTTATTGCTAGACCATGTACCGAATGGAGTTGCATTTGTGAAGGTTGTGCTTGAACCCATACAGATCTGAGTAGTACCAACTATTGCAGAAGGAAGCGGATTGACAACAACAAAAGCAGAAGCAACACAACCTGTAGGCAGCGTATAGCTGATGTTTGCACCACCTGCGCTGAGACCGTTTACAATACCTGTAGTAGAACCAACTGTAGCAATTGTGAGATTGCTACTTGACCATACACCGCCTGTAGATGTAGGAGTAAGTGTAGTATAATTTCCAACACAAGTGTAAGTGAGACCAGTAAGCGGACCGGGAACCGGGTTAACTGTTACTACTTTAGACCTGTAACAACCAGTACCCAGTATAGTGAATGTAATATTTGACGTACCAACGGTGATACCAGAAACAACACCACTTGTAAGACCAACAGGTGCTACAGAAGGGTTGCTTGATGTCCAGATACCAGAGAACGGACTACCATTTGTCAATGCAACAGTAGAACCAAGACAAACACTGTCCGGACCGCCGATAAGTGGTGGTGTAGAGTGTACTGTGATACCAAATGAAGCCTTACAGCCACCTGGGAGTACGTAATCAATTGTATCGATATCGTTAGCTATACCGGTAACCACCCCAGTAAGAAGATCGACAGAAGCAACAGATATGTTGCGGCTGCTCCAAGAACCACCAGCAGTAGCATTGAACAATGTTATTGCTTGCCCCATACAAACTGCAGAAGGACCAGTGATAGGAGAAGGAGCAGGATTAATTACGATATCTGTAGTGACTTTGCAACCAATACCGAGGGTGTAAGTGATCCTTGCTGTACCCGGAGTAACACCAGTTACTAGACCACTTGCGAGATCAACAGTAGCAACTGCAGTATTGCTGCTGCTCCATGTACCACCAATTGAAGTATTGCTGAGCAAAGATGTGCTGCTTGCACAGATAGTAGTGTTACCATCTATTGAAGGGGGTGCAGCTGTTACTGTAACAACAGCAGTAGCCTGACAGCCACCTAGAACTGTATAACGTATAGTGGTAGTATTGTAGAAACCTGAAGTACCTGTAACAACACCTGTACCCGGATCGATAGTAGCAACTGTTAAGTCATCGCTGCTCCAGATACCGCCAGGAACACCATTTGTGAGGTTGGTAGTAGAACCTGAGCATATTGACATTGCACCAACTATAGGAGTAGGCACAGCGTTTACTGTAGCAATAGTAAAGGTCTTACAACCTGTTGGCATTGCATATGTAATAGTACTTGTACCGGAAGCAAGGCCAGACATCAAACCAGATGTTACATCAATAATAGCCCTAGAAGGAACACTGCTTGTCCAGATACCACCCGTAGTAGAACTGGTAAGTGTGATTGAACTACCAACACAAACCGCAGCGACTTCAGCAATAGGAGCCGGAACCGGATTAACTGTAACTATCATTGTTTTAGCACAACCTGTAGGCATTGTATAGCTTATAACAACAACCCCTTGAGAGATACCATTTACCACACCAGAAGTAGTGACAGTTGCCAGCGTATTGTTGTTGCTGCTCCAAGTACCACCTGCAGTAAGATCGAATAAGTTTGAAGTGCCACCAACACATACATTAGGCACACCAACTATGTTTGCAGGAACATTTGTAACTGTAACAACTGTAGTTGTGCGGCAACCTGTAGTAAGAATGTAAGTGATAGTTGATGTACCAATGCTCACTGCATTTACGATACCTGTACCTATACCTACTGTAGCTACTACCGGATTGCTGGTAGACCATGAACCACCCGGAGTAAGAGAAGTAAGATTTGAACTTGAACCAAGACAAATGTTAGTAACACCAGATATAGCTGTAGGTATAGCATTAACAGTTACTACAGCAGAAGCAATACAACCTGTACCCGCAGTATATATAATTGTAGCAGTACCAGGGAAAACCGCAGTAAGGATACCACTAGCAGGACCTACTGATGCAACACCAGTGTTGGTACTTGACCATGTACCGCCCGGAGTGAGTGAAGTAAGTGAAGAAGTTGAACCCTGGCACAATGAAATTGTACCGGCAATTGATGATGGCAAACTGTTCACAGTAACTGGTTTAGTTACAAAGCAACCAGTGCTGAGTGTATAAGTAATGATTGCAACACCATTTGATATACCCGCGATAACACCATTTGTACCAACAGAAGCTATAGATGTATTGCTGCTACTCCAAGAACCACCGTTAGTGGTAGATGTATAAACTGTATTAGAACCGATACATACTGCAGGAACGCCAACAAGCGCTGCAGGAAGCAGGTTAACAGTCATAGTTGCAACAGTAAAGCAACCAGTACTCATTTTGTAAGTGATATTTGTAGTACCTGAAGCAATACCGGTAACAATACCTGTAGTATTACCTATTGTAGCTACTGAAGTATTGCTACTGATCCATGTGCCACCAAGAGTAGTACTTGAAAGAGTAGTTGTATTTCCAACACATGCGTTCAGGGTGCCTGATATTGTTGCAGGAAGAGGATTGACAGTAACAACTTGTGTGCGGTAACAACCTGAAGCCGGCATAGTGTAAGACACTACCGCAGTGCCAGGTGCAATACCTACTACAACACCTGAACCTGAACCAATGATAACTACACCGAGGTTACCGCTACTCCAACTACCACCAGTAGTAGAGTTAGTAAGCGTAGTAGACAAGCCATGACAAGCAGAAGCTACACCTCCTACAACAGCAGGAAGTGAATTGACAGTAACACTGGTTATAGATTTACAACCCGTAGTAAGCGTATAAGTAATATTTGTAGAACCTGCAGCTATACCTGTAACTACACCAGTTGAAGGATCAACTGTAGCTACAGCACTGTTGCTGCTTGTCCATGTACCACCAGCAAAAGGACTGGTGAGTGTAGTAGTTGAACCGATGCAAGTATTCGGAGTACCAGATGTTCCCGCTGGTACATTGTTTACGGTAACATCTGCTGTTCTGTAACAACCTGAACCAAGAGTGTAAGTAATTGTTGCAACACCTGCTCCCATACCTGTAACCGTACCACCAGATACAACTGCGACGAATGGATCGCTGGTTGTCCACGAGCCACCTGCAGGAGCTGAAGAGAGATGAGTAGTAAGACCCTGACAAACTATTGTAGTACCTGTCATAGTAGTAGGCAATACATTTACTGTGAATAATGCAGATGACTTACAACCATTTGCAAGAGTATAAGATATAGTAGTAGTACCTGAAGCTATACCAGAAACGATACCGGTAGCACCACCTACAGAAGCGACAGCAATATTGCTGCTGTTCCATGTACCACCAGATGTTGCATTACTTAACAGTGAAGTGCCACCTACACAACTAGTAGCAACTCCTGTAATTGGTAACGGAGAAGCGTTTACTGTTACTATTGCTGTGACTCTGCAAGAATTAGCAAGTGTATATGTAATTTCTGAAGTACCTATTGAAATACCTGCAAGAACACCTGAACCGTTGATAGTTGCAACAAGGTTATCGCTGCTGACCCATGCACCACCCAGGAAAGAGTTGGAATAAGTTGTAGTAGCACCGGTACAGGCATTGAGTGACCCACCTATTGGCGAAGGAACAGCATTAACTGTAACTACCCTTGAGTTCATACATCCAGAAACAGACGTATAATAGATAAAGGTTGTACCGATTGCATTACCTGTAACCAAACCAGCAGCATCAACTGAAGCTATAGAAGCATTGCTTGTTGACCAACCGCCACCACCTGTAAGTGAGGCAAGTGGTGTAGTTGCACCAAGACAAACTGCAGCATTGCCGGTAATAGCTGAAGGAATAGGGTTAACAGTAACTGTAACTAAAGAATAGCAACCTGAAGCCAGTTTGTAAGTGATGGTTGCAGTACCTGCAGCAACACCTGTTACATCTCCGGTTGAAGCATTAACCGCTGCTACACTTGGCGCTGAAGAACTCCAGATTCCACCAATAGTAGCGTTACTAAGTAATGTATTGTCGCCAACACATACCTGAGCAGTACCTGAAATTGGCAAAGGATTTACATTGATAGTAAGAACCCTTACTGCAGTACAACCTGAAGCTGAAAGATAACTGATGCTGGTAGTACCTGCAACAAGCGCATTTACTAAACCTGTACCGGAACCTATAGTTGCAACCGTAGTGTTACTGCTGCTCCATGTACCACCGGGTGAAGAATAATTATTAAGTATTGTCACACTACCCTCACAAGCCGAAGTAGCTCCTCCTATGGAAGGAGTACCATTTGTGGTAACTGTGATTGAAGCACTACAACCTGTACCGAAAGAATATTTAACCTGAACGATACCTGCTGAAATACCAGTAATAACACCTGTTGCAGGGTTTACATTGATAACACCAGCTGAAGGTGTTGACCAAATGCCGCCTAGCATAGTATTACTGAGTGTAGTAGATGCACCGGTACAAACAGTAGGAATACCCGTAATTGCCGGAGGTGTTGGGTTTACTGTAAGCACAACTGAACTGTAACAGCCTGTAGAAAGGATATTACTTATAATTGAAGTGCCAACTGAAATGCCAGTTACGGTCCCTGCAGGAGAAACAACAGTAGCAACACTTACGTTATTGCTGCTCCATGTGCCTGTAGGTAAACTTGTGAAAGTAATATTAGAACCTACGCAAACTGTATATGGAGCTGCAACTGCCGAAGGAGTAATATTTACTAAAATGTTAGATGATCTAGCACAACCAGTAGGCATGATATAAGATATTGCAGTAGTACCTGCTATATTACCTGTCACAACACCTGCTGAAGAAACTGTAGCAATAATAGGATTGCCAGTAGACCAGGCACCTCCAGGAGTAAGATTTGAAAGCGTAGTATTAAAACCAACACAAGTAGTTGATGTACCTGTTATAGGTGCAGGAAGTGGATTTACAGAAATAGTAGCTGTAGACAGACAGCCGCTGCTGCCACCAATAAGGTAACTGATCGTTGCAGTTCCCTGAGAAATTCCTGTAACAGCACCAGAAATTGTAGCAACAGTAGCAACTGCTGTATTGCTGCTGCTCCATGTTCCTCCACCCGGTGTGCTGGCAAGGTTTGTAGTAGAACCTTCACAAACAACAAATGTTCCTGTAATTGCTGTAGGAACAACATTTACAGTAACGGGAAATGATCTGCGACAAGTTGTTGGGAGTGTGTATGTAATATTAACTGTGCCATTTGCAGCACCAGATACTACACCACCAAAAGCAGTAACACCAGCTATTGCAGGGTTGCTGCTGGTCCAGTTACCACCGGCATCAGCATTGGTAAGTGTGATGCTACTGCCGATACAAACACTAGATGGACCAGCAATAGGCGCCGGAACAGGATTAACTGTGAGCGTTGCAGTAGTGTAACAGTTGCCTTTGATATAAGATAATGTAGCAGTGCCTGCTGCTATACCAGTTGCAACACCTGTAGTTGAAGAAATAGTTGCAACTGAAGGATTGCTGCTGAACCAACCGCCACCTGTTGTGGCAATTGTGAAAGAAGAAGTAGAACCTGCACAAAGCGAAGATGCACCCGCGATGGATGGCATAGCACCATTCACTGTAACAGCAACTGTTCTTGTATTACTAACACATCCTGAACCAGGATAAGTAACATTGAGGCTGTAGTTGCCGGTAGCCAGCGTAGTTGCCGGTGTAAGGCTTACTGTGGTTGTAGTAGTAACAGTGCTGAATGCATTGGGACCAGACCAGTTGTAAGATACAACTGAACCTGTACCGGAAATAGCACCTGCACCCAGCGTGAAAGGCAGACCTACACATATATTATTGGGTGTAGCGGTTAGCGCGCCCAATGTAGGCAACGATAATACCGTATAAGTATTAGGTGAAGTAGGAAATGTTGTAACCGCACTTACACCAGTTGCAGTAAAACCGGCTGATGGTAATGAAGAGACAGCAGCCGCATTGTTTTCTGCAGCAATGAAATAAGAAACTGTGTTACTGGCTAATAGTCCGCCAAGTGAAGCAGCAGCCAATGAAAAATCCCAGGTTGCACTGGTTGATGAGCCACTGACAAAAGTACCGGGAACTGAAACCCATGATCCTGCATTCTTTTTTGCATAAAGACGAGGAACATTTGCCCCAGATGTGGGAACTCCTGCAGCATCAGCGATGGTAACGCCGCTAACTGCAACACTGCCATTCACACACGAAGCACCAACCGGCGAATAAGTGATAGTAGGCTGTGCGTAAGATGTACCGGTCATTAGCATCCCTGTCGTCAGAAGTAATAGCGCCAGATAGATTTTTCTCATAAAACAGTCGATTTTTTTAATTTAATTTTCAAAGTTTTTGCCTATAGTATTCAAATAAAAATACAAAACACAGGAGCACAACATTGTTGTGAACTTACCTGTATATTGAGTTATTTATTTGCTCTTTAATCGATAATATGTACCTAAAATAATTTTAAAGCTATTATAAAAAATTCAGTTTGGGAGCAAATCTAACAAAATATTACTTACTATCAAATTGCGTCTGCAATAAAATTAAATTTTATATATTTTTATTCGCTATACTAATTCATTTCAGATAGCATTTGATACAACATAATTATAGGTATCTGACACTTTCCTAAATGTATACTGTATACAACTAAGCTTACTAAATAATGGTATACTCAAGGCAAGTGGACCATTTATCTATTCATTTGTTTGCAAATATATACATTTATATTTCTTAAAGTGTAGTTATACTTAATATTAATTATAATTTAATGATGCAATAAGGTACAAATACAAAAGCATTAACAGAACACGCAGGTAAGGCAACCATAATATAATTTAAAAAAATAAAAATTGAAATCAAATATAAAAAGTGACAGATCTGAACCAGCAAAACCTTCTGAACACATCAAAATGTAGTATTTCCCAAGAAAGCAACTAATTATAAATGAAAAGAAAAAATGAATGTACTTCCGCTACACGGCACGCTATATACACTGATTGATCCAACAGTTGCGTTTACAAATTCCTTTCAAAGCATTAACGCAATTCCAGTTCCAACCTCTCCGGCTGTACTCTTGGTTGTATTGCCGAATGCTTCAATAATTTGTTCTTTTTTACCGTGACTGATTCCAATTCCATGATATAAGACAGAAAAGGTATTAAACCCATCATTAGCGCTATCAGACAGATTTATGCCTATCTGCCCCTACCCTCTCCGGAATATTTAACAGCAATTGAAAGAAGATAACACATTACAAAATCGAAATGAGGATGATCGCCTGTAAAAAATCGGCCACTGTGCACATCACTCTTAATGAGTATTGATCTTTCTCTGAAATCGAAACCTAACAATTGAATGTTACTTATTACATAAACAGAGGCAACAAACCTTTCAGGATTGGTCTTGTTTTCATTGATCTGAAATTTACATCATAACAATAATAAATCAAGTGTACTGACGGTATATTGAATATGAGTTATCAAAAAAGGAAAAAAGAGTAATGTTAAGAAAAAGGGTTGTCATTACATCAGTGAAATAACCCCAATTATTAGCGGCCTTATGTTGGGTGAATATAAAATTTAAAGAATAAGAAACATCTTAGTATAAATACAAAAAAAGTACAGTTGGTTTATGAAGAACAGAATAATGAATGAGTAATTAAGTTCGTCATATGCTATAAAAACGGAAGGGCGCAAATTTGCGCCCTTCCGTTTTTATATTACAGAACAATATTATAGCTTGTAAATAAGCCTGATAACCTGAAGGCTACCATCAACACCTTTGAAACGAAGCATATAAATACCATCAGAAAGTTCTTTTGGCAATACTACAGTAACAGAAGGCGTTTCGATATAATACTCATTAAGTTGTTTACCATCAATTGTAAATACAGTGAACATACCAGACACAGAAGACTGAATAGTGAGCGAACCGCTACTCGGATTAGGGAACACAGCAAATTTGACATTATCTGCTATACCTTCTTCTACTACGCCCCTGGCCAGCGGCGCAGGGTTTACAGTCATAGACTTAATTGAACTACAACCGGTAGAGGACAGAATGTATGAAATGGTCATTGAACCTGTACTGACACCAGTAACCAAGCCAGATGTACTATTAACAGAACCGATAGCAGTATTACTACTACTCCACGTTCCACCTGTTGTAGCGCAAGCAAATGTAGTAGATGAACCAGCAACTACAGATGCTAAACCTGTAATAGCTGCCGGTGAAGAATTAACTGACATTGGAGCAGTTCTATAACAACCAGAGCTAAATAGATACGTAATTACTGCAGAACCGGCAGAAACACCAGTAACGATAGCAGAAGTAGTACCTACTGATGCTTTAGCACTGCTGCTGCTGCTCCAGGCTCCACCAGTTAAGGTATTCGACAATGCGACTGTCTGACCGGTACAAACTGAAGTCTCTCCGGAAATAGAAGGCACAGAACCATTGACCGTTACAACATAAGTTCTGGAACAACCAAGCGCATTTGTGTAGCTAATAGTAGCAGCACCTGCAGCAACCGGTGATACTGAAGCTGTAGTAGTAGACAGTGAACCTACTGTAGCAACAGAAGTATTACTACTACTCCATGTCTGGCTCGCCGTTGTACTTGTAAGTGTAATAGAATTATCAACACATACAACACCAGGGCCGGTGATAGCAGCAGGTTGTACATTAACTGTGATCGTCATGATGCGGCGACAAGAGTTAGGCATAACATAACTCATTATAGCATTACCACCGCTGACAGCATTAACTATACCAGAAGTAGAACCAATAACTGCCGCTGTAGGCGTATTGCTACTCCATGTACCACCAGGAGTGGCACTATTCAGCGTTATGAGGCTACCTACACAAACAGTAGAAGGACCTGTAATAACTGCAGGAGTAGGTATTACTGTAACATCTTTCAAAACGAAACAACCTGAAACAGCTGTATACGTAATTGTTGTAGTGCCACTGGCAACACCGGTAACCGTACCGATAGTAGGCGCTACTGTTGCAACTGAAGGACTGGCAGAACTCCACGTTCCACTGCTACCTGTAACAGTAGAGAGAATTGTAACGTTCAGTTCGCAAACAGTTGTTGTACCTGTAATAGGAAGTGGCAGGTTATTTACAATAACAGTTAATGTTTTGTAACATCCTGAACTTAAAGTATATGTTATAACTACAGAACCATTAGATACGCCGGTAAGAATACCTGTAGCAGCATCAATAGTTGCACGAGCTGCATTACTGCTACTCCAAACGCCACCTGATACAGGATGAGCAAATGGTGTTGGATAACCAACACAAGCATTTACATTTCCGGTTATTGCGGCAAGTGCAGCATTAACAGTTACCAGTTTTGTAGTGTAGCAAGTAGGTCCGGTTTTGTAAGTAATTGCTACAGATCCACCAGCTATTGCAGAAGTAAGACCTGAAAGTGAACCAACTGTAGCAATAGTAGCATTACTGCTGCTCCATGTACCACCTGTTGCGGTTGTACTAAGTGTAGAAGCACTACCTACACACATTATAGAGTCTCCGACTATAGTACCTAAAGGAGTAGTGACATTTACTGTAGTGAGACGTGAACAACCAAGCGCTGTATAGCTGATGGTAGTTGTACCGACCCCAATACCTGTAACAATAGTAGATATCGTAGCTGCTGTACCAGTAGTAGCTATAGCTGTATTGGCACTGCTCCAGGCACCACCAACAGTGGTAGTAGTGAGTGTAGTAGCACTTCCGACACATACGTTTGTAGTACCGGTAATAACATTTGGCACAGTACCAACTGTAACAATAGTAGTTCTGCGACAACCAGTAGCCAAAGTATAAGATATAACAGAAGTACCAACGGCAACACCGGTTACAACACCGGTAGCAGCACCTATAGTAGCTTTTGCTACAACACTGCTTACCCATGCACCACCAGAAGGATAACCAGCAAGAGTAGTAGTACCCGCAACACACAGCCCAGCAGAACCTGCAATAGAATCAGGTAATTGATTTACAGTAAATGTAGTAACAGCAGAACAGCCAGCAGAAAGATAGCTAATGGTAGCAGTACCTGCACTAACACCGTTAACTAAACCGGAAGTAGCACTGATAGCAGCTTTAGAAACATCGCTGCTGCTCCATGCACCGCCTGTAGGTGCACCTGCAAGTGTGGTACTTGCTACTGCACAAACAGCTGCTGTACCACCGATAAGCGGCAGAGCCTTTACAGTGAAAGTTGCAGTTTTATAGCAAGCAGATGAGAATGAATAAGTAATAGTGATAGTACCCGGAGCAAAACCGGCAACAACACCTGTAGATGAATTGATGGTGGCTTTGCTGGAATCGCTGCTGCTCCACACGCCGCCAGCAGGAGAATAACTAAGTGTTGTTGTACCACCGACACAAACATTTGTAGTGCCAGTAATAGTAGCAAGTGCACTATTTACTGTAACCTGAGCAACAGTATAGCAACCCATGCCAGATACTGTGTAAGTAATGTTTGCTGTACCGGTAGCAACCGGAGTTACAAGACCCGTGGCAGCACCTACGGAAGCTATTGCAGTATTGCTACTACTCCATGTTCCGCCTGTTGCGGCGTTGGAAAGAGCAGATGTACTACCCATGCAAAGATGGAGATTTCCTGAAACAGCACCAGGTACATTATTAACAGTAACAATAGCTGTGTTTGCACAACCACTTGCATTTGTATAGCTTATCGTAGCAGTACCAGAAGAAACACCGGACACTACACCTGATGTAGAAACAGTAGCAATTGAAGTATTTGAAGAACTCCAGGTTGCACCAGAAGTAGCTGACCCAAGTGTGGAAGCACTTCCTGTACACAAAGTAAGGGTACCGATAATAGTAGATGGTATTGCATTTATAGTGGCAGATCTTATGGAACGACAACCAGTTGAAAGATTATAACTGATATTGGTAGCGCCCGCAGTAATAGCAGTAAGCACACCGGAAGAAGCATTGATGGTAGCTGCAGCTGTGTTGCAGCTGCTCCATGTGCCACCCGATGGCGTACAAGCATAAGAAGAATCAACTTTACCAGCGCAGATATATGTATTACCCGTGATGGCTGCAGGAGACAGATTAACTGTTACTGCTTTTGTAACATAACACAAAGAAGAGGCTGCAGTATAGGTAATAGTAGCATTACCAGCAGTCAGACCAGTTACAGTACCATAAGTGTTTACTGTAGCAATTGTAGAATCGCTGCTGCTCCAAGTGCCGCTGCTACCAGCTACAATGAAAAGCGTTGTTGTAGAGCCTGTACACAACGTACCACTACCGGTAATAGGAGATGGCACTACACCAACATTGACTGTGAACGCACGGAAACAGCCACTGCTAGTGGTGTAAGTTATTGCAACAGGTCCCAGTGTAATACCAGATACCATACCTGTAGTAGCATCGACTGTAGCAATTGCTGTATTGTTGCTAGACCATATACCTCCACTTACAGGATGGCTGAGCGTTGTAGTATATCCCTGACAAACTATATTATTACCTGTAACAGGAGCCGGCATAGTGTTAACGGTAAGATTTGTAGTTGCAAAACATGATGAAGAAACTACATAATTGATATTTGCATAACCGGGAGTTACTGCTGTAACTACACCGGTTGATGAATTGACAGTAGCAACAGAAAGATTACTGCTCATCCAGTAACCACCTCCGGAAGCATTGGTAAGAGTAGTTGAACCGCCTTCACAGATCAAATCATTACCAACGTTAGCTGCTACAGCAGCATTGACTGTTATCATTGCCACACGCACACATCCACTAACCGGGTGCGTATAAGTGATACCTGTAACACCTGCGCTAACACCATTTACTATACCACCGGCACTTATGGTTGCTATGGTATTATCTCCACTAGACCAAGTACCCCCTGTAGTGGTAGTGTTCAATTGGGCTGTATTACCTACACATAAAGTATTTACACCGGTGATTGAGGCAGGTGTATTACCTATAGTTAATGAGGTAGCGACATTACAACCTGTCGGCATGATGTAACTAATGACTGCACTACCACCTATTAATGCAGTTACCAAACCAGTAGAAGAGTTCACTGTTGCTACCGAAGTATTTGAACTTGTCCAGGTTCCGCCGGCAGGTGTAGTTGTAAATGTCGTAGACTGTCCTGCACACATACTTGATACTCCTGAAATTGCTGCAGGCATAGCATTAACTGTTTGCACACGTGTAAGATAACATCCGTAATAGGCGTATGTAATAGTAGCAGTACCCGGAGCGACACCGGTAATAGTACCATCTCCGCTGCCAATTGTAGCAACAGATATATCACTACTGCTCCATGTAGCACTTCCACCAATCATACTATACAATCCAGACACTTCACCAACACACATCTGCGAAGGACCTGAAATGGATGGAGGAAGCAGATTTACAAGAACATTGAATGTAACGCTGCAACCTGAAACCAATGAATAAGTTATAGTTGCCAGACCCGGACCTACCGGAGTAACCAGACCTGCTGAACCTACTGAAGCTATAACGGTGTTGCTGCTACTCCATGTACCACCACCAAGTGAATGCGTAAACTGTCTTGAACCACCTCCTACGCAGAGATAAGAATAACCGACAATAGCAGGCAAAGTAGAATTGACAGTAACCTGAGTTACTTTTATACAACCTGAACTTACTGTGTAACTGATAGTGGCAGTACCAATACTAACATCGTAAACTGCACCTGTAGCACTATTTACAGATGCTACTGTTGTATTACTACTACTCCATGCACCACCGGAAATTGTATGAGACAAAGCAGATGTTGCGCCGAGACAAACAAAACGCTGTCCGGCAATAGTATCCATAGCCGGATTGACTGTCATTACAGTAACTACTGCACAGCCAGTTGAGGCAACAGAATAAGTAA
Organism: Bordetella parapertussis; assembly: GCA_943331005.2. Lineage (GTDB taxonomy): Bacteria > Bacteroidota > Bacteroidia > Chitinophagales > Chitinophagaceae > Nemorincola. The sequence continues at coordinate 32,318 of CALQJX020000009.1, forward strand.
TATCAGCAGTACCGGCAGTAACACCTGTAACAACACCAGTAGCAATGTTAACTGTTGCATTGCTGTTGCTGCTGCTCCATGTACCACCGGTAGTAGCATTGCTCAATGTTACCGCAAAACCAACACAAACAATATTATCTCCGGTATTAGGTCCGGTACTAACAGTAACAACTGCTGTAGTATAGCAGGAATTGCTGTGGGTATAAGTAATATTAGCTGTACCCAACGCTACACCATAAACCACACCTGTAGTTGGATTTACTGTAGCAACAAGTGTATTACCACTGGTCCAGGTCTGGCCAGATGGAGTAGACGAAAGTGTTGATGTCTGATTATAACAGATAATTTGTGTACCGCTAATAGTTGCCGGAACAACGCCTACAGTAACTTCAGTTGTTCTGTAACAACCAACTGCGGTGTAAGTTATGGTAGCATTACCTGCTAATAAGCCATTTACCACGCCATTGGTGCCTACAGTGGCAACAGATGTATTACTGCTGCTCCATGTACCACCAGCTGTTGTGCTGCTAAGGGCAGTTGTGCTTCCTGCACAAGCCGATAAAGACCCTGTTAAAGCAGCAGGTAAAGCATTAACAGTAAATATTGAACTTATAGAACAGCCAGAAGGCGATGTATAAGTAACGGTAGAAGTACCTGCAGCAACCGCAGTAACTACTCCGGAAGCACTACCAATTGTAGCTACAGAAGTATTTGCACTGCTCCATGTACCACCTGTAGAAGTGTTGGCTAAGGTAGATGAACCACCAACACAAGCAGATAATGTACCTGTGTTAGCAGAAGACAATGAATTAACAGTATATACAGTGGTAGCGAAGCAACCAGTAGACAAAGTATATGTAATGTTTGAGGTGCCTACAGAAACTGCAGCAACCGAACCTGTAGCACTACCTACTGTTGCTACAGCTGGAGTAGAACTACTCCAGGTACCACCCGAAGTAGTATTGGTAAGTGTAGAACCACTACTTATACATGAAGACAATGTTCCTGAAATAGAAGCCGGAACAGCATTGACAGTAAAGACTGCACCGGTAGCGCAGCCGCCAGACAATGTATAAGATATTGTTGAAGTACCTGAAGCAACAGCTGAAACCATACCTGAAGCACTACCTATTGTAGCTACCGAAACCGAGCCACTGACCCAGGTACCACCGGAAGTAGCGTTAGTTAATGTTGAAGTTGCACCTTGACAGCCAGCTAGGCTACCAGCAATGGCAGATGGGATTGCATTTACAGTAAATATTGCTGTAACAAAGCAGCCTCCGGATATAGTATATGTAATTCTGCTTGTACCTGCTGCAACCGCAGCTACAGTACCGGTAGAACTACCAACAGTTGCTACTGAAGTAGCTGCGCTGATCCATGTACCACCTGATGTAGTGTTGCCCAATGAAGCGCTACCACCAACACAGGCAGATAATGTACCGGTAATTGCAGCTGTTAAAGCATTGACCGTGTAAACAGCATTTACAGAACAACCAGAATATGTATAAGTGATGTTTGAAGTACCTGCTGCAACTGCTGCAACAACACCTGAAGCGCTACCTATTGTAGCTACAGACGTTGTGCCGCTACTCCATGTGCCTCCGGAAGTAGTATTACTTAATGTAGTATTACCGCCAACACAAGCTGATAATACGCCGGTAATAGCAGAAGGCGCTGAATTGACTGTGAAAACAGCACTGACAGAACAGCCAGAAGATAATGTATAAGTGATTGCTGAAGTACCCGAAGAAACAGCAGCAACTACACCAGATGAGCTACCAACAGTAGCAACTGAAGTTGTGCCACTCGTCCATGTACCACCAGATGTACTGTTAGTTAGTATAGCACTACCACCTGTACATGCAGAAAGAGTACCGCCAATTGCAGCAGGAACTGCATTGACCGTGTAAACAGCATTGACAGAACAACCAGAATATGTATAAGTGATGTTTGAAGTACCCACTGCAACTGCTGCAACAACACCTGAAGCACTACCAATTGTAGCTACAGACGTTGTGCCGCTATTCCATGTACCTCCGGAAGTTGCATTACTTAATGTAGTACCACCGCCAACACAAGCTGATAAAACACCTGAGATTGCTGAAGGCGCTGAATTGACTGTGAAAACAGCACTGACAGTACAGCCAGCAGATAATGTATAAGTGATTGCTGAAGTACCCGCAGAAACAGCAGCAACTATACCAGATGAACTACCAACAGTAGCAACTGAAGTTGTGCCACTCGTCCATGTTCCACCCGATGTACTGTTAGTTAATGTAGCATTGCCACCTGTACATGCAGAAAGAGTACCGCCAATTGCAGCAGGACCTGCATTGACAGTAACCACTACAGAAGCCAGACAGCCTGATGCTAAAGTATAAGTAATTGTAGTTGTACCTGAAGACAAGCCTGATACAACACCCGACGAGCTGATGGTTCCAACAGCAGTTGTGCTGCTGGTCCAGGTACCGCCGGACGAAGAGTTTGATAAAGTAACAGAGGAACCTGCACACATGCTGGCAGAGCCGGTAATAGCAGGAGCACAAAATATAGTAGTAAAGTTGACTGTTCCTGTATTTGTGGCAGTATATCCGTTAATAGTAAAGCCTATAACAGCTGCAGTTACTGTAGCAGAACTTGTAAGCGTTGCTGTATATGTACCATCGTTATTGTCTGTTACAACACTGACAGTACCGGCAGTTGTTGTTACACCTACAACACCACCTGATGCAGTAAGATTCACACCGGCAGCAGTTTTTAACTGAATTGTGATAGTAGATGTAGATGTACCATTTGCAACAATACTTGTGGGTGAAGCTGAAATAGTGGAGGTAGCTGTACTTGGTATTACAGGAACAGATCCACAAATAGAAACTACTGGTGTGGCAGTACAGTTGAACGAAGGATAAGTTGTATTATCTGTATTACCTGCACTACCAGAGACAGCATGGCCTACGTAACAAAACTGAGTGCTACCCTGTTTCACATAAACAAGAGTGTGTCCACCTGTTTCTGCAAAAAGTGCTTTATCTGTTCCCGGTGTAAAACCGCCCGGCACTTGAGGATCGAGATTGCCTGCAGTTGCTGAACCCAACATATTTGATGAGTTATCGCCCCAGGAATACAGATTTCCGGTATCTGTAATAACTGCAATAGCCGGGAAAGCAGCTGTGTGCTCTTGCACGGAAATACTAGATACATTTTTAAAAGTATCTGCAGCGGCACTAGAAAATCTTGCTTTTACCCATGTACGGCGTTCAGAAGTTGTAAAATCACCACATTGCTTCTGTCTGTTATCACCCATAGAGTACAGACCTCCGAAATAACTTACAATATAATATGTAGGATTTGTAGCAGCACTATCTTTTGCCCCACCTGTAACAGCTATCATCTTAGGTACATTAGCCACACCGAATTCTGCAGGAATAATCAATTCTCTTGCATACTTGGCGGTTAGCTTGGCAGCCCCCCCCCAGGGAAAACACTACCACCCCATGCAAAGATCTTACCTTCAGATGTAAGTGCAAGGAAACTATTCTTGGTAGAGTCAAATACATTCCCTCTTATTGCTGTTACTTTATCCAGATATGTAGAGGCATTCTTCTTTACTTTATGCCAGGTTGTTGTCGTCTTAAAACTACTGTCGCCCTGTGCAGCAGTACCAGCTTGCGTTAATATCCATACATTTCCACTATCTGTAAGGATAGTGAGTGTCTGGTATGTTGCATAGAACATCGCAACATGAGCAGGAGTTACACCTGTAGGCAACCTGGTAGCAGTATCACTACCTACAGGAGCAACAATTTTAGCAAACGTAGCACTTGAGGTAAGTGCATTATCGAGCACCATACCTTCTGTACCCCATGCAAATATACCAGTAGTTGTAAGTAACAAGAACTGATCGTTACCACCGCTTCCTTGTCCACCAATCGCTGCTTTTAATGGCGTACCTGTAAGTGCAGGATAATTTGCGAGCTTCAAGGTGGCCGGAGCAGTAAGATCGGTTGTACCGTTATTACCCATATCCTGTCCCCATACTTTAAATGAATCGGAGCTGGTAATGGCTATTGAGGAGTGGTAGCCACTCACCATTTTATCATATTTCGCGTTAGTACTACATTGCGCAAAAACTGAATTTTCAGAACAAAAGAAAGCACATAAAACAAACAAAAGATTCAAAAATTTACGAAAAGTACTCATAATATATTTTTTATATAAAATAAAATTCATTAAAATATTATAAATAACACTAGACGGATTTCATTAAAATATTTGATCTGTGTTTCATTAAAATGTTTGATAAAAACATTTTAATTATCAAAGAATTGAAAATTCTAAAGGAAGAGAAAAATACCTTGTGTACTAATATATTTTGATGAGCAAAATTAACTTTAATGCTACCCTTACTAGCAACTAACATTAGTAGTATTAAATATAGTAACTACATCTTTTTACTATATTTGTTATTATTATTATTATATTATTGTAATAAATAACCTATAAAAATATTGAAATGCTTAAGATATACTTAAGAACAATAATTAATGCTTATAAATGCTGACCCAGAGTTAAAAAATCACGAGATATACGAATTTTGGATAGATTGTAGATGTGTCAGCTTATTCCTAAAGAGCTGCTACTATAAAATAAAAAATACCCGAACTTTTTATCCGGGTATTTTGAAATAAAATAAAGTGTAGTCATGTTGGGAACTCTAAAAACCAGACGTATTGAGGAAAAAAGCCAACTCCTGTACAAACTGAAGTATCTAACCCGGAAGTAAATAAATAATATAATACAGCCTCTAAAAAGACTTTAAACCATCCAGTCTGTAACCCTGTTCACAAACGCCTCTCTGAAAGGCACCTGAATACGTATGTAATTATCAGAATACCCTTCCATCATTCCATTTTTATCTGCATGTTCAAAAAGCACTTTGCGTAGCTGACCACGGTGCTGCTCTGAGAAATACTGCATTTTCTGAAAAGAAAGATTGCGTAGTGCCTTATTGCGTTCGTTGCGAATATGCATAGGAACCACAGGCTTCATGTCTGCAGCCAGGGTATCTGTACGTTCCGAATAGGTAAACACATGCAGGTAAGAAACATCTATACTATGCAGAAAATCGAAAGTTTCTTTGAAATCTTCGTCTGTTTCACCGGGGAAACCAACGATCACATCGGCTCCAATGCAGCAATGTGGCATGAGTTCTTTAATGAGCGCTACTCTTTCAGCATACAATTCACGCTTGTACCGGCGGCGCATAAGCCCCAATATCTTATTACTGCCGCTCTGAAGTGGAATATGAAAATGAGGCATGAACCTACGAGAGGCAGCTACAAATGAAATGATCTCATCAGTCAACAGATTGGGCTCAATAGAAGAAATCCTGAAACGTTCTACCCCATCAGCCGAATCTGCATCAATAGCCTGCACCAGCTCAAAGAAGGAAGAATCACGTGTCTTACCTCCGTCTATACCCTTGCCAAAATCGCCCAGATTGATCCCGGTAAGTACAATTTCCTTAACACCTGAAGCCGAAAGCTCACCAATATTGTTAAGAACACCCTGAATACTATCGCTGCGGCTGTGGCCACGAGCCAGTGGTATGGTACAAAAACTGCAATTATAGTCGCAGCCATCCTGAACTTTCAGAAAGGTGCGGGTACGGTCATTCAAAGAAAAGGAACTATGAAAACCAGAAACATCTTCAATATCGCAGGAACAAATTTTTGCGCCACCCTTATCTGCGGGTCCGTTTGCTATATCTTTCAGGTGAGCTACAATGTTGAACTTCTCTGCAGCTCCCAAAACCAGATCAACCCCATCAATAGCGGCTATCTGTTCCGGCTTCAACTGTGCATAACAACCAGTAACTACAACAGTAGCATCGGGGGTGCGGCGCTGAATACGACGCACAATCTGCCTGCATTCCTTATCGGCATTGTCTGTAACAGAACATGTATTAATAATATACACATCTGCATCCTCGTCAAATTCCTTCTTTACGAAGCCATCAGCTTCCAGCATACGGCTCAATGCCGATGTTTCGGAATAATTCAACTTACAACCCAGGGTATGAAATGCTACAGATTTGCTCATTAAAAGTAAATACGCTCAAAAAAAGACAATACTGCCCTATGGCAGCAGGGCAAAGTTACTGATAAAGTTGCATCCATATACTCACATAATGAGCTACCAGACGTTGGTTTTCTCTTTTTACTCTTCAAAGGTTATCTTTGCTGAAATGTATCTTGACCGTTCTTATGAAAATTCATAAAAACGATGATCCTACATTTGAGTTATCTTGATTTTCTTACTAATTATTAGACTTTAATATTATCCGTTATGCCATTGATTGCTGCCACATCCAAGCCTGCAAGATTGTCGTTCGAAGAGTTCAAACAGGAAGCGCTGAACGACTACCGTATAGTGGTTGCCAGCCGTGAGGCCAGCCTGATGGGCAGGCGTGAGGTACTGACAGGCAAAGCTAAATTCGGCATATTTGGTGATGGTAAAGAACTGGCACAGATCGCTGTTGCCAAATGCTTCAAACCCGGAGATATACGCAGCGGCTACTACCGCGACCAGACCCTGATGTTTGCTACAGGCATGAGCGATATACAGCGTTTCTTTGCACAACTCTATGCTGACCCGAACATAGAAAACGAACCAGCAACCGCAGGTCGTATGATGAACGGGCACTACGGTACCCGCTGGCTGGATGAAGATGGCGAATGGAAGGATCTGATGAAAGAACCACAGTCCAGCAGCGATATATCGCCTACAGCCGGACAAATGGTACGTGCACTGGGTCTTGCCTATGCTTCTAAAATGTATCGCCATATAGAGGAATTACAGACAGGATTTGAAAAATTCACCAATAAGGGCAATGAAGTAGTATTCTGTACTATAGGTGATGCGTCTACTTCAGAAGGTCTGTTCTGGGAAAGCGTGAACGCTGCAGGCGTGCTGCAGGTGCCACTGGCCATCTTTATATGGGATGACGGTTATGGTATATCAGTTCCAAGGTCTTACCAGACTACCAAAAACTCCATTTCCGAAGCTCTTGCAGGAATGCAGTGGGATGACAAAAAAGGAGGCATTAATATATACACTGCAAAAGGCTGGGATTATGCCGGTCTGGTGCAAACAATACAGCAAGGAATAGAAAGGGTACGTGAAACACACATCCCGGCCATATTCCACATACAGGAAGTAACACAGCCACAGGGTCACTCTACATCGGGTTCGCATGAACGCTACAAAAGCAAGGAAAGGCTGGAGTGGGAGAAAGAAATGGATTGTGTGACCAAAATGAGGGTCTTCCTGCAGGAAAACAATATTGCAAACGAAGAAGAGATTCTGGCAATTGAAGAAGAAGCAAGAGAAGAAGCGCGTGCGGCAAAACAGCGTGCATGGGAAAACTTCCTGCAACCTATAAAAGACCAGAGAGAGCAGGCAGCAAACTTGTGTACTGCTGCCATGTATGAAGCCGGAAACAATGCAGAAACAGCAGCAGCGCTGACTGGCGAATTAAACAAAATAAAAGAGCCTATTCGTAAAGATGTACTGCAGACAGTAAGCAAGGTACTTTCGCTGTGCAATCCTGCCGGTGAAGTCACTATGGCACTGCAGCGCTTCTACGACATAATACTGAACGACAACAAAGAAAAATTCTCTTCTCATCTGCATTCACAGTCGCGCCACAGTGCTATGAAGGTACCTGTTGAAGCGCCGGTATATGATGCCGATTCCACATCGCTTAACGGATATGAGATACTGAACAAATTCTTTGATACCACATTTGCAGAAAACCCTGCAGTACTTGCTTTTGGCGAAGATCTGGGAAAGATCGGCGACGTAAACCAGGGCTTTGCAGGACTGCAGGACAAATATGGCTCACTACGTGTCACAGACACCGGCATACGCGAAGCCAGCATCATTGGCCAGGGTATAGGTTTGGCAATGCGTGGCCTACGCCCTATTGCAGAGATCCAGTATCTGGATTATCTGCTCTATGGTCTGCAACCACTCAGCGATGATGTTGCTACTCTGCAGTACCGTACCCGTGGTGGACAGAAATGCCCGCTCATAGTGCGCACACGCGGCCACAGGCTGGAAGGCATATGGCACAGCGGATCGCCGATGGGTATGATCATCAACTCTATAAGGGGTATGTATCTCTGTGTTCCCCGCAATATGGTGCAGGCAGCTGGTATGTATAATACCCTACTTGCTGCAGATGAGCCGGGTATAGTTGTAGAATGCCTCAACGGCTATCGCCTGAAGGAGCAAATGCCATCTAACCTCAATTCTTTTACTGTACCTTTTGGCGTACCTGAGATCATTCGCGAGGGTACCGACATTACTATAGTTTCTTACGGCTCTACGCTACGTATAATAGACGATGCCATAAATAATTATCTGGAACCGAAAGGTATCAGCTGCGAGGTAGTAGATGTGCAGACACTGCTGCCATTCGATATCAATCACATTATAGTAGAATCGCTAAAGAAGACCAACCGCATAGTGTTCATAGACGAAGATGTGCCGGGTGGTGCAACTGCATATATGTTCCAGCAGGTAATGGAAAAACAAGGCGGTTTCCGTTGGCTGGATGTGGCTCCGAAAACCATTACAGCACAGGCACACAGACCTGCATATGCAACAGATGGTGATTACTTCTCTAAACCTAATGCTGAGACCATAGCCCAGGCAATAGAAGACATGATGAGAGAGTAATGATCATCAAAACAGATATAGAAGAGTTCCTCTCACTTGCACTGCAATATCCTGTACTGGATGCGCGCAGCCCCGGAGAGTATGACCATGCTCATATTCCCGGCGCCTACAGCCTGCCCTTGTTTACCGACGAGGAACGAAAAGTTGTAGGAACTGCCTACAAACAGGAAAGCAGGGAACAGGCGATAAAGAATGGCCTCGATTTTTTTGGCGTGAAGATGCGCAAAATGGTGGAGGATGCTGAAGCTATTACAGCAGCTCACCATAAAACACAACCATCAAATTGTGTCTTGGTTCACTGCTGGCGCGGAGGCATGCGCAGTGCAGCAGTAGCTTGGCTACTGGACCTCTATGGGTTCAAGGTGTATCTGCTGAAAGGCGGCTACAAAGTATACAGGCAGTGGACATTACAACAATTTGAAAAACCGGTATCCTTTCGGATGATAGGAGGCTACACCGGATCGGGAAAAACAATGGTACTGCAAGACCTGCAGAAGCGTGGTAAAGTAACGCTGGATCTGGAGGGACTAGCCAATCATAAAGGTTCGGCATTTGGCGGACTGGGCAAAAATGGACAACCTACTCAGGAACAGTTTGAGAATGATCTTGCGCAGCACATACATGCGCTACCTACAGATGCTCCGGTATGGGTAGAAGACGAAAGTCGCAGAATAGGCGACCTGAATATACCTTTGCAGGTTTGGACCAACATGCGCCAAAGCCCCATTTATTTCATGGATATAGCTATGGAGGTGCGACTGGATCATATAGTTGAAGAATATGGCAAATTCAAAAAAGAAGACCTGGTAACTACCATCATGCGGATCAGCAAAAGATTGGGCGGACTGGGTACCAGAGATGCGATAAACCACATACTGGAAGGCAATATCAAAGAAAGCTTCAGCATATTATTGGCCTACTACGACAAGTTCTACCTGCAAGGCCTCTACAACAGAGCAAATACCGATGAACTGATCACAAAAGTGGCATCGCACACTGTAAACCCGCAAACAAACGGCAATCTGCTATTATCAGCAGCTGCCATGAACTATTAATAACTACATGATGCAAGAAGAAATAAAACTTACCCAGTTCTCACGCGGTGCAGGTTGCGGCTGCAAGATAGCACCTGCTGTGCTGCAGGAGATACTGCAAACTGATGTTGCAGAACAACATTCGCCCTTGCTTATCGTGGGAAATGGGGCCAATGACGATGCTGCCGCCTATGATATGGGAGATGGTAAAGCGCTGATTGCTACTACAGACTTCTTCATGCCTATTGTGGATGATGCTTATGAATTTGGCCGGATTGCCGCTGCCAACTCCATTAGCGATGTATATGCCATGGGTGGCACCCCTACCCTGGCACTAGCCATACTGGGGTGGCCGGTAGAAAAAATACCGGTTGCCATAGCTCGCAGAGCACTGGAAGGAGCCAGGAGCATTTGTGCCGAAGCGGGTATACCACTGGCCGGCGGTCATAGCATAGATTCTTCTGAACCTATACTGGGACTTTCAGTAACAGGGTTTTGTAAAAAAGAAAATCTGAAGAGAAACAACACCGCACAAGAAGGCGACTTGCTTTTTATTACAAAACCTATTGGTACAGGCATACTGGCAACTGCACTGAAAAGAGATGTAATAAGCAACGAACATAAAGAAATACTCACCAGACAAATGACCAAACTGAATGCAATTGGTGCATTACTGGGAGCGATGAATGGGGTGCATGCCATGACAGACATTACTGGTTTCGGGCTGGCAGGCCATCTTATAGAAATGGCGGAAGGCAGCGGAATTTCGGCAACCATAAACTACAGTAAAGTAACGCTTATGGAAGGTGTAAAGACCTATCTGGCACAGCGCATTGTACCAGATGCCACTTATCGCAACTGGAACGGATACCACACAAAAATTGCGTTCGGAGAAGGTGTAGACATTATGGAATCCTTCAGCATACTACCCGACCCGCAAACCAATGGTGGCCTGCTTATTGCCGTAAGTCCAAATGCTATTGAAGAAGTAGTTGCCCTGCTGAACATGAATGGCTACAGCGACTTTACAACACCAATAGGAATACTAACTGCTGCTGGTGAAAAAGTAATAAATGTGATAGCTTAATATCCCGGAAAATAGCGGCCTTGTATTTATTTGTTTCAATAATTAAATTTGGATAAGCATTATTCATACTTATTTAAAAACAAACAATAGCCATGAGCACCTACGACCCTCGCATTGATGACTACATTGCCAAAAGCGCAGCCTTTGCACAACCCATTCTGACCCACCTCAGAGAATTGATACACGAAACATGCCCTGATGTTGAAGAAATATGGAAATGGAGTTTTCCGAATTTCGAATATAAAGGAAGTACCCTCTGTAGTATGGCTGCGTTCAAACAACATTGCTCATTTGGTTTCTGGAAGGCTTCCCTTATACCAGACCCTGACAACATACTACAATTGGCCGAAAAAGCAGCCATGGGACAATTGAGCAAGATCAGCAGCCTGAAAGACCTACCCAAAGACAGCATTCTGAAAAAGTACCTGAGGGCTGCTATGAAGCTGAACGAAGAGGGAGTGAAATCAAAAGCTAAAAAGAAAGTAACTTCTGAAGACAAGAGTGCACTAACCACCCCGGCAGACTTTGCCGCACTACTGAAAAAGAAAAAAGAAGCATCGGAAGTATTTAATGACTTCAGCTACTCCAACAAGAAAGATTACATATTGTGGTTTGAAGAAGCTAAAACTGAAGCTACACGAAGCAAGCGTATGGAGCAGGCACTGGAATGGATAGCAGAGGGCAAAAGCAGACATTGGAAATACAAAAAGTAATGTACCCATCAATAATTCATCGATCTGTTTAAGAAGCGAAGATCTCTTACAACGCCGGATCTTTCCTGACAATATCTATTTTCGGAAAAGCAGAACACAGATCAATCAGTACGAACCCGCTTACATAGCATGTTTATATAAATACCAGAACAATCTGTACCATACACTTAAAAATATGGTAGCAGATATGTAATTCCTTTACTGTAGATAAGAATGTTTTACTTTTGCACTCAGAATGAACGACCGTTACAGCCAGCGCGGAGTATCTGCGCAAAAAGAAGATGTACACAAGGCAGTTGCAAAGCTCGATAAGGGCCTTTTCCCCAATGCTTTCTGCAAGGTATACCCCGACTTCTGGGGAAATGATGCTGATTATTGCAACCTGATGCATGCCGATGGTGCAGGCACCAAGTCTATACTGGCATACATGTACTGGAAAGAGACCGGCGATATGAGTGTTTGGAAAGGTATAGCCATAGACAGCATAGTAATGAACATAGACGATATGCTGTGCGTAGGTGCTACCGGTCCGTTCACCTACTCTTCTACTATAGGCCGAAATAAGCACCTTATTCCGGGTGAGGTGATCTCCTCTCTTATAAACGGCACACAGGAATATTTCGATAACCTGAAAGAATATGGCATAGATGTGCACTTTCTGGGTGGCGAAACAGCCGACGTAGGCGATGTGGTGCGTACCGTTATTGTGGATGGTACTATGGCTTGCCGTATGCGCCGCGACCAGCTGGTAACTACCGAAAAAATGCAGCCGGGCGATGTGGTGGTTTCTCTGGCAAGCTATGGGCAGGCAACCTATGAAGAGGAGTACAACAGTGGCATGGGCAGCAACGGCCTTACAAGTGCCCGCCACGAAATGCTGCACAAAGAATATGCACAGAAATACCCCGAAAGTGTAGACCCGAACCTACCTGCAGATGTGGTTTACAATGGCAAATACAAACTTACAGACAGAACCGCTACCCCACTGAACACGGGTAAGATGATCTTATCGCCTACCCGCACCTATGCGCCGGTGATACTGAAAGTGCTGCAGCAGCATTTTGATAAGATACACGGCATTATTCACTGCAGTGGCGGCGGACAAAGCAAATGCCTCCATTATCTTCCTGCACCACTTCGCGTGGTGAAGAACAATTTATTGCCGGTTCCTCCGTTATTTACTATGATACAGGAATCTGCAGGTACTTCCTGGAGAGAAATGTATCAGGTATTCAATATGGGGCAGCGACTGGAGATCTTTACAGACAAAGAAACTGCACAAAGTATTATTGCCATTGCAGCTTCTTTCAATATTGACGCACAGATATCGGGTTTTGTTGAACAGGCTGAAAAGAAAGAAGTAGTAATAGAAAGCCCGTATGGCACTTTCTCCTACACATAAATAAATATATTTTTATAAAATTCTTAAACAAAAAACGATCTGAAAGTGAATTTTCTATGTTATATGTAGTACATTCACATTCAGAATTCGCAACCAAAAACCTAAAATCAATAATAAAATGAAAGGATTACTGATTACTGCATGCTCACTGTTCCTCTTTGGCGCAACTTATGCACAAGACAACGGCTCTGATGATGACGGCATTACCAACGAAAAAATAAATCTGGATGGCAGCCCGCTCCCAGGTCATGACGGCAATCACAGTAAGCATTGGAATCATCTTACTACATTAGCGCTCTCCCCGCTTCAGTATACTGAAAACGGTGTTGGTGGTGGCATCAGCTATGAGCGTGCATTAGATCACAAAGGCATCATATCTGTATATGTACCTGCTATTGCAACCTTTAATCTGAAACATGGCCATTCAGATCCATACAACAACTACTATTACAACGACCCTTACATGAACAATAGGCCTTCAGTAATGCTTTATCTTATGCCGGGTGTGAAATTCTATCCTACAGGTATGGGCAAGGTTAAATATGCGATAGGCCCTAACGCTGTTATTGGTATTGGTCAGAAAAATGTTACTGACAGGTACTACATGAATAACTACTACACTACTTCATCATACTATCCTGGCTACTACGTACCATATTCTAAAATGGAGGATCGCCTGCTGTTGGGTATGATGATCAACAACTCATTGAACATCAACGCTACAGAACATCTGTATGTAGGTGCTGAAATGGGCTTTGGTTTCACTTATTACGACAAAGTAGGTAACTACAACGAAGGCGTTAACTTCCTTACTCAGGGTGCTTTCAAGATCGGTTACACTTTCTAAGCTAAAAAAACATTATTTTAATAAAAGCCCCGCATTTGCGGGGCTTTTTTATTGCCTGACAGTAAATGATAATTGTAAACATTAATCCGTATTTTTGTTTATCACTTTAGGGGTGCCTTAAATATACCGGCTGAGATCATACCCTTGTACCAGATCAGGATAATGCCTGCGTATGGAAAAAGTATCGGGCAGCATATGCTGCTTCTTCAGCCCGTTTTTTAGTCTTCCCTGCTGTGCACAATTTTGTGTATGACCGTCTACATCAACAATAAACCAACAGAACTGGCTGATGCCGCTGTGATAAGCCATGCGCTATCCGCACTGGGTATTGAAGCCCGTAATGGCATGGCACTGGCCGTGAACAGCGATGTGATACCACGCCCCGAATGGGACAACTACACACTGAAAGAACACGATAAAATAATGATCATAAAAGCTACGCAGGGTGGATAACGCCCGACTGGCTGCATAAATAAGGTTCACTGCAAAAAACAGGTACATGAAAAAAGATACTACTCCGCAAGCCGGAGCAATAACTACAGGAGATTATCCGGGATCGAAAAAGATCTATGTGCAGGGCAAACTGCATGATATAAAGGTGGCTATGCGTGAAATTTCCGTGAGCCCTACAAAAACAAAAACCTTTGGTGTAGAAGAGCTGATACCCAACCCATCTGTAACTGTTTATGACACCAGTGGCCCATATACCGACCCTGATGCAACAATAGACATAACTAAGGGTCTGCCCCGTCTGCGTGAGCAATGGATTAAAGAGCGCAATGATGTGGATGAGCTTACCAGTTTCACATCAGACTATAGCAATCATCGTCTGGAAGACCAGAAACTGGACGAGCTGCGCTTTGAGCACATAAAGAAGCCAATGCGCGCCAAACAGGGCATGAATGTTTCTCAGCTGCATTATGCACGCAAGGGTATCATTACACCCGAAATGGAGTATATCGCCATACGCGAGAATCAGCGTATTGACGAACTGATGAATGATAGTACACTTTGGGCACAGCACAAGGGACACAGCTTTGGCGCCAAAACACCGGTAAAAGTCATAACACCCGAGTTTGTAAGGGATGAAATAGCTGCCGGCCGTGCTATAATACCAGCCAATATCAATCACCCCGAGAGTGAACCAATGATCATTGGTCGCAACTTCCTGGTAAAGATCAACACCAACATTGGTAACTCTGCCGTAACATCAAGCATTGAAGAAGAAGTAGAAAAAGCAGTATGGAGTTGCCGCTGGGGTGGCGATACGCTGATGGATCTTTCTACCGGAAAGAACATACACGAAACAAGGGAATGGATCATTCGTAACTGCCCGGTACCGGTTGGCACTGTGCCTATCTATCAGGCATTGGAGAAAGTGAATGGAAAGGCCGAAGACCTTACCTGGGAGATCTTTAAAGACACCCTGATAGAGCAGGCCGAACAGGGCGTTGACTACTTCACCATACATGCCGGTGTATTGCTGCGCTATGTACCACTCACTGCCAAACGTGTTACGGGTATAGTTTCGCGCGGAGGAAGTATTATGGCTAAATGGTGTCTGGCTCATCACAAAGAGAACTTCCTGTATACGCATTTCGAAGAGATCTGCGAGATCATGAAAGCATATGACGTCAGCTTCTCTCTGGGCGACGGACTTCGTCCGGGCTCTATTGCAGACGCCAATGATGCTGCACAGTTCGGTGAACTGGAAACACTGGGCGAACTGACCAAAATAGCGTGGAAACACGACATACAGGTAATGATAGAAGGCCCCGGCCATGTACCGATGCACCTGATAAAGGAAAACATGGACAAGCAGCTGGAGTGCTGTGCCGAAGCACCATTCTATACGCTGGGTCCGCTTACTACTGATATTGCTCCGGGTTATGACCATATTACATCTGCAATAGGTGCAGCTATGATAGGCTGGTACGGCACGGCTATGCTGTGTTATGTAACCCCTAAAGAACACCTGGGGCTGCCAGACAAAAAAGATGTAAAAGATGGCGTGATAGCCTATAAAATAGCAGCACATGCCGCTGATCTGGCCAAGGGACATCCGGGTGCACAGTTCAGAGACAACTCGCTTAGTAAGGCTCGTTTCGAGTTCCGTTGGGAAGACCAGTTCAACCTTTCTCTGGATCCAGAAACTGCACGTTCTTATCACGACGAAACGCTGCCAGCCGATGGTGCAAAAGTGGCTCACTTCTGCTCTATGTGCGGACCACACTTCTGCTCTATGAAAATAACGCAGGACATACGCGACTATGCAGAAAAAGAAGAGCTGGAGAAAGGCATGGCAGAAAAATCGAAAGAATTCATTGACGCCGGTTCAGAGATCTATAGCTAACAACAATGCCTGATGACCGATTCTGAACTATCCGTAATTTCCGGAAAAGAAAATACTACAGTCCTTACCATTGCCGGCTTCGACCCATCGGGCGGAGCCGGCGTGCTGGCTGATGTAAAGACCTTTGAAGCAAACGGCATACTGGGATTTGGTGTGGTAACAGCACTAACGTGGCAAAACGATATTGAGTTCGATAAAGTAGACTGGGTGGCACCGGAAAAGATAGAGGAACAGATTGCTGTTTTGCTCCGTCGTTTCAGCATCAGGTACATAAAAATAGGCCTCATAGAAAGTATGGAGGTGCTGAACCGGATAGTGAACTTTCTGCACGATCGCATCACAGATCCGGTGATAGTTTATGACCCTATCATAAAAGCAAGTGCCGGTTTTACATTTCATAAAGAGCCTGCATTGTTTCACAGCATTTTCGACAGGATATACTGTATAACACCCAATATACCTGAGGCCGAATGGCTCTTCGGAAAAGAATACCTTACAGAAACACTGGAAGACAAAAGCGAAACACTGAACATATACCTGAAGGGAGGTCACGGAGGCACCAACACTATTACAGATATGCTGTTCGTAAAAGACCATACCTACGTCTTTACCAACGACAAACTGCCACATGGTGCCAAACATGGCAGCGGCTGTGTATTGTCTGCCGCACTGGCTGCCGCACTGGCGCTGGGCAAAGACTTGCCCGACGCGGCTGAAACAGCCAACCAATACACCCATCAGTATCTGGCAAGCAGCAACACTTTACTGGGCTTTCATAAACCATTGCAGCCATGAGACCTATCAGCAAATTGCATTTCATAACTACCAGCGCAGCTACTGCCGAACTTGCCTGCAAGGGCGGAGCCAACTGGATACAGCTGCGATTGAAAAATGTAACTTACGACCAGTACAAGGCGGAGGCTTTGAAGGTGCAGGAAGTATGCAAGAGCTATGGCGCAACACTCATCATAAACGATAATGCCAGGCTGGCACTGGACATACAGGCAGATGGTGTTCATCTGGGCAAGGAAGATATTATGACAGCTGACGATGAAGCAGCATTGATAGCCGGCAATTATATCATTGGCCGAACTACCAATACACTGGAAGATATCCTTAGCCTTGCCGGAAAGCACATTAGTTATGTGGGGCTGGGACCATTCAGGTTTACAAATACCAAACAAAATCTAAGCCCGATACTGGGTATAGAAGGCTATAGAAACACACTCAACCAACTAAAGAACAACAGCACCTCCTACCCTCCTGTTATTGCCATAGGAGGCGTCATTCAGTATGATATACCCTCTCTGCTGGAAACCGGAGTGCATGGCATAGCTGTATCGGGGGCAATAGCAAATGCTGCCGATGTACCTGCGAAAACTGCCGACTTTGTCGCGATCATCAATAAGCCTACGATAGCACCTAAAGACGAATTTGCTACCGGCAATGTACTCAATGCAACAGATCTGCTCTCTACAATAGGAAACATGATCACAGACCTCTGACCTTATCATCTCTCACAAAACAAATTCAAGAACATGAACGATACGCTGAAGATAGCAGACAAGATATTTACCTCCCGCCTCTTTACTGGCACCGGCAAGTTTGGTGACCATAACCTTATGGAGCATGCATTGCTTGCATCGGGATCTGAGCTGGTTACAGTGGCACTGAGGCGCATAAGTACCGACGGCGAAGATGATGACATATTGCGTCACCTGCAACATTCCCACATCAATCTGCTTCCCAACACATCTGGTGTACGCAATGCAGATGAGGCTGTGTTTGCAGCAAAGCTGGCACGCGAAGCCATGCAGACCAACTGGCTGAAACTGGAGATACACCCCGACCCTAAATACCTGATGCCCGACCCGATAGAAACGCTAAAAGCAGCAGAACGCCTGGTGAAAGAAGGCTTCGTGGTGCTACCCTACATTCATGCCGACCCGGTATTATGTAAGCGCCTGGAGGAAGTAGGCGTTGCAGCGGTAATGCCACTTGGCGCACCTATAGGCAGCAACATGGGGCTAAAAACACTTGAATTCCTACAGATAATAATAGAGCAGAGCAATATACCTGTTATTGTAGATGCAGGAATAGGCACCCCAAGCCATGCGGCAGCAGCCATGGAAATAGGCGCCGATGCGGTATTGGTAAATACTGCCATTGCTGCCGCAGGAGATCCTGTAATGATCGCTACTGCTTTCAGAATGGCTGTAGAGGCCGGAAGGATGGCCAGGAATGCACAACCTGCCTCTGTGAAACGACATGCTGAAAGCAGCAGTCCGCTTACCGATTTTCTGAATTAAGGCGTGTAACAAAGTATTTTATTAAAGGGTTTCGCAATGAGCAAAACAGGCTATTGCAGCCCCTTTCTCATTCGTAGACAGTTGCCCTTAAGTTTCATATATTTGTTATACAATACACCTCAAACCAACTACCATGAACAAATTCAAATATCACTTTCTTATCGCCTCTATGATATTGGTATTTATGGGCGCAATGATGAAACTGGAAAATTTTGACAACTACCGCCCCAGTTTTATTGCCGGTATTCTGAACTTCTCTGTTTTTATGTATTTCTACATGACAGACAGAAGGAAGAAACTTGGCTAACCAAACCACAGAGGCAAGAGCTACTTTGCAGCCAGATTACACATAGACTATTGCAGCATAAATGTGAATTGCGCACTTTTTATGGAAATATTTTTTTGCTCATCTATGCGTTGATAATCAATGTTTAGATATGAATCCTCTGCGCATTCTTTGCGCAAAAATTGCGCACTATAACTGGTTAAAAAATTCATATAAATCAGAGGAAAATATGTAATGGAGCGTAAATTGGGTAAAAAACTAAAAGGTTGCATAGCGGGTTCATTGTAAGCCTAAAACGCACAAATGCCGTGCCACTGATAGTGAATGCAGCCGCTATGACAGAGAAAGATATCCACAAATTTTATGGCCGCTGCGAAATGCTGATATGCTAGGAACGGAGCGTGAACACCAATCTGGAGATTGGCAGCAGTGATGACGTAGACGTAGAGACTACGCAAAGTGAGGGGTAAAGGCGTTACAAACGCCCTACCGCAGCATCCTCGTTGCAAAAGAGGACGAGTGGGGTGCTACTTGCCACGTAAAATTTTGGCCGCTATTTTGTAGTTTCACAGCTTCTATTTACCACTCCTGTTGTGTCCAAATTCGGATCCTGAGTTATGAAATGTATACTAAAAACGAATCTGTATAGATTTTCTCTCCTTTTGCAGGTTTTCATGGGACAATATTGTTATGGACAAAATAATAGTACTGACACTCTGTTTGATCAATTCAGAAAAGACAATCTAATAGAACTGAGAGAACATCAAGGTCAAGTAGTGTGGGATGACGATACACGCGAAACGTATTACTTACTACTTTCTACTCACCCAGCAGATGTTCTTATAAAGTATATTGAAGATTCAATCCCGGCAGTTCGCGCACAAATATTTGCTGGCTTAGTTCAAAAAAATGCAGATGAAAAGATACTTAGTGAAATTCTAAACAGGCACTTAGGTGATACAGCAAAATTCACTCTCAGCACTACTGATGTAGTGATAACATGGTCGGTAAGAGAATACATGCAGACACTCGTAAGCAGCAAAGCTAACAACAAAGTACCGGAAGTAGATTTTAAGACGCGGTTAGAGAAAATAAGGCGCGACCGGTATTCAGTTATCGCTGGGGCTCGTCACGGTATTATCTCTAAAGATTGCATGTTACGAGTTGATAGTTTGACATGTTCTTTGAAATGGGCTAAAATAACTTCATTTACACTTACTGCTAAGGGATCGACAATGACGTCGGGAAATGTTTTGACCAAACGAATGAAAAGAAAAATCCGGAAGTTGAGATCGGGTGAACGCATCTTTATCGAAAATATTAAGGCGGAAGGGCCTGACAAAATAACGAGGCAACTACCCTCTATTTCATTGAAAATAAAGTAATTAAGCCATCGAGTTTATATACTGGCTCGATATTCCAGTCCTGGTATACAACATAACCGGCTCAGAGAGCGGGTTATCTAGTCTTCCAGGTTTTTGATCATTGTGAAGAGCATGCGGGATAGCGAGTCGTACTCTTTTTTAAGCTCTTCAATCATCTCAGTTGTTATTTCATTTTCATCTCTCAGAAAAGTAATAAGCGCTGCACACTCGAACGCCGAACCCCGCGCTATTACATAGAAATTACGCCTGTCTTTGTTGCTGAACTTAGCACTGCCTTCTGCAATATTCAGCATGATGCTCAGGCTGGCACGTCCTAATTGGTCTCTGGCATAGCCGGGAATAGACTTATTGCCTTTCAACAAACGATAAATTACTTGATTTACCGAGTACGCCTTTTTATAAACGTCGAGATTTTCGTATGGAAACATGAAATGAGGTTTCCTGATAAAAATACATAATTAGAGCGGGAAAGGGAGCGGGAGCGAGGGAAAAACAGGAAAGGGAGGGTTCGCTCTCGCTCACCGCTCCCTTTCCTATTTTTGTGCCCAGGAATGGATTCGAACCATCACACCCTTGCAGGCGCTGCGACCTGAACACAGTGCGTCTACCAATTTCGCCACCTGGGCATTTGAGGTATTGCATTCAGGGAGTGCAAAAGTAAGTAAGTTTTTGGTAATTGCAAATCTTTTTTTCAGACTTTCTTCTTAGTCAGCATCAGCTCATATCCTGCTACATTCATGAGCAGTAGCAGCATACCATAGAAGGTATCTTCGAAGGGTATTGTGACCATGCGGATACCGAGATTGTGCGCGTTGTTGTATAGAACAACGGGCTCATCTGTAACTGCTCCGGTAAGCACTCCATTCGATAAAAAGAAGGGCAAGAGTATGAACAGGAACGTAACAAAAAACGAATTGAAATAGCTGAAACGCACCCGCAACAGAAACACCAGAAATACTGACAAAAGCAGAAAGGTGATGGAAGTGTATAAGCGAGGCAGAAACATGAGCCCTAAGATGGCCAGAAACGTTGCTATGACCACTGCTGCAGTGTTGCCTACCTTGACATGCTGATCGACCGATAAATAGCGGCGCACACAGTAATAAGTGAATACACTGGCATAGGGTATGCATATAAAGAACAGACACTCCTCTAACGGGAGATTGTAGACAAAGATGCCGGTGAGGTAGCGGGGATTGAAGTGCCAGATACCCATGTGTGTGAACCATGCATCCCAAACCAGAAAGAAAACGGCCGTGAACAGGCAAGGCCATACAAAATAGCGCCAATGCTGCACAAACCTGAACCGCGGATGGAATGAAAATACCAGCGGAAAGAAGATGCACAGAAAATCTACCAGTAAGTAGGTATACTGCTCAGGCATTGGCTTGTTTCTTTTTCATAGCCTCGGTGAAATAGCGGAAGGGAACCCAAAGCATACCAAAACACTCTCCATCTTCCTTACCCAGGTGCTTATGGTGCATTTTGTGCGCCCTGCGAATGGCCCTGAAATAGACATTATCGGTATTGCGCAGCAATTTGAATCGCTGATGAATAAAGATATCGTGTACCACAAAATAGGCAAAGCCATAAATAGTGATACCCAGCCCTATGAAGAACAGAGGCGTGAGTGAGGTGTATAACCCCAGTGCCAGGCACAATATACCCGGTGTGGCGAATATGAGAAAGAAGTAATCGTTCTTCTCAAAAAACGAAGTGGGATTCTTCTTATGATGATCTTCGTGCAGGAACCACAGGAAGCCATGCATCAGGTATTTGTGCGCGAGCCACGCTACTGCTTCCATACCAAAGAAGGAAGCCAGGAATATGATCGTATATATCTGCCACATAATTATTTCGCAATGTACTCACCAAAGAGTTGATTCAATTTAGTTTCTCTGAATTTAAAGATCTCTTTCAATTTATTTTCAATTATCAGGCTGTGCATTAGCACACCAAGCACGCCAAGCGGCAGTGCATACTTCACCACATCTGTCATGCGCACGCCACCCGGAACCGCCTCGAAGGTATGGGTATGCTGCCACAAACTGTAAGGGCCTCGCTCCTGCATATCTGTAAAGACATGAGGCGCATTGACCCCTGTAATAACAGTGCGCCAGCGCATGGGAATACCCAACATGGGGCGTACTGTATAATCTATCTCCATGCCACTATAAATGGGCTCATCGGTGAGTTTTGTGTGTATCACAAACTTCATTTCGGGAGGGGTAATAACAGAGAGATTCTTGGGGGTAGAGAAAAAAGCCCAAGCCTCCTCTATACTGATCGGTAACAACTGCACACATTCCAGACTATAAATTTTCATCTTACTTAGTTTTTAAAAAGTTCTTTTTGATTTTGTTGTATGCAAATAATGAACCAGGGTGTAAAAGTTTCCGGTTCCTCTGCTATGCTTTGCATGATCTCTTCTTTGCTCATGTATTTCCAATCGGCTACTTCATCGGCATCGGGTATTATATCGCCCTCGTAGTGACCAATGAACACATGATCGTATTCGTGCTCGGTGAGGCCATTGGTGAAAGCCGCCTTGTATACAAAAGTGAATGCAGGTGTGAGCGCACAAACAATACCCATTTCTTCCCTGAGGCGACGATTAGCAGCGGCCAACGATTCTTCTCCGGGTCGCGGATGACTGCAGCAAGTGTTTGTCCACTGCAATGCCGAGTGATACTTGCCTGCAGCACGCTGCTGCAACAAGAGCTCGCCACGACCATTGAATATGAATACCGAAATGGCTCGATGCAATACCCCTTCCACATGCGCCTGCAATTTTTCCATAGTGCCTACCTCTTTATCAGACACATCTACCAATACTACCTGTTCCATTCTACGCGTTTATATCATACTGAAACTATGTCTGAAATAAGACGTTACCAGCAAACTGAGTTTTCTTTGATTGGAGATACGTACCCGCTCCATGAGTATGCGGCCGGGAGGTATCTGCCTGATCTTGTTGAACAAACTTTTATAGTAGACATAAGCTACATACACACCAAACCTGGCGGGCTTGGGCAACTGCCTGATGCCCTCGTGCGCTACCCTGAAGTCTTCTTCAATATCATTTTCTATCTGTGCCTTGTCGGCATCTGAGAAGGTCTTAAAAGCTATACCGGGAAAGTATAACCTACCCAGGTGTTCGTAATCGTCCTTGATATCACGAAGGAAGTTGACCTTCTGAAAGGCAGCACCCAACCTGCGGGCAGAATACTCCAGTTTGTTGTAAAGTGTATCATCGCCCTCGGTAAAGACACGCAGACACATAAGCCCCACTACCTCTGCCGAGCCTACTATATACTGATCGTATGACTCTGCAGAATGTTCATTCTTATTCAGATCTGTCTCCATGCTATTGAGGAAACAAGTGATAAGTTCCGGCTGAATATTGTATTTATTCACTACCCACTGAAAACTATTGAGAATAGGATTCATACTTATCTTCTGATCAATGGCCTTCCAGGTATGCTGTTTGAACTCTTCGAAAAGATCTGCTTTGTTGTATTCATGAAAGGTATCTACGATCTCATCTGCAAAACGCACATAACCATATATGGCATATATAGCCTCATGTATATGCTTATCCAGGCAATAGATACCCATTGAAAAGCTGGTACTGTATGCCCGGGTAGTAAGCTTACTGCATGCAGCAGATACTTTATCGAACGTTTGTTTCATTGAATCTTTTATTTAAAACTTTTTATTAATTCTTCCGCAGCAATACGCCCAGAAATAAGCGCCGGCGGCACACCGGGTCCGGGCACGGTGAGCTGACCTGCATAGAACATATTCTTCAACTTGCGATTGCGCAGTGTTGGCTTAAGTACGGCGGTCTGCATGAGCGTATTTGCAAGGCCATATGCATTGCCCCTGAAGGCGTGGTAATCTTTTACAAAATCGTTGATACAATAACTCTTCTTGTAGACCACATGCTCTTTGATAGTTTCACCGCACAGATCTTCCATCCGCTTCATGATGCGATCGTAATGATGCTCACGCAGTTCTTCGGTATCCTGCAGTCCGGTAGCTATTGGCACCAGAATGAAGATATTCTCCATACCCGGAGGTGCTACAGACGGATCTGTTTTGGAAGGTGCACAAACATAGAACAATGGATCTGTAGGCCATTGCGGATTTTCGTATATCTCGCGCGCATGTTTGTCGAGCGATGTGTCGAAAAAGAGGTTGTGATGAATGAGTTTCTTTATCTTTTTGTTTACCCCCATGTAGAATATGAGACAGGAAGGTGCAAAGGTCTTTTTGTCCCAATAAGAGGCAGGATAATTCCTGAATTCCGGATCGAGCAAAGACTGTTCTATATGATTGTAATCTCCGGTAGCTATAAGTCCATCTGCGGCAGCAGCACCATCAGCCATCTGCAAACCCGAAACCTTACTGCTTGTGGTATTGATGTGGCTGATCTCTGCATTGTTCCTGAACTGCACACCCATGGAACGAGCCAATTCTTCCATACCTTCTGCGATCTTCATCATACCGCCCTTTGGATACCATGTACCCAACGAAAGTGCAGCATAATTCATGAGCGTATAAAGTGCAGGTATCTGATTGGGCATAGCACCCAGAAAAAGCACCGGAAACTCCATAAGCGCCCTGAGCCGTTCATCTTTGAAGTAGCCACGCACATGGCTACTTACCGACCTGAACACATGAAGGCGGGTAACACCCTTCATAACATCGTACTTCATGAATTCTGTCCATGAATAAGAGGGTGTATAGACCAGGTGTTTCATTCCCACCTCGTACTTGAACTTGCCCTCTGCCATGAAGCGGCGCAGCTTATCTGTACTACCCGGCTCTATCCCCTCGAACATCTCTTCTATACCCTGCATAGTAGCCGGCAACTGCAACACATCGTCTTTTCCAAAAATTACCTGAAAGCCCGGATCGAGCTGAAGCAGATCATAATAGTCAGAAGCAGACTTGCCAAATTGTGCAAAAAAGTTCTCGAAAATATCCGGCATCCAGTACCAGCTGGGCCCCATATCGAAAATAAAACCCTGATCAGAGAACGACCTGGCCCTACCGCCATTAATAGCGTTCTTCTCGTATACAGTAACCTCATGCCCCGCTTTTGCCATGAAGCAAGCTGCAGACAAACCCGAAAAACCACTACCTATTATTGCTACTTTTTTCAAGAAAAACGTTTATTAAATTTCAAATTTATCAGAACAAATATTTTTAGTCACACCCTATCAGAGCCAATCGAAAATAGCATCTATGTTACTCAGATAAGCAACTTCAGGAAATCTGGTTCTTGCCGCATGTGGCAGACTACCTGCTATGAGTAATTTTGCGTTTTCAGCCAACTCAACATATCTCCTTATAAGCCCTAATGTTTCTTCTTCGGGTCTTGCAGCTACGAAAAATGTGAGCAAATATTGCGGGTTTTTCTTTTCAATGACATCATCCATACCATCTACCGGCACATCCTGGGCCAGATAAATTGTTTTGTAGCCGCGTGAACGAATAATATAATT
Organism: Bordetella parapertussis; assembly: GCA_943331005.2. Classification (GTDB taxonomy): domain Bacteria; phylum Bacteroidota; class Bacteroidia; order Chitinophagales; family Chitinophagaceae; genus Nemorincola. The sequence goes on from CALQJX020000009.1 coordinate 57,995, forward strand.
GGCGAACAATATAGCGACTTCATGCCACTCTCCCGGAGGGAGAAATAATAAAAAAGTTGTTTTTTGACCCGGCGATGGCGACAAACTATCTGTAGCAGACATGAGTTTGCGTTTGATAATAGCAGATGTAAAATGCTCCTGTACAGGCGCGGTTTTGTCAACTGTCCACAGAACGCCACTTTTCAGCAGGAAGGGATATATAATATTGATCATTGTATCGAACAATCCCATTTTGAGTAAAGAAGCAGAAAAGACCTTTTCAAAACCTGCCTCATCAAAAGCGAGCATTGCCGCTATAAGATCATTTACATAACCGGCATAAAGTGCCTCTGTACTTACTGCCTCCTGTGTCTCTACCAGTACTTTCATCTCGCTCTCAGAGTAGGAAGCTATTTTTGATATTTTATGCCCTTTTGAAAGCAGGGTTGTCACATTCAACAAACGCTTTACCTGTTCATCATCGTAAAACCTTCTGTTGGTATCCGTACGATTAGGGCAAATAAGACTATATCTTTTTTCCCATATCCTGATGGTATGCGCCTTGATACCTGTCAATCTTTCAAGGTCGTTGATCTGATAAGTCTTCATTTGTTTAATTTATTTTGAACAAAGTTAAACAAAATTACAAAACCACCAACGAGATGCTGTAAAATAAGTAACCTTTAACTAAGCCATAATAATCCACCACATAATCTACAGATATATTATATTTACATTGTAAAATATGTACTGATCCGGCTTTAAGTTTCAAAGCACTAATGAACCGGGACTAAGATAAATATATGAAATGTAGCCGACTTTAAATCAATTGAATTTAATAAACTATAAAACTATACCAACATGAACGGTGAGGTAAATGCACTCAACTGGTTTGAAATACCAGCAAGTAACTTAGCAAGAGCTAAAAAATTCTACGAAACCATTTTCGAAATAGAAATGGGTGAAATGGAAATAATGGGCACTAAAATGGCCTTTTTCCCGTCAGAAGCAAAGAGCGGCAAAGTATCGGGGGCAGTGGTGCAGGGCGAAATGTATCAACCAAGTCAGGAAGGTGCCAAAATATACCTGAATGGCAATCCGGACCTGAACAATGTGCTCAGCAAGATAGTTGCAGCGGGCGGTTCTATACAAATGCCGAAGACGCATATATCGCCAGAGATAGGACACATGGCATTTTTTACAGATAGTGAAGGAAATGGTGTGGCACTTCACTCCAATAAGTAAAAATATACTGGTAAATAGCACTGCTGTTTACCAGTGTATCATATAAATAACAAAAGCTACTTTTGAGAATATTGCCTGATCTTAGTGTATTTGGCAAAGGAACTGTATGCCGACAAGCGACATATAACAAAACCATAAAAACCGTCCAGGAAACCGAGTTTCAGAAAATACTCGCTGAAAAAATGCCAGAAGGGAGAAAAAATGATCTTAAGGATACCGGCACTTTTGCCCTGCTCTGCTGCTGCCAGTGCTGCCAGCTCCGAATACTTCTCGATCTTGCGCATGTGCTCGCTGATACTTGCAAAACTGTAGTGAAGCAGATCACCTTTCAGAACACCTTCCTTATCATCCGGAGAATTCAGTTTCCAGAATTCGTGTACTTTTTTCTCCTCCCAGGCTCCCCTTGTGCGGTTATAGAGACGCCCCTGCAGGTCGGGGTACCAGCCACAATGGCGAATCCACCGGCCGCAATAGTTGGTAAGGCGAGGAATTCTGTATAGACTACAAACAGGTGCCGCTCCTAATGAGATAATACTGTTCTTGAGTTCCGGAGTCAGTTCTTCATCTGCGTCGAGTGATAGCACCCACTCGTTGCGAGCAAGAGATGTGGCATAGTTTTTTTGCTGCGCATAACCATCGAAGGCACGGGAGACCACTTTAGCATTGTAAGAGGCAGCAATCTGCAAGGTTGCATCTGAGGAGTAGCTATCAACAATAATGATCTCATCGGCAATACCGGAGACAGAGCCCAGACAACGGTCCAGGTTCTTTTCTTCATTAAATGTGATAATAACTATACTTACAGGCAACATAATACGCGGGTAATGCTGTTTTGGGAACAGAAATCAGCGCGGTAAAAATAGAAATACATTAGCAGTAAACATTGCCGGATATAAATTATCTTTGAGCTGCCGGACTGCGCAACAAATAGGAGCTAACAAAATATATAATAAGGTGTTAGTAAAAATTAAAAAAAGATGTGATTTTGATTTTTTAATTCCTTTAGTTTCCTTACCTTTGCAGTCCGAAAAAAAATATAAAAAATGGAAGCAGTAGCCTTTGTACACGAACAACTTACCGCGAAAAAGGAATTCCCTAAGTTTAAAGCCGGTGATAACATCACTGTCAACTATAAGATCGTTGAAGGAAATAAAGAGCGTATCCAGTCGTTCAAAGGCGACGTATTGAAGCGCCAGGGAACAGGTCACACTCAGACATTTACAGTACGTAAAATGTCGGATGGTGTAGGCGTAGAGCGTCTTTTCCCTTTGTATTCTCCGAACATCGAATCGATCGTTCTGCACAAGTCTGGTCGCGTTCGTCGCGCTAAACTGTTCTATCTGCGCGAGCGTTCAGGTAAATCTGCACGTATCAAGGAGAAAAAACAGATACACGCTTCTGCAAAGAAAGCTTAATCTCCTTATTCAAAATCTTTCAGAAAGGCCGTCCGATGAAAATCGGATGGCCTTCTTGTTTTGACTGCAAGTCTGAGAAGGTTGACACTAATATAAAGAGCAATCAGTTTAACGACTGTATCAGGCAACCTTCCGACTACCCCACTCTACTTCCAGCTAAAACAGCTAATTGCAGAATAATCATACTGAATGCTGCCCAATCGACTTACCAACAAGTTCAGGATACAGTTTTACAAGCAAAAAAATGATAGTACCAGTGAGGCGCTAACTATAAAAGCGAGCGGCTTAGGGGGTATCCCTAAGCCGCTCGCTTCATTTGATCCATTGCCCTGAGGCTGAAAGCTATTATTGCTGATAGTACAGTTTAGCTGTTTTTACAGATCCGTCTTCGAACCTGAACTGACATACATAAATACCAGCTGCAAGACCAGAAGGAAGAGATACAGCAGTAGACCTGTCGGTAATAGTATGCTCACTTACCAGTTTACCATCGAAAGTGAATATTGCAAATACACCATTCACATCAGACTCAACCGTGAATGCACCATTTGAAGGATTAGGGAACATTCTGAAAGCAGCATCGCTTACGATCTCTGTTTCTGTAGCAACTCCCCTGCCTGCAAGCACATTCATATTTACTGTGCGTGAGCAACCATTTGCCATTGTATATGAGATAACTGTAGCACCTGCACTGATACCAGACACAAGACCCGTGGTAGAAGTAGCACCAGAGATCGAAGTTGTAGTAGCCGGAGCCGCAACAGCAGCATTTGCGCTACTCCAGGTACCACCGGCAGTAGATGAGTTCAAGCTAACAGTACCACCCTGCGCAACACTTGTTGGACCAGTAATAGCAGCAGGTATGGCGTTAACAGTAACAGCCTTTACTTTGCGGCAACCGTTGGTAAGTGTGTAGCTGATATTGAAACCACCTGCCGAAAGACCGGTAACGACACCCGAAACAGAACCGACTGAAGCTACAGTAGTAGGAGTTGAAGCCCAGATACCATCTGTAGTAGTGTTGGTATAGGTTTGCACAGCACCTACACATATAGTAGAAGGACCACAGATAGGAGTAGGTGCAGGATTTACTGAAATGATGCGGGTAGTATAACATCCACTTGTAGGCACTTTGTAAGTGAGTGTTGCAGTACCTGCAGCAACGCCATATGCAAGACCTGAAGTAGAACCTATAGTTACTACACTAACATTGCTGCTGGACCAGGTGGCACTTCCACCGATGGTACCAGTGTACAAGCTGCTCGATTCTGTACAGAAAGCAGATGAACCTGTTATAGCAGCTGGCAGGTTATATACCTGAACAACAGCAGTATTGAATTTAGAAGGACTAACACGATAAGTAATAATAGCAGAACCTACAGAAACCGCAGTAACAAGACCAGTTGCAGAATCGATAGTAGCACGCGCTGTATTGCTGCTGCTCCAAGTACCACCTGGTACCAGATGACTAAGTGTAGAAGTTGTACCGGCACACAAGCTGAAATTACCTGTTATAGCCGCTACCGTCATAGCTTTAAGCGCGATACACCCCCCGCTGAGCCTGTAAGTAATTCTTGCAGTACCGCCATTCATACCGTTTATAACACCAGTTACAGAATTTACTGAAGCGATGCTGGAATTGCTGGTACTCCATGTACCACCTGCAGTAGCATCAGCGAGCGTAGTAGTATAACCTTTACACAGAACGCTATCGCCGGTAATAGCTGCCAGGCCGGAATAAACCGTAAGATTTGCAGTAGCAGCACATCCGGTAGCGTTGGTGTATGAAATAGTAGTAGTACCAAGACCCATACTTGTAGCAACACCACTTGTAGCGTTGATAGTAGCAATAGCAGTATTACCACTTGTCCATGTACCACCGGTAGTAGCAGATGAAAGCGTAGTACCGATACCCAGACAAATATTGAAAGAAGATGCTGTAATAGTTTCAGGGAGCGGATTTACAGTGACACTATATGCCCTGTAGCAACCTGTAGACATTGTGTAAGAAATGATAGTATTACCAGCTGTCAGGGCAGTAGCAGCACCGGTAGATGCATTTACAGATGCAACTGAAGGCTGAAAACTGCTCCAGTTACCACCAGAAGTGGCGCTGGCAAAAGTCTGAGTACCACCATTACAAATTGCTGATGCACCAGTAATAGCGGCAGGCGTCTGATTAACTGTGATCTCTTTAGTAACGTAACAACCAGAAGCCGCAACCTTATAAGAAATTACAGCAGTACCAGCAGAAAGGCCGTTGACCATGCCTGAAGTAAGATTTGCTGAAGCTACAGCAGTGTCGCTGCTGGACCATGTTCCGCTACCACCTATTGTACTATACAATACTGTATAAGATTCTGTACAGATACCAGCCACACCGGTAATAGGTGTAGGATTGGCATAAGAGAAGAAGGTAACAGGAGCAAAGCAACCACCTGCTACAGTATAGCTGATCGTTACAGAACCGGGAGTAACTGCAGTAACAACACCTGTATAAGCATCAACTGAAGCTATAGCAGCATTACTGCTACTCCAAACACCACCTGCATCAGGGTTACTGAGTGTTGATGTGAAACCTATACAAGCCTTAGCTGTACCGGTAATACCAGGAACTGTAGTACTTACAGTAACAGTATGCGTAGTATAAAAACAGCCTGAAGCAGAAGTATATGTAATTATAGATGTACCAAGACTTACTGAAGAAACTACACCTGTAGAAGCGTTCACTGTTGCCTGAGCAGGATTGCTGCTTGTCCAGGTACCAGCTGCGTCTACAATAGAAAGTGTAATGTTACCTCCCATACAAATTACATTTGAACCAGTGATAGCAACCGGAGTGATACCCACTGACACAACAAGTGTAGCAGCAGATGTACCGCAAGCATTAGAAACAGTATAAGAAATAGTAGTGGTACCATTTGCTACACCTGTAACAACACCATTTGTATCGACTGTAGCAGCTGCAACATTGGTGCTGCTCCACACACCACCCGAAACAGCATTGCTGAGTGCGATAGTAGAAGAAGGGCAAACCACAGTAGAACCTATAATTGAACCAGAAGAAGGAACCGTATTTACAGTAACAACCTGTGTAGTATTATCTGTACCACAACCGTTGGAAACTTCATAAGTAACGGTAGCGCTACCGCCGGTAATACCAGCTACGACACCTGTAATACCTACAGTGGCTACAGAAGCATCGCTGGAGCTCCACACACCACCTGTAACGGCAGGGGTAAGTGAAGTAGTTGAAGAAATACAAGTAACAGAGCTACCTGATAATGCACCTGCATCCGGAAGCGGATCGACCGTAATATCGCGGGTAGCATATGCTGTACCGCACACACCAGTAATTGCATAGGATACAGTTGCAGTACCTGCCGCAACACCACTTACAACACCATCAGTACCAACAGTTACAATTGCATTGTTGCTGCTGGTCCAGTCGCCACCGGCAACGGTACTGGTGAAAGTTGTATTTGCTGACACACATACATTAGCAGCACCCGAAAGAGTACCTGCTGATGATAAAGTATTTACCGTAGCTAATTTGGTAACATAAGTTGTACCGCAGCCATTAGTAACGCCATAAGAAATAGTAGCAGTACCTGCAGCCACACCTGTAACAACACCATCAGTACCTATTGTAGCTACTGAAGCATTGGCACTTGACCACACGCCACCAGTGGTAGCATTTGTTAATGTAGAAGATGTAGCAGGACAAATATCTGCTGAACCCGATATAGCAGCAACCGAAGGAAGCGGATCTACCGTTAATTCCTGAGTTGCATATGCAGATCCGCAAGTATTTGATACAACATATGATATAGTGACATTACCGCCAGAAACACCTGTAACAACACCAGTAGCACCTATTGTAGCAACACTTGTATTATCACTGAACCATGCACCGCCGGTTACAGAACTTGTAAGAGATGTTGAAGCTTCCTGACATAATACAGAAGAACCGGAAATAGAACCGGAAACAGGAGCTGCATTGACACTAACTACCTTAACGGCACTAACTGCACCACAAGTATTTGATACTGTGTAGCTAACATTTACTGTACCAGACAGAATTCCGGTTACAATACCAGCAGCACTAACTGTAGCAATAGCATTATTGCTACCAGTCCAGGTACCGGAAATTTCGCCATCAGACGTAAGACCAAGCACATCGCCTTCGCAAACAATATTACCTCCAGATATGGTACCGGGATTTGCCATAGGATTAACGGTAGCTTCTGCCAGTGAATAGCAAACTCCGTTTACATAGGATATTACTACTGTGCCTTCACTTACACCGGTTACAGAACCTGTTGAAGCATTAACGGTAGCAATAGAAGTATTTTCGCTGCTCCACACACCACCCGAAACTGAGTTTGATAGCGTAGCGGATGTACCTGCACATACTGAAACAGTACCTGTAATTGCAGCAGGCTGCGCATTTATTGTCATTACTGATGTAGCTACTGCGCCACAACCAGTATTATAAGTAATAGTAGTAGTACCCTGAGCAATCCCTGTTACTAAACCTGATGCATCTATAGAAGCAATAGTAGTGTCAGAAGATGACCATGTACCATAAGCAACAGCATTTGAAAGAGTAGTAGTGGTTCCGGTACAAATATTTAAAGTACCGGTATTTGAAGCCGGAGTAGCACCAACAGTAACTACAGCTACAACGGGGCAAGGATTACCAATGTCGTATGTGATAGTTGAAGTACCGAAAGAAACACCAGTAACTACACCAGCAGCATCAACAGTTGCAACAGCAGGTGTGCTGCTGCTCCATGTACCTCCACCTATTGCATTTGCGAGTGTAGTAGTAGCACCTGCGCCACACATAAGCGTACTACCTGTTATTGCAGGAGGCGTAGCGTTAACTGTTACAGATTTAGTTACATATGGAGTACAACCAGTGTTGTAAGTGACCCTTACAGTACCGGCAACAACTGCATTTAACATACCAGTAGTGCTGCCAATAGTTGCAATTGATGAATTACTTGTAGTCCATACGCCAAATGGCATAGTGTTAGTATAAGGAATGGTATATCCGGAACAGGTAGTAGCATTTCCTGAAATTGCAGCAGGAGCAGCTGTAATTGTTACCACTTTAGTAGCATAAACAGTACCACAAGTATTGGTACGCGTATAAGTAATAGTAGCAGTACCTGGCGCGATACCTGTAACTACACGGTTAGTACCGATAGTAGCTACCGCAGTGTTGGCACTTGTCCAGACACCACCAGATGGGCTGCAACTAAGCGTAGTAGTAGCACCCTGACAAATTTTATTTGTACCACCAGAAATTGCATTAACTGTAGGAACAGCACTTACAGTAAGCACCCTTGAAACCCTGAGACCGCAACCCATTCTGTAATAGATCCTTACAGAACCTGTTGTAACACCAGTAGCGTCGCCAGTAGTAAGCCCCATTGTCAGACGAGTATTACTGCTGGCCCATGTACCTCCAGGAGCATCATTGGTATATGTAGTTGGAGTACCTATACAAACAATATTATCACCTGCGATAGCAGAAGGAGCAGCAGTAACTGTAACGACCTTAGTAGCATAATATGTTCCGCAAGCATTGGAACGTGTATATGTAATTGTAACTGTACCGGGAGAAACACCGGTAACAACACGATTTGTACCAATTGTAGCAACAGCATCATTGCCACTGCTCCATACACCACCTGATGGTGTGCAATTTAAAGCTGTTGTTCTACCAACACATATTTCAGTATTGCCGCCAGTAATTGCATTCACTGTAGGAACTACTGTAACTGTAACTGTTTTTGAAACTGTAGTACCACAGGCAACCCTGTAGTTAATATTAACAGCACCTGCAGACACACCTGTTGCATAGCCAGAATTAGCATCTAGTGTTACTCTTGAATTACTGCGACTCCACGTGCCTCCAGAAGCCGAGTTTGTATAAGTTGTTGGGGTACCCATACAGATAACGCTGTTACCTGTTACTGCACCCGGCGTTTCCGATACTATAATTCTTGTTGCAGAACTTACCAACGTACCAGTAGTGTTGCAGGTTCCTGTAGTATCCCAGGTTATTACACAATAGTAATATTTAGTACCAGGAGTGGTAATGACCGGCAAATATGCGGCCGAACCAGCGGTAGAACGTGCACATGCTACAGATGTAGTGCTGATAAGCGTTCCGCTGGTTGTGTCATTAACTGTATTAGCATACCAGGAAACGTTGAGCATAGTGCCCGACGTGGATCCTGTACCTACATTACAGATGTTGTAAGTAAAGGTGATATTAGCCGGAGTAGCCCCAAGACAATATGCCCTGTTAGCAGACATAGTTCTGTTGGAGCTGGGCGTATAAACCCTTAATGCGTAGGCCCTGGTACTAACTGTACCCAGGAAGAACAACAAAATGAACGAAAGTAAATTAGCGTGTTTCATATAATTGATGTTTAGTTTTTGTTTCAGAAAACGATTACTGTTCAGGTGAGGTTCAAGGGGCTTTAGCTAACAAAAAGGAATCTATTTTCTTTCAGGATCTTCTCGGTGGCGTAGCTAACCATATCGAGTTGATTGTCGTCTTTTACGATGTAACCTGAAACTCCGTATCTGATAGCTTCTATTACCACGTTTATATCTTGCTGTGCAGAGATCATTAGCAAGTGGATGTGCGGGTAAAGGATCTTTACTTCCTTTAAGACATCGAGACCACTCAGTGGCGGTGCATCGAAATCGAGCAGAATAATATCCGGCATTATGTGAATATTATTCAGGCACTGTTCGCCACTTTCAAAAAGGAAAATATTTTTGAAACCTAAATTCATGAGGTGTCTTTTATACAAGAACCTGCACATCGGGCTGTCATCTACCACAAACACTTTCATTTCATTTCTGTTTTTCATACCTACTATTTTACAAGCTAGTATGCAACAGCTATGCCAGAAACACTAATTGTTGTTTTTCAACTATTTGCGCATATTTATATTTATAACTTGTTCCATATAATAGACTAGATTTCCGAATTATGTCCAAATAGCAAGTATTTAACAGATATAGCAGGAGATACAAAAAATGGCAATGGAAAGTACCCTAAATCAAAAAAAATAGCATATAAAATTGCTGATATTCTGCATATGAGGGATATAAAATGCAGTATTGCTACCCTATCGGGCAAAACAGAAACAATAGAATCGTAGAATAAAGCACAAAAAAACAGAAATACATTAAACAAAAATGCACCTCTACCCATGGGCGTAATGAAACGACCAGAATGTTTATGTGTTAATTATGAGAAAATCTTAAATGAAGTTTACTTGTTTTTCAGTCCCTACTTCTAACCAAAACTGAATGATATAATACCAACTGCCGGATCTGAAAGAAAAGAAACAGCATTAGTATTTCCTAACGGCTGCATCTGAAATGATTATAGATGAATAAGAACTATCATCAGCATAAAAGGAAAAAATGCAGCGTGGCAATCTTATAGAAAATACAGAATATAAAAAAAGATAGAATCAGGGATAATAAATACGGATGCATAATATACAAAAACGCTGCCCCGATTTGGGGCAGCGTTCAAAAAATATAAGCACTAATTAATATTAATTCTGAAAGTACAGTTTGCTGGTTTTTGTAGTACCATCCTCGAACCTGAACTGACAGATATAAACACCTGTTACAAGATCAGAAGGAAGAGAAACTGTAGTAGCACCATTCAACTGATATTCATTTACCAATTTACCATCGAAAGTATAAACTGAGAAGCTACCATTTACAGATGACTCAACAGTGAATGTACCATTTGTTGGGTTTGGATACATTTTGAAATCAACAACTACCTCAGCTACGGTTTCAGCTGATCTTGCACCAGTACCTACTACATTCACATCTTTAGATTTTGAACAACCGTTAGAAAGAGTGTAGAAGATTGCTGCAGAACCTGAAGACACTCCTGAAATACTTGCTGAAGAGGCAGCTGCAGAAGTAATAGCAGCAATAGCAGCATTAGATACAGACCATGTACCACCAGTTGAAGCGCAGCTGAAAGCTGAAGAAAAACCAGGACTAAGAACTGCAGGACCAGATATTGCAGCAGGTGCAGCATATACGGTCATAACCTTTGTTTTGCGACAACCATTTGCTAAAGTATAGCTTACAGTAACACCACCTGCACTTGTAGCAGCAACTACACCAGTTGTAGAACCAACTGTAGCAACAGTAGTAGGGTTAGATGCCCATGTACCACCTGCAGTAGCAGAAGCAAGTGTTACAGTAGTACCTACACAAGCTATAGAAGGACCTGTAATTGCAGCAGGTGCAGGATTAACAGTGATCTGACGGGTAGTAAAACAACCGCTGGCTGCTATCTTGTATGTAAGGGTTGTAGTACCTGTGCTTACACCGGTAGCCATACCTGAAGTAGTATTGATGGTTGCAACAGTTACATTGCTGCTAGACCATGTAGCACTACCACCAACTGTACCCGCATAAAGAGCAGAAGACTCAGAACAAACAGTTGCAGAACCTGTAATAGCAGCAGGGAGTGCGTTTACAACAGCAGTAACAGTATTATATGCACCACCACCAACATTGTAAGTAATTGTAGAAGTACCGGGAGCCACACCAGTAAGAACACCAGTAGCAGAATTGATAGTAGCTACAGCTACGTTACTGCTGCTCCACGTACCAGCAGCTATAAGATGATTAAGCGTAGTAGAAAGACCAACACAAACTGATGAAGTGCCGGTAATTGCAGCTACAGTAACATTCTTAAAGGTAAGACAACCGCCTGTGAGCCTGTAAGAGATCTTAGCAGAACCGGCACTCATACCAGTAACCATACCAGTTACAGAGTTGATAGATGCAATACTTGTACTACCGCTCAACCATGAACCGCTAGTAGTTGCGATAGTAAATAATGTAGATTGACCTTTACATACCATATCAGCACCACTAATTGTTGCAATAGCATTGTAAACTGAGAGTGATTTAGTTCTTACACAACCTGTAGCGGCCCTGTAAGTAATAGTAGTAGTTCCCAGATTAATACTTGTAGCAACACCTGAAGTAGTATTGATAGTACCTACTGCAGTATTGCTGCTGCTCCATGTGCCACCAGTTGTTGCTGAAGCAAAAATTGCAGTTTTACCAAGGCAAATGTTATCAGCTGAATAAGTAATAGAGGCAGGGAGCGGATTAACAGAAGTAGAGAAAGTCTTGTAACAACCAGTAGGCATAACGTAAGAGATAGTGGTATTACCTGCAGTAACAGCAGTTGCAACACCAGTAGCAGCATTTATTGTAGCAACAGAAGGCTGTGAACTAGACCATGCACCATCTGTAGTAGCACTTGTGAAAGCCTGAGTATTACCAGCGCAGATCGCAGTAACACCGGTTATAGCAGCCGGAGTTGCATTAACAGTAACAGACTTTGTTACAAAACAACCAGATGCCGGTATTTTATAAGTAATTGTAGCAGTACCTACACTTGCACTAGTGATCATACCAGATGTAAGATTTGAAGTAGCAACTGTAGTATCGCTGCTGCTCCAAGTTCCGCTACCACCTATTGTGCTATAAAGAACTGTATAAGAACCTGTACAAATTGTATTTGCACCTGTAATAGGAGCAGGCATTGCGTACACAATATAAGTAACTGTAGTATAACAACCGCTTGCAGCAGTGTATGTAACAGTAGCAGAACCCGCAGTAACACCAGTTACAACACCAGTAGCCGCGTCAACAGAAGCAATAGCTGTGTTGCTGCTGCTCCATGAACCACCACTAGTAGCACACGCTAGAGCAGATGAATGACCTTCACATGACCTTGGCATACCTGTGATCTCACCAACTGTATTGTTTACAACAATATCTTTTATAGAATGAAAGCAACCTGTAGCAGCTGAGTAAGTGATAGCAGATACGCCCAGACCAACTGAAGTAATAACACCGGTAGCAGCATTGATCGTAGCTACTGAAGGCGCACCGCTTACCCATGTACCAGCAGGATCGGCTATTGAGAAAGTAGTTGTTCCACCCTGGCAAACCGATGTTGCACCGGTAATAGCAGCAGATGATGGATTAACAGTGATATTCTTGGCAGCAACTACAGACCCACACATATTTGATACTGTATAAGATATTGATGCATTACCGGCAGCAATACCTGACACTACACCATCTGCACCTACAGTAGCAACTGATGTGTTGCTGCTGCTCCACACACCACCGGTAGTAGTGTTAGCGAAAGTGGTAGTAGCATCTGCACATACTGTAGCTGCACCTGTTACAGAAGCAACTGTAGGAAGCGGCGCAACAGTTATTGAATGAGTAGCGTATGCTGAACCACAGCTATTGGTATAAGTGTATGATATAGTAGTTGCGGCAGCAGAAACACCAGTTACTGTACCTGTGGTACCTACTGTAGCTACTGCTGTATTTGCACTGCTCCACACACCACCAGAAACAATGTTTGTAAGTGTTTCAGAAGAAGCTATACAAACTGTAGCAGCACCACTTATAGCACCTGCACCCGGCAAAGGATTTACTGTAACGACATTTGTACTATATGCTACACCACAACTGTTTGTAAAAGCATAAGAAATAGTAGCATTACCTGAAACAATACCAGAAACATCACCAGTTGTACCTACAGTAGCAACAGAAGCATCACTTGTGCTCCACACACCACCTGCAATTGCATTAGCAAGGGCAGTTGTTGCAGATTCACATACTATAGCAGTACCTGTGATAGTACCAGCTGAAGGAAGAGGATTAACTGTAACTATAGAAGAAGCAACATTTACACCACAAGTATTACTTATTGAATAAGAGATCTCAGCTGTACCTGCAGTAATACCACTTACCACACCATCCGTACCAATTGTAGCAACTGCAGCGTTAGCTGATGTCCATATACCACCTGTAGCAGCAGTAAGAGTAGTAGTAGCAGTTTCACATACAGTAAGTGTACCTGAAACGGAACCTGCATCAGGAGCTGTATTTACTGTAATTGTAGCTGTTGCAGCTACAGTACCACAACCGTTTGTAACTGAATAACTAACAACTGCAGTACCTGCAGACTGTGCTGTAACCAGACCAGTTGCATCTATTGTAGCAACTGCTGTATTAGAAGAAGACCATACACCTCCATCTTCGCCATCTTCTGTTAAAGATGATTCATCACCATCACACAAAGAGAAATCACCGGTAAGAGAACCTGCAACAGGAAGTGGATTAACTGTTACTGCTTTAACTGAGTAGCAAACACCATTTGTATAGGTAATATTCACCAGACCAGCAGCAACACCAGTTACAGAGCCTGTAGTTGCATTTACTGTTGCCAGGGTGGCATCTGAAGTAGACCATATACCACCTGAAACAGAATTTGTAAGTGTAGTAGTTGTTCCCTCACAAACTATAGCAGTACCACCTATTGCAGCAGGAGTAGTGTATACTGTAAGTGCTTTAGTAGCAGGAGTACCACAACCGGTAGCATAAGATATAGTAGTAGTGCCCTGAACACGGCCAGAAGCAATACCTGTAGTAGAAACAATAGAACCTACAGCAGTGTTGCTGCTGCTCCATGTACCGAAAGAAGTAGCATTTGAGAAAGTAATATTATTACCGGTACAAACGTTTGCAGCACCAGTGATAGATGCCGGAGTAGTGCGAACAGTAACAATTGTTACTGCACCACAAGAACCACCGGTAGTATAAGATATTGCAACAGTACCTGCAGTAACACCGGTAACAATACCAGATGCAGCACCTACAGTAGCGATTGAAGAGTTATCTGAAGACCATGTACCACCGGTTGCTGCATTAGCAAGAGTTGTTGTTGCGCCCTCACAAACTGAAGCAGTTCCTGTGTTTGCACCTATACTTGTATTAACTGTAAGCACTTTAGTTGCCATTGCACCACAACCAGTGCTGTATGATATAAGTGTAGTACCTGCAGCAACACCGGTAATAAGACCGGTAGCAGCATTTATAGTTGCTTTTGCTGTAGTGCTGCTGGTCCATGAACCATAAGGAACTGTATTAGTGTGTGTAGTAGTATAACCTGCACAAAGATTTGAAACCCCGCTTATAGCAGCAGGAGTAGCTGTTACAGTAACCTCTTTAGTTGCATAAGTAGTACCGCATGAATTTGTAACGGCATAAGATATATTAGTTATACCAGAAGCAACACCGGTAACAATACCGGTTGCACCAACTGTAGCAATTGAAGAAGAAGCTGTAGACCATGCACCACCCGATGTAGCATTTGTAAGCGTTGTTGTAGCACCTGAGCATATTTTACTGGCACCACCGCCTATTGCAGCAACACTTGGAGTAGAAGAAACAGTAACAAGTTTAGTAACGGTAGTACCACAAGCCACACGATAGCTTATGTACACAGTACCTGCAGAAACGCCATTTACTATGCCGGTCAGGGAACCAACGGAAGCAACTGTTGCACTACTTGTGCTCCAGGTACCACCCGATGAAGTGTTTGTGAGTGTTGCTGGTACACTGAGACAAACTGTACTGCTACCTGCAATTGCAGATGGTGCAGCAGAAACTGTTATTGCAGAAGTAGTGCTTGTAAGCGAACCACTTGTGTTGCATGTACCGGCACCAGTCCAGGTAATAACACAGTAATAATAGTAAACGCCGGCTACTGTAGTAGTTGGCCTGTAAGATACAGAACCTGTAGACCTTGTCCTGCAGCTTCTTGAAGATGTATTTACAAGAGTACCACCCGAAGTACTGTTTACAGAATTCTGATACCATTTAACTGTAATGCTAGTACCGGTACTGCTACCGGTTCCTGTATTACAAGTATTGTAATTGAAAGAAATATTAGAGGCGGTAACGCCAGCACAATAAGTTCTTGCTGCTGACATTGTTCTAACACTTGATGGTGTATAAACGATCGCAGCAAATGAGTTTGCCCAACCCATGGTAAGGAGAAAAAGAGAAAAAATAAGAGAAAATTTTGCGTGTTTCATGCTATATACTGTTTGTGGATTTTTTACTGTTTTTTATGTTGATCAGTTTGAAAATTTGTAGTTATTTAGGATCTTTTCTGTAGCGTAACTGACCATATCTAATTGCCTATCATCTTTCATTATGTATCCCGAGACACCGTATCTTATCGCTTCTTCTACAACTTTTATATCTTTCTGTGCGGAGATCATAAGCAGATGAATTTGAGGATGAAGGACTTTTACCTCTTTCAGCACATCCAGACCGTTTAGAGGTGGTGCATCATAATCCAGAAGTATTATATCTGGCATGATGTGAATGTTGTTTAAACATTGCTGACCGCTTTCGAACTGGTAGATGTTTTTGAAACCAAGATTCATCAGGTGCCTTCTATACAAAAACCTGCATAACTGGCTGTCATCAACTATAAAAACCTTCATTTCGTTCCTGTTTTTCATCACTCCTGTTTGGTATGGAATAATCAAGAGGTATGCCAAAAACACAATTCATTGAATTAAAGCACACTATACAATATAATATATCATAATAATTTCCAAAAAAGACACAGATTTTCCCATTTTGGCAAAATAAGGGGTATATAAGTAGCTACTTTTTGTAGCAGCTATTACTAAAAGGGGTATTTGAGTGGAAAAACAGAAAAAAAATATTGTATTTCTTAATACAAATTGAATTAATAAGATTAATTAGGATAATATTAGCTTAATGATGAAGTAACATGATTCATTTTTAACACTTATAGCCATCAATTAGGAAGCTGATAATAAAAGACGTAAAAAGAGCAATGCTAACATTAAGACAATACACTATACAATGCTATAAAATTGTAAAAAAATAGGGTACACTAAAACTTCGTTTTACTATAAACACCGAAGCCGTCCCAATTTGGGACGGCTTCGGTGCAATAAACTATTAACTTAATTATTAATTCTGAAAATACAGTTTGCTGGATTTAGTCGATCCATCGTCGAACCTGAACTGACATATATATATACCAGCAACCAGATTTGATGGAAGAGAAACAGTAGTAGTATTTCCTGTGAGCTGATATTCGCTAACCAATTTACCATCGAATGTATAAATTGACAGGTTACCGTTCATAGAAGCCTCAATTGTGAAAGTACCAGATGTAGGGTTAGGATACAATTTCAGATCGGCCGCTGCTTCCGCAAAAGACTCAGTAGTAGCTGATTTCGCACCAGAACCTACAACACTGACTTCTTTTGATTTCCAACAACCATTGGAGAAAGTATAAGAAATAACGGTAACACCTGTAGATACAGCAGATACACTTGCAGAAGTAGCGGCAGCTGATGTAATTGCAGCAATAGCAGCATCAGAAACTGTCCATGAACCACCAGAAGTAGCACAACTGAAGGCAGAAGAAGATCCGGGAGTAAGAACTGAAGGTCCGGATATAACTGCAGGACTAACATTCACAGTCATAACCTTTGTTCTGCGACAACCTGTTGGCATCACATAACTAATAGTAACACCACCTGCACTAGTTGCGGCAACCACACCTGAAGCAGAACCAACAGTAGCAACAGTAGTAGGATTTGAAGACCAGGTACCACCCTCTGTTGCAGAAGTAAGTGTGATCGATGTACCAACACAAGCTGTAGATGGACCACTGATAGCCGCCGGAGTAGGATTGACAGTAACCTGACGAGTTGTATAACAACCACTAGAAGGTATTTTATAAGTGATGGTAGCAGTACCTGCACTTACAGCTGTTGCCATACCTGAGGTAGTACTGATAGTAACTTTAGAAACATCACTGCTAGACCATGTAGCACTTCCACCAACAGTACCGGTATAAAGAGCATTTGATTCGGTACAGATTGATGAAGAACCGGTAATGGCAGCCGGCAAAGCATTACAAACAACAGAAGTTGTGTTATATATACCACCACCAACATTATATGTAATAATAGAAGAACCTGTAGCAACACCTGTCATAACACCGGTTGTAGCATTGATCGTAATTACTGAAGTATTACTGCTGCTCCATGTACCACCTGAAATACCATGACAAAGGGTAGAATTAAGTCCAACACAAACTGAAGGAGTACCGGTAATACCAGCTACTGTCATAGTTTTAGAAGCAAGACAACCACCCGTGAGCATGTAAGATATCCTTGATGTACCTGCACTCATACCTGTAACAACACCTGTAACTGAGTTTACTGAAGCAATTCCGGCACTTCCGCTATACCATGCACCACCTGAAGTAGCATTGGCAAGTGTAGTAGAATAACCTTTACAAACAATATCATTACCTGTTATACTTGCAAGAGCATTATATACAGAAAGGGTAGTAGTAATTGCACAACCTGTAGGAATCCTGTATGTGATAGTGGTAGAACCAAGATCGATACTGGTAGCAACACCTGAAGCCGAACCTATTGTACCAACTGCAGTGTTACTGCTGCTCCAGGTACCACCGGTAGTTGCTGAAGCAAATACCGCAGTTTTACCCAAACATATATTATTTGAAGCATAAGTAATAGTAGAAGGGAGCGGATTAACTGTAGTATTATAAGTTCTGTAGCAACCGGTTGGCATAATGTATGATAATATAGTATTACCGGCAACAACTGCTGTAGCAAGACCTGTGGACGCATTTATAGTGGCAACCGAAGGCTGAGAACTAGACCACGTACCATCTGTTGTAGCACTTGTGAATGACTGAGTACTACCCGCACATATTGCCGTAGCACCTGTTATTGCAGCCGGAGTGGCATGCACAGTAACACTTGTAGTAACGAAACAGCCTGATGCAGGTATCTTATAAGTAATTATAGCAGTACCAACACTTGCACTTGATATCATACCTGAAGTGAGATCAGCAGTTGCAACAATTGTATCGCTGCTGCTCCAGGTACCACTTCCACCAATTGTACTGTAAAGTACTATATAAGAACCTGTACAGATAGTATTGGTACCGGTAATAGGAGCTGGCATAGCATATACTACATAAGGAACAGTAGTATAACAACCGCTGGCAGCAGTGTAAGTAATAGTAGCAGAACCTGCAGTAACACCATTTACAGCACCTGTAGCAGAGTTGACAGTAGCAATAGAAGTATTGCTGCTGCTCCATGAACCACCGGCAGTAGCGCAGGCGAGCGTAGATGACTGACCTTCGCAAGACCTTGGCATACCTGTGATATCACCAACTGTATTGTTTACAACTATATCTTTTACTGAGTAGAAACAACCTGTTGCTGCAGTATAAGTAATAGTAGAGACACCCTGACCAACTGATGTGATAACACCTGTTGAAGCATTGATAGTAGCAACTGAAGGAGCACCACTTACCCAAGTACCGGCAGGATCAGCAATAGAGAAGGTAGTAGAACCACCCTGGCAAACTGAAGAAGCACCAGATATAGAAGCAGCTGAAGGGTTAACAGTTATAGATTTTGTAGCTTCTGAAGAACCACAAACATTTGAAAGAATATAAGATATAGTTGCATCACCTGCAGCCACACCAGAAACAACACCATCTGTATCAACTGTAGCTACAGAAGAGTTACTGCTGCTCCATACACCACCAGAAGTTGCATTTGCAAACGGAGTAGTAGCTGAAGCACAAACTGATGAAGCACCAGTGACAGAAGCAACTGAAGGAACTGCAACACCAGTGATAGAATGTGTAGCAGTTGCAGTACCACAACTATTGGTATGTGTGTAAGTAATAGTAGTCGCACCAGTTCCTATACCAGAAACAACACCATCCGTACCTACAGTAGCAATAGAAGTATTTGCACTGCTCCATACACCAGCGGTAGCAGAATTGCTAAGTGAAGTTGTAGAAGAAACACAAACTGTAGCAGAACCTGTGATAGATCCGGCAGCAGGAAGTGGATTAACAGTAACTACCTGAGTAGCATAAGCAGTTCCACAACTATTAGTTATAGCGTAAGAAATTGTAGCAGTACCTGCAGCAACTGCAGTTACAACACCATCGGTAGCAATTGTAGCTACAGAAGTATTACTGCAATTCCAGTCACCACCTGAAGTTGCATTAGCAAGTGTAGTTGTAGCAGCTTCACAAACAATTGCAGTACCTGTAATTGTACCGGCAGCAGGAAGTGGATTAACAGTAACTAACTGAGTAGTATATGCAGTTCCACATGAGTTTGTAATTGCATAAGAAATTGTAGCAGTACCTGCGGCAACTGCAGTTACAACACCATCAGTAGCAATTGTAGCTACAGAAGCATTACTGCAGCTCCAGTCGCCACCTGTTGTAGCAATAGTAAGCGAAGTAGTAGCAGATTCACATACAACCGAAGTGCCAGTTATAGTACCGGCTGCAGGAAGCGGATTAACAGTAACAACAGAAGTAGCAGAACAACCACCACTTGTATAAGTTACAGAAGCAGTACCTGCAGTAACACCTGAAGCAATACCGCTTGCAGCACCAATTGTAACTACAGCAGCATTACCACTTGCCCATACACCACCTGAAGTAGCATTAGCAAGTGTGGTTGTAGCAGATTCACATACAGAGAGTGTACCTGTATTATCAGCAAGAGAACCACCTACAGAAACTGTTACGCTACCCGTCATATTATTAGTACAACCAGAAGTAGCACCTGTAGCAACAACAGAATATGTACCTGCAGTTGTCTGAAGACCAAAAGAAATAGCACTGCCTGTACCTGCAACAGCACTACCTACAGTAGTAGCACCTCTTTTGAGCTGGTAATTGATACCTGTCTGTGAGTTTGCAAGACCTACTGCAACACCTGCACCACCAGTGCAATAAGAACCGCCACCTGTAACCGCATAAGCAGCAGGAGTATTATTAACAGTAATAGTAAATGTACCAGGAGTACCTGCGCAACCATTTTTGGTTGGAGTAACAGTAACTGTAGCAACTACAGGAGCCGCACCAGTATTCACAGCAGTAAAAGATGGAATGCTACCATAGCTAGCCTGAACATATAACCTTTTAACAGTGCCTGAGCAAGGATCGCCAAATACTGCATTCGTTGCAGGTATTGTACCAGAGTTATTACCAATAAGGTACAACTGAGCTTTAGTAACACTGTTTGTTGCATGACAACCACCTACTGAATAAGTACCGCATGAACCAACTGGAGTACCATAGCTAGCAAAATCAATAGAAGTAAACACCTTACCTGCCGGAGCCGTAAGTGTTAAAGAACCATTTTCTGCAACTGTACCACATACAGTACCGGTTCTGCCGGTATCAAGACCTATAGTACCATTACTAACAGCCCATGAATATACAGTACCTGCAAGACTACCTGTAAGAGGAATAGCTGCCTGAGTTGCACCATTGCAAAGCGACTTATTAGAAGGAGTTGTAACATCGGGAACAGGACTGGTAGCAACTACTGCATTACCCGTCATGACATTTGTACAACCTGTAGATGTGTTTGTACCTTCTACTGTGTATGTACCAGTTGTTGTTTTCAGACCAAAACTGATAGCACTTCCTGTACCAGCTACCGGGCTACCAACGTTAGAACCGGCAAGTTTCAGTTGATAATTGATACCAAATGTTGAGTTAGCGAGGCCAACTGCAACACCTGATCCACCAAAGCAAAAAGTACCACCACCTGTCATTGCATAAGCAACAGGGGCGCTTATGTTATCAATTGTAATAGTAAAAGAAGCAGGTGCACCTGTACAACCATTTGCTACAGGCGTAACATTTACAGTACCAACTATTGCACTTCCTCCAGGATTTGTAGCAATAAAAGAAGGCACAACAGAATAAGCATAAGTAGCCTGAACATACAACCTTTTGCCTGCACCCACACATGGGTCACCAAAAACTGTATTAGTTGCAGGAATTGTTGCAGAAGTCTGACCAACTACATATGACTGAACAACAGAGAGACTGGTTGAAGAATGACATGCGCTTGTAGCAAAACTACCGCAAGAACCTGTAGGAGTACCATAGCTGGCAAATGTAACAGAAGTAAATACTGCACCACTTGGCGCTGTAAGTACAAGCGTACCATTTTCGCTGGCAGTACCACATAGAGTACCTGTGTTGGTTGCAGCCAGACCAATTGAAGGATTTGAGTTTGTCCAGGAATATACTGTAGCGGGAACACTACTGCTAAAAGAAAGTGAAGTCTGAGTAGCACCATTACAGATAGTCTGATTTCCGGGAACAGTAGCAACAGGCAAAGGAGTAACAGATACACTTGTATTAGCTACACAGCCGGTTGGCAGCGTATATGTTATGTTAGTAGAACCACCTGCAACGCCGGTCACAACACCAGTAGTAGCATTTACAGTAGCTATAGCTACGTTGTTGCTGGCCCATGTACCACCCGATGTAGCATCAGCAAGCGTAGAAGTGCTACCCGCACAAACTGTGGTTGTACCGGTAATGGCTGAAGGCAATGCGTTAACTGTTGCTACCTTAGTAGCATAGCTTGTACCGCAGCTGTTTGTTACTGCATAAGATATTGTAGCTGTACCAACTGAAACACCGGTAATAACACCAGTTGAATTCACAGTAGAAAAAGCAGTATTTGAACTGGTCCAGGCTCCGCCTGAAACAGCATTACTAAGTGCAGATGTAAAACCAAAACAAACTGAAGATGTACCGGTAATAGTACCAGCAGCCGGAAGTGGATTAACAGTAACGATCATTGTTGCATAAGCAGTACCACAAGAGTTAGTAACTGCGTAAGATATAGTTGCCGTACCTGCAGCAACGCCACTCACTACCCCACTTGCATTTACAGTAGCAACACCAATGTTACCGCTGGTCCATGCACCACCGCCCGTAGCGTTACTAAGGGTAGTTGTAGCAGCTGCACAAACTGTAGCAGTACCTGTGATAGTACCTGCAGCAGGAAGAGGATTAACAGTAACCACACCAGATGTCATATCAACACCACAGGTATTAGAAACTGTATAAGATATTTCAGATGTACCACTAGATATACCGCTCACCACACCAGTTGTTCCTACGGTGGCAACAGCAGTATTTACTGAGCTCCATACACCACCTGAACCAGCAGTAAGCGTAGTAGTAGCAGACTCACATACAGTAAGTGTACCTGACATGGTACCGGCATCGGGAGCAGCATTAACAGTTACAACAGCTGTTGCAGCAACTGTACCACAACTATTAGTAACAGAATAGCTGATAACTGAAGTACCTGCAGCTTGTGCAGTTACTAATCCTGCAGCATCAATAGTAGCAACAGTAGTATTTGCAGAAGACCATGTTCCGCCATCATCTCCATCTTCTGAGATCGGAGAATCATCACCATCACAAAGCACTAAATCACCTGAGAGTGTACCTGCATTCGGTAATGGGTTTACAGTTACAGCTTTCACTGTAAGACATGTACCATTAGTATAAGTAATATTTACCAGACCAGCGGCAACGCCAGTTACCACACCTGTAGATGAGTTAACAGTTGCAATAGCAGCATCTGCTGTAGACCATACACCACCACTTACCGAATTTGTAAGTGTAGTTGTAGCGCTTCCACAAACAACAGCAGTGCCACCTATAGCGCCCGGAGTTGAATAAACTGTAAGTGATTTAGTTGCAGCAGTACCGCAACCTGTTGTATAAGATATTGTAGTAGTTCCCTGAATACGACCAGTAGCCACACCCGTTGTAGAAACTATAGAACCTACTGCGGCATTGCTGCTGCTCCATGTACCATATGAAGATGTATTTGCAAACGGAGTAGTGCTACCTGTACAAACATTAGCAGCACCGGTAATAGAAGCAGGAGTAGCACGAACAGTAACAATAGTAACCGCATCGCATGAACCACCTGTAGTATAAGATATTGCAACAGTACCAGCAACAACACCTATAACAACACCTGTAGCGGCACCCACTGTAGCAATTGCTGTATTATTTGAAGACCAGGTACCACCTACCGCAGCATTACTGAGAGTAGTGGTAGCACCCTCACATACCGTAGCAGTACCGCTGTTGGCACCAATACTTGCATTAACTGTAAGTGCTTTTGTAGCCATAGCACCACAACCTGTACTATAAGAGATGAGTGTAGTACCTGCAGCAATGCCGGTTATAAGACCAGTAGAAGCATTGATAGTAGCTTTAGCAGTATTGCTGCTTGTCCATGAACCATAGGGAACTGAATTTGTATAAGATGTTGTATAACCTGCGCAAAGATTGGTAATACCACTTATTGCAGCAGGTGTAGCTGTTACTGTAACTTCCTTGGCAGCATATGTAGTACCGCATGTATTTGTTACAGCATAAGATATATTAGTGATTCCGGAAGCAACACCTGTTACAATGCCGCTGGTACCTACCGTAGCAACGGCAGCATTACCTGTAGACCAAACGCCACCACCAGTAGCATTTGTAAGAGTAGTAGTAGCAGCTGTACATATTTTAGTAGCACCACCAACTATTGCAGCAACTGTAGGTGTTGTGGCAACTGTAACAACTTTAGTAACAGTAGTACCACAAGCCACACGGTAAGATATTGTAGCTGTACCGGCAGTAACACCGCTCACCACACCCGTAAGAGAACCTACAGTAGCTACTGTAGCATTACTTGTACTCCAGGTTCCGCCCGAAGCAGTGTTTGTAAGCGTACCAGGAGTACCTAAACAAATAGTGCCGCTACCTGCAATAGCAGATGGCGCAGCAGAAACTGTAACAGCGGAAGTAGTGCTGGTAAGCGTACCACTGGTATTACAGGTACCTGTACCGGTCCATGTAATAGTACAATAATAGTAAAACACCCCGGCGGTTGCCGTAGATGGAGTATATGTAACTGTTCCCGTAGACCTTGTTCTGCAACTCCTTGATGATGTATTGACAAGCGTTCCACCAGAAGTGCTATTTACAGTATTCCTATACCAGTTTACCGTCATAGTGGTTCCGCTCGTTGTTCCGGTACCAAGATTACAGGTATTGTACCCGAAAGAAATTCTACTTGCTGTAGCTCCTGCACAGTAAGTTCTGGCGGCAGACATTGTACGTGTACTACTTGGAGTGTAGACTTTTGCCGCAAATGCGCGTGTCCAGCCCATGGACAAAAAAATAAGCAATAATAAGGGGGCAAATTTTGCGTGTTTCATATTATTTATTGTTTGTGTTTGTTTCTGTTTTTATTTGATGATCAGTTTGAGAATTGGTATTTGTAGTCGTTGAGTATCTTATCAGTAGCGTAACTCATCATTTCCAGTTGCCGCTCGTCTTTCATTATGTATCCCGATACACCGTATCTTATCGCGTCTACTACTACATTTATATCTCGCTGTGCTGATATCATGAGCAAATGAATGTGCGGATATAGAACCTTTACTTCTTTCAACACATCCAGTCCGTTTATCGGAGGCGCATCAAAATCCAGCAATATGATATCTGGCCTGATGTGTATGTTGTTCAAACATTGCTGCCCACTCTCGAACTGGTAAATATTCCTGAAACCCAGGTTCGTAAGATGTCTTTGGTACAAGTACCTGCAAAGGGGGCTATCATCTACTACAAAAACCTTCATTTCATTTTTATTTTTCATCGCTTTTATTTTCCCAGTTATAATCAATCAGCGTGCCGAAACTATAATTAGTTGATTTTCTTTAGTTTACTAGTTATATTAAATCATATTTGTTCCACATAATGGACAATATTTCCAATATTGACAAACATTTATGTTTTGTAGTAGCTACTATTATTACTGGTATTGTAGTGATCAGAAAGAAAAACTGCAGAAAAAAAGAGTCGGAATAACAAGCTTATATAAAATAAATACCACATACATACTGGCGTATGTATGGGGTACTATATAAATGCTAGTCTTAAAAAAGACTAAACTAAATTCATATATACAAATTCTAAAGAGTAAAAGAAAAGCAGTAATTAGCTATGTCACTATCAGAATATGACATAACATATGATGTAGGTAAAAAAAACAGCCGCCCCGGTTTCCCGGGTCGGCTGCTATATATTACAGTTAACTAAAAATGCTATTAATACCGGAAATACAATCTGGTAGTCTTTGTTGTTCCATCTTCGAACCTGAACTGACAAATATAGATACCTGCTGCCAGATCAGTAGGAAGCGAAACTCTAGTTGTGTTGCCATTCAGCTGATACTCATTGATCAACTTACCATCGTATGTATAGATAGATAAGTTACCGTTCAATGAAGATTCTACATTGAATACACCTGTAGTTGGGTTTGGATATACCTTGAAAAATGCAGCTTCGTCTTCAGCAGCAACTACTGCAGCTGATTTAGCACCGAAACCAACTACTGTTACATCTTTAGATTTGTAACAACCATTTGCGATCGTATACAATACTGAAACCGTACCACTGGCTATACCTGCAATACTAGCTGTTGTAGCAGTAGAGGATAAAATTACGGCTAATGTTGCATCAGACACACTCCATGTTCCGGTTGTTGAAGCACAACTAAATGTTGAAGGAGCGCCAGGACTAAGTGAAGAAGAACCAGGACTAAGTATAGAAGGACCAGTGATAGTTGCCGGACTTACATTAATGGTCAAAGCTTTTGTTTTACGACAACCATTTGCAAGCGTATAGCTGATAGTAACACCGCCTGCAGTGGTAGCAGAAACAATACCGGTAGCAGAACCAACCGTAGCGACAGTAGTAGGATTTGAAGCCCATGTACCACCCGAAACTGTATTTGCAAGGGTAACTGTTGTTCCTACACATGCAGTAGATGGCCCCGTGATCGTAGCCGGAGAAGGGTTGATTGTGATCTGACGTGTTGTATAACAACCACTTGCTGCTATCTTATAAGTAAGTGTAGCCGTGCCAGTAGCAACACCTGTAGCAAGACCGGAAGTAGAACCTATAGTAGCTACAGAAACATTACTACTAGACCAGGTAGCACTACCACCCACCGTACCGGTGTAAATAGAACTAGCTTCAGAACAGATAGAAGATGCACCAGTGATCGCTGCAGGGAGTGCATAGATAATTGCAGTTATAGTATTAAACACACCTGAACTTATGGTATAAGTAACGGTAGTAGTACCCGCTCCAACACCCGTCAACACACCTGAACTATTTATTGTAGCAATAGCGGCATTAGCTGTAGACCATGTACCTCCTGCGATCAGGTGATTCAAAGTAGTTGTAAGTCCCACACAAGCCGTAGGAGTACCGGTAATAGCAGATACAGTCATACTCTTGAATGTAAGACAGCCACCGGTAAGCCTGTAAGATATAGTAGTAGTACCAAGATTCATACCTGTAACAACACCTGTAGTAGAATTAATTGAAGCAATACTTGTATTGCCACTCAACCAGGTACCGCTGGTAGCTCCTATAGTCAAAGTAGTAGTATAAGTTTTTAATACTATATCGGAACCGGTAATGGTAGGCAGGTCATTGTAAACAGACAGAGCTGTAGTTCTTTTACAACCGGTTGCAATGGTATATGTGATAGTAGTTGATCCCACACCCGCACTGGTTGCAATACCTGATGAAGAACCGATTGTTGCCGCAGCAGTATTGCTGCTAATCCACGTACCACCGGTAGATGTTGAAGCAAAAGTTGCTGTTTTACCAAGACAAATGCTATTTGCAGTATAGGTGATACTTGCAGGCAATGGATTTACTGATGTACTATATGTTCTAAAACATCCTGATGGCATTACAAAGCTAATAATGGTACTACCTGCTATTTTTGCTGTTTCAACACCCGTGATCGAATCAATAGTAGCTACAGATGGCTGGGAGCTAAACCACTTACCACCCGTAAACGTATTTGTAAAAGTCTGTGTACTACCCGCGCATATTGCCGGTGTACCACTTATAGTTGCAGGAGTAGGATAAACTGTTCCGCTCTTTGTAACATAACATCCCGAAGCAGCGATCTTATATGTTACTACTGCAGTACCGGCAGCAATACCAGTGACCATACCGGATGTGATATTAACTGTTGCAACAGATGTATCACTGCAGCTCCATGTGCCGCTGCCTCCAATGGTACTATAAAGAACGGTAGTATTACCGGAACAAATATTATTTACTCCTGTTATAGGTGCAGGCATATCATATACAATAAAGTAGTCGGTAGTAATACAACCACTGGGCATAGTATAAGTTAAAGTTGCAGAACCCGCTTCAACACCCGTCACTTCACCTGTAGTAGCATTCACTGTTGCGATTGCTGTATTGCTACAACTCCATGTGCCACCAGTTGCTGCACAGCTCGCTGTAGCGCTTTGTCCTTCGCATGCCCTTAGCGTTCCTGTAATAGTGCCTACTGTATTAATAACAGAAACTGTTTTTACAGCAATGAAACAACCTGTAGAAGCAGTAAATGACACTGTAACTACACCTACATTTACAGAACTCAACAGGCCCGTAGTAGATCCGACAGTTGCTATTGTAGGATGACTTGTTGTCCAAACTCCAGGCTCACCTCCAATTGTATAAGTTGCAGTACCTCCATTACAGAAAGATGTTACACCGGAAACAGAACCTGAAGATGGGTTAACAGTAACTACTTTAGTTACATATACAGTACCACAATCATTTGTAACAATATAAGATAATGTTGCAGTACCCGGAGTTACACCAGTAACAAGGCCTGCTGTACCTACTGTAGCTACAGCTGTATCGCTGCTGCTCCATACACCACCTGTTGTGGTGTTTGAGAAAGAAGTAGCTGAACCGGCACATACAGTACCTGAACCCGCTATAGAAGGTACTGAAGGAATTGTATTAACTGTAACAGTATGAGTAGCAACATCTGTTCCACATGAGTTTGTATAAGTATAGGAAATGGTAGTTGCGCCTGTGGCAACACCAGTTAATATACCATCGGTACCAATTGAAGCCACTGCAGTGTTTGCAGAACTCCATGTACCACCTGTTATAGAATTGCTCAGTGTAATATTATCAGACAGACATACAGCCGAATAACCTGTAATATTTCCTGCAGCAGGCAGTGGGTTCACTGTTACTACCTTAGTAGTGTAATCAGTGCCACATGAGTTTGTATAAGCATAAGAGATAGTTGCATTTCCTGCAGCTACTCCACTCACAACACCAGTAGTACCTATTGTAGCTACAGCTGTGTTGCTGCTGCTCCACACACCACCTGTTGTGGCATTGCTCAATGTTGTTGTTGCAGCCTCGCATACTACTGCTGTACCTGTTATAGTACCTGCAACCGGCAGCGGGTTTACTGTTACTACCTTTGTAGTAAGATCAGCACCACATGAGTTTGTATAAGTATAAGAGATCGTTGCAGTACCTGCAGCTACACCACTCACTTCATCTGTAGTACCTATTGTAGCTACAGCTGTGTTGCTGCTGCTCCATACACCACCTGTTGTGGCATTGCTCAATGTTGTAGTTGCCGCCTCACATACTACTGCAGTACCTGTTATTGTACCTGCTGCAGGCAGTGGATTCACTATTACTACCTGCGTAGCATACGCAGTGCCGCAAGAGTTACTTTTTGCATAAGAGATCGTTGCATTTCCTGCAGCTACACCATTCACAATACCTGTAGTACCTATTGTCGCTGCAGCTGTGTTGCTGCTGCTCCATACACCACCTGTTGTGGCATTGCTTAAAGTTGTTGTTGCAGACGCACATACTACTGCAGTACCTGTTATGGTACCAGCAACCGGCAGTGGGTTCACTGTTACTACCTGGGTAGTATGAACAGTACCACATGAGTTTGTGTAAGTATAAGAGATAGTTGCAATTCATGCAACCACACCGCTCACTTCACCTGCAGTACCTATTGTTGCTACAGCTGTGTTGCTGCTGCTCCATACACCACCTGTTGTGTCATTACTTAAAGTTATTGTAGCAGCCTCACATACTACTGCAGTACCTGTTATAGTACCAACTACAGGCAGTGGGTTCACTGTTACTACCTGTATAGTATGATCAGTACCACAAGAGTTTGTATAAGCATAAGAGATGGTTGCAGTACCGGCAGCCAAACCATTCACAATACCTGTAGTACCTATGTTAGCTACAGCTGTATTGCTGCTGCTCCATACACCACCTGTTGTTGCATTGCTTAATGTTGTAGTTGCCGCATCACATACTACTGCAGTACCTGTTATGGTACCTGGAGCAGGAAGTGGGTTCACTGTTACTACCTGTGTAGTATGATCAGTACCGCATGAGTTTGTATAAGTATAAGAGATAGTTGCAGTACCTGCAGCCACACCGCTCACAACACCTGTAGTACCTACGGTAGCTACAGCTGTGTTGCTGCTGCTCCATACACCACCTGTTGTATCATTACTCAATGTTGTTGTTGCAGCCTCACATACTACCGCTGTACCTGTTATGGTACCAGCTGCAGGAAGTGGGTTCACTGTTACTACCTGAGTATCATAAGCTGTTCCGCAAGAGTTTGTATAAGTATAAGAGATCGTTGCAGTACCTGCAGCCACACCGCTCACAACACCTGTAGTACCTATTGTAGCTACAGCTGTGTTGCTGCTGCTCCATATACCACCTGTTTTGGCATTGCTCAATGTTGTTGTTGCAGCCTCACATACTAATGCTGTACCTGTTATAGTACCAGCAGCCGGAAGTGGGTTAACTGTCACTACCTGTGTAGCATACGCAGATCCGCATGAGTTTGTATAAGTATAAGAGATAGTTGCAGTACCTGCAGACATACCAGTCACAATTCTTGCAGTAGGCGCTGCAGCTCCTGCTGTACCTACTGTAGCTACAGCTGTGTTACTGCTGGTCCATACACCACCTGTTGTGGCATTGTTCAGTGTTGTCATTGATGACTCATCAATTGTTGTTGCAGACTCACATACTACTGCTGTACCTGTTATAGTACCTGCAGCAGGCAGTGGGTTCACTGTTACTACCTTAGTAGTATGATCAGTACCACAAGAGTTTGTATAAGCATAAGAGATCGTTGCAGTACCTGCAGCCACACCACTCACAACACCTGTAGTACCTACTGTAGCTACAGCTGTGTTGCTGCTGCTCCATGCACCACCTATTGTGGCATTGCTCAATGTTGTTGTTGCAGCCTCACATACTACTGCTGTACCTGTTATAGTACCAGCTGTAATAGCATTATTAACAGTGATAGTAAATGTACCGGGAGTACCAGAACAACCATTTTTGGCCGGAGTAACAGTAACTGTACCTACTATAGAAGCACCACCCGTATTTGTTGCAACAAAAGAAGGAACAACAGAATAAGCATAAGTAGCCTGAACATACAACATTTTGGTAGTACCTGCACATGGATCACCAAAAACAGCATTAGTTGCAGGAATTGTAGCAGTAGATTGACCCACTACATATGACTGAACAATAGAAAGACTAGTAGAAGAATGACATGAGCCTGTTGCAAAACTGCCGCATGAACCGGAAGGATTACCATAGCTGGCGAAAGTAACAGCAGTAAACACTGCACCGGTTGGCGCTGTAAGTACAACATTAGCGTTTTCATTGGCGGTACCACAGAGTGTTCCTGTAGCTGTTGCAGCCAGACCAATTGAAGAATTAGAGTTTGTCCAAAGATAATATGTACCTGAAACACTACTACTAAAAGAAAGAGTTCCCTGCGTAGCACCATTACAGATAGTCTGACCTGATGGAACAGTAACATCAGGCAATGATGTTACTGTCACAATGGTTGTAGCATTACAGCCGGTAGACAGCGCATATGTTATAGTAGTAGTACCACCTGCAACACCGGTAACAATACCTGTAGAACCCACCGTAGCAATCGCTACATTAGCAGTGCTCCATGTACCACCAGAAGTAGCATCAGCAAGTGTGTTTGTAGCACCGTCACAAACTGTTGCCGTACCTGTTATTGCAGCAGGACTGGCATTTACCGTAAGTATTTTAGTAGCAGCCGTACCACAACCCGTATTATAGGTGATACGGGTAGTACCTGCAGCTACTGATGTAATAACACCTGTAGAAGCATTGACCGTTGCTCTTGCTGTGCTGCTGCTACTCCATGTACCATACAAAACTGTATTTGTAAAAGTTGTTGTTGCACCACCAGAACATATAGTAGAAGCACCCGATATTGCTGCCGGAGTAGCTCTGACAGTTACTGTAGTTGTCACAACACATCCAGGTCCTGTACTGTAAGAAATTATACAAGTTCCGTTTGCTACACCTGTAACACTACCTGTAGTAGAAACAGTACCAACTGCAGTGTTGCTGCTTGTCCATGTACCACCCGACGCACTGTTGGTCAAAGGAGTAGAAGAAGCTGCACAAACCGATGTGGTGCCCGAAATAGCACCAGGCGCTGCATTTACAGTTAATACCTTCGTAGCAAAACCACATGTAGTAATATAAGAAATACGAGTAGTGCCCGTAGCAACAGCAGTTACAACACCTGTATTTACATCTACAGTTGCAGTTGCTGTATTGTTGCTGCTCCAGGTACCATAAGGTGCAGAGCTTGTATACGTAATAGGGGTACCACCAACACAAAGAACATAAGATCCAGCATTTACATAAGTGGGAGAAGATGTAACATAAACATCCCTTGTTGGTTGGAAAGAACCACAGGCATTGGTGAGTGAATAAGTTATTGTTGATGTTCCGTTTGCCACACCTGTCACAATACCACCGGTACCTACAGTTGCTATTGCAGTGTTGCTGCTGATCCATGTACCACCGCTTACCGTATTGGCAAATGTTGTAGTACCACCTACACAAGCAGTTGCAGTACCTGTTACAGATCCCGGAGTTGCATTTACCGTCATAAGATTAATAGCTGTTGTACCGCAACCTGTAGTATAAGTGATACTAACTGCACCGACAGCAACGCCGGTAACAACACCGGAAGTTGAAACAGTAGCCCTTGCTGTGTTACTGCTGCTCCAAACACCATAAGGAACAGTATTAGAAAGTGTTTCAGTAGATCCGACACAAACAGAATCGCCACCGGCTATTGTAGCAGGTGAAGCAGACACGGTAACTATTTTAGTAACCATATCAGAACCGCATGGATTAGTAACCTGATAAGATATTGTTGCAGTACCAATTGCCACACCGGTAACCACACCACCACTTGTTATTGTAGCTACAGCAGTATTAGCTGACGTCCATGTACCACCCGAAGTAGTGTTTGTGAGTGTTGTCGTAGACCCGGTACAGATATTACTAGTACCTCCGCCAATTGCAGCGAGTGCCGGAGTAACATAAACCGAAACCAATTTTGTTGCCGTTCCGCCACAAGATGCTGTATATGTAACATTCATTGTACCCGCAGCTACAGGAGTAAGCACACCTGAAGCACTAATTGTAGCCACCGCAGTATTACTGCTAGTCCATGTACCACCTGAAGTTGTATTCGTGTAAGTCTCTGTAGTACCTGTACAAGCAGTATTGCTTCCGGTAACAGCAGATGGACCGTCAGAAACGGTCACCCTTGTTGTGGTAGCACTGGTAAGTGAGCCACTGGTATTACAGGTACCCGAACCTGTCCATGTCAACACACAATAGTAATAACTAACACCATTGGTAGCTGTAGATGGAGTATAAGTTACAGAACCCGAACCAGCGGTTGCAGTAGAGCCTGACGTTGTACTTACCAATGTTCCTCCTGAAGTAGAGTTAGTACTATTTACATACCAATTAATAGAAATAGTTACAC
The DNA here is from genome assembly GCA_943331005.2 of Bordetella parapertussis. Classification (GTDB taxonomy): domain Bacteria; phylum Bacteroidota; class Bacteroidia; order Chitinophagales; family Chitinophagaceae; genus Nemorincola. Next base: position 91,242 of record CALQJX020000009.1, read on the forward strand.
CAGAACTGCCACCCGAACCCGAGTTACATGTACCGTATGTAAACGATAAATTGGTTGGTGTTGCACCGTTACAAAACACTCTGGATGATGTCATACTATTTGATGCATCGGGTACATACACCCTCACCGCAAATGCGTTTGTCCAGGCAGAAGCCAGGAACAGAAGGATAAAAACTGATATAAATTTCACTTGTTTCATATTACTGTTTTTTGCTTTTTTTTGTTTTTATGATGATCAGCAGGCTATTTGTATTTTTTTCATATCCAGAAACCGCTCCGTTTCATAACTCACCATATCCAGCTGGTTTTCATCTTTCATGATGTAGCCAGAAACTCCGTTTCTTATCGCATCTACCACCACTTTCACTTCTTTCTGAGCAGAAATCATCAACATATGTATCTGTGGATATTGCTTTTTGACCTCTTTTACAACGTCCAGTCCGTTTCCGGGAGGGGCGTCAAAGTCCAATAGAATAAGATCCGGTACTATATGTATGTTTGACAAACACTCAGCACTGTTTTCAAACATATAGATATTTTTAAAACCCATGTTTGAAAGATGCTTGTTGTATAAAAACCGACAAAGAGCACTGTCATCAACAATAAAAACTTTAAACTGTTCTTTACTTTTCAATTTCTCTATCAATTTTCCATATAATAAACAACCTTCGTGCCACGAATACAATAAATTGATTGTCAACTACTTACAATTTCCACATTATGAAATAGTGTCCCATTTTGGGAATTATTTTGTCAAATTGAAGAATTTTATTATACTACTAACTTTGCAATCTATATGTTAAACAGTGGGTAATTATTACTTATCTTCGATTGTTCTTGTAGTTTTATTAAAAATTTTCCACCTGCTAATGCAACAGTTCAGGATATTTGTTGTGGAAGACGATCCCTGGTACGGAAAAATTCTGGAATACCAGTTATCTCAGAATCCCGACCATGTAGTAACTCTGTTCACTACCGGCAAAGAGTGTATCAAAAACCTGTCTTTGAGGCCGGATCTTATTAGTATAGATTATTCCCTGCCTGATATTGATGGAGTAGGACTGTTGAAAGCGATAAAAGACTACAACAGCAACACACCAGTCATAGTTATCAGTGGTCAGGAGGATGTAAGCACTGCCTTAAGCCTGCTTAAAAAAGGAGCAAACGAGTACCTGACCAAGGAAGACAACACCATAGAATTACTGCTGAATGCCGTAAAGAATGCCAAGGAAAGGCAATCGCTGCGCAAAGAAGTAGAAACACTGAAAGAAGAACTTGGTCAGAAATACGATTTCCGCAAGGCTATTATTGGCAATAGCGAACCAATGATGCGTATTTTCTCATTTTTGGAAAAAGCAGCAAATACGAATATCAATGTATATATCACCGGCGATACCGGTACCGGTAAGGAGGTAGTTGCCAAGGCCATACATTACAATTCTGAACGGAAGAAAAAGCCTTTTGTTGCTGTAAACATGGCAGCAATACCCAGAGAACTGATAGAAAGTGAGTTGTTTGGTTACGAAAAAGGAGCATTTACCGGGGCACAGAGCCGGAAGATCGGAAAATTTGAAGAAGCTAATAAAGGCACCATTTTTCTGGATGAGATAGCCGAGTTGGATCTGAGCCTCCAGAGCAAGATACTGAGGGTATTGCAGGAACGCGAACTAACGCGTGTAGGTGGCCAGGAGAAAGTAACCCTGGATGTGCGCCTGATAGTAGCAACACATAAAAATTTACCAAACGAAATTAAAGCAGGAAGATTCCGCGAAGATCTTTTCTATAGGATCATGGGACTACCAATCACCCTTCCCCCACTCAAAGAACGCGGCAATGATATTTTATTGCTGGCAAGGCATTTCCTCGACGAGTTCTGCAAGAGCAATAAAATGCCTGCTATCAACTTCACGAATGAAGCTAAGGAACAGCTTATGAAGTATCATTATCCGGGCAATGTCCGTGAACTGAAATCTGTCATAGACCTTGCAGCAGTAATGTGCAGCAATTCTGTGCTGGACGCAGCAGATATATACTTTACAAGTGTTGCACAGGAAGAAGATTTCTCTTCTGCAGAGAAAACACTGAAACAATATACCAATGAGATCATACAGCGGTATCTGAAAAAGCATAACAATAATGTTGTTTCAGTAGCAAAAAAACTAGGTATCGGCAAGTCTACCATTTACAAGCTGATCAATGAAAAAGAAATAACATTACATTCATAATGGGTATCAATACTTTAAGAGAAGAACTGGAGAAAGCCAGACTAGAGCGACTGGCTGCGGATGCGCGCATAGAATTGCTGAAGAAAGAAATGGCAACAGAGGACCATCAGAAAGAGGTTATGGTTCCTGCCCTTCCTGGCTTCATGCAAATGGTGAACAGTCTTGCGCTGATCTACAACAATTCTCAGGACGGTATTCTGCTGGAAGACGAAAACAGAAACATCCTATTTGTAAACAGTGTTTTCTGTTCCATTTTCGGTATAGACGCAGACCCTGTATCTCTTATCGGTACCGATTCGATAGAATTATTGAGAAAAAATCTAAGCCTGCTCAAAGACCCGAAAACATATGTAGCCAAAACAAAGCGTATAATTAAAGACAAAGAACATGTTGTAGCCAATGAAGTGGAATTAGAAAATGGCAATACATTCTCTTTTGATTATGCACCTCTTATATACAACAATATTTACTCAGGCAATTTCTGGAAGTACATAGATGTAACAACTAAAAAGAACGCAGAACAAAGCCTTAGTAAACAAAGATCATTTTACGAAAAGATACTTAACAATATTCCGGGCGACATTGCAGCATTCAGCAACGATCACAAATATCTATTCCTTAATCCGGAGGCAGTAAAGAACCCTGAAATGAGGGATTGGCTCATTGGTAAGGATGATGAAGAGTATTGCAGACACACCAACAAACCGCATAAAATTGCCGAAACCCGTAATAAGATGTTTGCATTGGTGCAAAAAACACGGCAATCTGTAGAATGGGAAGAAAAATTGTCAGCAAAGGACGGCATTAATGAACATCATCTGCGCAAGTTGTACCCTATTCTTGACCAGAATGGTCAGCTAGAGATGGTTTTGGGATATAGTCTCAATATTTCTCACAACAAGTTCATAGAAGAGCAGGCACATAAAAGCCAGAAAAGATATAAGGAAATATTCAATTACAGCCAGGCATGGATCTGCACTCATACACTGAATGGCGAGATACTGACCATAAATCCGGCAGCATGTAAGATCCTTGGCTATTCTGAAAGCGAAATGACTGGTAAGAATATCAAGTCATTCCTGCACCAGAAAATGCAGAAAGATTTTGAAGAAGAATACCTGCAAAAGATCAGGGACATCGGTGTTACCGAAGGAATACTTACTATTTTCTCCAAATCCGGTGAAAAAGTACATATGCTTTATCAGAATTACCTGCTAAGTGAACCCGGTAGCGAACCATATATTATAGGATTTGCACAGGATATCACTGACAGACTCTATGCAGAAGAAGCACTGAAAAGGAGTGAGGAAAAATACAGGAAGATCATAGAAAATATGAATCTGGGTATGATGGAAATAGATGCCGATGAACGCATCATTTTCACTAACCAGCAGTTCTGTGCTATGAGCGGCTATACATCAGAAGAATTGTATTCGCAGAAAGCCACTGATCTTTTCCTGGAGAATACGGAGAATCGTATTATCAATGAAAAAGGCTGGAAGAGCCAATATGGCATTGCTAACAGATATGAGTATAAAGTAAAAACCAAAAGTGGAGATTCCAAGTGGTGGCTGGTAAGTACCGCATCGCTGCACAATACCGATGGGTCTTTGAGAGGTGCCATCAGTATCCACCTGGATATTACCAAGCAAAAGAAATTGGAAAAAGATCTGAGAGAGGCGATGCAGAATGCAGAACGTTCTTCTCAGGCCAAGGAAGCTTTCCTTGCCAATATGAGTCATGAGATCCGTACCCCTATCAATGCAATAATGGGTATGGGCAAACTGCTTTCAAAAAGCAATCTCAACAAACAACAACTTTTCTACCTGTCATCGATACGCACTGCCTCAGAAAACCTGCTGGTAGTCATTAACGATATTCTCGACATATCCAAGATTGAGGCGGGCAAGATAAACATAGAGTACATTCCTTTCGATCTTGAGCAACTTTCAAGACATGCCATTGCCATGCTGTCGCCCAAAGCTGAAGAGAAAGGACTGGAAATTGTTTGCGAAATAGACCCTAACATTTCTCATTCACTTATTGGAGACCCGTATCGCATCAATCAGGTATTTATTAATATGCTGAGCAATGCGATAAAATTCACTGAAAACGGCTACATAAAATTCTGTGCAACGCTGGAAAAAGCTGAAGAGAAAGCACAGCAGGTTCTGATAACCATAGAAGATACCGGAGTAGGCATAAGCGAGGATTTCCTTGCCGAAATATTCGACAAGTTCACGCAGGAAGACGAAACAGTAGTAAGAAAATTCGGTGGAACAGGGCTGGGAATGAGTATCACCAAACAGCTCATGGAGCTGATGGATGGCACCATTCAGATAGAAAGCGAGAAAAACCTGGGTACTATCATCAAATTATCTTTCAATCTGAAAATTGGCACCCAAAAGATACTTGAAAAGAAAAGAGCAGTAAAAACAGACACCAGCAACATTGGCAATAAAAAGATATTGCTGGTTGAAGACAATGAACTGAACAGACTGCTAGCCTACACCATCCTTACCCAATACGGGGCTATAGTAACAAGTGCCGATAATGGTCTTGCAGCTATAGAAATGGTGAAAAGCGAAACTTTCGACATCATACTTATGGACGTACAAATGCCCAAAATGGATGGAGTACGAGCCACACAGATAATAAGAAAGAACCACGACAGCAACATACCTATCATTGCCCTTACTGCAAACGCGCTGAAAGGCAAACGCGAAGAATATATAAGCGCCGGCATGAACGACTACATTGCCAAGCCTTATAATGAAGAGAAAATGATAGCGGTGATAGCCAACTGGCTGCACAAAACCGAAAAAGGTACGCCCCCACCCGAAAGCTTTAAAGAAGAACCGGTAGTGGAGACCAAATCTGACAAAGACGGCCCGCTTTATGACATCAAGAAACTGATGCTGAAATGTGGTAACAACTCAGAGTTTGTCATTCAGATGCTTTCTATCTTCATTACAGATGTGCCGCAAACTATGCTGAAAATAAAAGAAGCCTATAGCGAAGGTGATCTGAAAACAGTAAAATACCTGGCACACCGCATTCGTCCGGCGCTTATGAACATGTCTGTAAACAGCATAAGAGAAGAATCTTACCAGCTGGAAAGCCTTGCAGCCAACGATAAGAAAACAGATGAGATGGAAAGGATCATTGATAAAATGACCAAAGTACTGAATGTGGTTACAGCAAAGCTGAAAGCAGAATACAATATATAAAACTTACCATATACGATAGCAGCACTGTGTTATTCGTAACGCAATGCTACTATCGGATCCAGTTTAGATGCCTTTATTGCCGGATAGATACCGGATATCACCCCCACTACTGCACAGAGGCTCACCCCCATAGCTATCCACAACCAGGGAATTATAAAACCTGTATTGAAGAACAGCCCTACAATATTACCAAGTAACATACCCATAATAACACCGGTAGCACCACCCAGCAAGCTAATAAGTACAGACTCTGTAAGGAACTGCTGCTTGATGGTAGATGATCTGGCACCCATCGCTTTGCTGATACCGATCTCTCTGGTTCGCTCGGCAACAGATACCAGCATTATGTTCATAAGTCCTATTACAGACCCGAGCAATGTAATGATACCGATAAATATTGCTGCGATCCTTATATAGATGATGCTGTCCATCACTATCTCTACCAGATCATTGTTCTGAGATATAGTGAAGTTGTTTTCTGTACCCAGTACCTGTTTGCGCACCACCCTGAATAGACCTTCGGCTTCTTCGGCTGCGAGGTCTTTCTTATTCACATCTGTTACCTTCACACTCAGCAGATAGGAATTATCACCACCAAAGAGCCCCCTGGCAGTATTGAGCGGAATAAGTACCTGATTGTCGGCATCCATTACCATACTGCCCCCTTTAGATTCCATTACGCCAACCACTCTGCATTTCACATCTCCCACAGATACGATCTCGTTTGTGGCACTGTTCAGTTTGTTCCTGAAAAGCTTTTTTGCTACTCCGTTTCCCAGCAAACATACATATCCACCAGATTGCACTTCTGTAGTTGAGAAGTTTCGGCCGGCCTCCAGCTTGGTATCAGAAACTAACAGATAGGCTTCATCCACCCCATTCACCCTTACATTCGGATTGGTTTTATATGACCTGTAGTGAACTGTAGCTACACTGGTACCATTTACAGAGAGTCCCACAAGAGCCGGAAAACGAAAACGCTCTTTAAAAGCCTTAGCTTCTTCATAGGTAATACTCTTCCCCTCCACCACGGTCACATTCATTCCCCCACCTCTGTGCTTTTTCTTCTTCAGCACATCACTGGTTATCTGAAAAGAATTGACCCCCATACTACTGAAGTTGGTATACACACTCTCCTTCATCACTTCTATAGCGGTGAGTATACCTACCAATGCCATAATGCCCAGGCCTATGATAGCTATGGTCAGCGACGACCGTAACTTGTTGGTACGTATAGCTCTGAAAGCAAGAACGACATTAAAAAAGAGTTGCATTTAGCTGGTTGAGGGTTATTGGCGTATCAGTTTGTGTACCGGTATCTGCGTACCATCGGCACCTATTGCCTGAAGGAAGTAAGTACCGGGTGCAAGTGGCGCAATGTTGAATTGAATAATATTCCTTCCTTTTTTACATTGTGCATCCAGCACCTTATCTACTACCTTGCCGGCCATATCATAGATCACAAAACTGAACGATTGTTCTGCTGCAACCGAAAATTCGTAGTTCACAAATTCAAGCGATGGAACCGGGAATACTTTAGCAGACACATTTGATGTTTCTGCCTGTGTAGCTGCATTGGAATAGTAGGGAGAAGCCAACCTGGCCATATAGTTGCCATACCTGGCATCTTTGCGACCGAATATACCTTCTACCCACACAGCACCAGGAGCATCCCAGTCGGGCTGCGAGCCACTATAGTCACCCCAGCGCTGCTGCTTATCCGTGAGCATGCTGATGCTCTTCTCTCCGGTTTTGATGACCAGCATATCTGAGTGGTCTGTTCCATCAAAGAATACTGCACCATAACCCGGGAAAGTCTTGCGACCCGAAAATTCGTAGGATATTATTGACTGATTTGTTCCGCCAGCATCGCCGGTATAGGAAATATTAGGGTAGCCAAAATCCAGCGTATCGTTACTGATAAGGCTGGCATGTACCGCAGGAGTAGTGTGGATATTACTGATAACACCATGATAAATAGATGATGCACCATTTGCGGCATTAGAACTGGTACTTACAAACTGTATCTCATTACCCTTAATAAAACCACCCAGCACACGTCCGTCATTAGTAGCCAGTGTCTTGGCTGTATCAGGTTGCTTAGCATCCGGAGGAACACCATATGGCAGGTTAGAAATAAGTGGTTTTACAGTAAGTGCAGTATCTGCAGCTGTCATGCCGCCGGGTATCCTTACCAGAAAAATGGAATCGTTCGACATATCGAAATTGCGGTTTGATAGGAAATACTGCTCAGGCCCTGCCAATGCAGAACCGGGATTCAATGGATGCAGACAACGTATGTTTTTACCTTTGTAATTAATATCGTCCCAAATGCGGTAAGTTAGTGCTGTGTCGCCATTGTAACCATCAGCCTTCTTGATCTGATAAATGAGCGTTTGCTTAAAGCCTGCCTGCCAGCTCTGGTTGTACCTTATTTTATTACCGGTCAGGAAAAACTCATCCTTGGTTATAGAAATTGCCGGATAATCGAACCAGGTAGTATCATTGGTATAATCGCCATAGAACTTATAGAAATTCCATGCACCGGTCGGATCATTGGTTTTAGAGAAAGCAATTACTATCCAGTTGTTCTGATTGATACTATTCAGCATTACACAGATGAACCTATCCGCAACCGGATCATAAACTACTTTAGGATCGAAACGATAATGTGTATTGGAACCTACCGAATTATTCAGCCCCACCGCCGAACTGAAAGACAACAATCCCTTCTTGGTAAGATAGTTACCACTAGTAGCATCATGAACAGTAATGAACGAATTCATGACAGATATGGCCTTATTACCGTTGCTCACCGCACAATAGTTATCGGGCGGAATGCCGGACAAAGAATCTGCAATGAAGCCGATGGTCATTACCGGGGCAGGTACTGCGGTAGTTTTCTTAGCTTTTGCAGGCGATTCTTTACGGGGAAATTGTTTTTCCACCTGCAGTTTTATTTCGCGTAGTTGTTTCTTATCGAAATTATGTTCTACATCCGGCGCCTCTACATTGAAAACAGCAGCGTTATACTTATCATCTGCATCTATAAGAGTAGCCGTACCCGCCTTGGGTGCAGTATACTGCCTCACTTTAGCCTCTTGCGCACCTACAGAAAGGTGTGCACACAAAAACAATGCAGTAATGACCGTTTTGTTTCGCATAAAAAAGTTTTTATAAAAATAAGAAAACATCTTCACGGAAGCCATGAAGATGTTCAGTTTCTTTTCAGTAATTGATATTAACCCTGAAGCGCTGCTGCACCACTTACGATCTCTGTAAGTTCTGTAGTGATAGCTGCCTGACGAGCACGGTTGTAGCTGATCTTCAGCGACTTCAGCAATTCGTTGGCGTTTTCGCTTGCTTTATCCATTGCGGTCATACGGGCACCATGCTCAGAAGCGTTGGCATCAAGCACTGCTTTGTATACCTGTGTGTTCAGGATCTTTGGCATCAGTTCCTGTAGCAACACCTCCCTCGATGGTTCGAAAATGAATTCTGTATTCATGCTTCCACCTTCCTTTTCGGTCTTTGGTATTGGCAGATACTGCTCAGAAACAAAGTTCTGTGTAGCAGCATTTTTAAACTGGCTGTAAACGATCTCTATACGATCATATTCTTTGTTGAGGAATGCCTGCTGTGCATGAACTGCAGCACGACGAACATTCTCGAAAGCAAGATCTGAGAAAATATCCCAATAAGCATCAACAAGCCTGAAACCATTGCGCTGGAAGAATTCGTAACCTTTTTTGCCAATTGGCAGTATGGTCACATTTCCCTTTGCATATTGCGCAGCGTATTTCTCGGCTATTATGGTACGGGTAAGTTTGATAACGTTGGCATTGTAAGCACCGCACAAGCCCCTGTCGCTGGTAACAGCTATGAAGAGTATACGCTCTGCAGGACGCTCTTCAGCCAATGGCAGACTAACCTCGCTGGACGAAGCGCTGACAATATTGCTCAACATTTCCTGCAGCTTCTTTGAATACGGACGCATCTGGATAATTGCATCCTGCGCACGACGCAGCTTAGCCGCACTCACCATTTTCATTGCTTTGGTGATCTGCTGGGTAGATGTTACCGATTTTATTCTATTGCGGACTTCTTTAAGTTGGCCTGACATATAATTAAATAACGATATAGATAGTATAAAACTGGTGCAAAACTACCGATTTTTTTATTGTAACCGTAAAGTATTTGAAAGAGTTTCTTGCGGTTTCCACATAGCTGTTAACATTATAGCCCTGCAACCCACTTCCCCAATCACCAAACTGCTACTTTCTCACTACAAAATGGAACATATTCGCTTCATCTCCCATACCTAAGGAAAGTACATACATGCCATTTGCTAATTTATGATCTAGCTGAATATACTTTTCAGTTTCTCCCCTCCTCAACTGCACTTCTTCCATATACACAACCTGACCAAGGACATTATAGACAACTATTGTTGCAGCGCCACCATTTACAGGTAACCCTTTTAGCATGAATGCACCTTCATTAGGATTGGGCAACAACTGCACACTACGCTTTTTCAAATCTGCATTATGTACCCCTACATTATTTACGGTCATTACCTCCCCGGCAACTGTGGTAACCCCACCGCAAAGCCCGCTGCTGGTCACAGCACACTTTACCGTATCAGAATTGGTAAAAGAACTCCATGTAAAAGTAGCGTTCGTTGCACCAGCGATAGTTACATTGTTGATCTTCCATTGATAAGATGGCGTAGCACCGGCATTGGTAACAACCGCAGTAAAAGTAACTTCCTCACCACTGGCTATGACCAGACCCGGAACCGCATTGATAGTAACAGCCGGTGTGGCATAGGGTAACACCTTCATATTTATTGCATTGCTCAACACAGTATCTGCTGTGCGGCAACGGGAATTGGCGGCCATTTTACACAATACCACATCCCCGTCAGCAGGAATATAGGCATAAGTAGCACCAGTAGTCGCAGGCAACCCATTATTCAGCCATATATAATAAGGTGCAGCGCCTCCATTCACTTCTGTTGCAGTAAAAGAAACAGCAGTAAGCGCACAAACAGTATCGTTTGGCAATACAGCAGCAGTAACAGCTGGCACAACCAGAGGTAATACGGTCATTGTGAGATTGCTGGTGGCAGTATTGGGCACAGCACATGAAGCACTGCTGGTGAGTTTGCAAGTAATGATGTCGCCATTAGCTGGTGAATAGGAATAGGATGTAGCACCGCTAACAGGTATTCCATTTACCCACCACTGATAGGTGGGGGCACTACCACCCAAATAAGCACTAGGGGTAAATAACACAGCTGATCCGTTACATACTGTATCTCCGGCCAAAGAGTTGATACTCACTGCCGCAGGAGCAAGAGCTACCGAAGAAACAATAGCTGTAGACAACATGAACCTGGCACACCCCGAAGCAGAGTTAACAGCATAAACCGAGTAAGTACCATTGGTGGTCTGCAGCCCGAAATTGAGCGAACTGCCTGTACCTGTCAAAGAACCTACTGCAACAGAACCATTATATAACCAATAAACAAAACCGGATGCAGAACCATTAAGCCCCACTGGCACACCTGCACCGCCTGTACAGAAAGTACCGCCACCGGTTACCAGATAGGTGGCAGGCAACTGGTTTACAGTAACCGTTTTAGTGGCCACACAACCTGTAGGCAGGAAGTAAGAAATGACAGCCACACCAGGAGCAACACCATAAACAGCCCCTGTAAGTGGCGTAACTGTTGCCACACTGAGTGTACTGCTGCTCCATACACCACCTGTCACCCCGTTGGAGTATGTAACCGTGTCTGCTGAACAGACTACGTTGCTGCCCACTATAGGCAGCAAAGGATCTACAGTTACTGTACTTATAGCATAACAACCGGTAACCAAAGTATACGTAATGATAGCGCTGCCACCTGAAATTCCGGTAACATCGCCCGATGAAGATACTGCGGCAATAACTGGTGCGCTTGAGCTCCATGTACCTCCTGCTGTAGCTGATGACAGCAATGTAGATGCACCCTGACAAATGTGTGCAGCTCCGCTGATAGCAGCCGGCGGAGGGTAAACTGATATAAATGAAACTGTACGACAACCAGTAGGCAATGTGTACGTAATGTTGACTGTACCCAACGATACACCTGTAACAATCCCGGTACTAGCATTGATGGTAGCAACAGACACATCTGAACTTGTCCATAAACCACCAGGCATAGCATTAGACATTGCAGTAGTATTGGACATACAGGCTATTGGCGAACCTGTAATTGCAGGAGGATTTGGATTGACCGTAAATATTCTGGTAGCTGCACAACCCGAGGGCAGCACATAACTTATAGTTGTTGTTCCAACCGAAAGAGAACTAACAGCTCCGCTGGTAAAACCGACAGAGGCAACAGATGGTGCTGATGAGACCCACGTACCGCCAGCGGTAGCACAGCTCAGCGTACTGTTTGCACCCAGACAAACTGCTGCCACACCTGTTACCGCTGCCGGGGCAGGCTGTACCAGTATAACTGCAGTAGTAAGGCAACCGGTAGGCATGGTATATGTAATAACCGACAAACCTGCAGATAAGCCTGAAACTGTACCCGTTGTTGCATCTACAGTTACTATAGAGGTGTAGGTGCTGCTCCATGAGCCGCCAGCCATAGCATTGCTGAGCGTTACCGAACTGCCCGGACAAATATTGGCGATGCCGGTTATAGATGGCGGAACAGGATTCACTGTAACTATGAATGTAGCACGACAGCCGGTAGCCAGTGTATAGGACATGGCAACAGTACCTGCAGCAATACCATTCACTACTCCTGAACTACTTATAGTAGCTATAGTAGAAGAACCTGAGGTCCATGTGCCGGACGGGGTAACATCGGCAAGAGTAATAGATAATCCTGCACAAACCTGTGATGGACCTGTAATGGCAGCCGGAGATGGATTAACTGTAATAGCTACAGACCTGAAACAACCTGTAGCCAGAGAGTAACTGATATTTGTTACGCCAGCCGACATGCCTGTTACCGATCCGGTAACAGCGTCAACGGTGGCTATAGAAGTTACATCGCTGATCCATACACCAGAAGGTGTAGCATCAGTCAGCGATACCGACTGTCCGGTACACACCACGCCCGGTCCGGCAATAACTGCAGGCAGTGGATTGACAGTAACCGGTACAAAAACATAACAACCTGTAGGTAGCGTGTAAGTAATATTTGCCACACCGGCCGACACACCACTTACATTACCTGCAGCAGTAACTGTAGCAACAGAAGCAGCGCTACTGCTCCATGCGCCACCGGCACTTGCCGATGCCAGCGACAAAACAGATCCCTGACAAATAGTAGAGCCACCCACAATTGCAGATGGCAGCGGATCAACTGTAACTACCATAGTTACATAACAACCCGACACTATAGTATAGCTCACGGTAGCTGTTCCTGCAGAAACACCGGAGACCACTCCGGTTGCCACATCAATGGTAAGTATTGAAGCATCGCTGCCAGACCATGAACCTCCGCCGGTAGCATTGACCAATGTATTGGTGGCGCCAACACATACCCTGGGCACGCCCGATATTGCAGATGGCAGCGGGTATACTGATACAGATACTGTACGCACACAACCCGTGGGTAATGAATAAGTAACAACAGCAACACCGGGGTTCACACCGGTAGCTACACCCGAAGCAGCATCAACAGTAACATAAGGATCTGCACTACTCCAGGTACCACCGGAAGTAGTACTGGAAAAATTAATTGAGCTGCCGACACAAACTGAAGTTGGGCCTGAAACTGAACCCGGAAGTGAATTGACCGTAACTACAGCTGAAGCGTAGCAACCTGTTCCCAGCATGTATGTAATGGTCGTTGTTCCTGGCGTCACACCATTCACTACCCCTGTAGCGGCACCAATAGTTGCAATAGTTGCAGTAGCTACACTCCAGGTGCCACCGGAAATACTATTTGAAAGAACTGAAGACAGCCCTTCGCACACCTGCAACGAACCAGTTATTGCCGATGGCAGCACATTTACCGTTACAGTCAATGTTCTGTAACAACCGGTGGGCAAAATGTAACTGATCACTGCTATACCTGCATTCACTCCGGCAACTACACCTGTCAAAGAGCCTACGGTAGCTATTGTACTGCTACTACTCACCCATGTCCCACCGGCAGTGGCATCACTAAGCGTAGAAGAACCATACAAACATATACCGGCAGTACCGGTAATATTTGACGGCTGAGGATTTACTGTAACAGGTAATGTAACAAAACAGCCAGTAGGCAGTATATAAGATATAATAGCAGTACCTGTTGCTACACCTGTTATATTACCGGTAGTAATAGCTGTTGTAACAATACTGAGATTGCTGCTGGCCCATATTCCTCCCGAAACCGGATTACTGTATATAGAAACTGTACCTGTACATAAATTGGGAGCGCCTGAAATGGCAGCTAACGGATTTACGGTAACAACTTTCGTAGCCACACAACCTGTAGCCAGTTCGTAACTTATAGTAGTAGTACCTGCAGTAATTGCTGTAACTACTCCTGCGACGTCAATAGTAGCAATACTTGTATTGCTGCTGCTCCACGAGCCACCCGGTGTAGCATCTGTGAGTGTAATACTCTGACCGGCACAAACATTACCCGGACCTGCAACAGGAGATAACGGATAAATAGTAACCAGTTTTGTGGCCACACAACCACCACTATACGAATAAGAAATAACTGCAGCACCGGCCGCAAGTCCGCTCACAACACCAGTGGCACCACCCACACTGGCTACCAGCACATTACCACTGGTCCATGTACCACCGGTAGCCGCATTGGCCATTGTTACAGACTGCCCTACACACACACTGTTACTACCCGTAACAGGAGACAATGATGTTATGGTGACAAGCGTTGCAGCAGTACAACCTGTAGGCAAAGTATAGGTAATAGTAGCAGAGCCAGGTGTTATACCCGTTACTACGCCACTACCTATAAGTACAGATGCAATGCTATAGTTGCTGCTGCTCCATGTACCGCCCGCAATAGCATTGGTAAGTGTTGTAAAATATCCTGCACAGGTGTTGGCTGTACCTGTATTGGGGGCAACGGGATTTACAGTAATTATTGCGCTGGCAATACAACCGGCACCTATTGTATGAGTAACAGTTGCGGTGCCTGCAGCAATACCTGTCACTGCTCCTGTACCTGAATTAATTGTAGCTACAGATGGATTAGAAATTGTCCAAGACCCGCCCGCAGTTGCACTAAACAAAGGCTGAACAGTTCCTTCACAAATATTGAGAGAACCGGTTATTGCAGCAGGTAGCGGAAAAACAGTAACCACCGTAGATGTGGCACAGCCTGCTCCTAATAAGTATGATATAGTTGTAGTACCTGCTGCTACTCCTGTCACTACGCCAGTTGCTGCAGCTACAGTAGCTACTGCAATATCTGTCGAGCTCCATAAACCACCCGGTATCAGATCAGAAAGGGTTGTATTCAGTCCGGCGCAAACCGTATTCACTCCGGCAATAGCTACCGGCATAGGATTCACACTTACGGGCTTAGTAGCATAGCAACCTGTAGGCAGAGTATACGATATAGTAATACTTCCTGTTGTTACTCCATACACTACGCCCGAAGCGGCACCAACAGTTCCCACAGGCAGGAAGGAAGAACTCCATGTACCACCGCTGGTAGCACTTGCCAATGTAGTAGTAAGTCCAATACAAGTACTTGGTAATCCTGTTATTGCAGCAGGCAAAGGATCTACTGTCACAACTCTTGTTGTAAGACAACCGGCACCAATAGTATAAGTGATTCCAGCAGTACCTGCAGATACACCAGTCACAATACCTGTAGCAGATCCTATGGTTGCTACAGATGCACTGCCTGAGCTCCATGTACCACCTGCCGAAGCAGGATCAGTCAGAGTTATCGGGCTACCGGCACATACAGTTCCCGGCCCCGATACGGCAGACGCACTGGCGCTTACAGTAACCACCGCTTGTGCCAGGCATCCGGTGCTGAATGAATAGGAAACGATTGAAGTACCTGCACCCACACCGGCTACCAGTCCTGTTACTGCATCTACGCCAGCTATTGCTGTGTTGCCGCTTGTCCATGTACCGCCTGTAGGCGCACTGGATAATGCTGTTGTAAAACCAACACAGGCACTTGGCACACCTGTTATTGCAGAAGGCATAGTATTCACAGTAACTATGGTAGTAGCAGCACAACCTATGCCCGATGTGTATGATATGGTTGCAGTACCCGGCACCAGCGCATTAACTACACCCGATGTAGAGATAGTAGCAACAACAGTATTGGTGCTGCTCCATACCCCACCAGGCACCGCGTCAGCCAGTGCGCCTGTATTACCTGCACACAGAGAAGTAGTTCCTGTTATAGCTGCCGGCAACCCGTTCACTGTTACTACAGTGGTGGCAGCACAACCCGTTACAGGCACATAAGATATTACTGCTGTACCTGGAGCTATGCCATTCACCATACCGGTGCCGGCACCCACTGTTGCAACAGCTGTGGCATTACTACTCCACACACCGCCAGTGGCTCCGCTGGTAAGCGTTACCGACGAGCCAACACAAATATTACTTGTTCCTGAAATTGCGGCTGGGAGTGGACTGATAGTGATCAGTTTTGTAACTGAACAACCCGATGACATACTGTAACTCATTGTCACCAATCCGGGCGAAACACCGGTCACTACACCGGTTGTGGGATTAATGGTTGCCAATGTCACATTACCACTGCTCCACGTACCACCCGGCGTAACATCGCTCAGAGTAATGGTAAAGGAAGGACACACACTGGATGGACCGGTTATTACTGCCGGCAATGGACTAACTGTTGCAACTCTGGTAGCAATACAACCTCCCGGAATAATGTAGGAGATAATAGCCGTATTGGCACTGTACCCTACTGCTATACCTGATGATGCACCAATACCTGCCACTGCAGTATTACTGCTGCTCCAGGTTCCGCCAGGTGTGGCATGAGTCAATGAAGATATAGCACCGATACACAAAGCTGTGTTACCTGTAATCGGTGTAACTGTATTTATTAAAATTGTAGAGATACTGTAACAACCGGTAGGTAGTGTATATGATATTACCACCGTACCCGTAGACAATGGCGTAACAACTCCTGTAGCTGCATTTACTGTAGCCTGCGTTGTAGCCGAACTGCTCCAAGCACCACCCGTAGCAGCATTACTCAGCGAAATATTTACCCCTACACAAGAAGATGTTGGGCCGGTAATAGCCGGAGGTAACGAACTTACTGTTACTACCCTAGTGATAATACACCCAACACCTATAGTATAAGTGATAACAGATGTACCCAGAGCAATACCCGAAACTATACCACTGGCATTTACTGTAGCTACTGTAATATCGCTGCTTGCCCATGTACCACCACCTGTAGTAGTTGAAAGAGCAGACGTGCTGCCAAGACATACATTACCAGATCCTGTAAGTGCACCGGGCAATGCATGCACAGTGAGCACGGTAGTAGCTATACAGCCGGTACTCAGTGTATACGTGATGTTAGCAGTGCCTGCTGCAATGCCGCTCACCAAACCTGTAGCGGCATTTATAGATGCTACAAAACCATTACTGCTGCTCCAGGTGCCACCTGCAGTAGCATTGCTCATTGTTGCAGACAATCCCTGGCATATAGCCGGACCACCTGTTATTGTTGCGGGTAATGGATGAACGGTCAGATTTTTAATTACAAAACAACCTGAAGAAAGTGTATAAGTTATTACCGCAGATCCGGGTGCAACTCCGGTCACTACCCCACCAGCAGCTACCGTTGCTACAGCAATATTGCTACTGCTCCATGCACCGCCACCCACCACATTGGTATAGGTTGTGGAAAGCCCCATACATACTGCACTGTTTCCTGCGATAACGGAAGGGGTGAGATTTACAGAAACCACTGCAGTATCAAAGCATCCGGTAGAGAGTGTGTAAGAGATCACTGCTGTACCATATATAAATCCGGTAACAATACCGGTAGCAGAGCCTATTGCAGCTGTGCTGGCATTACTGCTGCTCCAGGTACCGCCTGTAGTTGTGCTGCTTAGTGTTACCGGAGATGAAAGACATAAAGAAGTGATACCCGAGATCGGATCAGGTAACGGATTTACTGTAACTGTCCTGGTTGCAATACAACCCAGTGGCAGCATATATGTTACTACAGTTGTACCGGCACTAACCCCGGTAAGCAACCCTAAAGAATTTATTGTTGCAACAGAGGTATTACCTGAGATCCAGCTACCACCTGTGGTTATATCAGTATATAGTGAAATAGCACCAACACAAATCGATGAACTACCCGCTATTGGTGATGGCAAACTGGTCACAGTCACCGGCAGTGTTGTATAGCAACCCGATGGCAGCGTGTATGTAATTATAGTACCGCCTCCTGCAGCACCATACATAAGTCCGGTTGAGGAACCTATAGTTGCTACAGTAACAGTATTACTGCTCCACGATCCACCCGGCCAGCCCGGACTACTTAGTGTAGCGCTCGAAGCCTGACAAATATTATTGGGTCCTGATATTGCTGCAGGCACAGGATTTACCGTAACTATCTTTGTTGCCGGACAGCCTGTAGGAAGAATATAACTTATATTCACCGTACCGGCGCTTACACCGCTAACTATACCCGAGGCACTGCCTACAGCCGCAATAGATGCATCACTGCTGCTCCAGGTGCCACCGGTGGTAGCATTACTTAAGCCCATTATTGCACCCACACACAAAGATGTTGGCCCGCTGATAGCCGTAGGTAAAGGATTGATAACCGCAGTTGCCGTTGCATAACAACCCGTAGACAAGGTATAGCTTATCGTCACCATGCCCAGACCCACCCCTGTAGCCACGCCACTGGAAGTCCCTATAGTTGCAATACTTGTATTACTGCTACTCCATGTACCGCCAGATATAGCATTACTCAATGCTGATGTAGCACCTAAGCAAATATTAAGATTACCACTTATCGTTGCGGGCAGTGGAAGCACTGTTATAACTGTTGCCGCAAAACAGCCGGTTGACATTATATATGATATGGCAGTTGTTCCTGTAGTAAGACCGGACACAACACCTGCTGCTACCGTTGCTACGCTTGTATTACTGCTGCTCCAGGCGCCGCCTGTAGTTGTATTGGTAAGCGTAGTGGTAAGATCCTGACAAACATTCGTGCTTCCGCTAATAGTAGCAGGAGATGCATAAACCGTCATCAGCTTTATAGCATAACAACCTGTGGGCAAAGTATAAGTGATCAAAGGATTGCCTGCTGCAACACCCGTCACAATTCCGGATGTACCAACGGTTGCAAATGCAGTATTGCTACTGCTCCAGCTACCACCTGTTGTAGTGGTTGCTACCGTAACCGTTGTGCCGGTACAAACTGTATTACTGCCGGTTATCGATGCCGGAATAGTATTTATGGTAACTATAGCAGCTGATACACAGCCCGTTGGCAAGGTATAGGTAATACCGGATGTACCTGCTGTTCCACCGGTTACTATGCCGGTAGTTGCACCAATTGTTGCAACAAATGTATTACTGCTAAACCAGGTGCCACCTGTTGTACTATTGGTAAGTGTGGCACTCACCCCCTGACACACTGCCAGTATACCATCTATTGCCGCCGGCAAGGGATTTACGGTTACCACCCTTACAGCAAAACAAGTAGTAGGCAGTGTATAAGAGATCATAGCTGTACCTGCAGCCACGCCGGTAACTGTACCACCCGACACAGTAGCAACACCTGCATTACTTGTAGACCAGGTACCACCACTCGTAGCATCGCTGAGCACAGTTACAGATCCTGCACATACAGTTGCTGTTCCTGTTATGGATGCCGGTGGCGGGTTTACTGTAATATTATAGGTCTTGTAACAACCGGTTGTTGCAGTATAAGTAATAATAGTAGTTCCTGCACCTACACCTGTCACTATGCCCGAAGAAGCACCCACTCCGGCTGTAACAGAGCTGGCACTACTCCAGAAACCACCGGTGGTGGTATTGGCCAATGTCATAGTAGCGCCTACGCAAACTGCAGTTGGTCCGGTAATATCAGCCGGCAATGTGTTTACCGTAACAGTTTTGTATGCGGTGCAACCTGTAGGTAACACGTACGATATAAGAGTAGTTCCCGTAGTTACAGGGGTCAATACACCGGTTGTCAGATTGATGGTAGCTATTGAAGTATTGGTACTGTACCAGTTCCCTCCTGTAGCACTATTGCTGTAGGTACTGGTATAACCCAGACATGCATTTGCAGAACCTGCAATAGCACCCAGGGGATTGACACTAACATTTTTTATGGCAAAACAACCTGTTGTGGTAAGCACATAAGACACAGATGCCACACCGGCATCAACACCCGTCACCGTGCCTGATGAAGAACCAACCGTTGCTATAGTAGAGGCAGTGCATATCCATGTACCACCAGTAGTACTGTTAGTAAGATTAATAGTTTGTGTAGCACACACCGCTGAAGGACCGCTTATAGCTGCCGGCAATGGCCGCACGGTCACCACTGCTGTTGCAGTACAACCTGCACCTAATGAATAGGTGATCGTTGCCGTACCAAATGCCAGACCGCTGGCTATTCCGCTGGCCGATCCTATCGTTGCGATACTGGTGTTGCTGCTGCTCCAGGTACCTCCTGTTGTGGCATCGGTAAGCGTACTTGTATATCCGAGACATACATTAAGATTGCCTCCAATGGCCGCAGGTGTAGTATTTACCGTTACTACAACTACAGTAGCACAACTACTACCAGATATATAACTTATGGAGACGGTACCTGTTGCCACACCTGTCACAATTCCGGAAGCAGAACCTACCGTAGCTATAGCGGTGTTGCCACTTACCCATGTACCACCCGATGCAGAATTGCTTAAAGTAGTACTGGTCCCAACGCACACATTCAACCCACCCGATGTGGTACCCGGTTCCGGATTCATATTCACAGTACTGGTAGAAGAGGCAACACATGCACCCATGGTTGCTGTGGCTGTATATACTATGGTTGTAGGTGCAGTTATGGTTGTGGGGTATACATATACCGTATTGGTAGCCGTACCTGCTGTATATGGCGTAGTTAGTGTAGAATTGGTGAACAGATGCGTTGTTGGTGACCAGGTTGGTGCAACCAATGCTGGTGTTCCGTTTATTGCCACATTATCTATAGCCCAGTAATATCCAAATGTAGATTTGTAGTAAAAACGCAACTTAGCATTGGCACTACCCAGATAGGCATTCAGGGAATAGGTCTGCGAAACAAATGACATTTTAGATCCCACCCCTGCACCTGTGTAGTTATTCAACGTGGTCCAGGTGGTACCACCATTGGTAGATATCTCCACATTCACATACACATCTCCTGCAGGCCAGTAATCGTAGGCATGCTGAAAGGTAAGCGTAGCAGAGGCATAATCAGCCAATGAGAAAACAGGAGATATCAGCTTGGCCGATAAGGTAGAAGAAGAACCCGAAGTATCGGCATTAGCCATTACAAAAGTACTATAGTCGGGACTGCGATACCATCCTTGTTCATTCAAATAACTGTCGGCACAGGCCTTCCATTCAGCACCTGAAACTATGTTGATACTTCCGGCAGTGTCTACTGTCCAGCTACCAAGGCCTGAGTTGAAGTTTTGCGATAGTATTGTAGAAGAAGCCGGAGTACCAACAGCTACAATAGACATACTCATGCCGTTGCATATTGTACTTACCGTAGGTGTAAGTGCAGGCGCAAGGGGCAGATTGTTTACATAAATGGTCTTTGTAGCCGCACAACCACCTGCTGTGTAAGATATATTGGCAGTTCCTGCAGCAACACCTGTTACCACTCCGCTGGTATTTACTGTACCTACTGCAGTATTACTACTGCTCCAGGCTCCACCAGTAGTAGTGGTGGTAAGCGTAGTGGTCGTAGTAGGACAGACCGTATTGGCACCCGACAATGCTGCAGGAGCTGTAAGGACCGACGCTGTTATAGTATTGGAAAATACCGGATTTGCAACCAGACAAGTCTGACTGCTGAGCATTTTGCAGGAGATGGTATTGCCACTGGTTAGTGTATTATTAGAATAGGTAGCGCCTATCGATACATCTGTACCATTCAGCGACCATGTGTATGTAGGCGTACCTCCATTGGTAGAGGTGGGCGTAAACGTAATATTGGTACCCGGGCAAAAAGATCCTGATGGACTGGCTGCTAATGATACTGTAGCCGTAGATGGAGCCACCACCGATAACGACCCGAAGTTAGTACCGCTGCTTCCAGTAGTGATTCCTGCCACCCCGGTTGCTACTGATGCTCTTATAGCACCAGCAGATGAAGAAGTGGTAGTTGGTTGCACTTGCAGTCCGGTAATTGTCAGTTGATCGGCACCGTTATTATTTACAACAGTTACATTGATCGTGAGTGTAGTAGCAGTAATAGATCCCGAAGCACCGGTTATATTAGAGCCGGTTATATAAGTAATTGCAGGTAGCGTAGTATTGAATTGCCAACCTGTAGGCGCAGTAAGTACTATTACCGATGTACCTATGCTAAAATCCGTATTAGCGCCTTCTGTAATAACTATAGGTCCTAAAGTGGTAAAAGCCGGCGCACTTCCTGTGACAGCCTTGTTACTGCAAATATTCGTTCCTCCTGTTGCGGCAGTTACAGACACAGCTGCGCCTGCCGTAAAACATACACAGCAAATCAATACCAATACAGAGACCAGACTCCTGTACATTTCCATCGATACAATATAATGACAGAGCGGTTTTTACATTTTACCACCCTGTGTTTACAGTAGCGCAATATTTTAACTTACCGGAAAGCATAGTTTCTCCGGCAAACCTCAATTTAGCCCTCTTACAAATATAATAAAACCCTAGGAACCTACAATACTTACACAAACGCACACACTAAATAAATATACAATATATCATTACGGCAGAAACAAGAAGAATAATCAGTCAAAAAAAGACTTGATCACATGAATAAATAAAATACATTAAAAATATCAATACCAAAACTATATT
This sequence comes from Bordetella parapertussis, assembly GCA_943331005.2. Classification (GTDB taxonomy): domain Bacteria; phylum Bacteroidota; class Bacteroidia; order Chitinophagales; family Chitinophagaceae; genus Nemorincola. The sequence goes on from CALQJX020000009.1 coordinate 113,770, forward strand.
CACCTGCCTTAGCGGCTGAAACATGCGCCCAAGTACCATTCGTTAAAAGAAGGAGAATAACATTAATAAAATATTATTTCGAAATACAAACTTTTTTACTGACATTTGTCCCACTAACGATGGGTTAGTGAGCACAGTCCTTTCCCGATATGCCAGGCATATCGGGATTTTTTTATGCCCGAATCTTCGACTTTTTTAGCAAACTTCATCTTTGCGATCCTGCATTTTAAAGTAATAATTGCTGTGCGATTTTATGCTGTTGCTGCAATGTTCCTTCCTGCCTTTTTCATTTGAATGTTGTCTTCAATAGATTCTATTAATTGACTACAAACATGTAAACACTAATCTTCGTATTTTGCACATTCAAAAAACACAAACACCTATGAAGAGGATTTTCCTTTCAGTAGTTCTTCTTGCTGCTGTTGCAGGTACAGGCTTTGCACAAGGCTCGCTCAAACTTCCGGCCCTAAGCCCGAACGCAAAGATCAGTCAGGACTTTTCTATATCTAATATAGAAATCAGTTATAGCAGGCCTTCTATGCGCGGTCGTAAGATCATGGGCGATGTAATTCCTTATGGACATGTATGGCGCACAGGTGCTAATGCTCCTACCAAGATCAAGACAGGCGAAGACCTGGAAATAGCTGGCTTCAGGGTGAAAGCAGGTGAATACTCGCTCTATACTGTCCCGAACAAAGACAAGTGGGAAATAGTGATCAGCAGTGCTACAGGCAACTGGACCGCTGATGGTTTCCCGAGGGAATTCGATATAGCGCGATTCAAAGTGACGCCCCTTACAATGACCGAAGAAACACAGACATTCACTATCAACATCACCGACATTACGTTCAAGTCGTGCAAGATAGAAATGGTGTGGGACCGCACTAAAATAGTTATACCTGTTGTTGCCAATAACAGCATTACCGTAGAAGAGAACATAGACAAAGCGGTGAACAATCCTCAGGTTCCATACTTTCAGGCAGCAAGCTACTACTACGAAACCAATCAGAAAACTGATGTTGCCAGCAACTATGTGAACAAAGCACTGGAGCTGAACCCGAAAGCTTTCTACATGTGGTATCTGAAAGCACGTATAGAAAAGAGAATGGGTCATGTAGACGAAGCACTTGCAGCTGCAAGGAAGTCTATAGAACTGGCTGCAGGTACACCCAACGAACTGGAGTACAAAATGAACAATGGCAAGATCATTGACGAACTGACTCGCCAGAAGCGTCACGACCAACCTGCCGACTAATAACTACTATACTTATCATTGAAAAAGGCTACGGAATCCGTAGCCTTCTTCATTTGTCTTATGCCTGAGGAGCACCGCCATCTCCTCCACCCTCTTTGGGTGGCTGCGGTTTGCGCTCTTCCCTTGGTCCCTGCGGACGAGGTCTGTTGTTTCTGTTCTTGTTACCACCCTGTCCCTGCGGTCTTTGCTGACCTTCAGGTCTTGGTTCCCCTTCGGGTCTTGGTTGGCCTTCCGGTTTTGGCTGAGCACCTTCGCGCTGTGGTCCCTCCTGCCTTGGCTGACCTTCTGGCCTTGGCGGGCGTGGTGATCTTGGCTGCTGCTGCTGACGTGGTGCGCCACCTTCTTTAGGTGCCTGCTGCTGATCAGGTGTGCCACCTTCCTTAGGTTGCTGTTGCGGTCTTGGACCATTCTGCGGTCTAGGCTGGTTGCCACCCTGTCCCTGCGCTTTGGGCTGGTTCCTGTTCTGTTGTTTCTGATTAGGATTAGTGCCACCAGCTGCAGGAGGTTTATTTCCCTGCGGACCTTTTGCCTGTTGTACAGGTGCATTTTCACCGGCCTGTGGCTTGTTGCCTGCCGCCGGTTTCTTTTTCTTCTTCTTATTGTTGTTCTTTTCCAGTGCCTTCAGTGTTATCTGACCCACGTCGTTCACAAAGCCCATATCTACTTTTATGGTGCCGCGTGCATCGCGCACTTCCAGTTCTACCGGCTGCAACTCATCGGCCTTGGTGCCCTGCTTGTTCATGGCCAATATTTCCTTTACCCTGGTAATGGATAACGGATATTGTTTGTTGTTGCCATGGAAGTTATACCACATGAGGTTCTTGAAAATATCCCTCTTCTGCAGATGAGCGATACCATTTACTGTATCCAGCGAATCGGCATGATCGGGGAAAACAGAAAGGGCATCCATATAGGTATCCAGTTCGTAGTTGAGGCAACATTTCAGCCTGCCGCACTGACCGGATAGTTTGGTCTGATTGATAGAAAGGTTCTGATAACGGGCCGCAGTAGTGTTCACAGATTTGAAATCGGTGAGCCATGTGCTGCAACAAAGTTCCCTGCCACAAGAGCCAATACCACCTACTTTACCACTTTCCTGGCGGGCACCAATCTGGCGCATTTCCACCTTCAGTTTGAAATCGGTAGCGAATACACGAATCAACTCGCGGAAATCGACACGCTGATCGGCTGTATAAAAGAAGGTAGCTTTTCTGCCATCGGCCTGGATCTCTACTTCGCAGAGTTTCATATCGAGGTTGAGGCTTCGAGCTATTGCCCTCGAACGGGTAAGCAGTTCGGCTTCTTTATCTTTATTCTTACTCCATACTTCCAACTCTTCGTCGGTAGAAGGATGCAAGACCCTTTTGGTAACATCGTTTTCCTTTACACCATACTTTTTAAGCTGCAGCTTCACCAGTTCTCCGGTAAGGCTCACCTGACCTATATCGACACCGCCTGTACCTTCTACGGTAATAGACTCGCCTTTTTCCAGTATGTAATTGGTATTGTTGCGGAAAAACTCTTTTCTGCTGCCCTGACTGAAAGACACCTCTATGACCGGATAGGGCTTAGCCCCATCGTGCAGCGGAAGCGCATTGAGCCAGTCATATACATTGAGTCGATTGCACCCACCGGTGCTACATCCACCATTGCCTTTGCAGCCACCCGGTTTGCCACTGGCACCCGAGCCACAATTGCCACATCCCATCTAATAATACGTTTATATAGAGCAAGCTGCTTTTTTCTTTATGCCAGAGGGTAGAAACGGATCTACAGAAAATAAACTGCCACCCATAATTTATACCCGGTTATATATACTCACCAACGTACGTTGAACCAAACTCCACAGAAAATTGCCGCACCTGCTTATTGTTAAAAAATAGATACTGTCTACAAACCTACGAAAAAAAAGGGAATGTTGCTCACCACCCTAAGCCATTGAAAAATGACCACAAAAGCGTGTGGTTTCGTTGTTTTTGATGGTTGTGCTGTTTTTGATATTTGTAGCAAAATTGCTCATGCGCAGAAAAAATATTGAAAAACACTAAACAGCAGTCTATCAACCAATTAGCAGAAAATTATTTCCCATTTTTTGCTCAAAATTTTCGCGGTAAAAAAAATTAATATTTATTACGAATGTATATTTTATGAATAATTATAAATAACAAACCGAATACTTTACTACACTGCAGTATCTACTGCTATAAAAAATGCACAAATACCGAGCCAACTACCCTGATAATGAAAGTGTGGCAGAGAAAGATATCCACAAATTTTTGATGACCGGAAAACCGGCCGGAATTCAGTTTTTTATTGGCAAAAAACGAGTGTAAACACTCCGAAAATTGCGTAAAAAGTGGCGAAAACAGTAAAAAATGGCGAAAAAAGATAGCTTTTGAGTCAAACCCGACTACAAAATCATGCCTTGTGCTGCCAGATTAAAGCCTGCTTTGCGAACTTTTTCTTGTTTTCTACTATCCCAAAGCAAGGGATTGGTATGATTGAAGTGGATAAAATATACTTTAGATCGTACTGCTGCAGGAACGGATGGCCAAGAAAATAAACTGATAGTTTCGCTGACAAAGGGGTGTGGCACCTCGCTGATGTTGCGTCCGGGGATCTCACCATCTTCGTAAAAAGTAGCATCTAACAGGGCGACATCAACCGATGAAACTTCCGAAATAATACTGCGATCCCATTTGTACCACTTGTCAATATCGGGGAGGAAGAGGTATTTCCTGCCACGGAGGGATATGCGAAAACCTGCGGTTTCAGAAAACTCGTCGCGATGAGGCACCAAAACTGCCGAAACAGTGATACCCGAAGAATCGAGCAGGATATGAGGCTGAATGCCAGTATCTTTCTTTTCGGGAGTCATTTCTATCAGTTTTATGTTGTTCAATGAAACCAACTGGCTCCATGGACCATTGTGCTCCAGAAATGTCTTCATTTTGGGGAGTACATAAACAGGCATATTCTTTGTATTCATGACCTCGCGACCGAATTGCATAAGCCCGGTATAATGACCAATATGTGCATGGGTGATAAATATACCTTCAGGCAGATAGTTAAACGCACCACCGGTATTGAGGTGGAAGAGCTGTAGTTGGGCTGCGATATCGGGGGTAGCCTCGAATAGCCACCATTTATGTGTTTCGGGGTCTACGATTGCCAATGATGTAATATGGCGCCGCACACCCGCTTCTGCCCATGCGGTACTGCAGCATTTCTTAGTACAGCCTGCATGCGGATAACCACCATCCTGAGCTATACCCAGCACTATGATGACCGGACGCATTGCATCTTTTGCATTGGCCAGAAAACCTGACAGCAACAATAGTACCGCAAAACAAAACTTCATATAGTAAACTTACGAAAAGCAAGAGATATTGCTTTACATGAAAAGGCATTCTCTCCTGAAGGAAAGAATGCCTTTTGATTCGTTACAACTTACTGAAGGAGAAACTTTACTACCAGGCTGAAATAAACCTTTACGGGAGTGCCGTTCTGGCGGCCGGGTTTCCAGCGGGGCATTGCTGCCACCACTCTCAGGGCTTCCTCGTCGCAACCACCACCTATACCTCTCAGGATGTGTGCATTGGTCACATTGCCCTGCTCATCTACCACAAACTCTATCTGCACCCTGCCTTCTATACCACTCTCGCGTGCTGCCTCGGGATACATGACGTTGGCTGCGAGATAGGCGTTGATATCGCCATTATAAAGTGGCATCTGCTCTACTATGCGGCGGGGTGGCTCTGGCTTAGTATCAGGGATTATAACATCTCCAATGCCTTTCTGAGTTTTGTCGGGTCCCATTCCATGATCGTTGTCGCCCTCTGTTCCAGTACCTGCTGTACTTTCCTGCAAGGTTTTGACATCCGTCATATGTTTATCGTCCGGAATAGTTTCATTTGTGATCACGGGATTTGTAAACAGGTCTGTTTTGATCTTTGCCGGTGCGGGTGCAGGTGGCTCCACTGTACGTGGCGGAAGAACCGGCTGTGCAAGAGGGTCTATCCATGCGGGATCTATGGTGTGCGTTTCAATGATGCGCACAGGCGCTGCATTGTGTGGACGCAGGTGCAAGAAAAAGATAAGTGCTGCCAGCAGGCTGTAAATGATAGCGATGGCCTTGCCTACCCTGTTGCCGTAGTGGCGGCGCAGCTCGTAGCCGCCATATGCCTTGTTGCGATTGTCGAAAACGATGTCAAGATAATCTGCGTTCCTGAGTGTGCTGATATCCATGATAGTTTGTTTATTGGTTCTTATTACAGAACCCGGACTGATGTTTTTCCATAAAATATTTTTTGTGGACGGGAGAGAATGAGAGCGGGATCTTTCGCTGGAAGGTAAATTAAAGACCCCGACCTGAAGGGTGACATGGGTTGACTTGAGAGCGGGAAAGAGAAAGAGAGCGGCATCCTTTGCCGAGGAGGCTAAAGAGACTGAAGGGTGGACAGAAGACCCCGCCTTGAAGGGTGACATGGTTGAGGGGATAGTGAATTATTGCTATGAACGTTATTCTTTGCTTTTGTTTTCGCCGGTCGGAAACCGGCAACCGTGCCCGCCGTAGGTATAACCTACGCCGAACAATTATTTATGAATTATTGCTATGAACGTTATTCTTTGCTTTTGTTTTCGCCGGTCGGGAACCAGGAACCTTGACAGCCGTAGGTATAACCTACGCCGAATAATTATTTATGAATTATTGCTATGAACGTTATTATTTGCTTTTGTTTTCGCCGATCGGGAACCGGCAACCATGACAGACTTAGGCATAACCTGCGCCGAACAATTATACCAGCTTTCTATTATGCTGATCGGTCATAAAAAAACCGGGCTGCCTGTTGGAGGCAGCCCGGAGGTATTTTGTTTGACCCTTATTGAGGGGATCTGTATTATCTGTGTTTCAGTGTCATAATAACCCTGCGGTTCTTAGCTTTACCATCAGGGGTAGCATTGTCTGCTATTGGTTCCCTGCTGCCATGGCCTACTGCAATCATGCGTTTAGGATTAGCACCCATATCTATGAGGTACTTCCTTACTGCATTTGCACGACGGAAAGAAAGTGCATCGTTGATCACGTTTCCACCAGTGATATCGGTATGACCGTCGATCATGATGTATGCGTTCTCGTGTGTATTCATTTCCATGATCGCTTCAGCAAGGATAGGCAGAGACATATCGCTGATCTTAGCTTTACCAACTTCGAACAGGATAGGCTCGTTCATGTTGTGCTCGCGAACAGGTGCCGGAGGAGGCAGTGGTGGCGGAGGTATTGGGCAGCCATCGTTTGATGCAGGACCAGCCTCGTTAGGACACTTATCTTCGCTATCAGGAATACCATCGTTATCAGTATCAGGGCAACCCATGAACTTAGCAGGACCAGCCTGGTAAGGACAAGCGTCATCGAAGTTTGGTATACCATCACCATCGCTATCAGGACAACCATGGAAATGTTTCAGACCAGGAACGTCTGCGCAAGAGTCCTGAGAATCAGGAATACCGTCGCCGTCAGAGTCTGGGCAACCATCGAATTCTTTAACACCCGGAGTCCAAGGACATTTGTCGAACCTGTTAGGAACGCCATCTTTATCCCTGTCGCTGAATTTAGAGAAGTAGAAACGAACACCAAGGTTACCACCGTAAGATGTTGCGTTTGTAGTAGTAGCGTTGTTCAGGAATGAGTTGTACTCACCCACTTTATCCGTAAGGCGGCTGCCTGTAGGAGCGTGAGTGAACATCTGATACATGAAATAACCACCGATATTCAGTGCTACCTTATCAGAGAAATAATAGCTGTATGAAGGCTGGAAGAGGAAGCCGATAGAGCTCTGCACATAAGATACAGAACCATTGTTCTTAGTAGCTTCCACACCATAACCTACGTTATAGCCAATATTGCGCTGCGTAGTGAAGTAGTTGGCCACATCGCCACCGGGATGCGTAGCCAGATACTGCTTTTCCGTAAGAACCAGATCGGTATTTTCAGGAACAGCACCATTGTCATAAACAGTAACAATACCGTTTGCAGTGTTCACGTGCTTGTAAACAGCCTCGTAGTTAAACTTTGCATCTGTAGTGTACTTGTTCTTCATCATGGCATTGTACACCAGACCGGCATCGGCAGTGAAGCCTGACCTTTTAGTGAACCTGTACTTGTATTTAAGTACCAGCGGAATGCTGATGTTGGTAGCCTTGATCTGTTCTTTGATCACACCGGTTGAGTTGATGATCTGACGGAACACATTGCCATTGGCATCAGCCGACTGGTATTCTACCTTGTACTTATCCATAGTAACATCACCTGTCTGGTGATTGTACATGATACCAGTACCTATACCGAAGTGGCTCTTATTATCGAAAAAGAATCCTATCTGGGCATTGCCACCATAAGACATTCCATTATCAAACTTCAGACCGCTGATGCCCGAAGAGCTCAACGCCTTTGTGTAATTCAAAACAGGATTGGTGGTAGTGATATCCTGGTTGAGCACGCCACCCATCAGGTTTGCATCTATCACCCAACGGGGCAACATATCGTCCTTTTTATATGCTTTACTGTCCTGTGCGATGGCTGATAACGCTCCATTAGCTGCTATCAACAAGAAAAACAATTTTTTCATCTACGGATATTTTATTGTTGAAAGATTAATTTTTTATGAACCTGGCTGCAGCCACTTTAACACCATCGCTGTAACAATCTATTACGTAAGCGCCGGCAGGCAGTTCAGCAATACCGATAGAGGCTTTATTGTCTGTAGCAGTAGCGTTCTGTACATGCTGACCCAGCATATTGAACACATCGAAAGTGATCTTACCTGAAACGAAACGGCTTACTTCAATGTTCACCACTTCGCTGGCAGGGTTAGGGAAGACCCTCATTTCTGCAGCTGCAGTATTCAGATCAGCAACACCTGTAGGGGCATTGTAATAAGTTTTCTGCATACAGTTGTCGGCCTTGGTTGTAATAACCCAGTAATTTTTCTTTCCGAATTCAGGATAAGCGTTAGCATAGTTCTGATTTGTTTCGCCAACAAGAACTGTAGAGTCTGTTGTAGCGGCATCATCATAACCCCACTGGTAGCTGGTCTGTTCTGTCTGTTTGCAGATGAACTGACCGTCGAAGTAGATAACCTCTGGCGCAATAGCTGAGTTGTTGCCTACTGTAACAGTGTAGCTTGAAGTGTTGGTACAAGTTGTAGCATCGATCCTGGTAGTGAGTGTAACTGTAGCAGTACCCGGAGTATTGAAAGACACCAGTGCGAACTGACCAGTAGTACCTGTAGCATTTACTGTAGCACCTGTAGCAGACCAGCTGTAGCTATAACCATCCGGAGCAGGAATAGAAGCACCGAAGTTGAGCGCATTAGCATTGTTGCACAATGTAGCACCAGGGTGTGTACCGATAGTAGCTGCAGTAGGAGCAGGATTAACAGTAAGGTTCACTTTCTGTTTGTTGATACAACCGAAGATAGAAAGGTCCATATCGTATACCACGTTCACGATACCTGAAGTAGTCTGTGCAAGAGTATCGATGATGTTGCCAGAACCGCTTCTGTTTGCAGGAGTGATACCTGTAGAGTTTGTACGTGACCAAGCGAACTGAGTACCAGTAGTGTAGCTGACAGGTACATAAGTGAAAGGAGCTCCGCTACAAACAACAGCAGTGTTGCTGGTAAGGATTGGTGAAGGACGTACCTGAACAGATACATTCTGCGTGTTGGAACAACCGTTAGCAGTTACAGTATATACATAAGTAACAGGAACAGAGATGTAAGTAGTGTTGTTGAGACGCTCGCCCGGAGTACCACCTGTACCTGTAGCAGGCAGGTTAGATATACCAGCTTCGTAAGCGCGGCTCCATGCATAAGTAGCACCCGGAGTTTTACTTGTTGGTGCATAGCTGAATACAGCGCTGTCGCACACTGCGAGGTTGCCGCTGTCGTTGCTGATCCTTGGGAGTGGGTTCACTTTCACCATTACGATCTGCATGTTTGCACAACCGCTGGCAGTAGAAGTGAATTTGTAAGGCACGTTGAGAATAGTATCTGCAGTGCTGATGATGATCTCACTTACAGTGCCGCTGAGTACATGGATAGTTGGGTTGGTGATACCAACAACGGTATCGCGAGCCCACTCGAAAGTAGTACCCACTGTAGCACTGGCTGCAGTGTAGCTGAACAGTGAGTTGGTACAAACTGAAGCAGGAGTAAGAGAAGTAGTCAATTTAGGACTAGGCTTAACAGTTACTGCGAGTGTGCGATTTACTGAACAACCAAAAGCAGCAAGTGTATAAACATAGTTAACAACTACAGGAGCTGCAGTGGTATCGAACAGCGTTTCTGTAATACTGCCGGTACCTGTTACTGCAGGATTGCTGATACCTGTTACAGCAGCACGACTCCATGACAGAGATGCAGCTGAGATGTTTGAAGTAGGATTGTACTCGAGGAGCGCTTTGTCGCAGATGCTGCGGGTAGAAGCACTTGTGAGCAGCATAACAGGGTTGATAACCACTGCAACATCTTCTGTTACTGAACAACCACCAACATTAAGGTTGATAGCGTAATGAACAGTTTTAGGTGTAGTAGAAGTATTTACCAGTGTTTCGTTGATAACACCTGTGCCTGAAGCAGCAAGATTGCTGATGCCGGCAGCTACAGGACGAGTCCATGTAATAACTGCAGTGGTACTAGGTGTAACCGGAGTGTAGATGAATGCAGCACCGTTACAAACTGCAGCAGGAGTAGCTGTAGAAGTCATAACCGGAGTTGGGTTCACTACTACGTTCACTGTCTGTACATTGGTACAAGAGTTAGCACCCAGTGTGTATACATAAGATACAGTGATAGGCTCTGAAGTAGTATTGATCAATGTTTCGTTAGGATTACCAGCGCCAGATGCAGCAGCATTAGCTATACCAGTGATAAGCGGACGGCTCCAGTTGAAAGAAGTACCCGGAGTGAGGCTTGTAGGCAGGTAGCTGAACAATGTGTTATTGCAGATAGCAGCAGGAGTAGTAATGCTGTTGAGCGTTGGTACCGGATTGTCTACGATATGGAACACCATGTCTGCACCGATACAACCATCTGATACAGGAGTAACAGTGATCTGAGCTGAAACAGGCAGTGCAGTAGTGTTGATCGGAGAGAAAGAACCGGTGTGACCAGAACCTGCAGCAACCAGGCCGATAGCAGGATTGTCATTTACCCAGCTATAAGAGCTGCCGCTGAGCGGACCGCTGAATGTGATATCCGGAGCAGGAGCACCGTGACAAACAACGATATCGCTGATTGCATCTACTGTAGGAATTGGTTTAACGGTAACTTCTACAGGATATGACTGATCGCAATAGTCTGTAGTGCTGCCATGATAATTCCTGATAGTAAGTGTAGCGTGGTAAGTACCAGGTGCTGCACCTGAAGGAATAGAGATATTAACACGGTCGTTGCGGAGCGCACTGTCTGCAGCGTTCTCAAAACCGGCTGCGAATGCAGTTGCATCCCAGATAAGGTTGTAAGTTCCCGGATTTACGTAGTAAATTTTAGCAACACCGTTGCCATCGTTGGCACCCTGTGTGTGCGTATTAGAGAAAGTGATGCCACCGTCTGTGTAAGATGAGCCACCAGCACCGCCGGTCCACACACCGCCGCCACCGCCGTAGTAGCCACCGCCACCACCGCCAGAGAAGCCCTGCGTGCTACCATTGCCGCCCATGCCTGAAGTACCGTTTGAACCGGCTGTCCAGAATGCATAAGATGCACCTGCACCACCTGCGCTCTGAGTACCGCCTCTGGCGCTAGAGAAGCCGTCATTGGCCTCGCCTGCACCACCTGTGAGGCCACCACCTGCACCACCTGTGCGTGGAGAACCATCAATGCTGCTGCCGCCACCGCCGCCAGCTACTACCTTGCGGGCAGAAAGCGTGGTGTCGCCGATGCGGATATCTGTGGCACCGCCACCTGCACCAGCGCAGCCAGAAAAGTAAAAGAATGCATTACCACCGCCATTGTAACCGCCGGCAGCGCCCAAAGGAGAGCCATCGGCACCGGTGCCGCCTACATAGAAGCTAAGCTCAGTACCAGGTATAACAGCCATATTGCCCTGCACACGGCCACCCTTACCTGCGTTTGTAACGCCTGAAAGGTAGTCGTTGCCACCAGATGCGCCCATGAGATCGAACTTGACGCTGGTAACGTTTGCAGGAACAGTCCATGACTGCCTGTTGCCTGTGAAGTTGAAAATAAGTGTATCGGGTCCAACGTTGGTGAGGCCGGTGAACGGCAGCACCACACTTGTAGTACCCTTACAAACTGCAGCGGCAGTACCCAGCGTGAGCGAAGGAGCTGCATTTACAGAGAATGAAAGCGTCAATGTAACCGAATCTAAGCCAGAACTTGCTTGAACAACAAAGTTGTCGCCCGTTGCAGTAGGATCTGGTGTGTAGGAAAGACCAGCTGGAATAAGCGTACTTGCAGGGCCTGTAGCCGAAGCAGGGAAACCGCTGACACTACCATTTGATGGTGGTACCAATACTGTCCAAGTGATAGTTCCTGGAAAAAAATATGACACCTTTAAATAATCCCCCAGGTCTATGGGAGCGTTGTTACAGATAGTCTTGCTGTAAGAACTACCATTGTAGAAACTTGGGCCTTGCGCACTACTGGATTCAGGCAATAGCACCATCAACAAGCCCGCGAACAGGAACGTCTTCAGGAAACCTTTTCCTTTTGCGCTTTTTTCCCCTCTTTCGATCCTTGGGTAAAAATTTAATGAACTCATATCAAGATAGTTTATGAAACAATGCCGAAAAATACTCAAAAATTTAAACTATTACTTCTATTCTTCCTATTTTTTTTTAAATATACTTTCGGGCAAATGCTATTTTTTTATTAAAATTTCGAAAAAAAACAGCCAACAGTAGCCTGAAAGCCAACAATATGCATGAAAAATAACGAGAAAACGAGGCCTCAATTTGAGAAAAATCTCAAATCATTTAAATAAACCATAAATAGCATTAGAAATTACCTGCTTAACAGATCCTTCAGTGCATTTTCGGGGTATTCTATCTTTTCGAGGTACAATCCGTGGCCGGGAACGTTGAAAAATGCCTTTGTACAGTTCTGCGCCTCTACAATGCTACGAAAAGCAGCCACTTCTTTACTGCCACGGGCTATATGAAGCTGTGTTCCCACCAGGCCGCGCACCATGCCCCGCAAAAACCTGTTGGCCGCAACCACATAATGCAGTTCCTCCCCTACCCGCTCCCAGCGAGACTGGTAAATAGTGCAAAACATGGTCTTGGACTGAGCATTTCGCTTGGCAAAAGATTCGAACTGATCGTACTCCATGATGGCAGCAGCCGTTTGGTGCAGGGTATCCTCACAAATGGGGAATGGATAAAATAATGCCCTGTTGACCAGAAAAGGGTCTTTGGCTGCATAGATACGATAGCGATAAGAACGAACCACAGCAGCAAAACGCACGTTGAACTCGGGATCATTTGCCCTGTAGACCTTTTTTACGCATACCGAAGATGGCATAATGGCATTGCACTTGTAGAGGAAATCGGGGCGCAGTTCTTCATCATGATCGAAGTGGTAGAAATTGCTGAGCGCATGTACACCCTCGTCGGTGCGGCTGGCACCAAAAGAAAGTATGGGTTTCCGCAGTAGTGTACTGAGGGTGTTATTAACCGAAAGTTGCACCGTAGGCGTATTGCCCTGTATCTGCGACCCATGAAAGCAGGTGCCGTCATACATCACCTCTAGTACATATCTTGCCATAAGCGTTGTAGCGAATTAGTTGTGTGCCGGCGGGCCGGTATGTAAAGGCCCTGGCAGTGCAAAGGTAAACGAAGCTTACGAGCGGGGAAGATTTTTTGCTGCCGTCTTGCTTTTCTTCTCGAGCCAGCGGCCTATCAGGCCAAAAGTAACGGCCAGTACCAGGAAGAAGATACCCTTGTTCATATTGTCCCAGAAATACTCGAAGTAGCGGGTATAGAGATTGATGAGCAGAAAGAGCACACCGAAATCGCGGGCGGTAGTGTCGCCGGTGCGAATACCGAAGAAAAAAGAAAGCGCTGCGGCGATGGCCAGAAAAACTGAGTAAATAACGATCTGCAACTGGCGCGCCTGCTGCCAGCGCTCGAAAGAGCCGAAGTTGCCAAAAACAGATACAGCCCATAACGAAAGGAAAAATAAGCCCAACCCTATGACGTAAGTGATGCGGTGCGCAAATGATAAACGCTCTATGCGCCTGACACCGAAAGAAGCAGCCAGCAACAACGCACTGAATGCCACATAGCGCACCGGATAGTTCATGCCGAGGAACAGATAATTGACATCGAAAGCAGATGTAAATGCACCAAACCAGAACGTGAGCGATAGCAGACCACCCAACCATAGCACCGAGGAACTCATAACTGCACCCAGCGACAACAATGCCACAAAGGAAAATGAAAGCAATGTATTATAGCTTGCATCGGCATGTATGTACTTGCAGCAATAAACCAGACAGGTGAGCACAGAAAGGCCACCTAGTGCCATGTATATCTCGTAGGCAGCACTGCGTGTATTGCTGCGATTGCGACCGATATACCAGAACCACAATGCCGACAGAACGGCGGTAATACCGGCAATAGCGAGATCGCCCCAGGCAAAATAGGCTTTGATCTTTTCAAGTAATTTTTCGCTGAGAATAATAGCACCAAAGGCAAGCAATATGCAGAACAGCGCAATGAAGAAAAAGTACTGCGCTATCTGCTGCCGGTCGTTCTTGCGAACAGCAACAGAGTCTCTGAGGGTAGCTGCCAATGTGGTATCAAGCAGGCCATCGCGCTGCCACTCGTCTATGGCTGTATGCAGGGTTTGCTGTTGTTCTTTGTCTACTTCCATATGTGGCCTATTGAAGCCATTGCAATATTACTGAATATTGGCCTAATGGTTGCGGGTATGCACAGGAGCAAATATGCAGATGGTTATTGCGATATCAACATCAGGGCAGGAAGAAGCGACATGCATAGAAACAAAGCAGCGAAACATCGGCCTGTTCTATGGGGTGTGCAGTGCCGGGCAGTATGCCGAATTGCGCATTGGGCAGCGCCTTGTAAACAGCAATAGTTTCTTCTATAGAGACCATCTTATCTCTGTCGCCAAGCAGCAGTAGCGATGGTGTGGTGATGGTAGTAAAGTCGTGAAGGGAAAGTGTGGGCGATGCACCGAGTGCCACCATCATTTCAGTGGTCTTTTGCAGCACTGCTGCCCAACTGATTGGCGCATGACGGGCGCTGAGTGTGGCAGCAAAAGCGGGTAACTTTTGTGTGATCTTCTCCGGCTGCAGCATCTGTATCTCTCGGGCGGCTATCTCTTCTGTCCACAGGTATTTAGTGGCCAGGGTTAGGACTTTGTTTATTTTATCGGGATGGTATTTTGCCAGGTACATGGCCACGTAGCCACCCATGCTATAGCCTAGAATAGATACCTGCGCTAACCCATGCTGCTGCATATAAGCAAGCACATCTGCAGCAAAAAGCGGAATAGAAAAATCAGCAGCAGGCATAGGCTCGCCGCCATGACCGGAGAAGCTAAAAGTGTGTACCGAAAAATGAGGCGACAATGCGACTGCCAGCGGTTGCAGCTGATCTGCGGCACCTATGGCGCCATGAAGCAATAATAGTGTTTCGATATGCGGTGATTAGTGACTGCATATTATTTCTTTTTTGGCGAAAAATATAGACCTGATGGCGTAAAATGAGCTGTAGCTTAAAATAAAATGATGAGTACCAGCATATTTTTTAATGTTCGTTACAAACACCAATTATCATGAGTACTTCTGGTAAAAAAAGTGTAATGGCTATCTATTGAGCATAACGGAAAAGCCCAATTGCATAGATAACATGGATATGTATTTATTATCAAAAAGTCCTTTGGTTTGATTAATAACAACTTCATTTCGGGGAGAGAAAATATAGGGTACATACGCCGTACCAATAAAAGGAGAGATCAGGTAATGCCTGTTGGTATTTAAAGAATAGGAAATCCTAAGACCTATCTCAGCACCTGCTCCTATTGCTACGGAATGTCTGTCGTAGTATCTGTTAGGGACTTTGTTTTGACTCCTTACCAGGGTATAGAATGTGCCTGACATGCAGACATCGGCATACAAACGATTCATTTTAGCAGGAAATCCACAACGAATTATATAGCCAGGCTTTAATAGATGCATGGCAAAAGTGTTAGTAAAACCATCGTTTACGACTGAGCTACCAATACGTGAATAGGAAATCTGAAAACCTTTCTGGATATTCTTAGCAGTATTATTTATAGAAGAAAATGTAACACTAAGACCATTGCGTAAAAAAGGTTGCTGAACTTTTAAAAATGTTCTGCTGAAATTATAATTGTACACCAATTCATCTAACTGATCTGATCTGACATTTTCAAAAGCACAACTTACTACCAAATTCTGCGCGTGGCTAAAATGTGCTAGAAATAGAAAAAATGTGAGTTGTAAGAATCGCACTTAAATGTTGTTTAGCATTTCCATTACTGCAATATAGCCTGTCTCTACTGCACCATGAACTGTTTGGTGATGACCATTAGTATTCATTGCTTCACCTGCAAAAAATAATTTATTGTTGACGCTTTGTGCAGCTATAGCTCTCGCATTACCCATCCCAATTTCAGAATAGCTGTATGCTCCTTTAATGAAGGGACTGGAACTGTAGTCAAAAACCTTAGAGGCAATAAACAATCTTGAAGCACTACCGTCATAAATGAGGTCTAGTTCCTGCAAAAGTTTGTTTGTAATTGTTTCATGACTTCCAAGTGCAGACAAAGAAGAAGCCTGATCTCCCATAACGAAGGCAAGAAGAACATTACTGCTGGTAGACTTACCTATAGCATCATCTATATAAGCGGCACAAACAGTTCCACCGTAAAGATTTTGACGGTAAAATTTTTCAGAAAATTTAAGGAAAACCTTCATACCCGGCCCCATACCTATACTGGCGAAGGCCTTTGATTTGTTATCAGGCAATGACGGAATAAATTGTATATCATCTGACTTAAGAATAGATACAGGCACTGTAATAATTACCTTATCTGCCTCTATATTTTTGCCATCTGCTGTCTTCAAAATAACCTTTTGACCGGAGTAGTCTATACTGTTTACCTGCGTAGAATATTGAATGTGCGTTAAGATATTACTGGCAATAAAATCGTTTATCAAATCAAAATATGTTCCTTTAAATTTGAAGTCATCATCTCCCGAAACCCAGTTTTCTTCGTCTTTGTGGTTGCCGTAGGCTGAAATCAATGATGCTGAAGCTCCCTGGTCTCCAGCAATCGCTTCTATTATATTATCATATTCTGCCCCAAATCCTTGCTGATGTGCATATTCTTTATAGCTAATGTCAGGTAATCCATCAGCATCAAAAATAAAAGGGTCAGATGGAAGCTTATCTTCCAAACGATTGCCAAACCAGTAACTCATTTCAGAATCGTCTTTGGTGATTTCGACCTTATTGTAGCGCACCAGTTCTCCTACAATACTATTGCTACCATGAAGCCATTGTGCACCAGTATCAAGTTCATAATCTGTGAAGCCGGTAAATTTGCCCAAACGGCCGCCATGAGTAACTGATGCTTCAAGGATTGTAAAATCAATATTCTTTGATTTTAGAATATACCCGGCATAGAGTCCGGCAGCACCTGCACCCACTATTATTACCTTACCCGAATAATTTAGATCATCAAAAATTTTATTTTTCCTGCAAGATGAAAATAAAACAGACGGAAGTAGCATACCCCCTAATGAAAGGAATACTGAGTTTTTTAAAAAATCTCTTCTTTTCATATTTTATCATCTTGGGAAATATGCTAATTCAAACTATGATAATAGTAACAGCAAACTACTAAAAGTTATACAAAACAGAAAATTAAAATGAGTATTGTTTTAAAGTTTGTAACTGAAAAAGGAGTTGTTATTTTTATTCTGAAATAAATTCGCCTGTAGTAATTGCTGTGACATTTTTTTTTTTTTTTGGGGGGGGGGGGAAAT
>CALQJX020000010.1 GCA_943331005.2 Bordetella parapertussis
ACCTACGCGCCAAACCCGCGCCAGAATACAATTAAGCAATTTTTTCACTTCATATCAGGCAGTTACAAACTGCCGTCTTGCGTGAGGCACGGGTAGGCAGACGCACCAACCTACGCGCCAAACCCGCGCCAGAAAACAATTAAGCAATTTTTCATTTTTAATCTGGCAGTTACAAACGGCCGTCTTGCGTGAGGCACGGGTTGGCAGACGCACTAAAACTACGCGCCAAACCCGCGCCAGAATACAATTAAGCAATTTTTCATTTTTAATCTGGCAGTTACAAACTGCCGTCTTGCGTGAGGCACGGGTAGGCAGACGCACCAACCTACGCGCCAAACTCGCGCCAGAAAACAATTAAGCAATATTTCATTTTTAATCTGGCAGTTACAAACTGCCGTCTTGCGTGAGGCACGGGTTGGCAGACGCACTAAATCTACGCGCCAAAACCGCGCCAGAAAACAATTAAGCAATTTTTCATTTTTAATCTGGCAGTTACAAACTGCCGTCTTGCGTGAGGTACGGGTTGGCAGACGCACTAAAACCACGTGCCAAACCAGCGCCAGTGAAATCTGTGATTCTGACACACTTCTACACTCCTTCTCCCCTGCGCCAAACGGGGGGCTGATATATCTATTTACTTTTTAGATTCTTGAGGTAGTTTGCTACATACTTGTTTTTCCCGGCAGGAGAGAGCTTGTCGTAGTTTTCTGCACTGCCGTTTATGTTGAGGAAATCGTCAGGCTTGCGTGTAATGGGGGGCTGCTTTACTTTGAAGCCGGAGACAAAAACAGCATATGCGAAGGTGGCGCCAAACCCTATCTGGTTCATAGTGCCCAGCAGATCTGTGGTTTGCCACTCTTGCATCACCTTGCCATTCTCTATCCTTCGTTGGAAGATGCCGGTAACTACCAGGTCTTTTTCATTGGCAGGGGCACCCATAAATTTACCGGTGTTCACCACTTTTGATGTGAAGCGGATAGAACAGTGATCGCCCTCGGCAATGATCTTTTCAAGGATCATGTTGAAGTCTGAAAACGAGGCGCGCATATCCTGCATAAAACCTATGTACTCATCTTTAGAGAAATGATACCCATCGCCGGTATAAGTGAATTGAGCATCGAGCAGCCCGTCGAGCTTTGCCCAGTTGCCCTGTAAAATAGCCTGCGAAACAGCCACAGCTGTTTTCGCGGTGTCTGAATTGGGGGTGTCGGCAAGTATCAGTTTTGCCGGTTGTTGACCTCTGTTGTTCATCCTTTTAAATTTTCATCAAAAGTACCGGGGTCAATTGCTTTTCAGCATGTACTTACCATAATGAAAGCACTTGCTTTTGGGTAAGTATGGCCCGGGCACACGTACCTTTGCAGCATGAAAAGGTATAAGCTGAATGGGGCATTTTATTATTGTCCGGTAGACCTCACCTTGCAGATAGTAGGCGGCCGGTGGAAGGGAATAGTGATCTGGAATCTGAGAGAGCGGGCATTGCGCTTCAGCGAACTGAAAAGAGCGCTTGTAGTGATCAACGATAAAATGTTGTCTCAGGTTTTAAAAGAACTGGAAGCGCAGGGTATTGTAAGCAGGATGGTATATGATGTGATTCCGCCCAAGGTGGAATATAGCCTGACGGAACAGGGGCAAATATTGCTGCCGATCATGCAGGCAATGAGCGACTATGGCAATAAATTTGAAGTGCAGGATCAGTAGCTGTTTCTGCAGAGGGGTGCTGCTTGTGGTATAGTCCGGTATTGAAAATGCACTCTGATGAGGGTAGTAAAGTCCTGATTGAGCACAATAATATTTGCACACTATAATATGCATTTTGGCAAAAAAGCCTATTTTTGCATAAAATAATATGCATTTATGTTTTCGAATGTGAACATTGCCGATGTGAAGATCCGGTTCGGAACACTGGTGAAAACATTGCGGAAGAAACAGGGCCTGACGCAGGAACAACTGGGCAATAAGCTGAACCTGTCGCGGATAACGATACAGAATCTGGAGAGTGGCAAAAATGCCACAATGGACACTATGCTTATAGTGATGCAATACCTGGATCTGTTGGCCAACTTTAATGATATGCTGCAGACAGAGATAACCAATAGTAGTTACCCATCATTGTACTAGTTATGGCTAAGAACGAACTGATAAGTATTTACTGCTTTGGGGAGGAAATAGGTAAGCTTGGGTATGACGAAAACAGGGCGACCTCTTTCTTCCAGTATCATCCGGATCTTTTGGGCAGCGGTCGGTACAGCAATCTGTTTCCTTTTGTAATAAGGCGTATGCCACAGGTGCAGGTGTTTGCAAAGTATACCTCCGATACGTTCCGTTCGCTGCCGCCTGCAATTGCCGATTCGCTGCCCGATGTTTTTGGTAACATGGTCTTCAGAACATGGATGGAGCAGACCGGCAGGCAATTGGGATCTATATCTGTACTGGAACAACTGGCCTATGTGGGCAGGCGTGGAATGGGTGCGCTGGAATATATGCCGGCAAAAGAGGTGAAGGGGACGGCAACCATAGACCTGAAAGAAATAACGGCAGTGGTGGAGCAGGTGCTGCAAAACAAGGGATCGGTAAGTGCCGGTAAAATGGATAGCATTTCGTTGCTGAACATTTTCAAGATAGGCACTTCTGCAGGCGGTGTGCGCCCCAAGATACTGGTAGCCGCAAACAATACCACAGGAGAGATAATACCCGGAGATATGGTATATGATGCCGGGTACGAACATTACCTCATAAAACTGGGAATAGAAGAAGGCCTTACGTATAGCAGAGAGGTGGTGGAATATATATACTACCTTATGGCAACAGCTGCCGGTATAGATATGATGCCTGCTAAGCTGATAGAAGGCCGACATTTTGCCACACTGAGATTTGACAGACAGGACGGGGAAAAGAAACATGTACTTACCGCAACAGGTATTGCCGGTCTGGACCATAAGGACGTTGCTGTATCGGGCTACGAAAAGCTGTTCGACCTATGTGTATCTCTGAAATTGCCGCATGCCGATATAGAACAACTATACAGGCGCATGGTGTTTAACAGGATGTTTGCCAATGAAGATGACCATCTGAAAAATCACTCTTTTATCTACAACAAAGAGCAGGACAACTGGCGCCTTTCTCCGGCATATGATATTACCTATTCGCTGAACCCTGAACTGAATTTTACCAGAACACAGCGCGCCTTGTCTGTAAACGGCAAACGTACAGACATAACAACGGACGATATGCTGGCAGTTGCGGCAAAATACACGGTAAAGAACGCAACGGGAATAATAGAAGAGGTGAAAAAAGTAGCCGGTATGTGGCCCGAAACAGCAACAGCTTATGGCGTGCCGCCGCATATAATACAGTCAATAGAACGTAGTTTCAGAATAAATTGATCAATCTGTGATTCGGAATTTTCTGCTGGCGGCGTGGTAATGCGTAGCCCTGCGTGTTTGCAGACACACTAAAACCTACGTGCCAAACCCGCGCCAGAATAGTACCAATACAACGACAATCAATACCTCCACCTATTGATAAACGTTATAGCCATATGCAATATAATAACTCCGTTATTCTGTAATAATCACAGACCTTTACCGGTAGCGATCAACACTTTGCAATGTCAGGATACAGATTTAAAATATTTAAGGCCGATCCTGCTTCCAGATTCGATGCGCTGTTCAAGATCTTCAAACAACTCATCACGCATACCAGCGGCGATGTGGAAGAGGCGCTGGACTGGCTGCGGGAACTGGATAAGGAATACGAACTTACCAACGAAGAATATACCATAGATGACTTTATAGCCGAACTGAAAAAGCGCGGCTACCTGAAGGACAAAACTGATGGCAGCGAGGGTATGGTGATAACTCCTAAAACAGAACAGGCCATACGCAACAATGCACTGGAACTCATCTTCGGCAAGCTGAAGAGGGGAACCGGCGGCGACCACAAAACACGCTTCACCGGAAAGAACGGCGAAGAGACCGGCAGCGACCTGAGGGCTTTTGAATTTGGCGATGCACCACAGAGCATAGCCATGATAGAATCTATAAAGCAGGCGCAGATAAACAATGGTGCCGATGAACTGAAACTGACCGAGCAGGACTTGCTGGTGACGGAACAGGAATTCAAAACACAAACGGCGACGGTGCTGATGATAGACATAAGTCACAGCATGATACTCTATGGCGAAGACCGTATAACCCCTGCCAAGATGGTGGCTATGGCCATGGCCGAGATGATAAAACGGAACTATGCCAAGGACAGCATGGACATAATAGTGTTTGGCAATGATGCGTGGCCTATAGAGCTGAAAGACCTGCCGTATCTGCAGGTGGGCCCGTACCATACCAATACGGTGGCGGGTCTGGAGCTGGCCATGTCTATACTGCGCAAAAAGAAGGCGGCCAACAAGCAGATCTTTATGATAACAGATGGCAAGCCATCCTGCCTGAAGGAGAACGGACAATACTACATGAACAGCAATGGGCTGGACAGGCGCATAGTGAGCAAATGCCTGACACTGGCTGCTGCCTGCAAACGCAGCAAAATAAACATCACCACCTTTATGGTGGCCAACGACCGCTACCTGCAAAACTTTGTAGATGAGTTTACGGAGGCCAATCAGGGCAAGGCCTACTTTACCGGACTGAAGGGGCTGGGCGAAATGATATTCAGAGACTATACCAACAACAAACGAAAGAAAATATAAACATGCATATACCGGCTATAAAGACACTTGGCGAACTGAAAAAAACAGATTACCAATTCAAAAGCATAAAGGACGAACTACGTGATAATCTGATAAAAAGACTACAGGCAGAACAACCTGTTTTTGATGGTATATATGGCTATGAAGAAACGGTGATACCCGAGGTGGAAAGAGCCATTCTGAGCCGACACAATATACTGTTCCTGGGATTGAGGGGACAGGCCAAAACAATGATGGCGCGCCAGCTGGTAAATCTGATGGATGAATACATACCGGTTGTGGCGGGCAGTCCGCTGAACGACGACCCGATGCAGCCCATATCGAAGTATGCAAAAGAACTGATAGCCGCTCATGGCGATGCTACCCCGGTAAGCTGGATTCACCGCAGCGAACGATTTGCAGAAAAACTGGCTACGCCCGATGTGAGTGTGGCCGATCTGATAGGCGATCTGGACCCGATAAAGGCAGCCAATATGAAGTTGTCTTTCTCTGACCAGGAGGTGATACACTACGGAATGATACCCCGCAGCAACCGTTTTATATTTGTGATCAACGAACTGCCCGATCTGCAGGCGCGCCTGCAGGTAGCCCTCTTCAACATACTGCAGGAAGGAGATGTGCAGATACGTGGTTTTAACCTGCGTATACCGCTGGATATACAGTTTGTGTTTACTGCCAATCCGGAGGACTATACCAACAGGGGTAGCATAGTTACCCCGCTGAAAGACCGTATAGGATCGCAGATACTGACCCACTACCCGAGGTCGGTAGAACACTCTAAACAAATAACGCAGGATCAGGCAAAACTGAATGCCCTGCAACAATCTATAGTGGTGCCGGACATACTGAAGACGCTGGTAGAACAGATAGCAGTAGAGGCCCGCAAAAGCGAATACGTAGACCCCAAGAGCGGTGTGAGTGCCCGACTGACGATAAGTGCCTACGAGAGTATGGTAAGTGCCGCAGAGCTGCGTTTTCTGAAGCAAGGCAACAGCTACTCCTTTGCCCGTGTGGCAGACCTCTATGCAGCAGTGCCTGCTATAAACGGTAAGATAGAACTGGTGTATGAGGGAGAGCAGGAAGGACCGGCAATAGTGGCACAGAACCTCATCAGTCAGGCAATACGCAGCACATTCCTGCAGCTCTTCCCTGACCCTGCGAAGCTGAAAAAGAAAAAAGAAAGTTCGGAGTATTCTTCTATCATCAACTGGTTCTCTCAGGCCAATATTCTGGACCTTATGGACAGCGAAGACGATACGATCTTTACCTCTGAGCTGGCAGTAGTAGACGGACTGGAAGACCTCATCGGCAAGTATCACCCAGAGGTGAAAGGTGCCGACAAATATGTGCTGATGGAGTTTGCACTGCATGGCCTTGCAGAACACTCGCTGCTGAGCAAGAACAAAATGACACAGGGGGTGAGCTTCAAAGATCTCTTCAGCTCGCTGATGGAACCAAAGCCCGGTGCCGACAGGGACTAACCATATAACATGCCGCAAGACACCAATAAAAAAGCCCGTACCAATAAGATGGTACGGGCTTTTTTGTGGTTAGTGTTGTTATTTA
Organism: Bordetella parapertussis; assembly: GCA_943331005.2. Classification (GTDB taxonomy): domain Bacteria; phylum Bacteroidota; class Bacteroidia; order Chitinophagales; family Chitinophagaceae; genus Nemorincola. The sequence goes on from CALQJX020000010.1 coordinate 6,272, forward strand.
TTTCCTGAAGAGGATCTTGCAGCCTACAGACTTTGTTTCTGTAACTGCTACTTCTTTGCCTGCCAGCAGCGCATCGGCAGCATCGGCTACGTAGTGGTGTTTCACGTTTTGCGGTTCGGCACCATTGTCGTCAATACCACCGTTATATTTCACTACCCATTTGCCATTCTCTTTCCACAGTACATAGGCGTGTGGTGTTTTCTGCGCTTCAAAATTGCGGGCCACTGTCTGCATATTGTCGTAGAGATAGGGGAAGTTGAATTTTTCGTTGCGTGCCTTGCTCACCATCTTCAGGTAGCCATCTTCTTCATAGATCAGCGTATCGGTAGCGCTGATGGCTATAAGCGGCATGCCCAGCGGCTTGTAGCGGTTATTGAGCTCATTGAGCCGGGGCGGATATAGCCTGGCAAACGGACAATGATTGCAGGTGAAGACAATGATAAAACCTTTGGCATCGGGGTAGTCTTTCAGCGATACATACTTACCATCTACATTCTGAAGACTGAAGTCGTTTACCACTCCGGTATTTACCGGCGCAAATCCGGTTGTTGCTACTGCCATCAGCAGCAACAGCCATAGGTACCTTGTTATGCATTTTTTCATTGGTTTTCTTTTTGTCTTGATCTCGCCTACTCTTTTACAAACTTCCGGGTAACGGTGTTCTTGGTCTGCTCATCAATAAGCTGCACCAGATACGTGCCCGGCGCATAGTTGCTGATGTCTATACCATACTGCAGCTGCGGACGTGGCAGCATGCACATGGTGCGGCCAATAGCATTTGTTATAGTGACATAATATGCCTGTACAGAAGGGTCGGGGAAGGCGAAATACAATCTGTCTTTTGCGGGGTTGGGGTATACGGTATAGTCTACACCTGCCTCACCGGTAGCTTTTACGCCAGAGGCATCGTTTACTACAAACTGGCCCATCATGCCGCCATCTTCGTGCGGTGCAAAATGGCAATGATACATGAACGGGTGCAGGGCATCGGCATAGTCATCGAACTTTGCTACGAATGATACCGTTTCGTTGACGTGCAGGTAATAGGTATCCTTCCAGCCGCTTTCGTAAGAAGCTATTGGGCCAGAGCTGCGGGAAACGAGTTTGAACTGCACATCGTGTATATGGAAGCTATGACCGAAGACATTGTTGTTGGTAACGGTCCACATTTCTGTAGTGCCCAATACCACTGTCTTATTGATCAACGCCATATCGAAAGAAGTATTGTCGAATCGGAAAGGTATTGCTGCCGGACCAGGATTACCGTTGGTAACATTGACGGTGCGGGTCACAGTAGCGTCTGCAGATGTAGGGTAGGTATTGCTGGCCAGCGTAGTGGGCAATGTGGTTATAGCGCCGGCAGTAGCAGTGCCCACTACAATATTCAGAATATTGAAATTGCGGTTATTGAGCAGACTGCCGAAAACACCGGTAGTATTGGGTTCGCCACCGCCAAAGCCCAGTTCCTGACCCGCATTGTAGGCCATCAGGTTCACACTGCTGCCCACGGCATCTGCGCCCAGGTTCACCAGTATTTCTACTCTTTCACCCACCACTATTTTTGCCCTGGTTACGGCCACAGGCGCACTCAGCAGGCCGCCATCGTTGCCTATTACATAGAAGGTGCGATTGTCGCTGAAGCCCAGATTATAGGCTCTTTCCATTTCTGCATTCAGTATGCGTAGTCGCACAAACTGCTTGGGTAGTGTTACCTGCGGATGCAGCGTGCCGTTCACCATCATGGTATCGCCATAGTGCCCTGATGTGTAGTCGATAGCATTTACGCCATCGAAGCGACGGCTGCTGAGTGCCAGCGGCAGGTCGTCTACACCATAGGTGCGTGGCAGCGGCAAGGCAGCTTCTTCGGCATCTCTTATTATGATCATGCCACCGGCGCCCTTTGCCATTTGTTCTTCGGTATGCTCGTGCAGGTGCGGGTGATACCAGAATGTGGTGGCCTTGTTGGTCACCTTCCAGTAGGGCTGCCACACTGTGCCCGGAGGAATGATCTGGTGCGGACCGCCATCCATCACTGCCGGCAGGTGCATGCCATGCCAGTGCATAGTAGTGCTGTCGTTGAGGTAATTGTGAAGATTGATGTGTACGGTATCGCCCTGATTGAAGATGAGGGTAGGGCCCCAGAAGTTGCCGTTCACGCCGGCAGTAATGGTTTGGTTGCCGGGCAGGAACTGCTTGAAGGTGTCCCTTACATTGAGGTTGAAGGTGGTGCCCGAAAGTGTATCCGGAATGATGAGGGGGTTGTACTGTGCATTAGCATTGCCCAGACAGATGCAGAGCAGCAGAACAGCGAACATGCGCTTAAAAACCATAGTAGTGTATTTTAGAAAAAAATGATGTTTCGTATCTTAAACGACAAAAAATGCTAAAACCTTCGTTTTAAGGTAAAAATGGGTGTATTTACTTCATTATTGCTTGTGAGGATATTTTTTTAGTGCGTTTAAACCTTTTAAAAACTTTTTAGTCGTACTTATGAACTTTCAAAGATTTAATAATCAATCAGTTATAACTTTGCAATCTTTATAAGGAATCAAAAATCAAATTAGCAAAAATGAAAAACAAGTTCTTTTTAGTAACAATTTCCCTGTTTTGTGTCATCGGTGCACAGGCGCAGATCTCGCGTCTCATTGGCCTTACCAAAACTAAGTACAATGGTCTCAACTTCTCTACTATAGGGGATACTATCAACTATATGTACACAGGGGCAATGGATACCAGTCGAAAGGGTGCACTGGCATACGACAGCTCTTACAGCATGGTTTATGGTACAGGTTATACACCAGGCAATCTCAGTTACAGGTACTACCAGACTTTTGCAGATACTTTTAATATTGCCAGCGTTACTGCACAATCTTTCGATACCCCTTCAAACAACTGGGTAAATTACCAGCATACTACCAACACCTACGACGCAACCAACAATCTTACCCAGTCTGTACTGCAGGTTAAATATCCGTCGACCGGAGGCTGGCTGAACAACACTAATAACACTTATACCTACACAGGCGCCAATAACATCATCCGTATACTGCAGGGCTGGAATACCGGTTCTCTTTCATGGGTAAACAGGGAGAAAGATAGTTTTGCCTATGATGCAAGCAACAATATGACCTATCATCTGGCACAAACGTGGGATACAACTTTGCTTGACTGGGTAAACAACAATCAGTTTTTTTATACCTATAACAGTGCCAATAAAGTGATACTGGCAATGCGCCAGACATGGAACAGGTCTGCCGCAATATGGAGAAACAATACCAACACTATTTATGATTACAATGCTGCAACTCTGTTGTCTAATACCATTGTGCAACGCTGGGACACGACTGCGCTTGTATGGAATAACAGCACAGCTGATTCTATTCTTTATTTTCCGGGAGGCGATAAATCTGTAGAAACAACACTCAGGTGGGATACTACTACCCATGCCTGGGCAAACATTAACATGCATACATTCACTTATGATGCCAATCATAATGTTCTTACAGATACAACGCTCAACTGGAACAATGCTGCCGCTGCTTTCATCTACAACAAGCTACGCATAAACAGTTATAACACGTATAACCAGATTCTGGTGACCACTACAGAGACGTGGAACACAGCATCATCATCGTGGATATATAGGTTGGGTACAGGCGGCGGACCAGGCAATGCATCTGACATACAGTGGAGGTACTACTATGAATTGTATAGTGCCCCAACCGACGTAAAGGGGGCTGTAATTGATAATGGTAGCATGGTTACCTTCCCTGATCCGGCAAATGATCTGCTGAGTGTAAAACTTAATTGGAATGAAGCCACCGCATTTACAATTGGGATTTATGATATGCGCGGCAGTCTGGTGCGCCAATGGAGCGAACCTGCTGTTCAGTCCTATGTTCGCACTATACCTGTAAGCGATCTGGCTCCGGGTTTCTACATCATAAAAGCAGGCAACGGCAGGCAGCAGCAGACACAGCAATTCATTAAGAATTAAGTATTGCCTAGCGTAATTCTTACAAGACAGGCGCCGCATTCAGCGGCGCCTGTCTTGTTCTCAGCACAAACCTAAACTGCTCTGAGGTATCAGATCAATGACAATAGGTTTCATTGGCACTCCATGAAGCATCATATCCGGTAAATGGACTAAACTGTGCCGGAAATCTGTAGTATGGTATATCTGATGATAGTCCGTTTACACAACTTCCGCCCGATAACAGGTATACATATGTACCGCCGCTGTCAGTTGTATTATGGGCGGTAGTGTAGTTGATCTTCACATAGAACTTATATTTTTTGCTGCGGCTGTTTGTGGTCTGGTCTTTGCCGTCCCATAAGAGCAGAGATGTACCCATACTTTGGTAAACAAGTGCCCCATCGGTATCATAGATCTTTACAGATAAGTTTGAAAAATATCCCGGTGCTACCTCAGCACCTATCAAACTATACACATCATTATTACCATCTCCATTGGGTGTAAATGCAGTGGGAAGATATATACCGGCGGTATCGCTGCGACCTACAAATGGTGCAGTACAGGTGGTGCGGAGCGAACTGGCCAGATCTTTATCGGCATTTTTCGATGTTTTGTTGCACCCGGTCAGTATTACTGCGCAGAATATAGCGGCCATTTTGCACAATGTGAGTTTATTCATAGTTATAAATATAACCAGATCAGTCTTTTGCAGCAAGTTTTATATTCTTTTACTACTCCGGATATTGTTATAAAGGTTCAAGTGAAACAAAGAACTATTCCTATGGCTAAGCTGGAATAATGCCCGATATTTTTGCGTAAGTTTGTTTAATATTTCTGACTATTTATTAAACAAAATAATTAAAGCCGTAGTTTACGGCAATATACCTACCCCTACTCTGTGTGATAAAGGAAACCATTAATATTGTTTGGCTGAAACGCGATCTGAGATTTACAGATCACGAACCACTCTATACGGCACAGCAGCAAAACCTGCCACTGATGCTGGTATATTGTTTTGAACCATCAGTAATGGCTCATCACGACAGCGATGTGCGGCACTGGCGTTTTGTATATGAGTCGCTTATGGAAATGCAGGAGCGGCTGCGTGCCATAAACGGCCAAATAGCCATTTTTCATAACGAGGCGCAGCATGTCTTTGCTGCACTGGCAGGGCAATACAATATCCACACTGTTTTCTCGCATCAGGAAACGGGCAGCCAGCTTACCTACAGCAGAGATATTGCTATTGCGGGCTTCTTTAAAGCGCACAACATCATCTGGAAGGAGTATCAGACCAATGGTGTGGTGCGGCGGCTGAGATCGCGAAGCAACTGGGCAGAACGCTGGAAAAAAAGCATGACTGCCTACCCCAAAATTGTGGACGAACAGAAATGGCATTTCTGCATACCGGAAACCTCTTTTTACAACACACTGAAAGGCGCACCACTGTCAGAAGATATCACCACACGCAACAAGAACTTTCAGCAGGGAGGCGAATACTGGGCATGGCGTTATCTGGAGAGTTTTATAAAGGACCGGCATGTCAACTACAGCAAGTATATATCTAAGCCGCACCAGAGCAGGAAGGGGTGCAGCCGGCTCTCGCCCTATCTGGCCTATGGCAATATCAGCATGCGCATGGTATACCAGTATACCGCACAGCACTACGATACATCAGCCAATAAAAGGGCACTGAGCAATTTCATCTCTCGCCTGCACTGGCATTGTCATTTCATACAGAAGTTCGAGGACAACTGCATCATGGAGTTCGAGAATGTGTACCGAGCCTACGATGAACTGCAGAAACCCCGGAACGAGCATTATATACAGGCATGGCAACAGGGCAGAACCGGTGTGCCGCTGGTAGATGCCTGCATGCGTTGTTTAGTACAGACAGGTTATATCAACTTCAGAATGAGGGCCATGGTGGTATCGTTCTTTGTCTTCAATCTGTGGCAAGACTGGCGCGAGCTGCACTTCCTGGCGCGTCAGTTTCTCGACTACGAGCCGGGCATACATTATCCGCAATTGCAGATGCAGGCCGGTGTTACCGGCACCAATACCATACGCATCTACAACCCCATAAAAAACTCCGAGGATCATGATACCGAAGCTGTCTTCGTAAAGCAGTGGCTGCCGGAGCTGGCAAACATTCCCCCACACCTGATACATGAACCCTGGAAGCTGAACCTGCTGGAACAACAGCTTTATGCCTGCGAAATAGGCAAAGACTATCCGCACCCAATAGTAGACATAGAGACTACCAGAAAACATGCCAGCGACACAGTGTGGGAATACCGTAAATAGCGCAACAATAATGAGCACAAAAAAAACACTTCGCCTAGTAATGGGCGACCAGCTGAACAGTGATCATAGCTGGTATGCAAAAGCAGACCCTGCCGTTACCTATATACTCATGGAGGTGCGCAGCGAAACCGATTATGCCCACCATCACATACAAAAGGTAGCAGGCTTCTTTGCGGCTATGCGTGCCTTTGCGGCAGCATTACAGGCACAGCAGCACAGGGTCATATACCTGAAACTCACGGACTCAGGAAACCTGCAGTCCTTCGAGCAGAATATAATGCAGCTTATAGAAGTAAACGGCTATACACACTTCGAATACCAGCTGCCCGATGAGTATAGAGCAGATCTGCTGCTGCAAGGCCTTGTGTCTAAACTGACCATCTCTTACAGTGTGTGTGATACCGAACATTTTTTCAGTACGCGCGATGAGTTGAGCAACTTCTTTGCAGGGAAGAAAGGCTATATCATGGAGCACTTTTACCGCTACATGCGCAGGAAGAATAATGTGCTGATGGAGGGCGATAAACCACTTACCGGTCAATGGAATTACGATAGCGATAACAGAAAGAAATTACCTGCCGGTCACAAGCCGGTATCGCCCTTTGTCTTCAGTAATGATGTGAGCGATATTGTAGCAGATTTACAAACAACAACTGTAGCTACGATCGGCACCATAGATCCGGCTTCTTTTCTGTGGCCGGTAAACAGAGCGCAGTCGCTGTCTTTACTGCACTTTTTTGTAAAGGAATGTCTGCCTTTGTTTGGCACCTACGAGGATGCGATGGCGGCCAATGAATGGTCGTTATACCATTCAAGACTATCGTTCTCCCTGAATACAAAAATGCTATCACCCGCAGAGGTGATAGCAGCAGCTACAGAAGAATGGCGCAACCGCAGCAATGAGATACAGTACAACCAGCTGGAAGGGTTTGTGCGGCAGATAATAGGGTGGAGAGAATATATGCGGGGCATATACTGGCATAAAATGCCGGAGTATGCCACCTTGAATTATCTGGAACATACCGCCCCGCTACCAGAATGGTACTGGACCGGCAACACCAGAATGAACTGCATGAAGCAGAGCATCACGCAGTCGCTCACATATGCCTATGCCCACCACATACAACGGCTGATGATAACGGGCAATTTCGCCCTGCTGGCTGGTGTGCACCCCGATGAACTGGATGCCTGGTACCTGGGTATATACATAGATGCACTGGACTGGGTAGAGCTAACAAACACTAGGGGCATGAGCCAGTTTGCCGATGGTGGTATAGTAGGTACCAAGCCCTATGTAAGTTCTGCTGCCTATATAGACAAGATGAGTAATTATTGCGGCACCTGCTATTACAACAAGGCACTGAAAACCGGCGACAAAGCCTGTCCGTTCAATAGCCTGTACTGGCACTTTTACAACCGGCACGAGCAGAAACTGGGCAGCAATGTGCGCGTGCAGATGATGTATACCATATGGCGCAAAATGTCACCAGAACAGCAAGCGGCACTATTGCAGCAAGCCGATCACTACCTCAAAAACATAAATACCCTATAAAATGAATACCTCCATAGTATGGTTTAAAACAGATCTGCGCCTGCACGACAATGAAACGCTCATTGCTGCATTGCAGCACAGCGACCGCATAGTGCCTGTTTATTGTTTTGACGATGTAGACTACGCCACCACCCCATACGGCTTCAAAAGAACAGGTGCATTCCGCGCGCAGTTCATTTTGCAGGCTTTGGAAGATCTGGACCGCAGATTGCGTTTGCTGGGCTCGGGGCTGGTAGTAGTAAAGGGCAATACTGCCAGTGAGTTGCAGCAGCTGGTTGCCATTTACCAAGCCTGCAGCATATATACGGCAGAACAGGTAGCGCCTTACGAGCTGTTACAGCAGCAGGAAGTAGCACAGTTGTTACAACCTATGCATTGCACACTGCAGGTAGTGGGCAATAATACACTATACCATACTACAGACTTGCCATTTTCGCCCGAAGAAGCACCCGAGGTATTTACGGCTTTCAGACAGAAGACAGAAGCTGTGTCTACAGTAAGGGAATGCTTCAGTGATCCGTTCTTTATCTCATCTCCCCTCTTGCCTGAACTTGATTTACCAACCTTATCAGAACTGCAGCTTACAAGCGCTGTGGCAGATACCCGGGGTGGCATAATTTATAATGGTGGCGAAACAAGTGCACTGCAAAGAGTGCAGTATTATTTCGAAGAAAGCAGACTGGTATCTACTTACAAAGAAACACGCAATCAGTTGGTGGGTGCAGACTATGCCACCCGCTTCTCGGCATGGCTGGCAATAGGCTGTTTGTCGCCAAGGTTTATATACCACAAGCTGAAGGAATATGAACAGACCTATGGAGCCAATGACTCTACCTATTGGGTGGTGTTCGAACTCTTGTGGCGCGATTATTTCAGTATCATGATGAAGAAACATGGCAATAAGTACTTCCTGAAGAAGGGTATAAAGAAATGGCAGATTCTTCCAGTGCCCCACAACCACCAGGCACTGCAAAGCTGGGTAAATGGCCAAACCGGAGTAGATTTTGTAGATGCCAATATGCGGGAGCTGCAACTGACCGGTTTTATGAGCAACCGCGGCAGACAAAACGTAGCAAGCTACCTTTGCAACGATCTGAAAATTGACTGGCGATATGGTGCTGCCTATTTCGAGGAGCAGCTCATAGACTATGATGTGTGCAGCAACTGGGGCAACTGGGCATATATAGCTGGTGTGGGCAACGACCCCAGACCCAACAGATACTTCAATATCCGCAAGCAGGCCGACCAGTATGATGCCGACAAAAAATTCAGAGAACTATGGCTCTCCGATCGGGGATAGTTTTACACCATTTCATGCCACCATCAATAAAAAGCATGATTTTTAATGTGCATAATAATTAATCGGAGAAACCTGTTATATTTGCAACCTCTTAGCTCGGGGAATTAGCTCAGCTGGCTAGAGCGCTTGCATGGCATGCAAGAGGTCATCGGTTCGACTCCGTTATTCTCCACTTTCAGCCCCGCAATTTGCGGGGCTATTTTTTTGTCATGCACTACTACATTTATATAATCTATTCCCACTCTCTTGATAAGTACTAAACAGGATACACCGAAGATATTGCCTTGCGGATCAATCAGCATAATTTAGGAATATCTACATTTACTGCCAAAGCCAGCGACTGGGAACTTAAGTATTCGGAAACATTCCCAACACGGGAGGCTGCTATGAAAAGGGAGTCAGCAATCAAAAAGAAAAAAAGCAGAAAATATATTGAGTGGCTCATTAGCTCAGCTGGCTAGCGCGCTTGCTTGTCCCGATAGGCATCGGGAAAGAGGTCATCGGTTCGACTCCGTTATTCTCCACAAAAACAAGAAAGGGTGCGCAGAGCGAGAGCAATGTCACCCTTTCTTGTTTTTCCCTTCGCTCTCTTTCTGTTTCGCGCTCTAAAAATAGCCTGGCTGAAACCGCTCTAAATCCTCTTATACAAGTTCAACGCATCCCCACAAACGACGAACCCCTTGCAATGCAAGGGGTTCGTCGTTTTACTATCTGGAAAGATTAAGTCTGGTTTAATTTTTAGTTCGTTATTACCAGCTGTCTGGTTGCAAACTTATAGCCGGCACTTACCCTGATCAGGTAAAGACCACTGCTCCAGTTTTCTGTTGATATCGTCAGAAGTCCGTAAGGTGAATTGCCTCCCGACTGGTAAATGATCTGTCCGCTGGTGCTTATCACTGTTACCGATATTTCGTCTTTATTATTGTCATCCGCTTTTATATGCAGGATCCCGGTAGAAGGGTTAGGAGAAATGGAAACAGCAAATGATTTATCAAAACCAGTGCCCGGTTCAGATGAACCATTGTATGCACGGGCTCCTGTCTCAGCCACCATCCTTACTACATTGTTGCCCATGTCTGTAAAATAAATGTTGTCTCCCGATACCGCAAGTCCGCTGGGCTTATACATACTGGCAGCAGTTGCATCGCTATCGTCGCCGGAGAAACCACCCGCAGTAGATCCTGCAATGGTAGAAATAATTCCACCGGAAGTTACTTTACGTATACAGTTGTTATTCAGGTCGGCTATCAGCAGCGAGCCTGTTCCGTCAAATGCAATACCGGCAGGGTTATTCAGCAGCGCAGCAGTCGCAGCACCACCATCGCCGGCGTACCCGCCGGATGTGCCACTGCCTGCAATTGTAGAGATGTTTCCTGCAGCATTTACTTTGCGGATGCGATGGTTGCCCGCATCAGAAATATAGATGTTGCCCGATGGGTCTGTGATCACATTGAACGGATAAGAAAGTGCAGCATCTGTTGCCAGACCGCCATCGCCACTGAAGCCGGCACCCCTGTTTCCTGCAACTGTGTTGATAATACCCGAGGTGTTTACTTTTCTTACTACATGGTTGTTCTGTTCTGCAAAGTATACGTTGCCGGCAGCGTCAACAGTAACACCTGTAGGGGTAGCTATCTGTGCGGCTGTTGCCGGGGTGCCGTCAGGGCTGTAACCAATTGCACCGTTGCCGGCAATAGTAGTTATGATACCCGATGTGTGTACTTTCCTGATCTTAGCATTACCATAATCGGCTATGTACAGATTACCTGCCAGGTCCACCGCTACGCCCATCGGGTTGTTCAGACTGGCTGCGTCTGCTGCGCCACCATCGCCGCTATTGCCTGCAATGCCATTGCCTGCTACCGTGCTGATGATGCCTGATGTGGTAACCTTCCTTACTCTGTTATTGGCCTGGTCCACGAAATAGATCGTTCCGGCAGCGTTTACTGCAATGCCCGACGGGCTTAAAAGTGTAGCTGCTGTTGCTGTGCCACCATCGCCGCTGTAACCGGCATCATGGTTGCCTGCAATGGTACTGATTATCAAAGCAGAACCACTACCTGTAGAGCCACCTGTAACGGTAATACCTGCAGTAGCATAGGCTGTGCCGCAACTACCCGAAACGCTGTAGGAAATAGTAGCAGCGCCCGCAGCAATACCGGTAACAATGCCTGTAGTACTTACTGTAGCTACAGCTGTGTTGCTGCTGCTCCATACACCACCACTCACTGTGGCCGATAATGATATATTTCCTCCCAAAACTACTGTAGCCGGTCCCGACAGGGTGCCGGCAGCAGTGCCCGGGTTTACAGTAAATGATTTTAGCGCAAAAGCAGTATTACATCCTCCTGCAAGTACATATGATATAGTGGCCGCGCCTGCGCTTACACCTGTTACAACACCCGACGCATTCACAGTGGCAATACCTGTATTGCTACTGCTCCATACACCGCCTGCTATCCCATTGATCAGGGTGGTGGTGTTTCCCGCACATACCGTACTCGTACCAAATATTGCACTTACGTTTACAACCTCGGCAACAGTTACCCGTATAGTAGTATAGGTGGTGTCTGAACCATCGGTTACTCTTACGCTGAAGCTATCTGTACCCATAAAACCTGTAGCGGTGGTATAACTAAGACCTGATGGGGTAATGATGCTACCAGTGCTGGTGGTGCTATAGGCCACAGTTGCTGTGCCAAAAAGTGGCGCTTCATAGAGCGACCATGTTTCGGTCTGGCTGGCATCACTGTCATGTACAGCAAGCAGCGAATTCAGTGCAATGGTAGTATTGGTGCACGCTGTGGTATTTTGTGAGTGTCCGTTTACAAATACGGGTATGCGATTAGCCGATGAGCCTGAACCCGTAAGCCACGAAGGCAGTGTGCCCAAAAGGCGGATACGGTAGTTGGAATTATCTGCTATATACAGGTTGCCGGTAAAAGATACACACAAGCCAAGCGGCCCGTTAAGCAGGGCTGAAGTTGCAACAGCACCATCGCCCGAATAGCCTGCTGTAGCGGTACCTGCAATTGTGCTCACAACATAAGAAGCATTTACTTTGCGTATCACGTTGTTATTAGCATCAGATATATATACATTACCTGTACGGTCAACGGCTACTCCATACGGTTGGTTCAGGCTGGTAGTAGAGGTATTATTTGTATAGTCCCAGTAAACGAATCCGCCGGTGCCCACCAATGTTTTAATAACACCCGATGCATCAATTTTTCGCACAACGTTGTTGCCATTATCGGCTATGTATACATTGCCCATTGTGTCTACTGCTACTCCTGTTGGGCCATTGAGGTGCGCTGCAGTAGCAGGACCGCCATCGCCATCATATCCCGGAAAGGTGAGACCGGCAACAGAGGTAATAGTACCTGTGGAGAAATTCTTTTTCCATATTTTATTCCTGTTGTAGTCTGCATAATAAGCATTACCATATCTGTCAACAGCAACACTTATCGGGTCAAGACCACCCGCAGCACTCACACCCGCACTATCTATAGTAGATATAATACCTGCCGAATTTACCTTTGCCAGCTTGCCATCACCACGCACTGCAATAAATATATTGCCGTTCAGGTCTGCTGCCACACCGGTAGGGCTATTCAGCGCAACAGCGGTAGCCGGGCCGCTTAGTACTCCAGAGGCACTTGCACTGCCGCCGCCGGCAAAAACTGTGATGATGCCCGTAGTGGCATTCACTTTCCTTACCACATTATTACTTACGTCGGCTATATACAGGTTACCTATGGTGTCAATAGCTACACTACTGGCATTGTTTACCATGGCTCCGGTAGCTATCGACCCATTACCACTATAACCCGCAACACCGGTACCGATTATAGTATTTATGTTTTGCGCTTTGGACTCAGATGTCAAACTAACCAGACTAATGGATAGCGCAGCGATTAAAAAATAAATTTGTTTCATGTGTGTGTTTATATGCATTTATTTGTTAAAATTAGTACTGTTATAGCAAAAGCTTCTTTATTTGTATGTTGTTTAACCCTAAAATAACAAGGTAAGTAGGTTTGCAGACTGCCTGAAATTTCGATATATATCCTTGCCTGTTCTTATTTTAGCAGGAGCAAACCACTTCACTATGACCACTACTGCGCAGATAGCCAAACATCTCAGAGACATACATTTTGGTGGCAACTGGTCCACCTCCTGCCTCAAAGACCAGCTTGCAGACATCAACTGGCAGCAGGCTACCACACAGGTACATGCTATGAATACTGTTGCCACACTGGTATACCACATGCATTACTATGTAGCTGCCGCGCTAAAGGTGTTGCAGGGTGGCCCGCTCGATGCGCACGACAAATTCAGCTTCGATCTGCCACCCATTACCTGCGAGCAGGACTGGCAGCAATTGCAGCAGCAGGTCTGGGACGATGCCCTTGCCTTTGCCACCCTCATAGAGCAGCTGCCAGATAGCATTCTTCCCCAGCCATTTACCGATGCTAAGTATGGCACCTATTACCGCAATCTGGCGGGTATCATAGAGCATATGCATTACCACCTGGGCCAGCTGGTCATCATCAAAAAGCTGCTGTAGGCTGCGGGGTTCAGTAATCCATGTCTGTTCCGTTACCTTTGCGCATGGATTATTTCAAGAAGCTGCAGGAGCTCATCAACACCGAGCGCGAGGTAGATAAACAGGCCTATCTCGAACTCACCCGTTCTTCTACAGTTGCAGAGCGCCGTGCCGCCGGACTGGCATGGTATCCTATAGCCATACGCGGCACAGAACTCAGCAAGGCAGAGTATATAACCGTAGAGGCAGAGCGCCCCACCCATACCGATGTGCCGCATCAGCTGCGCTTCGGGGTATCGGCCATGCTGTTCTCCAACCTCGATCCCAAAAATCATTTTCTGGAAGGCACCATCACCTTTGTGGGGGGCAACAGACTCAAGATTTCGCTGCGCACCGATGAGCTGCCCGACTGGGCAAGCGACGGCAAGCTGGGCATAGATCTGCTCTTCGACGATAACAGCTATGACGAGATGCAGGCAGCACTGAAGCTGGCTACAGCCCTCGCCGAAAAGAAAGAAGAAGGCCATCTTATAAGAGTACTCACCGGCGCTACCAGCCCCACCTTCCATACCGATATGCCTGTGCCTGTGCAGCCCCGGCTGAACAGCAAACAACAAGAGGCGGTGCAAAAGATAGTACAGGCCAATGAGCTGGCCATAGTGCACGGCCCGCCCGGCACCGGCAAGACCACCACGCTGGTACAGGCCATACTGGCGCTCATAAAGGGAGGCGAAAAACTCATACTTGTTACCGCACCCAGCAATACTGCCGTAGACCTGCTCAGCGAGCAGCTGTCAGAGCAGGGGCTCAATGTGCTGCGGGTTGGCAATCCGGCCAGAGTATCGGAGCGGCTGCTATCGCTCACGCTCGATAGCCGGATCTCATCGCATAGTTCTGTGAAGGAGATAAAGCGGCTCAAAAAGCAGGCATCAGAATTCAAGGATATGGCCCACAAATACAAGCGCAGCTTTGGCCGCGCCGAGCGCGAACAGCGCAAGGCATTGTTTGATGAGGCTTACAAGATCATGAAAGATGTGAGCCGCATGGAGCAGTATATCATAGACGATGTTACCGCCAAAGCACAGGTCATTACCGCTACCCTTGTTGGTGCCAACCACTATACCGTGCGCGACCTCCGCTACAATACCGTGGTAATAGATGAGGCCGGACAGGCACTGGAACCCGCCTGCTGGATACCCATACTTAAGGGCAAAAAGGTGATCCTTGCCGGCGACCATTGTCAGCTGTCGCCCACCATAAAATCCGATGCGGCAGCCAAGGCAGACCTCGCCCATACGCTGCTCAGCAAGTGCATATCCCTCTACCCCCAGGCGGTAGTGATGCTGCAGGAACAGTACCGCATGCACGAGGTGATAATGGGCTTCTCTTCAAAGATCTTTTACAACAACCAGCTCACGGCGCACAGCTCTGTAGCCCACCGGCTGCTGTATGGCCATGACCTCGCGCTTACATTCATAGATACCGCCGGCTGCGGCTTTGATGAGCGGGCAGAGCAGAAAAGCATCTCCAACCCCGAGGAGGCCGCACTACTCTTCAGGCACCTGGTGCGGCTGGTAGCAGAGCTGGCACTCCACTACAGCAAAGACACCTTCCCTACCATTGCGGTTATCTCGCCCTACAAAGAGCAGTTGTCTGTACTGAAGGAGCAATTGCAGCACACACCGGAATTGCAGCCCTATGCACATGCCATAGCCATAAACACCATAGACAGCTTTCAGGGGCAGGAGCGCGATATTGTGTACCTCAGCATGACCAGAAGCAATACCGATGGCGATATAGGTTTTCTTGCAGATACCCGCCGCATGAATGTGGCCATGACCCGCGCCCGTAAAAAACTGATAGTAATAGGCGATAGCGCCACCCTGTCTCAGCATCCGTTCTATGCCGATATGGTTGTCTATGCCGAAACACACAATGCCTATAAAAGTGCCTGGGAAGAGAACTGGAGTATGTAGTCGGTTTCCGACCGGCGATGAATAGTACTGTTTATTCGCTTGCCGAAGAAATGACTAAGATGTGATTAGCTGCTATCCGCATCCCTGAAGGACAACCCAAAATGATAGCGACAGAGCGATGTTGATACACCCTTCTTTTTTTCAGACACATAAAATTTCATATTTTCATGGAAAGGGATCCTATGAATACGCTTGTGATAGACAATAAGTCATATGTTGTTTTGTCAGTAGAAAATTATGAAGCATTACAGAAAAAGGCAGCCTTAAAAACAAGGCCGGAAAAACTCTTATCTATTGAGGAAGCAAGAGCTCACAGCAAAAAACTCATCAGAAAGTGGGCCGCCGAAAAGTAACTGTAAAAGAAACAGTAGCAGATAGCATTGCTGAAGTAGCATGGTATAATTGAATCCAAAGGATTAGTAGCTACGGCAGAAAAATTTTTCCGACGACGGTTACGATTGTTTTATAAAACTTTCTGACTCGCGAAGAAATCACGCAATATGCCGTGACCCTGAAAGAGCTATTATGGGTTACAAGTGCATCTCGTACAAAAACAAATACACTATTGTGTTCCTGGAGACTTCTAAGGAACTGATCATTTGTGAGTTTCTTCCCTCTAAAATATTTATTGGTAACCCCATCGTTCGGCGTAGGTTTTACCCTCACTCGTCATCGTTTGCAACGAGGATGAGGTGGTGTGGCGCCTGTCTGCCGTCAGGCAGGTTTGTAACTCACCTCGCTCCCGCTTCTTTTCCTGCTCTTTTAGTGTAGTACATTCGTAAATCTGAAGATTTACTTCCGTCACATCGTAGACGGAGAGATACACCGAACGATATTATTATTAGTTCTGGAAAAATAAGCTCAGCTCGGCAATGTCATTAAATAAAGGATTATTGGACAAACAAATAGTCCTAAAAGGGCATAATACTAAAGCCCCGATGACAACCGGCACAAGATACAAAGAAAACTTAGCCCTAAAATGGGCGTAATAATAATCTAATTCCTTTGACTTACTGACATTGCTCTTGGGGTTGGGATATTAAGGAGTTGGGGAGATCTCATTCCTTTATCATTTTCGTTACAAAAAATCGATCTCTCGTTTTTACGTTTACAAAGTACATGCCAGCTGTCAGCCTTCTTATATCAAGTGTGGCATTATTATTTATTTCCATTTGCAACAATATCCTACCTGAAATATCGGTGATGGTTGCGGTAATGTTTTCAGATTGTATGTTGTTTGTTTTTATGGTTATGGTTTCGTTTGCAGGGTTGGGGTAAATGGAAATATTTGATTGCTCACCTGGAATATCACTTACAGATACTTCACACCCGGCAATCTTCAATGCTTTTTCCAGTACATTGTCGCGCCCACGCCTTATGCTCAATCTTGTTTGTGAAACGATACTATCGGGTACTATTCCTATTCTTTGGGTACTATCTCCATTAGGATAAAAAGTGCCCAGCGAAGTAAAGCCTGCATATAAATCATTGGATAGCTTCACCCTGCTGATATCGCCATCTGCTCCAGCAGTCTGGTTACCTACTTTTATCACGTTGCCAGTTGCACCTAATGCCATACATGACCATTCATCATAACTTTGTGAATTTTCATCCATTAGTAGTATGACCTTACCTGTGTAAAAAGAGGGGTTTGGCACACCAATGTATTGATGGTTCCAGAAAAACGTGCCCGGATAATTTACGTCGGGTATCGTATATTTTGCTACTTCCGTTGATCCAGGGAATAATAATTTAGCTGTATTCAAAGTTGCACCTAACGAACCATTTCTTAAATCAAAAATAATAGCGCTTTTATTTAGCAATTCACTATACATGCTGTTCTCTTCCCCAATGGCAAGATTTGCCATATTTACATAACCTATATCACAATTCAATGTCTTCCAGTGAATAATGGATAAGGAATCGACAGTGTAAAAATCAGCATAAAAAAAGCTAGGGTCTCCGGGTGGCCAAACACAACTTACATTAAACGTGTGGTTTGTGGCCGTGCTATCTTCAACAACCAAATTAATAATTGTTCCGTTAACTTTCCTGCCCAAAAACGTATTATACATCTGTCTTCTGAATACAGAAGTATTTCCTATAGAACAATATTGCCTCAAACTATCTTCCCACTGTGTGGCTGTTTTCCCATCAATAGTTACTAGCGCATCCCCAGGCACAATACCACTGATGCCCGATTTCACAACCACATACTTCCCTTCATAATACCTAAGCCGGAGTTTGGGCATGTAAAAACCGGGTAATGACTGAAAAGTAGAACTATAGGTCAAACGATCAGCATGGGCGTCATCTAACGTTGCACTAATTTTTTCATACAAATGAAATAAGGCTTCAGCGGTAGTTACAGTTGAAATTGGCACGCAATAATTGTACAAAACCGTATCCCAAGAAACATCAGTAACATAATTATAAGGATTAAAATACTTGATAATATTCCAGTATTTGTAAAACATAAGTAGCCTTTGATCCTGAGTGGGGAATGTTGTTGTGGTACTTAACCTTAGTATGACACTATCTGCACCAAACGTTAAGTAGGAATAAGGCCCGGTAGCTGTAGCAGAAGTATAATCGACCCAACAACCTAAATGTGGCCTGAAGTTGTTCTTTATAGTATCCAATATTGTCCGCACATCAGGCCGTAATACAGGGCTGCTTATCCAGCTCCAATCCCTATTGCGTTTCAATTCTGATGGCAATGTATCTGGGAAATATGAGGTTGATAACACCATAGGACCTGCCGCATTGAGCATATCCATCATTGCATTATTAAACTGTGTGCTGGTTGTTGCACTCCTTACATCAGGCAATACTGCCAGCAAAACGCTGTCCCAATTTACATTGCACATTGACACTTCCGAGTGGTAGTACTTTACAAAACCCCATACCTTACAGGTATAGTAGAGTTTTTCCTGCATAGTCTGAGCATGTATTTTACTACACATTCCACAGATAGCGAGTAATAACAGAAGTTTGCGCATAGGTAAAATTTTATGTACTATAATAAAGTTATAACAAAACACCCGTTTGGCGCAAGTGTTTTCCACTTGTGTCTATCTTCCTGCAAGTCTTTTCGACTTGCGAATAAGGTCAACTATTTCAATCACCACATGATACCCCATAATGCTAACGCAAAAATTTGTGGATATCTGTTACTGTCAGTACGGCATTTTCGGCTACATATGGCATGGTGTTTGTGCCTGTTGGGGCAATGAGAACTATAGCCCTAAACCCTGCTACCGACTGCATTTGCAGCACACTTACATATAGCGCACCTGCTCATGTATATGATATAACAAATATCGCGCGAGTAAAAAATGAGCAATTTTTGGAAACTTTTATCTCCCGAAACCCTTTACTGCAGCGATTTTGCTCATTGCAAATATTTTTCTGAAAAACGGGAAATTCTGATGCAGTAATATTTTTGCAAAGTATACTGCCAATAAAGTATCGCATTCAGGGCACGGGGTGGCAAAGACGCCATTTCAGCAATCAACAATTTTCAATAATTATAGTTATTTATAAAGAATATACTTACAAAGCAGGGGTAAGAGGAAATAGCATCGTCTAAACCTGCAAACACAAGTATACATGACCGGAAAACACTGGGTAACCAAAAACAAAACTGCATACCGCAGTTCCAAAGAAATATCAGAATACGCATCAATGTTCTTACTGCTCCTACTGCTGCTGCCGGCGCAGGTTTGGAGCCAGAACAATAAGCAGAATATTCGCGGCACCATTACAGACAAGCTTTCGCTGGTACCAATAAGGGGCGCATCTATACAGTTTGTATATGACACAATGCTTTCTGCAGCAATAACAGATAGTGTGGGTATGTATATACTGCGCAACATAGCTCCCGGCAGGTACGAGCTGCGCATAACCAATGAGGGATATAAGGAACTGAACATTCCCAATGTGGTAGTAACATCGGGCAAGGAAACTATACTGGACCTCACAATGGAGGAAAGCTTTAAACGGCTGAAGGAGGTAGTGGTGAAAGCAAGCGGCAAGGCAGGCACCATCAACAAACTGGCTACAGTAAGTGCCCGCACCTTCTCTATGGAAGAGGTAAACCGCTATGCGGGTGGCCGCAGCGATCCTGCCCGTCTGGCAGCCAACTTTGCAGGCGTCAGCGCACCGGATGATTCCAGGAACGATATAGTAATAAGGGGAAATTCACCGGTTGGGGTGCTGTGGCGTATAGATGGTATGAATGTAACCAACCCCAACCATTTTGCTACGGTGGGTACTACAGGCGGCGCAGTAAGCGCGCTGAATACCAACATGCTGAAGAGCTCTGATTTCTTTACCTCTGCTTTTCCGGCAGAGTATGGCAATGCGGTATCCGGTGTGTTCGATCTGGGTTTCAGGAACGGCAATACAGAGAAAAGGGAACATACGCTGCAGGTGGGTCTGGTAACGGGTTTGGAGGGTATGACCGAAGGACCTGTAGCCAAGGGCAGCAATGCTTCTTATCTGGTAGCCTACCGCCAGTCTGTAGCATTTCTTGCCTCTACACTGGGCATAAACATAGGCACTGCGGCAACACCCACCTACAAGGATCTCTCCTTCAAGGTGAACAGCGGCAACACCCGGTTGGGCACATTCAGCCTCTTTGGTATACTGGCCAACAGCAGCATAGGTATAGCAGGTGGCAAAACCGGAAGTCTGTATGCACCGCCTGATAATACAGACCTGTACAGTGCTATAGGTATAGTGGGCATCAAACACCTGAAGATCCTGAACAGCCGTTCCTACATCACCTCTTCTATAGGTGTGAACTATGCGAAGAACACACAGGATCAATCTACCGCAGACACCGGCAATAACAGCCGCAGTATAGAAGAAGAAAAGGTGATACAAACAACCTATGTAGCAGCCGTGGCTTACAACACCAAGGTGAATTCGCGGTTGTTTTTCAAGTTCGGTCTGCAGGACCAGCTCATAGATCTGGATCTGTATTACCGCACCCGCCGCAACCTGCCCGACTGGCTGCAGATATGGGACAGCAAGAGCTATACGCATCTGGCACAGGCATATGCACACATGAAGTACTCACTAAGCGAAAAGCTGACTGCCAATGTGGGCCTGCATACGCAGAAGCTATTCCTCAACAGCAACTCTACCTCTCTGGAACCCCGCCTGGGCCTGAAGTATGATGTAGGTGCAAAAAGCAGCTTTAGCCTGGGCTTGGGGCTGCATGCACAAATGCAGCCGGTAAATATCTACTTCAATGAGATGCAGTATGCAACCACTACCAATACCAACAAAGATCTGGGCTTTACCAAAAGCCAGCATTATGTATTGGGGTACGACTGGCAACCAATAAAGAACTGGCGCGTGAAGGCAGAGGTCTATTATCAGTATCTGTACAATGTGCCGGTAGATTCTTTTAGCAGCAGCTATTCTATGCTCAATACAGGTTCCAGCTTCAAACCAGACCTTTCTGTGAACCTGAAGAACAACGGCACAGGCACCAACTACGGTGCAGAGGTGACACTGGAGAAATTCTTCAGCAATAGTTATTACGGGTTGTTCACCGCATCGGTATATGAGTCTAAATACAAGGGCAGCGATGGGGTGGAACACAATACGGCATTCAATGGCACTTATGTATACAACATACTTGCAGGTAAAGAGTTTAAGGTGGGTGGCGAGAGAAGAAACAAATTCTCTACCGATCTGAAATTTACCAATGCCGGCGGCCGCTATCATACACCTATAGATCTCACAGCATCGCAAAATGCGGGAAACATGGTACTGAAGGGCGATGACTATGCCTACAGCACGCGCTACGATGACTATTTCAGGCTCGACTTTAAAATGAGTTATGTGCACAACAGCCGGTCGAAAAAGTTATCACAGACCTTCTCGCTCGATCTGCAGAACGTAACCAATCACAAAAACGTTTTTTCACAGTCATACGACAACGGCAGTAAGTCTGTCATGTATACCTATCAGCTGGGCTTCTTCCCCAACTTTATTTACAAGCTGCAGTTCTAATGGGAAAGGGAGCTATCTTATTCAGACAACTGCTTGCCTGTGGTGCGGGTTGTATGCGTTACTGGTGCACGCTTCCAGCCCGCGCTTCTTACGGGCAAGCAAGGTATCTGCAGTAACACCATTTTTCTTAAAGTTGCAGCACCAGTAATTTATCAGTTGCTTTGCAGTGTGGTAGCAGTGTGCTGCCACACTACAATATGCAAGATCAAATAATAGCCGGCTACGAAGCGAAGCGGGCACAGCATTTTAAAGATTTTCAGCAGGCTACCCGTCTGCGCGACCGCCTGGGCATGGCACGCCTGGGTGTTATGCTCTCTGCCATTGGGTTGTTTTTTGCCGCCTACAATACCGGTACTCCCCTGTTGGCAGTGAGTGCAGCAGCGGCTGTAGGTGTTTTTCTGTTTCTGGTAAAGAAGCAGCAACGTGCCGATGCGCAACGCAAACTATCGCAGGAGCTGTATCTCATCTATGAAGAAGAGGCTGCTTATCTGCGCACCGGCACCCTGACCTGGAATGATGGTAAGGAGTATACCGATGATACTCACCCCTATGCTGCCGACCTGGATCTGTTTGGTCCCCGTTCGCTCTATCAGCACCTCAACCGCACTGCCACACAAATGGGGCGCGACAAGCTGGCTGCTGCGCTCACCTCGCTACCCGCAGCAGCTACCATACTGCAGCAGCAACAGGCAGTAGGAGAGCTGGCGGCAGAAACAGAACAGCGGCACCTGTTCTTTGCGCATGCCCGCCTGGTGCAGGATGCACAGAAAGACAGTCGCAATCTGCTGCGATGGTCGGGCGTAGCAGAGCCTGCACTGCCAGCCGCACTGCGCATTATATCCTTTGTGCTGCCTGCCATACTTGGCGTGTGCATACTGCTCTATGCTGTTACCGGTGCAGAAACATGGTGGTCTGCCATCACCTATATAGTGCCGCTGCAGCTAACTGTTTTCTTCATCAGCTTCAGGCGCATAAAGAAAGCCATTGCAGGTACAGAGCAGGTACAGAAAACACTGCTTGCCTATGCACGTCTGCTGCAACTTATAGAACAGCGTTCTTTCGCTGCACCCTACCTGCAGGCATTGCAGCAGCGGCTGCAGAAAGATGGCACAAGCGCAGGTGCACATATTCTGAAGCTGGCCGCCATCTATGCCTCTTTAGAGAATGTACAGAACCCCTTTGCAGCCATGGGCATGAACGGACTATACCTGCACCACCTGCATGCACTGCACAGCCTCATTATCTGGAAGAAAAAATATGCAGCATCTATACCCGCATGGCTCGATGCTATTGGAGAAGCAGAGTTGCTCTGCAGCCTTGCCAATATGAAGTACAACAATCCTTCATTCTGTTTTCCACAGCTCAATGATAACGGGCTTATCTCCTTCACTGAGCTGGGTCACCCTACAATACCTGCAGCACGCCGTGTGTGCAACGATGTTTCTTTTGCGCAGCACCGGTTCATCATCCTCACGGGTTCCAATATGTCGGGCAAGAGTACCTTCCTGCGTACCATGGGGGTGAATATGGTACTTGCCTATGCAGGCGGTGCAGTATGTGCCACAGAGGCGCATATACACCCAATGGGCATGTATGTATCTATGCGCCAGTCCGACTCACTGGCAGATAATGAATCTTATTTCTTTGCCGAGGTGAAACGGCTGCAGCACATCATCACCCATCTGCAGTCTGAACCCGCCTTTGTGCTGCTCGATGAGATACTGCGTGGCACCAATTCCGACGATAAGCGCAGCGGCACAGTAGGGGTCATAGAAAAGATCATTCGCACGCGCGCCATTGGTGCCATTGCCACCCACGATCTGGAAGTATGCCTCACTACAGATGCACATCCCGATGTGCTTACCAACAAGTGCTTCGAGGTAGACACATCCGGCGGCGAACTCACTTTCGACTATCGCCTGCGCAACGGTATCTGCAAGAACAAGAACGCTACCTT
This sequence comes from Bordetella parapertussis, assembly GCA_943331005.2. Classification (GTDB taxonomy): domain Bacteria; phylum Bacteroidota; class Bacteroidia; order Chitinophagales; family Chitinophagaceae; genus Nemorincola. The sequence continues at coordinate 29,919 of CALQJX020000010.1, forward strand.
CATCATGAAGAAGATGAACATTATAGACTAGTGCATTAGCGATATACCCTATACAGGAACAGCCACCTTACTGGTGGCTGTTCCTGTATAAAAAGAGATGCTTACTTTATACAGTAGCGCACACCCACATAGAGCTCTCTGCCCCTGGTAGGCCCCCATACCGAAGAGAGGTCGAAGTACTTACCAAAAGGATTGTCGGCACTGATGATAGGATCGGACTGACGGTAGTTGGTTATGTTCTCGCAACCAGCATACACATCCAGCTGCTTCCACCTGAAGGTGCCCTGTATATTGAGTGTGACATAGGGTACAGAATAGAGTGGCCGCCTGTATGCCTCAGGATTGCTGCGTGTATCGGGCAGCTTCATTTTGTCGAACCAGTGCGTATTGGCATCAGCCTGCCATCTGTTGTTCTTTGTGCGGAAGGAAACCGCCGCCATGGCCCTGTTACGCGGATTGAAAGGCAGACTGTTCTTCGTCCCGTTCTCTACCCTGTATACATGCAGGTAGTTGTAGGCCGTTCTGAACTCCAGTTGTTTGAAGAACATAAAAGACGCTTCCAGTTGCAACCCGTTGGAACGTGATATACCATAGAAATTGCGGATGTAGACTCTGGTTGGGTCTGTATCATAGTCGGGAAAGAACTGATTGGTGAAGCGGGTGCTGTAGAAGTCGCCACTGAGTGTACCTGTTGTTTTGCCGGCGGTAAACCTGTATGTATGGCTCACGCCCCAGTTGAATGCAGCCTCGGGATGCAGTGTTTCAGAAAACACAATGTTCCTGGAGCTCACCAGCAGATTGGGCTGCTCGCTGAAGAGGTTTACCTGACGCCAGCCTGTACCTGCCGATGCGCGCAGCGTATGCTGCTCGTTCATGGCATACTTTACCATGGCACGCGGCGTTAGCCTGGTGCCCCATTGCTGATGCCTGTCTGCACGCACACCGGCTATCAGTATCACCTTATCATCTGCCCAGTGAAAGGTGTTTTCTGCAAACACACCAGGCACACGCAGGCGTGTGTTGTAGTTGCCGGCATAGCCGCGTTGCAGCAAAGTGTCGGTAAAGCCTATCTGCTCATTCAGCTCCAGATACCGGTAGCTGGCACCATAGCGCAGCAGGTGCTGCTCCCGCCACTGCCATTCGTGCTGCAGATTGGCATAGCCGCTCTGCTGCTGTGCTTTGTAGCTGGTAGTGCCAAACCACGATGTCTGGTCGTGCATAAAACCCGACACCATCAGTACCACAGCATGGTCATCATTCAACCTGTAGGTGGATTTGCCGTAGAGTTCAGGTTGGGTAAAGTGTACCGACTGACCATATACCTTATTGCTGCCCTTGTCTGCAGCTGCATTATAGGCCATTTGTCCGCCTACCCTGTTCTCATCGGTTATGCGCAGGCCTATCTGTGTGGCCCAGCCTTTTTTGCGGTCATTGCCATAGGTCCAGTTGTTGGCCAGCATGTAGCGGGTAAGCATGGGCAGATCCAGAAAGCCGTCTTTGTTGCCATCTGTTTTGCGGGCCGGCTGCACCATATGTGCTGCCAGCAGCGAATGCCACTTTTTCTTTTTGCCTACCGCTCCTGCAACGTTAGCATTGAGGTGCGCCTCTCCAAAACTGTTCAGGTAGCCATTCACATACAGCCGGTCGGTTTTGTCGGGTTGCCTGCTCACCAGATTTATCTGGCCGCTTATACTCTCAAAACCCTGCAGCACAGAGGTGGTTCCCTTGGACACAAATATATTATCTACCAGAGAACCCGGATAGGTGCTGATACCATAGGTATAACTCAATCCCTGTATCATAGGGAATCCATTATACAACACCTGATTGTACACTCCCGAAAGGCCCAGTATACGCAGCTCCTGTGCATTGGTTACCACATTGGTGGTTTGTGGCTGCACCGATGCCTGCGTACCGAAACAACCTGCCAGATCGCAGCAAGCTGCCTTACTCAGTTCGCGCTGATTGATGACTGCCGTCTGTGAAACGCTGAGGTGCGCAACATATGCCCCGCTGCGGTCGCTTATGGTCACCTCCTTTAGCAGCTGCGCATCTTTATGCAGCACTATACTCAGGTAGGTGCGGTCGCCTACGGAAATGGTATCAGAGAGGTAGCCCGTACTCTGCGCTACTACTCTGCGGTCTGTAATGCCGGTAAGGGGCAGTTCATACACCCCGTTCTCATTGGCAGCCGCACCTGTAGCAGTGCCTATCCAGTGCACCGATGCACCGGGCAGAATCTCTTTTTCTGCTCCCGCTTCCCCAAAGATCTTACCCTTCAGGGTTTGCGCCTGCACAGCAATTGCCGGGCATAGCAGGCACAGCAATATGAGCCGTCTCATAACTTCGGTTTTTTACGGCTTACTCTGTAGGGTGTTTCTGTTTTATCGTCGCAGCCGGGCGTTGTTTCTATCGCCTTTTCTATCTGTGGCCGGCTGGTAGCCGCGGTGTGATACACTATCGTAAAAACAGAGGCATCGCCGTTTCTGTCGGTAAACTTCACTTCGTCTACTCCGTCCTGATTCAGCAATCTTTTTTTAATGGTAGGCATATCATTGTTGCAGTGCAGGTTCACCACCTTTATCTCGGCAGTCATTACACTGTCGGCATTACTTTGTGCCTGCGCAGCAGCCGTGCACATGGTGGCAGCCGCCACCATTACAAAAACTATATTCTTGTTCATTGTGATTGAAATATTTTATGGAATTGATGATCACCACAGCCTCTTTGTGTAATGGCTATAGCAGTAATTGTTGCAGCGGCAAATGGGATTGAAATATATCAGCTCAGCAACAACCGTGGAGGCTGCCAGATACCCGAAGCAGGCTTGTCTGTGATAGCCACAAAAAGTAGTGCCCATGTGGCATGCTGCCGGGGCAACGACACAAAAACAGCAACAGGTAGCGGCGCAGGCACCACCACACTGAATGCGCAGCAAGAACATACCTGAAACGGATTGCACACCCGGGCGCAATTCTGCTCATGCTCTTCATCGCTGCAGGGTTGCTCCTCGTCGGAGCAGCAACTACCCTCTGTCTCCATACAGCAACCGCGCACCGCAGCAGGAGCGGCAGTACAGCCCGGCTGTAACGACAGTGTCATTATCAGTATGGCCAGTATGGTGCACAGTAGTTTCACTATACAAATATAGGTATTGTGGAAATATGGGGAGGGGATTTGCCAAGGGAGGTTACTAATATGTTTTTTTACAATTATGCAGTTTTGGTAGTATGTATTTACACCTGCAAGATCTCATGTCTCAAAGCAGTAATCGCCTGCTTTTCTACAACACCATTTGCCACAAATAACATTAGAGCCACATTGTGTTAATGTTGGGGCAATATAGTCCTGCTACTTTCATCGCCGCTTACGTAAGCGTGTAGTGTTATGGGGAGTAGGCAAATCAAATCTGCTATTGTCTTATTGCTTGTTGCGGCCACTCTGGCAGTTTATTCTTTCTCGGGTGCCCGGCAGACAGACTATGCCTCACTATACACACAGCACATACAGCAGCTGCAACAACAAGAGCAGGCATTGCTGGCCGTCATTACCGTTGCAGATCTCTCCAACCCTGCCGATGTGGCCCGCATAGATGCCGCCATAGCACAGGCAAGGAACACAATGAAGGCCGCCGATATCTGGCTACGCTACCTGGAACCCCTGGCATACAAACATATAAACGGTCCTCTGCCGGTTGAATGGGAAACCGAAGTGTTTGAAAAATTCGAAAAGCCCTATCGGCGCGATGGAGCCGGCTTCACCCTGGCATGGCAGCACCTGCACGAGGCTGCTCCCCAACGCGATACACTGCTGCAACTGGTGAGATCGGCAATAGAGGCCACTTCAATTTACACGCACGATTCTATAACAGTGCAGCAGGACACCTATCACAACTTCTACCTCTGCAACAGATTGTTCCTGCTGAACCTCGCCGCTATTTATACTACCGGGTTCGATTGTCCAGATGAGCGCCGTATCATTCCCGAGCTGCGGCACATGCTATCTGCAGTAGCTGGTGTGTATAAGTCCTTTGGCAATTCATACCCTGCACAGGCGCTGCCCGCTGCATACTGTACGTTGTATGATGAGCTGTGCAGGTATGTTGCTGCACAGCCTGAAACTATTGACAGCTTCGACCACTATACTTTTATCAGGAAATATGTAGATCCGCTCTACCGGCTCAATCAGCAGCTTATTATGCAGCACCATGTGGTTAGCCATAGCCTTATAGATTATACGCTCAGCAAACAGGTTACCGGTATATTCAGCAAGGGGCTCTATAACGGGCAGAACACACGTGGCGTATTTCTGCGGGTAGCAGATAGCGCTACTCTGTTGCAGATAGCAGCCGTAGGCAAACAGTTATTTTTCGATCCTGTTCTTTCTGCCAATGGCAAGCGATCCTGTGCCTCCTGCCACAAACCGGAACAGTGTTTCACCGATACCACTGCTGCAACTTCGCTGCACCTCAACGGCAGCGACCGCCTGCCCCGCAATACGCCCTCACTCATCAATGCAGGCTACAACCATTTGCTCATGGCCGATGGTCGGCACCACTCGCTGCAGCAGCAGGCCTTAGATGTTATTACCAATCCCTCAGAGATGGGTTGCAGCCGCACCGAAATAGTGAGCCGGGTTATGGATTGCCCCGATTATCGCCGCACCTTCAACCGCTTGCTACAGGCTACACCATCATCCAAGGAAGTTACAGAGGAGCACATCGTTTCTGCAATTACAACGTTCTATGGCAGCTACAGCAGCGGCTACTCCTTGTTCGACTCGGCTATGAATTACAGTGCCGTACTGTCACCGGCGGCACAGCATGGGTTCAATCTGTTTATGGGCAAGGCGCAGTGTGGCACCTGTCATTTTGTGCCTTTCTTCAACGGAGTAAAGCCACCATATGTAGGTTCCGAGTTTGAGGTGCTGGGAGTGCCTGCCGATACTGCCTATACGCGCCTGAGTGCCGATACCGGCCGCTCTGGTGCGCATGCTGCACCAGAGACCTTTCGTGCCTTCCGCACGGGCACACTGCGCAACATTTCACGCACAGCGCCTTATATGCACAATGGGGTGTTCACAAACCTGCAGCAGGTGCTTGATTTTTATGATGCAGGTGGCGGTGCGGGCCATGGTCTTGCTGTTCCCAATCAGACACTTTCTTCCGACTCGCTGCACCTTTCTCCCGCAGAGAAGAGTGATATCATTTCCTTTCTCTATACCCTGAATGAGGAAATACCCACCATTTCAAAACCAGACAAACTTCCCCGATCACGCAACAAGGTTTTTAATAACCGTATCGTAGGGGGCATATACTGATCTATGCATAGAAACAGATACATAGCCATAGCAGCACTGTTGCTGTTTGTGTCTTGCGCGGCAAGGCGCAACAAAGTACATCACAACTTTCCGCCAGAGATGTCGGAAACAGTACGCACGCAATACATACGCGAATGGGAAAGAGGAAAAGCACTCTATGAAGAGAACTGCGCCGGCTGCCACACTATACGCAAGGGCCGCAGAGAACATATACCCGTTTTCCCGGCAGACAAGCTGGCGGGTTATGGTATCCGAATGGATAATGCCGAACACGAACGTAGCATTCCAGACACCCGTGTAACTACAGAAGAACTAAGCTATATCATTACCTTTCTTACCTACAAGGCGCACACCTGCACAGACACGGTAAGGCAGCACTGATACTATGATTCGGTATAGGCGAGCGATTTGCCAAAGGTATCGGGCAGGGCAATGGCAGCAGTGAGCGCAAGCGTCCAAACCAGTACACCGGTTATTGCCAGCCCTCCGGCCAGCCCTATTCCCAGCATATACTCTATGCCCTGATGCAATGGAATAAGCAGCACCAGTGCGCCCCGCATAAAGTTGGTAACCGTAGCCGTGACCGTAACCCGCAGATTGATGCCGAAATGCTCTGCAGTAGTGGTTACAAACACCGACAGATAACCACAACCTAGCCCCATGAGAAAGGAGGTAACATTGAGCTGATGACCCTGCTGAATATTGATGAAGTGGTAGATAGTAGCCCCGACACCAAGCGCCATAAAGGCTATGAGTATCGTCTTTCTGCTTTTCAGCAACTGGCTCAGTATGCCACTCAGCAGGTCGCCGCTGGTGATACCTATCTGGAAGAGAATAAAACAGGTCGATAACTTCAGTCCGTCTATGCCATGTTCTTTAGCCAGCTCCGGAGAAAGGGTGATGAGCAGGCCCACGCTATACCATATGGGTATCCCCATCAGTATGCAGGCCACATATTTCAGTACTCTTCGGGGCGATGAGAACAGCAGTCGCAGAGAGCCCCTTTTATGGTTAGCCAGGTTGCTGTCGCTGAACATGGTAGGCTCGTAAGACCTAAGGCGCAGCAGCAGCAATATGCCACCGGTAATGCCTGCCGCCATAAATGCCTGCCGCCACGGCAGAAAATCGCCCACGAGCCCCGCCGTTACCGCACCCAGTGCGCCCAGCGTAGCAACCAGTATGGTGCCGTAGCCCCGTTTTTCTACCGTCATACTTTCCGAGACCAGTGTGATGCCCGCACCCAGTTCGCCGGCAAGACCCACACCCGCCAGAAAACGGATCACCGCATAGGTATTCACATCCTGCACAAAGGCATTGGCAAAGTTGGCAAGAGAGTAGAGCAGTATAGAGCCATACAAAACAGTGACACGTCCTTTTTTATCGGCATAGATACCGGTAATAATACCACCCAGCATCATACCCGCCATCTGAATGGACAGCAGCTTTTCGCCGGTTCTTGTTAGCGCTGCTCCCGACAAGCCTAAACCCTTAAGCGAGGGTATGCGGTATACATTGAACAGGAACAGATCGAAAGCATCTATAAAGAAACCGATGCCTGCTACCAGCACGGTAATATTGAACGGGGAAGTATAAACTTTGTTGGTTGCCTGACTCATAAACAGAAGTATGACTGCTTGCTAAAATAGACATTCAAACCCCAAATATATAATGTGCAGAAGGCGCACTGTGGGTGGCAGGTTATTTTTGGCAAGCCTGATAATGTTTATAGCCAATTGGCTAAGGTAACGCAAGACCGGTGTTATGTAATAGTGAGTGCTGTAAAGTAAATGGTACACTCTTTCAGTATTGCAGACAGAAAACACCCCTTTTTCGTTGATCAGGCAGAGAAGTTGAGCATAATGAAAAAATAAAAGCGGGAACATTACTCTTTCGAGTGATGTTCCCGGTTGAAGTGGAGCCGGCGGGAGTCGAACCCGCGTCCAAACATATGCCCGATAAGCTTTCTACATGTTTATTTCTGCATTAATTGTCGGGAACCGGCCGGGGCAAAACGAACCAACTGTTTCCTTATCTGCTTTGGTTTTCATCCTGTGCACGCAGCGGGCACAAGCCTATCCTGTTATTTGTTGATTCGGCGGCGGGGACGGCAACTGGCAGCCTTCCCGGCGGCTATAAAGGGTGTCTAATCTCTGATTAGGCAGCCATGGCGTAAGAATATTCGCCTTATAGATTTTGTGTATTCAGATTTACGTGCTAATTACACAACGCACGACATGCTTACAGACCCTGCCCTATGCTGTCAAAACCGGTCGGCCCCGGTTTTTTTAGTGCAGTGGTGGCTACGGCTACCTGCATTTACCTGCTTAGGTATTTACATATAACTGTTTTTCGCCTTGCTTTAAAAAGAACTACGGCAAAGATACGCATTTTATGGGCGTGCCCGTTGTTAATATACACAGCCCCTGTTGTACCGCATTTTTTTCGCCAATGCTTATATTGTTAAAATCATGTGTATTTTGACAATGACATAACAATGCCCCATATACAGGCTGTCGTATTTTCAGTAACTTTGGTTTAAACCTATGTGCTTATGTTTGAGGACGATTTTAATGAAGACGATTGGGGCCCATTTGAAGATACCCTGCACCGCTATGAACAGGTAAAAAAAGGCGAATCATCTGTGATGCTCGATGAAGAGGAGTTTGAAAGAGTAATAGAATATTTCTTCCAGAATAGTAATGAAGAGCAGGCGCTTATGGCCTGCGAAATAGCAAGTACTTATTATCCTTCCTCTGCGGCTATACTGCTGCTGAAGGCCGAAATACTAACCCAGGCTCAGAAATATGGTCAGGCGCTGCGTGCGCTCGACGAAATGGAACAATACGATCTCAATAATCTGGATGCAGTATTGCTCCGTTCAGATATTTTCATGTCACAGTTCAGGCATGCGCAGGCGGCCCTGTGGCTGGAGCAGCAATGCGAGCACTTTGCCGGTAAAGACAAGGTAGAGATATTGCTGGAACTGTCGGACGTATATGACGAAAGCGAAGACTTCGATTCTGTGTTCGATACCCTGAAGAAAGTAATAGATATAGACCGCCGCAACGAAGAGGCACTGCAGAAAATATGCTTCTGGGCAGAGTTTACCAACCGACTCGAAGAAAGTGTGACCATACATACCCATCTTACCGACGAAGATCCCTACAACGCACTTGCCTGGTTCAACCTGGGTGCTGCCTACCAGGGACTGAAGATGTATGAAAAGGGGATAGATGCCTACCAGTTCTGTGTGGCTATTGACGAGAAATTCGAATTTGCCTACCGCAATATGGCAGATGCCTTTATGCGCCTGAAACACTACGAGGCTGCGCTGGAGGTGCTGGAAAAACATATGGAAATAGGCAAGCCCGAAGATGTGATCTTTGAGGCTATGGGTTATTGCTGGGAAAAAAGGAAAGACTATTCCCGCGCACGCCAGTACTACAGGCAGGCATCTCAGCTGAGTCCGCAGGACGATGGCATCTTCTACAAGATAGGGGAGACCTATACCCGCGAAAAACAATGGGAGAAGGCAATAAAATCTTTTTCAGTTGCCCTGCATCTGGATAAGGATAATGCCTCTTATTGCATGGCCATAGGCAACTGCCTTATGGAGCTGAATGTGAAAAGCGAGGCACTGGTTTGCTACCTGAACGCTGTGCGCCTGAAGCCAGATAACAAGACTACCTGGGTATCGCTGATACGCGGGCTGTATATAGCCGGTTATTACGACGAGGCTATCATGCAGTTGCAGGTGGCTACAGAGCATTGCGGCGAAAAGGGCGACTTCTTCTACTTCCATGCGGCAGCGCTGCTGGAAATGGGTAAGGCCAAGGAAGCCATGCTGCAGCTGGAAAAGGCACTGGTGATGGCTCCTAAGAAGCTGAAGCTGTTTACCGACTTGAATCCGGAATACCTGATGCGCCCATCGGTAACAGAGCTCATAGGCAGGTACAAGAAGACCAAGAGATAGTCGGCCCACCCGCACCCCGATTGCTAACCGATAGTTATTGAGTTATTTGTTATTGTATATTTTGCGATATTGCAGCAATTATTCTCAATAGGGAAGTATGGGAGACCTGCTGGCAGTATTATTCATAGGTACAATTTTTGTGGTGAGCGGTCTGGTGCTGCTCTTCGCCACAGACGATCGCGGACGCAAATATGGTATTTGGGTGCTGCTTATAGGATTGCTTATATACCTGGCAGCCTGGTTGTTTACCCCGGACAGTCCCTACTATCATCTGTTCAACGATAAAGAATATTATCATTTATGAGGAGGCTGTTGCTTGCTGTTTTGCTGCTTGCCGCCACTTGGGGCAATGCATCCGCACAAACGCGCGATGAGGTTGCAGTGCGCCGCATGCTCACCGCCCAGGTAACCGAGTGGAACAAGGGCAATATAGAAGGCTATATGAAGGGCTACTGGGAAAATGATAGTCTGCTTTTCATAGGCTCCAAAGGGCCCACCTACGGATATGCAGGTACGCTGGCACGCTATAAAAAAAGCTATCCTGATATCGATCATATGGGCACTCTTACCTCTACTATAGTGAGTATGGAACGCCTGTCGCCCAACTATTTTTTTGTGGTGGGCAAGTGGGCGCTGGCCCGCAAGGCCGGAGATGTATCGGGCTCTTATACGCTGCTCATACGCAAGCTGAAGGGCAATTGGGTAATAGTTGCCGACCATAGCAGCTAGTGCTTACTGCACCGCAGGCAGTGCCACTGTAAGGGTGCTGCCCACACCCGGAGTGCTGGTAGCAGTGATATCGCCATTGTTCACCCTTATGAATTCATAACACAGCAGCAGACCCAGGCCTATGCCTTTTTCGCCATCTGTGCCGTAGGTGTTACGGCCGTCTTTGGCGGTAAACAGGTTGTGCAGCTGATCCTTATCCATACCCACTCCATTATCTGCTACTATCAGGCGCACCATATTGCCATGCTGCTCGCTGCTTATGGTTACCTTACCACCCTTGCCTGTGTATTTAAGCGCATTCATTATCAGGTTGCGCAGCACTATGTTCACCTGGCCACCGTCGCATATTACTATTACCGGGCTGGTTATGGTGCTGGTAAGCGTTATCTGTTTTCTTTCGGCAGTTTCTGTTAGCAGCGATACGTTCTGGCTCACCAGCACGTTGAGGTCTGTAGGCTCCGGATCAGATGCTTTTGTTTCCTGCATATAGCTACGCGCCCACATCAGCACATTGTCCAGCAGCAGGTTCAGGGTGCCCAGCTGATTGTTTATTTCGGGTTTCAGGGTGGCATATTCCTCAGCAGTAAGCTGTTTGTTATTCAGCATCTGTATAGCTGCGGTAATAGAAATGATAGGTCCACGCAGATCGTGCGATAGCACAGAGAAGGTCTTGTCCTTGAATTTGTTCAGATCTTCCAGTTTGGCAGCCTGTTCCTGTAGTTTTTCCTTTTGTCCCTGCAGCCTTTCTTTTTGTCCCTGTACTTTGCGGCGCGCCTTTATTTCTGCACTTCTTTTTCTGTAAAAGAGCACCAGCATGGTTATCAGCAGTATTTCACTGATGACCAGAATGACCAGTATTATTTTAAGCCGGGAGGTATAGGTGGCTTGCTGTTCTTTGTTTTTGTTCAGCAGGGTTATCTGTTGCTGCTTTTGTTCCAGTTCGTTGTCAAACTGTATCTGCTGTATCTTCTTCTCGTTGTCGGCATTGAAGATGCTGTCTTTGTAGGTGTTGCTGAGGCGGGTGAGGGAAAGTGCATTTTTGTAGTCGCCCTGCTTGTCATACATATCTGCAAGTTCTGCCGCAGTACCCATTACCAGTTTCTTTAGTCCGTTTTCCTGCATCAGTTGCAGTGCCTGCTGCATATGGGCTATACCTTCTTTTTTGTTCCCCTGTGCATAGAGTATGCGCCCCATGCCAGAGTGTGCCGAAAGGGTGAAGTTCACATCCTGCACCTTTTCGTTTCGCTCCAGTACTTTTTTGTAGGTGGCCAGTGCCGCAGCCGGCTTGCCCGATGAGGTATAGATCTCTGCAATGTTGCTCAGAAACACCGTATTCCAGTATTCATCGCCCAGAGAGTCGGTGAGGCGTTCGCCCTTGCTGAATAGCGCCAGCGCGCGCGGGTAATCGGCCATGAGGCTGTATACGAAGCCTATGTTGGAATAGTTCTGATAGACCTCCTGCACATTATTGGCGTGCGAGAATTCTTCCAGACTTTTGTTTACGTAAGTACGCGCCTGGTCAAAGTCTTTCAGCTGCGCATAAAGTGTGGCAATGTTGGTGTAGCAATTGGCGGCAGAAGATTTGTTATCGCCTGCCTCATAGAGTTTCATTGCCTTCAGGTATTGCTGCAGTGCGTTGCCAAAACTACCCTGGTCGTTGTAGATATCGCCCTGGTAAAAGCAGGCTCTTGCCAGGCGGCTATTGTTGCCTATGGCGGCAGCTATTTTTTCAGACTTTTCGAAGTAGGTTATTGCCTGTTCTAATTTTGTTTGCATGTAGTATACCACCCCTATGTTGTGGTATACCTCGTTGAGCTCCTTGCCTGCGCCCTGTGGCTCATAGTAGGCCAGTGCGTTGTTGAGGTGTTGCAGTGCCGGTGCATATTCCTGCTTCAGCATATGGGCTATGCCCAGGTGCATTTCGCAGAGCGCTATTCCTTTCCCGAACCCTATTTCGTTTGCCAGCTGCAGTCCTTTGGTAGCATAGTGCAGCACAGAGTCTTCATTGGTATCGCGGTTTTTGAATTCCCAGGCCAGTCCGGCATAAGCCATCACTTTTGATGTATCGGGCGAGGTAGGGGAGAAAGCAATTTTACGGAGGCTATCTGTTTTGCCTGCAAAAACAGGCGTTGAAGGAATAGTGAGTAGGAACAGCCCCACAGCAGTAAGCACAGCAGGGTTACGCATCAACTGTATCCTTTTTTTGCAAAAGGAGGTTGCTTTATACAGGTTGTCTTTCAATGGTTGGTAGAGGTGGTTGGGATAGTAAAGGTAACCCTTATCGGGTTCATAATTGGTGACCTGTAAGCCACAACAGCAGGCTGGCTATGGGTTTTAACATAGCGTTGTTTATAAAATACGGGTTATCAGGTCGTTATGTGTAGTGCATACTGTCAGTATCTTTTTGATAGTAGTATGTTTGCCTATCTTCATTGAATAATAAAAAACAAATGAACAGATATACTGCAAAATTGCTGCACACTTGTATACTGCTGCTGGCAGTAAGTGGTGCGGCACATGCCCAGAGTGTAAGTGATACCATATATCTGGAGCACAAACTGAAAGTGGTTTGCAGAACAGCTACAGACAAAAAACCTGCCCCCGATTTTGTTGTGACCAAATTCCTGATGAAGAACCTGAAATACCCCGATGATGCCAGAGAAGAAAGTATAGAGGGCAGGGTATATGTGCGCTTTGTAGTGAACGGCCTGGGCAAGGTAACCGAACCAGAGATCATCAGTTCGCCGCATACCGTACTCTCTGCAGAAGTGCTACGATTAGTGAAGCTGATGCCCGACTGGATACCCGCCACCAAGGACGACAAACCCACCAGCGCAGTACTTGAAATGCCGCTGAATTTTAAGTTGGAGTGAGGGGTGGGGGTATTAGTATTATGTGGCAATTGTATGTTTAGCGCCAACTCATCCGGGTTTGTATCCTCCCCCCACACACATTAAAAACCTCTCCCATAATTAACTACCTTTATAGAAGCACATAACCTATGAGGGTAATAACCAGAACAGTGTGGGTATTGTCGTTGGTGAGTTTGTTTACAGACACCGCCAGTGAGATGCTGTACCCCGTAATGCCGGTATACCTGAAGAGCATAGGTTTTTCGGTGGTGCTGATAGGGCTGCTGGAGGGTTTGGCAGAGGCAACTGCCGGGCTCAGCAAGGGCTACTTCGGCAAGCTGTCTGATACTACGGGTCGCCGCATGCCGTTTGTGCAGCTGGGTTATGCGCTCAGTGCCATATCCAAACCACTGATGGCTGCCTTTGCCGCACCTGTATGGATATTTGCCGCACGCACCATAGACCGTCTGGGCAAGGGGCTGCGCACAGGTGCCAGAGATGCCGTACTATCGGCAGAGGCCACACCGGCCACCAAGGGGCGCATATTTGGTTTTCATCGCTCCATGGATACGCTGGGGGCAGTAATAGGTCCCGTTATAGCACTTATTTATCTTCAGTTCTATCCCGGTCATTACAAGGCATTGTTCCTTATAGCCTTTGTGCCCGGCATGCTGGCCATAGGCTCTTCGCTGCTGCTGCGCGACAAGTTTACCGAGGTGCGCCCGGCAAAGAATGTTTCTTTTCTCTCTTTCCTGGCCTACTGGAAGGAGAGCCCCGCAGCCTACCGCAAGTTACTGGTGGGGTTGCTGTTCTTTACCCTCTTCAACAGTTCTGATATGTTCCTGCTGCTGCGCGCCAAAGATGCCGGCCTGGACGATGCGGGTGTGATAGGTGCCTATATATTCTATAACATGGTTTATGCCGCTGCCGCATACCCCATAGGTATATTGGCCGACAGGCTGGGGCTGAAAAAGGTATTCATAGCAGGGTTGCTGCTGTTTGCCGTGGTATATATAGGTATGTCATTTGCCGGAGTGCCCTATTATTACTACTTCCTGTTTCTGCTCTATGGCCTGTATGCCGCCGCTACAGAGGGTGTATCTAAGGCATGGATCAGCAATATTACCGATAAGCAGCAGGTAGCCACCGCCATAGGCACCTATGCCGCCCTGCAGAGCCTGTGTGCGCTGGTGGCCAGTACGCTGGCGGGGCTGCTGTGGTATGGCTTTGGCGCGGCAGTGGCCTTTACAGTTACCGGAGTGGCGGCTATAGTAGTGGCCATCTATCTGTCGGGTATGCGGTATACAGCACACAAATAAGTGCTGTTTTTTAACGTTTTATGGTGCTGCGCGGTTTTCATGTAATAACCAACTAATACCCTACCTTTGCGCCGCTATGCACATAGAAATACTAAAATCTAAAATTCATAGGGTAAAGATTACGGAAGCTAACCTGAACTATATAGGTAGCATAACGATCGATGAAGACCTGATGGATGCTGCCAATATCATAGAAAATGAGAAAGTGCAGGTACTGGACTTAGATAATGGCGAAAGACTGGAAACCTATGTAATAAAGGGTATACGCGGATCCGGAATGATATGTATGAATGGCCCTGCGGCCCGCAAGATCAATCCCGGCCATATTGTGATCATCATCTCTTACGCAAGTATGGAGTTTGAAGCTGCCAAAAGTTACAAGCCTACCATCATCTTCCCGAAGGAAGATAATACGCTGTAATAGCTGCGGCCCGCAAAACAACATTTTACTGTCTTGCTGCATGGGTACGCAGGCAACTGCCCGCCCACGATAATTAGCAATATATAAACAGCGCTATTTAGTACCTTTAATACGTCTATGAAGAAGACCATCCTGACCATACTGCAATACATACTATTTCTGGGGTTGGGAATATGGATCATTTACCAGATGCTGCATCAGCTGTCCGATCAGCAAAAAACAGATCTGGCCAATGCCATCAGGAATGCAAACGCCTGGTACCTGCTGCCGGTATTTGTGATCGGTTTTCTCTCGCACCTGTTCAGGGCTATGCGGTGGCGCTACCTGCTGGAGACCGTGGATCTGAAGCCTTCTCTTACCAATACTACCTTTGCCGTGCTTATTGGCTACATAGCCAATCTGGCGCTGCCCAGGGCCGGTGAAGTGGCCAAGTGTACCGTACTGGCCAAGTACGAGAAGATGCCCGCCCACAAAATGATAGGTACCATAGTGGCAGAGCGCGCCTTCGATATGGTGACGCTTATGGTCATTGCCTTGATGGCCTTCGGGCTGCAGGCGCAGTTCGTGAGCAACTACCTGGCTACCAAAATGGGTGCCATGAGCGACAAGTTTGAGAGCAGCAAAATGATATTGCTGGTGCTGGGCATTGGCGCAGTACTGTCTATACCTGTAGCAGTGATACTGTATCGCCGCTATAAAGAGACCAAGGTGGGTAAGTTCGTTACAGAGCTTATGCGCGGCGTGCTTTCCATCATTCATATGAAGAAGCGCTGGGAGTTCCTGGGATATACCTCCCTTATATGGGCCATGTACCTCCTGCAGCTCTATATAGGCTTCAAGTGCCTGCCCGAAACCGCAGGCCTGTCTATGGTGGTGGGTCTGGTAGTTCTGGTATATGGCAGCCTGGGTATGATAGTAACACCCGGCGGCATAGGCCTCTACACCCTGCTGGTAGCACAGATGCTGGTAGCCTATGGCGTGAACGAGGTGCCCGCACAGGCCTTTGGCTGGATAGCATGGGTGGCCCAGACAGCCGTTATCATAGTGCTGGGTCTTGTATCATTAATAGCCATTCACCCTTATAACCGTAACAGAAATGGACAAACTGCAATGGATCCAACACAAGATCCTCAGTCGTGAAGAACTGCTGAAGAACTGTAATGCATGGCGCCTGAAGGGCAGGAAGATAGTCTTTACCAATGGCTGCTTCGATATACTGCACCACGGCCACCTGGATCTGCTGGCAAAAGCCGCTACCCTGGGCAATGTGCTGGTGGTGGGGCTGAACACCGATAGCTCTGTGCAGCGCCTGAAAGGCCCTACACGCCCAGTTACCCACGAGCAGGATCGTCTGTTTCAGCTGGCATCATTGCTTTGCACCGATGCCGTTTGCCTTTTCGACGAAGACACCCCCGAACAACTCATAAAACTCATAAGGCCCGATGTGCTGGTAAAGGGCGGCGACTATACCATTGATAAAATAGTAGGTGCTGATTTTGTGCAGCAGCATGGCGGCGAGGTGAGCATCATACCCTTTGTGGAAGGCTACTCTACCACCGGCCTCATAGACAGGATCCGTGGGTTGTAAGAACAGACATATTCACTCATCATTCATAAAGGGCTGCGGGCATACTGCGGCCCTTTTATATTTCAATGCAACACCACCCCATAAAAAAAGCAGCGACCATTGGTCGCTGCTTTTTTTATAGAAAAACTTACTGCTTATGCTATCAGTTCTTTGATGGCTGTTATCAGCTCCATACGAGTGATAGGCACACCCTTTATCTTGTTGTAACCCACAGCATCTACCAGGTATTTGTCGCGGATTATCTTTATCAGCTGTCCGTTGTTTATCTCCGGTATCAGCACGTGTTTGAACTTGCTTATTAGCTCGCCCAGATTGCGCGGGAAGGGGCGCATGTAGCGTATGTGTGCATGAGCCACGCTTACACCCTCGGCCTGCAGATCCAGTACGGCGCTCTTTATAGAGCCGTAGGTCGATCCCCAGCCCAGTACCAGCACATCGCCGCTTTCGGGGCCGCTGTCCAGAGTTTGCAGCGGAATGTAGTTGGTTATCATATCCACCTTTGCCTCGCGGGTCTTCACCATGTGCTGGTGGTTTTCTGCGTCGTAAGATATGTTGCCGGTAATGTCTTCTTTTTCTATGCCGCCAATGCGGTGTTCCAGACCCGGAGTGCCCGGTACTGCCCATGGGCGCACCAGTTTCTCGTCGCGTCTGTAGGGCTGAAACTTAGGTTCGTCTTCGGCCAGTTCTTTTTTGAAGGTAGCAGTGATAGGTGCCAGATCTGCACTCTTCGGGAACAGCCATGGCTCTGCGCCATTGGCTATGTAGCCATCGCTCAGCAGCAGCACGGGTGTCATGTGCTCTATAGCTATGCGTGCCGCCTCGTAGGCCATATCAAAGCAGTCGCTCGGTGTGCTTGCAGAGAGTACCGGCATCGGGCACTCGCCGTTGCGGCCATAATATGCCTGCAGCAGATCGCTCTGTTCTGTTTTGGTAGGCAGGCCGGTAGACGGGCCGCCACGCTGAATGTCTATCACCAGCAGTGGTATCTCCAGCATCACTGCCAGGCCCATGGCTTCTGTTTTCAGTGCCAGACCCGGGCCCGATGTGGTAGTAATACCCAGACTGCCACCATAAGAAGCACCAATGGCGCTGGCTATGGCTGCTATCTCATCTTCGGCCTGGAAGGTGCGGACCCCAAAGTTCTTGTGGCGCGACAGCTCATGCAGAATGTCTGATGCTGGTGTGATAGGGTATGAACCCAGGAACAGGGGCAGTGCACTCTTTTCTGATGCAGCTATAAGGCCATATGACAGGGCTATATTGCCGGTAATGCTGCGGTAAACACCTTTTGGCAGGCGTGCTTTTTCTACTTTATACCTCGATGCGAATGCCTCTACGGTATCGCCGAAGTTGTAACCTGCCTGCAGTGCTTTTATGTTGCTCTCCAGTATCTCAGGCCTTTTGCCAAACTTGTCGTGCAGGAAGGAGAAAGTACTGTTCAGCTCGCGGTTATAGAGCCAGTACAGGAAGCCCAGCACAAACATGTTCTTTGCCCTGTCCTTCTCCTTGGTACCCATCTGAATCTCCTTCAGCGCCTCGCGGGTAAGCTTGGTTATGTCCATTTTGTGCAGGTCATAGCCACGCAGCGAGTCGTCTTCCAGCGGGTTCACGCCATCGGCATAGTTGGCCAGGCGCAGGTTTTTGGTATCAAAGCCATCTATATCGGCAATAATGATGCCGCCCGGTTTCAGGGTTTTCAGGTTCACCTTCAGTGCAGCGGCATTCATAGCCACCAGCACATCGCAGTTGTCGCCCGGGGTATATATTTTATTGCTGGAGAAGTGCAGCTGAAAGCCGCTCACCCCCGGCACCGTACCCTGCGGGGCACGTATCTCTGCAGGGAAATCTGGAAAAGTAGAAAGGTCATTGCCTATAAGCGCGCTGTTGTTGGTAAACTGGCTGCCTGTGAGCTGCATACCATCTCCGCTATCGCCGGCGAATTTAATCACCACATCATCAACAATCTGAACCGGAACTGCCATATTATATAAAACCCACCTATATGTAAGCAGGATGGGGGCAAAGGTACATGATTTTTAGAGAATAGCTTTGTGCACCGGCATTAAGATGGCCGGCAGAAAAACCTGCCGGCCCACCGTATCAGAATATCATAGAAGTGTATTTGATGCCTATGTTCAGGAAGCGGGTACTTTCGCCATCGTTTTTAGCAAGATTGGTTATAGAGTAGCCAACATAGGGACCCAGCAGGCCGCGCATTTCCAGATCATTTCTTACATAGCGGAAACTTATGCCCAGGCTCACATTGGGCTCTATCCACAGGCGAGAGAAAGAATGGATCAGGGTGCCCGTCTGGCTCTTTAATCTCACATTGTAGTTGATGTTGGTACCTACCTGCCAGAAGAAACCGGCTTTGTCCTGGTTGCCCACAGAAGAATAGGAAACCGGCAGGTGTATAGTGGTGAAAATATTCTTTTGCTCCACTTTGTTACCGTTTATCGTTATGTACTCTGATATGCCGCAATCAGAGTAGGCCAGCGACAGGCCAAAGAAATTGTACTTGTTCTCGTTGCGGGCAGGCAGGGTGCGGCGCCAGCCAATCTCGGCCTTCCATACGCCGCCGGATCCAGTACGCGTTGCCGTATCGTTCATATAGGTTGCCGTTATCACGCCTGCCTCAACATTAGCAAATACAGTACCACGCCTGCCATCGCCCGAGTAGTAGTGAAGTGCAGGGGCAGCATCAGCTGCCTCTGCGGCAGCATCGGTTGGGTAGGTATCCATACTTAGCGCAGGTGCGGCATCATAGCCGCCGCCCGGTGCGGTATTGTTTGCCAGAGAGGTCTGCTGTGCGGTTGCCGCAGATATAGCCATGCCGGCAACGATAGAGACGTAAATTTTTTTCATACAGGAACGTTGGGGGATAAAAATAATCATCGGTTTTACAATAGTGGCATATCCGCGCACTATGTTTTTAAGAAAACCTATAGAGGCAATATGCTGCCGGCCATGGTATTGTGCTTATTTTTGCCGCCGGCTACCGTTGCCGCCAGTACATGCACTATTCCAAAGACTACTATGCTATACTGCAGATAAGCAGATCTGCTACCAATGCCGAGATAAGGACCGCATACATTGCCCAGTGCAAGAAGTGGCACCCCGACACCTATAGCGGTGCCGATGCCACCCAAAAGATGCAGGACATAAACGAGGCCAAGGATGTGCTGCTGGATACCGAAAAAAGAAAAAGCTACGACTACCAAACCACCCCCGGCAACAGCACCAAGAGCCACTCACACAACCCCTATGCCGGCAGCCACACCTACAGCGATGCCGAAAGAACAGAACGTTATGCGCAGCGCTACGAAGAACTGAAGGTGCGCATGGCCCGCTTTATGCAAACAGACCAGTATCTCTACCAGACCTATGCACAACAGCTGAAGGGCAGCCCGGTAGCAAGGCTCGTCAATGCGCTCGATAACTGGGATGCACTGGCAGTAGAGTTTATAGACATGACCATTTACGAGCTGCACGAGCATCGCAAATATCCCCTGCAGGCCATATACTCGCGTATAAAAGAAAAACCCCGTCGCCCTGCTCCGCAGCCCGTTGCAGCAGAGAGCAAAGGGTCGAATACAGTGTTGTTCTGGGTCTTTATTGTCATCATCAACTTTCTGGTGCGCGGTTGCGGCAGCTGACCTATGCAGGAATAAATAAAACACGGCTGCAACATTTTCGGTAGCCTGTTAGTAGCTTTAACAGCAAAAACACACACAATACAATGAATATAGTTATCTCCATTTTCATACTCCTCACCGGCTTTGCCGCATTCATTTTTGTACTGGCATTATTCAAGCGCAGGGATTACAAGATAGAGCGAGAGATAATTATAGCTGCAGATACTCCCCGTGTCTTCAGCTACATAAGGCTGCTCAAAAATCAGGACACCTTCAATAAATGGGTCATGGCCGACCCCGGCATGCAGCGCACCTTCACCGGCACCGATGGTACTGTGGGTTTTATATATGGCTGGAACAGCAAAAAAGGAGCCGGCGAGGGCGAGCAGGAAATAACAGCCATTACCGAGGGCAGCAGCATGGAAACCGAAATACGTTTTGTGCGTCCGTTTGTAAATGTGGCTAAGGCCAACATGACCACCGAAGCCCTGCCCGGCGGCAAGACCAGAGTAAAATGGACCAATGCCAGTGCCATGAAATACCCTATGAACATAATGCTGGGTACCATAGAAAAAATGCTGGCAAAAGATATGGACCATAGCCTGGGTCTGCTGAAGAAAATAATGGAGCAGTAAGCCGGGTTTTTATGCGAGCTAAAACGATCATTGTAGGAATAGGGGTCTATGTCATTCCGCTGGTTATGTATATACTGGCCGATTACACAGGCAGAAATGCAGGTCATAAATATCTCTTCCGCCTGGGGTGGGTAGGCTTTCTACTGCTTTTTATCTGGCTGGTACTTAAGTATGTTTTTCCGTGGGCAGAAAAGCGGGAGTGACAGACGCTGCTGTTTGGTATGGGTTATTACTGTTCGGCGTAGTTAAACTTACGGCGGGTACGGTAGCCGGTTTCCGACCGGCAATACAAAATAATAACTGTTCGGCATAGGTTATACCTACGGCGGGTATGGTAGCCGGTTTCCGACCTGCAATACAAAATAATAATTGTTCGGCATAGGTTATACCTACGGCGGGTACGGTAGCCGGTTTCCGACCGGCAACACAAAAACAGGTAAAAATACGGTTGTAAGAAATAGCAAACACACCTACATTTACTATCTGTTGGCGCAAGTTGGCGATAGCATAAAGCAAGAGCACAACAGCGGTATTCAAATCAGGAAAGATGATGAATGAGTTTGTGTTTGTAAATGACATAAATGAGTACAGGTGTCACAACGCACATGTAGCCTCTACACTCGTCCTCGTTTGTAACGAGGATGCAGAGGTGTGGCGTTTGTAACGCCCGAAAATTCACTAATTTAGTAACACTATGTCAGGCGACAGATATACAATAATAGACCAGCACCAAATTCATTTTCTCACTTTCACTATTGTTGAATGGGTAGATGTGTTTACCAGACCAGAATACAAGTCAATCATTACCGATTCTTTAAACTACTGTATTAAGGCTAAAGGATTACAATGTTATGCGTGGGTGGTTATGAGTAACCATATTCATATTATTGCAAACGCCACACCTCCATTCAAATTATCAGATGTGATAAGAGATTTCAAGAAACATACGTCAAAGAAAATTATTGCTACTATTCAGGAGCTGCCGGAAAGTAGAAGAGAATGGTTACTGCACAAATTCCAGTTTGCGGCAGATAGCAGCCAGAGAGCAGAACAATATAAAGTATGGCAGGATGGATATCATGGTATTTGTCTGGAAGGTGATGCCACAAGAATGAGGCAAAGAATAGACTATGTTCACAACAATCCTGTCCGACAAATGATAGTAGCAGATCCTGCACACTATTTATTTGGTAGTGCCGGTGATTATTGCGGGAAGAAGGGTTTGGTTGATGTGATTGTGGCAGCTTAGTTTTGCTCGGGCGTTACAAACGCCACACCGCAGCATCCTCGTTGCAAACGAGGACGAGTGGGATAATATCAATACCTTTATTTAGATAAATAACTACCAAAATGTCACATGAAACTTGTCCAAATTGCTCGGCTACTATAAAAGATGGTCTGTTTAATTCTAATCAACTACTCGCTAAAACAGTCTCAGAGGTTATCAATGCGGCACAAGGAACAAATACAAAAGGTTTCTGCGGTAAATGTGGTAATGATTTATTCGTCACTTCGCTGACTAAGCTAAAAAATGAGCTTATTGAAATTCAACAAACAATCTCTGAATCAATTTCAAAGATTCCAGTTATTTCTGTTCATAATCCATATAAATGGGAATATCAAGTTATTGGTTTAGTTACGAGTCAATCTGTGACGGGTACAGGAGTGTTCTCGGAAATCAGTATGTCCTTATCAGATTTGTTTGGAAGCGAATCGGGTTCTATGAACAAAAAGATCAAAGACGCTGAGGTTATTTGTATGACAAGGTTAAGGAAAGAAACGTGGGAATTAGGTGGTAATGCAATAATTGCAGTTGATATAGATTATTCAGAAGTTGGCAGCCTTAGAGGTATGATGATGGTATGTTGTACGGGAACTGCAATTAGAGTAACCAATAATGAAGTTTTTAATGCAGAAACAAGAAATGCATTAGAGGCAATTCATCAAATTATGGAAAAACATGATCGTATAAATGCAATCTGTAAGCCTTATATGACAATGTCTTTATAGAATCCTTAGATAGGAAGTAAAAAAGGACTTATTCCGTTGGTATACTTATGAAGATTACGCAACTTGAAAATGACTTGCAACAGTGTACACAAGTGGAAAACACGTGCGCCAAATGGTACTGGTATTTGCAGTATTGGTAAGTAAACGAACCAACTGGAGCCCCTTTTTTCTAATCGTTTATCATTAAAACGACTAGTGAAGTCGGGGTTGTATAGCTTTTTCATATTGGTATTTTCAAGCAAAGCTATTCAAACTTGTGGGTACACGGTAGGTTACAAACGAGGGCGAGTGTAGATTGATATATATACTTTGCTAAAACAATTTCAACTCCTTCTTTTTGTATCTTTTTTGTCGTAGAAAATCTGACAAAATTCTTCATACTCATCTGTGGATAGTATTGCTTCTTTCATACCCTTGTAATATTTTCTTTTGTCTATTGTATAGTCATCGTAAGATGACATTTCTCGCCCTGTACCCATTGTAATTGCGGTAATCGGGATAAGAAATGCCATCCCAGCAATAAACATATTGATTTCATTGATTGTCCTTGGTGCTTTGATTTTTTCCAAGATAATACTAATGACAAATGTGAATATGATCAGAGCAACGCATATCTTCAATAGTTTGAAAAAACTATTGAACTTTTCTTTAAAAGGTGTGTGTGTTGGTTCAAAATCAAAATGAGGTTCTAACAACAACTGTTTTTTTATTCGTTTATATGTGTCTTCAGATAATACTGCTGGTTCTTGAAACGTATATTTAGTGTAGTATATTCTCATTGTAACATGGTTTTGAAAGTTTGATAAAATTAATAAGCACTTTATAAAAAACGTCAATTAATATATTTCTATTTTTGTCTTTTTTGAAGCAAATCTTTTCGACCTGTGAAAACAACTGATCCCAATCTCACAAAAACCTTCAAAACCTAAAGCAAAAAATTGTGGATATCTTCTGCTGCCGGCCTGTCATTTTCGGGCAGGTTGGCATAGCGTTTGTGCGTATAGGGCTATAGGAAAGCTAAAGCTATGAACCCTGCCACATATCGTGTTGGTTATGTACTTATACATAGTGCACCTGCCTATGTATGTAATATAGCAAAAAACGCGCGAGTAAAAAATGAGCAATTTTTGGTAACTTTTATCGGCCGCAACCCTTTACTGCAGCGGTTTTGCTCATTGTAAATATTTTGCTGAAAAACGGGAAATTTTGATGCAGCAGCATTTTTACAAAGTATAAATGCCAATAAAAAAACGCCATGCTGTGGCATGGCGTTGAAAGAGATATAACTGTGTAGCAAACTACTATGGCACTTCTACAACATTCAGAATGTCGTTGATCACCTGCTCGCTGGTAATGTTCTCTGCTTCGGCTTCGTAGGTGAGGCCTATACGGTGGCGCATCACGTCGTGGCACACAGCGCGTACATCTTCGGGTATCACATAGCCGCGGCGCTTGATGAAGGCATAGGCCTTGGCAGCCAGCGCCAGATTGATGCTGGCACGCGGAGAGGCACCGTAGCTGATGTAAGATTTCAGCTTGCCCAGTTTGTACTCTTCGGGGTAGCGGGTAGCAAATACTATGTCCAGGATATACTGTTCTATTTTTTCGTCCATGTATACCTCGCGCACCAGGGCACGCGCCTTCAGTATCTGTTCTGTGCTCACCACCGCATTGATCTTCACTGCGCCACCCGGATTGAGGTTGGTACGGATGATCTGACGCTCTTCTTCCTTCTTGGGGTAAGTGATGATGATCTTCAGCATGAAACGGTCCACCTGCGCTTCGGGCAGTTCGTAGGTGCCTTCCTGCTCTATGGGGTTCTGGGTGGCCAGTACCAGGAAGGGTTCTTCCAGCTTGTAGGTCTGGTCGCCTATGGTTACCTGGCGTTCCTGCATAGCCTCCAGCAGGGCGCTCTGCACCTTTGCCGGGGCACGGTTTATCTCATCGGCCAGTATGAAGTTGGCGAATATTGGTCCCTTGCGCACGGCAAACTTATGTTCCTGCGGATTGTAGACCATAGTACCCAGCACATCGGCAGGCAGCAGATCGGGGGTAAACTGTATACGGGCGAAGTTGGCCTGAATTGCAGCAGCCAGCGACTTGATAGCGAGCGTTTTGGCAAGGCCGGGTACACCTTCCAGCAGCACGTGGCCATTGGCCAGCATGCCTATCAGCAGGCGCTCTACCATGTGCTTCTGTCCTACAACAGCCTTATTCAGCTCCATGGTCAGCAGATCTATAAAGGCGCTCTGCTGATGGATCTTTTCATTCAGTTCACGGATGTCGAAAGATGAAGATACTTCCATATTGTTCGGATGCGGTTTTAAGTTACAATTGTACGAAAAACCAAAAATATAACTGCAAACCGACAAAGCAGAGAATGAAGGTCAGTTTTAACTTTTTTTAAAATTGTTTTTAAAAACGCATCCGCGGCTATCGGAACAGCATAAGTGATACCTTTGTTTTCCTTTACCCGTAACATATATGGATAATTTTGAACAGCGCTGGTTGGATACAGAGAACATGCTCAGGGAGCGTTTCGGAAAATTGCCGGATATGGAAGGCATGCTTTTTCTGATAGGAGTGAACGAACTGGGCAGTATGCCCAAACGCAAATTCTCTAAAGAACAGAAAAGAGACCTGATGCATGTGGCAGTATGCACCCTACTGAGCCAGTATGGCTTTTATGAGTTTGCCGGCCGCGATGACGAAGGCTGGCCCCACTTTACCGAGGTAGAAGCCGTTTCTGTAAAAGGCCTTGCCGATCAGGAGCGCATGCTGAAGGAGTGTATCATTACCTATTTTGAGTAGCGGCTACACAGCTATGCGCTGCAGTATGGCCACTACCCTTGCCGAGAGTGCTACCACATGGTGGTGCGTATACATGGGTATCTCTATATAGCCACCCGGCCCCAGGCGCACTATGTTGCTGCCTATGTGGCAGGCACACTCGCCCTCCAGCACCAGAAAGCTTTCGCGCTCATGGGTATGTACTTCGTCGGGCACATCTGTGGCACTGCATACCAGTACCTGTGTTATGCCGCCTGTGCTGCGCAGCACTTGCATATCGGTGCCCTGCGGAATGCCCGGTGGCAGCAGTGGTTGCACTATACGCAGCCAGCGCTGGTGGTCGGCATATTTGTTGATGACAGGCAGGTCCTGCAGATCGGCAGTTTGTTCTTTGTTGATGTTGTGCAGCAACGCCCATATAGTATCCTGCAGGTCGGCGGGCGGTGCAGGTATAGTAGTAGCATCATCATCGGCCTGTTGCAGGGCGGCAAGTGCCTCCTTTACCTCGGGGTAGCGTATACAGGCTGCAGCCACATCGGCACGGTCGGCGGCAGAGAGCAACCCCAGGATATATTCCTGCAGTATGCCACTGTTTATATAGTCTTCCGCGCTGCTGTACATGAGGGGTGGTAGAAAAAAGCAAAGCTATGGCGAATCTGCGGATATGTAGCAGAAATGACAAGCGGCAATCAGTTCTTTACCACCTTGCCGGCATAGTTGCCGTTCACCTTTATGTTGTAGAGGCCGGGGGCAAGGCCATCCATATCTATGGTGATCTTTGAGGCATTGTATTTTCTGGTAAGTGCTTCGTTGCCGTCTTTGTTCACCAGTGTTACCTGCTCTATCAGCTGGCCGTCTGCTACAGATATTACCAGGCTGCTGCCCGATGAGCCGGGGGTAATGCGCACCGGCATAGCAGCCGGAACAACAGGTGCAGGTGCCGGAGTGCTCATGGAGCCACAGCACACTACAGCAGGCACATCTTTCTTGCCCGATGCCAGGCAGAGCACATTGTTGAGGATGAGTCTGTAGCCCGGCGAGTTGGGGTGCAGGTCCAGATCGGTAGGTGGTTCGCCCACTTTGTGTTCATAGTCTTCCGGGTCATGACCACCATAGAAGGTCCAGGAGCCTTCTTTGTACTTGCCGTGAATGTATCGTGCCTCGTGCACATCTTTGCGGTGCCCCATCAGTAGCACATCGGGCTTCAGGTTTTCTTTTCTGAAGGCGGTGGTCTGGCCCATAAAACCCTTTATGCGTTTGGTGTGGTTCTGGCACAGCATAGACGGCACAGGGTCGAAGCGGGCAGGGAAGGGCAGCAGGGTAAAGTAGTCTGTACTCTCGGGCACAAACCTGAAGTTGGTATTGTCTATGGTAGAGTATTCGTACTCGTAGCGTGCAGTAGAAAGCGTGAAGCCGGTGAAGGCGAAACAATTGCTGAAGTTTAGCCGCGACTGCGCATTGGGGGCTATGCCATCGCCATCGTAGGGCGAATCGCAGATGTCGGTGCCATTGGCAGCAAGGGCTATATCGTAGGTGTCTGTAGCAGAGCACATGGCGAAGAGGTTGCCGCCGGCACCCACAAATTCGCGTATCTTCTTTACCACAGCCAGCTGCATCTGCGCTACTTTTTTGTAGCCATAGCGGGCAGCCAGCTGTTCTGTGGCGCGGCAGTCGGCACGGTACCAGGTAGCATCTTTGTACTGTATCCAGAAGCGGCCATACTGACCCGTAAAGTCTTCGTGGTGCAGGTGCAGCCAGTCATACTTACCCAGGTCGCCGGCAAGCACTTCGCTCACATACAGCTTATCGAACGGTATGCCGGCATAGGTGAGTCCCAGGGTCACGGCATCGTCCCATGGTTTTTTGCCCGAAGGGGTGTAGACCGCAATACGCGGCACCTTGCTCAGGGGCACCACATCGCCATTAAAAGCAGGTGCTTTTACCCGTGCAGTAACAGCGGCATATTCTTTGTTGCTGATGCGGGTATAAGATACATTGCGCTGTTTGCAGGCTGCCTCAAGTGCAGGGGTCAGTTCCAGCGCAAAGCTGCCGCCCTTGTAGTTGAGCAGCCAGTCTGCAGTGCCGCCGGCTGCAATAGCATTGTACACAATGCCATAGGCGCGCAGGTGATTGGTCTGTTTGTCATCCATATTGATGAATAACTTAGTACCCAATACCTGCGAAGCAGATAACACCAGCCATACCAGCAACAACCCCGCTTTTGTGCGCATACGTTGTGAAAATATGCAAAATTTACCTGTTACAATATGTGGCGGAGACAACAATGTGTATGTTGCTGCTAATGAATGAAATTGATAACTTTACAACAATACCTTACCTATGACACTGATTGCCATTTTACTACCCTGGTTATCATTCCTTATGCGGGGAAAGATACTGAGCGGACTTATCTGCCTGCTGTTGCAGTGCACCATTCTGGGCTGGATACCCGCAGCAGTCTGGGCGGTCATCAGCCTGCAGAACAGCCGTGCCGACAGGCGCGCAAAGCGCATCATCAGGGCAATGAAGTAATACTTATTTTACCTCGTGCCACCATTCGGTGTGCTGCATGGCATCATCGAGCGGCACTACCTGACCAATGAGCGGATACATGAGCGGCATGCCTTTGCGGGCGGCCTCTGCCACCACTCTTTTTATAGGTTCGTCCCAGTTGTGCAGCGATAATGCAAACTTTGACCAATGCACCGGGAACAGTCTTTTGGCGCTTAGGTCTGTAGCTGCCTGCACCACTTCTTCCGGCATCATGTGGATATATTTCCAGTATTCGTTGTACTGGCCGTTCTCCAGTATTACCAGATCGAAAGGGCCGTGCTGTGCGCCTATTGCGGCAAAGTGACTGTCGTAGCCCGAATCGCCGCCGAGGTATAGTTTCCTGTCGGGTGTTTGCAGCACAAAGGAGGTCCACAGAGAAATGTTGCGTTTGAAACCCCTGCCCGAGAAGTGTCGCGAAGGCGCATAGGTGACCAGAAAACCATCGCCCAGATCCACTTGTTCGTTCCAGTCGCGCTCTATGATGTTGCTGCTGCTATAGCCCCAGCGCTGCAGGTGCGCACCTACTCCCAGCCCGGTAACAACCGTGGTGACCCTGGTGCGCAGCGCAGCCACTGTTTTGTGGCATAGATGATCGTAATGATCGTGGGTGATGAACAGGAAATCGATTGGCGGCAAGTCTGCCACAGTATACACATCTGCACCATTGAAGC
The DNA here is from genome assembly GCA_943331005.2 of Bordetella parapertussis. Classification (GTDB taxonomy): domain Bacteria; phylum Bacteroidota; class Bacteroidia; order Chitinophagales; family Chitinophagaceae; genus Nemorincola. The sequence goes on from CALQJX020000010.1 coordinate 58,414, forward strand.
TGCGGGTAGATGTGCTGACCGGCGATGCATGCCCGCTGAATACAGGATCTACCAATATACGCTTGCCATGCAGCTGCAGGAAGTAGGAAGAGTGGCCGAACCATACTATAACATCCTGTGTGGGGTCGAGCAGGGAAAGGTCGGTCTTTGCAGATGGCAACACTACGGGTGGCTTCACAAACGGACTTTTGCCAAAGAAGAACTTGCGGGTGACGGTGAAGTAACTAAGCCCTTCTTTGAGCGCGGGTGTATGGCTGAGGTTCTGAAAAGCACCATCCCTGTAGTTGGTCGATCGCTTTAGCCCTTCGAGGTAGTTGCCGGAAGGGGCTTTACCAAATTGTGGTTGCTGCATGAACAGCCATACTATGGCTACAAAAAGGACAATAAGAGAGAGGAGTAATAACATGGAAGAAGAGTGGATAAAAAGAAAGGCTCCTTACAAAGAAGGAGCCCTTGAAAAATAAGATCAGGAGAATATTTTGCCGGGGTTGAGAATACCGTTGGGGTCGAAAACGTTTTTGATATTGCGCATCAATGTCAGCTGCACATTGCTGAAAGCAACATCCATAAAACCTTTCTGCACCAGCCCTATACCATGCTCGCCGGATATAGTGCCACCGAGGCGCACTACCTCTGTAAACAGCTTGCGAATGCCAATGGGTAGTCTGGTTTGCCAGTCCTCATCGCTCATGCCGGCCTTTACTATGTTCACATGCAGGTTGCCGTCGCCGGCATGGCCATAGCAGACAGAGTGGAAGCCGAATTCTTTGCCCAGTGCCTTGATGATGGTGAGCAGCTCCGGCAGCTCTGCGCGCGGCACTACGGTATCTTCTTCTTTGTATACAGAGTTGCTTTTTACTGCCTCGCCCACTTTGCGGCGAAGTGTCCACAGCATTTGTTTCTGCTCGTGGTTATCGGCAAAAAGTATTTCGTCGGTATCGTATTGCTGTACTATGGCGCTTATAGCTTCGGCATCCCGGTAAAGCTCATCCATATGGTTGCCATCCACCTCTATAAGCAGGTGCGCAGCTATATCGTCGGGCAGATCGATGCCGGCAGACTGCACATAGCGCATAGACCATTCTATGGCATCGCGCTCCATGAACTCCAGCGCCGATGGTGTGTAGCCGGCAAGGAATATAGCATTCACCGCCTCGCAGGCCTGCACTGCAGAGCGGAAGGGTACCAGCATCAGCAGGTCATGCTTCACGGCAGGTATGAGCTTCAGTACTATTTTGGTAATGATGCCCAGTGTGCCCTCGCTGCCCACAACGAGTTGTGTAAGGTTGTAACCGGTAGCGTTCTTCAGCACATTGGCTCCGGTCCAGATGATATCGCCGGAAGGGAGTACCATTTCCAGGTTCAGGACGTAGTCTTTTACCACGCCATACTTCACAGCCCGCGGGCCACCACTGTTCTCGGCCACATTGCCACCTATGAAGCAGGAGCCCTTGCTTGCAGGATCCGGAGGATAGAAGAGCCCTTCAGCACGCAGTTGTTCCTGCAGCTCCTGGGTTATAACACCCGGCTCTGTGGTGACCTGAAAATTGCGTTTATCTACATGCAGTATCTTGTTGAAGCGCTTCATATCCAGCACCACACCACCTGTAACCGGCAATGCGCCGCCGCTGAGGCCGGTACCTGCACCACGAGGGGTAACAGATATGCGCTGCTCGTTGCAGTACTTCATAAGCGTTGCAACTTCTTGTGTAGTACCTGGCTGCAGCACCACCTCGGGAAGATACCTGAGGTCTTCGGTATGGTCTGATGCACAACGCTCCAGATGCTCATTGTCTGTAAGCACAAAGGGATTGCCGACCACCAGATCAAAAAAGGAAATGTCTTCCTGCTGTATTTTCTTGAAGGGCATGCTGCAAAGGTGCAAAATATCTCAATCAGAAGAACAATGCCCCTAGAAAGAGTAATACATAACCACCTGAAAAGGTGGTAAATACAGCCCGGAAGGCGCATTATTGCAGCGAAAGCGTTAATAATTCAGTAAGGTTTTTGCCATGTACCCGCTACTAACTACTTTTGACCGCTGCGCAGCAATACCTGTGCGGGAGTTTACCACCTTTTCAGCGCAATGATTCTTGTTACCGGCGGTAGTGGATTTTTAGGTCAGCATCTTTTGCACGAGTTATCGGGCAGGGGAGCGCAGGTGCGTGCATTATACAATTCCCACAAACCGGAAGGCGCATTGCTGCAGCTAAAGGGCGTGACATGGATGCAATGCGATCTGCTGGATATCTATGCGGTGGAAGAGGCAATGGAGGGTGTTACAGACATTTATCACTGTGCTGCAAAGGTTTCTTTCGATCCGCTGCACAGAGATGCAATGCTGCATTTCAACCCGGAGAGTACTGCCAATATTGTGAACCAGGCCATAGAGCAGGGTATCCGCAAGATGGTCTATGTGAGCTCTGTAGCGGCCCTGGGCCGTAGTGGCGCCGATACCGAAACAAAAGAAATAGATGAGGAGCAGGAGTGGGGCGAGAGCAAGTACAATTCGGCATACGGTATCAGTAAATACCTGGCCGAAAATGAGGTGTGGCGCGGTGTGGGTGAGGGTCTGAATGCGGTGATTGTTTGCCCCTCTGTGATACTGGGTCCCGGCGACTGGAGTACAGGATCGGCTCAGCTGATGAGTGTGGTGAACAAAGAATTCAAGTACTATACCAATGGCGTGAACGGGTGGGTGGGCGTGAAAGATGTAGTTGCAGCCATGGTGCAGCTGATGGCCGCCGATGTGGAGGCAGAGCGTTTTATAGTGAGTACCGGCAACTATGCCTATAAAGAGATCTTTACCACTATGGCTCATGCGCTGGGCAGAAAGCCACCGCACATATATGCATCTCCGTTTATGACCGGCCTTATATGGCGTGCCAATAGTTTATTGTCGCGTATTACCGGAGCAAATGCAGTTATTACGAGGGAAACAGCGGCAACCGCACATAGTATATCTAATTACAACAACAATAAATTACTGCAGGTTTTGCCCGGTTTCAGGTATATGCCTATTGCAGAAAGTATAGCCTACATGGCCGATGCCTTCAGGAAGGAAAACGGCATTTAAGAAATATCAACCAAAAGCAATATCGGTATAATGCAGGCGAGTAGCGGCAATACGTATATTGATAATTTGCCTGATTTTCATTAAATAAGGCATGGTTTTTTTATTATTTGGGAAAACAGTCGTATACTTGCAATCAGGAAACACAGTTGTTCCATCCTTTCTTTCAGTTTACCTGAAAAAATCCCCAAATAATTACTTTTTCATTTCAAGTTCACAGAAACAGGATCTATTATTTTCATTCTAAAAATACCTCGGAAAAATAACACGCATGCCTTACGACATTACGCAGCTCAATGACATGCTCATTCCTGAGCTAATAGACGTAGCAAATACCCTGAAGATTCAAAATAGTGCAGGCCTGGATAAACAAAAACTGGTATACAAAATACTGGATCAGCAGGCACTGATGGCAGCTACACCGGTAGTAGAAGAAGCCAAGAAAAAACGCGGTCGCAAACCCAAAGAAGAGGCAGCACCGGCAGCAGAAAAAACTGTAGCCGCTCTTGCAAATGAGGCACCTGCGCCGGTAGCTGAAACACCCGCCCCCACAACAATAGAAACACCAACACCTGCCGCAGCAGATGCAGCAGAAGAAAATACACAGACTGAAGATGGTGCCGACAGAAAGCGCCGCCAGCGCAAACCCAAGGATGAACTGAATGCAGGCAGGCCGCCAAGGCATGCAAACCCTGCAGCACAGCCATGGGCAGAACGCAGGAACAATGAACCAAGGCAGCCGCAACCTGTGAGAACAGAGACGCCGCCGGCACCACCGGTTGCCGCACCTGCACCGGAAGCAGAAGGTTCTGTAGCAGAAAGCAACGGTATAACCATGCCGGAGCCCGAAACCAATGAAGTGCAGCAGCAGCAGCAGCCTGAGGCAGAACAGCAGGTAAGGCAGGAACGCCCGCCGCACCAGCAGTTCAACAACCGTCCTCGCAGAGACCAGCAGCAACCGCAACAACAAAGCAATTTCAATCTGGAGTTTGAAGGAATAGTAGCCAGCGAAGGCGTACTGGAAATGATGCCCGACGGGTATGGCTTCCTGCGTAGCAGCGACTATAACTACCTCAGCTCTCCTGATGATATATATGTATCTCCATCGCAGATAAAACTGTTTGGTCTGAAGACCGGAGATACGGTGAAAGGCAGTGTGCGCCCACCAAAAGAAGGCGAAAAATACTTCGCACTACTGAAAGTGGAAAGCATCAATGGCAGGCACCCTGATGAGATACGTGATCGCGTACCATTCGACTACCTGACCCCATTGTTCCCATTCGAGAAGCTGAACCTTACTACCACAGGTAGCAACTACAGCACCCGTATCATGGATCTCTTTACCCCTATAGGTAAGGGCCAGCGCGGACTGATAGTGGCACAGCCTAAAACAGGTAAGACCATGTTGCTGAAGGAAGTGGCTAATGCAATTGCAGCAAACCACCCCGAATGCTACCTGATGATAGTGCTGGTAGATGAGCGCCCGGAGGAAGTTACCGATATGCAACGCAGTGTGCGTGCAGAAGTGATCGCATCGACGTTTGATGAGCCAGCTGATAAACACGTAAAAGTATCTACCATTGCTTTGCAGAAAGCCAAGCGCCTGGTAGAAGTGGGCCACGATGTGGTAATACTACTGGATTCTATAACCCGCCTGGCACGTGCCCACAACACTGTGGCGCCTGCAAGTGGCAAGGTACTGAGTGGTGGTGTGGAAGCAAACGCTATGCAGAAACCAAAACAGTTCTTTGGTGCTGCCCGTAAAATAGAGAACGGCGGCTCGCTGACCATACTGGCTACTGCTCTTATAGATACCGGTTCTAAAATGGATGAGGTGATCTTTGAAGAGTTCAAGGGTACCGGTAACATGGAGCTGCAGCTGGACAGGAAACTTGCCAACAAGCGTATCTTCCCTGCAATTGACATCACATCATCATCGACCCGCCGCGACGATCTGCTGCTGGACAAAGATGTTCAGAACAAGATGTGGCTGCTGCGCAACCATATTTCTGACATGAACACCGATGAGGCGATGCACTTCCTGCTGAAGCAGATGAAGGGAACGAGGAGCAACGAAGAGTTCCTTGCTACAATGAATAAATAATTCTACGTCACTGATAACAAAAAGGGCAACCATCAATGGTTGCCCTTTTTTTGTGCGATATGTGTAGCTGAATATTAGTGACAGATGCAGCAAACTTTACTCCATAAAAAATGCCGCCATTACGGCGGCATTTTTTATATCACAGAAGGGACGTCTATTATTCGCCTAAAGAGTTATTAACCTTTGCTTTGACCCTGCTGATCCATGCTTTAAGTCTGAAGCTGAGCAGGCACATAACCGGCACAACTATCAGGGTGAGGACTGTGGCAAAGCTGAGACCATAGATCATGGTCCATGCCAGTGGCCCCCAGAATGCGTTACTGTCGCCACCGAAGAAGATATCCGGCTTCAGGTGGGTGAACAGTCCTGCGAAATCTATGTTGAAACCAACACCCAGCGGAATGAGGCCGAGGATGGCTGCAGTAGCGGTGAGCAATACAGGCGTCATACGTGTGCGGCCTGCTTCTACAATGGCATCGTATGGTTCCATGCCTTCAGCCAGCATGAGGTCCATGAACTCTACCAGCAGGATACCGTTTCGTACCACTATACCTGCAAGCGCTACGATACCTATACCACTCATAACCAGAGAGAAGGTGTTGCCGAATGCGCTGTAGCCCAGCAGTACACCTGTAACACTGAGTACCACCTCGCTGAGGATGATGACCGTGCGGCTCAGAGAGTTGAACTGAAGTACCAGGATCATGAATATGAGGCTGATAGATATTAGCATGGCATTGCCGAGGAAGCCCATGGTTTCGGCCTGCTCTTCCTGCTGACCACCCATGATGATGTTGACACCGGCAGGGGTAGGGAAGTTGTTGATCTCGCTCTGCACGGCTGCCACTACTTCGTTTGGTTCGAAGCCGGTAAGCAGGTTTGAAGACAGAGATATGATACGTTTCTGGTCTTTGCGTTTGATGCCGCCATAGGTGCTGGAATAACGCACATCTGCGAAAGCACTTACAGGAACCTGACGGATCATACCACCCATACCCATATCGCGATAGATAACCGGCATGTTGCGGATAGCCTCTATATCCTTGCGCTGATCTGATGAATAGCGGAGGTTGATCGGGTAATCGTCATTGGCATCGCGGAAACGAGAGATCTCTTTGCCGAAGACAGCAGTACGAAGGGCTGCAGCCACGGCATAGGTGCTGATGCTTTCGTTATTCATACGCTCTCTGTTAAGGTCGAAGATGATCTCCGGCTTATCGGCCTGGAAGTCGCTACGCAGTTCTTCTACACCTGCTATCTGTTTCTTCTCGAGGAAGCGTTTCAGCCTTTCTGAAGTAGAGATAAGTGTATCTATGTTATCCCCGGTAATTTCCACAACCACAGGTTTTGGCAGAGGTGGTCCGCCCTGCTCTTTATCTACGGTTACTTCTGCACCCGGGTATTCTTTTACTACAGAACGTATCTTATCTAGATACTGCGCAGATGAAATGCCCTTGCGATGAGAGAACTCTACGAATGCTACGGTTATCTTTCCTTTGTTGGGGAAGTCGCCCACCTCATTGGTAGTAGGATCTACTGTGCCTACTGTAACGTTGGAGATAACAGATTTCACGATCGGATTTTTCTTGCCCGAAGCAAGGTCTATATCCAGTGCTTTGTAAACCTTTGTTTCCAGTTTCTGCAGCACCTCATCGGTATGTTTCTGGTCGGTGCCTATAGGCATGTTCAGGTATACATAAACGAAGTTAGGATCGGCAGATGGGAAGAACACGAACGGAGGATTACGTGCCATGTAGGTAGTAACTGAGATAGGGAACAGTACGATAGTAATGATAAGTATCAGTATAGGATATTTCAGTGCACCTTTCAGTATACGTGTATACCAGTCGCGGAAGGCAGGCCACAGTTTGTTCTGGAAAGAATAGATCCATTTTGAAAGGAGGTATTTCTCCAGGAGAATGAACAGATAAACGGATATGATGAAGTTGCCGGTACCTATAGAACCACCTATGTAGCATATAGCAGCTATGGCCAGGAATAAAACCAGTATAGCCATATCCTTGCGGGAGAACTTCTTAGGTTTTTTCTGCTCTTCGTGGTCCTCGGGTTTCATGAAGCTTACAGCGAATACAGGGTTGATGAGGTATGCCACCAGCAGTGATGCCAGCAAGGTGATAATGAGTGTGATAGGCAGGTAGAACATGAAGCTACCGATAACGCCTTTCCAGAATGCCAGTGGAATGAATGGCATAAGTGTAGTGACCGTACCAGACAGTACCGGCAGGAACACCTCTCCGGTAGCCAGCTTGGCCGCCTTTTTAATGTCCATTTTTCCGTTGTCGAAAATACGGTGGGTATTTTCTATCACCACGATCGCATCATCTACCACTATACCCAGTGCCAGCAGGAAGGAGAACAGCACGATCATATTGAGCGTGAAACCAATACCCGGCAGCACCATGAAGGCAATAGCGCAGGATAGCGGCACAGACATGGCCACGAACAACGCATTGGTAACGCCCATGAAGAACATGAGGATAAGCGTAACGAGTATGAAGCCGATAATGATGGTATTGATCAGATCGGTAAGTGTACTCTTGGTAGCTTCTGACTGGTCGCCGGTGATCACTATTTTCAGATCCTTAGGCAGCTCATCGGCCTGCATCTGTTTTACCAGCGCATCGATCTTCTCTGATGCTTCAATAAGGTTGGCGCCACTTGCTTTAATGACGTTGAGGGTGATCACGTTCTGACCGTCGAGGCGGGCAAAACTTTTCTGCTCTATGAAGGTATCTATAACAGTAGCAATGTCTTTGAGGTAAATACTTTTGCCCTGTTGGTTTTTTACTATGATATCGCTGATCTGTCCGGCGTTCTTGTATTCGTTCTTTACGCTCAGTACACGTTTCTGGTTGTTCATAGCTACCTCACCTGCGGTCATGGAAATGTTCTCCATGGCTACGGCGCGGTCTATATCGTCGAAGGTGAGGCCTGCAGCCTGCATGCGGAAGAGGTCTACGTTTATCTGTATCTCACGCTCTGGCGCACCTACGAGGTCTACCCTTTTTATCTGCTTTACTGCTTCTATTTTATCCTTTACCTTGTCGGCATATTTCTTCAGTCGGTTCAGGTCATAGTTGCCCGAAACGTTCACGTTCAGTATCGGGAACTCTGAGAAATCAATGTCCTTTACCTCGGGCTGGAAGGGCAGGTTCTTAGGGAGATCCTGCTTGGCCTTGTCCACACCGTCTTTTACGTCCTGTTTGGCCTTGTCTACTTTTACATCAGTGTTGAACTCTACGATCACTACAGAGTAGTCCTGAAAGGAGTTGCTGGTAACGCGCTTTACCCCGGTGAGGTTCTTCACCTGTTTTTCAATAGGCTTGGTCACTAGGTTCTCCATATTCTCGGGAGAGGTACCCGGATATACGGTCTGCACAATGATCTGTGGCAGCTTTATCTCGGGAAACTGTTCCTTTGGCAGGTTGATGTAAGCCATCAGGCCTGTAAGGGTAATGATGATGGTCAGTATATATACGGCTGTGCGGTTGTCTACGACCCAGCTCGACGGTTTGAATTCTTTGAATTTGTCTTTCATTTTATGATCGTTGTGCTATAATCAATATTATACACTTGTTGTAGCGGTGAAGGAAAGGGTTTACTGTATAGAGATTGCTTCGCCGTTGTCGAGGTCTTCAAAGCCTGCTACTATTATCTGCGCACCTGCATCCAGGCCAGAGAGTACTTCTACCAATCCGTTTGCGTTGCGGCCTGTTTTTATCATTTTCAGTTTGGCTATATTGCCTTCTGCTACGTAAACCATTTCGCCTTCTGCTGTCTTCTGTATCACAGATACAGGTATTACCAGTGCTTTAGTATTTTCGTAGTTAGCGATCTTCAGGATGCAGGACATGTTGGGGTGAAGTTTGCTGGTGTTGTTCAGCTTTATCTGCACTGTGAATGCACGCGACATAGGATCTACCGTCTTTGACACGAAGGAGATCTTTGAGGCGATACTATCCTGCATATCGGGGAAGATGAGGGTAACCGGGTCGCCCACTTTTACCTTGCCTATGTAGTTCTCACCAAGGCTGGCTTCTGCTTTCAGTTTGTTGGTATTCACTATTCTGATGAATGTAAAAGGAGAAGTGCCCTGATCGCCAACCTTCATGCTGACCATATCTACTGTACCTGATATAGGTGCAATAACATTGGTAAGATCTTTGCCAGCCTGTGCTACCGCTTTTTGTTTGATGAGGTTCTCATAATTTGCTTTGGCAGTCATGAGTTGTACTTCAGTACCTATGTTCTGTTCCCAGAGTTTCTGTGTTTTTTCGTAAACGGCTTTTGCCAGTTCTATCTGTGGCTCCATAGCCTTTATCTGCTGGTCCTGGATATTGGCATCTAGTGTGGCCAATACCTGACCCTGGCGTACCTGCTGGCCTACCTGCACATATACCCTGTTGATGGTACCATTGTTGCGGGCAGTAGCATTTACCACTTCATCGCCATTTATCTGCGACTGCACTTCTATGAATGCATTGAAGGTGGTTGGCTGAACAGCCTGTACGGATACTGCTGTTACTTTACCGCCCTCTTTTTTGCTGGCAGCTTCGAGGGTTTTGATCTTAGCGTCAATTTCAGAGCGCTGTTTTTTAAGGCTTGCCAGATCGCCGGCGCTTTTAGAACCGCCACCGCATGATGCGAGCACAATAGCCGGAACGAGGAATAAGAAGGAACGTTTCATTTTATAGTGTGTTTGTTTTTTTAGAATTTGGAATGTGTAGTTATTGATAGAGGTTTATTATTTGAGCAGGCCCAGTGCTTTTCTGAGATCAGCTTCAGAGTTGATAACATCGAGCAGAGCGGCAAAGTAGTTGTTCTGTGAGCGCAGCAGTTCTGTTTGTGCGTTAGTAACTTCGAGGTTGCTGCCTACACCTGCTTTGTATTTTTTCTGAGCGAGGTCCAGTACATCGTTGGCGAGGTCCAGATTGCGTTTCTGACTCTGCACCTGCAACATAGAGTTCTTGAGGTTGGAGCGAGAGTTTGCTGCCTGCAGATCTACTGCCAGTTTCAGGTTGTCTATACTGTTCTTTGTTTTCTCTACGTTCAACCTGGCTTCGCGTATCTGATGGCTGCGCACAAAGCCGTTGAATATCGGCGCATTCATGGTCACACCCAGCATTGAGTAAGGATTGTATTTAGAGAATTTGAACATAGGCGAGAACTGATCTGAACCATAGTTGGAACCATAAGCCCAGAAACCATTTATGGAAGGTATAGCCGACAGTCTGTATCTTTTCACGTTGAACTCATTCAGTTTAAGTGCGGTTTTGAGCGCATTGTACTCGGGCAGGCGGTCATAGTTTTCTTTCTCTGCCACCAGAGCCATCACTTCTGCACTTCCTTTTTCCACATCGGTATCTGTCAATACGATAGGTGTGTTAATATCCATTCCCAGATTGTACTTCAGTACCTGCTCTGCAACGGTGAGCATATTGCCTACTTTGATACTGTCTGTTGCCAGATTGTTGATCTGTACGTTGGTTCTTTCTACGTCTATTTTTTCAGCAAAACCGGCGGCTCTGGTTTTTTCCAGGTCCTGCCCCATGCTTCTTACCAGCGCCAGTGAGCTTTTTATGATCTCGAACTGTTTGTAACCAATAATGAGTGCATTGTATGATTTGTAAACAGCATGTCTAACTGTTTCTGTGGTAATTTTCTCGTTGTGGCGCGCCAGGTCCATAACTGTGTTGCGGGCTTGCAGTGCTACGATAAGGCTTCCATCGAACAATGCCTGAGAGGTAGTGATGCTGGCAGAACCTGCATAAGGCAGCGAGAACTGAATAGGGATAATACTGCCCTTTGGTGCTGTTGGGGCTCCCGGAGATGATGGGAAGGTGCTGGCATCAATGAAAGAGCTCTGTACCACATAAGAATAGGCGAAATCGGCCTTTCCGTTTATGTGTGGCATGGCGGCAGTGGTGGTCTGCTTTGTCTGAGCTTCCTGAATAAGCATGTCTATGTGTGCATTTTTCACGGCATAGTTGTTCTTCAGCGCATAGGCGATACAATCGTTCAGACTCAGTTTGACGGGTTGCTGGGCTGTAGCGTGGTTGGAAGCTATAATTGCACCTAGCAGTGCTATATATACTTTTCTCATATTGTGGTTGTTGCTTGCTTAAGGTATTGTTGTTTGTATGTTTTGTATAGTTCTATTCCCTTTGGGGTCATGATGCCGTAGAGGAAGTGTTCTCCTAGGTCCAATGCCACATTCATAAGGTTGGCACGGTCGTTCACCATAAGGGAGGGCTGCAGTGCCATAAGTGCGCTTTCTATGCGGAAGCGCGCCAGCAGGCCAGCATCCAGTTCTTCTCTGTAGAGGCCCTCTTTAATGCCCTGCAGTATGTTATCGCGCACCATCACCACATCTTGTTCTATGAGCAGATCCCTGAACTTTTTATAGGCTTCGGGGAAAAAGCGCTGCAACTCGAATATGGCCATGGGGTTGATCCGTTTGTATAACTCATCGAAGAAGGCCAGCATTTTCACCATGGCTTCTATGGCATTGTCCGATCCGCCCAGTACCGTGGCACAGTTGCCGGTGCTGCTATTTTTATACCACGTCACCGATTCGTTCACTACCTCGTGCTTATTGGCGAAATGCTGATATAGCGTTTTCTTAGATATGCCCGCCCTCCTGGCTATATCATCCATAGTTATGGTCTTGAAACCATACTGGCTGAAAAGCTCAATTGACGATGTCAATATTTTCTCTAATATTTCCATAATTGCGGGGGCAAAACTATGGAAACATTTTGCGTGAAAAACGTTTCCGTAGTATTTTAAGAATTTATTGGCATATCGTAAAAAACGATATTGGGGAACAGCAAAGGTCGGCTGTAAAGGTGGAAAGGGCAATTTTTGCAGCCAATTTGTGGATATCTACGCGTTTGTGAAAGTATTTCTTGCATTTACAGATAGTAGATATTACTATTGTGAGTTAAAACAACACTATACCCGATATGCACAAAATTGCACTTGCCGCACTTGGTTTGCTGGCAACTCCTACGCTGTCTATAGCTCAGGCTAAATCTGGAATGACCGTAAATTATTCAATAGTAAACACAGAGCCTGTTTTCAAACACACCGCCCTGCTGATAGATCCTGTATTATTTGGGGTTGGTGGTATAAATGGAGGTCTTGCCAGTGCCTTGAAAGTGGAAACACAGATAGGAAAGGTGATGCCCTGGGCAAAGATCAGGAATGCATGGACGGAAAGCGGCTCCTACACAGGCGATTTTACTGATGCGCCGGTTTCTATAGATGGTATGAAGAAACAAATGTCTACAGAAATAGGCTGTGTTTACTTTTTGCTGGATAACACAAAGGATGCAGACGTAAAGGTGACCACCCATGTGCAGCGCGCCATGAGGACAGAGATACACTATTATGTGAGAGTTCCGTCGAAAGTGAGGCGTATGCTGGGTGTGGGTGCCGGCCATATTACCTTCAGAAGTCCATTGAACGTAGATCAGGATTCATGGGATAATTTTTACTATAAGTCTAAAGACGGCAGCTATCAGGTGCCGTTTACCAGACAGTACGATCCGAATATTTATCCCGCGATGGATCCAAACCTGAGGCAGCCATCGGGCACACATGAGCTGGCCAGATCTATGTCAAACACAGGATCATTCTTTGTTGGTGCACATTACCGCAAGGTTACAAATACCATCATTATGATAGATGGCGCCCGCAGAAGGAGCAATGCCCGTATCTCTGATATATATGCAGATGTGGTACTGCCCTACAGCAACAAGATAACTAACGTAATGGACACCAAAGGCATAGAATGGCAGTTGGCAGCCCAGGATAAAGCAATCAATACTCTGGGCTGGAGAGCCGGGTTCTCTATCCGTCAGCCGAAGGGTCATTTCTGGCAGGTAGGTGCAGAGGTAGGTAAGATACCCGGTACACAGGTGCCAACACTGGTAGGCAGCAGCGGATTGTATTTTGCATTGAATATGGGTGGTTCTATAGGCTTTGGCAAGTATGCCGTTGCCAAGAAAACTGCCGGTAAAAAAGAAAGAAGGGACGACTAAGGAATAACCAAGCAGTAGCTAAATTATATAACAAACCCTTGCAGTACTAAACCTGCAAGGGTTTGTTATTTTCTGTTGGTGGTCAGTTTATGGAAGAATGGAAAGGCGTAACTTACACTCTATATAAATTACACCATCATGAACAGGAGTATTCGTAAGGTAGCGGTGATAGGCAGCGGCGTTATGGGATCGAGGATAGCATGCCATTTTGCAGGCATAGGTGTGCAGGTCTTATTGCTGGATATAGTGCCGTCGGCGCTTACGGATACGGAAACAGCAAAGGGTCTTTCGCTTGCCGACAAAGCAGTGCGCAACCGCATAGTGAATGATGCCCTGCAGGCAACGCTGAAGAGCAAACCGGCTGCAGTTTACACAAAGGATGTTGCTGCCAACATTACTACAGGCAATATAACCGACGACCTGACAGGTATTGCTACCTGCGACTGGATAATAGAAGTAGTAGTGGAGCGACTGGAGGTGAAGCAGCAATTGTTTGCCGAAATAGAAAAGCACCGCAGGCCGGGCACACTGGTCACCAGCAACACATCAGGCATTCCCATTCATCTGATGAATGAAGGACATAGCGAAGACTTCCGTCAGCATTTCTGCGGCACCCACTTTTTCAATCCGCCAAGGTACCTGCGTCTGCTGGAAATAATACCCGGACCAGATACGAAGCAGGAAGTACTTGATTTTCTGAGCGACTATGGCAGTCGTTTTCTGGGCAAGACCACAGTGCTATGTAAAGACACGCCTGCATTCATTGCCAACAGAGTAGGTGTGTTCGGGTTCATGGCAGTATTCAAGGCTATGCAGGAGCTGGGACTTTCTGTAGATGATGTAGATGCGCTGACGGGGCCAGTAATGGGCAGGCCTAAGTCGGCCACCTTCCGCACGGGCGATGTAGTGGGGCTGGACACACTGGCGCTGGTAGCCAGGGCGCTGCCCGTAAATGTACCCGATGATGAGGCCAAAGATATTTTTGCTATTCCACCGTTTGTAGAGACCATGCTTGCCAACAAATGGCTGGGCGACAAAACAGGACAGGGATTTTATAAAAAAGTAAAAGGAGACAACGGCGAAAAACAGATACTGACCCTGGACCTGCAGACCATGGAATACAGGCCCAAGGTGAAAAACAAATTTGCTACGCTGGATGCCGCCAAGCCGGTAGAAAATCTAGCACAGCGACTTAAGGTTTTGTATAATGGAGCCGATAAGGCAGGTGCATTTTACAAACAATTTCACCAGTTGCTTTTTGCCTACATATCCAACCGCATACCAGAGATAACAGAAGACCTTTACAAAATTGATGACGCCCTGAAGGCAGGCTTTGGCTGGGAAATAGGTGCCTTTGAAAGCTGGGATGCACTGGGTGTACAAAAGATAGCAGACCAGATGAAGGCTGCCGGTATGCTGGTAGCAACATGGGTGCAGGAAATGATAGAGAACGGCTGCACTACCTTCTACAAAACAAAGAACGGACAACGCCAGTATTACGACCGGGTGAGCAAGGGCTACAAGGCAATACCGGGTGCGGCAGCCTTTGTGCTGCTGGAGCAACTGGATGAAAAAGTGATATGGAAGAACAGCAGCTGCAAGTTATACGATATAGGAGATGATGTAGTGGCGCTGAGCTGGAACACAAAAATGAATACCATAGGCGGCGAGGTGCTGGATGCGGTGCATAAAGCAGTGGGCATAGCCGAAGAAAAATATAAAGGATTGGTGATAGCCAACAGTGGTGCCAACTTCAGTGCGGGTGCCAATGTGGGGCTCATATTTATGTATGCAGTTGAGCAGGAGTATGATGAACTGGATATGGCCATACGCATGTTCCAATCGGCAACTATGCGCCTGCGTTATAGCAGTATACCTGTAGTAGTGGCACCCCATGGCCTGACCCTGGGTGGAGGCTGCGAAATGTGCCTGCATGCCGATGCGGTGCAGGCAGCAGCAGAGACCTATATGGGGTTGGTGGAAGTAGGTGTGGGCCTGATACCCGGCGGTGGCGGATCAAAAGAAATGGCACTGCGTGCCAGCGACCGCAACATTAAAGAAGACATAGAGACCAATTATCTGCAGCAGCTGTTCATAAACGTAGGTACGGCCAAAGTATCTGCATCGGCACAGGAAGCCTTTGATAACTCTTTGCTGCGCAAAGGATATGATACCATATCTATGAACCCTGACAGGCGCATAGCTGATGCCAAAAGAAAAGTACTATCGATGTGGGAGCAGGGCTATACACAGCCTGCACCACGCCACGATATAAAAGTACAGGGCCGTGGCGGACTGGGGGGGCTCTTGTCGGGTATACACGGTATGTGGCGCGGCAACTATATCTCCGACTACGATAAATTTATTGCAGAGAAGCTTGCCTATGTAATGTGCGGGGGCGATCTGTCTCAGCCAACAACGGTGAGTGAGCAGTATCTGCTGGATATAGAACGCGAAGCCTTTCTGAGCCTGAGCGGACAGAAAAAAACACTGGAGCGCCTGCAGAGTATACTTACTACAGGCAAACCATTGAGGAACTAACCGGAGGACTAAGTGCCGAAGCTGAAACCTAAACCAAAAACAAGCCCACCCGGAGATATGAATCGGGTAACAGCTGCCGAATTGTTGGAAATAGGAGTGCCGCTGATCTGTTTGAACTTCTGTGCATTCATGGAGCGGGTCCAACCCAGCTGCATATAGAAGCGGTTACCTTTGTGACCCAGTTTCCAGTATTTGAAAGCAGAAAGATACACGCATGTTTGCGGCAACAGATCCAGTGTTACCTCTTCCTTGGTGCCATATATGGTTTCCTGGGTTGAAGTGGCTTTGGATATGCCGGTATTATAAGTGAGTCCGCCGCCAAATGCCCAGTCTTTATGACATGGTTTCAGAAAGCCCTTGCCTCCAATGTAGAATTTATTGCCCCAGCTGGTAAGTAGCCCCAGACCTGCATTTATGGAAATGTCTTTGGCTACATGGTAGTCTAAACCGCCACCCAGCAAACCGGTATTGGCATTGAGCCCGGTACCCAGATCTATGTATAGTTTAGAGCAGCGGGCATACATTTTCCTCTGACTGCCATCGGCAAAGCCATCATCATCGTTTTGCGCAAAAGCGCCTGTGTTCGTCAGTATCAGTAAGCCGGCAACAATTAACTTTCTCATAAAGTGGTTGTTAGGTATATTTCAAAAATAAAATAAAAAATTGAAAAATGGAAGGATGTTTTACCTCATTCCTTCCAGATCCAGCAACATGGCTTTTGCCTGTTCGTTGGCAGGGTGTTTGCGCAGCAGATGCTCCAGCCGTTTTTTGGCCATTTCGGGCTGCTTATTGTTGTAATGCCATACCGCTATGTTGATGAGGTTCTGCTCATAGTCGGGGTCCAGGTTATTGGCACGCATCAGGAAGTCGTAGGACATAGTATTGTTGCCCTGCTGCATGTATATAAAGCCGAGATTGGTAGCCGCACTTATGTGATTGGGATTTTCTGCTATTACGAATTCGAATACTTTTTGCGCTTCAGGCAGTTTGTGCAGTGCCAGCAGGCAGGTGCCGTATTTGTTCTGGAAATCGAGCGAGAATTTCCATATCTCTGTAGCCCGCTGATACCAGGGTAGGCCAGCCTCGTGATCTCCTGTCTGGAAATAGGCCTCCCCAATGCGGTAGGCCGTCCATGCGTCTGTAATAGTTGCCGGCTTCAGGGCAGTGGCATAATAGATAACCTTGGCAAAATCTTTTTTCAGGTAGTAAGCGCGTATATAGTCGCGGTTTTGTTTTTTACCTGCTTCCACATCGGCCTGTTTGCCAATATAAAGCAATGCAGAATCGAGCAGACCAGCAGATGGCGCATAACGTTCGTAGAACTCCATAAAGCCACGCGCAGTGGTAATGGCATCGGGTTTGTCGTTGTTATAGCACTTCATACCCAGGAAGGCAGTGATCTTTTTCGCCTCTTCCTCTGCCATAGGTTTTTTGCGGATGTAGTGATCTGTAACGGCTACGTGCGGTATATCTATGCTGCTGTTGCGGGGCATGTGGCAGGTAACGCAGTCGTCGCCTTTTGCAGTACGTGCGGCCTGCTTTTCTGTGCACTGAACTTTGGCGGTGCTGTTGTGGCAACCCTGGCAGGTAGTGATGTACTTGCTGCGTGGAGTGAACTTTACACTTATATGCGGGTCGTGGCAGGTGATGCAGCTCATCTTGCCCGACTGCACATAGCAGTTGCTCTTCTTCATGCGCTCCACATGAGAGGCCATGATCATTTTGTCTTTGGCACCTTCATAATCGGGCATAAAAACATTCATGACCTCTGAGAGTTTCATCCCAGGTCTGAAATCGTAAAAGGTCTTACCATCGTTGAGCACCGATATGCCCTGCAGGTGACAACGCTGACAAACATTGTTCTGCAGCTCGGTAGACAGGCGGCGAGGGTTCACTATTGTATAGTCGGGCGTTTTGGAAGTATCTACCGGCGGGCCCGACTGGCGTGCTGCCACATGCAGGCTGCCCGGACCGTGACAACGCTCGCAGTTGATGCCCGTCATGACGGTGTTGTATTTATTTTCGCTGCCGTCGACAAAGTCGGGATAAGAATTGTGGCAGCTCATACACTCCAGCTGAATCATTCGGCGGAATCTGCTGTTGGCTCCTTTCTCGAAGCCCGGTGCCAGATCCCACCGTTGTTTCTGGGTATAAAAGGTGATGGGTGCCTGATATACATAGCCGTTTACGTTGAATATATGCGAATTGGTGTGCTGACCCGAACCCACTACATAGTTTACACGCTGCAGCAGTTTGTGGGTAGTATCCTTGCCCGACAGGCGATACTCCATTATAAAGAACGTATCCTTGTTCCAGTAGGGGCGGTAGTAGTAATCGAGGGCAGTATCGTAGACTATGGCATGAGCCGGGTTGAAGTCGGCAGCAGATTTTTCTCTGGTAGCTGCACCAAACGACTGCCCCATACCTGTTTGCATAAAGGTCTCATAAATGCCCGGGTGGCAACCACGGCAAACATCCATACCTACATAATGAGCCGAGGTATCGTATACATTAAGCCAGTCAGAGTGGGGGTTGTCTGAATCGGCACTATCGCTGCCCGCCTGGGAGTTGCAAAAGAATGCCGGCAGTGTTATAGCAAACAAAGCAGCAGCCAGTAAAATTCTTTTGAGGATACCCGAAGACATAGGAGATTCAAAATTAGCTCATTATACCAGCATTTTGCAAAGGTCTCTTTTGTGTAATTATTTGGCCTACGTAGTGTAGCAGGTGGATGGGGAAATGAGACACTATAGCACATATTATTAATTTTATGTGCAGGTGGGCTGAGAATGGTCAACTGAAAGGAACAGCAGATCTTTGTTTATATGTAATATAAATTTAAATAGTCAGCCATTTGTGGGTCATATTGCATCGGTAAAGGGGTGTGAAATGCTTACAAAAGAATTTTTTTAATGAAAATTTGGCTAAACTTGGAATAGGACTTTATTTTTTTATATTAAATCATATCTTTGCACCCCCTCACAGGACATGGGCAACCTATGTCCTGTGTTTAGTTTTTTAATATTTTAATATATAATCTCAAGATTGACCTATGCGTTTAAAAGGCTTAGTGACGTTTTTCACAGTGATGCTCATTGCGATCTCGCTGTACCAGCTTTCATTAACATTTATCGTCCGCTCCAAAGAAAAAGGAATGCGAGCGAATGCCAGGCGCGAAGCGCTGGCAGAGAACCCATCTGCTACCGGAGTTGATCTCGAAAAGCTTACTGACAAATACTATCAGGAGATTGCTGATAGTATGCAGGGGGAAGTGATCTTCAACGCGCTCATCAAGAAATACACCTATCAGGCGGCTAAAGCTGAAGAGCTGAATCTGGGTCTTGATCTGCAGGGTGGTATGAACGTGACGCTGGAAGTGAGCCTCGATGATCTGGTTCGTTCTATGTCTAACAATCCGCGCGATGTGGCTTTAAACAAAGCTATTAAAGATGCGAACACTGCTAAGGCAAACAGCGAAGCGAACTTCATTACGCTTTTCGGTGAGATCTTCGAAAAACAGAATCCTGGTGTGAAACTGGCTTATCTGTTCACCAAGCCTTCTGAAAAAGATATCACGCTGAATTCTAGCAATCAGGACGTTATTGCAAAACTGAACAGGGAATCTAAAGCTGCGATCAACCGTACTCACAATGTACTGCAGACACGTATCGATAAATTTGGTGTTGCTAACCCCAACGTGAACCTGGATGAGAATAAAGGTATCATCACTGTGGAACTTGCAGGTGTTCAGAATCCTGAGCGTGTACGCAGCTATCTGCAGGCAACAGCAAAGCTCCAGTTCTTCGAAACTTATTCAAACCAGGAAGTTGGTCCATTGATCGGTGCTGCAAACAAACCACTCTACAACTACCTTTCAGGTATCAAAGAAGTAGATACTACTGCAACTACAGATTCTGCGGCAACAGCAGCAAACGATACAGCAGCAGCAAAAAGCGATACAGGCAGTCTGGCTAACGTACTTTCTGACAACAAAACAGCAGCTACAGATACAAGTGCTTCAAACAAACAGGCTCAGGCTATCAAAGAAAACCCGCTCAGCGCTCTTATCATGCCAAATGGTACAGTGGAAGAAGGTTACTTCGCAAGCCCTGTAGTTGGTTATGTAGCAAGGAAAGACACTGCAAAAGTTTCTAAGTACCTGGCGCTGGATGTGGTGAAAAGCAAATTCCCATCCAACATCAAATTTGTGTTTGGTGCTGCCGACAACAAAAAAGGTAAAGACCCTAATGCTATCCTCGCTATGTATGCCATCAAAATGGCACCAGGTGGTGTAGCTAAACTGGAAGGCGAACACGTAACTAATGCACGTGCCGACTATAGCGCAATGACTGGTCAGCCAAACGTGAGCATGGAAATGGACATGACCGGTGCACGTATCTGGAAAGATATGACCGGCCGTAACGTAGGTAAGTACGTAGCTGTGGTACTTGATGATAAAGTTTACTCCTGCCCACGTGTAGAGAACGAGATCGCTTCAGGTAATACGGAGATCTCTGGTTCTTTCTCTGCAGAAGAAGCTAATGACCTTGCAAACATTCTGAAATCAGGTAAACTCCCTGCACCGGCACACATCGTACAGGAGCAGGTAGTAGGTCCTACCCTCGGTATTGAGAACATCGATAAAGGTATGTTCTCTCTGATGCTGTCTTTCGTAGTGATCTTCGTACTGATGCTTGTTTATTATAACACAGGTGGTCTGGTAGCAGATATCTCTCTTATCCTCAACCTGGTGTTTACGGTAGGTGTACTTTCTGCACTGCATGCCACCCTTACTATGGCGGGTATAGCCGGTCTGGTACTGACGGTAGGTATGGCCGTGGATACGAACGTTATCATCTTTGAGCGTATCAAGGAAGAGTTGTCTAGCGGCAAATCTTATGCTCAGGCAGTAGCCGATGGTTACAAACGTTCTTATGCACCTGTACTCGATGGTCACGTTACTACCCTCATTACCGCTATCATCCTGTTCATATTCGGTCTTGGTCCGGTACGTGGTTTCGCAACTACACAGATCATCGGTATCCTGCTGTCTCTGTTCTGTGGTATCCTCGTATCTCGTCTCATTACAGATATGTACACAAAACGTGAGCGTCACTTCAACTACTTCACAGGTCTGTCTAAAACGATCTTCCGCAAAGCACACGTAAACTTCGTGGGTATGCGTAAGTACACTTACATCATATCTGTAGTTGTGCTGCTGATGGGTATCGGTTCTTTCTTTGTAGGTTTCGATTATGGTGTTGAATTCAAGGGTGGCCGTAGCTACACTGTGAAGTTCGATAAGAAATACACTTCAGAAGAAGTTCGTACCAAACTGCACACTTATTTCGAAAATGAATTCCCGATCGTAAAAACTATCGGTACCAATAACAGCCTCAACATCACTACATCTTACCTCATCACTAAGCCAGGTCAGAATGTAGAGCTTGAAGTAATGGGCAAACTGGTTGAAGGTCTTACTAAAGAGAACCTGATACCATCCGGTACTACAGAGCAGGAGTTCAGGGCTAAATACCTGCAGAGCTCACAGACTGTACTGCCTACCATCTCTGACGATCTGAAGAAAGGTGCGGTAAAAGCTACTATCATATCTCTGATAGCGATCTTCCTCTACATCCTGCTTCGTTTCCGCAAATGGCAGTATTCACTGGGTACTGTGGTATCATTGCTGCATGACGTTTGTGTTACGCTGGCTGTGTTCTCTTTCTTCCGTGGTAAAGTTCCATTTGCTCTGGAGATCGATCAGCACTTCATCGCTGCGGTACTTACCGTTATCGGTTTCTCAATGAATGATACTGTTATCGTATTCGACCGTATACGTGAGTACTTCCGTGGTACACCGAACGGCGATAAGAAAGAAGTTATCAACCGCGCGATCAACGATACGCTGAGCCGTACTATCATGACATCTTTCACCGTATTCGTTACCGTACTTATCCTTTTCATCTTTGGTGGAGAAGCTACCCGCGGTTTCGCATTCGCAATGCTGATAGGTGTTGTTACCGGTACTTACTCTTCTATTTTCGTGGCTGCACCTATCCTGGTAGATATGGATAAGAGCGATAAGCTGAACGAAGAAGTAGACAAAGAAGCTCATATCGAAGAGCTGAAAAAGCTTGCTTAATATTTAACTGAACTTTCGGTTTTCAAATCCCGCCTCTGTTTCAGAGGCGGGATTTTTGTTTACACCTTTTCGCTATTTTTGTGCCACATGAAATCTTTGTTAGAACACATAGGCAGGATAGTTCTGATGGTGAAGGGCGGCCTTCGCAAGCCGGAGAATTCCCGTGTGTACTGGATCGAGTTCATGGCACAGTGCAATGACATAGGTATTCGGTCGCTGCCCATAGTGCTTATCATTTCTTTGTTTCTGGGTATGGTGCTTACCATACAAACCTCTTATCAGCTGGTGAGCCAGTGGATACCCAAGACGGTAGTAGGTGCTATTGTGCGCGACTCTACCATTCTGGAGCTGTCGCCAACGGTAATATGTGTGGTACTGGCAGGTGTGGTGGGCTCTAAAATAGCCTCTGAGCTGGGCAATATGCGGGTGAGCGAGCAGATAGATGCGCTGGAGATAATGGGTATCAACACCAAGACCTATCTCATAATGCCCAAGATCATTGCAGCCATGATCATGGTGCCATCGCTTATAATAGTATCTATTGCAGTGAGTATATGGGGCGGATATGTAGCAGGTACGTTTTCCAATATCCTTACCAAGCAGCAGTTCATAGATGGTATCACCATCGGTTTTCTGCCCTATAATCTGTTCTTTGCCATGATGAAGGCCTTTGTATTCTCACTCATCATATCCATCATACCCTCTTACTACGGCTATTATGTGGAAGGTGGCGCGTTGGAGATAGGCAAGGCCTCTACCACTTCTGTTATTGTCAGCTGCATACTGATACTGGTTGCAGATTACGGCCTTTCAATTTTGCTGCTCTAAAACAATACTACCCGCCACATTCAGGCATAAAAAATGGCGAGTGGCGGTTCATGAACCGGCGCACTCGCCAAAAGTTATTGATCAGATCTCATTACTTGATCACACCCAGTTCCTTACCCACTTTTATGAAAGAGTCGATAGCGGTATCGAGGTGATGCCTGTCGTGGCCTGCAGAGATCTGTACACGTATACGTGCCTGACCTTTTGGTACTACAGGGTAGAAGAAGCCGACCACATAAATGCCTTCTTCCAGCATGCGGGCAGCAAACTTCTGAGCTACTACTGCATCATAAAGCATAAGCGGCGCAATGGCATGCGTGCCTGGTTTAATGTCGAAGCCGGCTTCTGTCATGCGCTTGCGGAAATACAAAGTATTCTCTTCCAGCTTGTCGCGCAGGGCGGTAGTTTCGCTCAGCATATCCAGTACAGCAATAGAAGCGCCTACAATAGATGGTGCCAGTGAGTTGGAGAACAGATAAGGCCTGCTGCGCTGACGCAGCATGTCTATGATCTCTTTTTTGCCGCTGGTGAAACCACCCGATGCACCACCCAATGCCTTGCCCATAGTGCCGGTAATGATATCTATACGGCCCATAACACCACACAGCTCGTGTACACCACGGCCGGTAGCACCCATGAAGCCCGATGAGTGACTTTCGTCTATCATCACAATAGCATCATACTTATCTGCGAGGTCGCATATTTTATCGAGCTGCGCAATAGTGCCATCCATAGAGAAGACAGAGTCTGTAACTATAAGGCGGGTACGTGCATCCATATGTGCCTGCAACTGTGTTTCCAGATCAGCCATATCGTTGTGCTTGTACCTGCCGCGGCGCGACTTGCACAAACGCACACCGTCTATGATAGAGGCATGGTTTAGTTCGTCTGATATGATCGCATCATTCTCGCCCAGCAATGGTTCGAAAACGCCGCCATTAGCATCAAAACAAGCCACATAAAGAATAGTATCTTCTGTACCCAGGAATTTTGCCAGTTTCTCTTCCAGTTCTTTGTGAATGTCTTGTGTGCCGCAGATAAAGCGTACCGAGCTCATACCATAGCCACGGGTATCTATGGCGCGGTGTGCAGCTTCTATGACCCTTGGGTGAGAAGAAAGACCCAGATAGTTGTTGGCGCAGAAGTTGAGCACTGTGCGGCCGTTCACTGTTATTTCAGCACCCTGTACTGATTCTATTATGCGTTCCTGTTTGTACAGGCCCGCGTCTTTGATCTCCTGCAGCTCCTGCTGCAGGCGTGTGTAAAAAGAAGGACTAGACATTGCCTTTTTTGATTTTTTATAAATGATATCAATAAGCACACGCTGGTGTGCCTTATATTCCTGTGAGGGAAGGATTACCTGGTAAGGGTAGCATTGCAGGTCTCAGACACTGCACCCGATGCAGTATAAGTGATACGGAGCGAGTTGCCTGTGAAGGTGCCGCTGCCCTGCATGATAACGCCATTGCCAATGTTCTGCGATGGTATGGTAAGTGTGTTAGCGTTGCAATTCAGGATCATGCGTGTGGCTGTAGTATTGCCATAACCGCCGAAGTTCCTGATAAGCAGCTCGTCTGTAACACCTGTAGACTCGCCGGTAGCAGTATAAGGGAAGTTGCGAGCAGTACACTCGTTGGTTCCTTTGAAGCTACCCCACAGATTGGAAGCACAATCGGCAGAACGTACCGTTACATTGAACTTGTATGTTTTTGTTGCAGAGCCACGGCCGCTTGCGGTAATGGTTACAGGGAAGGTGCCGTGTGCTGCATTGGTCATAGACAGCGCAAAATCTGCACGGTAAGTAGGTATCTGGCTGAAGGAGTCCTGAGCTACTTTCACATCGGCAGGGAAACCCTTGATGCTCAGTGTTACTTTATCTTCCGCATAGCCGGTAAGGAATTTTACCAGTACAGGAATGGTATAGGTTCCGTTGTCGGGAATGTAGATATCGACAAAAGCTTTGTTCTGGGCTGTCTCTACTGTGTAGGACATAGGCGTTTGCACTGAAGGTTTCTGGCAAGAGAGTGTAATAGTACTGATTGCCAGAAGGAACATAACAATTTTCTTCATACTTTTCTTTTAAAGTGGAAAGATACGTTCATATCGCTAAAGTTCATAGCCATTTCACTTTTTCAGATATAGAGGAGTTTCTTACCCCTTGTTTTGCCGGTTCGTCGGTGTGGCCGAGGAACAAAAGACCCAACACTATATCTTCTTCGCCAAGGCCCAGATGAGCCCTGAGGGCAGGGTGATGGGTCATGCCGCCGGTACTCCAGAAAGAAGAAATGCCCATGCTCTCTGCGCCTACCAGTATGTTTTGTATGGCTGCAGATGCTGCT
Organism: Bordetella parapertussis; assembly: GCA_943331005.2. Lineage (GTDB taxonomy): Bacteria > Bacteroidota > Bacteroidia > Chitinophagales > Chitinophagaceae > Nemorincola. The sequence continues at coordinate 83,510 of CALQJX020000010.1, forward strand.
GCTATTTCTTCTATCACAGGTATCTTGGGATTGGCGCCGCGCTTCATTGCCGCTACGATAAGGTGAGAGGTATGCTGCACATTGTGCTCCAGTTTCTGGCGGGTGCTTTCCATACGTTTCTCTTCGGCAGTATGCTGCCAGTAGAGCTCCGCATGATCTCTTCCAAACTGTTGCAGCGCAGCGCCGGAATACACAAAGAAAAACCAGGGTTCTGTGCGGCCGTGAGTAGGAGCCCAGTGCGCCAGTTCCAGCAGTTGGTTTATGGCTTCGTCAGCTATCAGTTTACCGTTCATTTTTGCCCAGCTCACAGAGCGCCTGTTGGTCATGGCTGCCGCCACCGTTTCGTAACTCTTGTTTGTCATGATGCCGCAAAGGTAGTGGATTGGCAGATGCAGGGAATTATAGCGTACAGCAAATTCGGATTTTATGCTATCGTTTTTGTGCGGGTGTATCATTGCTTCCTCATGCACCAGGTGGTCATGGCACGCAGGTTGCTCACATTCGTTGTCTTTATCGGTTCGTATAGTTCCGCTTTCAGCAGTTGGGTATACTGCTGCAGCCTGTCGTTACTTACGAGATACCGTGTAGATCCATCGGGCAGCAGGTAGCTCCCATTGCCCATAGGTGTTACAAGATGCTCAATACCGATATCGGAGGCCAGCCTTGCAAAGAAAAAGCCACCGGGTCGCAGTATATGCCACATAGCATGCAGCATCTGCTCGAAATGAGTTGTGCTATCGGCAAAATGCAGCACAGCGCTGCAGATAACCAGATCGAAGGAGGCAGCTGCGAAAGGCATATCTTCTGCTTTGGCCACCATAAAGTGCGCTGGTGGTATGTCTGGAGCCAGCTGCTGTGCAAGTAATTGTACAGTTGCTATGGCATCGGGGTTGGGGTCTATGCCAAAGACATTATAACCATTTTTCAGAAAATATACCATGTTTCTGCCGCTGCCACAGCCCACATCTATTATGTCCTTACAGTTGTCGTACCTGCCCTTCAGTAATTGATCGAAGAGGTAAATATCTATGTCGCCGAATGCCTCAGCCAGTTTGTTGCTCATGCGTAAATTGCTGTGTTTATTGATACAAGTAGTCTTCGTCTGGGATTCTAATCCCTAAAAATCATAATAATTTGGGATTGTAATCCCTAAAAAACATAATAAAAAGGGATTTGGGTGTTGCGGGGCAAAAATAAAGCCACCCATCGGGTGGCTTTATATGGTATGATTTCGGGCAACGCTTATGCTTCGCCTTCTACAGATTGCTCTGTTGGGGCAGCCGGCGGATGCGTGATACTGAAAACGATCTTGCCTTCTGTTTCATTGAAGTCGGCATGTACGGTATCGCCTGAAGTGATGCGGTGATTGAGGATCTCCTCTGCCAGCGGATCTTCCAGGTATTTCTGGATGGCGCGGTGCAGCGGACGGGCGCCAAACTGCTGGTCGTATCCTTTCTCTGCAATGTACTTGCGGGCAGCATCTGTGATAGACAGCTCGAAGCCCAGTGTATTGAGGCGCTTCAGCACATCTTTCATGATAATGTCTATGATCATGCTGATGTGTTTCTCCTCGAGCGAGTTGAAGATGATCACATCATCGATACGGTTCAGGAACTCGGGAGAGAACGTACGTTTCAGCGCTTTCTCTATAACACCCCTGCTGGTCTCTTCTGAGCTCGATGTTTTTGCTGTAGTAGCAAAACCTACACCGGTACCAAAGTCTTTCAGCTGCCTTGCACCAATGTTAGAAGTCATGATGATGAGCGTATTCTTGAAGTCTACCTTGCGGCCCAGACCATCAGTGAGCTGACCATCGTCGAGTACCTGCAGCAAAATGTTGAAGATATCCGGATGTGCTTTTTCTATTTCATCGAGCAGCACTACAGAGTAGGGCTTGCGGCGCACTTTTTCGGTGAGCTGGCCGCCCTCTTCGTAACCCACATAGCCGGGAGGTGCACCTATGAGGCGGCTCAGGGAGAATTTCTCCATGTATTCGCTCATGTCCACACGTATCAGTGCGTCTTCGCCGTCGAACATATATCTTGCCAGTGCACGTGCCAGCTCTGTTTTACCCACACCCGTTGGGCCAAGGAATATAAAAGAGCCTATAGGCTTGCGCGGATCCTTAAGACCCACACGGTTTCGCTGAATGGCTTTTACTACTTTATTGATAGCGTCGTCCTGGCCCACTACTGCACCCTGAAGGTCGTCGCCCATGCGGCGCAGCTTGGCACTTTCTGCTTCCACCATACGCATTACAGGTATGCCCGTCATCATACTGATCACTTCGGCAATAGCCTCTTCGTTTATAGGGAAACGTTTGTGTTTGGCTTCTTCTTCCCACTCTGCTTTTGCACGGTCCAGTTCTTCGCCCAGTCTTTTCTCGCGGTCGCGCAGTGCAGCAGCTTCTTCAAAGCGCTGGCTCTTCACCACCTTGTTCTTTTCCTGTTTTATGTCTTCTATCTTTTTCTCCAGATCCAGTATGTTCTGCGGCACATTTATGTTCTTGAGGTGCACCCTTGCGCCGGCTTCGTCCATTACGTCTATAGCCTTGTCGGGCAGCAGACGGTCTGTCATATAGCGGTCGCTCAGTTTCACACAAGCCTCAATAGCTTCTGCGTCATACACCACATTGTGGAAGTCTTCGTACTTGGAACGGATATTGTTGAGGATAGTAATGGTCTCGTCTATGCTTGGTGGTTCTATGAGCACCTTCTGGAACCTGCGATCCAGCGCACCATCCTTTTCGATGTACATACGGTACTCGTCCAGCGTAGATGCGCCAATGCATTGGAGATCGCCACGGGCAAGTGCCGGCTTGAAGATATTGGAAGCGTCGAGCGAGCCCGATGCGCCACCTGCACCAACAATGGTATGTATCTCGTCTATGAAGAGGATCACATCTCTGTTCTTTTCCAGCTCATTCATGATGGCTTTCATGCGCTCTTCGAACTGGCCACGGTACTTGGTGCCGGCTACCAATGCAGCAAGGTCCAGACTGATAACACGCTTGTCGAACAGTACACGGGAAACTTTGCGCTGCACAATGCGCAGTGCCAGCCCCTCTACTATAGCGGTCTTACCCACACCAGGCTCACCTATAAGAATAGGATTGTTCTTTTTGCGGCGCGAAAGGATCTGCGACACACGTTCTATCTCTTCTTCGCGACCCACAATAGGATCGAGGTTGCCGAGCTCTGCAAACTTGGTTATGTCCCTGCCGAAGTTATCGAGCACAGGAGTTTTTGATTTGGTATTGCCTGCCGGTGGTTTGCGCTGCTGATACTGACGGCGCTCGTCGTCATCATCAAATTCCTCCGATCCCGGATCGTTGTAATCGCTGGTTGGGCTGCCACCCTGCAGTATGCTCAGTTCGCCTTTGAAGCGATCATAATCAACATCGAGGTTGCCCAGTATCTGTGTAGCTACATTTTCCTTGTTCTTCAGTATAGAGAGCATAAGGTGTTCTGTTTCTACGGTAGGGCTTTTCAGTGCCTTGGCTTCCAACACAGTGATACGGATCACTTTTTCGGCTTGCTTGGTAAGGGGAAGACTGTTGATATTGGCAAGTGGCTTGTTGTTTTTGTCTTTTATGGCCTGCTCCAGCTCCTTACGCAGCTCAAAGAGGTCGACCTGCATACTTTGCAGCACCTTAAGAGCCATGCCATCGCCCTCGCGTATCAGGCCCAGCAAGAGGTGCTCTGTGCCTATGAAATCATTTCCAAGACGCAAAGCTTCTTCGCGGCTGTAGGATATGATCTCTTTTACTTTTGGTGAGAAGTTTGAATCCATGAAATTGTCCTGGTTGTTTAGTACTATTTAAGAATAAAGTTAGCGATTTTAAGGGTATCGCAGTATCGGCAATAATTATACTCGTATTTAGTTGCAGGCTTTGGTTTTCTCTTAACAATAATTGTAATACTGCAACCCTGTATATGAGTTAAAAGGGTAGAAGATGTGAAAACATTGCGGTCTATTTTTCACATATGCCTGATTTTTTGCTGTCTACTCTTTACTTTTGAGCATACATCTAAAAACTCCTTTGTTCATGGACTTCAAAATTGATACCAGAGACACATTTTCAGTTATAACGCCGGTTGCAGCATCAATAACGGTTAATTTGACAGGTGCACTGCGTGCTGAAATGGAAAAAGTGAGGCAAAGCGGCAGTCGGCACTTCATCATAGATCTGCAGAACTGCACCTCTATTGATAAGGATGCAATAGAAAAACTAATAGCTATACATGAGGAATGTTATGCTATGGACACTTCGCTGGTATTAACCGGCACCGGTGGTCAGGTAATTGCCGCATTGAAGGAAGAAGAGGCAGATATGATCTTAAATGTGGCACCGAAGATGATAGAAGCGGTAGACATCATCAGCATGGAAATACTGGAACGCGACTTGTTTGGCGAGGAAAGTTGATATAAACCGCCTCATATCTTTTTTATCGGCAGGCAATGTGGATAAAGTTTGCTCCAAAATTGTGTTACTGTCACACGTTTTTTGCTTGTGTCTTTATACTTTTGATTCGTCGGCAACGAGGCCGGCAACATAACAGTTACTTATAGCTGCAGTATGAAGCGCACATTGGTAATGATACGGCACGCTAAGTCGGGCTGGGCAGACCCCTTACAAAGCGATTTTGACAGAACGCTGAGTGAAAGAGGTGTGCGCGATGCGCCAGTAATGGGTCGCAGGCTGAAAACTGCAGGTATAATACCGGATCTGATGATTGCCAGCTCTGCCAAACGGACCCGGCAAACAGCACTGAGTATAGCAGCACAGGTTGGGTACGACCCCGCCCTCATACAGTGGGAAGATAAACTGTATCACTGTATACCCGCGGTGCTTGAGGACGTGATCTATGAGGTGCGTAATGATGTGAACACTGTTTTTATTGTGGCACACAATCCGGGCATAACCGATTTCGTTAATCAGTTGTCCACCTCCTTCAGCACGGGCAATATGCCTACCTGCGGAGTTGTGGGCGCTCAGTTTGAAGCAGAAGGATGGGAACGTTTTCCATACGTGAAAAGAAAAGTATTTTTATTCGATTATCCGAAAAATGAACATGACACCTAACAAATCTACCGTACAGGTAACGAGTATTCTGGAAAAACTCTTTGAAGAACACTACGAAAAAAAGGCAGTGGCTATAGAGGCGCTGGCAGTTTCGGGTTCAGACAGGAGGTACTACAGGCTCTCGGCCGGCAGTACCGTGTGTATAGGCACTTATAATACCAATGTTGCTGAGAATAATACCTATTTCTACTTTACAGAACTCTTTCGCAAGCACCAGGTAAACGTACCTGAGATATATAAGATCAGCAAAGATCGCCGTGCATATCTGCAACAGGATCTGGGCAAGGTATCTCTGTTCGATCTGGTGATAAAAGAAGGCTATACCGAGCCGGTAAGGAAACTATATCATAAGGCGCTGGCGCAGCTGGCCAAGGTGCAGTGGATAGCCGGTCGCGAGGCCGATTACAAACAGTGCTTTGCATCGAAACAATTCGATGAGAAAGCCATTATGTCTGATCTGCTGTACTTCAAATACTATTTTGCTGACCTGCAAGGCGTAAGTTACGACCGCTCTCTGCTGATCAGCGAAATGGAACTGCTGAGCAAGGACCTCGGTCGTGTGCAGCCGCAAACACTTATGTTCCGCGACTTTCAGAGCCGCAACATAATGGTGCATGAGGGCAAGATATTCTTCATAGATTTTCAGGGAAGTATGCAGGGGCCGCCACAATACGATCTGGCATCGCTGCTGTGGCAGGCAAGGGCGCAGCTGCCCGGAGCCTGGAAAGAAGATCTGCTGAATGGCTATATAAGCAGCCTGGCAGATCTGCATGTGCCACGTATGGATGAGATCCATTTCCGCAGAGGTTATGTGCAGTTCGTACTGGTGCGTCTGCTGCAGGTACTGGGTTCTTATGGCTTCCGCGGTTTGCTGCAGCACAAGGCACACTTCATTACCAGCATCGGGCCTGCACTGAAGAACCTGGATATGTTCCTGTCAGATCATCCGCAAACACCCGCATACCCCGAGCTGCGTTCGCTGCTGGAGAAACTCTCTACCAAGGACATGCAGGAGCGTTTTAATACCCCATCGGCTGACAGCCAGCCAAAACTGGAAGTGCAGGTGTGCAGTTTCTCTTATAAATCGGGTATACCCAAGACCAGCAGCCCTCATGGCGGCGGTTTTGTGTTCGATTGCAGGGGCATCCTCAATCCCGGCCGCTATGCTGCTTACAAGCATCTTACCGGTAATGATGAAATGGTGCGCCAGTTTCTGGAGCGTGAGACCCGTATGCCCGACTTTATGAATCATGTACATGCGTTGGTAGCCATCAATGTGGAAGATTATATCAACCGTGGCTTCGAGCAGCTGAGTGTGTCTTTTGGCTGCACCGGTGGTCAGCACCGCTCAGTATATGCAGCCAACCAGCTGGCTATGCACCTGAAGGCGAGGTATAATATTGAGGTGAATGTGACGCATCTGAACGAGAAAAAATGGATGCTGACCGAGGAAAGTGCAGAATAAGACACCCCCGCCGGGCGGGTCTTTATCAGCATCTTCACTATCCATATCAGTTTAAACAATTCAGTGAACCATATTAATTAAGTATTTTTGCATCAAATATCACAGAAATGCTGAAAACAGGAAACACCATAGTGAGCATATATACGGAAATGACCCCGAACCCTGAAACAATGAAGTTTGTTGCCAACAAACTCCTGTATCCGGGCAAGAGCATAGATTTTCCTGAAGAATCTGCCGCAACCCCATCGCCGCTGGCCAAAGAATTGTTTGCATTCCCTTTTATCAGGAGTGTGTTCATAGCCAGCAACTTCGTTACCCTCGCAAAAACGCCCGAAACCAACTGGGATGATGTGATACCATCTGTAAGGCAGTTCCTGAAGGAATACCTGGAAGAAGGTCGTGTGGTGATAAACGACGAACTGGTTGTTGCTGCCAAAGAAAGCAATATTGCCGCTGCAGATGATACAGACGTGGTGGTACGCATCAAAGAACTACTGGAGAACTATGTGAAACCAGCCGTGGAAATGGATGGTGGCGCTATCAGCTTCAAAGGTTTTGACCCGGCTACAGGTACAGTAAAGCTGATGATGCAGGGCTCCTGCTCTGGTTGTCCTTCTTCAATGATCACCCTGAAGACAGGTATAGAAGGTATGATGAAGCGCATGATACCGGAAGTGAAAGAAGTAGTTGCAGAATCGGAATAAGAAACAACAAAATTCATTTATAGATCAATGGCGGCCCTGGTGCCGCCATTGGTGTTTATGGCAGGCAAGGGTATGTGCTGTGAAGTGAATATTATCTCTGCGTCGCAAATCAGTGTAATATTAGGAGGGTAGGCTGCAAGCCATGAAAAAATCTTATTTTTAGGGTTCAGATGTATCGTTTACCATAAAAGAATCATGCTGGCACCGGCATCAGTATTAGCCGTTCCGGGGTCACACGCTCAGCTCGTCCAATGAACATTCAAAACAATTATGTGGCCATTATGGCCGGTGGTATAGGCAGCAGGTTTTGGCCCGAAAGCCGCACACATCTTCCAAAACAGTTTCTGGACCTGCTGGGAACCGGCAAGTCGCTGATACAGTGGACCTACAACCGCTTCAAGCATATTTGCCCCAAGGAAAACATATACTTCATTACCAATGAACAGTATATGTCCACCCTGCGCCAGCAGATCCCCGAAATAAGCGATAACAACATCATCAGCGAGCCATCGCGCAAGAATACTGCACCCTGTGCTGCCTATTTTGCACACAAGATCATGGCGCTCAACCCGGATGCCAATATCATTATGTCGCCCGCAGATCACCTCATTATGGACGAACATTCTTTTGAACGTACGGCTCATGAGGCGCTGGAGTTTGTATCTAAACACAAGTCGCTGCTGACACTGGGAATAAAACCCACCCGCCCCGATACCGGTTATGGCTACATACAGTACGATGCGGAGAAAGAAATAGATAAAGTATACCGTGTAAAGACCTTTACAGAAAAACCTTCGCTGGAGTTGGCGCGTACCTTTCTGAAGAGTGGCGATTTCCTCTGGAATTCAGGCATTTTTGTGTGGAATGTAAAGACCATAATGGAGGCACTGGAGCAGTTCATGCCAGAGACCAACGAAGTGTTTGCACAAGCTACCAGCGTATACAACACACCTGCAGAGCACGACGCAATAGTGCGCCTGTACCCGCATTGCTCCAACATATCTATAGACTATGGCATTATGGAAAAAGCACGCAATGTGTATGTGATCCCATCTTATTTTGGCTGGTGCGACCTCGGCACCTGGGAGTCAGCATATGACAACTGCAACAAAGACTATCTGGGCAATGCGGTACTGGGCAAGAATGTGATGGTAATAGATGCCACACAGTGCATGGTAAAGGCGCCAGACGACAAGCTGGTGGTGCTGCAGGGACTGGAAAACTTTATAGTAGTAGATACGCCCGACGTGCTGCTGATATGCGAGCGCAACAGAGAACAGCAGATAAAAGAATATGTTGCCGAGGTAAAAAGAAATAAGGGAGACAGATACCTCTGATGCTCCCTTAGTTCCTGTATTTATAGTTGCGTGTAACCTTACATTTTTACGGTATTGCTGGCATCGCTTTCGTTCCACACCCTGTCTAGGGCAGTAACTACATAGGTGGCATTTTTGTGCATAGCAGCATTTGCATCTCTATAGGTACTTTCCTGCTGAATGGAGATGATACGGTCGTTCCTTTCCAGATCCACTTTTTCATTGGCGGCAAAACGATACACTACATAGCGCAGCGGTTCCTTAGCCGGATTGTTGGTGTGCCATTCCAGCTTATTTCCGCTGGCCTTCAGTGCCGGTGCAGCCGGGGCCTTGTTGTCTAGCCAGGTCATTGGTGGTACCAATGCAGGATAACGGTTGAAGTTCTTCTGCAGACTATCTGCCAGTGGTGCTTTTATCTTATTGAAGCAGGATGCGCTATAGAAAGAGTAGCCAGAGTTGGGGCACTTTCCTCTTATATCGCGCAGCTGCCACATCAGTTCGCCGGCAGTAGCCCAGGGGCCGCTTTTGGCAGTGGTCATACGATACAGGCCCAGGCCATAATATACATGACGCTGGTAGCAATGGTCATACCACCATGGCTGCAGCACATCAAACGGAGCGGCCTTGTGATTGTGCTCCCAGTATAGCTGCGGCATCATATAGTCTACCCATCCTTTCTGCAGCCACATCAGCACATCGGCATAGAGGTCGTCATAGGTGGTTTGTCCGCCGCGGGTCTCAGACCCTTCAGGGTCCTTGCTTTTGTTGCGCCACACACCAAACGGACTGATACCCAGCTTCATGTATGGTTTTATGTTCTTGATGCCGGTATTGAGCTGTGTTATGAAGCGGCTCACATTGTCGCGGCGCCAGTCTTCTTTAGATAGGCCCTTGCCATGGCGGGCATAACTTCTGCTATCACCAAATTCTTTGCCTGGCACCCTGTATGGGTAAAAATAGTCGTCTAGGTGCACTGCATCTATGTCGTAGCGTTTCACTACATCTTCTATCACATTTACCACATAATCTCTTGCTTCGGGTATACCCGGGTCTATGTACGACTTGCCGCCATAGCTTATGATCCAGTCTTTGTGTGTGCGGGTAACATGGGTTTGCGGATTGTTATTCTTCTCGCTGTTCATAAGCGCCCTGTAGGGGTTGAACCACGCATGAAATTCCAGATTGCGCTTGTGTGCCTCTGCCACCATAAAAGTGAGCGGGTCGTAATAGGGTGTTGGTGCTTCGCCCTGATGGCCGGTGAGGTAGTGGCTCCACGGCTCTATGCCCGACGCATAAAAGGCATCGCAAACTGGGCGCACCTGCACTATTACCGCATTGCAGCCCATAGACTGCAACATGTCCAGCTGTTTCACAAATTCCTGCTGCTGCTCTGCCGATGGCAGACCCGGCTTTGATGGCCAATCTATGTTGGCCACCGTTGCTATCCATGCCCCTCTGAACTCGCGTTTGGGAGACTGCGCAGTAGCGGAATTATTAATAAGAAGGCAAAAAAGAAGTGAAAAAAGAACCCTGAGCATAGTTAATTGTTAACGATCTGCAATTAAAATGTGAAAGTAACATATTTCATTGCAATGGGCAATTTCAAAAGTTAGGGGGTAGGGATTACAATTTATGGAATGCCTGAGCCCCCGATATGAACATAAACACTCCGTTTATTAACGTATGTATCCCATATTCTCGATTTATGCGGGTGGTGCGGTCTTTTTGATTATTTTTGCACCTCAATTATAATAAATAACACAAAAGCATATTATGGCTATCGTTGATGTTGTAATGCCCAAGATGGGGGAAAGTATAATGGAAGCTACTGTGCTGAAATGGCACAAACAGCCCGGAGATACAGTAAAAATGGACGAAACACTCCTGGACATCGCTACCGATAAGGTAGATAGTGAGGTGCCCTCAACTACTGCCGGTGTGGTGAAGGAACTCCTTTATAAAGAGAACGATGTAGTGCCTGTTGGTGCTCCGATAGCCAGAATAGAGACATCAGGTGGTGCTGCTGCACCGGCTCCTGCCGCTGCTCCTGCTGCGGCCACCCCTGCTCCGCAGGTACAGGCCGCTGCCGCTGTGGCACAGCCTGTTGCTGTAGCTACCGCGCCTGCATCGGGCACACGTTTCTACTCTCCGCTGGTACTGAATATTGCCGGTACAGAGGGTATAGGCATGGCAGAACTGGAAAGGATACCGGGCACCGGCAACGAAGGCCGTGTGACCAAGAAAGACATACTGAGCTATGTAGCCAACAGAGGTGCAGCACCTGCAGCCGCTCCGGCACCTGTAGCTGCGCCTGCACCTGTTGCTGCCGCTCTGGTAGCTGCTGCGCCTGCACCATCTACCCCAATGGTAGTATCGGGCAACGTAGAGATAGTAGAAATGGACAGGATGCGCAAGCTTATAGCAGACCACATGGTTCGCAGCAAGGCTACTTCTCCGCACGTTACCAGCTTCACCGAGGCCGATGTTACTAACATCGTGAAATGGCGCGAAAAAGTAAAAGGCTCTTTCGAGAAGAAACATGGCGAGAAGATCACGTTTACGCCTATCTTCTTTGAAGCGATCGTGAACTGTATCCGCAAATATCCTACTATCAATTGCAGTCTCGATGGGTATAACATCATCATGAAGAAAGACATCAATCTGGGTATGGCTACTGCGCTTCCATCAGGCAACCTTATAGTTCCTGTTATCAAGAATGCAGAAACCAAGAACCTGCTGGGTCTTACCAAGGATGTGAACGCGCTGGCTAATGCCGCACGTAACAATAAACTGAAAGCAGACGATACACAGGGTGGTACATTTACCGTTACCAATGTGGGTACTTTCGGTAGCCTCATGGGTACGCCAATCATCAATCAGCCACAGGTTGCTATTCTGGCAGTAGGTGCTATCAAGAAAAGGGCAGTGGTTATGGAAACACCTGATGGCGATGTGATCGCTATCCGCCACATGATGTACCTGTCTATGAGCTATGACCACCGTATAGTAGATGGTTCTGTAGGTGCCAGCTTCCTTACAGCGGTTGCCAAAGAACTGGAAGCTTTTGACCCTTCAAGGGAAGTTTAATTAAAAAACAATTACTTAGTAATAAACAAACCCCGCAATTGCGGGGTTTGTTGTTTTTGGGAGTTATAATGTTCAGTGCTTACGTTATCCTGTAAGTTACGCTGGTCCCAGCGGCTCGTCTACGTGTGTCTTCAGCGCAGGTAGTTCTCGTGCTTCTCTTTTTATCACAAAAACTGCTGTCTTTTTCACCCTCACGCCCCTGCCATATTTACGGGCATACACATCGGTAAAAGAGGCCCCGAAGTAAAGGATGATGGCAGAATAGTATATCCAGGAGAGCAGGATGATAAGCGAAGCTGCTGCGCCATAGGCGGTAATGAGTTTGGAATTGGTTAGGTATAGGGAGATAAGGAACTTGCCCAGCAGGAAGAGTACCCCGGTAAACGAAGCCCCCACCAGTGCGTCTTTCCAGTGTATGGTAGCATCGGGCAGCACCTTGAGGATGACCCAGAATAGGAAAGTGACCACCAGAAACAATACGCCCGTATTCACGCTGGTGAGTATCACTATATTATCCTCATTGATAAAATGCTTCAGATAGCTCATGCGCTGCAGCTTGCCGGTAAGTACCTCGCCGATCACGTTCAGTAGCAGCGATGCGGTGAGCAGAAAACCGCAACCTATGATCAGTATCAGGGACAGTAGCCTGTCTGTTATCACCTTCAGCCAGCCGCGCTTTGGCCTTGCCCGCACAGACCACATATAGTTGATGGAACTTTGTATCTCGGTGAATATGCTGGTGGCGCTGAATACGAACACAACGATACCTATAATGCCGAACAGGGTACTGTTGTTGCGGGTATTCATTTTGTCCAGTATGCTTTCCAGAGAATGAGCCTCTTCGGGGCCTACTATCTGTGCTACCTGTGTGAACACAGCTTCGGTAGCGGCATCTTTCTTTTTGTAGAAAACACCTATGATGTGGATGATGACCAGCAGCAACGGCCCTATGGCAAAAATAGTATAGTAGGCCAGCGAAGCGCTTAGCTTTGCAACGTGGTCTTCCTCGAATTCTGCAAATGTATCTTTCAGTACTTCCCAGAAACCACGTACCCGGCCTACCGTATTTTTTGTCACTTCCATTCCTTCAAATGTAGTGAATACAACGAAATTAATACATGACGGTTACCAGGCAAGGTCGGGGTCGTTATCGCTGCGGCTTTGTCTGTGCTGCAGGCGGCTCTTTATTTTTTCCAGTTGCCGGTCGTATACCAGCCGGGCTATCTGTGCGGCAGCATCTTCTCTGGCAGATATTTCATGCAGCTTCCTTTCAGAGATATCGAGCCGGTACATGAGCTGGTAAAAGGTGTCGGGCCCCTGCTTTATGATCTCTGCTATACGCATTGTCAGCATGTTCAGTATGGCTTCTTCCGTCAGGAATTCGGGCACCTGTATGCCCCATTCGCCCTTGAGGGCGGTAGCCGTATTCTGCAATAACTCTATTCCCCCTTCCATATGCGGTTATTTTTCTACACAGCGCATCATACAGTCCCAAAGCTTATCGGCAGATGATTGCCAGTTGAACTTTGCAACCTGTGCGGGTGCATTCTGTATCAGTCGGGCACGCAGCGCTTCGTCCTTATAGAGCTGGTGCATCTTCAGTGCTATGTCTTCGGGGTCGGTGGGGTCTACCAGCAGGGCGGCATCTCCTGCCACCTCGGGCATAGAAGAGGTGTTGCTCACTATGGCAGGAACATTGCATTGCAGCGCTTCCAGTATCGGAATACCGAACCCTTCGAACAGCGAAGCAAATACCAGTGCATAGGCGGCTCCTATTACCCTCGACAGCTCGTCCACATTCATGTAGCCTACCCATTTCACATCCTCTTTGTAAGGCATGGTCAGCTTCATTTCCTCTACTTCCTCATATTTCCATGCAAGCCTGCCCACTATTACCAGCTTCATATTGGTACGCTGCCTTTTTTTGAAGGCTACAAAGGCTTTCAGCAGGTTCACAATATTCTTGCGGGGGTGCAGCGCGCCGGCAAAAACAAAGTATTCGCAGCCGTCGGCATATTGTTGTTTTACGGCCTCGCGAACGGTGGTAGCCAGCGGTTTGTACTCATCGTGGGCACCATTATATACTACATCAATATTATCGGGGCTTATGCCGTAATGCTTGCTGATATCGTTTTTGGAAAAAGTAGATACGGTAGCTATACGCTGCGCCTTGCGGGCAAACAGCGGCGAATAGTGCCGCCAGTAGAGCTTGTGGCTCAGTACATAATGCTCGGGATAATGCTCGAAAGCCAGATCGTGTATCACGAGGCAGGTAGGTACGTTGGTGCTCAGCGACATATACCCGTCGGTAGACAGGAACAGGTCGGCCTTGTACTTGCGCAGCATCATGGGTATGCTCCACTCGAACCACATATAGAACAGCACAGGGTGCCGGGCCTGCGGATGCACCACCACCGGGGTGACATTGGGCGCAAAAACAAACTGAGGATCGTAAGCCCTGTCAAAAAAGAATATGAACTCATGTTCAGGGTGTTGCCTGACAATGCGTTCCAGGGTCTGATAAGTAAACCAACCTATACCTTCCAGTTTGCCTTTGAGCAGCAGACGTGTATTTACAGCAATTCGCATACCTTATGCCAACAAAAATATACTTTTACCGCTTTATACGCCGTTATTTATAGGCATGCAACGCTTTTTTGTAAAAAATATCCTCTTTATCATAGCAGTAAACCTGCTGGTGAAGCCTTTATGGGTTCTTTTTATAGACCGTACGGTACAGAATACGGTGCCTGCGGCTTCTTACGGAACCTATCAGGCACTGTTCAGTCTGGGTATCATTTTTCAGACCGTTCTGGACTTTGGTATCAGCAACTACAATAGTAAGACCATCTCCGGCCATCCCGAAAAGCTGCAGGAATTATTTCCTGCCATGCTGTCGGCGCGGCTGGTGCTCATGCTCATATATATGGTCATAGCCAGCACCTGGGGCTACCTGCTGGGCTACCGAGGGTGGGAGCTGTCTTTGCTGGCGGGTATATTGCTCATTCACTCGCTCAATGCGCTGCTGGCCTTCATTCGCAGCAATGTGGCTGCCCTGCACCGGTTCAAAACAGATGCGCTCCTGTCTATAACAGACAGAATGCTCATGATCCTCATCTGTGGTTTTTTGCTGTTCTATCCGGCTACTGCTGGCATCTTCCGCATACAGTGGTTCGTTATCACCCAGATAGTATGTTACTTCATAGCCGCTGTGGCGGGCTATTTGGTGCTGCGCAAACTGGGCAAGGTGCGACTACGTTTTTCCTTCAGCATACCAGAGATTATGGGCGTTATAAAGAATAGCTTTCCCTATGCGCTGCTCATTTTTCTCATGTCCATATATAACCGTGCCGATGCCATAATGATAGAAAGGCTTTGTACCGACGGCAAGGCGCAGGCAGGTATTTGGGCGGCCGCCTTTCGCCAGCTGGATATGGCCAATATCTTCGGGCTGATGTTTGCAACTATGTTGCTGCCGCTTTTTGGCCGCATGCTGGCGCAGAAAGATGATGTGCAACCCATAATCAAACTATGTGTGAACATGATGCTGCCGTTCTCCGTAATGGTAGCGGTAGCATCCTGGTTTTTTGGTGGCGACATTATGTATCTGCTCTACCACAAAAGTGAGCTCTATCCGGCTCAGTCTGAAAGCTACCATTGGGTGTTTTCCTGCCTGCTGCTGTCGTTTCCTGCATGGTGCCTGATGTATGTATATTCTACGCTGCTCACAGCCAATGGCAGCATGAAGGCGCTCAATATTATTGCCTTCGGCGGGGTGATATTCAATCTGTCGCTCAACTATTATCTGGTGCCCCGTTACAATGCCCTGGGTGGTGCCATCACTTCGCTGGCCACACAAACCGGTCTTGCGCTGGTCTTTTTTGTAGTAGCTACCCGCAGCCTGAAACTGGAGATAAATGTAAGGTGGCTGCTGGCCCATCTGGGGTTTGCTATACTGGCAGCTGCTATATGCTATGGCATAGTGCTGCTATTGCCGGGCATGTCGCATCCGGTGCAGTTGGCAATTTTTGGTATTATTGGACTGGTACTCATTTTTGTATTCCGCTTTGTATCTGTGCAGAACCTGCGGCAACTGGCCGGCAGAAAACTGGAAACCGTATAAAAGTAAAAGACCGCTCACAGAGCGGTCTTTTACTTTTATACACCAAACTGGCTGAGGTGATGATTCAGATGTTTGTAGAACATATTGTTCCATTCTGTTTTGTTGAGCACGCCGAATGAGTGTGACATTTTGCCGTCGAAGTAGCTTTCGCCCATTTCCTGTGTTTTGCGGATATAGCCGATCAGCTGCTTCTGCTCGTCTTCGAAATTCTTCTCCTCTTTAATGATGAAGTCGGGAGCGGTAGGGCCGCCTGGCTTGTAACCTTCTTCGTTTACTACTTTGTTTTTTACAAGTAGTTTCAGGATCAGACCCATCACTAAGCCCGGTTTCTTGAACTTGCTTTCGTTGTAAATGTATTCATAGGTTACACTGCAGTGGGCCAGCATCTGCGATACAGACATTTTGCCCCACTTTGCTGGTGTGGAGCTTGTAAGTGTGTTGATGCGTCCGATCAACTCTTCTGCAACTTCTTTGGTGAAAACATTAGGTAGAGCCATGTGTGATATTTTTTGTAAATGTGCAACTTTTTTCAGAAACAACAGTGTTACCACTTCATGTGGGGCCATCTGTTCTGGAAATAGTACAGGCTGTGTGCTTTCTGTTTCAGTAGCTGCAACTGTTCTGTATGTTCCTGTATCAGTGCCGAGATCGTTACAGGCGACAGATAAAACTCACCCACCAGTAAACGCACTATTTCTTCATAACATTTGTTCCTGATGTAGCCATAATAGATGTAACGTGCCATCAGGCATTCATTTCTTTTGTGCAGCAGGGTGTTACTTCGTCCCTTTCTGGTTCTGTTCTCCAGTCCGCTTTCTCTTATCAGCTCATTGAATATTTTTTGTCCTCGCATAATTGATAGGTTTTATGCCCCAAAATTACCTGCAGACCTTGTTTTAGTTCTGTCAATTTTATAAACATTATACTATGGGTCGGGCTGTATGCAGCTACAGTACAATCTTATGCAGCTTTAGCGCATGTATTCGCGGCCCCATATTTGTGGATAAGTCTGTCATTTAGCACCATTTTGCATATCGCATTGTTGCAAAAACCATATGTTTCATTTGAATGATAATAATTATGGTCTATTAATGGCCTGGTCTTTCCGACGCAAATTTCTGGTCAGGGATAAAATTGTAAGCCGACAATAAAGACAAATAATTGCAGGTAAAGATTTCTGTACAAATGAGTAATACAGAATACCAGCATAGCAAAGCAAATCATCTTGTGTTTCGAGGCACTGGTGCTGAAACACAAGAATACAGGCAGCAAAGACTAATAAAATAAAGGAATGCCGTTAAAAAGGAGATCATAGTTTGTTACTGAGCAATACGCTCATGATCTTCTGTTCCCATTCTTCAGGTTTTTCGGAATAGCCTGATGAACTCATGGCCTTGATCCAAAGCTTGGGGTTCTCATTGTTCTTCAACTTGCTATAGAATTTCTTACGTGATATCATGTTGCAGAAATCTATGTAAGAAGCATATTCATTATCGTATTGCTTGTAACGGCTTTTGTGACCTCTTTTGTTCACAAAATTGTTCTTGCCTACCATCCCAAAGTGGTTATTCAGCACCTTGGCTACTGGTCCTGCTCCGCCAGATGACTCTACAGCAGCCACTGCCAGTATCACAGATGCAGGTATACCGTAGTGCTCGCCAAGCAGCGATGCAAGTATCTTATGGTCGGTAATGTAGTTTTTGTTCTGGGCATTGGCTGCAAAAGAAACAGCAAGCAATGCAAGCACTAAAATGTTTCTTTTAAGTATCCGGTTTATCACAGTCATGTCGCTACAATTTAAAAGTGGAGTGCAAATGTAACGATTTTTTGAATAGGAGGCTATTTTAAACTGTTAAAATATACAAATGTGTATAATGTTATTGTGTAAGTAATTTATTTGCAATTACTTATTCTTTTTTGCACTGCGATCTCTGTTGATCTTCATCTTGCCACTTTTGTCCCTCATATAGAACATATAGCCTGCAGATACACAGAAACTGTAGCTGCGGATAGACATATCACTCAGCCCGGTGGGGTCAAGATCCATAAAGCCCATTTGTCCGCGCAGTCTGGCCACAAGACCTGCTGTTAACTGGTAGCCTACATTTATGCCGGCACCTATATCTATTGGTCTGAGACCGTCGCCTACCTTAGAGCCGATCTTTATATCGCTGCGCGAGTCTATAGTAGCAGTATGCAGGTAGTTGTTGCCGTCTTTGTTCCAGCCTATGAAGGGTCCGGCACCCAGAAATAGCCTGTCTGTACCCAGCATACCTATCTTATATTGCAGGAACAGCGGTATTTCTACAGACTTTACGGTCATTTGCTGGTAGCCACCCGGTATATTGTTTCTGTAACCGGTAGTTACATAATAGATGCCCGGCTGAAAATAGAGGTTGTCGGTGAGCGCCATATCAGACATTACGCCAAACCTGCCGCCATTTCTGAAGGTGGTTTCTTTCATTGCCCCATGATACAGCACATTGTAGTTCGATACATTAAAGCCAGCTTCCACCCCAAAGCCCATTTGAGCAGAGCCGGTAAGTGCCATTGAAAACATTGCCGCAGAAAGTAGTAAGATCTTCTTCATAATTGTGTGCTTTAAAATGGATGTTACTGCGAATTTACCGAAGAAATGGGTCAGGTCACTTGTTTATCTTACTTCTGATGCCAGTTTGCGGGTTATATTATTATCATATTCGGTATTGTGGAAGCGGCGCACCCATTTTATGCCCTTTATGGCATTGGTAAGGAATACCTCATCGGCCCCCAGCATATCGGCCATGGTTATGGGACGCTCTGCAATAGCTGGTTGGGTATGCAGCAGGTGGCGCCTCATTACGCCTGCTACGCAACCGTCGCTTAGGGGAGGGGTAGAAATATGGCCATTCTTCACTACGAAGATGTTGGCAATAACGCTCTCTATGATGTTGCCATGCTGATTGCAGATAAGGGCATCATTCCATTTGTTTGCTTTGGCGATTTTGCCAGCCATGGCATAGACCAGCGCATTGGCACTCTTCAGATTGCTGGTGCTGTCAATGCTTTTACATACATCTGTTGCCAGGTCCACTATAAGCCCGTTCTCATTCAGGGTAGTTGCTTCGGGCTCCAGGTGGTAACATTCTATCACATAATTGGCTTTTTTGCTATCGGGTCCGAAGATGCCCCCGCTGCCGGCAAAAACCTGAAGCCGCACCCTGCACAGTGCCTGCCATTGGTTCTTTGATACAGTACGTTGCACTTCCTTCAGCAGCACCTCTGGCGAAAACCTTGGCGGCAGCACAAAACCCAGCTGTTGCATGCCTGCAAACAGGCGGTCCATATGGTACTGAGCCAGTAAGATGGCGCCATCCTGTACCAGCATGGTCTCAAAAAGCCCCACCCCATACCTGAATGCACTATTGTCGGGGCTGATGAGTGCAGCTTCTGCAGCGGTTATCTTGCCATTGATGTTGGTAAAGCTCAAAACGAATGAAAGTAAAGGGGGTAGTGATCCTTTGCAGCCGGGTAAAGTTACAGCTTAGTTAAATAAACCCTCTGCCGGAAATGTACCCCCCTAAAATTGCAGGTACTGATGTTGATTGAAGTGATTGTTTTTACATTTGCATAATGTTCAGTTCCAGACAAGGCGGCTTCTCCCAGATACCCACTATAGTAAAGAACATAATAATAATCAATGTTCTGTTCTTCCTGCTGCAAAATGTGCTGGGAGACAAGGCCGATATGTACCTGGCACTGCACTACTGGGAGTCGCCCTATTTCAGGTGGTGGCAGTTGTTCACCCATATGTTCATGCATGCCAATGTGGGCCACATATTCTTCAATATGTTTGCCCTCTGGATGTTTGGCTCTATACTGGAGAATGTATTTGGTCCAAAGCGTTTCCTTATATTCTACCTCGTTTGTGGTTTGGGCGCAGCTATCTGCCACCTCTCTGTACTTGGTTTCGAGTTTCATAAACTGCATGCGGCCTTCCTGTATTATCAGGAACATCCTTCATTGACCAGCTATGCGCAATTCCTTAAAAGATCGTCCTTTACAGAAGAGGTATTCATGAGGGTGCTTTCTTTCTGGCAGCAAAACCCCGATTGTACAGACTGTGCGCAGCAATCAATTCAGTTCATCAACCAGAAGTATGCACTCATGCTCAATGAGGCCACAGTGGGTGCCTCGGGTGCGGTGTTCGGTTTGTTATTTGCCTTTGGTTACCTGTTCCCCGAAATGGAGCTGATGCTTATTTTTCCGCCCATACCTATCAAGGCCAAGTGGTTTGTGGCAGGTTATGCGGCAATAGAACTCTTCTCAGGCATTCAGAATTCAGCCGGCGACAATATTGCACACTTTGCCCATTTGGGAGGGATGCTGTTTGCCTTCATTCTGCTGCGAGCCTGGAAAAGCCGCACCACCCGCTGGAATTAACCAACTGCGCTTGCAAAATATCAGGTAGTTTAGGGAGCCCATTCTTCGCTAATTGCGGTCTTTGAGCCAATTGTAGGTAGATCTGCACATCTACCCGTTGCTATGCCTTCAGCACAATATTCCTTATTTTCGCAACACACAGGCGCAAAGTAGGCTTGCAATCATTAGTTTTACGTTGCAATTGAATGTTTGCCCTGAGTAAACAACCTATTAATTCCTGTTTTCAACATTTGATATTTCTATAATGGCTATACTCCGTTTCAGAGTTTTTTGGGAAGAAGACGACCAGACCTACCGTGATATTGAGATCCAGGGCAGCCAGACCTTCATGGATCTGCACCAGTGCATCGTCAAGGCGTTCGAATTTGATGGTAAACACCCTGCTTCATTTTTCGAAAGTAATGAGCGCTGGCAGCGCAGCGGCAGGGAACTGAATTCGGAGGTGCTGGCAAATAAGAAAGATGCACCTGCTCTTTCTATGATCAAAACACCGGTTTCTGCACTCATCAGCCTGCCCGATCAGAAGTTTGTTTATGTATACGATCCGGTAAAGAAGTGGACATTCCTGCTGGAACTGATCAATGTGAACAAGGAAGAGACCTATCGTCGTGTGTATCCGTTCATTCTGCGCAAAGAGGGCATTGCTCCGGCACAGTATGGCATCAAGGGTGTAGCAGTAGACAAGATCATGGAGATAGAAGAAAAGTATGACTTGGGTGCAGATGAAATGGCCGAAGGTTTTGGCGATGAAGGAGAGGGAGAAAATGAAAGTGGCGGTGAAGAAGCTTCTGAATCTTATGCCGACGATGGCGGTGGCGAATACTAAAGTTCAATCCTTTAAACAGTAATATTTCCTGCCCTGCAATAGCCAGCTATTGCAGGGTTTATTATAAAAGATCAGCTTGGCTGCACCACTACCCATAGTTTATGTAATAGCCGGTCCCACTGCTGTGGGCAAGACCGCTGTGTCTATAGCGCTGGCGCAGCGGCTGGGCACTGCCATAGTATCTGCCGATAGCAGGCAGTGCTACCGTGGCATGACCATCGGTACGGCAAAGCCCGATGCTGCAGAATTGGCCGCAGTTCCCCACTACTTCATAGACTCGCACAGTATTACCGATGCTATCACTGCTGCAGATTATGAGCAGCTATCGCTGCAGTATATAAGTGAGGTGCTGCAAAAGCATGGCAGAGCAGTAGTGTGTGGCGGCACAGGGCTATATATACAGGCACTTTGCGAGGGGCTTGATGAGATGCCCCCTGCAGACCCGCAGGTGGTAGCAACTGCAGAAGAGCAATATTCCCAACAGGGTATAGCATGGCTGCAGCAGGCAGTAGCTGCAGAAGACCCTGAGTTCTATAGCCGGGGAGAGATACAAAACCCGGCCAGGTTGTTGCGGGCATTGGCGTTTGTGCGCACCAATGGCAGCAGCATAGTACACTATCGCACCAATACCAGAAAAGAGCGCCCGTTCCGCATAGTGAAGGCGGGACTGGAGCTGCCCAGAGAGGTGCTCTATGAACGCATCAATCAGCGGGTAGATATCATGATGCAGCAGGGATTACTGCAGGAGGTGACAGCGCTTATGCCCCATCGCCAACTGAAGAACCTGCAGACAGTAGGTTATGCAGAGTTGTTCGATTATCTGGAGGGCAATTGTACACTGGACTATGCTGTAGACAAGATAAAACAGCACAGCCGCAACTACGCCAAGCGCCAGCTTACCTGGTTCAAAAAAGATAAAGAATTCATCTGGTTCAGTGCGGCAGAGCCGCAGCTTGTAGATAAGATACTGGCACTGGGTCAATGAAGAACTAGTGCAGGGGTTCCAATTCTTTGGTAGTGTTCATTACACTTGCATTTCGTAAGTGAGCATTGATAGGCAATTTCAATTTGTAAGGTCTGTTGAATGCTTCCTGAGATAACCTGAAGTGACTGGACAATGTACGGATCACTTCTTTTGAGATGCCTTTTTTATAATTAAGAATGTCTGAAACCAATCCTTTACTCACGTTCAGGATAGCAGAAAGATCTTTAGCTTGTAAGCTATGTTCTATCATCAGTGATTTTAGCAATACTATAGGGTCTGTATCTGCAAAACTATTGTGTTCCATATCCCATTTTTCAATAAGAAATGTGAGCAACTCTATCTCGTCTGCTATTCCTTTTTTTCTTAAAGGTTCTTCAGAAAGTGCATCAAGCACTTTGCAGTATTCATTATACTGTTTTTTAGTCTTAATGACCTTGTACTTTAAACTATCCATGATCGCTCTTTCTTAATAATTGTTAACATCAAATTGCATATTCTGTTTACAAAGTCTGGTATATGCATCATGTGTGCCCAGCCAACAAACAAAGAGATGAACCTGTGTATGCCCAAATGCATATTTACAGATC
This sequence comes from Bordetella parapertussis, assembly GCA_943331005.2. Taxonomy (GTDB): domain Bacteria; phylum Bacteroidota; class Bacteroidia; order Chitinophagales; family Chitinophagaceae; genus Nemorincola. Next base: position 106,111 of record CALQJX020000010.1, read on the forward strand.
ATCCTGTATTTGTTCCCTCCAATATCAAATACTACTCTGTTACTTCCTTTTCCAAGTAGGTCAGCACTTCTGAAGGTTTCCTGAATGTTTTCGGGAAATTCCCAATCTGCGTATTTCAAAATATTTAACCACATATTCAGCGAGAGTCTGCTACCCGCGTTCTGGATAGCATAATCCTCTATGGTCTGCTTTTTGATCAGATGCACTTTCATTGTGATCTGTAAAATTAATCAAATTAGTTCACATTTCGTGAACTTTTGGTTTAGCATACAGATATGCTAGTATCTCCCCGCCTTCTCACTAAAATGAATTAATTTGCTATCTCAATTGATGTGTAATAGCCCCGGCCATTACCCTTAAAACCGTTTTATGACCAGACGTATACTCATGGCCACCGCCACCCTGTTACTTTTTGTATTGGCAGCACAGGCCGGTGGCGGCAACTATTGTGCCGACCGCAAAAAGAAGGCTTCCCGCATGCAGGCAAAGACCACCACTGCCGATCCGGGTGAAGGTGATTATGATGTCAAATACCTCCGTTTCGATCTGCATGTTTCAGATACGTCCATATACATAGAGCCGTCTGTGCTCACCACTACGGCGCAGGTCATTGCGTCTTCTATGACCGATTATGTTTTTGAGCTGGGCAGCACCATGGTCGTAGACTCTGCCAAAGTAAACGGAACTACCTTGCCGGTTACCGGTGCGGGTCCTGTACGTCGCATTACACTACCTGCGGCACTTGCCACAGGGGCCATGTTCACGGCCAAAATATACTACCACGGCATGCCCCCTTCGGGTGTTGGCTTTTTCAATGGGGTCACACATGCTGTATCTACAGGTGGTACACACATGGTCTATACAGTCAGCGATCCATGGGTGGCCCTCAACTGGTGGCCCTGCAAGCAGTCTGTCAACGATCAGGCCGACTCTGTAGATATGTTCGTGACCGTACCGCAGAATGTTGTAGATGGCAGCAACGGCAAGTTGGTAAACGTAGACATGACCTCTACGCCCGGCTACTGGACCTACCACTGGAAGACCAACTACGCTATAGATTACTACCTCATTTCTATTGCTGTGGCGAAGTATGCCGAATACAAGTCTTTCATGCACTTTACCGGCAGCCCCGATACTATGCTGGTGCAGAATTTCTTTATGGATACTGCCACCTTCAATCCGCTCTTCAAGGCCAACTTCGATAGTGTGGCACAGATGATAGATCACTTCTCTTCGCTTTTTGGCAGATACCCCTTCTGGAAAGAAAAATACGGTATGTGTTACACTACGCTTACAGGCGGCATGGAGCACCAGACCATGACCACCATTGGGGTTACCAATACGGCTACTATAGCGCACGAGCTCACTCACCAGTGGTTTGGCGATCATGTTACTTACCGCACCTGGGGCGATATGTGGCTCAGCGAGGGCTTTGCTACTTTTGGCGAACAGCTATATAAGCAGCAGTTCTGGGGTGCCGCCGCCGCACGCAGTCACAGGCAGTCATACAACAATGCAGCCCTTGGCTATCCCTGCGGCCGCACCTATGTTACAGATACCACTACCGATGATAGTCTGTTCACCATAAATCAATATCAGAAGGCCGCAGCATTTATCAATACGCTGCGCTATCTGGCGCCCGAAGACAGCCTGTTCTTCAGGTTGTTGCGCCAGTATCAGACTACGTATAGTTTTGGTAATGCTTCAACCGCCGACTTCAAAGCCATTGCAGAATCTGTATACGGTTTCAATCTCGATACCTTCTTCAATCAGTGGGTATATGGTCGCGGCTATCCTATCTACAAGGCCAACTGGAACCAGATAGGCAGCACTGTTTATGTCAGACTCATGCAGTCGCAGTCCTGCCCCTCCTACACCAACCACTTCAGCACACCGGTAGAGATACAGCTGAAAGCAGGTGCGCTTGATACCTTCATAAAAGTCTACAACAGCATAGATACACAGGTATTCTCCTTTACCTGGACACCAACCGTAACAGGCGTGGCACTGAATACCAATGCATGGACACTGCTGAAGATGATAGGCATGACCAAAGACGTGACACTGGGTGCAGGCAACATAGAAAAGACCAACTACCGCATACAACCCAATCCTACGAGGAACTACTGGCAGATAGATGATCTGCCACAGGAAACAGCATTGGCATTGATGGATATGGCTGGCAGAATATTGTGGGAAGGCCGCAGCACAGGAGCCGCTACCACCATTCCCGGCGAAAAACTACCCGCCGGCAACTACCTGCTACGCCTCAGCGGTGCCGCCACCACAGAACATGTGAAACTGGCACATTGGTAAATAATACCTACTCATATTTCACCTACTCATATTTCGTCCCACACTTTTTTGAAGTGTGGGACTTTTTTTATCTGCCTATTTCCTGTCTATATCCTGTGCTTTGCGGGTTATTTTCACAACCAGACTGCGTGGCACAAAACGAACAGAGTTGGCTACAATATAGTTGAGCAGCCCTTGTATGGCCACGGTTTTGCCTGCCATCATAGCTTTGTAGCCATATTCGGCAACGGCGCGTGCACTGGCGGGTTTGGTACGTTTGAAGAGGGGACTCTCTTCCAGTGCGGCGGCTGCCACAAAACCGGTATCTGTGGGGCCGGGGCAAAGGGTCGTTACCGTTACACCCTTCTCGCGCACCTCATTGTCTATAGCTTCAGAAAAGCTCAGTACATAGGCCTTGGTAGCAAAGTATACCGCCATGGTAGGGCCCGACTGGAATGCAGCCGTAGATGCAACATTCATGATGCGGCCACTGCCACGCTGCACCATGTCTTTGAGGTATAGCTTAGTAAACAAAGTAAGTGTAGTGATATTTAGGTCTATCATACGGCGTTCCTTGTCCCAGTCTGTTTCTATGAACAGCCCAAAGTCGCCGAACCCGGCATTGTTGATGAGGTAGTCTATTACTATACCTTGCTGGAGGGTGGCCTCATAGACCTCCTTTGCAGCGTCAGGTGCAGACAGGTCGCGAGCTAGGGTCAGCACCTTTATGCCAAACTGTTTCTCCAGTTCGGCTTTCAGTTCCAGTAGCTTGTCAGCACTGCGCGCCACCAGTACCAGATTGTCTCCCTTGGCCGCATGTATCCTTGCCAGTTCCAGCCCAATGCCGTTTGATGCGCCTGTAATAAGTGCTGTTGCCATGTTTGTTGTGTGTTGAGCCGCAAAGGTATCTGTACCTGTGCATTGTGTAGGGGACAAGTTCCGCATTTTATAAAAACATTATAATATCCATGCGCAATAATAAACAGACCGGGCTGTTTAATAGTGTTTAGATTTGTATATATAACACGCATTTCATGAAGATCCCTTCGCTCAGCTATCTGGCGGCAAAAACAGGAACTGCATTCAGCAGGTTCTATACACCCATGTTGTTTGCCATTGGTGGCAGTGTCATAGCCATGCAGATGGTAAATGATTCGTCGCCACAGAATATAAGGGCCTTGCTTTCGTGTGTCTTAGGCTTATCGCTATCGCTGGCATTGATGATCTATGCCGAGCGTAGAAAGAACAGCAATCTCAGGCACCTGCTTTCATTGGTATCGCTGGGGCTTACTGCGGCATACTGGTATTGGCTGGCACCGGTTGGCGGCTATAAAGAGCAGGAGCGTGTTATGACCTTTGCTGTGCTGGCAGTAGTGATGCATCTGCTGGTAGCCATAGCGCCCTATATAGGTGTAGCCGAACGAAAGGGTTTCTGGCGCTACAATGAAATGTTGTTTGCCCGTTTTCTGTTGTCGGGCATATTCTCTGGGGTGTTGTTTGCAGGACTGGCATTGGCGTTGTTATCTGCAAATACACTTTTCGACCTCGATCTGTCCGATAATATCTATGCCTATCTGTGGGTTCTTACTGCCGGCATCTTCAATACCTGGTTCTTTATTGCAGGTGTGCCATCAGACTATACTGCGCTTGATGAAGATCGACCCTTCCCCGTTATGCTCAAGATATTTGTGCAGTACATACTCATTCCGCTGGTCATATTGTATCTGCTCATTCTCTACATCTACGGCATCAAGATACTCATCACCTGGCAGTTGCCACGGGGCATGGTTAGCTCGCTGATACTTGGCTATGCAGTGGCTGGTATGCTGGCACTGCTGCTGGCAGAGCCACTTTATAACAACAAGGGCACAGCATGGGTCGGCCGGTTCAGCAAATTATTCTTCAGGGCTACGGTGCCGCTCATAGTGTTGTTATACACAGCTATCGCTACCCGTGTACTGCAGTATGGTATTACAGAAGATCGCTACTATCTCATTTTGCTGGGTCTGTGGCTCGGCTTCATCAGCAGTTACTTCATATTATCCGGTCAGAAGAATATTAAAGTGATACCGCAATCGCTGGCTATTGTAGGCTTCTTGTCTGTGCTGGGGCCATGGAGTGCATTCAACGTATCGGTATATAGTCAGCGGCACAGGCTGGCAACTATCATGCACAGCTACAAGTTGCAGCAGGCAGGCCCCGGCAAGGCAGTGAGGATGAAGGAACGAGATGCCAATGAAGTAAATGAAGTGATAAAATATTTTGTAGAAAGGCAGTCTGTAGATGAGCTGCAACCACTCTTTGCCGCATCACTGAAGAAGAACAGTGATAGGGTAGATGCCGGCAGGAACGCTGCTTATTACTGGCGAGATCAGAGCAATGTGCAGCAGGAACTCTATGATATGGTATGTATCTATGATCTTGCTTTGCCAGCCACCTATGAAGGACCAAAGCATGTATACGCTGCCACACAGGCGGGCTTCGATATAAGCGGCTATAGCAGGTTCTATGACAGGAGCATAGATGCCGATGCGGAAGATATAGACACGCTGATGAATGGTATAAAAGCAGAGTTGCGGCAGACAGATACCAGCTCAGATATTTGTTTTGTGAAGGGAGATAGTGTATTGGAGCGCATATCGCTGGTGCCATTGGTGAAACTCATTAGGGCAGAGAACCCTGAGTATGAATTTCCGGCAGAAAAGATGACAGTTACCGGTACAGGTCCGCGCTCGCCCAAAGTGTTGATACGCAATATAGATATCAATGCAGCAAATGACTCCAACAATGGCAGGCACATGGTGCTGAATATAGAAGCCTGGATACTGGTGAAGTGATATTCTACATTTTATAAAAAGCGAAGCGGCTGCAATCCTGCAGCCGCTTCGCTTTTTATATTCTTTAATGCAATGATCTATGCACCTTGCTTTCTTACATACTTGGTCAATATCACTATGGTCTGACCTTCTATCTTGCCTTCTATCTGTTCCGTATTGTCTTCTACCAGACGAATGTTCTTTACTACAGTTCCCATCTTGGCATTGAGCTGTGTGCCCTTTACGTCCAGAGATCGGGTCAGTACTATGGTGTCGCCGGTATGCAGTACTGCGCCATTGCTGTCTTTGTGCAGGTCCACAGATCCGTCGTTGTCATGGTCGCCGGTAGCCTTTGCCCACTCCAGTTTTTCATCATCCAGATACATCATATCCAGACTTTCCATAGCCCAGCTTTCGCTGCGCAGACGGTTCAGCATGCGCCAGGTCACTACCTGCACACCCGGCACTTCGCTCCACATAGATGTCGTGAGGCAGCTCCAGTGCTTGCCGTCCAGTTCTTCTTTTTTATCTATCTGGGCAATACATTTGCTGCAGAGGAGTATACAATTGTCGGCCGTATTCCCCGACTGCGGCAGCACCTCATAGAGTTTCAGGTCGCTTTCCGACTGGCATAATTCACATTTGTTGTCGCTTCTTTGCTGCAGTTGTTCTTCCAGTTTCATAAAATTTCAGATAAGGGCGCAAAGGTAATATTTTAACTGCAGCCTGCATATGACCACGGTTTGCAGGCTTTCGGCAATTATTTATTATGCCACCAATGGTTCTTTTCTGTACTTATTCCTGTACGCTATCGGTGTCAGTCCGGTTATTTTTTTAAAGATCGTTCTGAATGCTTTTGTGTCTGTATAGCCAACATCATACATCACTTCATTTATGTTCTTTATGTTCTGCTCAAAGCTGCGTTTGGCAGCTTCTATCTTCACTCTTTGTATGTAGGTGATCGCAGTGTTGCCGGTGGCTTTCAGGAACCTGCGCTCAAAACTTCGTCGCCCCATGGCACACATTTCTGCCAGCTGGTCCACCGTCAGTTTCTCGGTACAATTGGCTTCTATAAACTCCTGTATGCTCTTTATTGCTTCATCCTTGTGTTCCTTCTGCCCCTGAAACATCATGAACGATGCCTGGCTCTGCCTGTCTATATCCACCGCAAAATACTTGGAAGCAAGTATGGCCGTATCGCGGTCGGTATACTTCTCTACCAGATAAAGCAACAGGTTCCAGTAAGAGTTGGCTCCGCCGCTCGAGTACAGTCCCTGTTCTTCTGTAATAATACTGCCATCCACCAGCTCCACCTGCGGAAACATAGTGCGGAACTCATTCGCAGAATTCCAGTGGGTGCTGCACTTCTTGCCATCCAGTAGTCCGGTAGCAGCCAGCAGAAAAGCGCCAATGCACAGCGATGCCACTTCAGATCCGTCCTTGTAGCGATCCGCTATCCAGGGCAGTAGTTCTTTATTCAGTGCTATAGCCCTGTCTGCAGGGCCGCTTATTGCGGGTATGAAGATGAGATCGGCCCTGGTCATCTCGTGCAGCAGCAGATCGGTATGTACCGAGAAGAGACTGTTATCCAGCTTCACTTCTTTTTTGGTGCCCACCAGTTTCACATCAAACAGGGGCTCCCTGCCTGAGGCCTGCAGGAACTGGTTCACAGCCCTGAACATATAGTTGGGGTCGGCAACGGCTTCTATTACGGCTGTTTCGGGTACCAGTATGGCTATCGTTTTCATGATATGCATATTTAGGAACCGTAAAGATAAGCACCGTGCCTGTCGCAATCAACCCGCACTATTGTCGTTTTTGCACAGCATCTTTCCGGCCGCGGTGCTGCAATTTTGCCTGTTTATTTTTTACCGGTATTTCAATAACCCGATTTATGATGCAGATACGATCCTACCTTACTTTCAATGGCAATTGCCGTGCGGCTATGGAATTCTATCGTTCATGCCTGGGTGGCACACTTGAGCTGCAGACAATTGGTGAATCGCCGTTGGCCGGTACAATGCCACAGGAAATGAAAGACTGCATCCTGCACAGCACCCTCACCAGCGGCAGTATGGTGCTGCTGGCGTCAGACATGGTGGGTGCGCCGGGCCTCATAAGGGGCAATGCGGTATCGTTGATGCTCGATTGCAGCAGCGAAGAGGAGATACGCCAATGTTATGCCCGTCTGGCCGAGGGCGGCGAAGCCACTCATGTTTTAGAGCATTCTTTCTGGGGTGCGCTCTTCGGCGATCTTACCGACAGGTATGGCAATCACTGGCTGATCCATTTCGATAAGAATCGCCAAACCTCCGCTGACTAGCGGCCTGCTGCTATCTCTGCAAGGGTGAACTCTTTTTCCGTAGGTGCCTCAAATGCGGGCTTGCCCTGCAGAAACACGCGTGCACCCGGCTTGCCGCCAATGTACATGCGGCCTGTTGTGGCACAGTCTGTTTGTATCAGTATATAAGAACCCTCACGCAGCCCGAAGACAGGTGTGTCGTTCTCCTGGTGGAATTCGGCAATACGCTGCTCGCGGGTCTCGCCCATATGGCTGCTCGCCGGGTCCGGGTCCAGGTAGTGCGGGTTTATCTGGTAGTGGAAAAGATTCAGTGCTTCAAACCCGCCTTGTGGGTACATAATAGGCATATCATTGGTGGTGCGTATAGACAGGGTTGCCATATTGGTACCTGCACTAGATCCCATATAGGCCATCTTGCCGCTCAGTACTGCTTCGCGTATGCGGCTCAGCAGCCCCTGCTGCTGCAACTCATGCAGCAGGCGAAAGGTATTGCCACCACCTATAAAGATCACCTCATGGTCGGTAAACATGCTTTCTTCCGAAACTGTATGTATACCTCTCACCGCTATGCCCAGTGTGGCGAAGAATGCCTGCACCTTGGCGGTATAGCTGTCCCACTCTGTGCGGCCTGCCGCATATGGCACAAACAGGATAGGGGTTGTTAGTCCCTGCAGAAACGCCTGTATGTCGCTTTTGTTGTATTCCAGAAAGCCATGCCCGTGCACAGAGGAGCTCGAAAGGAGGAAGATTGCCTTTTTCATAGGCTGCAAAGTTGGGCTTTTTATACGGAACTTCAGAGGGTCTGTTCTTTTCCGTATTGCGGAATCTTGTTTCTGTTTTGGAACGAAAGTTATTTATATCATTTCATAAATTATTTATAATCAATGTTTTTCATTCTGGTATCAGAATTGATTGCTGGTAGGAGTAACGTATTCAGCAAAAAATAAAAATTTCATATCATGCATTATACCGCTATACACGGCAGAGGTGCCCGCATCGAACTCATGAACGAGCGCAAAGAGCCTATTGGCAGTGTCAGTTACGCGGGTAAGTTACCCGGTAATGCGCAGATCCGTATGCAGAACAGCGATACATTCAATGCCATGGCGGTTGCGCCCAATGGTGCAGCAGCAGGTATCACCCGCAACGGCAGCACTTTTGCAGTGGTGCAGTGTGGCCATGAGCAGTCAATGTCGTTCATGTTACATACGGGCAAGCGGTTTTTCATGAACAGGAAGCGCAAATGGGAGCCTTCCTATACTATAGTAGACGAGGCGCAGAATGAAGTGGCTAGTGTTCGCAGCCGTTTTCACTGGCAGAGCCTCAGCTTCGATTATGAGATAGATGTGCGCCGCAAGGTGCTCGACAAAGAAACAAGCGCAGCATTCCCCTTCCTGCTGGTATATTGCACACAGCATGCCCGCACACGTAGAACGCCGTTGGCGTTGGGCAAAATTGCAGCCAGTTTCCTATAATAGTAAACAACTTTTTATAGAGTGCCGGGGCTATAGTCCCGGCATTTTTTTGTTCGGCGGGTTCGGTTTATCGCATATACCTCAATCTTTATTCGATGCATTTCAGCAATCCCCTTACCTTTGCGCAAATTTTCAAAAAAGTAAAATGGCATTACAGGCAGGTATCGTGGGTTTGCCCAACGTAGGAAAATCAACATTATTCAATGCGGTGAGCAACAGTGCAAAGGCACAGGCTTCCAACTACAGGTTCTGCACCATAGAACCAAACGTGGGTCAGGTAGATGTACCCGATGACCGCCTGGCCAAGCTGGCCGAACTGGTGCAGCCACAGCGCATTCTCCCTACCACTTTCGAGTTTGTGGACATTGCTGGCCTTGTAAAGGGCGCCAGCAAGGGCGAGGGTCTGGGTAATAAGTTCCTGGCAAACATTCGCGAGGTAGATGCCATCGTGCATGTGATCCGCTGTTTTGAAGACGACAACATTTTGCGCGAAGAGGGGGAGATAAACCCTATCGCCGACAAAGAAATAATAGATACAGAGCTGCAGCTGAAGGATCTGGAAAGTGTAGAGAAAAAGATTCAGCGCCTGGAAAAGATGCTGAAAGCCGGCGACCCTAAAATAAAAAGGGCGCACGAAGTGCTGCTGGATTGCCAGAAATACCTGGGCGAAGGCAAGAACATTCGTGGCATGGGCCTGGAAGGCGAAGACCGCGAAGCTACTGCCGATCTGTGCCTGCTTACGGAAAAACCGGTGCTCTATGTTGCCAACGTAGATGAGGCAGCCCTGCTTACTGGTAATAAATACTCTGATGCGCTGGTGAAAGCCGCTACTGAAGAAGGCGCTCAGGTGATTGTAATGAACAACTCTATCGAAGCGCAGATCTCCGAAATGGAAACTGCCGAAGATAAAGAGCTGTTCCTCTCAGAATACGGTCTTACAGAACCGGGCCTTAACCGCCTCATCCGTTCTACCTATACATTGCTCAATCTCATTACCTACTTCACTGCCGGTGTGCAGGAGGTGCGTGCATGGACCATTCACCGTGGCTGGAAAGCGCCACAGGCGGCAAGTGTTATCCATACCGACTTCGAGAAGGGTTTCATTAAGGCCGAGGTGATCGCTTACAACGATTATGTGCAGTACAAGACCGAAGCTGCCTGCCGCGAGAATGGCCGCCTGAGGATAGAAGGAAAAGAATATGTGGTGAATGACGGCGACGTTATGCACTTCAGGTTCAATGTGTAAGGGGCTTATCCCTGCATTGCTCTTTGCAGCATGAAGCTATTCAGGATCATATTGTTATTTGTAGCCGTTTCCGGCTTGCTGGGTTTGTTGTCTATGGCGGTTGCCGTAGACGATAAGCCGGCCGACAGGCCTGCAGCAGCTAATTTGCAGCATTATCGCACGTGGAACCTGCGCATGGCCGACTCGGCAGTAGGTTTGCTCCACACAGGAGATGTGGTACTGCGCATGGGTATGGGAGCGCAGAGCCAGTTGCTTGCGCAGATGAACAGGGGGCGTAAAGATTACTCTCACTGCGGCATAGTGCTAATGGAAAAAGGGTACCCGTTCGTATATCATTGCATAGGTGGCGAAGACAATCCGGATGCAAGGCTGCGCCGCGACTCTGCGGCAAGGTTCTTTGCTCCCGATCGGCAAATGGCAATAGGTATAGTACGCTACAATGCAGATACGCTTGCCGAAAGGAATATTATACGTGCCTATTACCGCCGCCGGCCCCGTTTCGATATGCAGTTCGATATGAGTACCGACGATAAGTTATATTGCACTGAGTTTGTTTACAAAGTACTGGTACAAACCACCGGCGACGAGGGCTGCATACCCACAGATACGGTTATGGGACACCGCTTTGTAGGCACTGCCAACCTCTGCACCAACAACAACGCTGTCATGGTTTGGCAGGTGAAATTTAAGTGATACATTTGCTATATAAAAGAAGTACATACATGAAGAGTTCATTACGCCCGTTACTATTGCTTGCTTTCCTGTCTCTGATGATGGTGAGCTGCAGCAAGAATACCCCTAAAGAAGTGGCTAAGACCTGGCTTACGGGTTTTAACCATATGGACTTTGAAGATGCCATGAAGTTATCCACTCTGGATACCAAAAACCTGCTCAGTTCTTTGGAAGAGCTCACAAAAGGTGTTTCAGATTCGGGCAAGACTGAAGTGAAAAAAATAAAAGTGTCTATAAAAGACGTAAAGGAAGAAGGCGACAAAGCAGTTGTAACCTATACATCTTCCGACAATCCCACAGAGCAGAAACTGAATCTGGTAAAAGAAAACGACAAATGGCTGGTGCAGTTCACCAAGACCGATCTCGTAGGTGTAATGCCTAAAGACGAGGACTTGCCTGTTGAAGAAACTCCTGCAGCAGATAGCACCACCATCACTACAGATTCTGTGAAGAAGTAGTTTTGTCTGCTATTTATTACTGAGAAACAATACCCGTTTCATTGTATTAACCGGCTTCGGCCATTTCTTGCTTCATTACCCCATGACTAGAAACAGTATCCTGGTATTCGTTCTGTTGTTGCTTGCTGCTTGTGGCGGGCGCAGGGGCGGCACTACGTTGTTTCCGGTAAAGCAGGGTGGCTATTACGGTTATATCGACCGCAAAGGACAAACAGAGATACCTTTTCGTTACAGCAGGGCGGGTTGTTTTGAAGGTGGACTGGCTGTTGTGGCCAATCTCGATAATAATACCGGTTGGGGATACATAGATCATTCCGGCAAATACGTCATTAAGCCTGTTTATAGTGGCGCCACCGCCTTCAGCGAGGGGCTGGCATTTGTGGTGCCACATGGTGGCGAGCCGCAGGCAATAGATAAAAATGGTATTGTAAAGTTTCAGTTGCACGGAGCTGCTGCAGTAGAGAATTTCAGGGATGGCCTTGCTGCCTATAGTGTACTGGGTGCACAGGGCGAGCTCTGGGGCTTTGCCGATAAGAACGGAAATACGGTTATTCCGCCACTCTACAGGGCTGTAGGTTATTTCTCTTCGGGGCTATGCTGTGTCATGAACCGGAATGGAGAATGGGGCTACATCAATAAAAAAGGAAAGATGGTTATTCCTTCGCTTTACCAGAATGCCCATCCGTTCATTGGCGATCAGGCCAAGGTAGCTATTCGTGGCCACTGGGGTGTACTGCACAAGTCGGGCAAATTTATGCTGCCACCCCGCTATGCCGATGTAGATATAGATGGAGACAAATACCTCGTAAAGCATGAGGGCAAATGGGGATGGATAGCTGCCGATGGGGGTATAGAGATACCGCTGCTGTTCAACGATGCTTATCCCTTCAATGGCAATAAGTTTGCACCGGTAAGGTCGGGCGACAAATGGGGCTACATCAACAGTAAGGGAAAATTCATCATCGCACCGCAGTACGACTTCGCCTTTGGTTTCGATGGCGGACTGGCCGTAGTGGAGAAAGGAGGCAAGTATGGCTTTATAGACGAGGGCGGTAAGTATGTCATAGAGCCCATCTACGATCACCTGCCGGTAGATTATTACATACGCTACTTTGCACCCACCTCTGCCTTCTATAATGTAAAGACCGATGTGAACGAACCTCGTATAGTGGCATATAAATGGCTCACCGCTTTTTACCGCATGGACTACAACGAAACCCGCAAATACGGCACCGACGATACCCGTGCGCTGCTCGATAAGTTTGCCGGTGTCAGCGAAATGATATCTGATTCTACCCGCAGACACATGTCCGGGGTTATGATAGGGGTAAATGGCTTCAGACAAAGTGGCGACAGGGCTATTGTCTACTATACACTTTCCGATAATCGCGGTAAGGAGCAGATGCTCTTCCTGGTAAAAGTGAATAAGAAATGGCTGGTACAGTTCACCAAGAACGAGGAAGAAACACCTGCAGAGAACGATGAAGAGATCACAGAATAAGAAAACGCTGCACCTACCCGGGGCATGCCTTATAATTCATCCGTCATAATTCATACTTTTGGCAGCATATGGTCCTTAGCAGGTTCTGGCTTATCATTATTATAGTGTCTGTTGTCTATGTGCTGGGTGCACTGGCCACCGGCAATGTATATTCTATAGATCACATTGTGAATGGCAAACGCGATGACGCAATTCTGATAAAAGAGCAGTACCTGCAGCAGCTCCCGGCACCCGTTCGCGATAGCCTGGCAGTGGCTAAAGACGGCCGCTATGTATTGCATGGCGCCACAGCCAAACAAGACCTTACTTACACCCTTGATAAGGGTGTGGTGAAAATTACCCGGGGCAAGGTAGCAACAGATGGTATCCTTCCTACCTGCAAAAGTGCCATCTTCGACCTCATACTCCCGCTCATTGCTTATCTGTCTTTCTTCTGCGGCATACTGCAGTTGCTCATAGATTCCGGTGCTTCAGAGAAACTGGCCAAATTACTCAGTCCGGTTTTTGTAAAGGTCTTTCCCGATGTGCCGGCAAAGCATCCGGCCATTTCATACATGACCCTAAACTTTGCCGCCAACTTCCTCGGTCTCGACTCAGCTGCTACACCCTTCGGTCTAAAGGCTATGGAGAGCCTGCAGGAACTCAATCCCGATAAAGACAAGGCCAGCAATGCGCAGATCATGTTCCTTTGCCTGCATGCTGCAGGGCTCACACTCATACCCACCTCTATCATTGGCTACCGTGCCGCACAGAATGCACAAAACCCTGCCGATGTTATGCTGCCCTGCATCATCACATCCTTCATAGGCACATTGGCAGCGCTTATTCTGGTAGGCATCCGTCAGAAGATCAATTTCAAGAGCGGGGTACTACTCCTTTCCATTGGCGGTATTGCAGGCCTGCTCACCGGCCTTATGTTCTACATTACCCGTCTGGGCATTGCCGAGAAAAACCATTTCACTGCCAACATTTCCAATGTTATTCTGCTCAGCATCATCCTGTTCATTCTCATTTATGCCTTCGTTCACGAAAAGGTATTTACCACGCAGGGCAAGAATGTCTTTTCTTCCTTTGTAGATGGGGTATCATCTGGACTCAATACGGGCATTACCATATTTCCCTACATTTTGGGTATGCTGGTCGCCATCTCCGTGTTCCGCAATAGTGGTGTGTTCGAGATGGTATCTGGTGCTTTGTCAAAGTTCTTCCTCATGCTCCATGTAGATCGTGGCGTGGTCGATGCCTTGCCGGTAGCTATTCTCAGGCCGTTCAGCTCCAGCGGCTCGCGCGGCTTCATGATAGATGCCATGCAGACCTTCGGGGTAGATTCTCTGGCAGGCCGTTTGTCCAGTGTGTTCCAGTGTTCTGCCGAGACCACCTTTTATGTCATAGCCGTTTACTTTGGCAGCGTCAAGGTGAAGAATACCCGGTACACACTCTCTACCATGTTGCTGGTAGATCTTATCTGTGTCGTTGCAGCCATATTTGTTTGCACACTGTTCTTCTAGTTTTCAGTCACTTTTATGGTCAGCCCCACCGGGGTTAATATTACTATGCAGTGTAGCTTCTTTTAATGGGGCATATACACAATATAAATACACTGCAATCGTTTTGTATAACAATGAGATTTTTGTCATTGTTCCCCCTCCTTACTGCTGTGTTATTCTCTGCCTGCAAACAGCATGTGTGCACGCCCAATCCCGTTTTCAGCAAACTGGGACCCGAAACCAGAGAATACAAACAGGAACTTGTTAAGCAGTTAAGCACTGCAAAACTATCGGATATAGATTTTTACATAGGCGATTATACCCGCGAGGAACGGAGGCATTTTATAGAGGTGGCCATGCACGGCCGTCAGTTCTGCGCCTACACCACTATGGAGATCACCAATTGCCCCGATATGGCACACCTCATAGAAGTAAAGGGCATGTCCTACCGTAGTGCCGGCATCAGCAATCCCGTTTTCCATATAGACAGCACTTCCGGCAATTACAACTTCGTCCTCACAGATCTGGAAGATATTATTGACTAAGATTCCATGACTGCATTTCACCCCTCCACCTAAATACCGTCTTCCCCTTGACGGCGATCATGGTTCAGATCAAAATACTCCGTTTCTTTGCACATAAACTGGGAACAACATGCCATATATTTTGCCCGTAAAGGGAGTAATGCCGGAAATACCTGAATCTTGTTTTGTAGCTCCCAATGCTACTATAGTAGGCGATGTGATAATGGGCGAAGATTGCAGCATCTGGTTCAATGCCGTGATACGCGGAGATGTGAACAGCATCAGGATAGGCAATAAGGTCAACATTCAGGATGGTGCCTGCATACACTGCACCTACCAGAAAACAAAAACAGAGATAGGTAACAACGTTTCTATAGGCCACAATGCACTGGTGCATGGTTGCCGGGTAGAAGATAATGTACTCATAGGCATGGGCTCTATTGTTATGGACAATGTGGAGATAGGCGCCAACAGTATTATAGCTGCCGGCGCAGTAGTGCTGGAAGGCACCAAGGTGCCCGCCGGCAGTGTGTTTGCGGGTGTACCTGCAAAAAAGGTAAAAGACATCAGTCAGGAATTGCTGAAGGGAGAAGTGGAGCGTATAGCCAACAACTACCTCATGTACAGTTCATGGTTCAAATAACAAGTAGCTAAGCGCCAATATATGGGAGGGCATCATCACGGGCACGGTCATAGCAGCAGCGGGGAGCATGGGCATGGTCACCATCATCACCATCATCATCATGGCGGGCAGAAGGTAAGCAATGCTTTTGTGGCCGGCATCATGCTCAATATGCTGTTTGTGATAGTGCAGGCAAGTGCCGGTCTCTTCACCGGCTCGGTTGCCCTCCTCTCCGATGCCGGTCACAACCTCAGCGATGTGGCCAGCCTTGGCTTGTCGTTGGTGGCCTACAGGTTGGCTCGCCGCAAACCTTCCGGTACGTTTACTTATGGTTATAAAAAGTCTACTGTGCTGGCTGCCCTGGCCAATGCGGTAGTGTTGCTCATTGCAATAGGCATACTCAGTGTAGAGGCTGTGCAGCGCATACAGCATCCGCAACCGGTTGCCGGGGGTATTGTTGCCATTGTTGCCGGTATCGGTATAGTGGTCAACTTCGGCAGTGCCATGTTCTTCTTCCGCAGCAAAGACCACGATCTCAACACAAAGGGCGCATATCTGCATCTGCTCTCAGATGCACTTGTATCGCTGGGTGTGGTTATTGCAGGCATCATCATTTCATATACCGGCTGGTATTGGCTCGATGGTGCTGTGAGTATTGTTATATTGCTGGTCATACTCGTCAGCACTTGGTCGTTGCTCACCCATAGCCTGCGCATGGCGCTCGATGCGGTGCCGGAAAATGTGAATGCTGAAGAGATAAAGGATCTGGTAAGAACCACACCGGGTGTGGAAGAAATGCACCATACGCACATATGGGCCATGAGCACCACTCAGAATGCACTTACCACACACCTCACCCTCAGCGACAAACTGAGCTTCGAGGAAAAACTGAAACTGGTGCACGAGATCAAACACATGCTGGCGCACCACCACATTCATCACGCCACTATAGAGCTGGAATCCCGCAGGCAGCCCTGCGAGGATAAAGACTGCTGACAAAAGAATTGCTGCTTACTGGTCATACTTTCCGCGCATCATGATGCCGTAAAAGATATGCAGCACCCCGAAACCAAGTCCCCAGAAAATAAGCCCGTGACCCGGAAAGAACATCGCTGCGCAACCCAGTGCCACATCCAGCATGCCCAGGTAGCGTATATCCGAAAAAGTATGTCTACCTGCACTTAGCAGGGCTAGGCCGTAGAATACCAGACAGGCGGGTGCAACAAACATGCCGCAACCATAGTAGATGAACAGCAGACAGAACACCCCGCCTGCAAACACCGGGTAGAACAGTTGCGCCAGCATCATTCGGGATGCGTTGTTCCATGCCTTGCGCCCCATGCGTGCCGCCTTGCGTTGCGTAAAAAAGATAACACCGCCCATGGCTGTTGCAAACACAGCTATCCCCAGAAAAATGAAGTTGACCGTATAACTGTCAAAATGGGTGGCAGATGCATATAGTGTAGAGCCTATGCCCTTATACTCTGGCTGTTGCAGCCAGCGCTCACCTATGAAAGCACCTATGAGGGCCACAGTGCCGGCCCATATACCACTCCATCCGCTCAGAGATATGATGCGGGCAGAACGGTCCATGATGCTGCGTATCTCACGCAGCGCTTCCTGTGTCTCGTCATTGTGTTGCTGTTCCATAATTGCGCACTTTGATATACAAAGTAACACGCTTCCGTCGATATGCCAAAAACCACCATCTGCGGCATCCCTCTGCTTAAGCAACAAAGGCACACCCATCGGTGTGCCTTTGTTGTTTAATGGTAAGAATAGCTTACTTCACTTCGTGCATCAGTTTGCGTATCAGCGGCGATATGATCACCAGTGCCGCGCCTGCTATCAATGCATAGATGGCCAGGTTCTTATAACCATCCGTATAGGCCATCAGTTTTTCGGTTTGTGTGGCATTTTCGCCCACCTGCGACATGGCTGCGCCAAGTATACCTGCAGCATACTGCCCGTAGGCGCTCGCCAGGAACCACATGCCCATCATCATGCCATGCAGCGGCTTGGGGGCCAGCGTGGTCATCAGCGACAAGCCTATCGGCGACAGGCACAGCTCACCCAGCGTAGACACCAGATAAGCCAGTGTGAAGAGGTTCAGCGATGTTTTACCATCCGCATCGGCAAAGAAGCGGGTATAGTAATACAGGTAGAACGACAGGCTCACGAACAGGAATCCTATCCCGAATTTGATAACAGTATTCGGTTCTATCTTTTTTCTCGACAGCCACACCCACAGCAGTCCTGCCAGCGGGCTCAGCACCACCACAAACAATGAGTTAGATGAGTTGTTCACCGCATTCGGGTCTATCTTCATACCCAGCACCGTATCATGCAGATTGTTCAGTGCAAACAGGCTCAGCGATCCGCCGGCCTGCTCAAAGAATGCCCAGAAAAATATACTGAATACTATGAATACCATTGCTGCAACCATCTTCTGTTTTGCAGCCTTGCTGTCCAGTTTAAAGATCTCGTAGATGATATACAGCAGCGCCAGCGGCCCTACCGTATACATAAAGTAGTCGGTATACTCACTTTTTTTCACCATCAGGTATATGAGCGGTATCACCAGCAGAGAGCCTGCATAGACCATAATATCGTTGCGGCGAATCTTGTTCTCGGGTAGTAAGCCACGCATAGGGGGCAGCCCTATAGGGCCCAGGGTGCGCTTCGTAAACAGGAATATCGACAGGCCTATGATCATACCAATACCTGCCAGCGCAAAAGCCAGATTCCACGAGTAGTTTTTGGCTACCAGTATACACAGCCAGCCCCCCAGCAATGCACCTATATTGATGCCGCTGTAGAACATACCAAAACCCGCATCTTTTCTCGGGTCTGCCTCCTTATAAAGATTGCCCACCATGCTCGATATGTTGGGCTTGAAGAAGCCCGTGCCTATTATGGTGAAGCTGATACCTATATAGTACAGTTCCTTGGGCGATAATGCCAGTGTGAAGCTGCCCACGATCATTAGTAAGCCACCCCAGAAGATAGACTTGCGGAAACCCAGCAGCTTGTCGGCAAACAAACCACCCACAAAGGTCATGGCATAGATAAAGGCCTGTATGCCGCCATATTTCAGCTGTGCATCTCCTTCAGAGAGCAGCAGCTCCTTTACCATAAAAACGGTAAGCATACCCCTCATACCATAGAACGCAAATCGTTCCCACATCTCCGAGAAGAACAGGTACCAGAGCTGCTTCGGGTATTTCCCTTCAAAGTTCTGTATCTGGTCCAGCGTCACTTCGCCGGTTTCTTGTTGTGCAGCCATAATTTTTCAGAATTGCTTTTTAAAGATTCTACCCCAAAGTAAGGCATATTTTTTATTTCACCCTTTCGGGGGTAGGCACATAAAAAAAGCAGGGCTTTCGGCCCTGCTTTTCATTTAGTTGGTTGTTCAGTATTAGTGCACACCGTGCATCATCTTCTGCAGTTTTTTGCACAGTAGGAAGAGGATGATAGAAGCAGCACCTGAGAAACCTACGAAGATCATGAAGTAGGTATACAGGCTGTCTATTTCTATGCCCATAAAGTGTGGGTGAGTTGGCAGTGCAGGGTCAGGGTACAGAGAGCTCATGGCGCCCGCCAGCTTGTTGCCGGTAGCTATCGCCAGGAACCATATACCCATCATCAGCGAGGTAAACCTGCCCGGCGTCAGTTTATTCACCATAGACAGTCCGATAGGGCTCAGGAACAGCTCACCTATAGTGTGCAGGAAGTAAAGACCTGTCAGCCACAGCATGCTTGCTCCGGTAGATGGGATGTCTTTTGCGCCTATTGCAATGAAGAAATAACCCATTGCCAGAAAGGCAAGACCCAGAGACTGTTTGTAAGGAGCTACAGGGTTGATGCCTTTTTTGGCAAGACCCACCCACATAGCACTGATGATGGGTGCCAGCAGTACTATGAAGCCTGCGTTGAAGCTCTGGAAATAGCTGGCAGGCATCACCTTGCCCATTATGTTACGGTTGGTCTGCTCTGCAGCAAAGAAGGTAAGCGAAGCACCTGCCTGCTCAAAGCACATCCAGAAGAACACTACAAAGATCATGATCAGAATGATCACCCACAGCCTGTCTTTTTCTACCTTGGTGAGCGACTGGTCGGTTATGATCACGAACGGACCTACCAGCGTCATGCCATAGATCAGCGACCCCCATACATCCAGTCCGGCTCCAAAATAAAGCGCAGAGAATACACTTACTATACCACCTATAAGAATGGTAAGCTGCTGCTTGCTGAAGCCGCCGTTGCTCTTGCCGGCTGTTTCGCTGCCTTCTGCAGCTGTGTCTATCATTTTGTTAGGGCCTACACCCAGCTGGCGGCCGTCAGGGCCCACCACATACTTGTCTTTAGTGAAGTAGAAGATCACAAGGCTTAGTAACATACCTATACCTGCCGAAAGGAAACCCCATTTGAAGTCTACTTCTTCGCCCAGGTAACCGCAGATAAGTGGTGCCACGAATGCACCGGCATTGATACCCATGTAGAATATGGTATACGCCGAATCTTTACGGCTGTCATTATCTGGATACAGCTGACCCACCATGGTAGATATGTTGGGTTTGAAGAAACCATTACCAAATATCAGGAAGGTAAGACCTGTCCACATAAGTGCTATTGCAGAGCCCTTATCTGCTGCCTGAGACAGTGTTGCAGAGAAGAACATCAGGAATTGACCCAGCGACATCAGCAAACCGCCTATGAAGATAGATTTACGGTTGCCCCAATAACGGTCGGCCATATAACCGCCAATCAGTGGGGTCAGATACACAAGACCGGTATAGCTACCGTATATTTCACTGGCTGCTGCTTTGTCCAGCAGCAACATCTTGGTCATGTACAACATGAAGATGGCGCGCATGCCATAATAGCTGAAGCGTTCCCAGAACTCAGTTGCAAATAATACATACAGTCCCTTTGGGTGCCCCTTTTGTGGCATGGTCGATCCGTTTTGATTACTCATAATTATATATTAAGCGTTTTCTGTTGAAACTGCCAATTTAGTAAAATATTTAGCGCTCCGCCCCCATTTTTTTAGTTTTTTTGCACTTATGTCAGCAAAAAAGCAAAATATACTCCTGTTGGGGGGAGGTGGCAGGGAGTGTACCCTTGCCTGGAAACTGAAGCAAAGCCCGTTATGCGGCAATCTCTTCATAGCCCCCGGCAATGCCGGCACAGGCAGTTATGGCACCAATCTGTCATTCTCCGTTACCGATTTTGCTGCTATCAAAAGCACTTGTCTGCAGCATAGTATAGACATAGTACTGCCCGGCCCCGAAGATCCGCTGGTGGCTGGTATATATGATTTTATTAAAAACGATCACGAGCTGCAGCACATCATAGTGGCTGGCCCTTCTAAGGAAGGTGCGCAGCTGGAGGGCAGCAAGGCGTTCTCCAAAAGGTTTATGGAGCGCCACAACATACCCACTGCAGCATATCGCGAGTTCACTGCGGCCAACTATGCCGATGGCGAAGCCTATATAAGAACACAGCAGCCTCCGGTTGTCCTCAAGGCCGATGGTCTTGCAGCAGGTAAGGGTGTGGTCATAGCACAGAGCACAGAAGAGGCGCTCACTGCCTTTCACTCCATGATCATGGATCGTCAGTTTGGCGATGCGGGTAGCAAAGTAGTTATAGAGCAGTTCCTCGATGGTATAGAACTTTCTGTATTCGCCTTTACCGATGGCAGCAATTATGTGCTCCTCCCCGAGGCCAAGGACTACAAACGCATAGGCGAGGGCGATACGGGGCTCAATACCGGTGGTATGGGGGCTATTTCTCCGGTGCCATTTGCCGATGTTACTTTTATGCAGCAGGTAATCAGCCGCATCGTAGAGCCTACCGTAAACGGACTCAAGGCAGAGAACATCATATATAACGGCTTCATTTTCTTCGGATTGATAAAGGTGAACGGCGAACCCTATGTTATAGAATATAACTGTCGCATGGGCGATCCCGAAACCGAAGTGGTTATGCCTCGTTTAGAGAACGATCTCGTAGAGCTGTTGCTGCTCATGGGTCAGGGCAGGCTGAACGAAGTAACGGTGCAGCACAGCAAGCAGGCTGCAGGCACGGTTATGCTGGTTTCAGGCGGCTACCCGGGCGACTACGCCAAGGGCAAGGTGATGACCGGTTTCGATAAGGTAGAGGGCAGTTTGCTCTTCCATGCCGGCACTGCCACCAAAGACGGCAATACCGTTACCAGCGGCGGTCGGGTACTGGCTGTTACGTCACTTGGTGCAGATATCAAACAGGCATTGGCACAGAGCTACATAAATGCAGCACACATTCAGTACGATGGCATTTATTACAGAAAAGATATTGGTTGGGAGTTTTAGGGTAATATAGCAAAGCGTGCATACGGCACAATGAGCTGCTCAGGGAAAATAAGTAACTTTAGATAGGTTTAAAATTGTAAGTATGAGTATCCATCCGCAGCGTACCCACGAAAAGAACGAAAATGCTTTTGGCTTTTTTTGCTCTGTGGGGGAATGCGAAGAGGTTTCTTCAGAGTTGCAGATCGATTTACCTCAATGGCAGAAAGATGCTTTGGATGTTGAATTAAAAGCATTTAATGAGGGAAGCGCAAAGCTTACTGGTTGGGATGATGTAAAAAAACAATTCATCGGCTGATGGTCTTTCAAGTAACATTTGTTGAATATATAATTGCTTGTCTGCATAGAATATTCAAGTAACAAAATAACTGTCTTGCGTATTTTCAATACGTGGAAAGATCCGGTCTTTAATAAAGAATAGAACATAAAATAACTTCAGAATCAAAATATCATGTCACTTACACAGCTCAAGAACTATGCCGAAGGCAAATGGGTAGCAGGCGCCGGAGATGGCGAAGTACTGCACAATGCCATTACGGGAGATGCCATATATACCGCCGGTAGCGGCGGACTCGATTTCGGAACCATGATGCACTATGCCCGCACCGTGGGCGGCCCTGCACTGCGCAGGCTCACCTTTCAGGAACGTGGCCGTATGCTGAAGGCGCTGGCCATGTACCTCATGGAGCGCAAAGAAGAATTCTACACCGTTAGCTCCCTTACGGGTGCCACACGTGCCGATTCCTGGGTCGATATCGAAGGCGGCATCGGCAACCTGTTCGCCTATGCCAGTCTGCGCCGTCAGTTCCCCGATGAGCGTTATTATGTAGATGGCGATGCCGCAAAACTATCTAAGAACAATACCTTCATCGGTCACCACATCATGGTGCCGCGCGAGGGTGTTGCAATTCATATCAATGCGTTCAACTTCCCCGTTTGGGGCATGTTAGAGAAGATAGCCGTAAACCTGCTGGCAGGTGTGCCCGCTATTGTCAAGCCTGCTACACTTACCTCTTACCTTACAGAGGTTGTCTTCCGCGAGATCATTAAGTCGGGTATTCTGCCCGAAGGTTCCCTGCAGCTCATATGCGGTTCTGCCCGTGGCATACTCGATCATATCGAAACGCAGGATATTGTCACCTTCACCGGTTCTGCATCTACAGGTCGTATGCTCAAATCGCATCCGCGCATCCTGTCAGAGTCTGTGCCTTTTAACATGGAGGCCGATTCGCTCAACTGCTGCATCCTTGGTGCAGACGTAATGCCGGGTATGCCCGAGTTCGATCTCTTTATCAAGGAGGTAGTACGCGAGATCACCACCAAGGCTGGTCAGAAGTGTACCGCTATCCGCCGTATCATAGTACCTGCAGACAGGGTAGAAGATGTGACCATAGCACTAGGCAAGCGCCTGCAGACCAATGTCATAGGCAACCCTGCACTGAAAGAGGTGCGCATGGGCCCGCTGGCAGGTCTCGGTCAGCGAAACGAAGTGCGCGAAAAGGTGCAGGAACTGTCAAAGACGCAGAGCATCGTTATCGGCAACATCGATAACTTCGAGGTTATGGGTGCCGACAAAGAAAAAGGAGCCTTCCTGCCGCCGCTTATCTTCCTCAATACAGATCCTTTCAAAAACACAGCATGTCACAATATAGAGGCTTTTGGTCCTGTGTCTACCATCATGCCATACAACTCTACCGATGATGCTATAACACTTGCCAGAATGGGCATGGGTTCTCTGGTTTGTTCTGTTGTTACTGCCGATGATGATATAGCCCGCGATATAGTGCTGGGAGCTGCCAGCATGCACGGCCGCATACTCATACTCAATAACGATTGTGCCAAAGAAAGTACCGGTCATGGTTCGCCTATGCCGTTGCTGGTTCATGGTGGTCCGGGCCGTGCAGGTGGCGGCGAGGAAATGGGTGGCAAACGAGGTGTGTTGCATTACCTGCAGCGGTGCGCCATACAGGGGTCGCCAACTACTATTGGTCGCATCACCAACGTATATCAGCAGGGTGGTCGTCAGCACGAAACAGATGTGCATCCGTTCAAAAAGCATTTCGAAGACCTGCAGATCGGCGAAACATTGGTTACTGCAAAACACACAGTTACAGAGACCGACATCACCAACTTTGCCAATGTGAGCGGAGACAACTTCTATGCCCACATGGATGCAACTTCGCTGGAGGGCACCATCTTCGAAAAGAGGGTGGCGCATGGTTACTTCATACTGTCCAAAGCAGCGGGCCTCTTTGTAGATGCAAAGAAAGGACCCGTTCTGCTCAACTATGGCATAGACGACGCACGCTTCACCAAGCCTGTTTATCCCGGCATGACCATTGGTGTGCGCCTTACTGTAAAAGAAAAAACAGCACAGGAAAAACGCACTCCCGAAGACATAGCCAAGGGCATCGTGAAATGGCTCGTAGACGTTTACGACGAGACCGGCGAAACAGTAGCCATTGCTACCATTCTCACTATGGTAAAAATGCGCAACCAGGATTAATAGGACACAACATCAACGATACCAATAAAAAAGGGCTGAAGCAATTCAGCCCTTTTTTATTCCTTCACACCCACACCCACACCCACACCCACACCCACACCCACACCCACACCCACACCCACACCCACACCCACACCCACACCCACACCCACACCCACACCCACACCCACA
>CALQJX020000011.1 GCA_943331005.2 Bordetella parapertussis
GGAGAATAATGGGAGAATAATGGGAGAATAATGGGAGAATAATGGGAGAATAATGGGAGAATAATGGGAGAATAATGGGAGAATAATGGGAGAATAATGGGAGAATAATGGGCAGTAAAGTTAGTTTATAATTGTGTGATGACACTGTTATATTCGACTGAAGATCAATGATCTGCAATAGTATTTGAGTAATTACTGCAAAATGGAGATCGGGAGATTTACAACTTCATTTTACGCATTGTCCTCAGTTTCGTGAGCTCCAGCAATAACAATATCATTCCGGCACCCGCCATAGAGATAAGGAAGTGATGGTAGCCCGGATCCCCGAAAGAAAAAGTACGTTGTAAAGCAGGAATAGAAAGGATCAGGAACAGTACTATGATCGCAATGGTAAGTACGGTCATTACAGCATAGTTCTTCTCGGCAAACACAGCAAAGAAAAACCGCGATGTAGACAGGCTGGTAAGTATCAAAGCAATATTGCCTACTATAAGTGCCGTAAATGTGATGGCTCTTATTTCGCCTTCACTGTGCCCTTCGTGTACAGACAGCAGGTATACGCCCATTACCATTGCAAACAGCAGTATGCCCTTGGCCAGGCTCATTAATATGCGTCTGGTACCAAAGAACTGTTCATCGGGGTTTCGGGGAGGTCTGCTCATTATGTTCTTCTCTTCCTGCTCATACTCAAAGGCTATAGAGCATATAGGGTCTATGAGTAGTTCCATAAATACAATATGCAGGGGCATCAGTAATATGGGTACAGATGGGAAGAATGCAGGCACCAGCGTAAGGCATACAATAGGCACATGTATGGCCAGAATGTAGGTCATGGCCTTCTGCAGATTGTCGAAAATGCGCCTGCCCAGTTTTATGGCAGATACTATGGATACAAAGTTGTCGTCGAGCAGCACCAGTGAAGAGGCCTCTCTGGCCACATCTGTGCCTTTCTGACCCATGGCAATACCAATATCGGCAGCCTTTAGCGCAGGTGCGTCATTAACACCGTCGCCGGTCATGGCTACAATTTCACCATTGGCCTTCAGTGCCTTTACTATGCGTAGTTTTTGCTCTGGTACTACTCTGGCAAATATGCTTACCTTTTTTATGTAGCTGCTCAGTTCTTCGTCATTCATTTTGGCAAGTTCCTCACCACTGCATACCAGACCATCTTTAGGTAGTCCTATCTGATCGCCAATACTTTTGGCGGTAGATGGGTAGTCGCCGGTTATCATAATGACCCTGATACCTGCCTGGGCGCATTGGGCAACGGCCTCCGGCAGTTCGGGTCTTATAGGGTCCTCCAGAGCAAGAAATCCTTCAAACTGCATTGGCAATGCCGTGTGCGCCTCGGGTAGCGACGCCTCGGGTAGTTTGGTGCTGGCTATACCCAGCACCCTGAAAGATCTTGCTGCCAGCGAATTCAATACTGCGGTGTGCTTCGTTTTTTCCTCGTCTGTCAGCTTGCATAGCCCGAAGATAGCTTCCGGTGCGCCCTTGGTGTAGGCTGTTTTGCTGCCGTCTGCATTTTGCTGCACTATGGTCATAGCCATCAGTTCCCGTTGCAGGGGGTATTCTTTTAGGAAGATGCCAGTTGCAGGCGTATCAGTAGCTAGGGCCTTATAGCTTTCTATAATAGCCCGCTCCATTGGGTCTATAGAATCAGTATGAGTGGCAGAATAGGCTATATGAACGATTTCGCTTATCTGCGCTGTATTGCTGGAATGGTCTTTTTTATAGAATACATCGGTCTTATTATAGATGGCAGCCACTTCCATCTTATTCTGGGTTATGGTGCCGGTCTTGTCGCTGCACAAAACGGTTGCAGAGCCAAGTGTTTCTATGGCAGATGGTTTTCTGGTCAATACATTCTTGCGCGATAAACGCCACGAACCCAGCGCCAGAAATACGGTAAGTACCACCGGGAACTCTTCGGGTAGAATGGCCATTGCAGAGGCAAGACCATTCAGTAATGCTTTGATGAAATTACCTTCAGAGAGGTAAAAAGCAATCACAACAGTAACGCTCAGCAGAATGCCTATGATGAACAGATTACGAATGAGTTTCTTCATCTCTTTTTGCAGGCGGGTAGGGCTTTCCTCTATGCTTTGCAGCGAGCTGCCTATCTTACCAAACTGAGTGTGGATGCCGGTTTCGGTTACTATTGCTAGTCCTTTTCCCTGCGTTACCAGTGTGCCGCTAAAAAGGCGACCTGTATCGTCACTGGTCTCCTGAAACAGCTGTTTGTTCACAGCCACCGATTCACCGGTAAGCAGCGATTCGTCAACTGTCAGATTGTTGGATGCTGTTACTGTTGCATCGGCTCCAATACGGTCGCCTTCGTTCAGTATCATTACATCTCCGGGCACTACTTCCCTGCCTGCTACGCGCACGGCTACTCCGTCTCTCAGTACCAGTATGTGCGGAGAAGATAATTTCTTCAGCGCTTCCAGTGCCTTCTCGGTTTTCTGATACTGATAAAAGGTAATGAAGATGATAAGAAAAGTAGAGGATAGCAATATGATGCCTTCGCGATAGTCGCCGAGTATTATATACAGCAGGCCGCACGATAGCAGCAGCAGGAACATGGGCTCCTTTATTACCTCGAAAGCGATGTGCAGTATGCTTTTGGGTTTGCTTGCAGGCAATTCATTGTAGCCATGTTTTGCAAGTAGAGCCTGTGCTTCAACAGTAGTAAGTCCCTGTTTCATGAATATGCAATGGGAGGCTGAACGTACAGTAATTTGTACGTACTCAAATATAAGTCTTAGTTCTTGCTGTGGTGTTAAAAAGCATCACTGGCAAGAACTATAGATCAGTGTTGTGCAGGTACTGGTAATATGGTATTGATGGTGAGCTGGTATTGCTCCAGTTCTTCCAGCATTCTGCTCAGGTACTGCTCGGTCTCTTTTTTTAGATTGGGCAGCAGCTCTTTGTAATAGTTGATGCCATTCTGCAGATTGCTGCGGAAAGAGACAAAGAAATCCTGTTGTTTTTTGTTCAGGTTGTCGGAGCATTTGCCCAACTCTTTTTTCAGATGATCAACATAGAGTGTAAGCTCATTGATGAACATATTGGATCGGTTAACACTGTTCAGCAGGTTCTTTCTGCCATAGATATGGTCTACCATATCCTGCAGGGAATGGATGCCGGAGAAGTAGGCCAGATTGGGTCCCGGACAAATGGTAACAGCACTGAGTCCGTGCGACAGGTTAATACCGTCCTTCAGTAATACGGCAGAAGATAACCCTTCGCAGAGGCAATCTTTTTCAGTAATGCGCTTCACTGCTGCTTCGTAGGCATCGGCGGGCATATCCTGTTCCTTCAGTTGTTTTAGTTTCAGGTGCTGATACTCGCGAGATGCAGTGCAAATGGGCGTTACAGAGAATTCCGTATCAGTTGCCAGATACTTTTTAAAGCACGGACTGCCTGGTCGGCCTTTGAACAGACGTTCATTTCGCTGCTGTTCGGAGGTGCTTTTGCTGAAGTTGTGAAAGGGCACACCCAGCGGAGAGGCTTCACTTAAGTAGTAGTCTTCTTTGCTGGCAGTGGCCAGATCATTTAGTGTATGCTCGTCTACATTGGTAGCTTCCGGCACCAGCAGGAAAGGGCTTCCCCATCCTGTGCCATCCAGCTGGTAATAAGACATCAGGAACTCGTCTTCCTTAGCAGTGCCTATACCCCCCTGCACCGTTATGCGCTGCATGGGTGGTGCTGCAAATACAGGCTTGCCTTTGCGCTCATTGGCACTATTGCATATCTGCAGCAGTTCTGCAGCAAGTGCTTCTTTCTTTTGTTTGAACTCTTCCAGTATAGGCCCCAGCAGGAAACCATCTGTAGCAAATGCATGACCGCCGCAGTTGAGCCCCGATTCTATCCTGAACTCAGAGATCCATACACCCTTTTTGGCCAGCAGCTTACCTTGTATAGATGCAGAGCGGAAATCACTCACCTTCAGGATGATCTTCTTTTTCAGGTAGCCGTTCTCATCCGGCATAAAGTCGGGGAATGCTTCTATATAGTTGTAGAGTCGTGGGTTGTAGCCTGCAGATAGTACCAGTGAGGAAGTAAGTTCGCTTTGGGCAAAACCTCTCAGCGCAGACGAGGCATCAGAGAATTCTGCGGGTAGTGCAGTGCCGTCATCAGCATACTTCAGGTTGTCTACCTTGGCCATGATGTTCACATCTATCGCGCCGGGCGTTATACGCGCTCTCAGTGCCTGTTGTGCCTGTATTTTTCCGGCACTATCCGGCAGTAACATCATAGCCTTGTATGCGGCATGTAGTGGTGCGCTGTCGGGCAGCATCTCGAAGTATCTGGAAAGCTTGTTATGTCCGTCAAATTCCATGTCCCTTAGTGATGAGATCTGTTCATTTACCAGGGTTTGCATCATGTTCAGGTAGGCTGTTATCCTTTTGCCGCGGTAGTCAGCTTCTTTGGTGGTAATAGGAGTGTATTCCTTGCCGTTCTTAAGAGAATGGTAGGCCCTCATTTTCTCCAGCAGTTCATCTTCTATAATAGATACTACTGAAGATATTCCGTACTGTGCTACTTTAAGCGGTGAGTCAACTGTATAACTGATCCCTAACACCGGGATATGGAATGTATGCATTGAATTCATTTTATGGTAAACTGTCACAGGTCAAAGTTCTCCGTAATTGTGCTCAATGAATATGACGACGATCATTGATATACCTGTTCTTACCCATATTGTGTGGCAGATAGCTGCAAAATCAGGGTATGGAAATGATAGGTAGATCGGATGAAGAAATCAGGAGTTGCTTAACCGGGCTGATATTACCTGGTCTGCACAGTTCTTTTGTAGTTCCTGTTGGTCCATTTCTGGTATTCTGTGCCCCATTCGGGCCAGGCATTATAGTCGAGCAGGGCCAGACAGTAAACTGCTGTCACTGCGGCCTCGTTCTGGGCATCTCCTTCGCTTAGATTTGCAGGCAGGGTTTGTGTGTGATAATCTATATACAATTGAGCAGGAAAGCCTGTAGCGCTCTGTAGGGAAAAGGAGCGTGCTGCGGCCAGTGCTGCCCGGCCGGCTATAATATGGTCGTGATGATCGTTGGGGTTGGTTTGTTCATCGGCATCGGGCATATGAAAGGATAAACCTTTAGTAATGCCTGACTCCTGTCTATATATCTCTGCAATGGTTTGCTCCAGATCTTTGCTGCCGGTATAGGTAGCCATATGGTCTATGGTACCTACTTCTTCCTGCTCTTTGGTATACCAGTAGCCATATCTGCCCGATCTGATACGCAGGAAATAACTGACGGTATTCCTGAACTCATAGCGGGTAATGCTGTGACCATTAATAGTAACTGTATTGCTTTTGGGGTAGGTTTTGCCGGGAGCATTGCCGCCGGTTTTGCAGGCCGCCAGGTGCACCGAGTTTCGGGCACCATACTCGCGTACCTGCCAGTAGGCCAGCTTCTTTTTGTTGCGTGTATGCGTATCGTGGCAATCGCAGGTGCGGGTATCGTCAGTATCATTCAGATTGCCTGCAGTGGTATAGATAAACACGACATTAGTGCCGCTTGCAGGACCTTTCTGTTCATCATGATCGCGGATGTCGTTCATGGCATCTGCACCCATGAACAGCTGCCAGTCGTCCTGATGGGCGCATACATAGAAAGCCACATTCTGGTATGGTATAAGCTGTTCTGTCTTTTTCTCCTTGCCGGGAAGCGGAGTGGCAGAAGTGATAAGAATTGTTAGCAGGAATTTCGACAGGCCTTTCAGATTCATGTATAGCTACAATGCTGTTGCAAGTGTAGCTATACAAATATCATGCCGTTTACTAGGCTTTCTTTTTGGCCAGTATATTGTTGGCGTTGGTAAGGAACATTACTTCTTCCTTGCCGGCCTCTGCGCCCGATGGGTAACCCAGAGAGCCCAGTGCATTGATATTCATGTTTGGTGTAGCCTTGTCTTTCTCCAGATAGAATATCCAGATGGTAGGATAGCCCTGTACGTTGAAAGCCTGCTGCAGGCTGCTGTTTTGTTGCGCCAGTTCTGCTGGTAATTGTTTCGCACGAGGGAAGTCGAGTTCCAGCAGTATCACTTTCTCTTTAGCCCATTTTACGAATTCCGGTTTTGCAAACACATTTGCCTGCAGGCGATGGCACCAGCCACACCAGTCGCTACCGGTAAAGAAACCGAAGATAGGACGGTTGGTAGCTTTAGATCTTTCCTGTGCTTTCATCAGGTCGGTATACCATTCTAGACCGCCTTCGGTACGAGTTTGTGCAACAGCGGGAGCTGTGGTATGCAATACGGCCAGCAGAAGAATGAAAAACAGGTGTTTCATAATATAATATTATTGTTTTGCTTGTATGACAAATGTCGGTAGTTATGGTATTACAATTTGTGTGCCGTTTAAATATTTTATTTGTTAAAGTTAATCTAAGGGTGCTGTAGTGCAGTTTGCTGGTGCAATGCCATCTTTCGTAACTTGCACCCTTCCTTCACCACAACAATATAACTGCCTATGCAACCAAAACAGAATGCTGATAAAATGCTCATAGGTGGTGTTGTCTTCAGTATGTTTCTGTGGGGGCTCAGCTGGCCGTCAGGCAAAGTGCTGAGTAGTTACTGTTCGGTCATCAATTTCTCGGTTTACCGTTATATAATAGTGGTCATCACTATGGTGGTGTTGTTATTGTCGCTGCGCACCGGTTTTGGTATAAAGAAGAAAGGCATACCTGTGGTATTGATGTCGGGTGTGTTGCTGGCGGCATACAGTTATCTGTTCTTCAGGGGGCTCAAGGCAGGTTCTGCAGGTGCAGGAGGTGTGCTGGTCACTATTATGAACCCTATAATGGCGTATGCATTGGGCATTGCCCTGAGCAGAAAGGCGCCATCGCGAAAAGAGTTGGCAGGCTTGTTGTTGGGGATAACTGCAGGTGTTACGCTATTGCAGTTATGGAGTAGTGCTTCATCGCTGTTCGAAAGTGGTAATGTCTTCTTTCTGCTGGCAGCGCTTACCTGGGCCGTCATGAGCAAATTTACTGCAATGGGCGGCCGCTATGGTTCGTCGCCGGGCTTCAGCCTGTGGCAGTATGTGGTGACACTTTGTTGCCTGCTGCCCTTTATGGATGTGGCCGAGCTGATGGCAGCTACTCATATCTCAGATCCTACTTTCTGGTTGAATCTTTTCTTTAGTTCGGCAATAGTTACTGCAGGTGCCACTACGGTGTATTTCTACACTACTACCAGACTTGGGGCAGAAAAAGCGAGCAGCTTCATATTCTTGGTGCCGCTGTGCGCAGCAATATCATCGTGGTTGTTGCTGGGCGAGCAGATAAAACTGCATACTGCAATAGGCGGATTACTGGGAATAGCTGCAGTATACATGATCAATAAGAAAAGCAGGAAGGCAGATCTGCCTTCTGATGTCTGAATAAAACAGTAGGACAGGAGAATAGCAAAGCGGGAATCTTTGTTTGTGACTGTCTGGTTACAAATACCATCTGCTGTGTAAAGAAAGCAGGTGGCAGTGCCTGACCTACTTATCGCGCTTCACTACAGAGCCCAGCAATGTGAGTCTGATACTCTGCCCCTGTGCATCGTTGAAATTGACCAGTCTGGTCTGTTTCAGTTCAGTGAGGCTTTTCATCAGGTTCTCGCGGCTGATGTTCAGTTCGCTGGCCAGTTCGTAGGTGTTCACCAGTGGTCTTGGCTGCAGCGTGCGTGTGCTTATTTCTTTTATTTTCCTGAAAACTTCATTATCTGTTGACATCTTTCTGAGTTTGGATGATCTTGTTGTCCTGGTCAGTACAATATCGTATACCAGCATTGAGGAACGAAGAAGCTTGCAGCGATCAGATGTTGCCTCTGCTCAGCTTATTCAATAGGGTGACGTAGGCCGCTTTGGCACCATCCGGCAATTCTTTTATCACTTCAGGGTCAATAGTTGGGAATGAACGCATATCAGTCCACTCTATCTTGCTGTTCCATTTTTTCTGCAGGTCTGCAGAAGTTTGCTTCATGATGCGGGCAAAAGATGCATTGAACTTACTCTGCAATTCGGGAGTGATGACCATTTTAATGATTGTGCAAGCTGAAGGAAAAATAGAATGGTCGGGGATGTGGCCAGGCTACAGTGTTTAATGAAGGTAACCCATTCTGCCGAGTCTGCCGCTTTTATTTTCAGCAGAATGCAGTTAAATATCAGTAGTTTCTGTTAAAGTTAAATAAGGCAGGCAGCTTGTGTCTAGGCCAGTAGTTCGCAGGGCTTCATGCCGGTAACCTTTTTGAAGGCGGTACTGAAGTGAGAGATGCTGCTATAACCCAGTATGTTGGCTACATCTGTTACAGATACACCCTGTTGTTGCAGCAGGGTCTTTGCCCTTGCTATACGCAGTTCTTGCTGGTACTCGTGTATGGTTTTGCCGGTAATGGCTTTGAATCCTTTTTTCAGGTAACATTCATTCATGGCCACCTTGCGCGATAGTTCGCGTATGGTATGGGGCTGATCTGTATTCTGACCTATTATCTCCATAGCCATGGCTATCTTATCTCTTTCTCCTTCGTAGGCCAGGAAGCGACAGGCCGGCACCTGACAGGTAGTAAAGGGTGCGGTGATACACTCCAGCGCACGGCGCAGCAGATGTGTAGCTGCTTCCATGCGGTGCAGCGAGCGAATGAGCGGAGATGTGGCGGTTACATCCTGCGTGAGCTGTGCCAGCAAAGTGCGTGCCTGAGCACAAACAGAGAATTGCTGTTCTGTGGTCTGATCAAAACGAAACGGTTGATTGGCCATCAACGACTCTGCCGGGTACTGGCTGAAGAAAGCCGGGAGGAACCTGATAGAATATACCACCGCCTGATCGTCTGATGTTTCGAGATACTCGAGGTAACAGAGATGCAGGCAAAACTGATCGTCGCCAATGGGGTAGAGGTACAACATACCTCTGTCTTCCGGCAGATCCTCTTCCGGCAGTATCATTTCCAGACATTCGGCATGTACCGTATTACTCACAGGTACCCCTACCGTGTTGGTGACACGGCTGCCTATGCCAGCAAATCGCTCTGCTATGCCTGGCTGCTTGTCTTTTATAGTGGTACCTGTCATGGTTGCAAAGGTAAAGTGTTGTGGTAATACAGATTGTCAGTAAAGTATCATCTATGCATCATGTGTTGTACAAAATGAATTCATTACTGTTGTTATATTATGGCTTGCTGCCCATAACTGCATCTATTTCATTCATTATTTCTGCCGTAAGTTTCGGATATACATTCAGTGCATCCAGGTTTTCCATCAGCTGCATTTCCTTGGTGGCACCCAATATAGCTGTAGTTACATTGGGGTTGTGTATGCACCAAGCTATAGAAAGGGTAGCCAATGTAGTGTCCATTTTTTCGGCTACTTTGACCAGTTTTTTTACTTTCTCCAGCCTTTCGTCCTGCATCATGCGCTCTTTCAGCCATGCATAGTTTTCCAGTGCCATACGCGATCCCTCAGGGATGCCGTCATTGTACTTGCCGGTAAGCAGGCCGCTAGCCAGAGGGCTCCATATAGTAGTGCCCATGCCATAATTGCTGAAAACCGGCAGGTAGTCCTTTTCCATTTTTGTTCTTTCGAACAGATTATACTGAGGTTGCTCTACAGCCGGAGCTATCAGGCCCAGTTCTTTGGCAACTTTATGTGCTGCTATCACCTCATCTGCGCTCCACTCGCTGGTACCCCAGTAGAGTATCTTGCCCTGATTGATGAGTATGTTCATGGTACGCACTATCTCGTCCATTGGCGTTTCCGGGTCGGGGCGATGGCAATAATACAGATCCAGATATTCGGTCTGCATGCGGCGTAGTGCTGCATGGCAGGCTTCTGTAATGTGCTTGCGGCTAAGGCCATGCTGGTTGGGTTTGTTGTTCTTGCCATGCAGGCCAAAGAAAACTTTGCTGGAGATACAGTAAGAGGTTCGGTCCCAGTTCTTGGCAGCCAGTACACGACCCATCATCTCTTCGCTGCGGCCACCTTCATAGGCTTCCGCATTGTCGAAGAAGTTGATGCCGTTGTCATAAGCCAATCCCATCAGCCTGTCGGAAGCATTGTCGTCGACCTGTTTAGAGAAAGTGACCCATGAACCATATGAAAGGACGCTGAGCTGCAGTCCTGTATTACCCATTTTCCTGTATTCCATGTTTGCCGGTTGATTGTTTGAATCAGTGATCAAATTTACAGATAATTGCCCCCTGCCTTATTCTATTTTGTTATTCCTGCATAGACACAAACTGCATCAGTACCATTAGTGCTGATGCAGTTTGTAAAAAGGGAATAATCAGTCAGGATCAATGTGCTTCGAGCCAGTTGTTGCCGCTGCCGGTCTCTGCGCTGGTAGGCACGTTGTGAGGAAGTGGCATAGCATGCTCCATACCTTCTTTAATAAGTGCTTTCATTTCTTCTACTTCGTTCTCAGGCACATCAAACACCAATTCGTCATGTACCTGCAGTATCATGCGGGCTTTCAGGTGGTCGCGTCTTTTTATCTCGTGGTGCACCTGTATCATGGCCAGCTTTATCATGTCTGCAGCGGTGCCCTGTATAGGCATGTTGATGGCGTTTCGCTCTGCATAACCCCTTACAGTGAAGTTGGCCGAATAGATATCCTTCAACCAGCGTTTGCGGCCCATAACTGTTTGTACATAGCCATGTTCTTTCGCAAAGTTCACCGAGTTGTCCATGTATTGTTTTATGGATGGATATTGAATGAAGTAATTGTCTATTATGGTCTTGGCTTCGGTGCGGCTCACGCCTATATTCTCTGCCAGACCAAAGGCTGACTGACCGTAGATGATGCCGAAGTTCACTGCTTTTGCAGCACGGCGCATATCCTTGGTCACTTCTTCTTCGGTTACGCCATATACCTTGGCAGCTGTGGCGGTGTGTATGTCTTTATTGTCTTTGAATGCGGCAATCATGTTCTCGTCACCGCTGATCGCTGCAACAATACGCAGTTCTATCTGCGAGTAATCGGCAGATACCAGTTTGTAGCCACTCTCGCGGGGAATGAATGCCTTGCGAATCTCGCGGCCTCTGTCGGTGCGTATGGGTATATTCTGCAGATTGGGGTTGTTACTGCTGAGGCGACCGGTAACAGCTACTGCCTGATTGTAGCTGGTATGCAGCCTGCCGGTCCTGGGGTTCAATAGTCCGGGTAGCGAGTCTACATAGGTGCTTTTTAGCTTCGTCAGTTCGCGGTAGGCAAGTATGTCTTCCACTACCTGATGTTTGCTGCGTATCTTCTGCAGTATATCTTCTCCGGTGGCATACTGACCGGTTTTGGTCTTTTTCTGCCCCGCGTCTATTTTCATTACTTCAAACAGCACCTCGCCCAGTTGTTTGGGAGAGCCTATATTAAATTTCAGTCTGGCATGATTGTAGATACGCTCCTCTGCTGTTCTGATGTCTGTTTCAAGGTCTTTAGAATAATGATTCAGGAAAGCCACATCCAGGTTCACACCTTCACATTCCATATCTACCAGTACAGGTACCAGCGGGTTCTCCACCTTATCGAATACCTGGCGCACTTCTTTTTCAGTAAGCAGCGGATCGAAAGCATGTTTCAGCTGCAGGGTGATGTCGGCATCTTCAGCTGCATATTCCTTTACCGCGTCCAGCGGTGCATCGCGCATAGTGAGCTGGCCCTTTCCTTTTTTGCCTATGAGTGTTTCTATAGATACCGGCTGATAGTTGAGGTACTTGATACTCATCATATCCATACTGCGTTTGCCATCGGGGTCTATAACGTAGTTGGCCAGCATGGTGTCGTAGATATTGCCATTCAGCCCGAAGCCATAGCGCTTCAGCATCATCATGTCGTACTTAATATTTTGCCCTATCCACAGTATATCTGCAGATTCAAAAACAGGACGGAATTTTTCCAGTATTGCTATTACTTCTTCCCGCGCTGCAGGTACAGAAACAAAGTAACCGGAACCTTTTTCGTAGCTGAAACTCATGCCCACGAGGTCTGCCAGATTTGCATCAATATCTGTTGTTTCAGTATCGAAGCATATTTCCTTCTGCGCAGCCAGTTCCTTTACCAGCGCATCAATGTCAGCCGATTCTGTAACCAGTTTGTAGTTGTGCGGTGTTGTTTCTATGGTAGCATAGTTGCCTGCAGGTATTGTATCGTTCTCTTCGGTTTCTGCAGTAGCGGCAGGGTCTGCAACGGTAGCTGGTTTTGGCGTAGCACTTTTCTTTTGTGCTACTGCATTGCCAAACAGGTCTGTGGCTACCGGTGCGTTGTTTACAGGTTCGCCCAGCACACGTTTGGCCAGTGCTCTGAATTCCAGTTCGTTGAAAACCTCTGTAAGTTCTTCTGCGTTTCTTTCCTTTACTCTGAAGTCTTCTTCATGGAAGGGTACAGGCACATTGGTGATGATGGTGGCCAGTTTTTTAGACATGATCGCCAGGTCTTTGCCCTTGCGGATCTTCTCGCCCATAGCACCCTTTATGTTGTCTGCATTGGCCAGTATGTTTTCCAGTGTATCATATTCTGCAAGCAGCTTGGCGGCAGTTTTCTCGCCCACGCCGGGTATACCCGGAATATTATCTACCGCATCGCCCATAAGGCCCAGCATATCTATTACCTGGTCTACACGTTTGATGCCCCATTTGGCACAAACTTCCTTCTCGCCCATTATTTCTACATCGCCGCCGCCTGATGCCGGTTTGTAGATAAATACGTTCTCGCGCACCACCTGTCCGTAGTCTTTATCGGGTGTTACCATGTACACGGTATAACCCAGGTCTGCTGCTTCCAGTGCCAGAGAGCCCACTATATCATCTGCCTCAAAACCATCCAGCTCCAGACAGGGCAGATTGAACCCCCTGATGATGCGTTTGATATCGGGAACTGCTGCCAGCAGGTCTTCCGGTGTTTCCTGTCGGTTGGCTTTGTAATCTGCAAAATCGGTATGCCTTTCTGTAGGTGCTGATGTATCGAATACCACCGCCAGATGCGTTGGTTTTTCTTTATTGATGAGGTCGAGCAGTGTAGAGGTGAAGCCGAACTGGGCATTGGTGTTCTTACCCTTGGTAGTGATACGCGGATTGCGTATCAGCGCATAGTAGGCGCGGAAGATCAACGCGAAGGCGTCGAGTAGAAAGAGTTTCTTTTCTGGCATGCCGCTAAGGTAAGAGAAAAGTAGTGCATGTGGCAGTCCTGCAGGTCATTGCCTGCAGGGCTGCCACATTTTTACACGGCGTTACTAAAGGTCTTTTTCTGCTGTCCGGCGCGGTTGCGGGCTATATACAGGTCGAAAGCACTGCATATGTTGCGAATAAATGGTTTGCCGGTAACTGTTACCTGTATATCGGCGCCGTTTACGGTTACCAGCCCGTCGGCCTGCAGGTCTGCAAGTGCAGGCAGTACATATTCACATATTGTGGCATCTTTCATGTCGTCCAGTTCTGTATGGCCGGTACATATGAGGCCCAGAATGTGGCGGCCATAGCGGCAGTCTTCATTGGTGGTGAAGAGCCCCTTTTGCACCGGCATAGTATCGGTGTTGATGAATTCGTAGTAGTTGTGCAGTGTTTTCTCGTTCTGGGCAAATGCGCCGGGCGTGGTGCTTATGGCTGATACGCCCAGGCCCAGCAATATCTCTGTCTGCTGGGTGGTATACCCCATAAAGTTGCGGTGTAGCCTGCCGTCCTGCAGTGCCATGTAGAGGTCGTCTGTAGCGAGTGCAAAATGGTCCATACCTATGTCATGATAGCCGTTTTCGGTGAGTAATTGTTTGCCGGCCAGATATAGAGCAAGTTTCTCTGCTGCACCGGGCAGGTCGTTCTCGTCGAACAGGCGCTGTCCCCGGTTGGTCCAGGGTACATGGGCATAACTATAGAAGGCAATTCTGTCGGGGCGCAGGGTTATTACTTCATTTATAGTACGAGTAATGCTTTGCAGTGTTTGTTTGGGCAGGCCATAGATCAGGTCGAAGTTGACAGAGGTATACCCTATGTTGCGGGCATTTTCGGTGGCACGCTGCACATTTTCCAACGGTTGTATCCTGTTGATGATGCGCTGCACTTCGGGATCATTGTCCTGCACGCCATAGCTCACCCTTCTGAAGCCCAGATCGTATAATGCCTGCAGGTGTTCTGTGGTAGTGTTGTTGGGGTGTCCCTCAAAGCTGAATTCGTGCTGATCATGTATGGTTGCATCGGCCAGAATGGGGTTCAGCAGCTTGCGCAGATTGTCCGGAGAGAAGAATGTAGGGGTTCCGCCACCCAGGTGCAACTCTCTTATTATGGGTCTGGCATCCATGAGGTGGGTATACATCTGCCATTCATTGTGAATAGCGTTAATGTATGCATCCGCTACACTGTGATTGGTAGTGATCTTTTTATTGCATCCGCAGTAGGTACACAACGATTCGCAGAATGGCAGGTGCAGATACAGGCTGATACCACCTGTTTTGTTGCAATGACTGAAGTCTGCAGCGAAAATATGTTTCCATTTTGCTACATCAATACCTTCCTTCCAGCTGGGTACAGTTGGGTAACTGGTATAGCGGGGGACGGGTATATTGTATTTTTTTATCAGTTGTGCTTCGGTCACTGCTTCTTTTTATGCAAAAATACCCCTGCCCCAGTGGGTTCATTATGACGAATATCAGGCAAACAGGATTGCTGAGGCCAGTGAGTGGTAATTGTGGTCAGTTTGCTGCTATGACTGTTAACTCAGAAATATGGAAAAGGCAACCCGAGTTATACACATCTGTGCATTACTTCTTCCACATCACTTTTAGATGTGTGGTACTTTCGGTACAGAAATCGAAAAAGAAGCAAGATGGATATAGAACAACTGATGCCGCATGTGGAAGCCCTTATATTTGCCAGTGAGCGCCCGCTTACTCAGATAGAGATGACTGAAGTACTCGGCCAGGCTCTGGAGGCGATCATCGATGCAGATCGCATTGCTACCTGCCTCGAGGCTATCCGCGAGAAGTATGATGCCGATTATTATCCTTTCCAGTTGAGGGAAATAGGTGGCGGATACCAGTTCCTCACTAAAAAAGCATTCCACAAAACAGTATTGCAGCTGAATGGTGAAAAACACATCAAGAAGTTGTCTACTGCAGCAATGGAAACATTGTCTATAATAGCATACAAGCAGCCAATAACCAAGAGCGAGATCGAATATATACGTGGTGTGAGTGCAGATTACAGCATTCAGAAACTGCTGGAAAAAGAACTGATCGTTATTGCAGGCCGCAACGAAGAAATGGTAGGTAAGCCACTTATCTACACTACTTCGAAGAACTTTATGGATTATCTGGGTATCAACTCTCCATCACAGCTGCCACAGCTGAAGGATATTACCGATATGCAGATAGTAATGCCTACCAGCGGACAGGATGCAGCACCGGCAGATACTCCGGGTCTGGTTCTGGAGCCAAATGAATTAAGGCAGGCTTCCTAAAACAGCTATTCTCTATACACCCTTTCTATAACAAGAGAATTAGTAACTATCTATAAAGTATTACAAATTCACAACCCGCCGCTCCTGACCAGAGCGGTTTTTTTCTCCCTGTAACATCAGGTTTGCCGGCAAACAGGCATACATACAACATAATATGTACATTTGTAGAACAACTCATAATATGGCCATCCGTAGTTTCATACTTTGCCTTGCTGTATCATCTCTTTTTGCTCAGTCTGCACTTGCTCAGGGAAAAAGAAAGTCTGATGATCAGGTCATCAAACAATTGAAAGAAGATATCGGGTATCTGGCATCAGATGCGCTGGAAGGTCGCCGTACAGGTACTGCGGGCGAGCAGAAAGCAGCTGCATATATTGAAAAGCGTTACCAGCAAATGCACATTGCTCCGTACAAGAGCACTTATTATCATCCGTTCCGTTTCACACATGGCAAGGAAGTTGCCCCGACAACCCGTGTCAGCATCAATAATGTAGATGTGAAGTGCGGCGAAGACTGTTTCCCGTTCCCATTCAGTGCCAACAAAAAGGTGAGCAGCGACATCATTCCTGATGTAATGGAGCAGGGCAGCACTTGGATGATGCCACTTTATGCCAGTCAGGAAGAAGCAGACAACCCTCATTTCGATTGTGAAAAAGTAGCATTCGAAAAATGCAGGGAGGCAGCAAAACAGGGTGCCAACGGCGTGATACTGTTTGATAGCTATGGTAGTAAATACGCACCTGCTTTCAATCCGCAGTCTATATATGAATCGGTAACATTACCTGTGCTCTTTATGGGCAATAAAACGTACAAAAAACTGGTTGTAGACCGTCTGGCTGGCAAGAGCGGCATGAATGTGTCGCTGGATATAAATATTACTAAAACAGAACGCAGCAGCTTCAACCTTGCAGCATACATAGATAATGGCGCCAAGTACACAGTAGTACTGGGCGCTCACTACGACCATCTTGGTTATGGCGAAGACCACAACAGCCTGCATGCCAATGCCGATAAGGATCACATGATCCACTACGGTGCAGATGATAATGCCAGTGGTACTGCAGCCCTGCTGGAAATGGCCGGCCGTATAAAGAGCAATAAGAAAATGCACCATTACAACTATCTGTTCGTCAACTTCTCCGGCGAGGAACTGGGGCTCTATGGCTCTAAAGCATTTGTGAAGCAGGAAGGGCTGGATAGCAATAACATTTCTTATATGCTGAATATGGATATGGTAGGCAGGCTCAATGACAGCACACATGCGCTCACAGTAGGTGGTATCGGTACATCTCCATCGTGGGCAGAGGTAGTGACCATGGGCGGCAGCGACTTCAAAGTGGTTATAGACAGTGCAGGTGCGGGTCCTTCAGATCATACCAGCTTCTACAATGCAGGTATTCCGGTACTTTTCTTCTTTACCGGAACCCACAAAGACTATCATAAACCATCAGACAGGCCTGAATTCATCAATTACCAGGGCGAGGCCGATGTACTGAAATACGTCACCAATGTAGTATCAATGATGGAGAAACAGCCCAAACCTCATTATCTGGTTACTAAACAGACCACAATGGGTAAGGCAAGGTTCAAGGTGTCGCTGGGTATTATGCCAGACTATACCTATGATGCCGGTGGCGTGAAGGTGGATGGCGTTACCGACAACAAACCGGCTATCAAAGCAGGTGTGAAAACAGGCGATGTTATCATCAGGCTGGGAAATGAAAAGATCACCGGTATGCAGAGCTATATGGAAGCACTGGGTAAGTTTTCTCCCGGACAGAAGACAGAAGTGGAAGTGAAAAGAGATGGCAAAACTGTGGTGCTGCCTCTGGAACTGAATAAATAATTACGAACATATTGGTATAAAAAAAGGCAGCACAGAGTATGTGCTGCCTTTTTTGCTTTGTAAGCTTTGCTGTAGGCACAAAAAAATGAACCACCTGCCGAAGCAGATGGTTCTATTTTTTAGCTTTTCAGAAACTAATTATTTAGTTGCTGGAGCAGCAGCTGGAGCAGCAGCTGGAGTTGCAGCAGCAGCAGAATCAGTTGTAGCTGGAGCAGCTTCTGGAGCTGGAGCTGGAGCAGCTTCAGCAGCTGGAGCTTCAGTAGTAGCTGGAGTTTCAGTAGCAGCTTCGTTGCTAGAGCTTCCGCATGATGCAACGAACAGACCCATTGTAAGAGCGAATACGCTCAGTTTTACTAATTTCATAACTTTTGTTTTTAGATGGTTATGTAGGTTTATACGGGATTGAAGAAAAGGTAACCCCCGATTTTTGCATATTTTTAAATAAATTTCTAAATTATTGATAATCAATTAAATTGTTCTGAAAATTATTTTCAAAAAAGTCGGTTACCCCTTCTGTTTTGTTGTTGCGGCTAGATCATTTTCCTGATTTTAGTCCGGTAATGCACGTCTTTGGTGCGAAAAAGCGACTGTACGTTGACTTTTGACTGAACATAGCCGTACTTTTGCCATTATGAATCTGTCAGCACCTGCACAAATAGCCAATTATATAGGAGGTTCTCTGCAAGCCCCACTGAATGGCAAGTATATTCCTAATACCAACCCTGCTACTGGGGAGGTATACAGCCAATCGCCGGATAGTGATGTGCAGGATGTGGAAGCGGCTGTTGCAGCAGCAAGGGCAGCATTTCCGGCATGGAGTGTTACCCCTGCCGAAGAGCGTTTCAGGATACTGAACCGTATTGCCGAGCTGATAGATCAAAATCTGGACGCACTGGCGCTGGCTGAGACGAATGATAATGGTAAGCCGCTTTCGCTGAGCAAAAGGGTGGATATACCCCGGGCTTCCAGCAATTTCAGGTTTTTTGCTACCGGCATCATGCATTTCAGCACAGAGAGCCATAATATGGAAGACAAGGCGATCAACTATACCCTGCGCCAGCCGGTGGGAGTGGTAGGTTGTATCTCTCCCTGGAACCTGCCATTGTATCTCTTTACCTGGAAGATAGCCCCGG
This sequence comes from Bordetella parapertussis, assembly GCA_943331005.2. Lineage (GTDB taxonomy): Bacteria > Bacteroidota > Bacteroidia > Chitinophagales > Chitinophagaceae > Nemorincola. The sequence goes on from CALQJX020000011.1 coordinate 18,426, forward strand.
CCCTTGCAGCCGGGAACTGTGTGGTGGCCAAGCCCAGCGAGGTTACCCCCATGACCGCCTATCTGCTGAGTATCATATGTATAGAGGCCGGTCTGCCTGCAGGTGTGCTGAATATACTGCATGGCACAGGGCCGGGTTGCGGATCGGCTATAGTAGCACATCCGGTTATCAAGGCCATTTCTTTTACAGGTAGTACTCGTGCCGGTAAGGAAATAGCGGCTACCGCAGCTCCTATGTTCAAAAAGATATCTCTGGAGCTGGGCGGTAAGAATCCCAACATCATTTTTGCCGATTGCGACTGGGAAAAAATGATGCGCACTACTATTATGTCCTCATTCAGCAATCAGGGACAGATATGCCTGTGCGGCAGTCGCATACTGGTTGAAGAAAGTATCTACGAAAAATTCAAAGAAGAATTCATAGCACGCACCCGTAAGCTCACTGTAGGTGATCCGCTGGATGAACAGAGCAGGCAGGGTGCCGTGGTAAGCAATATGCACTTCGAAAAAGTGCTGGGATGTTTAGAACTGGCAAAAGAGGAAGGCGGAACAGTGCTGCATGGTGGAAAGGCGGTGAAACTGACCGGCAGATGCGAAAACGGTCTGTTCATAGAGCCAACCATAATAGAGGGGCTTGGTGCCGGTTGCCGTACCAATATGGAAGAGATCTTTGGCCCTGTAGTTACGCTGCAGTCTTTCAAAACCGAGGACGAAGCCCTGCAGCTGGCAAACACCAGCGATTATGGTCTATCTGCAACTATATGGACGCAGGATGTGAGCCGCGCCAACAGGGTGGCCGGCAAGGTGAACAGCGGTATCATTTGGGTGAACTGCTGGTTGCTGCGCGATCTGCGTACGCCATTTGGCGGTTTCAAGAGCAGTGGTGTGGGTCGCGAAGGCGGCTGGGATGCCCTGCGTTTCTTTACAGAACCCAAGAATGTGTGCATAGAGTTATAAAAAAATACAGCCGCCTGTGTGGCGACTGTATCCTGAATGAATTGCAACCAAATAAAAAGAGAGGGTCAATAGGGAATAATCTTTCGTAAGCTGAAAAATGAAAGATAAGGTTTACGGTTGAGTTAATTAATCCTGCTTATATAAGACCGCTCTATTAAATAAAAGGTTGGGATAACTGTTAAAGTGCCATACCTGTTACATATTTGTACGGGTTGTTTTTATTCAGGAATACCTGCAGTTTATCTTCGCCGGATGATCTGTCTAGTACAAGCAGGTCATTGGAAAGCGTAGGTGCTGACAAGCCATTGCCGATGGAGTTTTTACCGGTAAATACACGTGCCTCGTCCCATAAACCACTGGTTATAAAGCTGTTGAGCAGCTGAGCGCCCCCTTCTACTATCAGAGAAAGCATTTTAGCATCGTATAGCCGCGACATAAGTGCCGGCAACAGATCGCTGAATGGCATATTAATATAGTGTACGTTGCCCGATATGGTCTCTTCTCCTTCAGTTATTATCCATGTAGCGGCATCTTCGTTGAACAGATGATGCGAGTGCGGCAAAGAAAGCCGCCTGTCGAGCGCAATTCTGAGGGGCTGTTTGCCGGTATGCAGCCTTGCTGTTAGTCTGGGGTTATCGTTGAGTGCCGTGGTATAGCCTACCATTATTGCCGCTTCTTCTGTGCGCCACTGGTGCGATAGCAACATACTTTCCGGTCCTGAGATCTGTACACTCTGTCGGTCTGTAGTGCCTATGAAGCCATCGGTAGTTTGGGCCCATTTCAGTATGATGTAGGGGCGTTTGCTGGTATGAGCGCAGAAAAAGCGCCTGTTCAGCCATAGGCCTTCCATATCCAGCAAACCTGTTGTGACCGATGCACCTGCCTCCTGCAATATGGCAATACCCTTGCCGTTCACTTTTCCAAATGGATCAGGGTTGGCTATGATGACATTTTTTATCCCTTCGGTAACGAGGCGGGTTGCGCAGGGAGGTGTGAGCCCGAAATGGGCGCAGGGCTCCAGGCTCACATACATGGTGCTTTCGGGTATCAGGTGTTTATCGGCTGCTGCAACATTGTCCAGGCAATTTACCTCGGCATGAGGCGCCCCGTAGTAATGATGATACCCTTCGCCGATCATCCTGTCGTTATATATCAGCACAGCACCCACCATTGGGTTGGGGCTTGTGTGCCCCTTTGCCATTTCGGCAATTTGCAGGCATCTGCGCATATATGTTGTGTGGTTCCCGGTTGTCACAGGTTGTTGCTTAGAATTGATACCACAAGGTACGCACTCATAGGATTTCTTCCATGAATCTATGCCTGTATTAAAATATTGATGTAATACAGGTAAAGGCAATGTTTTTGTTTAATTTTACTGCGTAATTTATGTTATAACTGCAAAGAATTTATAAAGTTTCATTATATTGCGATTCCTTTTATTTATGACCAACTATTCTGCTATGAAGAATGTGCTACTCCTGATATTGTTGTTTTGTGCTGCCCGACTGGAGGCTACTCCATTTCCGCCGGTATTGCCACCTGTAACAGGTACTTTAACGGTATGTTCGGGTCAGAATACAACACTTGCAAACGCTACAGCAGGTGGTGCTTGGACCAGCACCAACATAGCAGTTGCAACCATAGATGGTACTACGGGTGTAGTGACGGGTGTTGCGGCAGGTACCGCAACCATTTCTTATACAGTTGGAGCAGATGTAGCTACGGAAGTTGTAACAGTGAATGCTACCCCTAATGCAATTACAGGAAGTAGTTCGGTATGTGTGGGTGCATCAGCAACATTGGCCAGTACTACAACAGGCGGTACATGGCTCTCTTCTATTCCGGGTATCGCAACAATAGGTTCCTCTTCCGGTTCTGTTTCTGGTGTGTCTGCAGGGGTATTGGTTGTGTCTTATACTGCAGGCGGCTGCTCTTCTACATACCTTATCACCATAAATGCCCTGCCATTTGCCGGAGGCATAACAGGAACAGATAACGTTTGTACAGGAAATACAATGCTGCTTTCGAATACTACTACAGGCGGTTCATGGTCGTCTGCCAATACAGCAATAGCTACAGTGGGAACAGGTGGTACAGTTACCGGAGTATCGGCAGGAGCTACTCATATATCATATACAGTCACTAATACCTGTGGTTCGTCTTCTGTTTCCTATCAGATCACAGTTAACACACTGCCTGCCACAGGGGCTATAACAGGCAATGCGCCTCTATGCGTTGCAAATACACTGGCGTTGGGTAATGTAGTTACAGGAGGCGTGTGGACCTCAGTAAACACCGCAATAGCTACAATTGGCACATCGGGTGTGGTGACGGGAGTTGCTGCGGGTATAGATACCATATCTTATACTACCACAAACGTTTGTGGCAGTAATACTATAACTGATATAGTAACCGTTAACCCGCTGCCTGCTGCTATAACAGGTGCAGGTACAGTATGTAATGGTATGACCATAACACTGAGTAATGATACTACCGGCGGTACATGGAGCAGCACAAGTAATGCTACAGTAGGTTCTGCAACCGGTATAGTTACTGCATTGCATATAGGTACTGCCACTATCAGTTATACAATGCCTACAGGTTGCCGTGCTACAAAGGTGGTAACAGTAAGTACCAGTCCTAAAGTGATAACAGGAACAAAAAACATTTGCCAGGGTTTTACAGTAGCACTTTCTGATACTACTACTGGTGGTACATGGAGTACAGCAGGCGCCAATATTAGCGTAGGTGGCGCTACGGGTGTTGTTGCAGGTATTACTACAGGTACCGCAATTGTCAGTTACACAATAGCAAATGGCTGTTATGTGACCACTACAGTGACCGTTAATCTTTCTCCCGGTCCTATAACCGGTGATACTTCGGTATGTCGTCTGATTACAGCACCACTTACCAATACAGTAGCGGGTGGTACCTGGAGCAGCAGCAGCACTGTTGTTGCTATAGTGGGTTCCATAACTGGCGTAGTAACAGGTATGACAGTGGGTACAGCACGTATTACTTACAAAATGCCGGGCAACTGTATTGCCACCACTACTATGACAGTACTTACTGCACCACAGCCGGTAACAGGTACACTCACATTTTGCGAGGGGGCTACCACAACACTCAGCAGCACTACTTATGGTGGTGTATGGATAAGTTCCAATACTGCTGTAGCAGCAGTGGTTACGCCAACGGGTGTTGTAGCCGGTGTTTCCGCTGGTACCTCTGCTGTTTCATATGCATTGGCTAATGGTTGTTTCAAATCAGCAGTAGTAACAGTAAATCCGCTACCTGCCTCTATAACCGGAACAACTACTGTATGTGCAGGCCGCACTACTACACTGGCAACAACCAGTACCGGTGGTTTGTGGAGCACATCAGGCAGCAACGTTACTATAGGTTCTGCCTCTGCAATAGTAACAGGTATTTCTGCCGGTACGGCGGTGGTTACTTACCGCATAGCGGCGACAGGTTGCAGAAAAACAACTATAATAACAGTAAATGAAACACCTGCGGCTATTGCAGGCACTACGTCGGTTTGTGAAGCGGCAACTACATTGCTATCCAGCACACCCATAACCGGTACCTGGACCAGCGCAGATACTTCTGTTGCAACCATTGGTGTCGCAGCAGGTCTCGCAGCAGGTGTTCATGCCGGGTCAACAACTATAACTTATACGCTGCCGGTTGGTGGTTGCTACAAAGTAGCTACTGTGAACGTAAATCCACTGCCTGCTCCAATAACCGGTCCGGCAAGTGTTTGTGAGGGATCGAGCATAACTATGGCCAGCACTACTACCGGTGGTTCCTGGACCAGTGGCGCACCCACTGTAGCAACAGCGGCTGTTTCATCGGGTGTGGTGACAGGCGTGTCTGCAGGTACAACCAATATTACTTATACCATAGGTTCAGGTTGCAAAAGAACAACAGTACTGACTGTAAATTCACTTCCTTCTCCGGGACTTATAGCTGTGCCGGGCTCCGTTTGCCAGACAGCAACGGTTACCATAGCTGCAACAGTGCCGGGTGGTACATGGAGCGCTTCTTCGGGCCATACATCGGTATCTTCTACGGGTGTAGTGTTGGGTGTGAGCGGCGGTGCTGATACCATTACCTACACTGTGACCGGTGTTTGCGGTTCATCAACAGTATCACAGACAATAACAGTAAATCCGTTACCGGATTCGGGAACTATCGTTGGTATCAATGATGTTTGTGTCGGTGGTACTACCACGCTTAGCCATTCGTTGCATAGCGGCACATGGAGCATAGCAGGAGGTTCGGTTGCTACAGTTTCTGCTGTAGGTGAGGTGGCAGGTTTGGCAGCAGGTACTGCTATTGTAACGTATACCCGCACCAATAGCTGCGGCTCTTCTTATGCTACTACAATAGTAACAGTGCATGTGCTGGCAAATGCGGGCGCCATAACAGGCATTGACAGCATGTGTATGGGTGACACCTCAACCCTTATCAATGCAACCGGTGGCGGTACATGGGTGAGCGCGAGCAGCTGGGTAGCCAGTTTGGTTGCAGGCACAGGCAAAATAAAGGCTTTGTTCCCGGGTACAGCAGTAATCATGTATGTGGTATCAAATGTATGTAGTGCAGATACTTCTTACCATACAGTAGTAGTGAAGACGCAGTTACAGTGCGAGACTGCTGTAAAAGAAACAACAGCTGGTGCAGTTGCTTTCAGGTTGTATCCAAATCCGGCAGGCAGTGTAATGACGGTGGAAACTCCTGTAGCCGGTACACTTACAGTTGTGTCGCCTGATGGCAGGGTGACAGGTCAGTACAAAGTACAGGGTGCAGCAACCCAGATCACCATGCCTGCAGGAACTGCTGCGGGTATCTACTTCTGCCGTTTTGCAGGAGCAGACGGCTCTTCGGCCACAGTGAAGCTGGTATACGAACCATAAAATATACAGGAAGCATTTTTAGCCTTTTGTTCATCAATATTTTCAAGCTCCGGACTCTGTTCCGGGGCTTATTTTTTTGGTGTAATATTTTTAGGAATAAGGTTACTTTTGTTATTATGAGGATGAATACCCGCAGATGGATTGTTGCATTGCTTTTCCTGCTGTCTTTTGGTGCTCCTGCTTTAGGGCAGGCGCAATACAGAAACAGGGCGCAGTCTGCAGAAAAAAGCAACAAGGCAAATTGGGTCGATAGCGTTTTTAATGCTTTGAGCATGGAAGAGCGCATCGGGCAGTTACTTATGGTTGCTGCATACTCGGGCGGCAAGAATTATAACGAAGAGCGTATTAACGAATTGCTGAATGCGCATCAGGTAGGCGGTCTTATATTCATGCAGGGTGGCCCTGCCAGGCAGGCAATGCTCACCAATAAATACCAGCGTATGGCGCAGGTGCCGCTGCTTATAGCCATGGATGCGGAATGGGGAGTGGGCATGAGGCTGGATAGTGTAAAGCCGTTCCCTAGACAGATGATGCTGGGTGCTACCCGAGACACAGGGTTGGTATATAAAGAAGCGGCTGCAATAGCGGCTCAGTTCAAAAGACTGGGAGTGCATATCAATTTTGCACCCGATGTGGATGTGAACAACAATCCGGCCAATCCGGTCATCAATTCCCGTTCTTATGGCGAGGACAAAGTATGGGTGGCCCGACTGGGCAGGGCCTATGTGCGTGGCCTGCAACAAAATGGGGTAATTGCCTGTGCCAAACATTTTCCCGGGCATGGCAATACCAGTGTAGATTCTCACAACGACCTTCCACTTATATCGCGTTCGGTGGCTCAGCTTGATTCTATAGAGTTGTATCCATTCAGGCAGATGATTGCCGAGAAGGTGAAGTCGGTAATGGTAGCACATCTTGAAGTGCCTTCGCTGGATACAGCGCAACATGTACCTACCAGTCTTTCTTACAATGCTATAACAGGGCTGCTGCGCAACAGGCTGCACTTCAATGGTCTGGTTGTAACAGATGGGCTCAACATGCAGGGACTTACAAAGTACTTTGCACCGGGTGAGGCAGAGATGCGTGCATTTGCAGCTGGCAATGACATTATGCTGATGCCGCCTGATGTGCCTGCCGCAATAAGCAAAATAAAGATGGCAATAGACAGCGGCGTGATACCTGCTGCCATGCTGGAGACAAGTGTGAAGAAGATACTGGCTGCCAAGTACGATATGGGACTTGCTACCTGGAAGGATATAGAACCTTATGGTATACTTAAGGATATGAACAAAGATGCAGACAGCACCCGCAGCAGGGTGGCGAGGGCTGCAGTAACTTTGGTAAAAGACGACAACCAGATACTGAAAAAGATAAACGAGACCATGCGCATTGGGTATGTAGGTATCAATGCCAGCGAGTCTACACCACTCTTTGAGCTGCTCAATGATAAGTTTGATAATGTAAAAGCTGAATGGCTGCCCAAGGGTAGCAAAGTAGATAGTGTGCAGCGTGTTTTAGAGCGTCTTTCGCGCTACAGCAGTGTGATAGTGGCAGTGCATAACCTGAACTATACTCCTGGTGGCAATTATGGCCTTAACGATGAGTCTATTGCCTTTTTGCAACAGGCAGGCTGCATGCGCAATGTTATGGTAGTGGTGCTGGGCAATGCCTATGCTACACAATATTTCTGTGGTGCAGGTTCTGTGATGGTGGGTTATGAAGACGACACTCTTACAGAGAAAGCTGTAGCCAATATATTACTGAAGAAAGCAAAAGCAAAAGGCAAATTGCCGGTGACAGCATGCCTCGACGGGCAGAGTGTTTGTCCGTCACCCTTCAAGTTGCGTACGGTACTCAAAGAGCCTGCTGCTGTGCTGCGCCATGTATATCCCGGCGATGCCGGAGTAGTGGAGCAGGAGGCGCTTAATCGTCTGGACATGTTCATGGCGCGTTGTGTGGCAGATGGGGTATTCCCCGGTTGCCGTGTGCTGGCAGCAAGAAATGGCAATATCTTCTATGATCGTTCGTTCGGCTATCTCGACTATAATAAAGACAAACGTGTAGATACCAACACTATTTATGACGTGGCTTCCTGCACCAAGGTGCTGGCTACCAACATATCGGTGATGCGGTTGTATGAGCAGGGCAAACTGGACCTTGATAAGACCATAGGCTATTATCTGCCGCAGGCAAAGGGCACCAACAAGGCCGATCTGATGATAAGGGATCTGCTGCTGCATCAGGCCGGACTAAAGGGCTGGATACCCTTCTTTAAAGATGTAGTAGATAAGAATGGTAAAATTCGTGCAGAGCTGGTAAGAGACAGGTCTCAGCCGGGTTTCACTACACAGCTGAGCAGCAATGTGTTTCTGCGCAATGACTATTTAGATACCATGTGGGCTGCCATTTACGATAGCAAACTGGACAATGCAGGTAAAATGGTGTACAGCGATCTGGACTTCTATTTTATGGCTGCTATAGTGAAGGAGATAACAGGTAAGAGTGTAGACAAATATGCCGATGAAGAGTTCTACAAACCTTTGGGACTGAAGCATACGCTCTATAATCCGCTGCGCAAATTTGATGTTTCTGAAATAGCACCTACAGAAATAGAGACCACCTTCAGGGCGGGTACTATTCGTGGTTTTGTGCATGATCCGGGAGCGGCTATGCTAGGCGGTGTAGGAGGTCATGCTGGCCTGTTCTCAACCGCTGAAGATGTAGCTGTTATCTTCCAGATGCTTGCCAATAAGGGAGTATATGCAGGCAAGAGATACTTCAAGGCAGAGACTGTGGATATGTTCACAGCCTATGGCAGTAAACTGAGCCATCGTGCACTGGGCTTTGACAAGGCATTACCCAAAGAAGATAATGGTGGTGGTGCCGGCGACAGATGGAGTGCGCTTACTTTCGGGCATCAGGGTTTTACTGGTACCTGTGTCTGGGCCGATCCGGCAAGTGGAGTGGTTTTCGTATTCCTTTCCAACAGGGTATACCCATCGGGCTCCAATACCAAGATCAATAAGTTGAGTGTGCGCACTGTAGCGCAGGATTATATTTATGAAGCATTGGGTATACCACTGAACACGCAACGTGGAGAAGTATACAAGGTCCAGGTAGGGCAGTAAACAACATAAAGTTGACTAAAAATAAAAGCGGCTGTGAAGATGATTCACAGCCGCTTTCTTATTGTATGGTTTTTACTTTTTCTTCATTACTGCTTCTATCTCTTCGGTAGTTATCGGTATGCCTTTGAAGAGGTCTATGTTGCCTGATCTGGTCATCCATATGTTGTTCTCTATACGTATGCCCATCTGCTCTTCTTCTACATAAATGCCTGGCTCTATAGTGAACAGCATACCTTCTTTCACAGGTTCGGTATAAGAACCTACATCATGCACCACCAGACCCAGATGGTGAGAAACACCATGGTAGAAATACTTGCGGAATGCAGGATTTTCCGGGTCCTGATTTTTGACGTCTGCTTTTGATATCAGACCGATCTTCAGCAGTTGTTTCTCCATTTCTGTGTTGATGCCCTTTACATATTCCTGGAACTGTATGCCGGGTTTCAGAATGCTTTTGCCGAAGTTGTGCACTGCAAGGCACGCATCATACACTTCTTTCTGCCTCTTAGTGAACTTGCCGTTTACTGGTATGGTGCGCGTGAGGTCGGCATTGTAGTTGCCATATTCTGCGCCAAAGTCCATAAGCAGCAGCTCGCCGCTTTTACACTCCTGATTGTTGTCTTCATAGTGTAGCGTGCGGGCTCTGTCGCCGGATGCTATGATGCAGCCATATGCATGACCTGTAGCCCTGTTGCGCAGGAACTCGTGGGTGATCTCGGCTTCAATTTCATACTCCATCACACCGGGCTTCACAAATTTCAGCACCCTGTCAAGCGTTTTTGCAGTAATGGCAATAGCCAGCTTCGTAACTTCTATCTCTTCCTTTGTTTTTATTGCCCTCAGTTCCTTCATGATCCTGGCTGCACGCTCGTAGTGGTGCACGGGATATTTTTTCATCAGGTCCTGAACAAACAGCAGGTCTGTACGTGGCAATTCAGTATCCAGGCGGTTGTGCTCGTTGGTGTTGAGATACACATGGTCTGCCGTGTTCATCATTACCTGTATCATTGCATCAAACCCATCCAGCCACTGAACATTGCTGATGCCGGAAATAGTATTGGCCTCATCCTTGCGCAGTTTATGTCCTACCCATTTCTCCAGCAGTTCATTAGGGCGCAATAATACCAGCACCTCCCTCATGTTCTTATCCGGATTGTCGGGGTAGAGTACCACTATTGTTTTTTCCTGCACTATACCCGACAGCCACATTACATCGGCATCGGGTTTGTAGCCATAGGTGCCATCGCCACTCTTAGGGAATGATGGGCTGGCAGGGAAAATAGCTACCGAATTAGGTTTCATTTTCTTAATGAACCTTTGTCTGTTATGCTCGTATAGTTTCGAAGGAATTGGTAAATACTTCATGTTCCTGTTTTTGAAAATTATAGCTGTGAAGTTATGAATGTATCATGAGCCATAAAAGTCAAGATGATGATTTGTGTGTGTACTCCCCCGTTTTTCACCCTTATTGCGGGCTGAGACGCTGTTTTTTTGTTACTTTTTTATGCAGACTGCCGTCGGATATACCCTTTTTCTATTTTTTGCATTATTTTTATCGCAAAATCAATAAACAATGGAATTTCCAGGCACATTACGTTACACGAAAGATCACGAGTGGATCAGCATTGAAGGCAACACAGCTACTGTAGGTATTACAGACTTCGCACAGAAAGAGCTGGGCGATATCGTATTTGTTGACATCAGCTCTGTGGGCAACCCACTTGGTGCCAACGAGATCTTCGGTACTGTAGAAGCTGTGAAAACCGTTTCTGATCTTTATCTGCCGGTAGGTGGCACTATCACTGAGGTGAATGCTGACCTTGAAGCAAATCCTGAGAACGTGAACAAAGATCCATATGGTTCTGGCTGGATGATGAAAATGACAGTTAATGATCCTGCTGAAGTTGCTGCACTTCTTGATGCTGCATCGTACAAGCAGTTGGTCGGCGAATAATGAAACAAATATTCTTTCCGGATTCTACGTATAAAAAGCAAGCAAGGTCCATAGCTATGTTATGGACCTTGCTCATTTTTGTGGGTTGCCTCTATCCAGGCAGGGAGCTGCCACATGTGCAGGTGCCGCTAATAGATAAGTGGACCCATTTTGTACTTTTTGGGGTATTTGCGTTTTTGTGGTTGTGCGCCTGCCCTGCCTATACCCGCAAAAGTCTGTTGTTGCTTTTTCTTATTGCTGCAGGTATGGGCGTGTTCATAGAATTGCTGCAGGGACTGATTACATTTCTGGGCCGTAGCATGGAACTTATGGATGTAGTTGCAGATAGTGTGGGTGGTATGCTCGGTATTGCAGTATTTCTGCTCTGCGCCCGAATGATTGGCAGTAAATGAGCTATTTGATCAGTATCTCTTCTACTACTCTTTCGTTAAAATATTCGTTGATACGCACCATCAGCTGATCCTTACCCATTTGTAGTTCCTGCTTCAGCGGTGCTACATCTGTATAGATGGTCAGTGTTTTGTTGTACATATTCACTGAGCGGGTATATTTGGCAATGGTCTTGCCGGTAATTTCTTCCCATTCCTCGCTCATGCGCAGTGCTATTAGTTTGGGTTTCCAGTGAGACCGTTCCATCAACAGGTTCAGTGCTTCGCCTATACTGTATTCGCTCATTTTATTTCTTCAATTTAGCAAGGGTGATAGAGTAGTCTGGTATAGGTATGAACAGATTGGGGTTCTTACCCAGTACCATTAGTTTGTCTGCGCTGAAAACCTGTTGGTGTTCTTCGGGGAAGTTGATGGAAGCAACCATATAGCCATATGGTTTCAGCATATCGTTGAGCGTAGTGGCGAAATCGCTTTTGTCCATCACATACTTGGCCATTTTGGCGTAGTAATGTACTTCGGCTACCTCAGACCCATCGAACAGGGTAGTGGTCTGTTTCAGGTTGGTAGCCTTCTTTACGTAGTCGTTCCAGTCTGTAGAGTTAGTGTAAATGTCAATGAGTTTGTTAGCCAGTTCTTCGAAAGGAAGCAGATTTATAGACAGGCTGGAGAAATTGTATTGTTTCTTGGCCAGAGCAGCGTCCATCATTTTTTTGAAATGTGGTACCTCATCTGCAAAAGATAGTTTTAAAGATTCAGGTTCTTCGCCCAGGTCGTCTGCTACGGGCTGGTATACTGCCTGATGGCGCATGCCACTACCTGCAATGAACGATCTGTAGATGGTGAGAGTTTTATTGATGACGGGCGTTTTCTCTTTTACAGTTACTGTTGTCTTGGTGGTATCAACAGTTATCTGTCCTTCACTGCGGAAGGCTATGACCGTGAGGAGTATCAGTAGCAGCTGTTTCATGTCTTGCAAATATCTGCTATTTATGCGGATAATGGAATACTCTTTCTGACAGTGATTACAGTAAAAACAGATGACCTTTATACAGAACAGGCCGGCATTTTGCCGGCCTGTTCTGTATTGTATCTTGTTGGTTGACTAGATGTCGATCTTCGCGTATTTTGCGTGACTCTCAATGAACTGACGACGTGGTGGCACCTCATCTCCCATAAGCATAGAGAATATCTCATCTGCATAAGACATGCTTTCTATAGTTACCCTCTTCAGCGTTCTTGTATCAGGGTTCATGGTAGTATCCCACAGCTGTTCTGCGTTCATCTCACCAAGACCTTTGTATCGCTGCACATTCACTGTGTCTTCTTTGCCATTGCCCAGCATTGTGATAGCAGCTTTGCGGGTTTCTTCATCCCAGGCATACTTTTGTTCTTTGCCTTTCTTTACCAGATAAAGTGGTGGTTGTGCCAGGTATACATAACCCTGCAGCACCAGCTCCTTCATATAGCGGAAGAAGAAGGTAAGGATCAGTGTGGCAATGTGAGAACCATCCACATCGGCATCGGTCATGATAATGATCTTATGGTAGCGGAGTTTAGTAAGGTTCAACGCCTTGGGATCTTCGGGGGTGCCTATAGATACGCCCAGTGCAGTGAACATGTTCTTGATCTCCTCATTCTCGTAGATCCTGTATTCCTGTGCTTTCTCTACGTTCAGGATCTTACCTCTCAGAGGCAGGATGGCCTGATAGCTACGGTCGCGGCCCTGCTTTGCAGTACCACCTGCCGAATCACCTTCGACAAGATAAAGCTCACATTTTTCCGGATCGCGTTCAGAGCAATCAGCCAGTTTGCCGGGCATACCGCCACCAGACAGTACGCTTTTACGCTGCACCATTTCGCGGGCTTTGCGGGCTGCTGCACGCGCCTGTGCCGCCAGTATTACCTTGTCTATGATCAGCTTGGCTTCCTTCGGGTGTTCTTCCAGGTAGGCTTCCAGTACGCGGCTTACACATACGTCAACCACACCCATTACCTCGTTGTTACCCAGCTTGGTCTTGGTCTGTCCTTCGAACTGTGGTTCCGGTACTTTTACAGATATCACTGCGCTCAATCCCTCGCGGAAGTCATCGCCGGTGATCTCTACCTTCGCTTTTTCAAACAGTTTGTTCTTATCGCCATAAGATTTGAACACACGGGTAATAGAACGGCGGAAACCGGCTACGTGTGTACCACCTTCTATGGTGTTGATGTTGTTTACGTAAGAGTAGATATGCTCATTGTAGGAGGTGTTGTAGCTAAGTGCTACATCAACAGATACGTTCGAGTCTTTATCATAGCTTTCTACAAAGATCGGCAGAGGCAGCAGTGCGTCGCGCTTGCCTACTCTGTCCAGCATCTGCACAAATTCCAGTATGCCGCCTTCGCTGTAGAAGATTTCTGTGTTGAAGGTGCCGTCTTCACCGGTCTCACGTTCGTCTATGAGAATGATGCGGATACCCTTGTTGAGGTAAGAAAGTTCACGCAGACGACCGGCAAGTATTTCGCGGTTGTAAACAATATCCTTGAAGATGCTGCCATCAGGCCAGAAATGCTGCAGGGTACCACGTTTGTCAGATACACCAATTTCGCGAACAGGATACTGAGGTATACCCATTCTGTACTCCTGCTCAAATATCTTGCCTTCACGGAAAACGGTAGTATGCATCAGTGAGCTCAGCGCGTTTACGCAGCTTACGCCCACACCATGCAGACCGCCAGATACCTTGTAGCTGTCCTTGTCGAACTTACCACCCGCATGCAGTACGGTCATTACAACCTCCAGTGCAGATTTGCCCTCCTTGGGGTGCATACCAGTAGGTATACCGCGCCCATCATCCATCACACTTATAGAGTTGTCGGGATGTATGTTTACAGTTATGTTCTTACAGTGACCTGCAAGCGCCTCATCTATAGAGTTGTCTACTACTTCATATACAAGGTGGTGCAGCCCCTTTACGCCTATATCGCCGATATACATGGCCGGGCGTTTACGAACTGCCTCAAGTCCTTCTAATACCTGTATACTTCCGGCATCATACTCTGCGGGGACCCGCACAATTTCATTTTCCTGTTCCATTCTGTAGTTAAAATTATTTTGCCCCGGCTGTAACAGGCTTTACCCGAAGGTGAGGTAAGCCTCTCAAAATGACACCTGTTATGCGGTAGGCTGATTGTAATTTTGTGTATTATAAAAATCTATTATTTGCGTAGATTCCTAACCTTACAAAGATAGCCGCATTAAAGGGATTAAACAACTATTTTATATAACATGCGGCCACTAAAAACTGACATTTTCTGCCATGTTTTCCACATTTTTGTTGCGTATCGATAAAATTAAATATGATGCCTTTCCGCTCTTGTTCGATCTCTAAAAATGAGAGCGTAATGAGTTGGTTCGAATTACGCACTTTACTTATTTTTTGTGGGTATCTTTGAGGCGTTTCAATCAAATAATGTACGTTTGTATTTACGAGTAGTTCATGCGATATAAGATATTTATATTCTTCCTTTTCCTTTTTTCGGCCTCTTTTCAATCCTTTGCCCAAGAGGGTAATGGCAGATATATACAACCCCGAATTCTCATTTTGCTGGATAAATCATCCAGCATGATCAATACTTGGGATGGTGGCCGCCAGAAGTCGAAAGTGGCAGACGAGATCGTGCTGAAGCTCATGGATAGCGTGTATCGCGTAAATCCGGATGTGGAATTTTCCTTACGTGTTTTCGGTCATCAGTATACTGTAGATGAAAATAACTGCCGCGATACCCGCAATGAGGTGCCTTTCCGCAAAGACAACAGGTTGCAGATGGAATACCGCCTCGACGACATTCAGCCGCTTGGTGTTACCTCTATAGCCTATGCCCTGCAGGAAGCTGCAGATAATGACCTGGTAGATGTGTCGCAAAACGCATATAGTATCATCCTTATAACAGACGGTGGCGAAAGTTGCGGTGGCGATATATGCGAGGTAATGCGCAAACTGGCGCTCAGCAAAGTGTTCTTCAGGCCCTATATTGTGAATCTGGAAAGCTCTATGCAGCTGAGAACTGCTTATGCCTGTATGGGCGACTATCTGGAGGTGACCCATCAGGGCGACATTACCGGGGCTGTGAGCAAAATAGTAACAGCTTTCAGGCCTGCTATAAAAATTACCAATCAGCAATACACGCAGGTAAAAGAGGTTGCGGCTACTGCTCCTACGGTAATGAATGTAAAGATCCCTGTAATAAAAGTGCAGGATACAGTTACGAGCCCAGTAGTGCATACAGTAGTACCGTCCCTTGGTATGCAGCAGATCGATCATTTGTCTGTAGCCAGCCCAATTTACCCCATAGATGCCCCGTTCATTCCAAGGCCTGCTAACAGAAATCTGCCTGTTTTTGTACCTGTGGTAAGGGAAGAAGAGGGTGTGCCCCCTCCGCCCCCACCGGCTGAGTTTGTAAAGCAGCCACCGGTAATAATGACCGCATTACCACCTGCCAATATGAGGTCGGTAGCAATAGCGACTGTTGAGCCAAGGCAGCCCAAAACACAAGTAGTTCCTGCCTTTACACCAGTTATAGAAGAGGAAGCACCGGTTAGGCCGGCGCCTGAGCCTATTGGTAAACTAGCTGCAGTTGCTCCCCGCACAGTTAATATCGTAGCCACTGCAACCACCACACCCAGGGTAGTTGCTGTAACAAAGTACGAACCAGTGATACTGGAAGAGATACCGACAAGACCCGCTCCTGATGCTATTTCCAGACTTTCTGTGTCGCCGAAAAGGTTGATAAATCTTTTTGTGCTGGATGGCGATGGTTCTATACTGCGCCCAAGAAAAGTGCCGCCAATGCCTGCATTGAAATATGACGAGCCGGTGGTAGCAGCCAAACCCGCACAACCTGCCAAACCTGCACAACCTGCAGCGGTAGCTAAGAAATTGCCGGGCAAGGAAGCCGAGTTTAAAGTAGAAACTGAAGAAGCGGAGCAAACTACTGTACAGGTATATTTTACCAATGGTCGTGGTAAGTTCTACACTACAACGCCACAGGTTGTTTTGCTTGATCCCTACACAGGAAATATGGTGAAACGTTTTTACCGCATGGTAGATGGTGATGGCAATCCCGATCCGCAGTTGAACATACCGGCAGGCGACTACAATCTTACCTTCTCCGAGACACGTAGTATGGTGGTGAATAATGTGAAGGTAGAAGCCAACAAAAAGAATAAGATCTATATTACGGTAAACAAGGCCAGTCTCACTTTCGAGTATATCGGAGCCCCTGGCAGGCCTGTAAAAGAGTTCTCTGCTATAGTAACGCAGCGAAACAGGGCAAACGGTACCGTGACCCAGCAGAAATGTACAGACAGGCTGGAATATGAGCCAGAGAACTACCATGTGGAGATCAATACCTTCCCGCTGGATATACGCAATATAGATCTCGATTTTGATGAAAAAGTGATACGCATAGCACAGCCCGGATTTGTGAAATTTGTACCGGAAGAGGGTATGAACAGTGTGACACTGTATGAGCAATTTGGCGATAAATTCCGTTCTTTCTCTACCATCAAGCTCAGCGATCCTGTATCTAAACATCTGCAGATCCAACCCGGTAGGTACGAAGCACATTATCACAAGGGTCCCGGTGGTTCTTACGCTTCAGAGAAAGTGGTTATTTTCCTGGTAAAAGCTACTGAAGAAACAGTAGTAGAACTGAAATAGGATATGAATAAATTAGCGGTCTGCATCATCACTTCATCATCTGAAGAATATCCAGCAGTTTTTGCGCTGAGGGATGAAGTATTGCGCAAGCCTCTGGGTATGTCGTTGAAAAATGATGACCTTTCCAGAGATCATATTGATGTGATCTTTGCCGGTAAGATGAATGGTGAAGTAGTTGCCTGTCTGATGTTGCATCATGTTGATGCTGCCACTGTGCAACTTCGCCAGATGGCCGTTTACGATGCATGGCAGGGCAAGGGAGTGGGTCGGGAGCTGGTGATAGCTGCAGAGAAATTTGCTGCTGAAAAAGGATATACTATCATGATACTGCACGCCCGAAAAGTAGCTGTAGGCTTTTATGCCAGCATGAACTATAAAACAGTTGGGGATGAGTTTCTGGAGGTAGGTATACCTCACTATATCATGCAGAAAATGTTGAAATAACAACGTTTATTCAGGCTTTTTAACTTTCTCCGGTGTTGCCTTTTTGTCCTCTTCTTTTTTCTGTTCCTGCTTTTTGGCAGCTTCTTTTTCTTTGTCCTTCTGTTCCTGTTTTTTCTTCTTTTTCTCTTTCTTTTCCAGTTCTTTTTTAGCTTTTTCCTTTTCAGCAGCTCTTTCTTCTTTTTTAGCTTTGTCTTTTTCAGCCTCTTCTTTTTCAGCCTCTTCAAATACACTTTCGTCTATTTTGCCGGAGTTGCCTCTATCCAATATGCCATCCAGTGTTTCTATTTTACCCTTGGGGGTACCCGTCTGGTGCAGTTCTATATCGAAACCATTCTCCTCAGCATTCGTCCAGCTGCCGGTATAGTTGCGTCCTGTCAGTACCAGCTCCATAAGACCCTGTGCGGTTTCGTCTTCTATCACCCATTTGCCCTCTTTGTTGCGGGTTATTTCCAGTTTCAGGTAACGTTTATTTTCGCCCAGTTTATAGAGTCCGTCATACTGTTGTGGCTTGCCTGGCACAGGTTTCATGTATCGTACATAGAGCTTTATAGGGATCTCGTTATCCATCAGCCCTTCATAATATTTCCTGTCCACCACTTCCTTCCTCATATCATCTTCTTCTGCTTCTTCCTGCTTGGCTATCATAAGGTTGCCTTTTTCAGAAGTATCTTTAATGCCTGTGGTGTCTGTTATAAGTACTGTATCTGTTGCTACAGAATCCGGGTGTTCTGCTTTCCATTGGAAGAAGTCATTTTCTCGCTGCTCTTTATACCTGAATTCGTCTACAGACTTTGCCTGCAGCACATTCAGCAGTTGTCCGCCAAAGAACTGGCCCTTTATGCTTTGTATCTCTGTTACAGAAACACAAAACATCACCCTGTTGAATCCGTCTACTACGAACATATAGCCCTGAAACCGTTCTGGAGCTATTTTGTCATAGCCTATCAGTGCACGGGTAGGGTCTTGTTTGTGCAGTTCGTAACGTGCCATTATTACCCTGTTCCATTGAATACCGGAATCCTCTCCCTTGGAGAGAACCCTGCAAAAACGGGTTATGATGTCTTTGTTATATAAAGGGTCGAACTCTACCAGCACCTGCGGATGTTCTTTCAGGTTATTGAGTGCTTTCTGGGTTTCCGGGTTTTTGTCCGGGTTGTGCATGGTCATGCTCCAGAGCGTATCGAATGGTGGAAAAAGGTCGTAATACCCTGCTGTGTCTTTATGTTGCAGGCAGCCAAGCATCTTGTCCATAAGAGCGGCCTCGGTTTTTGGCCAATGCCTGTGCTTGCGACCTCTATACTGCGCAGGGGCATCAGTATATGCAAAAAGTAATATTAATATGTATGCCGCAAATAACCTCATTGGTCTCTTAGAACCCCATAAAGTTAACGATTACGTAGAAATGGGGGCAGGCTAACATCTAAAGCACTCATTTCGTAACTTTGCACACTGTTATAAATAGAAATAATAATATGGCATACGATCCGAAGAATAAAATACGCCTGGTTACTGCAGCATCGCTGTTCGATGGCCACGACGCTTCTATAAATATCATGCGCCGCATTTTGCAGGCGAGTGGTGCCGAGGTCATTCACCTTGGGCACGACCGCAGTGTGAAGGAAGTGGTGGACTGTGCTATACAGGAAGATGCCAATGGTATTGCTATTACCTCTTATCAGGGAGGCCATGTAGAGTACTTCAAGTATATGTATGATCTGCTGAAGGAAGCCGGATGCGGTCACATAAAACTGTTTGGCGGTGGTGGCGGTGTGATACTGCCCGACGAGATAAAGGAACTGCAGGAATATGGCATTACACGTATCTATTCACCTGATGATGGCAGGGCTATGGGCCTGCAGGGCATGATTGATGATCTGCTGGAAAAATGCGATTTCCCAACCGGAGATCAACTCTCGGGCGAGGTTGCTCAGCTGAAGAATAAGGACGTAAAATCTATAGCCCGACTCATATCTGCTGCAGAGAACTATCACGATATGCCTGCAACTCAGGTGGCACTTACTGCTATAAAAGAGCAGGCGGCTGCATCCAAGGTACCAGTATTGGGTATTACAGGTACAGGTGGTGCCGGTAAGAGCTCGCTGGTAGATGAAGTAGTGCGCAGGTTCCTCCTCGATTTTAAAGACAAGAACATTGGTATCATATCTGTAGACCCGTCTAAACGCAAGACCGGCGGGGCTTTGCTTGGCGACAGGATACGTATGAATGCCATTCGCAATGATAGGGTGTACATGCGCTCAATGGCTACCCGCCAGAGCAATCTTGCAGTATCTAAGCATATTCATGACGCAGTAGATATACTGAAAGCGGCTAATTTCGATTTCATCATTCTCGAGACTTCCGGTATAGGACAGAGTGATACACAGATCACCGATCATTGCGACATGAGTATGTATGTGATGACACCTGAGTATGGTGCTGCCACACAGCTGGAGAAGATAGACATGCTCGACTTTGCAGATATTGTTGTCATCAACAAATTCGACAAGCGTGGCGCTATGGATGCCCTGCGCGATGTGAAGAAACAATACCAGCGCAATCATAAACTCTTCGATAAGAATTCAGAAGATATGCCTGTTTTCGGCACTATCGCTTCTCAGTTCAATGATCCGGGTACCAACACCATGTACAAAACGCTCATGGACATGGTAGTGGAAAAAACCAATGCCACGCTCGTATCTCAGTTCGAGATAACAGGCGAGATGAGTGAAAAAATATTCATCATTCCGCCGCACCGTACCCGCTATCTCAGCGAGATAGCTGAGAACAACAGGGGCTACGACAAATGGGCAGATGACCAGTCGGCAGTAGCACAGCGCCTCTATGGTATACAGAAGACCATAGATACAGTGCAGGCCATGGATGCAGAAGATAAAGACAGACTCCTGAAGTCTTTGCAGGAAGTATATGCTAAGACCGAACTGGAACTGGATCCCAAGAATAGGGTGCTGCTAAGCCAGTGGGAACAGAAAAAGAAAAACTACACCGACGAATACTATGTGTTCAAGGTGCGCGATAAAGAAATAAAAGTAAAAACACACTCGGAATCTCTCTCTCATCTGCAGATTCCAAAGGTATCTGTACCCCGTTACGAGGCATGGGGCGAAATACTGAAGTGGGCGCTGGGCGAGAACTTCCCGGGCGAATTCCCTTATGCTTCGGGTATCTATCCGTTCAAGCGTGTGGGAGAAGACCCTGCACGTATGTTTGCAGGAGAGGGTGGACCCGAGCGAACCAACAAACGTTTCCACTACGTATCCCGCGGACTGCCTGCAAAGAGGCTCAGCACGGCTTTCGATAGTGTGACACTTTATGGTCAGGACCCTGATCATCGTCCTGATATCTATGGTAAAGTTGGTAACTCGGGTGTAAGCGTTTGCTGCCTCGACGATGCCAAGAAACTCTATAGCGGTTTCAATCTGGCAGATCCTATGACCTCTGTGTCTATGACCATCAATGGTCCGGCACCTACCATGACCGCTTTCTTTATGAATGCGGCCATAGATCAGCAGTGCGAACTATACATAAAAGAGAACGGACTGGAAGAAGAAGTAAATAAAAAGATAGATGTCATTTTTGCAGCAAAAGGACTTCCCCGTCCGTTCTACAATTCCGGCGACAACAATACCAATCTGCCCGATGGCAATAACGGATTGGGACTGATGCTGCTGGGTGTGACCGGCGATGAGGTGCTACCGCGCGAAGTATATGAAGAGATAAAGACCCGAACACTCAGCTCTGTGCGTGGCACAGTTCAGGCCGATATACTGAAGGAAGATCAGGCACAGAATACCTGTATCTTCTCTACAGAATTCTCGCTGAGAGTAATGGGCGATGTGCAGCAGTATTTCATAGACAAGAAGGTACGCAATTTCTACTCTGTATCTATCAGCGGTTATCATATTGCAGAGGCTGGTGCCAATCCTATTTCGCAGCTGGCATTCACGCTGTCAAACGGTTTCACCTTTGTAGAGTACTACCTGAGCCGTGGCATGCATATCGACGATTTTGCGCCCAACCTTTCCTTCTTCTTCAGCAATGGTATAGATCCGGAATACAGTGTGATAGGTCGTGTGGCGCGTCGCATATGGGCTAAGGCCATGAAGCTGAAATATGGCGGTAACGAGCGCTCTCAGATGCTCAAATACCATATCCAGACATCAGGCCGTTCGCTGCATGCGCAGGAGATCGACTTTAACGATATCCGCACCACGCTGCAGGCGCTCTATGCTATATACGACAACTGTAACTCGCTCCATACCAATGCCTATGACGAGGCCATCACTACTCCTACAGAAGAGAGTGTGCGTCGCGCCATGGCTATACAGCTCATCATCAACAAAGAGCTGGGTCTGGCCAAGAACGAGAACCCCCTGCAAGGTTCCTTCATTATAGAAGAGCTTACAGAACTCGTAGAGAAGGCAGTGCTAACCGAGTTCGACCGCATTACAGAACGTGGCGGTGTGCTGGGCGCTATGGAAACCATGTATCAGCGTGGAAAGATCCAGGAAGAAAGCCTGTATTATGAAACACTGAAGCATACTGGCGAGTTCCCGATCATTGGTGTAAATACCTTCCTCAGCTCCAAAGGTTCACCAACAGTCATACCATCAGAGGTGATCCGTTCTACTACAGAGGAAAAAGAATTCCAGATAGCAACCGTGCAGAACCTGTGCAAACGCAGCGAAGACAC
Source organism: Bordetella parapertussis (assembly GCA_943331005.2). Classification (GTDB taxonomy): domain Bacteria; phylum Bacteroidota; class Bacteroidia; order Chitinophagales; family Chitinophagaceae; genus Nemorincola. The sequence goes on from CALQJX020000011.1 coordinate 40,633, forward strand.
AAGCGCTGAAATGCTGAAGTCATTGCAGCTTATAGCCATACAGAATGGCAACATCTTCGAGGCACTGATGGATGTGGCCAAATACTGCTCACTGGGGCAGATCACCAGTGCACTTTTCGAAGTGGGTGGTCAGTACAGAAGGAATATGTAACCATAGCTGTTTCTCAAAAGCAAAAGCCCGGAAATTGCAACTTCCGGGCTTTTATATTTTCAGCATCTCTGAAGAGATGATTACAGAATATTCAGGATCTGTTCTTTGGCTTTTTCCAGTTCGTCCTTCATATTGATGACGATCTGCTGTATCTCGGCATGATTGGCTTTAGAGCCAAGGGTGTTTATTTCCCTGCCTATTTCCTGCAGTATGAAGTTAAGCTTGCGACCTATGGCCATATCGTTTTCCTTCACCGTGTTGCTGAAGTATTCGCAATGCTGGCGCAGCCTTGTTTTTTCTTCAGAGAAGTCCATGCGCTCAAGGTAGTAGATCATTTCCTGCTCAAAGCGGTTCGGATCTATCTTTTCCTTTTCGGTCATATCCTCCAGCCACTGAGTTATACGGGCACGTATACGCTCTATACGTTCAGGTTCCAGAGGCAGTATCTTGTTGTGCAGCTGGTCTATGTTGTTGATGCGTAGCGTAATATCTCTCAGCAGCGCCTCTCCTTCGTGCTGGCGGTGCAGCATCAGATCTTCGGCAGCCTTCACTATTACGGCTTTCACTTCTTCCCATTCTTCATCGGGCAGCATATCCTGATCGGGTGTTACCACTTCAGGCATGCGCATCAGGGTAGATAGGACGTTGTCTTCCGGTATGCCTGTCTGCTGTGCTATCTGTTTCATAGCATTGTAGTAGAAAACAGCAAGATCTGTATTTACCACCATAGGCTTGGAAGCGCCGCCCTGTTTCACCGTTATGGTCAGGTCCACGGTTCCTCTCATCAGCACATTGGCCAGCATAGAGCGGATGTCCAGCTCCCAGGATCGGAGGATCGGCGGGAGTTTTGTATTCAGGTCGAACTGCTTGCCGTTGAGCGCCTTCATCTCCACCACCACCTGGCGTTGGTTGATCGTTGCTTCAGCCCTGCCGAAACCTGTCATTGAATATAACATAAAGAATATCTTTACTGCAAAAGAAAACAAAGGTCGTCAATTAAATTTCTACTGCTATCTTTTCTCGAAAAAGATTGTAAAATCCTCATAAAACAATAAAAAAGACTTAATCGGGGGCTAGATTTGGTTATTTTTGTCCGCAACGGCATCATGCGCAACATTCTTGTGGTCATATTGGTTTTTCTGTCTTCTGCAGCATTTGCGCAGCGAGAGGTGGTGTATCCTTCAAAAGACACGCTAATGGCTCGTCGTAAGCAGATAATGCAGGCTATTGAGGAGACTGAAAAAGAGTTGATGGCTATTAAGAATGACAAGCAGGCTACTCTTGGTCAGTTGCGTGCATTACAAAACAAGCTCAGCGACCGTCAGCGACTCATTGGCAACATCAACGAAGAGCTGGACGATATAGATAACGATATAAAGAAGTCGTCTAAAGAAGTACTTACCCTGAAGCAGAAGCTGGAACAGCTCAATGCCCGTTATACGCAGTCTATAAGGTATGCCTATTCTTCTCGCAGTTCATATGATATGCTGGCATTCCTTTTCTCCTCCCGCGACTTTAATGAGGCAATGAGGCGAATGAAGTACCTGAAGAAGTTTCGCGACTTCCGCAAATATCAGGTGCAGCAGATAACGCATACACAGGTGCAGCTGAAGGAGAAGATAGGTACGCTGAATGCGGAAAAAACACAGAAAGACCAGGTGTTGAATGCGCAGGTGCAGCAGAAACAGATATTGCAGAAAGAGACAGAACAGACCAATCAGGTGGTTCAGGATCTTAAAAGCAAGGAAAGCAAACTGCTGGCTGATATAGAAAAGAATAAAAAGATCAATTCGAGGATCAATAAGGCGATCAATGACCTTATAGAGCGTGAGATGGCGAGGGCGGCTAAGGCGGCTGAAGCAGAAGCAAAGAAAACAGCCGGTACTGATGCCGGCAAATCGGGCGCTAAATCAAACATCAAATCCAGTACCGGTGGTCCGGATGTGGCAGTAAATAATGTTCCAAAGTCAACGACTGCCCGCTCCCGATCTGAGGTTTCGCTAATGCTTACTCCCGAGGATGTGGAGCTTGCGGAAAACTTTGAAGGCAATAAGGGTAAAATGTATTGGCCGGTTGAGAAAGGATATATAACAGATCATTTTGGTATACATCCGCATCCGCTTTATCCTAAGGTGAGCATTGAGAATGCGGGTGTAGATATACAGACGGATGAAAATGCCAGAGTACGTTGTGTGTTCAATGGTACCGTTACCAGTGTATTCTCTGTTTCAGGTAGCAGCCAGATCGTAATGGTGAGGCATGGTAACTACTGTACCGTATATAATGGATTGGCTTCTATTTCGGTTAAAGTAGGTGATGAAGTAAGGGCGAAACAAACCATAGGTACTGTTGCTAATAATGACGAAGGATTACCTGTGGTCAACTTCCAGATATGGAAGTCGAGTGGTAAGAAAGACAACGTCAAGCTCAATCCCGAGCAGTGGATAGGCAGAGCACGATAATTCAGCTAATTCGCTACGCCAGCGAGAAATGCGGATTGTAAATAAGCCCGAACACATTGCCCCACGGGTCTTTCACTGCCCCTGTTATTATTCCGCCACTCACATCAGCAGGGTCTTCTATACTTGTAGCACCGGCGGCCAGCAGGTCGGCAAAACTTTTATACACATCATCTACACCCCAGTAGGCGGTAGCAACTGTGCCGGCAGCATCCATATTGCCATCTGTAGGGTGTAGCCCCAGTTCATAACCACCCACATTAAAACCTACATAAAATGGCTCGTCGAAATAGGGGGCTATACCAAAAGCATTGCTGTACCATTCTTTGGCCTTGTTCAGGTTGTTGGTAAAGTAGATAACAGTGCGGAGTCCGTGTAGTTTTGTGGCCATGATCTATGAGGTTCTATAGCCCGAAAATAGACAATTATGCTTTTATTGTATCGGTTTCTGCGCCCATCATCAGTATCTTTACCTAAAGTAGCGGCATATGAGAAAACTTCTTTTGTTATCGTTCCTGTTCTTTTCTGTTCCCCGGGCAGAGGCACAGCAGATTCCTGCTATGGGTATCAGAGAAATACTGAAAAGCAATGCAGCTAACGATACATTATATATAATCAATTTCTGGGCTACCTGGTGTGCGCCTTGTGTGCAGGAGTTGCCTGTATTCAACTCATTGCAGGAGCACTATGCCGGCAAACCTGTAAAAGTGCTGCTGGTGAGTCTCGATTTCAGGGAAGATTATCCTATGAGGCTGGGTGTGTTCCTGCAGCGCAAGAAAATAACGCCCCCTGTTATCTGGCTTTCCGATACCAATCCCAATGAATTTGTACCCCGTGTAGACGAAAGTTGGGAGGGTTCCATACCTGCCACATTGATAATACATAATGGCAAGGGATACAGGAAATTCGTGGAAGGACAGGTCACAGAAAGGCAGATAGCAACGGTTGCAGATATGCTGCTCGAATAATATGCTGCAGGTTGGGCTCCTTTTTTGCATTATCGGAATATCCATCGTAGTTTTGTACGACCGCTACAGCTACTTCCCACATTTTATTTTAATATTAAGCTGCGCACCGGTCTGCAAAACAGGAGCGTTATGACAAAGTTTATTTTTGTAACCGGAGGTGTTACTTCATCTTTAGGTAAGGGTATTATTGCCGCCTCGCTGGCTAAATTGCTGCAGGCACGTGGATTCAGCACTACTATTCAGAAATTCGACCCCTACATCAACGTAGATCCGGGTACATTGAACCCATATGAACATGGCGAGTGTTATGTGACAGAAGATGGTGCCGAGACCGATCTGGATCTGGGTCACTACGAACGCTACCTCAATACCTACACTTCTCAGGCCAATAACGTTACTACAGGACGCATTTACCAGCATGTTATCAACAAAGAGCGCGAAGGTGCCTATCTGGGGAAAACAGTGCAGGTGATACCACACATAACAGACGAGATCAAAAGGCGTATGTTGCTGCTGGGTGAGAACAACAAATTCGACATAGTTATTACAGAGCTTGGTGGTACCGTAGGCGATATAGAATCGCTTCCCTACATAGAGGCGGTTCGTCAGCTGAAGTGGGAAATGGGCAACGAGAATTGTCTCGTTATCCATCTTACGCTTATACCATACCTCAAGGCGGCAAAAGAACTGAAAACCAAGCCTACGCAGCACTCTGTGAAGATGATGAGCGAGCATGGCCTCACGCCAGATGTGCTGGTTTGTCGTACCGAAGAGCCTTTATACAAAGATCTGAAGAGGAAAATAGCCCTGTTCTGCAACGTTACGCAGGATGCGGTGATAGAAGCACTTGATGCCGATTCAATTTACAGTGTTCCGCTGGAAATGATGCGCGAGCGCCTGGATGTGATATGTCTGGAAAAACTGCAGATGCCATTGGGCAAAGACCCCGATCTTACTCGCTGGAAAGAGTTCCTCAACAAACTCAGATATCCTAAGAGTAAGGTGGTTATCGGACTTATCGGTAAGTACGTGGAATTGCAGGATGCTTACAAATCTATCCTTGAGGCCCTGATACATGCAGGTGCTATGAACGAGTGTAAGGTAGAAGTGCGCAACATACACTCCGAGCACCTTACCAAGGAGAATGCAAAAGAAAAACTACAGAACGTAGATGCTATTCTTGTTGCACCCGGTTTTGGCAGCAGGGGCATAGAAGGCAAGGTGGATGCTATCAGGTATGCTCGTGTCAATAAGATACCATTCTTTGGTATATGCCTCGGTATGCAGATGGCTTGTGTAGAGTTTGCACGTAATGTGCTCAACCTGCCCAAGGCTCATTCTACAGAAATGGACCCCGACACTGATCAGGGTGTTATCTGTATGATGGAAGAGCAGAAGGCAATTACCCAGATGGGTGGTACTATGCGTTTGGGTAGCTATGATTGCGAACTCACGCCGGGTTCAATAGCTGCAGATGTTTATGGCAGCACCAACATCACAGAGCGCCATCGTCACCGCTACGAGTTCAATAACGACTATCTGGAACAGTTTGCCGCAGCCGGAATGGTGCCTGTGGGCAAAAATCCTAAAACCAATCTGGTAGAAGTGGTAGAGATCAAGGATCATCCTTTCTACGTAGGTGTTCAGTTCCACCCCGAATACAAGAGTACGGTAGAGAATCCTCATCCGCTATTTGTAGCCTTTGTAAAGGCTGCCAAAGACGCGCAGGAACTCAGGAACGGTTCAACTAAAAGGCCTTTCGAAAAGAGTGCATTATAATATTCATCAACAGAATTAATAAGACTACTTCATGCAGTTACGCGTACTATTCTTGCTTGCAGCAACCATGCTATTGTTCTCTTGTGCTCAGACACGCATCAAGGACCATCCGGAATGGGGAAAGATCTATGAGGCACAGGGTATAAAAGATGCCTGTTTCATTTTGCGCGATAACAACCATGAGGCCATTCATTACTTCAACAAGGAGCGTAGCATTGCCCGTACCATGCCTGCTTCTACCTTCAAGGTGTTCATATCGCTCATAGCGCTGGAAACTGCCATAGCGCCAGATGATCGTCTGGTAATAAAGTGGGATTCTACCTACATAGACCGTCCTGAAACGCATCACGATATGGACATGCGCGAAGCCCTGAAGATCAGTTGTAACTGGTATTTCGAAACACTGATCACCCGAATAGGCGCAGCAAAAATGCAGCACTACATAGATACCATCAAGTATGGTAACATGAACATTTCGGGTGATCTGCAGAAAGCATGGGTCAACGATTCACTGCAGATATCTGCCGATGAGCAGGTGGGCTTTATCAAAAGGCTTTATTTCGCAGAGTTGCCTGTTTCAGAGCGTAGCCAGCGTATCGTAAAAGACCTGATGTTGCAGGAGTCAACACCCGGTTACAAACTGTACTACAAAACAGGCACCGCAATGAAGGGTGGTAATACAACTTACTGGATCACCGGATTTGTGGAGCGCATACAAAAAGTAAAAGAACCAAAGGGCTCTATGAACAAAACAGACGAGCGCAACTATCCATATTTCTTCTCGTCCAACTTCAAGCTGCCTTCGGCCGATACTTCTAAGAACTGGTACGACACGCGCATAGCCATTACCAAAGATGTCCTTCGCGATTTCGGAGCTATTCCAAAGGATAAATAAGTACAGTAGCTACTGCGCAGCACCTGCTGCACAGGGCCTCATAGTCAACCATTTTTTACTATTTTGTAGTCAAACAAGTAGCTTATGCAGTTCAGCGCCACACAAATTGCAGGGATCCTAAACGGAACAATAGAAGGCAATCCGGAAGCCATGGTAAGTACTCTTTCTAAGATAGAAGAGGGCAAACCGGGATCCATTTCATTTCTGGCAAATCCTGTCTACACCCAGTATATATACAATACGCTTGCTACGTTGGTAATAGTAAATAAAGATTTTGTAGCTTCCGCTCCGGTTACTGCAACCCTTATCAGGGTAGAAAGCGCCGCCGCCGCCTTTGCGAAATTGCTGGAGATGTACAATCAGGTAAAACTGAACAAGACCGGTATCTCTAAGCAGGCATACATATCAGACACTGCAAAAGTGGGCGAAAACATCTATGCAGGCGAGTTTGCAGTAGTAAGCGATAATGCACGCATAGGCAACAACGTAAAGATCTATCCGCAGGTATATATTGGCGACAATGTGACTATTGGCGATAATACTACGCTCTTTGCCGGCGTTAAGATCTATTCAGATACCGTTATTGGTAAAGATTGTATCATTCACTCCGGTACTGTTATTGGTAGCGATGGGTTCCGCTTCGAGCCACAGAATGCCGAAGGGGAGCGCAAAGTACCGCAGATAGGCAATGTGGTTATTGAAGACGATGTGGAGATAGGAGCTAACTGTGCCATAGACAGGGCCACGCTGGGTTCTACCATCATTCGCAAAGGGGTTAAGTTCGATAACCTGGTACATATTGCACACAATGTGGAGGTAGGCGAGAATAGCTATCTGGCAGCATGCAATGTGGTGGCAGGTTCTACCCGCATTGGTAAGAACTGCATGTTCAGCGGTCAGGTAGGTATAGTAGGGCATCTGCAAATTGCAGATAATACCATTATCACTGCACAGTCGGGAATATCAAAAAGTATTACCAAGCCCGGAGAGGTCTATATGGGTTCTCCTGCATTCGATGCCAATAAATACCGCAAGGCATACATACATTTCCGCAACCTCGATGCTATAGCGCAGCGGGTAGATAAGCTGGAAAAACAGGCAAAGAATAGCTAAGACAACGATATACGCACTGAATGGAAGTCCAGTGCAGCAGGGTCTGCCGGATCTATTCCAAACAGTTCCATGGCAGAGCCGTGATTAACAGCTATTTCCAGATAGTTCAGTTTATTGAACCGGCATAAAGGTTCTTTTTCAGCAACATCATTATACTGCTCGCTTACGCTGGTTATGTGTTTGCTTCTGAAGGTCCTGATGCTGAATTTTCTGCCAAGGGTCAGTCGTTCAAATTCTTCTTTTCTTATGTTCAGTGTCAGATTGCTGTATCTGTCTTTGCGCAGTATACTGCATGCCACTCCTATGGGCGAAACCTGCGGCTGCGGCACCTGTGGCAGCCGGAAAGGTTGTGTTTCCTGCAGGGGCACCTGTCCTCCCTTCATGGCCATGCCTATGGTAGCCAGTGCATCATTCAGCCATTCGTCTGTAGTGAAATTGTTTTGGTATTGCCTGCATATATACGCCTTGTCGGGTGCATATTCATCAGGCATTGCAAACAGCAATCCGTTATCAGGTGCCAGAAAATAATGTCCGTCTTTTTCTGCCAGTACCATGCCAGGTATATCTGCACCTGTAGCGAAAATACCCACCGGCACCACATGAATACTTCCTTTCGGAAAGTTGCGGTAGCTATGCATAAGCAGGTACGCCGCCTCCCGTATGTCGTGCCTGGGCACATCATGCGAAAGGTCGGTAATAGCTACGCCCGGCAATCTGTTGATCAGTATTGCCTTTATCCGCGACACATTCGCATCTCTGGTGCCCCAGTCTGTAAGAAGGGTTATGTTCTTGCTCATTATCTTCCTTGCAGCATAGCGTAGTATGCCGGATCTACCTGTTTAAAACCAAGCGAAAGTGCTTTCTGTACATCCTGCACTGCTGCTGCCCTGTTGCCCATCTGGAAGTAGCAATAAGATCTTGAATAGTAGATCTCTCCCATATCCGGGTTCAGGCGCATAGCGTTCTCAAAGTCGCTCATACTTTCGTTGTAGCGCTTCAGTTTCAGAAGCAGTCTTGCCCTGTTCAGGTAGGGCGCATACATATCCGGATTCTGCGAAACGGCTACACCATATTCCTTCAGTGCAGAGTCGGTCATGTGCATCATGTCAAACAGATTACCCATATTACTGTGCGCCTCAGGGAAATGATATTTATAGCCTATCGCATTCCTGAAGCAGATCATAGAGGAATCTGTATTGCGCGATATAGCATAGATGATAGCCAGCCCCAGATAGGCATTGGCATTACCCTCTTTGTCATTCAGTTTCAATCCCTGATAATAGTATTCCCTTGCCTCGTAAAATTTATTGGCAGCCCTGTGCAGTTCGCCCAGCGAAACAACCGGATTTGCAAATTTGGCATCAAGCTTTATGGCAGTGTTCAGCAGATTGTAGGAAGAATCGAAATATACTCTTCTGTCCTGTTCATTCACACTTTCGTTGAATTTATTGAAGTAGAAGAAACCCAGATTATTGAACGCATTGGGGGCGTTTGGTTGTTTTTCTATTTCATCTCTCCACAGGCTGGCTGTGTCGTACCATGCCTTGCAACGCTCTGTGGTTAGTGCGCCGAGGTATAAACAGTAAGCCCCCACAACCCCCATGGCTATATATCCCTTTTGCTTGTTGGCTTCACCTTCAAAGAAACCCGATACTGCCCAGCCGGCCATAAAGAAGATACCCAGATAGGCAATGTAAGAATACCTGTCTGCAATAATAGCGCCACCCACGGGTATGAACTGCAGCAGCAAGGCAATGTTTACCAGAAAGAACAAGGACCCGAAGAGCACCACCTTATTTTTCCTGAACCACCATATCAGCGCAAGAATGCCAATTGTGAGCAAGGGGTATATGTAATAACTCGATGAGATACTTCCTCCCTCTCTGGTAGGATATGGATAGAAACAACTGAGCCCCATGGGCAACACAGCCTTCCACAGATAGGTAATGAAGGCGTAACCGCCAAGTGCTATCCTTTCCAGTGCGCTGAAGGTAGTCTGCTTTGTCTCCATAGAGCCAAATGCTTTTTGGTCTATCATAGACCTTATACCAAAACCTACCGACATGGCAAGCAGCGGCAATTTCTCCAGCAGATTATTCAGTTTCCATTCCTGTTGCTCAAAGTAGTCTATGAGCAGCAGGGTGATGGGCAATGTTACTGCTACTGGTTTTGCCAGCAGCGAGCATAGGAACAACAAAAGCACGCCTGCATACCAAAGCTTCTTCTTGCTGCCGGTTGCCCTTATGTAGTATACATGGCCCAAACAGGCAGCCATATAAAATGCGCCATACAATACATCTTTCCTGCCTGCAAGCCATGCTACTGATTCTACGTGCATCGGGTGCAGTCCGAAGAGGAGTGCAGCAACTGCCGCAGCTACAGTGCGCTTGGTAAGCGTCAAAACAAAATAATAGACCAGCACCGTTACTACTATATGCAGCAGCAGGCTATCCAGATGATACAGCCAGGGTTCCAGCCGCACATAGCTATATTCAATAGCATAGCTCAGAATGGTAAGCGGATGATAGTTACCCATTATAGGGGTAGAGAAAATGCGGTTCAGTCCTTCGCCCGAAATATCTTTTATCAATGCATTGTCTCTTATATAGCCCGGGTCATCCCAGTTGGTAAGCTGGTTGTCCAGACATACCCTGTAAAAATACCAGGTAATAAGAGATATGATACCGGCAATCAATGCATGTCGCTTGTTTCCCGAAAGGGTTGAGGACTCGTTGCCGCTTTTGGTGCTTTCAGTCTTGGGTATGGGCCTTTGTTTGGCTGATACTGGTGCTGCAGTTTGCCTGTTCTTGTTAGTTGCCATGCCCCATAAAAATAGTTTAAGAAGTTGATTGTAAAAAATATGATGTGCACTACCCTGCAAATAAAACAGGCTGCCGGGTACCGGCAGCCTGTAGCAATGAAATAGTGTATGTATATTATTGTTTGATCAGTTTCTCTACCCTCAGCAGCAAGCCGTTATTATCATACAGCGATATGAGGTAGAGACCGTTTGCAAGTCCTTTCAGGCTTATTTCCTTAGCCTGTTCTGTCTCGCTGATCATCTTGCCATCTGCGGTAGCAATAACTGCACGTACGCTTACAGGAGATTCAATGTAAACATTGTCAGATGCAGGGTTAGGGAATATCCTTATTGCTGATGCATTCAGATTGGCTGCTTCTGTAGTACTGTTCAGTACATAAACCGCACTTACCGACTGGCAACCATTGGTATCGGTAACGGCAACCTTGTAGTTACCACTGCCGGTTGATGGGGTCATGTAGCTGGTTGCGCCCGGTATTGCTACCAGATTCTTATACCACTGGTAGGTGATGTAATAGTTACCGGTCCTCAGTGCAGTACCTGTAAATGTGATCGGCGGATCTGGCAGTGGCACCTGTGTTACTGTAATAGGTCCTGTAGACGCTGTACAGCTCGATGGCACTGCAATAGTGCAGGAATAGATACCCGGAACTGTTGCACTGTAGGTAGGGTTGGTTGCTCCCGGTATCACAGTACTGTTGAAGAACCACTGATAGCCTATAGCACCACCCAGATAAGAAGCATTGGTAGAAAGCAGCGAGCTGCCACCCCAGCAGAACTTAGCAGGAGTAAGTGCCTGAACTTCAGGAGCAGTAACTACTGTAACCATAGTATCGGCATGGGTCATGTCTGAACAGCCGGTAGTGGCGTTGGTAACACGTACCCTGTAGCCACCGGTAGCAGATGCCACATAAGCAGCATTGGTAGCACCTGTTATAGCTACACCATTGCGGTACCACTGGTAGCTGAAGCCCGGAGCTGCTGTAAGCGATACGATGCCGCCACTACAGAAGATGCGTGGACCACCCGGAGTGATAGCAACGTTTGGCAGCGGGTTCACAACTACAACTGTCGTTATAGATGTAGTGCTGCAGCCCGATCCGTTGGTAACCACCACATAGTAGCTTTCTGATGTTGTTGCAGTATAAGATACACCTGTAGCACCTGTTATCAGTCCGGCGCTGTTATACCACTGGTAGGTATAGCCTGTGCCTGCAGCTGCAGAGAGGGTTACGCTGCTGCCATTGCAGAAAGTGAGCGCACCCGATGCGCTGATAGTGTTGGCAGGCGCTGGTGTAATAGTTATGGCAACACTCGTTGATACTGCTGCGCAGCCTGCACTGTTGGTAACGCGTACCCTGTAAGTGCCGCTTGTTGTAGCATTGTAGGTACTTGCTGTTGCGCCGCCTATTGCTGTTGTGCCCATTTCCCACTGGTAAGTGAGGCCTGCGCCTGTATTAGCATTCAGTGCAACCGGTGAACCGGAACAAGCTGAAGTAGTGCCGCCCGGAACGATAATGGTAGCCGTTGCTGGAACTACTGCTACGGTCATTGGTGCAGATAGTGTAGCACATCCTGCAGTTGCGGTTACTCTTACCTGATAACTGCCGCTAACACTGGTTGTGTATATAGGCGAAGTAGCACCCGGTATTGGTGTGCCGCTGTTAAGCCATTCGTATATAACACCCGGAGAGGTAGTGGATGTGAGGGTAGTGAAGTCGCCCGGACAAAGTGTAGTATCGCCAAGTGGGGTAATGATAGCTGTAGGCGCTGTAGTTACAGTTACTACTGTAGTAGTGATACAACCTGTTGCCAGTGTATAGGTGATCATGGTTGTGCCGGTAATAATACCCGTCAGTATACCCGATGAAGAACCTATAGTACCTACAGCGGTATTGCTGCTCGCCCATGTGCCACCTGTAGAAGAGTTGGTTAAAGACACATTGGTTGCAGGGCAAAGAGTAGAAGAACCTCCTATTGTCGCCGGCAATGGATTTACAGATATGTTCCTTACACGCAAACAGCCGTTGGTAGGATGTGTGTAAGTAATATTTGCAGTTCCTACAGCATTACCACTCACCGTGCCGGTGGCAGCACCTACTGGTGCATTGGTAGTGTTGCTGCTGCTCCAGGTACCTCCTGCAGGTGTGCTGTTGAAGGTAACAGAAGTTCCCAGACACAATGCATTGGTAGTAGGGGTAAAGGTTGTTGGCAGGGCATTAACAGTTACTACTGTTGTTCTGGTACATCCCAGACGAGTGTATGTAATTGTTGTAGTACCTGCGCTGATGCCGGTAACTACACCACCGCCGTTAATAGTGCCCACAGCACCAGTGCTGCTGCTCCATGTGCCTCCTCCCGGGGTAGAACCCAGTGTGGTTGTTGCGTTTACACATACGGTTGCGGTACCGGTAATAGTACCCGGCAGGCTGTTTACAGTAACTACCTGTGTTTCGAAGCAGCCGTTAGGGCCGGTGTAGGTGATGGTTGATGTGCCGCCTGTATTGCCGGTCACAATTCCTGCTGCATCTACAGTAGCTACTGTAGTATTGCTGCTGCTCCAGGTGCCGCCGGTTGTTGTGTTGGTAAGTGTAGTGGTTTGTCCCGCGCATACTATCGGAGTGCCACCTATTGCTGCCGGAGAGGCAATAACAGTAACCACAATAGATGCGGTACAGCCTGTGCCAATAGTATAGACGATAGTTGTTGTGCCAATAGTGAGTCCGGTAACAATACCTGAAGAAGAACCCACTGTGCCTACTGCACCTGTGCTACTGCTCCACGTGCCACCCGGGCTTGTGTTACCCAGTGCGGTTGTGCTGCCAGTACATACAGATGTAGCACCTGAAATAGTCGATGGAAGCGGCGCTACAGTTACTACTACAGTGCGTCTGCAACCGGTAGCAAATGAATAGCTTATTGTTACTGTGCTGGCAGAAACACCGCCCACTATACCTGTAAGCGAGCCCACAGTGCCTAAGGCCGTATTAGATGATTGCCAGGTGCCCCCTGCCGAACTGGTAAGGGGTATGGTAAGGCCTACACATACCGAACCTAAACCGGTTATCGGGGCTGGTGTTGGGTTTACGGTTACAATTGTAGTTCTGAAACAGCCTGTAGGCATCATGTAGGTAACTACAGAGGTGCCTGCGGCTATGCCGCCGAAGATACCCGTTGTTGCGCCTATGGTTCCGATACCGGTAGATGCACTGCTCCACGAGCCACCTGCAAGCGGGCAGGAAAGGGTAGTGGTAGATTCCACACAAACAGATGTGGTACCATCAATAGTAGTTGGCTGTGCATTTACGGTAACAGGCTGTGTTACCAGGCATCCTGTCATCAGTTTGTAGGTGATCAGTGCGGTTCCTGCAGTATTGCCTATCAGCAGACCTGCATCAGTTACAGTCGCAACAGTTTCGTTGCTGCTGCTCCAGAAGCCGCCCGATGTAGTGCTGGATAATGTTGTGCTCATACCCTCACATACCGAGAAGGTACCCGTTATAGCACCCGGTAGGGCATTGACTGTAACTTCTATTACAGAGTAGCACGATGCAGGTGTTGTATATGTAATGGTTGCTGTACCTGCTGCAATGGCAGTAAGGCTTCCTAGCGTTGGATCTATTGAGGCAATAGTAACATCACTGCTCGACCACGTGCCTCCCGGTACAGCATTATAGAATGTTCTCACATCAGTTTCGCAAAGCATAGGGAAACCGCTGATGGCGGCAACTGGGTTTATCGTCATCTGCTTTATAGAGAAACAGCCGGTAGGTACTCTGTAAGTGATACTCACAGTACCTGCAGATATGGAAGTGACAGATCCTGTAGTAGGGTTCACAGTTGCTATTGTAGGTGCACTGCTGCTCCATGTGCTGCCTGCAACTGCAGGTAGCACGCTGAGTACAGTTGTGTCACCGAGACAAATTGAAGAAGCACCGGTTATGGCCGGAGGAACAGGTAATGGATTCACTGTTACTACTGCTGTTACCTCGCAGGTGCCTACGGTATAAGTAATGGTACTTGTGCCTGATGCAACACCTGTTACTATTCCGCTGGTGAGGCCTACAGTAGCTGTAGATGGCGTGCTGCTGGCCCATGTACCACCGGGGAAGATATTGCTCAGTGTGGTAGTAAGACCAACACAGGTGCTAAGTCCTCCGGTTATTTCAGGACAGCTTAGTGTAACAGAGAAGTTATCGAAATATGCATTGTAGGCATCTATACCTATTCCCAGATAATTGATGAAATAGTTGCTGTAAAAGCCAAAATGAGTTGCTGCTGCTGATGTAAAGGTGCCATCTATGATACTGCCGGTACTAAAGGTAACACCTACAGACGGATCTGAAAATCCTGTTGCACCATCATCTCTTACATACATCGTCCACAGATCGGTAAGTGGGTTGTACACCACACGCACACTGGCATGGCTGGTAGCCGAGGTCAAAACAGATCCGGTTGTGATCAATGGTGTTACTCCACCGGTAAGACCTCCGGAATAACGCACCAATTGCATGCTCAGTGGTGATGCTGGATTAAAAATTACTGCATAGCCACTTGCCACACTCCTTATATCTGGGTTGTTGGCAGTGAGCACTACCGCTGCTTCATTTTGCCCGGCAAGAAAACCGGTAGATGTAGTGCGGGTGCTCATATTGAATGTCCATGTTATGAGTTGCGTATTAGAAGAAAGAGTAGTATTGAATGGCGCTGAATAGCCCGAGATAGGTGCCGTAGTATAGGCATAGCCACTGTTGGTTGTGGTCAATACCGGGGCAACACTTGTCCACGTAGCCAGCTGGTTGTCTATCAGGGTCAAAGAACCTGCAGGGCCACCTATACTAATTCCCGATGCACTGCCGGGAGTAGCGTCCGAGTTACCGGTTGTATTGGAAAAGGTAAGAGAAGGTGTGCCACCGGGAAATGGCGAAAGACCATCTGTTCCGGGAAAGGTATTGCTATATACGGTCTGGGCAAGAACATTACCAGACAGCATATTCAGCAGGCACATTAAAGGAAATAGTAACAATTTCTTCATGACTCGAATATTTTTTAGATCGTGCAATTAGCAAGATAATAAATACCTGCCAGATTGCAAGAAATATCAAAGTGTTGGTCTGAAGATTTGCTTGCCGAATTCTATATTTATAAATGTATTAGCTCCTACATTACAGAGTCATACCACTTGCCCAGGCATACCACACGCCAGGGCATAAAGCTGAATGCACTTTTCCCATCAGCAATATTTCTTATGTGCTCCATGGTGGCTGTCGGGTTCAAAATGGCACCAAATTGCTTGCAGGTCTTTGCTGCACCATCCATAAACCAACTCCTGCCTTCTCCTTTCAGCCACAACTCCTCCGGTGTCACAAAGCCCATTTTGTCTTTGCGGCCAGAAATGGCGGGAGGTAGTACATTTTGCATAGCCGTTCTCAGTATGGCTTTTCGGGTGCCGTTCTTATAAACAAACCTTTCCGGCAGCCCGGTAGTGAATTCTACCAGCCTGTAGTCCATAAAGGGGGTTCTCGATTCCACGCTCCATGCCATAGAGTTGCGGTCTTCATATCTCAGCAAAGCCGGCAAAGGCTCCATATACAGCTGACGAAGCAGATTTTCCTGCAGGCTGTATGCCGGTTGTTTATGCAATACCGATGGTTGGGGTGGTGTCAGCCAATCAACCATTTGCACTGGTATATGCTGGCCGGTATTCAGTTTGGCTGCATTCAGCAGGAAACCTACAGGCCAGTGTCCTTTTTCTTTTTTATAGTTCAGTGCCTCATCCAGCAATGCCGATAGTTTGAATTTTCGCATCAGGCCACTGTAAAAAGATATGTCGTTGCCGCCATAGCCTGCCAGTTGTTCGTCTGCGCCCTGTCCGTCTACCATTACCTTTAGTCCTGCATCGTGGCTTGCCTTAAAAACCGCCCACTGGCTGAACTGTGAGGTGCTACCAGTTGGTTCGTCCTGATGCCAGATAAACTGATCTGCTTCCTCAAATAGGTTCCTGAAAGAAGGGAATGTGCGGTGAGAGGTAGCATTTGTCTGCTTTATCACTTCCTGTGCAAAGTTCCATTCGTCATACTTGGCCTGCTCATAGCACGCAGTCACAGTCTCCTGTCCGGCTGTTTCACCTCTCTGCTTCAGTAAATCGGCTACTATACACACTATGCTCGATGAGTCCAGTCCGCCCGAGAGGCAGGAACCTACCGGTACATCAGATCTCAGACGCACATTTACCGCATCGGTAAGTATTTCCCTCAGTTTGTCGGCTGCATCATCATAGCTGCCTGTCCACCGGGCGGGTTTTAGTTTATACCATTCGTGCAGACTGAAGTTGTGAGCGTCGCCATCCAGGTCCATTTTCAGATAATGGCCTTGTGGCAGGTATTTGATAGCCGTATCAAAAGTGCTGACGGTACTGTCTACCGCACCCGATGCCAGGTATTGGCGCACCGCAGCATCATTTACAGATACTGTGTAGCCGGGGGCTGTGCGTATTTGTTTTATTTCAGATGCCAGATACAGGCATCCTGTACCCTTGTAATAATACAGTGGCTTCACGCCAAATCTGTCTCTTACGGCAAAGAGTTGTTTCTTTTTGTAATCCAGTAGCACAAAGGCAAACATGCCATTGAACCGGTGCAGGCATTCAGGGCCCCATTGTTGCCAGGCATGCAACATCACTTCGGTATCAGACCGGGTCTCAAAATGGTGACCCAGTGCAGTCAGTTCTGCCTTTATCTCCAGATAATTATAGATCTCTCCGTTGAAGGTAATAGCTAGTCCTGCCGGGTCAAAACGCATAGGCTGATGCCCCGCGGGAGACAGATCCAGAATAGAAAGCCGCCTGTGCCCGAAACCAACCTTGAAGGATTGACCCGGTTGCAGGGTCTTATATTGCCAATGGCTATGTGTTGAGGCGGCGGTGTC
Source organism: Bordetella parapertussis (assembly GCA_943331005.2). Taxonomy (GTDB): domain Bacteria; phylum Bacteroidota; class Bacteroidia; order Chitinophagales; family Chitinophagaceae; genus Nemorincola. Next base: position 57,746 of record CALQJX020000011.1, read on the forward strand.
TGCGCCAGCCCATATGGTAGGTTCTTCTCCCGGCACCCAGGTCAGCAGTCCTTCATCATCAGGTCCGCGATGACGAATGATGCTGCTTGCAGCAAGCAGGTGCTCAGATCTTGTATTAGTTCCTGTATTGACTATAGATAAAATACCACACATCAGCTTTGCCGGTTTTCAGTGCTCCAAATTACTGCTTAATTCCATCAAATCGAGCCTTCAGGGCTACATTACGAAAAATATTGACCATCAGATAATGTCCACTTTTGCCCGCTGCAGCAAATTTATGATGCATATGCTGCTATAACACAACTACTTTCTACATTTGTGTCCACAACACACACAGTATGGAGGCGATCGTATTGGCAGGAGGATTGGGTACAAGGCTGCAGGGCGTAATAGGTGCATCTCCAAAGTGCATGGCTCCTGTGAACGGCAAACCCTTTCTCGAATATATTTTCGAATACCTGGCACAACAGAAATGCGTAAGGGTCATATTATCATTGGGTTATAAACACGAGGTGGTTACAGACTGGCTGGCAACACAAGATCTGCCGTTTGTAGTAGATACCGTCATAGAGCACGAACCGTTGGGCACAGGTGGTGGCATTTTACTGGCAATGAAGCAGGCTGTTGCAGACAATGTGATAGTGGTAAATGGTGATACTATGTTCAATGTTACGCTCAGAGAAATGATGGTTGATCATCTGGCACACCATTCCTGCACTACGCTTGCCCTGCGCAAAATGTACAATTTCGACAGGTACGGAGTAGTGAATCTTGATAATTCCGCGATCGTTGCTGCTTTTGAAGAAAAGAAATTCAGGGAGGAAGGGCTCATAAACGGAGGAATATATATTGTCAATCAGAAACATTTTCTATCAAAACATCTGCCGGTAAAATTCTCTTTCGAGAAAGATTATCTCGAAGCATTTACGGCAGAAAGAAAGTTTCATGGTCATATCAGCGAAGGGTATTTCATTGATATTGGTATACCCGAAGATTACGAACGTGCTCAAAACGATTTTAAAACCATTTTCGCATGAAGATAGCGATACTGGGTACCGCACATCCGCTGCGTGGCGGCTTGGCTGCCTTCAATGAACGCCTTGCCTATCAGTTACAGCAGCAGGGGCACGAGGTCACTATCTGGTCTTTCTCGTTGCAGTATCCGTCATTCCTTTTTCCCGGCAAAACACAATTTACCGATGAGCCGGCACCCACCGGGCTCCATATCCGCACAGAGGTCAATTCTGTCAATCCGCTCAACTGGATAAGTGTGGGTAGCGAGATGAATAAACTGCAGTACGATCTGGTTATTGTAAAGTACTGGTTGCCCTTCATGGGGCCTGCATTCGGTACTATTCTTCGCAGAGCCAGGAAGAACGGACGAACCAAGGTACTGTGTGTGGTAGACAACATCATTCCGCATGAACACAGACCGGGAGATAAGCAGTTTACCAACTACTTCATAGGTGCAGTAGATGCGTTTGTGACCATGAGCAAGGATGTACTGAAGGATGTAAAAACCTTTACTTCCAAGCCTGCATTCTTCACTCCGCATCCCATTTACGACAGCTATCTGGAAGCTGTAAGCAAAGCAGATGCCTGCGCCCGACTGAAACTCGATCCTGCAAAAAAATACATACTCTTCTTTGGCTTCATTCGCGAATACAAGGGGCTCGATTGGCTCCTGCAGGCTATGGCCGATGAGCGTATAGTGAATGCAGGTATAGAACTCATTGCTGCCGGTGAATATTACAACAAGGATGTGGAGGTGGCTAATAATGCCATCATAGCACAGCACCAGCTGCAGCATAGGGTACATATGGTTACCGACTTCATTCCCAACAGCGAGGTGCGTTATTATTTCAGCGCTGCAGATCTGGTGGTGCAGCCATACAAGCACGCTACACAGAGTGGTATTACACAGATCGCTTTCCACTTCGAGAAGCCAATGGTAGTTACCAATGTGGGCGGACTGGCAGAAGTGGTGCCCGATGGTAAAGTGGGTTTTGTGGCCGAACCAGACCCTACTGCAATTGCCGATGCTATACTTCGTTTCTATCAGCCAGGGTCCATACCCGATCTGCAACAAAACATACTGAACGAAAAGAAAAAATATACCTGGGATACTTTTACCGATGTGATGATGCACGCTATAGCCGCTACGGATAAATGATCTATATATTCTTATTAAAACCAACTCCATGTCTTCTATCTCTCTGCGCGATAGCCGCGTTATCTGGCACCCCTATACGCCCATGAAACTGTGGCCGGAGGCTATTGCCATTGTCCGGGGAGAGGGTGCTTATCTCATAGACGAGAACGGCAATCGCTACCTCGATGCCATTTCCTCTTGGTGGGTGAATTTGCATGGTCATAGTCATCCGTATATTGCGCAGAAGGTCAGCGAACAGTTGTTCTCTATGGAGCACTGCATGTTTGCGGGCTTTACACACGAGCCCGCAGTAACGCTTGCAGAGCGGTTGCTGGATATATTGCCCGGCCCTATGCAGCGCATATTCTATTCCGATAATGGCTCTACTGCGGTAGAGGTCGCTATAAAGATGTCGCTGCAATATTTTGCCAATTTAGGCAAGCCCAGAAAGAAGATCATAGCCATAGAGAATGCCTATCACGGAGATACTTTCGGGGCCATGGCAGTAAGTGGCCGCAGTGTGTTTACAGCCTCTTTTACCGATTATTTGTTCGATGTCGATTTTATTCCTTTCCCCGCACCGGGCAGGGAAGAGGAGAGCATACAGGCATTGGCACAGCTACTGGCAAACGGAGATGTGGCTGCATTCATAGCAGAGCCACTCGTACAGGGGTCTGCAGGAATGTATATGTATGATGTGGCCATTCTGGAACGTTATTTCGCCCTATGCCGCAGTCATGGCACACTCATTATAGACGATGAGGTGATGACCGGTTTTGGCCGCACCGGCACGCTGTTTGCCTGCGACAAGGTTACCACAAAACCCGATATGATCTGCCTCTCTAAAGGGTTGACAGGCGGCGTTATGGCTATGGGTATTACTGCCACCACTTCTGCTATCTTCGATGCCTTCTATGACGATGACAGAAGCAAGATGCTCTACCATGGGCACTCCTTTACTGCCAATGCTACATCCTGTGCTGCTGCACTCGCCAGCTTAGATCTGTTGCTTGCCGATAAATGCACTACGGCTCGTAAACTTATAGAGTCTCATCATGCTGCGTTTGCTGCCACTGTCATGGCACACCCTATGGTAGTAGCTGTGCGGCAGTTGGGTACTATACTGGCATTAGAGCTCAGTACCGATACGCCTTCTTACCACAGCAGTCTCCGCGACAGGCTCTACAAGTTCTTCCTCAGCAGGAACATCATTCTCAGGCCGTTGGGCAATATCATATACATACTGCCACCCTACTGCATTACTGCAGCAGAGTTGGAGTACGTATATGCTTGTATCAGTGAATTTCTTAGTGGCTCAGCAGATACTCAATAACTCTGGGAAAGTAGAAATGCTCCAGTTGATGTATCCTGCCTGCTAGTGTATCGGCGGTGTCATTTGTATGTACAGGGCAGTGTGCCTGTACTATGATGTTGCCCTCGTCATAGGCCTCATTAACGTAGTGTATCGTTATGCCCGATTCTTTTGCTCCGGCCGCTATTACTGCCTCGTGTACATGGTGGCCATACATGCCCTTGCCGCCATAGGAGGGCAACAATGCCGGGTGTATATTGATGATCTTACCGGGAAATGCGCTGGTTATGGTTTCGGGTATCTTCCATAGAAAGCCTGCCAGCACTATCAGCGCAGGATTACATGCCTGCATGCGGGCAACAAGGTCTTCACTTTTTATAGTGTGCTTGTCTATGAGCAAAGTTGGTATGCCTTCCTTAGCTGCAATTTTCAGCACACCTGCCTCTGGTTTGTTGCATACTATCAGCGATACTTTCGCCTTTTTGTTGGCATTGAACCAGGCTATGATAGCCGCAGCATTAGAGCCTGCACCGGATGCGAATATGATCAGTTCATCCATTATTCAAATACAGGTTTCGACTTCTTCATAATAGCGCTCACGATCAGGCCGAAAACACAATCTCTTACAATCAGTCCTGCCAGCGACAGCACACTGAAGCTTTTTGCACCTGCCGATTCCTTATCTATGTTCGCCAGCATCTCATCTACCTTATCATCCGGCAGATTCATCTGTTCTACTTTCAGCCTTGTTCCTTCTATGATCTTCTCAGTAAAGTGAGGATCGATATAGTTCATGTACACATAGTTGAAGATGTAGGACATAACACCTGCAACCAGCAGCATCACGAACACAGTACCAAACAACTCTTTGAATTCAATATAGCCACCATTTGCCTTACGTATCATTTTAGCCATAAAGCCGACAATGATGAAATAGAGCAGATAGTTCACCACGCTCATTATGCCAAACAGGGTCACATCGGCAGCCATGGTCATGTTGGTAATGCTGCACAGAATGATGTAAATAAGACCCAATATAAGGCCATATATAGCGCCGGTTTTGTTGCGGGCCCCGGTAGAAAGCGTATTTGTGTTTTCCATATTAAGCGTTTAATTGTAGTTTATTATTGTTGATGATGCCCACTACCTTGCCTTGCAGTGCCATTCCGGTAAAAGGATTATTCAGTCCGGCAGATTGTCTGTTTTCTGTTTTCAGTGTATGTGTGCCATTGGTAGAAAATAGCGTCATACATGCCTTGCCGCCCTTGGTTATGCTGCATTCCGGCAGCCCGAATATGTTGCGGGGTGTCAGGGTCATGGCTGTTACCAGGCGGTCGATGCTGCACTTGTCTTTAAGCGTGTTCCACAGTATGTTGAAGGCAATTTCCTGTATCGCCATACCGTCCGATGAGTATTCGAATTCTTTTGCCTTTGCATCCCATTCGTGTGGTGCATGGTGGGTAGCTATACAATCTATGGTACCGTCTTTCAGTCCGGTTATAAGTGCTTTTCTATCAGCTTCTGCGCGTAGCGGTGGCGACACCTTATAGGCGCTGTCATAGGTTCTCAGAGCCTCGTCTGTCAGTGCCAGGTGGTAGGGCGTCACAGAGCAGGTAATGCCCAGTCCTTCGGCCTTTGCTTTGCGTATCATAGCTACAGAAACAGCCGTGGTAATGCCTGATATATGCATCTTCGACCCTGTGTAGCGCACCAGTTCTATATCTCTGTGCACCATCAGTGTTTCGGCAAGTGCAGGTATGCCCGCCATGCCCAGTGCTGTAGATACCGGTCCTTCATGCATCAGCCCGCCTGCTGCCAGCGCAGTATCAACAGGTATCTGTATCATGGTGCCATCAAACCCAGTAATGTACTCCAGCGCCTTCATCATCAGTCCTGCATTTTGCAGCGGTTTCCAACCATCGGTAAATGCTATAGCGCCATGCATGCGCATATCCATCATTTCGGCCAGTTCTTTTCCTTCAGCATTGCGGGTGGCAGTGCCTGTCGGGTGCAGATTCACTGCATTGCCCGCTGCTTTATGCAGCACATATTGTATCGTAGACTTGCTGCTCAGTGCCGGTTGTGTATTGGGGCCCAGCAATACATCTGTAAAGCCGCCTGCTGCTGCTGCTGCAAGGCCGCTCGTTATTGTTTCCTTATGTTCCAGTCCCGGTTCGCGGTAGTCTGCAAAAACATCTACCCATCCCGGGCTCACACACAGGTCTTTTGCCTCCACAACCGCATCGGCAGTCGTTTTTATACTGCCTGCTATACGTGTTATTATGCCGTCCTCAACCAGTAGGTCCACTACCTTATCATGATGATCTGATTGCGGGTCCGTTACCCTCGCCTTACGAATATGTACCTGCATGGTAAAGAATTGATCTTTATATTATTTATGGCTGCTTTACATCGTACCGGAACCCGTCCGTTACATTATGCAACTTTAGCCTTTGTTCTGGTCAGCAGGAACGTTTCCAGTGCCAGCATTACAAGCGATAAAATTACACAAACTTTCCAAAGAGGGAAGTTCATATTCGGGCCGCTGCCGGTTATGGTGCCGCCCTCTGTTATACTCATCCATTTAATACGGTCGCCCTTCCATTCTTTTTGTAATGCGTTTATGTCGCGGAAGGATGGTAGCGATTCATTTTTGTTCTGGTTCAGGGCTACCTGAGTGGTATCGTTGCCGGTTGCTGCAAGGCTATAGAAGCCGGGTTGCTGCACCGCCTGACCTATAAATACGTCCAGTCCGGCGCCGTTTGGCTTTTGCGGGGGTATCACATCGGTTTCTTTACCAAACAGGTGCAGGGTATTGCGTTCTGTTACATTGGTAAGTGCCAGATAGGTAGGCTCCTTGTTGCCGGCTGCTACAGCATATACGCTGCCGCCACCATTCTGTGTGGCCATCAGGTACAGGAACGGGGTAAAGAAATAACTGCCGGGAAAGTTGCCCGACTGCAGGTCTGCTGCGGTTGCACACACAAACAGCTGCCCTCTGGATGGGGTATACCTTGCCAGCAGCGGGTCGCCGTTCCTGAAGCCCAGTACCGATTGCTGGTTGGCGCTCAGGTCTGCGGTTATTATATAGTGCCAGTTGGCAACAGGTAGTTGCACATTGTCCGGTATTTTTTCGAAAAGGTCTTTTACCAGCACACTGCCTTGTTGCAGCAGGCTTGCGGTCTGCACACTGGTGTCTATGCCGGTTATCTGCAATCCGCCTATCTGTTTCAGACCTTCATTCAGTTGTTGTATGTTGGCAGTTCGGCCGGGGAAGATACATATGGTCTGCCCCTCCTGTAGTGCTTCGCTTAGCATTTTGCCGGTAGCCTCGTCTATTCTGGTCACACCGTTCAGTATTACCAGGTTATACTGCTTCCTGTCGGTTGGTATGGCAGCAATATCCGCCTGATTCAGTCTGAAACCGTTATAAGCTCGGAAGGCAGCCTGTATATATGGGTTCAGCTGTCCTTCATTCAGTACCAGCACAGACAGGTTGGGCGCACATCTTGCCGCTATCCTGAAGGTATCGTCAAAGCGCATCGATGCATCATTCAGCGTCAGCGATATCTGTTGCCAGCCGGTGCCGCTCACCTGAAAATTCAGGGTGTCGGTGCTTTCGTTCTTGTCAGAAAGGTCCAGCGATGCTGCGCTTTTCACCTGTCCGTTCACACTCAGGCTCAGCACAGGGTTTTCCTTGGGTGCCTTTCCTGCAGATCGGGTATGTACTACCAGGCAGTTGCTTTTATCTGCCTGTAGTACAGGTGTGGTCAGGTAGGCGGTATCTATATATACATTCTCTGCATCCTCGGGTTGCACAGGCAGTCCGTAAAAAGTAATGTGTTCTGTCAGTTCCTTAGGCGGGTTGGCCACAAAGCCGCTTTGCTGAAAGTCGGAATAATAGTACAGATCAGCATTTTTAGCGGTCTCGTTCTGCAGTATGCTCTGTGTGGTTGCAAAAGCATGGTTCACCGTGCCCGGTGTGGCAGATATCTCTACAGCTTGTATCTGCGTGTATATTTTATCGGCCTGCTCGGCATGAAAAGTAGTTGGTTTGTCGTTCGTCAGCAGCACAAACTTGCTGCCGGGTGCTGCCTGTCGCACTTGTCGTGCTGCGGCTTCTTTTGCTATTTCCAGTAGCGAGCGTGCACCTTTTTTGGCACCCATGCTGTAAGAATTATCCAGATAGATGACTTGTAACTTATTGGCTGCCGGGGTGTTGTCGCTGTTATTGAAAAAGGGTTGTGCAAAGGCCAGTATCAGGCAGGCAAGAAACAATAGTCGGGCCAGCAGCAGCCATTTGTAGCGTATCTGCGATTGCTTCCTGCTGTTCAGCTGTATATTCTTCAGGAAACGGGTGTGAGGGAACAGGACCGTTTTATATTTACGGAGATTGAACAGGTGAATGAGTACCGGTATGGCAAGCGATACCCCTGCAAAAAGGAAAAACGGATATAAAAAACTCACAGGGGCAAATATAGGGGAATAGGGGTGTACAGCAAAAGTTAAAACCGCTTCACAGGTTTCTGTGCATGCAAACTATATTCCCTAATTTAGTACTATGGACATAAAACAGGCCAATAACGACAAGAACGGCTCTTTTTTCATAGCGCTCGATGGCAGGGAAATTGCATCTATGCATTATGTGTGGGCTGTCGATGACAAATTGATCATAGATCATACCGAGGTGGCCGAGGCGTTTGAAGGGCGTGGCCTGGGAAAACAGCTGCTTAGCGCATTGGTACGTTACTGCCGTAGCAATGGTGTAAAGGTTATTCCTCTTTGCCCTTTTGCAAAGGCTCTTTTCGATAAAGTGGAAGAATACCGAGACGTACTTGCCTGATAGCAACTACATATATTACATAAATAAAGCCCGCCGGATAACTTTCCGGCGGGCTTTTCTATGTTCATTATAGTATTTATCAGGCCTTTATGGCTGCAATAGTATGGTGGATCCTTTTTATGGTTTCTTCTTTTCCAATCAGTTCAGCTATTGCAAAAACTCCCGGGCCATACTTGCCACCTACCAGCATTATACGGAAGGGTAACATCACATCGCCTTTCTTCAGGCCGTTCTGCGTTGCATGTTCATTGAAAGATGCTTCCATATCCTGTTGGTTCCAGGTAGCAGCTGTTTCCAGCGCTGTGGCCCAGCCGGTAAAGAAGGCTTCTTTCTGTTCATTCCATTTGTCGCTTATAGCCGCTTTTTCTACCAGCTCCGGTGTGCTGAAGAAGAAATGGCCCTGTGCCCAGAAGTCGGGCAGCAGGGTGCAGCGGTCCTTTATCAGCGCCACAACCTTTATCAGCAGCTCTTTGTCGGTCACAACACCATTATCTACTATAAATGGCCATGCCAGTTCTGTAAGCGTAGCATCATCGGTCTGCTGTATATATTGGTGGTTGAACCATTTTGCTTTTTCAAAGTCGAACTTGGCACCACCCTTGTGTACGCGTTCTATAGAGAATTTGCTCACCAGCTCGTCCATAGAGAAGATTTCCTGTCCGCTGCCGTCATTCCAGCCCAGCATAGCCAGCATATTCACAAATGCCTGTGGCAAAAAGCCCATCTCACGGAAACCCTTGGTCACTTCATTACTTTTAGGGTCGTTCCAGTTCATAGCAAATACCGGGAAACCCAGTCTGTCACCGTCGCGCTTACTCAGCTTGCCATTGCCGTCAGGCTTCAGTATCAGCGGCAGATGCGCCCATTGGGGCATCCTGTCCTTCCAGCCCAGGTACTCCCACAGCAATACATGTACCGGAGCGCTGGGTAGCCACTCCTCGCCACGGAAGGCGTGTGTTATTTCCATCAGGTAGTCATCTACTACCACCGCCAGGTGATAGGTTGGCATACCATCTGCTTTCAGCAATACCTTATCATCTACCAGAGAGCTGTCAAAAGAAACCTCTCCGCGTATCATATCGGTAAGTTTCACCGTTGTGTGTTCCGGCATTTTTATGCGCACCACATAGGGTGTACCTTCAGATATCAGTCGTGCGGTTTCGTCGGCACCCAGCGTCAGCGAGTTGCGCATCAGGTTGCGGGTCACACTGTCATACTGCGCATTGGTGTGTTCATCCTTGCGCTGTTCCTTGCGCATCTGCTCTATCTCTTCGGGCGTATCGAAGGCGTAATAGGCATGGCCGCCATCTATCAGCAATTGTGCATAGTGGTGATACATGCTTTTGCGCTCGCTCTGGCGGTACGGGGCAAACGGACCACCTTTCAGCGGACTTTCATCGGGTTGCAGGCCGCACCATTCCAGGCAGTCCATTATATATTGTTCTGCGCCTTCCACAAAGCGGGTCTGGTCGGTATCTTCTATACGCAGCACAAAGTCGCCTTTGTGCGCACGTGCAAATAAATAATTATATAATACCGTCCTTACGCCGCCCAGATGCAATCCACCTGTGGGGCTCGGTGCAAATCTTACTCTTACTTTCATGTGCCAAAATTAATCGTTAATCGGGAATAGCACCTATTATTAATGATAACTGTTTGAAGTACATGTATTAGAGTTTCGTTTTATGACAAAAATGACAATTCAAGTAAAGGCAATAAAACGTTCGGAAAACCAAAAAATACTCTTATCTTTGCAGCGTTCCGCAAAAGTCAAAAGGATTTTCTTTTGACTTTTTGATTTATACGGGCATAGTTCAATGGTAGAATAGAGGTCTCCAAAACCTTTGATCGTGGTTCGAATCCGCGTGCCCGTGCAAGCTAGGCCTACAGGCCGCATGGTTAATTGGACAATAGGTTGTTGGGTTCCACCCTCAATCTATTGCCCCGTTGACCACTTAATATTTTAACCTTTTAACTGAAACAAATGAGCAAAATAGGCAATTACGTGCAGGAAGCTTATGACGAGCTGTTGCATAAGGTAAGTTGGCCATCATGGGACGAACTGCAGCAGACTACCATCATCGTGTTGGCTGCCCTCGGTCTCGTTACCGCTGTTATCTTCGGCATGGACCTCGCTTCAGAGAACATTCTGACATTCGTTTACAAAATGCTGGGCAATTAACAATGGAAGCCATGAGTGAAACAGTAATAACCCCGGAAATCAAACCGGCTCCCGATACCAAATGGTACGTTATACGCGTAGTAAGTGGTAAAGAAAGGAAAGTAAAGGAATACCTCGATAAAGAAGTAAAGATCAACAACTGGACAAATTCAGTAGTACAGATCCTTTGCCCGGTTGAAAAGGTGTTCAAAGTGCTGAACGGAAAGAAAGTGCTGCGCGAAAAAACTTTGTTCCCAGGCTATATACTGTTGGAAGCAAACGATGGCAAACTCACCGACGATATCATTCATACTGTAAAGAACGTAACAGGCGTTATCCACTTCCTCGGAAAAGATCACCCTACAGCGCTCCGCAAAGCAGAGGTGAACAAGATGTTCGGTAAGATGGATGAAGTGAGCGAGCAGGGTATCAGCTACGCAGAACCATACATCATTGGGGAAACCGTGAAGATCGTAGACGGTCCTTTCAACGACTTCAATGGTACGGTAGAAGAGATCAACCAGGAGAAGAAAAAACTCAAAGTGGTGGTGAAGATCTTCGGTCGCGCTACTCCGGTAGAACTCAACTACATGCAGGTAGAAAAAATTGCTTAATCAATATTTATAAGATCATACGACCGCACCCTTCAGGGTGCGGTTTTTTTATTGTTTATCTATACCCCTATAAGCGCAATTTGCACCGTTTTCCCCTAATTTTGGTTTGAATGATGAACCGTCGGAGTTCCGCTGCAATGGCTTATCCTGCAGCCGACCATTGCCCTGCCACTGCTTTTATCAGAAGTTTGCTTTCCCGCTGCAGGGAAGGTCAGAACGATCCGGATTTAGTAATAATGAACGATGCTGCTGAAGCAACAGCGGCACTGGCGCATATGGAAGGTTTTCTGCCAAAGGAACTGTCCTTTGCGCACCTCATTGCGGCTCAGCGCTCTCTGCCCGATGTCACTTTCAGGTATGCAGCAGTCTTTAAAGACGGTAAACCATTACTTTTTGCTTGTTTTCAGGTATTTACACTCTCATCACGCAGTTTCAATCTGCATCGCAACAGTTCTGTTGTAAAACACATACTTTCCCTTATCCTCAATATGCGCAAGGCGAGGGTGGTGGTCACCGGCAATGCACTGCGTACTGATCTCCCTTGTTTCTGTTTCGACAGGTCACTTATCAGCAATAAAGAAGCTTTAGAAACGGTCGCCGCTATTGCCGATCGTATTGCCGATCGCGATGATGCTTCCGCCATCATACTCACTGGCACCGGTGATATCAGTGTCACTACTATGCGCAAGCTGGCGTCATGGGGCTATAGTACCCCGCTCGATGACAATACAATGGAGATGAACATTCCGGCGTCATGGCTCAACTTGCAAGACTATATAGCAGCATTATCGCGCAAGTACAAGACTCGTGCAAACAAAATACTGGCTGCTGCTGAGCCAATTACCATAAGGCCCATAGCAGAGGTGGAGATCGACATATATCAGGACGATATAAACAGACTTTTTGCAGGAGTAATAGATAAGCAGCCATTTGTTTTTACTACTTCCGGTGGCAATTATATAACCGAACTCAAGAGACTGTACAAAGATAATTTCGAGATCATGGGGCTTTTCAACGGAGATCAGCTTATCGCATTCTACAGTGCCTTTATCACACCCGCCGAATACGAGCTCTTTTACGTAGGCTTCGATATAGAACTCAATGCCACTTATCAGCTCTATTTCAACATGCTTTTTTCGGGCCTCGATAGGGCAATATCACTACGCAAAAATGTACTGAAACTGGGCCGTACCTCTTTCGATGCTAAGGCAAGTCTGGGGGCAAAACCGGTTCGTAAAGACTATCTCATCAGGCTGCATCATATTCCGGATGCAGCTTCCCGTTGGTTGGTCAGCTATTTCTCTTCATTGGAGGATGGAGGATGGAAATTGCGCAATCCGCTCAAAGAACAGTGATCTGCCTGCTATTTGTGCCATACTACTCTCTGTGATCTGTTAAAAAACACATTTGCAGCGTACTGGTAACAGTTGCAATGCTATACTCAATTATCATAAATCATTACCTTTAATTCAAACTTTCATAAATGCAGCATTTCTTTTCGGCCTCTCGCCGTGTACTATCGGGTGTGGTCTCTCTTATGGTCTTTTCCGTATCGGCCATAGCTCAGGATCTAAAGTCTCCTATTCCTACCGATCCCGACGTTGTTACCGGTAAACTGGAAAACGGTCTTACTTACTACATCAGGAACAATAAAAAGCCTGCCAATAAAGTAGAGCTCCGCCTCGTTGTAAAGGCGGGTGCTATCCTCGAAAACGACGACCAGCAAGGGTTGGCGCACTTCATGGAGCACATGAACTTCAACGGCACCAAAAACTTCCAGAAAAACGAACTGGTTAGTTACCTGCAGTCTATAGGTGTGCAGTTCGGTGCAGATCTCAATGCGTATACTGCCTTCGATCAGACAGTTTATATACTGCCTATCCCTACAGACAAGCCGGGCAATCTGGAGAAAGGTTTCCAGATCATAGAAGACTGGGCACACAATGCACTACTTACAGATAAAGACATAGACGAAGAACGCGGAGTGGTACTCGAAGAAAGCCGTCTGGGCAAGGGTGCTGAAGACCGCATGCTCAAAAAGTATTTCCCTAAATTGGCCGAAGGATCGCTTTATGCCCGTCGCCTGCCTATTGGTAAGGATGAGATACTGAAGTCGTTCAAATACGAGACCATACGCAGTTTCTACCGCGATTGGTACCGTCCCGATCTGCAGGCAGTTGTTGTGGTTGGAGATATAGAAGTGGAAACGGCTAAAAAGATGATCCGTGATCATTTTGCGGGTATACAGAATCCTGCTAATGAGCGTCCGCGCACCTATGTGGATGTGGCTCCCAGAAAAACACCTGATGCTATGGTGGTTACTGACAAAGAAGCTACAAACTCGCTGCTCATGTTGTCATTCCCCTATACCAAAAAGCATGAAGAGAATACTGTGGCCGACTATCGCAATTCTATAGTTAGGCAGCTGGGACTACAGATGCTCAATCACAGGCTCAGCGATCTGGCTCAGGGCAGCAATCCTCCTTTCCCTTTTGCCGGTCTCGAGTTCAATGATCTTATTCATGGTTATCAGAACCTTACTGCATATGCATTGTTCATGAATGGCCCCGAAAAGGCACTCAATGCACTTACTGCAGAACTGGCACGTGCCCGCAAGTTCGGCTTCTCTGATAGCGAACTGGAAATTGTAAAGAAAGAAATGCTCAGCGGCATTGAGAAATCTTACAATGAACGCACTACTACCGAAAGCAAGGAATATGTAGAAGAATACATCCGTGCCTTCCTTGATAATGAGCCTTATCCCGGTATTGCCAGAGAATACGAATACAACAAGTCTATGATGCCTTCCATCAAGGCCGAAGAGGTGAATGCGTTGGTGAAAGAATGGCTGAAAGACAACAATACTTTTACACTCGTAACTGCGCCTGAGAATGCCGATGTGAAATTACCTGCAGAAAAAGAACTGATGGCCATTACGGCAAAAGGGCTCACGCAGGAAGTGACAAAAACAGAACAAAAAGCTGTTTCTACTACACTTATCAGTAAGAAGCCCACAGCCGGTACTATAATGACGCAGCAGCCTGAACCGGGTTTAGATGCAACTACCTATACATTGAGCAATGGCGTGAAGGTTACTATCAAAAAAACCGAATTCAAAAGCGATGAGATCATCATGACAGGTATCAAAAAAGGTGGTGCCAACAAATACGGAATTAACAACCGTAGCAATGTGGCATTTGCTACTGATATGGTAGAGGCAATGGGTATTGGCGAATTCTCACCAGCTGATCTGGAGAAAGCTGTGGCCGGGAAAAATGTCAAAGTTAATCTCAGTATGTCTGATATTGATGATAACGTAGCTGCTTCTTCTACAGTAAAAGATCTGGAAAGTATGTTGCAGCTCACCTTCCTCAATCTCACCCAGCCTCGCAAAGACGAAGCACTGTTCAAAGCATATAAGGAAAAACAGGTTACCATGTTGCAGTTCATGAGCAGCAATCCTAGAGTGGCCTTTATGGATACTACTATAAAGTCGCTTTATGGTAATAATCCCAGAGCGCCAATGGTATTCCCAAAGCCGGCCGACTTCGCTAAGATAGATCTCGATCAGTCACTGCAAATATTCAGAGATGAATTTGGTAATGCACAGGGCTTCCATTTCTTCATTACAGGAAACGTAGATGTGGCTACAGCATTGCCGCTGATCCAGACTTATCTGGGTGGCCTGCCCTATTCTCCTGCCGCAGCAGATTATAAAGACAATGGTGCACGTCCGGTAAAAGGGGTGAAGGAACTGAGAATAAAAAAAGGACAGGAAAAACAGAGCATGATATTGGCCATTTATGGTGGTGAGATCATGTATAACGAAGATCTGGAGTTGAAGACAGAAGCTTTGGCAGAGGTGCTGAACATAAAAGTGATAGAAGAAATGCGCGAGAAGATGGGGGCTATTTATGGCGGTGGTTTCCGCGGTCAGCTCAAAAAAGAACCTTACGAGCATTACAGTATCCAGTTGCAGTTGCCTTGCGGACCCGAGAATGTAGAAAAACTCCTCACTGCTACAGACGAAGAGATCCGCAACCTCAGGGCGCATGGTCCTTCAGAAAAAGACCTGGATAAAGTAAAAAGTCAGTGGCGCGAAAAACACATCACTGATGTAAAAGAGAATAAATACTGGAACGAGAAACTGGAAAGTGTCCTTTTCTGGGGCAGAGACAGGGATCGTGTACTCAATTATGATACCTACATAGATAAACTTTCTCCGGTAGACATTCAGCAGACCGCAAATCTTATGCTGAGTGGCACAAATAAGTTCATTTCTGTACTAGATCCGGAAACAAAGTAATTCCGATCTTCCAATACTATTCAGCAGCCGGCCATGTGCCGGCTGTTTTTGTAAGGTTTTGCCTGCATGGCAGCAAACCCATCATCGCCCATTTTTTTTACCTAATTTAGCAACACAATTATGATATACAGGAGCAAGGCACCGTTACGCATAGGCCTGGCCGGCGGTGGCACAGATGTGAGCCCTTACTGCGACCTCTATGGAGGTGCTATACTCAATGCTACTATTTCGTTGTATGCGTCTGCTACTATAGAACCGCTGGCGGTGCCTCAGGTTATCATAGATGCCCTCGATCGCAATGAAAGTGTAGCTTATGAGCTGGCCGATGAGTTGCCCATAGATGGTGTGCTCGATCTGGCAACGGGTGTATATAACCATCTGGTAGCCAAATATGGCCCTGTGCCTTCCGGTTTCCGCATTACTACTACCGTAGATGCACCTGCTGGCTCCGGCCTGGGTAGCTCATCTACACTGGTGGTTGCCATAATTGGTGCTTTTGCAGAATGGCTCAATTTGCCCCTCGGCGAATACGATATTGCTCAGATGGCCTACGATATAGAACGGGTAGAACTGGCAATGGCTGGCGGCAAGCAAGATCAGTATGCGGCTACCTTTGGTGGTGTCAATTTTATGGAGTTCTATGATGGCAACAAGGTAATTGTAAACCCGCTGCGCATAAAGCCGGAGTATATGTACGAACTGGAAAACAATCTCCTGCTCTACTTCACGGCTACCAGCAGACTTTCTTCAACTATCATAGAGGCGCAGAGCAAGAATGTCACCGATAAGAATCAGCAGTCGATAGATGCGATGCACCAGCTGAAAGAGCAGGCGCAGATGATGAAAGAGGCTATGCTGAAAGGCAATATTCACGATATTGGCCGTATTCTCGATTATGGTTTCCGCTTCAAAAAGCAAATGGCAAAAGGTATCTCTAACGATTCTATGGATGCTATTTACGAAGCAGCTCTCAGGTCGGGTGCTACAGGTGGCAAGATATCTGGTGCCGGTGGCGGTGGTTTCATGATGTTCTATTGCCCGGGCAATACCCGCTACGAGGTGCGCAAAACTTTGCAGGCCTTCGGTGGTAGTGTCAGCCCGTATCAGTTCACAGAAAGAGGCCTCTTCACCTGGCGTGTCTGATAGATTGTAGCAATATTTTTAGCGTGTTTTTTCACAACTTTTAGATAGAATAGTAATGCTGTCTGTTTCGCTTCATGGCATAGTTATCAAGGCGCCTATTGGTCTTTATCCCGAGGAAAAGATCGTAGGTAATACATTTGAGACTGATGTGGATATCTGGTTGCCCGATCTGCAGCCCTGGCCCTTTGCCGACTATTCTACAGTGCACCAGACTGTTCATAATGTGTTTGCCGCACCGCACGAACTCATAGAGACCGTCGTTTTCGATATCCATACTATACTTACCGCGCAGTTTCCCTTTGCCCCAAAGATCAGGGTAGCCGTACGCAAGCTGGCTCCGCCGCTATCTGGGCAGGTCGCTTTTTCTCAGGTCTGCTACGAGCGCTAGGCCGTATCGCTTTCTGTATCGGTCTATTCTGCTACCTTTGCCACACATGCAAAAAAGACCATCCGCTGCCGAACTTAAAAAAGGTGGTGTTATACTCATAGACAAGCCATACAAGTGGACCTCATTCGATGCCGTCAATAGTATCAAGATCGCTATCCGCGCTAAAATAGGCCATTGCGGTACACTAGATCCGCTTGCTACCGGCTTGCTCATTTGCTGCACCGGCGAAATGACCAAAAGCATTTCAGACTATCAGCGGCTTCCCAAAGAATATACAGGGGTCATCACACTGGGTGCCGTTACAGATACCTACGATCTGGAAAGTACGCCGCACGACGAAAAACCCTGCGATCACATTACGCTGGAGCAGCTACTGGAAGCTACTAAACAGTTTACCGGAGACATAATGCAGGTGCCTCCTATTCACTCTGCTATAAAGAAAGACGGCAAACGCTCTTACGATCTTGCCAGAGCTGGTAAAGAAGTGGTGTTGAACGCCCGCCCGGTTACTATAGGCGAATTTGAGATAGTTGAATTCCGGAATCCGGAGGTGCATTTCCGTGTCATGTGTAGTACCGGTACCTACATTCGCTCTCTTGCAAACGATATTGGTGCTGTTTTGGGCTGTGGCGGATACCTTAGTGAACTGAGGCGTACCAAAATAGGCAACTTCAGTACAGAGGATGCTTTGACACCACAGCAATGGAAAGATTTCTGGAAACCTGCAGATGTAAAAAGCTGAATTGATTAAATTTATATGCTTTTTGCCGTATATTTAACCTTAATATTGTGTGTATAACTCATTAATCATTAGCAAATATGTTGTTAGCTATTTGTTAACTTGCACCTAAATCAAAGTTAAACGGCACCAATAATACGAATTGTCCACGCTTTAGTGTGTAATATTGTGGCATAGTTATTGCATCCTTTGTAGTAACTCCCTACCACTAAATTAAAACTCGTATGACTAGGAACAGTGCATTCTTAGGGAAAATGGAAGACTTGGTAATACAGGTTGTTACGTACAGTAACATTCCCACTTACCTCATTGACTCTAAAATAGAAACACAGGTTAATGCTTACGGTGAGAATGTCAATATCCCTGTAGTAAGGGTTGTTAGCTTCTTTGAAGACACCATCAGTAAAGTAACTAATCTGCTCAATAGCGAATTCGATCTTCGTATCATCAAAGACGAACACGCCACTCCTGATTCGTTCACTTCATCAGGACTCACTTTTCAGGCTGCATTAAAATCAAACAGGTTAGACCTTCCTGAATATAAGATCCTTGGCCCTCACAGGTTCGAGATCCGTGTATCTTCTATCCTTCAGGATGTTTATACCGCTATGCAGAAAGGACTCAGCAACGGTAGCCCGTCTTTGCCAGACAATGTAAAAAGAGATTTTTACCGTGTTGGTGCATTCCTCGAAATGGCAGATATCGAATTTGTCAAGATCAGAGATAATGCTGGCAATACAGGTCGTAATCATACAGCAGCAATGCCGGATTTGCCACAGATCACCAGAGAGCCTCAGGTGGTAATGGCACAGCCTGTAGCTGCCCCGGTTACTCCAGTAGCACCTGCACCGGCTCCAATGCCTGCACCTGTAGTTGAGATGCCTGCAGCGGTACCTGTTATGAGCGCAGTAACGGAAACAGTAAATAAAATAGATGCTATGGACATGAGTGTTGATAGCTTCAACGCTTTGGCTGTAGGAATCAATAATATTGATAATAAAAACGGCGTAGAAGAGAAATATCTCGATATTTTCACTCCACCTGTTGCCGCTCCGGTAAAAGAGCCTGTAGCACAGGCAGCTCCTGTTGAAGCACCAAAACCAGCTCCTGAAGCAGTTGCCCTCAACATCGACAAGATCGATACATTCAACATGAATGTAAATGGTTTCGCCGATCGTATTGCAGATATGCCACAGGCTGCTCCAGTTGTTGCTGCAGTAAACCACACCCTCGATGAAAATGCGCAGATGACGGAAGAGTCACTTACAGAATTTGTAAGGACAAGTTACCTCATTAAAGAAGTGGATAGCAGCATCGCAGAACGCGCAGGTGCCAAAATAAACGACGATATAGATATTGAAGGTGATGTAGATCGTCTTCGCTTCCTGAAGGTATTTAACATCAGGCAGCTGGTAGATAAGATCACAGATAATAAAGACGATATCATAGCATTTGCAGAAAAGTGGATCGGTAAAGACAATGGTGGTTCTTTCGATTCAGGTATCTGTCTTTTCTACCTCGAATACCTGATAGTAGGTATGAAGAATGACCCTGCATTTGCAGTGGAGTATGTGCTCAAGTTCATCTCAGACAACGACTACAGCGCACGCTACATCATTCCTACCTACAACTCTATCAGGCAGACTGCAGAGCCATCAAACAGCTATGCACACCTCACACTGAAATAGGCAGTAAACAATACTATACTCAAAGCCGCAAACACTGTTTGCGGCTTTTTTTATTCCTATTCCCTATCTATCCTTACATTTACGTTCAGAAAAATAAGTCACCTGAAAACATATGTTAGTTAAGTTATTTGGCAGCGCGGTATACGGGGTAGATGCAAAGACCATTACAGTAGAGGTAGATACGCCCGGTGGGGCTATTGGTGTGTTTATCGTGGGCTTGCCCGATAATGCCGTCAAGGAAAGTACAGATCGTGTCATCTCTGCCATACAAAACAGTGGTTTCGACAGACCTCGTGGCCGCATGGTGGTCAATATGGCTCCTGCAGATATTAAGAAGGCGGGCGCAGCCTATGATCTGCCTATTGCGCTTGGCTTTCTGGCAGCCACAGCACAGTTGCCCAGCGAGCAGCTGCACGAATATGTTATCATGGGCGAGCTTTCGCTCGATGGTACCGTAAAAGCCATAAAGGGTGCTTTGCCTATTGCCATACAAACGCGTGCCGAGAAATTCAAAGGACTCATAGTACCCAAAGAAAATGCCCGCGAGGCCGCCCTCGTCAACAATCTCGAAGTATATGGGGTAGAGCATATCAATGAGGTCATAGATTTCTTCAAAGGCAACGGCACACTCACTCCGCTCAAGGTAAATACCCGCGAAGAGTTTTATGATGCACAGTGTCATTTCGAAATAGATTTCAACGATGTAAAAGGGCAGGAAAATGTGAAGCGCGCCCTCGAGATAGCTGCAGCCGGCGGGCACAATGCCATCCTCATAGGCCCTCCCGGTGCCGGCAAGACCATGCTGGCAAAGAGGCTGCCCACCATTCTGCCGCCGCTCACGCTGCACGAGGCGCTGGAGACCACCAAGATTCATAGCGTCGCTGGCAAGATGCCCGGCAATTCATCGCTGGTGGCACAGCGGCCTTTCCGCAGCCCGCACCATACCATATCAGATGTGGCACTTGTAGGAGGTGGCGGCATACCGCAGCCCGGCGAAATATCGCTGGCGCACAATGGAGTGCTCTTTCTAGATGAACTGCCCGAATTCAAGCGCACCGTACTCGAGGTCATGCGCCAACCCATGGAAGAACGTCGGGTATCTATATCGCGCGCCAAGGTCAGCATAGATTTTCCGGCTAGCTTCATGCTCATCGCATCTATGAATCCCTGCCCCTGCGGCTACTTCAATCATCCCGAGAAAGAGTGTACCTGTTCCCCTATTATGGTGCAGCGCTACCTCAACAAGATCAGCGGTCCCCTGCTCGATCGTATAGACCTTCATGTCGAAGTTACTCCAGTTCCCTTCAGCGAGCTCACCTCGCAAAAGACCAGCGAGAATAGCGACGATGTGCGTGCCCGTGTTATAGCCGCACGCGAACTTCAGGCAAAAAGATTTGAAGAACATCCCGGTGTGTATGCCAATGCGCAGATGGGCAGCAAGCTCCTCAAAGATATCTGCATCGTTAGCCCGGTAGGCCACAACCTCCTCAAGACCGCCATGGACCGGCTCAACCTCAGTGCCCGCGCCTACGATCGCATACTCAAGGTCTCCCGCACCATTGCCGATCTCGCTGCCAGCGACGACATTCGTCCGGAACACCTTGCAGAGGCCATACAGTACCGTAGCCTCGACAGAGAAGGGTGGGGTGGATAGCTTTGTTGGAAAGACATATAATGTCCATAATTCTCCTGAAAAGCAAGACAATAATTTTAACAACAAACCACTACATACTCAAAAAGCAGAAGGGATGACGTTACGTCATCCCTTCTGCTTTGCTACAGACACATATCTGCTTACAGATTCGGTATGCTGTCAGTTATGTTATTATCTTCTTTGGGGTTGGGGCCATATTTGTTTTCGCCCGGCTGGCTGTCGCGCACCATCAGCACCAGCGACCATATAGCTATACCCAGTATCACCAGACCATAGATCATGGTAGGCACCAGGAACTGGCCCATCGTAGCCAGGTCTATATCTTCCGGGTCCAGACTCATGCCCGATTTCATCGCCTTCATCAGTATCAATACTACCCATACTATAGTAGATATTATGGCCGCCAGCATAAAACGGAAATACACCCATCCGCTCTTGCCTATATCATGAAACCTGCGCACCGTAAGAGACAGTGTAGGTACTATTACAAACAGCGAATACACCATGTTGATGATGCCGCCATCCATAAAACCACTACCCGGCAGGTTCAGCCCCAGCAACTGATCTATCAGTTTTGCCAGCGTACTGAAGAGCAGATTCATCAGTACAAACATCCAGAATTCCTTTCTGCGGGAGCGTCCCGTGAAGGTGGAATATTTCTTGATAACCATCAGGTACCATTTCATAAGCAATATATTTTATAGTGGTTCAGACTTAGTATATAAAGGTAATGAATTGATGCTATTTGCACTATTTCACATAAGCAAGCGTTATACCTATGCTCAGGTAGGCACCCCGTCCTTTCAGTCCGGGTCTGTTACCTATTTCGTAGCTGGTACCCATATTCACTCTTTTTCTGGTTGCTATCAGCCTGCCTCCCATACGCCACCCTATATCATTCAGGCTGAAGCTGCCCGGCGTATTAGGGGTTATTGCGTATTCAGTTCCCTTCACCAGTAGCGGGTCTATGGTAGTGTTGGCAAACAGCACATCTGCATATACCTCTTTGAAGATAGCTGTTTGTTTGCTGTCGCCCTCCAGCCAGTTTATGGTGCTGCTGGTGCGCATCTTCATATGGGTTATGCGGGTCAGTCCGGCATAGTAGCCCATCGTGCGGGTATTGGTGTAGTAGTCGCCGGTAAACACGGTACCGTCTGCCGTTTGCACAGATCCCTTGGCTTGCGGCTTCAGTACATCGGCATTGTGGTTCACAGATACGGGTGCATTGCTGTAGTAGAGGCCGCCTCGCACCGCAAAAATGCGCCTGCACGGAAACCTGGCCTTAGTAAAGCGCATCGTCGTGCGCCTCATGCCCTTGCTGTCCAGTTCTTTAAAGGCGTCCAGCACCATCTTTCGCTTTTCCCAGCCCTTCCCATCCAGTATATGCAGCCTTATGCCCGCATTGCCGGTAGCAAACGGATTCAGTTTGGTATCGCTGTAGCTCTTGCCGCTTTCTGTTTGCTGTAGAAAGCTGTAATAAGTGCCTTTGAAGCCTGCATTTACAGAAAAGTAACGGCGAAAGATATAGTCTGCATTGGCACCTGTGCCCATGCGCACATAGTCGCTGGCGCCTGTTTCTACATCCAGCAGATGCAGTTCTGCTATCAGCTTCAGCTTTTTCGACTGATCCTTGCTTACAAATATCTCCACACCCTGCTTAGTGATAATAGTATCTCGTTTTGCTTTTGCAGATGCGCCGGCCGATGCCAGCAACAACAAACCTGCCAAAGGGTATTTCAAAGATAATAACGGATATGACATAGAGTAAGGAAGCCAATGATTGCACATCATAGTACAACCATGAGGATACAAAAATAATTTATATTTTCATTTGTCAAATAGCAAACGAATCCCTTTTGTTATTTCTTGACTTATTCTATGGTTGCAGCATAGTGTGCAAAAGAGTCGGTGAATATACGCGCGCCATAATAGTTCAGGTGATCCAGATCCGCAAAACAAGAGTCGGGGAAATCCATCTTAATGAAATCTACAAAAGGTATCTTTCCGAATTCTTTCTTCCTGAATGCCTGAAAATCAGGTTCTATACTTCTTGGGAAAAGCTTGTGTTCCGGCATTCTTATAAATATCACCTTCACATGGTGCGCCTTGCACAGGTCCACAAGTTTGTGCAGGTAGTTTATCTGCCAGGCCCACATACTCAGCAGGTCTTCCTTGTCTTTTTCCAGTTTAGCAACATCTGCAAAATTCTTCTTCAGGTCCAGTGTATCATCTCTGAAAGAGAAACCACCAAATTTTATGTCATCTTCAAGGTTCATGCGTCGTCCGCGCATTATCTTCAGTAAGTAAGGGGTTTTCAGCTTTGGCAGGCCCACTACTCCCTTTATTACCTGTGTAGGACTCTGGAAAAGCAGATAAGACATATCTGCAGCACTCAGCAGGTGGTAGTAATTCTGCACTTTGGCCTTTGTAAATTCATGCCGCTTCAGAAATACTTTAGCCATGAACTGTTGCACATCGTGCCCTCCGAAACCTATCATCACCGTATGGATCTGTGGGTTCAGGGGCAGCAATTTCTGCATCTTACGATAGTTATACAGATACACATCGGCCGATTGCGAAAGATTGGCCACATGGGTCATGTTAGAGTCTATGATGCCAAATGCAGTATGGGAGTCGCCTATTACCAGCACTGTTTTCTTCGGATCCAGCTTATATAGTCTGTCCTCATTCAGCACATGCGACATAAATGTAAGGTACACCCAGTAGATCAGCGATATGATCGCTGCATATATCAGGAACCTGGTAAGTAGTTGCTTCATGTTGATGCTAAAATTGGAAATAGATAAATGTGCCCTGATTATATACAGAGTAAATAAGTACTGCGCTACCCAGAAGCACATACATGATCCATCTTGCCGCTGTGCTGCGGTAGGCAAGTACCTTCCTTTCGTCCCACCTTTGCTGCCAGTCTATCACCAGTGGTACCAGCACATAGGCAATACCCAGTCTTTTGGTCGGCATCTGCAGTAGTCCGTGCCCTATATGTTGAATGTAGTCAAATGCCATGCTCACATCAGGTGCCCTGAAGAATATCCAGGCAAATGCTGCCAGCGCAAAGGTTGCTGTCATTTGCATGGTCTCTTTCAGCGATGGCAGTACGGTATTGGCCGCTACTACTTCCGATGTGTACTTTTTGTTGTTGTTACTCAGTAGTACCGGTATGAACAGTAAGGCGTGTATTCCGCCCCATGCTATAAAGGTCCAGTTGGCGCCATGCCAGAAACCGCTCACCAGAAAGATGATAAAGGTATTTCTTATCACTTTCGCCATGCTCACCCTCGATCCTCCCAGTGGGATGTACAGATAATCTCTGAACCAGGACGACAATGAAATATGCCAACGCTTCCAGAACTCAGCTATGTTTCTGGAAAAGTAAGGGTATTTAAAGTTCGATAGCAACTCAAAGCCGAACAACTTAGCCACACCAAGAGCAATATTGGTATATCCGCAGAAGTCACCATAGATCTGTATCGAAAAGTAAATGGCGCCCAGTACCAGTGTAGAGCCGGAATAGGTTTTGTAATTGCCAAAGATATCATTCACAAACACCGATAGGGTATCAGCTATTACCACCTTCAGAAAATACCCCCACAGTATCAGCCGCATACCTTCTATAGATTGCTGATAAGAAAATTTCCTTTTTACCTGCACCTGTGGCAATAGATGGGAGGCTCGTTCTATAGGCCCTGCCACCAGTAGCGGGAAGAAACTCACAAAGACCGCATACTCTATAAAGTTCTTCGTAGGCACTACCTTATTGTTGTATATATCAAACACATAAGACATGCCATGGAAGGTGTAGAAAGAAATACCTACAGGCAATACTATGTTCAGCAGCCAGGGGTCTACATGAAAACCCATTAGCAGCAAGGCTGCCTGTGCATTACCCACAAAGAAGTTGTAGTATTTAAAGAAACCCAGTACGGCCAGGTTATTGAAGATACTCAGCCATAGATATAGTTTTTTCCTTTTCTCAGACTTGTATATCACCAGTCCGAATCCATAATCTATAAATGTAGAGAGCAGTAACAAGAACAGAAAACGCCAGTCCCAGAAACCATAAAAAAGGTAACTGCAGCTAAGTAGCAGAATATTCTGAAGCTTTAAGTTTTTGTTGAATGCAAACCAGTAAAGAAAATAAACAGTGATGAGGAATAGAAGAAATTCAAACGAGTTGAAGAGCATCGTTTTTTTGTGGTAAAGATAAATAATAAATTGAATTGTACTGTTTGTACTACATCGTCTGTTATTTCTGGTAGTAGTACTTTTCTTCGTGTGTTATTCCCCAGTCTTTCATTAGGTCTGTGTTTATTTTAGACTTGGCAGGGTCGGTTATTTTGTCCCAGTCCATTATGCTGCAATCCATAGGCAGCAATACGGTCTTTTCTTTCGATGCCGCTATCATTTCCATAGCCTGCCTTTCGCAGCTGTTGTCAAACTGGTTATATAATTTATCGGCAATAAAATACCTGCACAGGGGTATCAGTACCAGAAACAGGTATAGTTTATATTGCCTTTGTGGCACATGCTGCAACAGGTAATAGGTAGATAGCACATAGAATGCAATAAGTGTGGTTATTACCGGTACCATCACATCATGGCGCACTATCTCCGGCCTGTAAAAGCGGTAGCCCCCCAGTGGCAGCAACAGCATATATACACAGCTGAAGATCATTATCCATACAAATAGGCGCAGCATCTTATTTGTTTCGGTAGTTCTTTTCTTCAGCAGAAAGAACAGGTTCAGCAAGATCATCAGCATCAGCATACCCATACCTTCTGTAGTGAAAAGATGGAATATAGAGTGGGGCAGCCTTTGGTATCTTTCTGCCATAGATATCTGCTTTATGAATCCCTCTATGTTGAACTTACCTATGTAAAAAGAATATAGAGACATGGCTACTGCAAATGCCGGTATCCATATCATAGGCCTGGGTATTGCGCCAATGGCAGATTTAACTCGCTGCACGAGCGGCTGCTCAGCATAGCGCACCATGCCTTGTCTTGTCTGTTCCATCCACAAAAAGCCGCAAACCAGTATCATTACCGGTGCACTAATAGGTCCGTTAAATGCTATTGCCCAAGACAGTACCATCAGAGATACACTTAGCACCCACCCGAATTTGACCTCTATCTTATGAAATGTCATCAGATAGAAAGGCAGAAAGAAGATACCCACCAGCAGCACCGAAAATGCATAAGCAAATGCATAAGATATTGGTGGGTCTATGATACCCATATCCCATACATAACCACAGTTCTGAAACAAGGGTGTCAGCAGTAAGGCAGTTAGTATAAAATTCTTATTGAAGATCCTGAATTGCCCGCTCACATATATACCTATCAGGTAGGTAAATAGCAGTTGCCATACTGTTTTGGCCAGTGCACTGGTAAGATATACACTGCTAATAGGGTCTGTGAATTTCTGAAAAAAGAACGGCCATGTTCTGAAGTGCGCATAGGTAGAATAAAGTACTACAAACCGGTTCGGAACATTATACCGCTCGTGGTGCAGCAATGCGCCCAGTCCCAGCGGGTCACTCAGCACGCGCTTATAGTTGCTCGACGGAAGTGTTACGCCTCCCAGATCTCCATCCAGAATACAATGGTAATGTTGATAAAATGCATACATAAGGTTCGCAACTATCAGCAGCAGCGCCCCGGCCATTATGCCCTTACTCATCTTTATGCTAGACATGCCTGTGATCCTGTTTTAACCATGGGCACTAGGCCTTATGGTTCAATTGTTCTGTTTTGATGCCTGTTGCAGCTATTGTTTCGGCAAGTTCCTTAAATTCAGTAGGGTACATATTCACATCTATAGTGTTGTTCGCTGTTCCGGCAACAACAACTTTATATAACAGATCGCTTACCGTTTCCAGCGATATCCTGTTCACTTCTTTCAGCGGAATGATGACGCGTTTCTTCAAAGGATTTACAGAAAAAAAACTGATCGAATCTCCGGAGATCGTTACCATCTGGTAACGTGGCATATATATCCTCAGGTCAAACAGCACTATCAGTGCTGCCATAGCTACAAAACCTATTCTGTGCCTTATCACTACATAACATACTACCATCAAACCCAGCGATAGCAGGGCAGACATCATCATACTCTTTGTGCCGTATGTTTTGGACATATACAAAAGTAGAAATAATTCGGCCAAATTTACATCGGTCCGGGCTTTGTTATTCTTTCATAACATTAGCGCCAGCGGTAAAATACCTCTGGTACTGCAGCCGCTATCTGTTCCAGTAACGGCTGTGGCAATGGCCCCAGTTGCAGCGCCAGCTGCGCATCCTGCAGCTGGCGGGTATTCTTTATGCCCGGTATGGTCAGTGTTTGATAGGGATTAGATAACTGAAAACGCAAGGCGCTTACACTGATGCCTCCTTCCAGTTCCTGCAGAAAAGACAATGCACGCACTGCACCTGTTACCCATGCCACCTGTTCTGCGTTGAAATTGCTTCTTATATCATTGGCAGGAAATACCCGGTCTTCGGTTATCGTCTTCGGATTAATGAATCCCGATGCCAGCGGCACCCTGCATATAAAGGTATATTGGTCTTTATAACGCTCATCGCTGAAGAAGCTTTCATACCTGCGGTCCAGTGGGTTATATACTGCTTCTATCACGCTGCCAAAGCCATTTTTCAGCACATTGGCCACTCCTTTTTGTGTTCTGCAGCTTACGCCATAAGACAAGATCTTGCCATCCTGCTTCAGCTTTTCCAGTGGGGTAGTATCAAAAGCCGACAGGTCCATGTCGTCTGGCGGATTGTGCAGCAACAGCGCTCCCAGGCAATCCACCTGCAGTCTTTCCAGACTGCGGTGCACGCTTTTCAGCATGTTCTGTTCAGAAAAATCATCATCATCAGTATCTGTACCCTCTATAATGCCATATTTCGTGCATATTACCGGGGTTACATTACTGCCGCCTGCATAAGACCTCAGTGCCTCGCCCAGCACCTGCTCCGATCGGCCGGCACCATAGCCAACTGCAGTATCAAAGAAATTCATACCTCCGTCCAGTGCGGCATGTACTGCCCGCACCGATTCGGCTATATCTATACTGCCATACCCGTTCGGGCGGCCGTTCAGGTTGTAGTCGCCGGCCAGTTGCCAGCAACCAAATCCCATCCTGTTCACGGCTACCCCGTTAAAAGGGATCAGAGCGTTGCTCATTAATTGAAGTTAAAGCCGCCTTTTATAAGTGTTCTTGCGCCGTAGAAAGAGTTGCGGCCATGCAGCAACCTGTCATCCTGGAAGAATGCAGCATCGCCTGGTTTCAGATAGACAGGGAACAGTAGTCCGCCTTCTACTATCTTCTTTTCCAGGAAGTTATGGAACTGATCGCACATTTCCAGCACTTCAGCAGTGTTGTCTGGCATCACCCTGAAGTGGTTCCAGTTCAGCTTTATGCCGCGCTCGTCAGTATCTATTATTTTACGCTTTTTACGCTGGTCTTCACCCTTACCGAAGTCAACTTCCAGGGTTTTCAGTTTTTCATATAGCGCTGGTTCAAATTTCTCCAGTATATAAATAAGGTCGTCTGAATCTATAAAGGTGGTAGCACCGCCTATTTCAGCCTGCTCTGTGCAGAAGAAAAAATTCACATCCAGTTCAAAGTTCACATACGCAGCATCGGTATGTAGTGGCTGGCGCACATTTGCATGACGGAAAGTATATTGGTGGTCTTTATCATAGCGCACGTCAGTCCACCTTTCCTGTGCATTTGCATTGCCGGTATTGATGTCCTCGTCCACATTCACTATCTCTCCAACCTGATCTACCAGGTCAGAATAGAACTGCTTGTAGTTCGTGCCCGCTGGTAAACCCGAAAGATGCACGATCTTATACTTTTTCAATATTTCCCTGAAATCTTTTGCGAAATCTTCTGAAGGAGTGTAGATAACCTCTTTTAAGAAATATGGTCCCATAGTATTAACAATTAACAGTGATTTTTGATGCCGACAAAGCTAAACCTTTTATTCAAGCTTCATCATGACATTCGTCATTGTTTTAAGGTGTCCTGATTTTATTTATGTAAATTCGCTCCCGCATCAATTGTTATACCTGTATCCCCTGCATCCGGTATTAATTTTATAGCTACAAAATCCGCTTCACAAGGAATGAATAACGAGACCCCGTTAGTAAGTGTTTGCACTATCACCTACAATCACGAAAAATATATCGAACGGGCCATTCAGAGTGTGCTGGAGCAGCAATACGATTTCAGAATTGAATTCATCATCGGCGATGATTGCTCTAAAGACAATACCCGCGATATCATTCGCAAATACCACGCGCTTCATCCCGATATCATTGTGCCGCTTTTTCCCGAAAAGAATCTTGGTGCAAAACTCAACGCTATTCAGTGCCTGCAACGTTGCAGCGGTAAATACATTGCCTTCCTCGAGGGCGATGATTACTGGATAGATCCGAATAAGATCAAACGTCAGGCCGACTTCATGGAGGCGCACCCCGATTACAGCATCTGCTTCACCGATGTAGATGTGATCAATGATACCACAGAAGAGCACCCCGATCCGTTCACTACTCCCGTAAAGGAAGACTATACCATAGAAGACGTCATACTCACAGAGCGGGTATTCATTCCTACTGCCACACTCTTCTTCCGCAATCAGCTGCCCGATCCGTTGCCGCGTTTTTTCAGAGAGGCCAGTAGCGGCGATATAGCCATTCATATGGTCATTGCAGATAAAGGCAGAATACGCTACTTGCCTGGTAAAACTGCTGTCTATCGCCATCATGCCGGCGGGGTCACCAAGTCGCACCAGTTCGGCGGTTGGGCATACCTGCAACTCTTCAAATTGTACGAAGGCGCCAACGAATACTTCAACTATAAGTACGATGCGGTTTTCCGTCTTCGCCTCGGCGAGATGTCGCGCACCATGCTCATGTATTTCTCTAAAGACAAAAAAGGAATGGATAAGTTGAAGTATGTGCTGGCCAACTCCCGCAACTATTTCAAATATTCCAATGGTGTCAATGTCAAAGAGTTGATCTATTACACTACTGTTTTGTTTTTCCCTTCATTATTAAAGTCAAAGAAGAACAGCTAATTTTGGAAGCAAGCGCCAATAAGCCATTTTAAACGCAGCTAATAAAACCATCAGCACTACATGAGAGTAGCTATAATGCAGCCATACTTTTGCCCCTATATCGGGTACTTTCAGTTGGTGGCTGCAGTAGATAAGTTCATCTTTTATGACGATGTCAATTTCATAAAGGGCGGCTGGATCAACAGAAACCGCATCATCTCCAACAACAAAGAGTTCCTCTTCACCATACCACTTACCGATGCCAGTTCTTTCAGGCTCATAAAAGATACGCAGGTCAACTGGAAGTCGAAGGATATCAGCAAGTTCGTAGCCAACGTAGATCTTTCTTACCGCAAGGCTCCTTTCTACAACGAGGTCATGCCCATAGTAAAAGACATTTTCGATGCACGCCCCGATACCATATCGCAGCTGGCCATAGATAGTGTCATTCGCTTCTCGCAATACATGGGCCTCACAACAGAGTTCAAAGTGTCTTCTCAGGGTGGCTACACAAAGACCGAAGATCGGGTGCAGAACCTCGTCAATATCCTCAATGCAGAGGGTGGAGAGCATTACATCAATCCTATTGGCGGACAGGAGCTATACGCCACAGAAGATTTTAGCCGGCATGGGGTTAAGCTCAGTTTTCTCAAAGGCACAGGCAGCCTCTCTGTCATAGACGTATGCATGAATACCCCGCGCGAAGAGATACAGCAAACACTTCAAAACTACACACTGCTATGAAAGAGATAGGAGGTTATCTGGAACTGGAACTCGGCTCCCGCAATACAGAATATCATAGTGGTATGGTCGATCTCAATACAGGTCGCAACGCACTCGAATACATTCTCAGGCTGCGCGGCTACCGCAAACTATACCTGCCTCACTATCACTGCGATGCGCTCATCATACCGCTGCAGCGACTGGGTATAGAATATCAGTTCTACAGTATCGACTACAATTTCGAATTTGCCGATATCACTCCTGCCGATGGGGAGGCATTACTCTACATCAATTTCTTCGGACTGAAAGATGCCTACATCGCACAGCTCGCGGCTCGTTACAGCAATCTCATTATAGACAATGCGCACTCTTTTTATTCGGTGCCATTACCCGGTATAGATACCTTCTATTCTTGCCGCAAGTTCTTTGGGGTGCCCGATGGAGCCTATGTTGCTGCTTCTGCTTCGCTTAATGCACAATTGCCGCACGATCATTCTTCCGCTCGCTATCAGCACCTCATTGGTCGCTACGATCAGTCTGCTAGTGCCCATTATAGTTTTTACAGAGAGGTGGAAGAGCTGTTCGATACAGAAGAAATGAAGCTCATGTCACCGTCCACCAAGGCTATTCTATCTTCAATAGATTATACCGAAGCATTGCAACGCCGCCGCAGCAATTACAAACTGCTGCACGCAGCATTGGAAGGGCGCAACAGATTGCAGCTGCCTGAGGATAGTGCAGGTATGTCTTATCCGCTGCTTGCCTCCCGCGACCTCATGAGCAAGCTTATTCACGCCAAGGTATACATAGGTACTTACTGGCCAAATGTCATCAAAGACATGCCCCACGATTCAGTAGAATACGACCTCGCATACAACCTCCTCAGCCTGCCCATAGATCAGCGCTACAGCGGGCAGGATATGGAAGAGATCATAAAAAGGATCAACAATGATTGATATATACATAAGGCCCCTCAGAATGGGAGATCACCTCGTAGCCTATCATTGGCGCAACAATCCTGAAGTATGGAAATACACAGGTTCCCGCCCCGATATAGTAGTTACAGAAGAAATAGAAGCACAATGGATGGAACGTGTGCTGAAACAGACCGATGCACTCCGTTATGGTATTTGCATTTCTGGTACAGATGAGTACATAGGCAATGTAACCCTCACCGATATTGCCGATGGGAAGGCTGAGTTTCATACCCACATCGGGGCAACTAAGTATTGGGGCAAGGGACTTGCCACTAAAGCAGCTATGCTCATGCTCGAGAAAGGTTTTGCCCTTGGCCTGCATGAGATTTTCCTGCACGTACACAAAGACAACAAAGCGGCCATCGGTGTCTATCTCAAATGTGGTTTCAGTATAGTGGCAGAAGAAGACGATGATGTGAAAATGGCTATTTACAAAATGCCGCAGCAATAAGTAATTTTCCTTTTCAGGTACTGCATAAAAACAATAAAGCCCCGGTTGTCCGGGGCTTTATTGTTATAGTTAGGTTCAATGCTTATTTAGAGAGCAGTATCTTATGGGTAGATACGCTGCCATCAGCACCCTTCACCGACAATATATAGTTGCCTTCAGGCATATTCGTCAGGTCTGCTTCGTAGCGGCTGCTGTTTTTGATCTCTTCTTCTTTCACTACCTGACCCACTACATTACAGATGGTCATGTGTGCGTTTGTTTTCTGGCTACCCCAGTCAAGAGTTATCATGCCCTTTGTCGGGTTAGGATAGATGCTCACATTGCCTGCGTGTACATTCTTCACATCAAGCAGAGAAACATAGATGATATTCGATGGGAGCGACTGGCAGTTGCCGGTATCGCGAACAGCATAGTAATAACCCAGTGTGCCCGGATGATAGGTCTGCGCATTGGCACCCGGAATAATAACACCGTTGAAGTACCAAACATAAGTACCTGCCGTATTAGCTACCAGCATATTGTCTATAAGAGATACCAGTGGTGCTACAGGAGTGCTGTCGCGAACCATAAGTACTGCCGGTGTTGTTATAGAGTCCGATATGTAGCAACCGCCATCCGTTGTGCGTATCCTGAATTTCAGCAGGTCTCCGTCATTATAGGCCTGTGTATGTGAGGTTGGTCCGGTAGATACTACCGTATCATTCACTATCCATATCAGATCCGGTGTAGTGCCGCTGCTTGCATAGGTCGCAGTAAAGGTGATGGCAGAGTCAATACAACCGGGGTTCGCACCACTGGTCAGCGCTATGCTGGCTGTTGGTGTCAGGTTTGGTATCACCGTCATAGTTATTGTTGTAGAAACAGTAGTATCGTTGATCACACATGGGTCTGGTGCTACCAGTACGCAATAAACTATGTCAGCATTATGCAGTGTGTCGGTAACATACATCGGGCCTAATGCACCTGGTACATATACTCCGTTCACATACCAGTAAATAGTCGATCCCAGTCCGGCATCAGTTACAACTGCATTGAAAGTATCTCTGTAGCCGGCACATATTGGCAGGTGCAGTACAGACATGGTCAGTGCTGCAGTCAGCGAGTCGTGAATTACTTCTATACCGTTAGAATAGGCAGTATCTGTAGGAGCGGCACAGGTAGAGTTAGATACCATCAGTACAGAAACAGTATCGCCATCATTGAAGACGCTGGTGTAAGAACTGCTGGTAGCACCCAATACAGGAAGACCGTCTATGTACCAGTAGTACAATGGTGCTGTACCGCCGTTAATAGCATAGGCACTGAAAGTTAGCGGATTACCCGGACAATCCGGATTGCTGCCTGCAGTAATAGAATTCAGTACATGAGGCATTATTGCAGTACTGCGGTAAATGGTGATCGTGTTCGATTTCGCACTGTCAATGAAACCAAGACTATTCGTAAAATATACCTTTGCATATACGCTGTCGCCGTTTACCAGGGCAGTAGTATGGAATGTATCTATAGATACGCCTGAGTATACGTTGTTCACAAACCACTTGAACGTAGAGCCTATCGCAGTGTCGTTCGATTCTATTGCGGTAAAATCAAGCTGCACACCCGGACAGGTAGTATCTGTGCCGAAGGGAAGGTAAATAGATACTGAGTCCTCTGTCTGGGCATTTGCAAACCCATGAATGCCAAAGCACAACAGTATCAGCAATGTAATTTTACGTATCATATCAAAATAATTTAGTCTTGCCGTGGTTACACGGCAGTATTAGGTTCTGTAAAAATAATGTATTCATTTTAAATTACCCGCAAAGTTTTTGGGGCCTTTCCCTTTCTCATCATCTGCTAAGACGTATTGTTTTTGCTTAATGTGAGTGCCTGCAGAATGGTATTACAGTAAAATCCCGCTGCCATACAATAGGTTCACCGCATGTCTGGCTACTCCGCTACGTCAAACCATACCTTGCTTTCGTCGTCCCAGCTGCCGTTATAGTTTATGGTCAGTTCTTCGCCTGCTGCTATATCTCGCACTGCCTGCACAAACATTTCATTATTTTCATATTCCATATAGTACTCACAGTTCGAGCTGTAGGAATGGTTGTACATAGGTATGTTGCCCAGTGCCATGCAGCAAAGATCCGCACCATCAGGCTGCCATTCAAAAATATAGTTATATAATTTCGTCTGGTCTATCAGCAGTCGCTCTGTGGCACTCATCACTATCACAGGGGCTCTTTCTATTATGGTACCTGCCTTAATAATTCTGTTCGTGAACATGCCCTTGCCTTTATGCTGGGTTGCTCCTGTATATATGTACGACTTTACCATATTTTTCCTTGATCCCTCAAAAGTAGTTACACGTGGTCAAAAACTGTAATCAACGATAAAATAGTATTTTTAGATGTCTTTTTATATATTTACAACTTAAAGGCACAATAAGTATGAATCTGATCAGGAAAGCCTGTTTTGTTTCCGCATTTATTTTTTCGTTATTGCCGGTACTGAGCTTCGCCCAATACCAGCATATGGTTGAACCTTTCTGGAGCAATCTGCGCAATCCCGAACGTTATGAGATAGGCGGTGGTCTCGTTATGCCTTCCGGTTCTTTTACCGGTGTTGTGCGTGTATTAGGCGCCGGCGATGTCTATAAGGGCGATTCTACTGCTACCCGTGCCATCAAAGGCAATGGTTTCGGTGGTACTATCGGCCTCAACATGCCTTTCAAAGCTACCGGCCACATCAGTTGCTGGGCTGTGGCTGCGCAGTTGCAGTTGAACATGTATACCTGGAGCGATCTCAACCAGACCATGGGCTCCAATGGTCAGTACAAAAAAGCTACACCATCGCTTAATGCGGCTACTATGCAGGTTGCTATACCTATTGGCATAGACTATAAGATCGGCAACGATGCTATCCTCACCAAAAGGCTGCCAATGGGTGCTTCTTTCGGTATTGGCTTCATTCCGCAGATCATGACCACCAATCTTCAGGGCGTTTCAGGTTCTACTGCTCAGTATGGCTACAGCTGTCTGCCTTATGCCAAGTTCGACTGGTCTGTATTCACCGGCTGGTGCTGGAAACTTCGCTTCATGTACTCTGCCGGCAATGTCAACCTGCTCGATGTGAATCGTAAGATCGCCAACATCAACGATGGTCCTTTCAAGTTCTCTTCAGGTTCTACCATTTCGGCTTCATTTATCATCATGCCGTTCTCTGGTCGCTGGAGCGAGTACACCTGGTACAATACCTTCGATACCTACAATCAGCACGATAAATTCAACTAGTCGTTACGGTTACGGATAGCTGTATGTTTTGGCTCAAGGGCTTTCCGGCACTTTTACTTACATACAGTTCATTGCTTTTCTGTGCCTCACCGCGCATATGTTTGGCTGTACCTGATACTTTTTCAACCGGTTATCCGTTACTTTTATAACTATTTTTGTCTGGATGTCCGTTTCCCTTGTTTTACCCTGCTACAACCCTCAGCCCGGCTGGGAAGAGGTCGTGCGCTCCTGCTTTCTTTCTTTGCAGGATTGCTGGGGTAACAACAATGAGCTCATCCTGGTGCTCGATGGACATAGCGATACCGTTACCCCCGAAGTGCTCAGCTGGTTACAACAGCAATTGCCGCAACTCAGGGTCATCAGTTACACCGAAAACAGGGGCAAAGGCTACGCCACCCGAACTGGTGTGGGTGCCGCCACCGGCGATATCATCATTTATACCGATATCGACTTCCCCTACACCACAGCCAGTATCTGCAACATTTACAAGGCACTCAGCAGCAACGATTGCGATGTGGCTATAGGCGTAAAGAATGCGGAATACTACACACATGTACCGGTCATGAGGCGCATTATCTCCCGTGTGTTGCGCCTGGGTACACGCACCCTGCTCTCCATGCCCATCACAGATACGCAGTGCGGGCTCAAGGGTTTCAAACGTCCTGCAGCAGCTACTTTCCTGTCCACAACCATAGACCGTTATCTTTTCGATCTCGAATTTGTCTATAAATGTTCGGCCGAAAAGACATACAAGGTAAGGGCTATTCCTGTCACCCTCAAGGAAAATGTACGTTTCCGTAGTATGAATTATCGTATTTTACTCCCCGAAATGCGCAATTTCATCAGGCTGCTATTTAACAAGAACAAATGACCCGACTGCAACGCAACTTATGGCTTCTGGCTACCACAGCTTTCGCTGTTTGCCTTACCGTTCTCGCGTTGTCATACATCGTCAGGGAGCCCTGGCGCATCCTTCCCGATATCGGTGGCGATGGCGCCAAGAACAATCTCACTTATCTCTACCACAGCATGTGGGGGAGTGGGTACAGGTTTCAGGGCATGAACTATCCCTACGGAGAGCATATTGTCTTTACAGATGGTATCCCGCTCTTATCGGTCTTCTTTGCCTCCATAGGCAATGTCTCCGCTCCGGTGGCACTTTCGGTGCTTTGGTCGCTGCTGGGCATTAGTTATGTGCTTTCTGTTGTTTACCTCTGCAAGATACTGCTGCGCTTCGGCACCACCCCGCTTTATGCCATGGTGTTTGCCGGGTTCATTACCATACTCACACCGCAAATGATCTGTTTGCGGGGGCACTATGCATTGTCCTTTACCTGCATCATTCCTATGCTGTTCTACTGGTCGCTTTGCTACCATGACCGGCCTCTTTTACGCTACTGCGGCTACATCTTCATCATGGGGTTGCTGGCATCATTGCTGCATCCATATTATGCGGGTCTTATTTTAGTTTGGGCGGGTGCCTATGGTTTGTGGTATCTCTTCCTCACAGCGGCGCCACTGGCAAAAAAGATCAGGCACATAGCACCAATGGTCGTGGCAGGTTTGTCTGTTCCGGCTATTGTCATGGTACTGATAAAACTCACCGACAAGGTTACAGATCGCCCGCAGACGCCATACAATCCCTCAGACAGTTACACCAATCTGCCGCAGATCATTACCTCCTACTATTCACCATTCTGGAAGGCCTTGGTCGATAGGTCTATACTCCCCAAGGTCAGTAACGGTGGTGAGGGTTATTCTTATCCGGGACTTGTGGTGCTGGCCATTTTATCACTACTCTTGCTGCAGTTTATTTACAGGCGTTTTCGTCGTGCTGCAACTCCATTCTTGCCACTACCTGCCTTTGGCAATGTATGGATATACATGGCCTTTTCTGTCCTCATTTTCAGCATGGGTATTCCCTTCATCTGGCACATGCAGTGGCTCATAGAGTATCTCTTTGTGTTCAAGCAGTTCAGGGCGCTCGGTCGTTTTGTCTGGATCTCCTACTACATTGCTACGGTCTATGCGGCGGTGGTCATGTACTACTGGTATACGGCATTACTGGCTGCTGGCAAAAAGAAGATCGCATGGTCGCTGTTGTCGCTGGCTACACTCATATGGGCTTTAGAGGTCAGGGGCTATATTAAGACCACCCGCGAGATTTCAGAAAAGGGTGCCTACAATTACGACATGATCTACTCAAATTATGAGCAGAAATGGACAGAATTTCTGGCAGCGAACAAAATGAATGCAACAGATTTTCAGGCTATACTGCTGCTGAAATTCTTTCATGTAGGTACAGAGAAGATATGGGTCGGCGATCCGGGCTGGATGATGACACTCGGTAGCAAGGCCGCCCTGCAGTTGCAGCTGCCCATCATAGATGTTATGATGTCGCGCTCTTCTTGGTCGCAGGCACAAAGTCAGGTCAAATTGGTTGCCGGTCCCTATGCATACAAGCCGCTGCTCGATACTATTCACGATAACAGACCATTCCTTACGCTCGTTTTCAAAACAGATGTGCTTGCTCCCGGCGAGGAGTATCTGCTCGCTTCGTCCGATTATCTCGGCGAGCACAACGATTGCAGAGTTTATGCCTGCTACCCCGATCGTATCAGGTCTGCCGATAAGAAGCATACAGATAGTGCCATGGCTATAGCACAGCACATGCAGGCCGCCGATACGGCTGTCGGGGCTGCCGGTACCTGGTTCGCTGCTCATTACGATCAGGGTACTGCTAAGGAAATTCTTTTTGGTAATGGTGCATTGCCGGCTATCCGGCAACAAGACAGCACCATTGCTGTTATTCCGGTCAGTATCACCGGCGATAGCCTGTTATATGAGTTCTCCTGCTGGTTCCTGCTCAGTGCTGCCGACTATCGCTCTCCCGATGTTATGTTGCACCTGCTCGATGCCAATGGCAATGTCATAAGCACCATAAAAGCAGCTACCAATACCAGTATAGATAGTCGTGATGCCTGGTTCCGTTGTGCGCAGTATTTTTACATACCCGCAGCATGCCGCAGCATCAGGTGTCAGCTCATCAATATACCTGCTCCGGCATACCGCGCCATGGACGAGCTTTTGCTCTATCCCGCAGCGGCTACGGTCATTTCAAAAGCAGGCAATGGCAGTATCATGGTAAATGGTCACTTTCTCAAAAACAACTAAGCAATGGAGCGCAGGGTCAGCAGAGAACAGGTATACGAATGGTTGAACGAGGTTACAGACCCCGAGGTACCTGTGCTTACTATTATGGATCTTGGTATCGTTCGCGATGTCATTATCACAGAGCAACCCCTGTTGGTGCGTGTCATTATTACCCCCACCTACAGTGGTTGCCCGGCTATGGATGTCATTGCTATTGCCGTTCGCATGAGTCTTGCCGGCCGTGGTGTTACCAACGTACAGGTAGAGCAGCAGATAAGCCCTGCCTGGACTACCGACTGGATGACAGAAGATGGCAAGCGCAAACTGAAAGAATATGGTATTGCCCCCCCCAACCGCAAGGCATTTAGCCCCCTCGGTCTTTTCGAGGAAGAAGATGTTACCTGCCCCCGCTGTTCATCGGTGCATACCGAACTGGTAAGCCGTTTCGGCCCCACTTCCTGCAAGGCACTCTACAAATGCCTCGACTGCAAAGAACCCTTCGAGTACTTCAAATGTCATTGATGAAAATTTGTTGATATCTTTTTCCCGGTTTAGCAACTTTCGGCGCGCTTTTTGTGCAGATAATAGTTTGTTCATCTCTGCCATTCCACAGATAGTGGTATATGTTCGGGAGAACAGGGAGAGAAAAACGGGAGATTTTTGGGAAATTACTCCCATGGTGTGAGGTGCCCCATTTTGAGATCTGTCACAGGCTGCTGCTCACTCGGAACAACGGGAGAAAAGTGGGAGACTTTTGGGAGATTATTTCTCTTTAAATGATTGGTTATGAATAGCTTAGCTCATTTCTAAAAAATATTTTCCCGTGAGAGATTTTGAGCAAACACGCATCCTTGTTTCTTTAAGAAGTACTTAGTGCGTTTAGCAGATCTTTGAGATGTATTAACGGGAATATGGCGGGAGAAAAGTGGGAGATTTTCCCATCGCTAAAACAAAGCTCACTCATTGATTATCAATATGCTACGTCATAAATTGCCCGCTGCTCATTTAATTTTTTTCAAATGAGAAGGGAAATACCCTGCAGATGGATTATTTACCCCAATTTTGCATTCATCATTAATATAGTATCCATATGTATGAAAATAAAAATGAACCCATAGCCACGCGGGCGGTATTCCTGTCCCGCATTTTCAGAAGTATACTCATAGCAATGGTCATATTGTTCATTTGTCTGCTTATCGGGGTTTTAGGGTATCATTATTGTGCCAATATCAACTGGATAGACTCCCTGCACAATGCCTCCATGATCCTCAGTGGCATGGGGCCGGTGGTAGAAATTAAGAATACTGCTGGTAAGTTGTTCTCTTCTGCCTATGCCTTATTCAGCGGGGTTGCCTTCATTACCAATATCGGTATCATTCTGGCACCTGCCGCACACAGGCTGTTTCACCGGCTGCACATCGACGATTCCGATCAGTGATGCACCACCTGCAGAGTCGGCACATTGCAGCATTTTAACCGACAATTTGTCGGAAAATCAAATTTGGCAAAGAAATTGACAACTTTATAATACTATGTTTTTCAAAAAAAAGAAGGATATGAGCGAACAGAAAACAGACAATAAGAATACTACCAATGAAAATACCGACAACTTGTCGCAGGCCGATGGAATGGAGGAAGTTTTGTCAAATGTGCTGAACACAGACGATAGCAGAAGCGGTGCAGACCTGATCGATGAGGGCATAGATGAAGAAAAAGACAAATTGCTGGCAGAAATAGCCGAACTGAAAGACAAACAGCTCCGCCAGTTGGCAGAGTTCGAGAATTTCAGGCGCCGTCAGGCAAAGGAGCGTGTAGAATTACAGCAGACTGCCGGTCGCGAGATCATCCAGTCACTGCTCGATGCGCTTGATGATGTGGACAGGGCAGAAAAACAACTCGAGACCACTACCGATATTGCTATTGCCAAAGAAGGTATTGCATTGGTTTTCAGTAAGCTGCGCAATATCATGCACAGCAAGGGGCTCCGCCGTATGGAAGCGATCAACAAAGAATTCGATGTAGATCTGCACGAGGCCATCACAGAGATCCCTGCCGGAAAAGACGATATGATCGGAAAAGTCATTGCAGAGGTCGAATGTGGCTATTATCTCAATGATAAGCTCATCAGGCATGCCAAAGTGGTGATTGGAAAATAAAAAGTACAGATTTTATTAGTTAATTAGTGTGCCGGAATCGGAATGGATACCCTTTCTCCTGTTCTCACAGGCAAGATTGTCCGGTCACAAATACTGAGTATAAATGTCAAAAAGAGATTACTATGAAGTGTTGGGTGTGTCTAAGACCGCTACAGCCGATGAGATAAAGAAGTCATACCGCAAGATCGCATTGGAGTTTCACCCCGACCGCAATCCGGGCAATAAAGACGCAGAGGAAAAATTCAAGGAGGCCGCAGAAGCCTACGATACCCTCAGTAATACCGATAAGCGTGCGCAGTACGATCGTTTTGGTCATGCAGGCAGTGGCGGCGGTGGTGGCTATGGCGGCGGTTATGGTCCGCAGGGTGGCATGCGCATGGAAGATATCTTCCAGAACTTCGGCGACATCTTCGGCAACGATATGTTTGGTGGCATGTTTGGTGGTGCAGGTGGTGGCGGCGGTCGCCGTCAGGGC
Organism: Bordetella parapertussis; assembly: GCA_943331005.2. Lineage (GTDB taxonomy): Bacteria > Bacteroidota > Bacteroidia > Chitinophagales > Chitinophagaceae > Nemorincola. The sequence goes on from CALQJX020000011.1 coordinate 99,043, forward strand.
TCTCGTGGTGCCAATCTCCGCATAAAACTGAAAATGGACTATGGCGAAATTGCCAATGGTGCCACTAAAAAGATAAAAGTAAAAAAGCACGTCACCTGCCAGCAATGTACAGGTAGCGGCGCCAAAGACAAAGGTTCGGTGCAGACATGCGGTACTTGTTCCGGTTCGGGTCAGGTGCGCCGTGTTACCAATACTTTCCTGGGGCAGATGCAGACTGTTACTACATGTCCTACATGTAATGGCGAGGGCAGCACTATCACGCAGAAGTGTGGCAGCTGTAAAGGCGAAGGCCGTGTTTATGGAGAAGAGACACTGAGTCTGGAAATACCTGCAGGTGTGCAGGACGGTATGCAGCTCAGCATGCACGCAAAAGGCAATGCCGGCGAAAGGGGTGGTCCTCCGGGCGATCTGCTGCTGGTGGTAGAAGAAGAAAAACACGAACATCTTGTCCGTCGCGATCTCGATGTGGTGTATCAGTTACACATTTCCTTCCCCGATGCCGTATTGGGTATGCAGGCCGAGGTGCCAACCATTGATGGTAAGGCAAAGATCAAGATTCCTGCTGGCACACAAAGCGGCAAGATCTTCAGGCTGAAGGGCAAGGGTTTCCCTGCTTTCCAGTCATACGAAAAAGGCGATCAGTTGGTAGAAGTGAATGTATGGTCTCCGCAGAACCTCAGCAACGAAGAAAAAGATATGCTCGAAAAACTGAAGAACTCTCCCAACTTCAAACCGGGCCCCAATGCCCGTGCAGATAAGGAAGAACGCGGTTTTTTCGATAAGATAAAAGACGCTTTTGCAGGATAGTATCCTGCAGTAAGGCTTACTGGTAATTGTGCAAATGTTGGTGTCTCACACCAACATTTGTCTTTTAGAGCAGTATCAGAACATCACGCACTTTTCAGGGTATTCGGTGGCGTGGCGCAGCACCAGATTGCGTATGTAGTCATTGTCCTGCACAGGTTCTATACTGGCCAGCAGGGCGTCTATATTTTCCAGTTGTTTCTGCTTGTCATTCAGGTAGCCCATCCCATACAGATTCCCTTCTTTTACCAGTATGCAGCTATGTTCATTGTCGTCTATACCCTTGTCTATAAGTGCAAAGGTGGGTAGGTTGCTGCGAATCCATGATACTGCCTTAGCGGCTCTGTCATTATAGTCGCCGGGGTGCTCATGGTTATCGGCGCAGCCACATTCCGGATGGGTGGATATATTGCACAGCCTCGTGCAAAGCTCGTACTGTTCTATCAGTTCGCGCAGCATGAAGTGGCCTTCGGTTATGGTATTGAAGGTATAGATCGGTTTCACATTGCGCCTTATCTTCTCTACGGCAAAGCGGGTAAACCCAAGCATATCCTCATACACAAACAGCCCGAACTTTGCCAGGTATCCCCGCTGACTGCGGTTGTGTACCGGCCATAGCTTACGTATCTCTGCGCTTTCCAGTATGTGGGCCATCAGTTCTGTGGCGCACTCTTTATAGCTCACATGGTAGGTCTCCTTCAGGAAGTCCTGCTTCTGTTTGTGCGGTTTGTTGTTAGAGAAATGGCTTTTCACCCGCTTGCGTATGTTCAGTGCCTTGCCTATATATATGGCCTTGCCGGCAGCATTGTAGAAGTAGTACACCCCTGCGCACGAGGGTAGTTTTTCCAGCTCGGCTACAGGCAGGTGTGGTGGCAGGTACTGCTCGCTGTTGCGACCTTTCAGCATGGTGGCTATAGCGCCAATAGTGTCTTTCTGGGTTATTATGCTCAGCAGGTCTGCAGTGGCAAGTGCATCGCCGCCTGCGCGGTGGTGGTTGCCGTGGTTGATGTTCAGTTGTTGGGTCAGCTTACCCAGACTATAACCATTCAGGCCAGGCAATACCTTCCTCGATAGCCGAACGGTGCATAGTTTCTTGCAGTCCAGGTCATAGCCTGCTGCCTGCAGGTGGTACTTCACAAAAGAATAGTCGAAGTTCACGTTGTGTGCCACAAAGATCTTGTCCTGAAGCAGTTCATATACCTGCCCTGCTATCTCGCTGAAGTGGGGTGCGTTCTGCACCATGGTCTCGTCTATGCCGGTGAGCCGCTGAATGAAGTAGGGAATAGGTACCAAAGGGTTTACCAGACTTTCGTAGAAATGCAGCACCTTGCTACCGTCATGTATCACTATAGCTATCTCAGTTATGCCGTTTGCCGCTGCATAACTGCCTGTCGTTTCAATATCCACTACTGCATAAAGCACCTTTTCTCCCCTTTTTGATTCCTAAAGATAGTAATTCCCCCAATGCCAATAGTCGTTGTAACTAACTTTGGGTGAGCCGAAGGTGCATTTTTATAATTATAAATAACAAATAGTTAAGAAAATTAGGTTAGGAAAAATCAAATAAATTATGATATTTTGCATCTACGTCAGATAACCCGATAGATATGCAACTTACTTACCCCTCTCTTCTTAAGAGGGCCCGATACACCAGTTTACGTCGGGGTTGGCTGTTTTTTGCCATTTTCTGCAATAAAGTGCCCATTTTCTTTAGTTTTTTGCTGTTTTGCCTTTTCTGTTCACCACTCACTTTTGCGCAGCAACCCAATTTATCCAAAGCTGTAGTGCTCAATACAAAGCCTTCCCTTTCAGGCAAAAACGAGCGTGCGGTTATTCTTTCGCACAAAGAAGCAGAATCGTTTCTGGCTGCAGAACTGAAAAAAGCTAACAATGCCGATCTGCGCAAGATCAAACAATGTCTCTTATTTGGTGCCAATGTGAGGTCCGCAGGGCCTGATGGCTGGTCTGTACTGCACACGGCAGCAATGCACGGCGATCTGGAATTGGTAGAGGTATGTCTGGCAAAGGGTGTTCCTGTCAATGGCTTGTGGCACAATTCATTAAGGAAGTTGACTCCGATTTGCCTGGCAGTAAAGAACAACAGAACCGACGCGGCCAAACTGCTCCGCGATAAGAAAGGTACATACGGTGTTGCCGATGGTGTAAGTATCACTCAGGTTTATGACAGTGGCAATGTTTATGTAGGGGGCATGCTGAACGGCGAACGATCTGGTGAAGGCACTTTGACCTTTGCCGATGGCGAAAAATACGTAGGCAACTGGCTGGCCGATGAAATGAGTGGCTTTGGGGTATTCTGCTACGTAGAGGGCAGCAAATACATGGGCAACTGGCAGCACGACAAAATGAATGGCTCCGGTATCTTCTTCATGAGCAGTGGAGATAGTTACGAGGGCAACTGGGTAAACGGAGTGCTGGAGGGTGAAGGTAAGTTTGGCTGGCGCAATGGCAATAGGTACGTAGGTCATTTCGATAAAGGAAAGCTATCGGGCAAGGGTACCTTTTACTGGAGGAATGGTGATAAATACATAGGGCTCTTTGCCTATGGCAAAATGAACGGTAAGGGAGTGAAATACCTGATCAACGGCGATAAATTGGAAGGCACATGGCGCAATGACTCACTGGTGGGTTTTGCAACCTGTACCAGCCGCAAGGGCGATAAATACAGTGGGCGTTTCGAAAACGATGCGCTGAACGGAGAAGGTACAGTACAGTTCGTTACCGGCGAGAAGTATACCGGTGAGTGGAAGAACGGTATGTATGACGGTAAGGGTATCTTTACCCGCCGCAATGGAGATATCTATATAGGTCAGTTCGAAAGGAATAAGTTTCATGGCCAGGGCGAATTCATTTGGAGCACCTGCGAGCGCTATGTAGGTGAGTTCAAAGAGGGCAAAGCTTCGGGCAAGGGTATTATCTACTTCCCTACCAACGACCAGTATGAAGGGGAATGGAGTGAGGGAATGGAAAATGGTAAAGGTGTCTTCCGCTGGAACAACGGAGACCTCTATACCGGAGAATTGAAGAACGACAGGCTTTGCGGAAAGGGGGTTATGCAATGGACATCGGGCGACAGATATGAGGGCGAATACCTGAATAGCAACCGTCATGGCAAGGGAACTTATTACTGGATTGGTGGCGATAGGTATGATGGCGACTTTGAGAACAACATGCGTTGGGGAGAAGAGGGCACCTACCTATGGACCAACGGCGATATGTATGTTGGGCAGTGGGTACGCGATAGCAAGAATGGCTGCGGTACCTTTTACTGGCGCAATGGCGATACCTATGTAGGCGAATTTGAGAATGACCTGAAACATGGTTACGGCACCTATACAAGAGGCGTGAACGGCACCATAAAGAATTGTTTTGGTTGCTACAAATATGCCGGCCAGTGGGTGCATGGCGAAAAGCATGGCATTGGCCGTTGCTACGATTTCAAAGGCAAGCTACTCTATGAGGGGCCATTTGAGCATGATATGCCCACAGGCAAGTATCCCTACCACCTCTTCCTAAGGTAGAAGTTAATGGTTCTCTTCTTTCTTATCGAAGTATTTTTTAGCTATACTGTCCAGCGCTCCGTAGAAGTCTGCACCGTATTTGCGCACTATAGCTTCCTGCAGGAATTTGTATACTGGTACCTTCAGCTTTCTGCCTTGTTTGCAGGCAGGTTTGCAAAGGTCTTCTCTTGGCTCATAATTCACGGCTTCATAGCCGGGGTGAGATATGATGCGTATTGGGTATAAATGGCACGAAATAGGCTTCCTGAAGTCGATCTTGCTATCTTTCCAGGCCTGTTCTATACCACACTTCACTATGCCCAGTTCGTCGGTAATGCCGTATACACAAATACCACCGTTTACGGTAGGTGTCACATAGCCATATTCGCTGTCGGTGGTGTGTGTGCCCTGCCGCTCTATCTCTTGTATATACTCTGGAGTGAGGTAGGAGGTGATCACCGGATAGATACTTTTCAGGATCTTGGTCTCTTCCTTGGTTAGTGGTGCGCCGCAATCGCCATCTACACAACAGCCTCCCTTGCATTTGTTCAGGTCACAAACAAATTGCTCTTCTATGATCTCATCGCTCAGGAGTACGTTGTCTATTGCTATCATGGCTACATGTTGATATAATTCATCAGCAGGTTGTATTTGCTGAGTATGTCTTCTTTATTGGTCTCGCGGCCAAAAACCTCTACCGCGTGGTAATTATGTCTTTCGAAGGATGCTACAACAGCATCGAGTACGGTCCTGTTCAGCTTCATGGTTATTTCCAGCATCCCCCTTTCGTTGGTGCGGGAGTGCATGGCCAGTAGAATCACATCCTCATTCTCGCAAATACGGGCTATCTCGTACATTGAGTAGTTGCGGGGTGGTATCTCCAGTACCAGAATACCACCGGGGCTGCTCATGCCGCTATTCTCTGCAACATAAGCAAGCAGGTTATCGCGGTCTATACTGCCCAGGTATTTCTGTTCCCCGTCCAGCACAGGCAACAAAGGCAATCTTGCCTGATGCATGATGGATATAGCCTCGAACGGATGTGCGAAAGATGATATGGCAGGTTTGTATTGCAGCAGGCCTGTATCAGACAGTTTCACGCCTGCATCTTTTACCTCCAGCAAATTTTCTTCTGTGACCAGTCCTTCATATTCATCGTCAGTTACCACGGGCAATCCACCGATGTTATTATCTTCCAGTATTTCCAGTGCCGCACTTACAGTGTCGGCAGGGGAAAGGACAGGAATAGCATGAGAAATCAGTTTTTCTATGGTCATAGCACAAGTGTCTAATACTGTTACAGCAATATACGAGCCACAATTGCAGGAAGATTTCCTTTATTCCGGTTATTGCAGTTTTTTAACTATTCTTATCCTTTGTGCTTTTCAAGGAAGTTGTTCAGTATCACATTAAACTCTGCCGGTACCTCCATCATTGGTGCATGGCCGCATTTATCTATCCAATGCAGCTCAGAATTGGGCAGCAACTTCTGGAATTCATCTGCCACCATGGGTGGAGTGATCGTATCGTTCTTGCCCCAGATAAGACAAACCGGTTGCTTTATCTGTTGCAGTTCATCGCCAAGGTTGTGGCGAATGGCCGAACGGGCAAGCGCAATGATCTTGATAGCTTTGAGCCTGTTGTTGATGATGCCGAAAACCTCATCTACCAGTTCTTTGGTAGCAACCTTCGGGTCGTAGAAAGTAAGTTCGGTTTTCTTCTGCACATAGTTATAGTCGCCGCGCTTGGGGTATGTTTCGCCCATTCCGTTCTCAAAAAGGCCTGAACTACCGGTGAGGGTAATGGTTCTGATGAGTTCGGGATGTTTGAGCGAGAATACCAGGCCTACATGGCCTCCGAGCGAATTGCCCAGCAGATGTACATTCTCCAGTTTCTGGTGTTCGAAGAATTTGTGTACAAACTTTGCCAGCCCTGAAACAGAGGTGTCGAGAACTGTAAGATCGTACAATGGCAACAAGGGGATAATAACCTTGTGCGTTTGCTTGAAATGGTCGACAAGATCTTTGAAATTGCTTAATGCGCCAAACAGGCCGTGCAGCAGAACCAACGGCTCACCTGTTCCTTCTTCAACATACTTGAACTTGCCTGACTGTTTTATTTCGTAGTCCATCAATTAAAACGCTGTGTGGTGCTAAAATACTATTGTTTCGCCAAAAAATGCAAACTTATGGTCTGTAGCAGGGGTAAAATAACTTTTTGGTACCAAGAAGTGATAACAGTAGGGTGTTAAGGACCGACTAAAAAAAAGTAAAGCCTCAGCATGCGCTGAAGCTTTACTTACACCTTATGAAAAATATACCCACTACAAATGTAGTAGTTTTTGTGAAAAACGTATCTTTTCAATTGTTAAATTTTCTTTAGTATGATTTTGAGCATTTGTAGTCATAATTTTGGTACGCATATTGCAGTAACCTAATTCATGATGAAGCGATTTCTTTTGATAATTACCATTTTTCTGTCTTTTCAGTCCGTTGCCCAACAAAATTTGAGCCTTGGCGGTGATACTCTTTTTATGCTACCCGAGGTGAAAGTAACAGCACAATTCCTGAATGATACTGACAGGTACCGCTACAACCAGATGAAGTTTTACGTGACCACTATTCTTCCTTACCTGGATACTGCAACACGCTTGTTCAAGGAAGTAAATGCCAAAGTGAATGAGTCTGGCATTTCTAAAAAGGAACGCAGGCAATACATAAACAGCAGGGAGGATGATGTGCGTACGAAATTTGAAAATAAAGTGAAGCAGCTGAATGTGACACAAGGCACACTACTGGTGAAGTTGATAGCACGCCAGACCGAGCTGAATATCTATGAAATGCTGCAGGAATTCAAGAATCCGCTTACTGCGGTGAAATGGCAGACATGGGCACGTTTCAACGGTATGAACCTGGACAGGAAATACCATCCAGAAGAAGAGAAAGTCCTTGAGAATATCATGGACGAACTTGGATATCCATTACCTCCCGGATATACCTACACCTACCTCAAGCAACGCCTGTAAAGTTAATCTGGCGTTATTGTAACATTTATTGTATTTAAAATTAGTTTAGGTGTATTAAATTCATCTCTTCATAATTTACCCATGAAACGCCCCCCTTATACTTACACCGAAGCGAAATTCGCCTGCGAAGAATTTCATTACCTGATCGGTAAAGACTATGACCATACCGATAGTACTATTGACTCAATAATGATTGTGCCATTTGCACCTGCAGACAGAAGCAGATTCTTTATGCTATACCTGATGCTTGATGATGCGGAACAGGCGCTGAACCTGGATTATGGAGGACCCCTCTATGGCGTGGCTGTAGTGTCGGGATCGGTACATGCAAAAGGAATGCAGCATTGTGAACTCTATGACTGGCTTACCCAGAACGGGTATACCGGAAATGTAGTTCGCAATGCTGCAGAAGATTATAGTGATGCTGTTTCCTGAGTTTCAGTCAGTAATTACTGGCCTGCCAGCATACGTTCCAGAGAGGTATCGTATGCTTTCTGCCAATCGCTGATGTAGCCCCAGTTCTCGCTGTCGATATTGATTTCTTTACCTGCTGTAACGTGGCCGAGTTTGATGAAAGGTAATCCTTTCAATTCCGCTTCGAACAGTGCATGCAGATCCGGATTTACGCTTACTACTACGCGGCTCTGGCCTTCGCCGAAAAGCGCTGCATCTTTGCGTATGCCTGCAGGTGTATTGATATTGAATCCAAGACCACCTGCCATGCTGCTTTCCAGCAGACAGGCAAACAGACCACCTTCAGAAATATCATGTGCCGATCGGATAAGCTTCTCGCCTATGACCCTGAGTACTGTCTGCTGCAAAGTATACTCATCTTCGAGCTCGAAGTGAGGTGCAGGGCTGTGCGTAACACCGCACAGATGGTGCAGATATTCAGAACAATTGAAGTCGTTCGTGTTCACGCCAAGCAAATAGATAGTGTCGCCGGCATGTTTGAAGCCCAATGACATTTTCTGGCTCAGTGAATCCATAACACCTACCATACCAATAGTTGGGGTAGGGTATACAGGTCCGTCTTCGCTTTGGTTGTAGAAGCTAACGTTGCCACCGGTAACAGGAGTATCCAGCTTGAGGCAAGCCTCGCCCATGCCTTTGATAGCGTGTACGAACTGATAGTATACTTCAGGATTGTATGGATTGCCGAAGTTGAGACAGTTGGTAATAGCTACCGGCTGGGCACCACTGCATACTATGTTGCGGGCAGCCTCGCAAACGGCTATCATACCACCTTTGTATGGATCTGCGAATACATAACGGCTGTTGCAGTCTGTAGTTACAGCAAGTCCTTTATCAGAGCCATGCACGCGTATCACAGCGGCATCACTTGGTTCGTTTGTTTGTGTGTTGCCGGTGCCCACCATGCTGTCGTACTGTTCGTAGATCCAGCGTTTAGATGCAATGTTTGGCAGCTGAATAAGCTGATATGCAGTTTCTTTCAGGTCGGCAGGAACAGGAATTGAAGCAGGATCGAACTTATTGATCTCTGCAAAGTATTTTGGTTCGCTGTATTCCCTTTCATAAACCGGAGCACCACCGCCCAGTACCAGACTTTCTGCAGGTACATCGGCAACCAGTTCGCCATTCATGTAGTATTTCAGGTTGGTGTCTTTGGTTACTTCGCCTATCTGCACACAGTGGATATCCCATTTGTCGAAGATCTTCTGTATCTCAGCTTCGCGACCTTTTATCACTACTATGAGCATGCGTTCCTGGCTTTCGCTCAGCAGCATTTCCCATGGCTTCATATTGTCCTGACGTGTTGGTACTTTGTCGAGGTGAATGATCATGCCATGTTCGCCTTTGGCGCTCATTTCGCTGGTACTGCAGGTTATGCCCGCTGCGCCCATATCCTGCATGCCTATCAATGCACCGGTAGGTATCATTTCCAGACAAGCCTCCAGCAGTTTCTTTTCTTCGAACGGATCACCAACCTGAACTGCAGGCAGCGATTCTGCGCTGTTTTCGGTGATATCGGCAGATGCGAAAGATGCACCGCCTATACCATCTTTACCGGTAGAAGCACCCACAATAAAAACAGGGTTGCCCTCACCATGAGAAGTTGCAGAAACGGTTTGTCCCACGCGCACCACACCAACGCTCATGGCGTTTACAAGCGGGTTTGTCTGGTAGCAGCTTTCGTAATAAACTTCGCCTGCTACAGTAGGAACGCCAAAGCAGTTGCCATAATGGCCAATGCCTTTTACTACTCCTTTTATTAGCCACCTTGTTTTAGGGTTGTCGACCTTGCCGAAGCGCAGTGAGTTGAGCGAAGCGATAGGCCTTGCACCCATGGTGAAAATATCGCGGTGAATACCTCCTACACCGGTAGCTGCTCCCTGGAAGGGTTCGATTGCTGAAGGGTGGTTATGACTTTCTATTTTGAACACGCAACCCCATCCGTCTCCTATATCTACTAGGCCTGCATTTTCTTCGCCTGCTTTCACCAGTAGTCTGGCGCCATCGCGTGGGAGGGTCTTGAGCCATTTTATAGAGTTCTTGTAGCTGCAGTGTTCGCTCCACATTACGGAGTACATAGCAGCTTCAGTAAAATTGGGGGTACGACCCAATACTTCCTTTATTTTTTCAAATTCTTCTTCGCGAAGGCCAAGTTTCATGGCCTGTTCGAGTGTGGCTAACATGGTGCAAAAGTATAAAAATATGTGTGAACCGACCTGAGATTCAAGGAAAGAATAAAACTTCCGCCATCAGTCTTAAAAAGTCGTTATATGTAGTAGTCGATTGCTCTATTTATAGACCGGGTTGATAATGTAACATGTACAGTCTTAAAAGTTGTTCATGCAGCATGTACGATTTGCTAGAATCAAGATCAAAACTCAAATGATAAGTTCTTGAATCGTTTTGTGCATTTCGATGGTTATTGGAAGAAAAGAGAGAAAAAGGAAGCTGAATTTGCAGAAAATGAGAAGAATTTGCTGAACCGCCCGTTGTATGGTTGACGGAAAAACCATATACAAAATGGCCTGATGAGTAATGATTATCAATTATGTGTATTAATCGGAGGTTTATCCACCAATTATCGAGGATATCCACATTGGGGTGTCAGTTATTCACACATTTTTATATCACATTGTGGATAAATATGTAGTGTCTTAATTGTGTGAAATAGTGGTAAAAAGTGTTTCTTTGTGATAGTAATCAGCCATCAAACATATCCATGACCAGTTTTCTCGGTGAAAGTGAAGTAGCAATTGACGCCAAAGGGCGTTTCCTGCTGCCTGCGCGTATCGGTAAGCAAATACCGGACGGTCTGGGGGAGAAGTTTGTGATGAATCGTGGTTTTGAGAAGTGCATCACGATATACACTATGGATGTATGGAATGTGATACACGACAAAGTGAGCAAGCTGAATGACTTCAAAGAAGAAGTGAGGAGGTTTAAGCGTTTGTTTCTGAATGGAGCATCTATAGTGGAACTGGACAGCGCGGGAAGGATGCTGGTGACGAAATCGCTGCTGGAATATGCAGGGATAACAAAAGAAGCGGTATTAACAGCGCAGGGCAATAAACTGGAGTTGTGGGACAAAGATAGCTATTATGCATACCTGCAGCAAAATTCAGCAGATTTCAGTGATCTGTCGAATAATGTGGCAATAGATCTGGGAAATCCTTTTGAAGGAATGTAGTATGAAAGAGCAAAATCACTATCACACTACAGTGTTGCTGCACGAGGCGGTAGACGGACTGGCCATAAAGGAAAACGGAGTTTATGTAGATGCCACTTTTGGCGGCGGCGGTCATAGCAGACTAATCCTGGAAAAACTGGGGCCTGAAGGCAGGTTGATAGCATTTGATCAGGATTCGGATGCATGGAAGAACAAACCGGACGATGACAGGTTGATACCGGTAACAGAAAATTTTAAATATCTGCGTCGTTTTTTGCGATTGCACGGACATAGTGAGGTGGATGGGATACTGGCGGATCTGGGAGTAAGTTCTTTTCAGTTCGACACAGCAGAACGAGGTTTCTCGACAAGGTTTGAAGGGCCGCTGGATATGAGGATGGATAAACGCGGCGAATTGACTGCAGCAGATATCATTCGTACATATTCTGAGCCGCAGTTGCATCAGCTATTCGAGCAATACGGAGAGGTGCGCAACTCCAGACAACTGGCGAAACATATAGTATCGCAGCGCGGAGTGCAGAAGGTGCAGACAATAGGCGCACTGAAAGCTATGCTGGCACCGGTAGTGAGGGGGATCCCTAATAAGTACCTGGCGCAGGTGTTTCAGGCACTGAGGATAGAGGTGAACGATGAGTTGGGGGTGCTGAAAGAATTGTTGCAGCAGTCTGCACAAAGCTTGAAGCCGGGAGGAAGATTAAGTATTATTTCGTTTCACTCGCTGGAGGACAGACTGGTGAAGCAATATATAAAAAGAGGCAGGTGGGATGAGCCGAACGAATATGAAGAAGTAGCACCGCTGCCAATGAGGCCTGTGAATGCCAAACCCATAGAGCCTACCGAAGCTGAAGTGAAGAGCAACCCAAGGGCAAGGAGTGCGAGATTGAGGATAGGAGAGAAGTTGTGAGCCAGGGATGACAGATATTGAAAAAAATGCCCCAAAGGGGGTGAAGTATAAAGAGCGTATGAGCAGCGAGGAAAAAAATACACAGCAGGAAGCGCTTACTCCTGCGCAGAGAGTGCGTGGCGACTGGAAGTCGCTGGTGGAGAAAGTATCTTATAAAGCAATTGTAAATAATATTCCTTTTCTGGCATTTCTGGTGTTGTTGTGTGTATTGTATATCAGTAACAGCCAGCGTGCGATAGACATGCAGCGCGAACTGAATGCCAGAAATAAAGAGCTGAAGGAACTGCGCTGGAAATACATGGATGTGAAGTCGCAGCTGATGTATGTGAAGACGGAAACACAGGTAATGAAGAATGCAGAGAAGCTGGGATTGAAACCATCGCTGTTGCCGGCATATAAGATAAAAGGAAAGTAAGAAATGAGCGCCAACGATAACATAAAAAGCGATATCCGCTTCAGGGTATATGTCACGTTTACGTGCATATTCTTGCTGGGCTGCGCTGTTATCATAAAAGCTGCGCTGATTCAGGCGCAGGAAGGTCCGCGCCTTCGATCTATGGCGCGCGAGATGCATACTCGTTTCGATACGCTCATAGCAGAACGCGGCAACATAGTGAATGAGGATGGAATATTGCTGAGCTCATCTATACCCGAGTTTGAGGTGCATATAGATTTCTCGGTAATCGACTCAACCCTTTTCGATCAGAAGATAGATACACTGTGTACCTGCCTGGCAACTTTGTTTGCTACCAATGGCAAAACAGCCGACCAGTATAAAGAAGAGTTTGTGAATGCTTATGACAATGGTAATAAGTATTACCTGCTGGCGCGCAAGCTGAAGTATTATGAATATGAGGCACTGCGTGGCTTTCCTATTTTCAATAAGGGTAAGGCATACGGTGGCTTCATTGCCGATCCGAAGGAGAAAAGAAAACTGCCTTATGACAAGCTGGCGCGCCGCACCATAGGTGTGTTCAGAGACAGTAATATAACCGGTCTGGAAGCAAAATATAATAAACTGCTGAAGGGCGAGAATGGCCGCAGGGTAGTGCAGAAAGCAACCGGTAGTGTATGGGTGCCTATTGAAGGTAGTGAAGTGGATCCGCAGAATGGCAAAGACGTAGTGACCACTCTGGACATGAATGTGCAGAACGTAGCCTACCACGCCTTGCTGAGCAAGCTGCAGGAATATGAATGCCTGTACGGTACCTGCATAGTAATGGAGGTGGCTACAGGAAAGATACGCACTATGGTGAATCTGGGCAGGCAGGAAGACGGCAGTTATGATGAAGACTTTAATTATGCTACTATTCCTACAGAACCGGGTTCTACTTTCAAACTGGCAACGCTGATTTCTCTGCTGGGTGATAAGAAAATAAAAAGTGTAGAGGAAAATGTGGATATACAGGGAGGAAGAAGGCAGTTCGGAAACCGCGTGATGTCTGACTCTCACCCTGATGCAAGACTGGGTGTAATGCCAATCTGGAAGGCCTACGCAATATCGAGCAATGTAGGTATGGCAAAGCTGGCGGAAACTTACTATCATGATGAGCCATCAAAATTTGTAGCGCATCTCAGGTCGCTGCAGTTGGATAAACGCACAGGTATAGATCTGCTCGGAGAGAGGAAACCATTTATTACAGATCCGACAAGTTCTTTGTGGAGCGGTACTACACTGCCATGGATGGCTACAGGATATGGGGTAATGATAACACCGCTGCATACCTGCATGTTGTATAATGCTGTTGCTAACAACGGCAAGATGATGCGCCCCTATCTGGTAAGCGCTATCAGGGAATACGGTAGAGATGTGCAGACGTTTGAGCCGCAGTTGCTGGCAACTGTAGCAGATTCTGCCGCTGTGGCACAGCTGCGCAAGTGTACCAGAGCAGTGGTAACAGATGGTACAGGTAAGGGAATAGAATCGCCCTACTATACTATGGCGGGTAAGACCGGTACCGCACAGGTGGCAGATAAAGGTATCAGGTATACCGATGGTGTGTATCAGGGTTCTTATGTGGGCTATATGCCGTTCGAGAATCCTAAGTATACAATATGTGTAGTGATACGCACTAAGCCACACTCTGCAGCCTATTACGGAGGTACTATTGCTGCACCGGTGTTCAGGATGGTGGCAGACAAGATATTCTCTCAGAACATGGGCGCATGGTCGGCACCACTGGATAGTATGGCTAAATTGGGAACTGCTATTATGCCGGCTAAGGCAGCTACAGCAGCTACCTATGATGTGTTGCTGGGCAGGCTGAATAAGAAGATGCCCGTAGTTGCAGACTATAGAAATAACATGATGCAGCTGGTAACAGACTCTAACAGGCATGCAGAAGTATTGGCAAAACATGTATACAGAGGAGTGATGCCTGATGTGACAGGAATGAAGCTGAAAGATGCTGTTTACATGCTGGAGAATTACGGACTGAGGGTAAGGGTAGTAGGCAAAGGTAAAGTGCAGTATCAGTCGGTACCAACAGGAACAAGATTATTAAAGGGACAAGATATATTACTACAGTTAAGCTAATGACATTGCTACGCGACATATTGATACCGGTTGCTCCGCTACAGACACAGGGTGATACCTCTGTTTCTGTAACGGGTATCTGCATAGACTCTCGTGCTGTGCAGGCAGGTAGTGTGTTTGTGGCTGTGCCGGGTACTGTGGCAGATGGTCATCTGTTCATAGATAAGGCTATAGCCCAAGGAGCTGCAGTAATAGTATGTCAGACAATGCCGGACACGCTGCAGGAAGGTGTGACCTATGTACAGGTGAAAGACAGTGCTGCAGTAACAGGTTTGATGGCAGATGCATTTTATGGCAGTCCCTCGAAAGAAATGAAGGTGGTAGGCATTACCGGTACCAACGGTAAGACCACTACAGCAACACTTTTGTATCAGTTGTATGAGGCAATGGGCTATAAATGCGGCCTGCTGTCTACAGTGAAGAATCATATTCACGATCTGGTAGTAACTGCAACACATACTACTCCCGATGCGGTATCGGTACACGCATTGCTGCGCCGTATGGCCGATGCTGGTTGTACCCATGCATTTATGGAGGTAAGCTCTCATGCAGTTCATCAGCATCGTATAGCAGGTATCAGTTTTGCAGGTGGTGTATTTACCAATATCACACACGATCATCTGGACTATCACAAGACCTTTGACGAATACATAAGAGTAAAGAAACTTTTCTTTGACGGCCTGCCAGAGACTGCATTTGCGCTCACCAACCTCGATGATAAAAGAGGTATGGTGATGCTGCAGAACACAAAGGCAAGCCGCAATACCTATAGCCTGAAAGCGCCTTCAACTGTAAAGGGAAAGGTACTGGAAAACAACCTAACCGGACTGGTGATGATGATAGACGGTTGCGAAGCGCACTTCAGGATGATAGGCACCTTTAATGCCTACAATCTGCTGGCGGTATATGGTGCTGCTACATTGCTGGGCGAAGAGCCGATGCAGGTGCTGGCAGTACTGAGCGGACTGCATGGCGCACCGGGCAGGTTTGAGACATTAATGTCTGCAAACGATAAGGTGCTGGCAATAGTAGACTATGCACACACGCCTGATGCACTGATAAATGTATTGGCAACGATCAATCAGCTGCGTACCAATGGTCAGCAACTGATAACGGTGATAGGGTGTGGTGGCGATCGCGACAGGACAAAGAGACCCGTAATGGCAGAGGTTGCCTGCACGCACAGCGACAAGGCAATACTAACATCAGATAATCCGCGCAGCGAAGACCCCGAGATGATATTGAATGAAATGGAAGCCACGCTTACCGGCCCTCAGAAAAGGAAGTCGCTGCGCATTACAGACAGGCGCGAGGCTATAAAAGTAGCTTGTTCACTGGCACAGCCCGGCGATATAGTGCTGGTTGCCGGCAAGGGACACGAGAATTACCAGGAAATAAAAGGAGTGAAACATCACTTTGACGATAAAGAAGTATTAACAGAAACATTTGAAACCTTAAATAAATAACAGGCACCCATGCTGTACTATTTGTTTACATACCTGCGCGATACGTTCCACCTTTCCGGTGCGGGTGTGTTCAATTATATTACGTTCAGGGCTGCCATGGCTATCATTCTTTCTCTTACCATTTCTATGGTGTTTGGTAAGAGGCTGATCGATTTTCTGCGCCGCAAACAGATCGGTGAAACAGTACGCGATCTGGGACTGGCAGGTGAACAGCAGAAGAAAGGCACCCCTACAATGGGTGGCATCATCATACTGGCATCTATACTGATCCCTACATTGCTGTTTGCACGGGTACTAAATGTTTACATACTGCTGATGATCGTATCTACAGTGTGGCTGGGTATTGTAGGTTTTCTTGACGATTATATCAAGGTATTCAAGAAGAATAAAGAAGGATTGGCCGGTCGTTTCAAGATCATGGGTCAGGTAGGTCTTGGTATCATTATCGGTGTTACTATGTACTATAACAAGAATGTGGTTATCAGCAGGGAGGCAACAACGGCTCAGAGCGGAAAATACAGTATTACAGAGCAAGTGGAACCGGGACGTTATCTGCGCAGAGATGATAAGGGCCGTGAGCATACCTATGTGAAAGTGCATACTGCTACAACAACGATACCATTTCTGAAGTCGCACGAATTCCGTTATGAAAGGATAGCAAGGATATTCGGAGAGAAGAATCTGGAGTGGACAACACCACTTATTTATATACTTTTTGTGATATTCATTATCACAGCCGTATCGAACGGGGCCAATCTTACAGATGGTATAGACGGACTCGCAACTGGTGTGTCGGCTATTATAGGTATATGTCTGGGTGTGTTTGCCTATGTATCCGGTAACTATGTGTTTGCAGGTTATCTGGGTATCATGGACATCCCCAATCTAGGTGAGTTGTCCATATTCATTGGTGCCTTTGTAGGCGCATGTGTAGGTTTCCTGTGGTACAATGCCTATCCGGCGCAGGTATTTATGGGCGATACAGGTAGTCTGGCACTGGGTGGTATCATAGCTTCATTGGCTATCATAGTGCGCAAAGAGTTGCTGATACCTATCATCTGTGGCATATTCCTGGTAGAGAATCTTTCGGTGATCATGCAGGTATGGTACTTCAAGTATACCAAGAAGAAATATGGGGAGGGCAGGCGCATTTTCCTGATGTCTCCACTGCATCATCACTATCAGAAATTAGGATATCATGAATCTAAGATCGTTACCCGTTTCTGGATTGTAGGTATCATGCTGGCAATCATGAGTATAGTAACACTAAAGCTGCAATAAGATGAACACAACTACAAAACGCCTGGTAATACTTGGCGCCGCTGAAAGCGGTGTAGGAGCTGCTTTGCTTGGAAAACAGCAGGGCTGGGATGTGTTTGTGAGCGACGGTGGGAAGATAAAGGCGCAGTTCAGAGATGTGCTGCTGCAAAATGCAATATCATTTGAAGAAGGCGCACATACGCTGGATCTGGTGCTGAATGCCGATTGTCTGGTGAAGAGTCCGGGCATCAGCGAGAAGGTAGAGATCATGAAGAAAGTGCGTACTGCAGGTATAGAAGTGTGCAGCGAGATCGAATTCGGCTTCCGCTACAAGGGCAACAGCAGGATAGTGGCTATCACCGGCAGCAACGGCAAGAGCACTACTACCATGCTTACGTATACGCTCTTTAAAGATGCCGGCTATGATGTGGCCCTGGTGGGCAATATAGGTTACAGTTTTGCAAGGCAGATAGCCGAGCGCCCATGCGAATGGTATGTAATGGAGATCAGCAGTTTTCAGCTCGATGATATTCATACATTCAGACCAGATGTGGCGGTGCTGCTGAACATCACGCCCGATCATCTGGACCGCTACGACTATAAGTTCGAGAACTATGTGGCCGCTAAATTCAAAATAACCCAATTCCAAAATAACACAGATTACTTTGTTGTAAACCAGGACGACAAAGCAATACAAGATCATCTGGCAACCCATTCTATTCACGCTACTACAATTTTTATTACAATGAATGATAACGTAACAGGCAATGACGGAGGTTCTATCCATGACGACGGTATGCGTATACTGTTTGGTGGTGAGTACTTTGATATGTCTATTCACGACCTGGCTATCAAGGGTAAACACAATCAATATAACAGTATGGCAGCCGGTATTTCGGCCCGCATCGCAGGCATCAGGAAGGAGAAGTTACGAGAGACGTTTACCCGATTCAAAGGACTGGAGCACAGGCTGGAGTATGTGGCAACGATACGTGGCGTAGATTTTATAAACGACAGCAAGGCAACGAATGTCAATTCAGTTTGGTTCGCACTGGAGAGTATGGACAAGCCTACTATACTGATCCTCGGCGGTCAGGATAAGGGCAATGACTATACCGAAATAGTGGATCTGGTGAAGAAGAAAGTGAAAGCTATAGTATGCCTTGGTGTAAACAATCAGCCGATATATGACGCATTTGACAGCATGGTAGATACCATTATAGAAACAACAGGTGCTGCTGAGGCAGTACATGCTGCCTATGCCTGTGCCGAGGGTGGTGATGTGGTGCTGCTGGCCCCTGCCTGTGCCAGCTTCGACAGGTTCAACAATTTCGAAGACAGGGGAGAGCAGTTCAAAGAGGCGGTTAGAAACCTGTAATAGTATATAAGTAGTAGTAGAATAAGAGAAACAAACAATATTGTATGGCAGACCACATGAAGCAATTGCTTACTAAAACGAAGGGCGACAAAGTGATTTGGGGCGTCGTGCTGGTATTGTCATTTATCAGCTTACTGGCCGTTTATAGTTCTACGGGTTCTTTGGCATATCGTATGGAGAAAAATTCGGGCTATTACCTGGCAAAACAGGTAATGGTGCTGGGGCTTGGTTTGCTGATCATATATTATGTACACAGGATAAACTATACAAAGTTTGCCCGTTGGGCAGTAGTGCTTTATATGGTGAGTCTGCCTTTGCTGTTGTTTACACTGTTTTTCGGTACCAGTCTTAATGAAGGGTCACGCTGGATAAAGTTGCCGGTTATCAATCTTACATTCCAGACGTCGGATCTGGCAAAACTGGCACTGTTCATGTTCCTGGCACGAATGCTGAGTATAAAACAGGAAGTGATAAAGGATTTCAGAAAAGGATTTGTTCCGGTGTTGGTGCCCATGTTACTTACCTGCGCACTTATTGCTCCGGCCAACCTGTCTACCGCATTGATGCTTGGTTTTACCTGTAGCATTGTGTTCTTTATAGGCAGGGTTCAGTTGAAGCATTTGTTCGTACTGGCATTTGCCGGCATCCTGTGTCTCAGTTTGTTGTTCACTATTTCTAAGCTCACCGGCTTCGGCAGGGCAGCTACCTGGGAGCGTCGTATCAAAGACTTTGGCAGCAGCAAAAAAGATGGCAAACATCAGGATGTGTATCAGGTAGAGCAGGCTAAGATCGCTATTGCCAATGGAGGTCTTACTGGCAGGGGGCCGGGTAAAAGTCAGCAGAAGAACTTTTTGCCACACCCATATTCCGATTTTATATTCTCTATCATCATAGAAGAGTATGGAATACTGGGAGGTAGTTTTGTGGTGTTGCTGTATCTGTTGTTCCTGTGGCGCAGTGTGCTCATTTTCAAGAGATGTCCGTTTGCCTTTGGCGCATTTCTGGCGGTGGGGCTTAGTATTACACTGGTGTTTCAGGCCATGCTGAACATGGCCGTAAATGTCCATCTGGTGCCGGTTACGGGGCTTACTTTACCCATGATAAGTATGGGTGGTTCTTCGATTTGGTTTACAAGCGTGGCTATAGGTATAGTGCTGAGTGTAAGCAAGTATGTGGATGAAATGGAAGGGGAACGTAAAAATGCGGCAAGGCTCTCTGCTATAATGGAAGAAGAAGCGACTGTGAATGAAGCAACAGAAGAATTGGCTGTTGCAGCACTGAAAGGAAACAAAGCAATAACTAAGTAACAGCGTATAAAGAAAATGAGTGAACTGCGTGTAATAATAGCTGGTGGTGGTACAGGGGGGCATATATTCCCTGCTGTGGCCATTGGTCATGCACTGCAGCGCCTGCAGCCCGGAACAAAACTTTTGTTCGTAGGAGCAAAGGGCAAGATGGAAATGGAAAAAGTACCCAGAGAGGGTTTTGAGATAGTGGGATTGGATATTGCGGGGTTCAATAGGAGCAATTTGTTGAAGAACATAATGTTGCCACTGAAATTATTGAAGAGCAGAATGCAGGCAAAGAGTATAATAAAGGAGTTCGGTCCGGCTGTAATAGTGGGTGTGGGTGGTTATGCCAGCTTCCCTATACTGCATGCCGGTCAGGCTATGGGTATACCTACTCTTATACAGGAGCAGAACTCTTTTGCCGGTAAGAGTAATAAGATACTTGGTAGAAGTGCCAAAGCTATCTGTGTTGCCTATAAAAAAATGGAGCGGTTTTTTCCGGCTTCTGTGTTGATACAAACCGGCAATCCTGTAAGGAAGACCATTGCAGCAATGAACAAAACAGCGGCTGAAGGACGTGCTAAGTTCGGGTTGAAAGAAGGAAAGGTGACTGTACTGGTAATAGGCGGCAGTCTGGGTGCAAAGTCGGTGAACGAGGCAATAGATGCAGGGTTGGAAGCGCTGGTGAGCGATACCTTGCAGGTGCTCTGGCAAACAGGTAAGCCCTACTATGAGCAGGCAAAAGTAAGAGCTGCAGGATTTGGCGAGCAGGTAAAGGTGTGTGATTTTATAACAGAAATGGAGTATGCCTATGCTGCGGCAGATGTAGTAGTATCCAGAGCAGGTGCACTGGCTATAGCAGAACTCTGTATAGCGGGTAAACCTGTAATATTTGTGCCCTATCCGCATGCTGCAGAAAACCATCAGGAAAGCAATGCAATGGCATTGGTAGAGAACAATGCTGCATGGATGGTAAAAGACAGTGAGGTGAATAGTGTACTGATAGGTAAACTGAAAGAACTGATGAATGACGCTGGTGCGCAGACAAGTATGTCGGCAAACCTGCTGAAAATGTCAATAAAGGACGCAGACGAAAGGATAGCGGCCAAAGTAATAGAAATAGTAGGATCGAATTAAACAATAGTAAGTTCAGCAACAATGGATGTAAAGGGTATTAAGAACGTTTATTTTGTAGGCATCGGCGGCATCGGCATGAGCGCTTTGGCCAGGTTTTTCCTGGGCAGGGGCGCAGTTGTGAGCGGCTATGACCGTACAGAGACCGACCTTACCCGCAAACTTTCTGCTGAAGGAATGCACATACATTATACTGATGATGTGGCATTGTGCAGCAAGAATGCTGAACTGGTCATATACACGCCTGCTATTCCAAAAGATCATAAAGGACTCAACTGGTATCGCGATAACAACTTCCCTGTGAATAAGCGCAGCGATGTGTTGCAGTGGATCACCGAAGCGATGTTTGCCATAACAGTGGCGGGTACTCATGGCAAGACCACGATATCTACCACTACTGCCTACCTGCTGCGCGAAACCGGATATGGCTGTAATGCTTTTCTGGGAGGCATATCTGTAAATTATGAAAGCAACTATTGGAGCAGTGCAAATGATACTGCTGTAATAGAAGCAGATGAGTATGACAGGAGTTTCCTGAAGCTGAGCCCGGATATTGCGGTGCTGACTTCTATAGATCCCGATCATCTGGATATATACGGAACGCCAGCCGAAATGGAAGAAGCGTTCATTCAGTATACTAAGAACATAAAACCCGGCGGTACACTGTTGGTGAAACATGGCCTCCACAGACATACTGATCTGAAAGGACCCGTTACTGTTACCTATAGCCTGCAGAACAATGCTGCAGATATATATGCCGACAATATCAGGTTGAACCATGGCGGTTACATTTTTGATGTGGTTGCCAGGGATTGGAAGCTGGAAGATATTCATCTGAATATCGGCGGTATGCATAATGTAGAGAATTCAGTTGCTGCAATTGCAGTGACGCAGATGCTGGGTATTGATGGTGGTCTGGTGCGTAAAGCACTGGCAGGCTTCAAAGGAATAAAGAGGCGTTTCGAGTATCTGATGAAGACAGATAAGATGGTGTATATAGATGACTATGCACACCACCCAGAGGAACTGGCGGCATTGATACGCAGCGCAAAAAGGTTGTTCCCCGGCCGCAGATGTGTAGTGGCTTTTCAGCCTCACCTTTTCAGTCGCACACGCGATCTGGCAGATGGGTTTGCAAGTAGTCTGGATATGGCCGATGAGGTGATATTGCTGGATATATATCCGGCAAGGGAGGTGCCGATGGAGGGGATTACATCTGAAACAATAACAGGCAGGATGTCGAATCCGGCGCATACAATATTGACAAAAGAAGGATTGCTGGAGTATGTGAAACTGGCTCCGCTGGATCTACTGATAACAGCCGGTGCAGGAGATATAGATAAACTTACAGCACCCATAAAAGAGATACTGGAAAAAAGGTAAATGGCAGAGAAGCGTAAAATATCGGTGCGGAAGATACTGCAGTTACTGCTCTCCATAACAGGGGCAGTAGGCTGTATCATCGCCATGGTAAGCGCTTCGGGTATTGAGGGAGAACAAACGCTCAAGAAACTGCCGGTAGTACAAATAAAGAACGACAGGAAATATCATTCTATAGAACAGAAGAAGATAATGGATCTGGCTATATACAACCGCAACATAGACATTCTGCATACTCCGGTATCGCGGCTGGATGTGCGCGGCATAGAGCAGGCTATCAAGTCTGATCCGTGGGTTGAGAATGCACAGGTGTTCATAGATATAGACAGAGTGATGCATATACAGGTCACAAGGCGTGTGCCGTTGGCGCGTATATTCCGCACCGATGGTGAAAGTTATTACCTGGACAGTACGCTGCATACCATGCCGCTTTCTGACGACTATACTTATTATGCCAATGTAGTGACCAACGTTCCCTATCTGGGCAATGACAGTGCTGCAATGGTAGTGAAGAAGAATATTGCTACAGTAGTTAAGTCAATAAATGCCGATAGCTTCTGGAATGCGCAGGTATCTCAGATATCTATGGACTCTGCTGGTATGTTCGAGTTCACTACCGTTATCGGTGACCAGAAGGTGATACTGGGTGATACGTCGCGACTGCAGGAAAAGTTTACCAATCTGCTGGCATTCTACCGCAATGTACTGAACAGGATAGGATGGGATAAGTATCAGGTATTGGATGCCCGATTCGTAGGGCAGGTAGTGGCATCGCCATCATTGCCGTTCAAAGGGCCTGTAGATAAGGCGGTAGATAAGATGAACTGGATAACCAGTATAGAAGTAACCGAAGCGCAGCAATCGCACGAAGATTCTATACGCACTGCAGAGGCGAGGTTTGCTGCTATAGCATCTGCAAAAGCAGAGTCGCTGGAAAGAGCAAAGAAAAAAGCCGCGGCACTTGCCGCAGCAGCTGCAGCAGAGAAAGCAGCACATACCAAACATGGAGGTGTTAGTAAGGCGCTCAGAGAATCGGTTGCTACAGGCAAGGCCGCTAAAAAAGCCGCCGCCGCATATACCGACCGAAACAAAAAGGTTGTTAAGCCTGCAGCAAAGGCTCCTGCAGTTTCAGACAAAAAGAAACAGGCTACGAAGGCAATAAAAGCTACAGCACCCAAGCCTGGTAAAACAGCACCGTCAAAGCAGCAGCAGGCTGCAGCAAAAAAGGCGGTACCTGCATCTGCAAAAACGCACCCGGCAGCAAAGGCGTCTGCAAAGAATGCACCGCCTAAGAAGCAGGATAAGAAAAACGTGAAAGCGAAGGCAGCTGTAAAAGACAAGAAGAAAGACAAAAAAGAAAAAACAAAAACTAAAGAGACCGTCAAGTATCTGTATCCTTCCGGTAAACAACATTAACAGACTAAAATATCAATACTATATGAGTAAGAAACAACAGCCAATTATCGTAGGCCTGGACATAGGTACCACCAAGGTGGTTGCTATTGCCGGCCGTAAGAACGAATTCGGTAAGCTGGAAATACTCGGCTTTGGCCGCGCCGATTCAGAAGGCGTAAATCATGGTGTGGTCATAAACATAGAGCAATGCGTTCACTCTGTGGAGCTGGCTATGAAAAGGTGTTTCGAGAATAACCCTAATCTGGCTATCACTGAAGTTTATGTAGGTATTGCAGGTAAGCATATAAAAAGCCTGCAGGCGCAGGGTAGCCGTGTGCGGTCTGATGTTGATACAGAGATAAGCAAGGAAGATATAGACCAACTCATGCGCGATCAGTACAAGACCTATCTCCCTACAGGAGATCAGATCATCAGTATCATAGCGCAGGACTATACAGTAGATAACATTCCGGATATCATAGATCCGGTAGGAATGAGCGGAGTGAAAGTGGGTGCTAATTTCCATGTTATTACCGGCGATAGCACTGCTATAAAAAACATCAAGCGTTGTGTAGACAGGTCTAACCTGAAAACCTGCGATCTGGTGTTGCAGCCGCTTGCATCTGCAGCAGCAGTGATGAATCCTGAAGACATGGAAGCAGGTGTGGCTATTGTGGATATTGGTGGCGGCACTACCGATATGGCTGTATTCTGCGACGGTATACTGAAGCATACAGTTGTGATACCTTATGCAGGTGTAAACATCACTAACGATATCCTTACGGGTTTGCGTGTACTCCGTTCTCAGGCAGAGCAGATGAAGGTGCAGTTTGGTACGGCACTGGGCAGCGAGGCCAACAGGAATTCTTATATCACCATACCAGGCCTCAGGGGTCTTCCTGCCAAGGAAGTATCTGTGGTAAATCTTGCCAATATCATTCAGGCAAGAATGGAAGAGATACTGGAGTATGTTATGTTCAACATTCGTCAGATAGGTCTCGAGCATCGCCTCAATGGTGGTATCATCCTTACCGGTGGCGGCGCCAGGCTGAAACACATTACACAGCTTACAGAGTATGTAACCGGCATGGGTGCCCGCATAGGTTATCCTAATGAGCATCTTGCCGGAGGCTATAACGATGCGTTGATGAGTCCTATGTACTCAACCTGTATAGGTTTGATACTGAGGGGGTATCACGACTTTGAGAGTGGCAAGCTTGATTTCTCAGGTTCAGCATCAGGCAATTATTTACGCGTCTCTCCTGATGCGCCGGTCGTGGAGCAGCAAGCCGTAACTGATGTAATTGAAGAAGAAGAGGATACTGAAGACAATAACAACAGATGGGATAAATTCAGGAAGAGACAAGATACCATGAAGGAACTCTTTGACAGACTCAGAGGTAAGTTCATGGATCTCTTTGAAGATATAGACGATACAGAACTGAAGTAAAATAGAAAACAAAAACCATAAAAATATAACACAACTTTTTACACAACTTAAATCAGTTACTAACCCACAAAACATAAGTTATGATTCATTTCGAGATCCCTAAAAATCAGTCATCTATCATCAAGGTGATAGGCGTAGGCGGCGGTGGAAGCAATGCCGTAAATTATATGCATAGCCTCGGTATTGAAGGCGTTGATTTCGTGGTGTGCAACACAGACTCTCAGGCTCTGGCTCTGAGTCCAGTTGCCAATAAAATTCAGCTTGGCCCACATCTTACACAGGGTTTAGGTGCAGGTGCTAATCCGGAGATCGGAAAGCAGTCTTGCGAAGAAAGCCTTGAGGATGTATCTAAAATATTGAAAGTAAATACACGTATGGCCTTCATCACTGCAGGTATGGGCGGTGGTACAGGTACAGGTGGTGCACCTGTAGTATCTAAGATCTGCAGAGATCTGGGTATCCTTACAGTAGGTATTGTTACCACACCATTCACTTACGAAGGTCGTAAGCGTATGAAGCAGGCGCAGGAAGGTATAGATCGTATGCGCGATCATGTTGATACTATCCTCATCATATCCAACGATAAGTTGCGTCAGCAGTTCGGCAATCTACCTTTCACTAAGGCGTTTGCTAAGGCCGATGATATTCTTGCAACTGCTGCAAAGTGTATCACAGATGTTATTACCTCTACAGGTCAGATCAACGTTGATTTTGCTGACGTATGTACAGTAATGAAAAATGGTGGTGTAGCTATTCTGGGCAGTTCATCTGCAACCGGCGAGAACCGCGCACTGCAGGCTGTTGAAGATGCACTGAATTCACCCTTGCTGAACGATAGCGATATACGCGGTGCTAAATGGCTGCTGCTCAATATCACATCTGCTGCAGGTGAGCACGAACATACTATGGACGAGGCTGAAGCAATTCAGGCATATGTTCAGATGCAGGCTGGCGACAATTGCGACGTTATCCTGGGTATGGGTCACGATCCGAACCTCGGAGATAAAATAGCAGTTACTGTTATAGCTACCGGCTTCAATTATCATGATATTACAGCAGAAATACCAGCACGCAAAAGCGAGCCGGAGAAAGTAGTTGTTACGCTTGGTGCGCTCGATACTGTTTCTGAAGCGCCAGTTGACGAGTATATAGCTCCGGTAAATACGCCTGAAAGCCTTGCTCCGGTTCTGGTTGAAGAAGAAGTAGTAGTGGTCAATACTTTTACGCCTGTGGTTGAAGAAGTTGTTACTGTGGTAGAAGTGCCTGTTTTTTCTGCACCTGTTGAAGAAGTGCAGCAAGAGCGCGAAAGTTTTGTGCTCAACGTTACCGAAGAGCCTGCATCAATGGAGCAGACACATGTATTTGTTGCAGAGACTACCCGTTTCGAACCAGTATATGATGTGCCTGCAAGAACAGAAGAGCCTGCTCGTGAACCCGCATATACTGCAGCGACCAGAGTAGAAGAGCCTGTGCGTGAGCCTGTAGTGATGAAAATAGGAGAGCGTGTTCTTTCTGAAGATGAAATAGAAGAAAAAAGAAGGTTTGAAGAACAGAAACGTGCTTTCGAAGATCGTGCATCGCGTCTGCGCAGCCTCAGCATGAACTTGAGAGCCAATGAAAATGGTGACGAGATCGAATCGGTTCCAGCATACATGCGCAAGAATATGAATATTGAAAATCCGCAGGCTTCGTCAGATTCTTTCTATAGTGGTTATACAGTAGGCACGAATGGACGCCAGGACGGACAGGCTGGTATTAAAACTATCAATACATTTCTTGATGGCCGCAAGCCTGATTGATATTTAATTTCGTTTTATATCATTGAAAAGGCTGCTCTTTTGGGCAGCCTTTTCTGGTTTTATGATTGGTTTGTGGAAAAAGTATAAGTATGTTTATGAATAAATATAATTCATAATGCTAAATTTTTTATTCAATTAATAAAAGTTATAATTTTGTCAGTAACGCCTTGAATGTTGCATGGCATTTTGTCATTTATATAAAATAAATATCCGTATTTATTTTGTATTGTTACTGACTACCAGTAGATTTAGGTGATTTTTAAATATTGTTAAAAGTAAAAGTTCAGTTCAATAAATTATTGTAGTTATGAAAAAAGGGTGTACCTCTCTCTTTTACACATTGTTTTTCATTTGTTTCGCGCAAATATCATTTGGCCAGATGATTGGTACCAACTGTTATTTACAGGGCAGATACCTGGAGATAGCGATGAATAACAACTCTTCTTTTGGTACTTGTAGTGGTATCCCAGCTACCTATCATCCCCATATGTTTGGTACTGGTCTTCCTCCTGCCGGATCTAATATGGCAGAAGTATATGACTGGGGTCAAGATGGCTGGGCTGTAGGTGCACCACCTTACATGGGCGATTATACTTATCCGGGTTCTCCATTCGAGGGCTGGGAATTGCAGATCGGTGCGGGCAGGGTTCAGGCTTTCCAGAACTGTGCAGGTACTATGACAGCCAGTATTGGCGGTATGACCATGGCTGGTAGCCTTA
Organism: Bordetella parapertussis; assembly: GCA_943331005.2. Lineage (GTDB taxonomy): Bacteria > Bacteroidota > Bacteroidia > Chitinophagales > Chitinophagaceae > Nemorincola. The sequence continues at coordinate 126,761 of CALQJX020000011.1, forward strand.
CTTCTTATTCAAATGTTGGTGGCCGTGCCACTGGTACATGGACTGGTACTGCATCAATGGGTGGTGCCACTCTGGCTATCAGGCAGGCTACTCGTATAGATACAATGGGCTCTGCTGTGGTGGTTACTACAGTATTGCGCAACACATCTGCTGTAACTGCTCCAAACGTTTATTATTTGAGGTCTTGCGACCCGGATAATGCGCAGTCATGGGGCACTTTGGGAGGTCAGTTCTCTACCATTAATAGAATAGTACACCAGAACGAAGATGCCCGCCACAGGGTATTGGTAAAGTCATACGATCAGGCACTTACTGAACCTAAATCTTACATGGGTCTTGGTACAAAAGATTGCCGTGCAAGGTGCTTTATTTATTCATCATGGTGGCTGGGTTCTACTATAGATCTTTCTACTGTGTGGACTGGTTCTTATGGTGGATTGGGTAGTGGTTTTGAGAACAGGCTGGGTTTCTGTCTGCCTACTTCATGTACACCTTCAGATATCGCTATTGGCCTTGTGTATAACATAGGTAATATCCCCGCAGGTGATAGTGCGATCATATCTTATGCATACATCTTCAACGGTGACGCAACTGGTATGGATGATGCCTTCCCTGATCCGCAGATAGTTGTTAATGGCACGCCACGTCCGGTGGTTCCTGTTCCATACCCTAACAGAGATACTTTTGATGCATGTCTCTATCCTGGTATGACTACTCTTCCTGTTAATATTCGTTTTGGGGACGAAAGCAACTGGAGCTGGAGTAAATGGACATGGTCTCCGGGCATCGGTCTGGCTACAACAACTGGTCTAAATAACACGATCAACGTAACTGTTCTTCCTCCGGTATTCACTTATACTATTACAGGTACAGATAGTGCTTCAGGTATGACTTCATGTCTGAACAAAGTATTCTATCTTACTATCCTTACATGTAACGGAGCTGAAGCAAACAGTCCTTGTGTTGGCGATACGCTGTGGTTGAATGCGCCGGGTGATTCTACAGGTGCTACCTACCAGTGGTATGGTCCTGCTCCTGCAACAACCGTTTTCGCAACTACTCAGAAAACTTTCATCTTCCCTGCTACTGCAGCACACAATGGATTGTTCTCTGTCATAAAGACAAAGCTGGGTGTGGCAGATACTGCAATAACATCAGTTACTATACATCATAAGCCTACAGTCTGGGCATCCAGCAACTCTCCGTTGTGTCTGGGGGCTGCCAATACTTTATTACTTACTTCGGTCACCGACTCGCCGAGCGTCACGTTCAGTTGGTCTAAGACACCACCATCCTTCTCGTCAACTTTGCAGAACCC
>CALQJX020000012.1 GCA_943331005.2 Bordetella parapertussis
ATCAGGTACATTATTCTGCAACCTGCAGAGATGCCCTTATTTTAGCTTCTACCTCATCAGCCACTTCCGGGTTGTCGTGTAGGAACTGTTTCACAGCATCCCTGCCCTGGCCTATCTTACTTTCGTTGTAGGCAAACCACGAACCGCTTTTCTGCAGTATACCCAGTTCCACACCCATATCTATGATCTCACCTACCTTGCTGATACCTTCTCCGAATATGATATCGAACTCCACTTGGCGGAATGGTGGTGCCACCTTGTTCTTTACCACCTTCACACGGGTACGGTTACCACTCGCATGGTCGCCATCCTTTATCTGGCTCACACGGCGAATATCCAGACGCACAGATGCGTAGAACTTCAGCGCATTACCACCCGTTGTGGTCTCAGGGTTACCAAACATCACACCTATCTTCTCGCGCAGCTGGTTGATGAAGATACAGCAGCAGCCTGTACGGGAGATGGTTGCGGTCAGCTTCCTCAGCGCCTGGCTCATCAATCGTGCCTGCAGACCCATTTTGCTTTCGCCCATTTCACCTTCCAGTTCGCCCTTAGGCACCAGTGCCGCCACAGAGTCAATAACCACCACATCTACCGCACCCGATGAGATCAGACGGTCGGCAATTTCCAGACCCTGCTCACCATAATCCGGCTGAGAGATGATAAGATTATCCACATCCACACCCAGTTTGCGGGCATAGCTGGCATCAAAGGCGTGTTCCGCATCTATTATGGCGCATATACCGCCCTTCTTCTGCGACTGCGCTATGGTATGTATAGCAATAGTTGTTTTACCTGAAGATTCTGGTCCGTATATCTCTACTATACGACCGGCAGGAAGTCCACCTACACCCAGCGCTACGTCCAGGCCTATGGAGCCGGTGCTTATCACATCCATTTTCTCCTTCTGCTTGTCACCAAGCATCATTACGGAACCCTTACCATAATCTTTCTCGATCTTGTCGAGCGCGAGCTTCAATACTTTTAACTTATCGTCTGCCATTTTCTTACTTTTTGATACAATGATTTAATGCACCAAAAGTAGGAGAAATAGATACATCCTTATCGAATTGCCCAAAGAAGATATCCACAATTTTGAGCGGCTGCCCCTTATCCGACAATTATTCAAAACAATATCTGTTTCACTAACAGTTTAGCAAATCTGTAAACGCACAACAGATAATGTCATTGTATCAATGACATTATCTGTTGCAAATATTCAGGCTAAGGAACTGATTAATTAATACTTCCTGTTAGGATTGGCTATTTTCATAGACTCCTTCAGCGAAGAGTGAACGTTGCTCACTTTATAGAAGCGGGCAGTATCTGTGTAGAAAGATGCATCATTGAGATGAGCCGCAATATAGCCACGCACCTGCTGCGAACTCTTCAGGTTCTTCAGCGTGGTATCGCCTACCATTGCTACAGTAAACACAGTATGCTCTTCATTCACACTCAGCAAACGCACAAAGAAGTATTCATTTTCGCTCCTGTTCTCCTTCATATCATCATTATCAGCAGTCTGCAATCCGCTGGCCGAAAGGTTCAGGAAAACAGCACCATTTATCTTCGATGAGAATGCGGTCCACTCCTCAAATTCAGGCTTGCCATCCTTCTCCTCCATCTGGGTTATGTAGTAGTTATAACTCTTGTAATCGCTATACTTACCCTCACCCGCATCATTGGCAGACAGTATGTTCTTACCCGTTGGGTTAAAGAGATCCATATGGTCCTGTATCAGCACATAGTTATTAGGATTCTTATCGCCCAGCGGCTTCCATATACCCAGCAAACCACGATCCGGCTTCACCGTAGGTCTTTCATCAATTGTATACTTTGCATAGTTGTCACAACCGGTCATAGTTGCTGCCAGCGATATAGCCATGGCGAAAAACAAGTTCTTTTTCATATCAAATGTTTACTATAAATATACTCTTTCATTTCAGATTCTAATAATGCCCCGAAAAAAAATGAAGACGATCGCCACCTAACAGCCAATCAACCACCCATATATCAGCGTAAGATTACCATAAGTTTCGGCATAGTATTGCTGCAACATTTCATTGCGCGATCTGTAATTCAGAAAATGCAAACATAAGAAGGCAAGGTTTACAACACACCCTCAAAACAATCAGCGAAATCCAATAATCTGTTCAATCTGTGATTCAGACAAATTCAGCTCACCTATCCCGCTCTCTTTCTCTTTCCCGCTCTCACCTTACAACCCATGTCACCCCCTGTTCGGCGTAGGTTATACCTACGGCGAACAGGGGGTAGCCGGTTTCCTACCGGCGACAACACCCATTCAAAAAAACAAGAAGAGCAATAATTTACAAAAGCCCTCAACCCATGTCACCCTTTAGGGAGGGGTCTTCAAACCACCGCTCTCTTTCTCTTTCCCGCTCTCTCTTTTCAGCCCATGTCACCCTTCAGGGAGGGGTCATAAAATCACCGCTCCCGCTCTCACCAATCTGCCCCATCGGGGCAACCGCTTTGTAGCGACAAAATAAACAGAAACAACATGCCCCGTATGGGGCTACCCAAACCAATTTCATTTAACAGCCCATTTCCGCTGAAACACCCTGTGGTAGCGGAAAGAAATTTCTATGATAAGACGCAGGCGTCTTATCATACCCCCAAAAACGCAGTGTCATAAATAGGCACCTTCAACTTTTCAAGCACCTAACCGATCTTTATACTATGAAAAAGCTAAACCATCCAAACGATACAGTATACTATAAATACAATACACAATCTGCGAAATGCACGTACACAATACAATCAGCGAAATCCAATAATCAGTTCAATCTGTGATTCAGACAAAATACAAACTATACAAATTGCGCACGTGCGCAAAAAGTGCGCAATTTTTGCGCAAAAAGTGAGCAAAGAATAGTGTCTGTTTCCCACACAAACATTGATTATCAATAACAAAGTGAGCAATTAAAATAATTCCACAAAAAATGAGCAAAAACAAGAACACCTGTCCGGTCAACAGACACAGTCATTAACAAAACTTTATGCCACCGCATTATGGATTATATAACAGCATATCGTCTTTACTTTACACCACCAAAATTAACCATATGCACAGAACCGGCATTTTACTTTTTGCTGCAATCACTTTTCTCGGCGCACAGTCAGCCCATGCACAAACACAGCAAAAGCTCAATATTGAGCAGGCTACCGTTTTCCTGCATGGTGCACAGCTCACCAGCACTGCCAGGCTGCATATAAACAAAGGCGAGAACGAGATACTGTTCACCAATCTTGCCGGAGAAATAAATAACCAGAGCCTCACCGTCAATGCCGGTAATGGCGTAGTAGTAGAATCGGCAGTTTTCCAGAACAACTATCTGGAAAATGAAGTGATGTCGCCAAGAGCCAGAGAAATAAAAGATAGTATAGAATACCTCAGAGATGAGCGCATCGTTACCACCACAAAGATCAGCGTACTCACCGAGCAGATTGCTGTACTGCAGGGCAACCGCAAAGTAAGCGGCGATAACAATGGCCTTTCAGTAGCTGAGCTCACCAAACTACTCGATCTTATCAATACCCGCATGGAAGGTTTCCTGACACAGAAAAACAAACAGGAAGCACAGCTGAAGAAAACAGATGAGCGCATAGCCCTGCTTACCAAACAGCTCGATGAGGAAAAGAAAAAAGGCTTCCAGCCCGGCGGCCAGCTCCTAGTGAAACTGTATGCCAAAGAAGCTACAAACAATCAGGTGGTCATCAGTTACACAGTACCCAATGCCGGCTGGGTTCCCGGTTACGATATCAGGGTAGAAGATCTGGGCAAACCTGCAGACCTTTTCTACAAAGCCAACATCTATCAGAACAGCGGTGTCAACTGGAACAATGTACACCTTACCCTCTCTACCGGCAATCCGCAGGAGGGCGTTCAGGCACCGGTTATGTCGCCATGGTATCTGGCATTCATAGAACCAACGATGAGAATAAACAGCTACAAAAAAGCCCTGGTAAATGCACCGATGGCTGCAGGGGTTGCATATGACGCTGTTGCAGCTGCATCCGAGACTTCCTCCATGAACGAATATGTATCTGTAGACAATGCAGGCATCAGCACTTCCTTCGATATAGATCTCCCCTACTCCATCCCCAATGATGGCAAGCAGCACATGGTCGCTATCAAAAAATACGAACTGCCAGCCACGTACCGCTACTACGCAGCACCCAAGCTCGATAAAGATGCTTTCCTGCAGGCACAGATCACCAATTGGGAAGACCTCAACCTCATTCCCGGCCAAAGCAATATCTTCTACGAAGGCACCTATGTAGGCGAGGGTTATATAGATGTCCGCAACACATCAGATACACTTACTTTCTCCCTGGGCCGCGACAAAAAGATCGTTATAAAACGCGAGCAGGACAAGAAACAGAGAAGCTCTAAAACCATTGGCAGCAACGTAAAAGAAACATTTGCCTATACCATCAGCATACGCAATAGCCGCAAAGACAATATCTCACTGGTACTGCAGGATCAGCAACCGGTAAGCAACGACAAAGACATATTGATCGAAGACAAGGAAACCGGCAAAGCCGACTATGACGAAACTACCGGCATGATGAAGTGGACCCTCGATCTGAAACCTAATGAAACCGGTATCGTAAAATTCGGCTATACCATAAAATACCCCAAGGACAAGCGTATAGATAACCTGCGTTGATATCACTTATCAGGATAGGCAGCCATTTATTTTGGCTGTCTATCCTTTCAAATATAAGTAATCTTTAACTATTTTATAAATTAACAAAAATGTAGTAGTATATTGCAGCCAAATCTATACCTATTACAAATGAGGGTTGCTCCTGTACCCGCAAAAGAAAGAGAAAGACTCAAAGCATTATCTGAATACAGAATTCTGGATACAGAACATGAAACAGATTATGACTTCATAACAGAGCTGGCAGCCAATATTTGTGGCACCTGCGCTTCAGGTATCTACTTTATAGACGCACAGCGGCAGTGGTTCAAATCGTGCAATGGGTTCATGATGAACGACACTATCTGGTGCAACAAACTGGCCGTACAGGCCATAGATACTCCCGATAAGATCGTAGTTTTTAAAGACCTCTCAGAAGACGACTGGTTCAATGAAAATCCTTTCAGACACGATGGGGCTCCACTGGTGTTTTATGCTGGAGCTGCATTGCAATCTCCATCAGGTGCTGTAGTTGGTGTTCTCTGCGTTTTCGATAACAAACCCGGCAGCATATCGCTGGAGCAAAAACAAAAACTATTGCTGCTTGCCAGCCAGGTAGTAACCATGCTGGAGCTGCGCAAAACACGATACAAGCTGCAACAAAGGCAATCAGATATTGAGATGGCCTATGCAGACCTCGAGAACATTGCCCACCTTGCTTCTCACGATCTCCGTACGCCATTAAACAATATCATTTCTCTGGCGCACCTTATTAAAGAAGAGTTGGGAGAAACCATAGGCGAGGCAGGACAGGAGTATGTCAACTTCATTAATGAAGCAGCCTACTACATGTCAGATCTGGTGAGTAGTATACATAGTTATTCCAAGGCATCAAAGTTGTCTGTAGATCGCTATGACCGCATCAACACTGCAGCGCTTATGGACGAGTTGATGCCGCTGCTGAAGATACCCGGCAATTGCACTTTTGTACGGGATATAAATGTAGCAGAGATCACGGCACCATCACTGGCACTGAAACAGATACTCTTTCATCTGCTACTTAATGCTATCCAGTATAACGATAAGCCACAGGGCAAGATCACCTTTGGTATTTCAGAGAATACTACCTCTTGGATATTCTATGTAGCAGACAATGGCGAGGGTATTGCTCCCGACGAGATCGAAAGATCATACCACCTCTTCAAGCGCCTGCGCAACAGAGACAAGAACGGAGAGAATATGGGTATGGGTCTCTCTATCGTGAAAAGACTGATAGAGAAGATGCATGGCAACCTCACTACAGTATCAGAAATGGGTAAGGGAACAACATTTATGTTCACCATTCCAAAGTAAAACTACTGCGCTAATACAGACATATAAGTGGCAGGTATCAGAAATATTTACCCTCGCTTAAGTACTGCTGCACATACTCTTTCACGCCATCTTCCAGGCTGTAAAAAGGACGGTCATACCCTGCCGCTATGAGCTTGGTCATATTAGCCTCGGTAAAGTACTGGTATTTGTCTCTTATGTCCAGCGGGGTATCTACATAGTATATGCTTTCCGGCTTGTGAAGTGCAGTAAATATAGCCTTCACCAGATCATTAAAAGTACGCGCCTTGCCTGTACCTGTATTGTAAAGTCCGCTAGCAGGTTGCTGTTGCATCAGCCAAACACAGATGCTAACTACATCCTTAACGTAGATAAAATCGCGGATCTGCTCTCCGTCTTTATAGTTGGGATTGTGAGAACGGAATAGCCTTACAGTACCCGTATCACGGATGCTATTAAAAGCATGAAAGATCACCGATGCCATACGCGCCTTATGGTATTCATTAGGCCCGAAAACATTGAAGAATTTAAGACCTGCCCAGAATGGAGGAAAACTGGTTTGCTGCAAAGCCCATATATCAAATTCGTTCTTGGAAACACCATAGGGATTCAATGGAGCAAGCTGGTTTACAATAGCATGATCATCATTGTAACCATGTTCACCGTTGCCATAGGTAGCAGCAGAAGATGCGTACACTAATGCAATACCCTTCTGTACACATAGTTCCCATACTTTCTTAGAATAATCCAGATTCCACTTTTTATGAACTGCGTAGTCCATTTCGGTAGTATCGGTACGGGCGCCAAGGTGAAAGATGTACTTTACATCATATGGTGCAGTAGCCATCCATTCAAAGAAGGATTCTCTGTGCACCAATTGTAAGTACTTCTTATCTACAATATTAGCTGCTTTCTTCTCTACAGAGAAGTCATCAACCAATATGAGGTCATTGTACCCTATATGATTCAGGTAACCAGCCAAAAAACTGCCGATAAATCCGGCAGCACCGGTTATCACGATCACATCATGCGCTTCCATTCTGTATATGGATTAGTGACCTGCTTTCGGAGCAGCTTCTTCAGCTTTAGGTGCTGTAGCTTCTTTATGTGCAGCTGGTGCTGCAGCTTCAGTTGCGTGTTCAGCAGCAGCTTCATGTCCTTCATGAGCAGCAGCCTCGTGACCACCATGAGCAGCCTCGTGGGTTGCTTCATGACCATGTCCTTCACCTGAAGAAGCACTTTCAACCTGTATAAAATTGAGTGCTGCAATAAACAGTCCGACAATGATAACTACCAGCCAGAAAGCGTTTCCGAATGATATAACAGCTTTGTTTTCTTTACTATGCGCGTTGTGCGTATCGTGGCTCATTATTTGTGTATTTATACAGAGCAAATGTAAACTTTTGGGTTGTATTGTGCAAGAACTAGCAGCCGTGTTTTTGACAACATTGCAGAATGTGAGTATTTTTACCGCAAATGGCAAAAAAAGGCAACCTGACGGGCAGAAAAGCAACCCGAATTATAGTGAGGTCAATACTCATTCTGTTCCTTTCCTCTACCGTATATCTTTTACTCTGCAGATTTATTATGCCTCCTATAACAATGACACAATTGGGTGCAGTAGCTGGTGGTTATGGGTTAAATAGAGACTATGTAAGTTGGGATGAAATTCCAAGAAGTGTAAAGTTAGCTGCTGTTGCAAGTGAAGATCAGCTGTTCCCTGTTCATGGTGGATTTGATTGGAAATCGATAGATAAAAGTATGAATGGCCCACAAAAGAAACACAAGAAGAAAAAAGTACGTGGTGGTGGTGCAAGCACGATAAGCCAACAGACTGCTAAGAATGTATTTTTGTGGCAAGGAAGCGGGATAGGGCGTTACGTAAGAAAGGTACCTGAATTCTATTTTACACAGTTAATAGAACTGATATGGGGTAAGAAAAGAATACTGGAGGTATATCTGAATGTAATAGAAATGGGACCAGGCATATTTGGTATAGAAAGTGCAGCACAGAGCTATTTTCATAAATCAGCAAAAAATCTATCTCCGAGTGAAGCTGCAATGATCATAGCCTGTTTACCCAATCCGAAGAAGTTCACAGTAAAACCTATGTGCCGGAGAGTACAATGGAGGTATCCACAGATACTATCTCAAATGAGTAATTTAAGTGGCGATGAAGATCTGGAAGATGTACTTCAATAATATTAGCTAATCTGACCAAAAATAATGAAAAGCTAATAGTAACTAAATCTAGGAATAAGGGAATAAGGCGTTGCCAGTATTGGTAACGCCTTATTATTTGACATAAATAACAAATGACAGATTGGTACAAACTTATAACAGAGAAGCCATCCTGATGGATGGCTTCTCTGTTATAAGTAGTTGAAAATATTTAATATTCTGAAGGGTGCATAATGTAGAACCTGAAACCTACAGACATTACAGTATATACATCATTGCTTTTGTTTGCAAGATAAGGTGGTTTATAACCATCAATGTAATCAGACATAGTTGAGGTATACTGGAAGTTTGCATTGAAAACACAACCCTTAAATATCCAGAATTGAGGAATATGAAGATTGTAACCAACGTTCATGGGAATATACAATGCTGTAGAATTAGTAAGCATTGTAGGATTCCCAGTCTCAACCTGACCAGGTAAAGACTCAGGGAAATTTGCTATCCTTTTAAGGTCATTATTGATAATACCAATACCTACGCCACCATAAAAACCACCTATTATACGCAAAAGGGGATTATCATAATACTCTCTGTCCATAACTGAGAACAGGGTACCAAGTTCAACAGCTATGTGCTGATCAACCGAAGTGAAATGGTTGAAGCTGCGCATCTGTGTGTATGGGTCGCGAGTAGAAAGATCACCAACAGAAACTGTCCAACCATAACTGATAGTAGGCGTAATATTCTTTTCAAAATAACCCAAATAAACAGGTTGAGGTTTAGAATAAGACCAGTCACCATACATTTTAGAAGAACCGAGTCCAAAACCCACACTGAAATTATGGGCGTTGTAACCTTGCTCACCTATGTCATAGGCGGTGTTATTCCTTTCCCTCACACTGATATCAGTACGAACCTGCGCCATAAGAGTAGAGCAAGCAGCGATACCGAGGGTTAATAATAAAAAGAATTTTGTTTTCATACACACTTATTGAAAATAGGCACTGGTAAACAGAAAATTAGTATTTCCACAGATTACGTTTGTAATTCTGAATCTCACGTTCTATACGATCAGACTCTTTTTTCTGCCTTGCTTCGTCACTAGGATATTTATCCCTGATACGAAGATCTGCCGGGTTTGATTCTTTAACGATCCTTGACTTGAACCTACGCTGAACAAACATGTCATCATAGCTTTCGTTGTAGATATCACGCTGTGGGTCTATTACTTCCCTTGCGGCAAACAGATTACGGCACTGTGGGTAATACAACCAGAAAGGGTGCTGTTCTCCAAGCAATTCACCAGAGCTTGACTTCAACCTCCTTACAGGAGAAAGTCCTATAACCTGAGTGATAACCCTACCACGAGTTTTATCGAAGTAGATATCTTCTTTGATCTCAAACTTTGTTACTGAGTCAGCATTGAAGTCGTTGAAAACGGTTTTAGAACCAGTCTGCTCACCAGAGATAGAATCGAAGATCGGAACGATCTGGCTATCTGTGAATATTTTCAACACCTTTTCATAGGTAAGCTGCTTTTTGAAAGACTCATCCTGATAAGCGATCAACTTTTTGTATTTGATCGCGTCCATAATGAGCTGCATCAGCGTTTCACCAGGCATTGCAAATATCTTGTTGGTAGAGTCGTTAAGATCTATCTCCCTCCAGATACGTTTATAGAACTTGATATTATTCTTATTCTCTTTCGGGAAAGCGAACGGCTTTGCACCTTTGAGGTTTGTTTGTTTATAATATCCATCAACCGGCTTTGAAGTATCCAAAGAGAAGTCGTTGGCGAAACCAGTATCAGAAGACACAAGATCAGCAAAAGGGTTTTCTTCCTCTGCAGGAGGCGGAGGAGTAGCCTTAGCTATAGCAGCAAGGCTATCGGCAGCACGTGCAGCAGCGAGGCTGTCAGCATTTACTGTGTTTTCCGTCTTTTTCTTTTTCTTCTTTTTAGGTGTCGTTTGCGCATTCATATAGGTGGTGATTCCTAACGAGCTTGCAACGAATAAAATAAACAGTGCGTTCTTTTTCATAGAAATTTCAATAATTTAAAATCATTCAGTTTACTCAACAGTAAAGGTTATAGGATCCAGCTGACGCTTCATACCATCAGGACCTGTAGCAAACACGTTATCAATTGTAACGCGTGAACCAGAAGTTATGCCCTGCATACCTGCAGACATAGCCGGTGTAAATGCGTTGCTGTTAGCTTCGAATACCAGTGGCTCGCTACGAGGCTTGATCACATACATTGTGAAGTGCTGTATAGAGAACGGAGCATCGAAATCGAAATCTTCCAGTACGGCAAAAATCCTGTTTTGTGCTTTCATTGCGCCAGTGCTCAACTTACCACCAGATTTACCACCGAATTTAACACGTGGAGGAGGTATACGTTTGATACGGAATTCAGTAGCACCCAGTGTAGTAGTTTTACCACCATCGAGCATACCAGTAACAGTAACAGTTACTTTACCTACAGTTTTCACTTCAACATTGTAAGTTCCTCCACTTCCTTTGATCTCACCAGCACTGATGCTAACTTTGATCTTGTCTTTTGAAAAACCAGGAGCTGATACGGAAACAGGGTTTGGAACACCAATGTAGAACACGTTCATCTTATCTGGAGAAACTACAGCTGATGGACGAGCCACAGTATAAGTCTGCTCTTTAGTTTTGTATTCTTTGATGGTACCGTCAGCCTGTTTAACTTTAATAGTACCTACCCATTTGTAGTCGCCTTCTCTAGAAGCAGTAACAGTGTAAAGACCTTTACCATCAACAACTTTCAGCGTTTGACCGCCAACTGTTACTTCAGGATTAGCTTTAGAATCTGATGCTGTCAGGAACACGTCAGCAGCATACTGCTGACCTGTAAGTACATAAGAAGTAGGTGCTACAGCTACCGCATCGAAACGATCAAGGTTGATAACCGCCTTATCTACATCGCCAAGGATCTTTTTGATAGCCTCAGCTTCAGAGTTACGCATATCCGCCTGGATCTTTGTAAGTGCAGTAATAGCTGCTGTCAGAGGAATACCATCACCGAAGTTAGATTCTTCCCAAGATGTTTTGATACCACCTTTACGTGTAATAGGATCTTCAGCTGTAAGAGCCATTTTAATATCCTTGTCTTTAGGCGGCAACTGACTTAAGATTGCGGCTCTTGTAGCTTCGATCTTTTCTTTCAGCAATTTTGCTTTACCTTTTCTTACCAGCATACGAGGAGAGATATCGATATCATCACGACTCTTTATATCTCCGGTTTCATCAAGACCACCTGCAGTCTTAATAAGCTCGTCTTTGGTATCATTGATCATTTTGTCCAGATCTGCAACTGCAGTTTTTACTTTCTGGGCTTTTTCCCAAACCGGACGTGCGCGTTCCGGTTCATTTTTAAGTTTAGTGGCTTCAAAATTTGATAAAGCGTTGTCTACGGTAGCTTTAACATTTGCAGATGATGTACTTAGACTTTCAGTCAGGTTCCTGAATGCATCAAGAACGTGATCTGTTACGGTAGTTGCGGCTAGACCCAACAACACCAGGTAAAGTATACCCATCATCTTCTGCCGGGGTGTTTCATTTACTCCTGCCATGCGTTTGTGATTTTATAAATTTTCTTAATGGGTGTGATTAGTAAATAGTTTGAATTTGATAATGATTGCAATAAAAAAGATTAGTTCTTTTTGAAAGCATCAACCTGAGCCTGATAGATACGAGCGAGGTCAGAAAGATTTTTGTTGTAAACCTTGATCCCGTTCGTTGTGGCTTCAAATTCTTTAATCATGCTCTGAGAAGCAGCACCCATTTGATTTAACGCAAGCAGTGTTTTGTTGAACTGGTCGAAGTTTGTATTCATATCTCCAATATTCTTAGAGAACGATTTCATACCTGCACCTGCACTTTCAAATTCTTTCATCATAGTAACAGAGATACCTGACATCTGGCTAACAGCCTGTAGAGATTTGTTGAAAGCATCGAAACCACCTGAAACTGAAGTCATGTTGTCGCGGAATTTCTTCACGTCACCGGTAGCAGTTTCGATCTCTTTGATAAAGTTTGTAGTAGAACCAGCAGAACCAGCGATTGCGTTTACTGACTGTACTGTTTTGGTGAACTGCTCGAAACCTTTAGTAAGACCTTCCACTACTTTTGGAGTTACTGCTGAATTCAGCATATCGCTCAGATTTGAGTCACTACCTGTGGCTTCATCAGCAGACTCTCTTGCAGCCCAACCAAGGATTGCGAACAAAATTGATTCTGTAATAAGACCGAGACCGATCATATATTCACCACCTTTCCAGTGGAGGATCTTAAACATCAGACCAAGGATTACAATACTTGCGCCGAAGGAGATTACCGAATTAAGACCAATTTTCTTTTTTGCATTTGGATTGCTCATAATAAGTTGGGATTTGTGTGTTAGAATTAATTTATTAATGGATTAGATTTAGAACTCTGTGAATGGTTATTAAGCTTTGTTATTTTTTAGATTTAGCAGCTGTTGGTTTAGAAACAGGTTTTGCAACTGGTTTTACAGAACTTGTTTCCCTTCTACGGGTAGCAACTGATTTAGAAAGAATTTCCGGAGCAGACATTACACACCTGAAACCGATGTAGCAGTGTACAATATCCTGTAATTCGAAATCGCGTGTGAATGGGCTAAGTGCTTTTGCATTGCTCACAAAAGAACCTCCCCTTACCACTTTGCGCCTCATAGCATCACCATCTTTCGGCTCAGCATCATAGAGAAGAACAGGGTTAACATCTGAAACGAATGCGAAAGCCGAAGGACTGTAAGCATCAAGTACCCACTCTGCTACGTTACCTATCATGTTATAAACACCGAACTCGTTTGGCGCATAAGACATAACAGGGAGTGTGAAGTTTGCACCATCTTCTGTATAGTCACCTTCTTCCTGTTTGAAGTTTACAAGCAGGCTGCCATTACGATCTTTATCTACAGGTGTTGCATCTTTATCTGGTTTAGCTGTAGCTTTTGGCGCAACTGCTACTTCCTCTTCTGCTTCTTCGTCTTTATTTTTTTTCTTCTTTTTCTTTTTCTTACCATTACCATCTTCGTCTTCTGCAACAGGAGTAGAAGTAGCATCTGTAGCTGCAGTTATTGCAGAAAGTGCAGCGCTATCGGTAGTTGGTATTGGAGCACCTGTAGAATCGGTAGCTGTTTTTGCAGCTACTGCAGCAGAATCAACTGTTTCAACATCTGGTTCTGGTGTAGCCATAGGTTGGTTTGTGTTCCTGATATCTTTACCAGCTGCATAAACCCACTGTGCTTCTGAAGGAAGGCTATATTGCAATTTGTAGTATTTCAGATAATCTGCAATGTTAGCATAGTCGAAGTTAGTGTGGCTTCTCCATGCGGCGAAAGCGCGAGCCTGTTTCCAGGTAACACCAACTACAGGATAATCATCGAAAGGAGGCTGTGTGAAATAGTTCTCAACCAGTATTTCTACCTGCGAGTTGTTTAGATCCTTGAACCAGATCTTTTCATCAGGATAAACATTGATTGGCTCTGTTGCATACTCACCTATTTTCACGTTTTTGTTAGTACCTGTAGCTTTGAGGTAAGTGTAGTTGTAGACAAAGAGTTCTTCTTTGATCTTTCCTGTAACCGGATCGAACATAGGTGCGATCTTAGATTTCATTTCATCGTCACTGCTTTCGAAGATATCTTTATGCTTTACGATATCCCAGTTGATGCGCCTTCTGATAATATTACCTGCACTGTCAGTTACTGCAGAGGAAGTAGCAGTAGCCGAAGTTGTAGCTGTTACTGGAGTTGTAGCTGCAGTAGGAATATCGCCACCAACTGCGCTAAGTAAAGTATCCTTAACTGTTACGGTATCTACCTTAACTGTTTCATTCTTTGTGTTTTCGTCTTTCCAACCGCCCGGAGGAGGATCTAGGAAATACTTATCTTCTTTAAGATAGTTAACAATTGCAATAGAGTCTATAACCCACTCCGTGAACATACGGTACTGCTGATTGGTAACCTCTGTCTTATCTATATAGAAAGAACTAAGACTAACCCTTTTCTTGCTGTTAGTATCTGTAGAAGACTGACTGTATTTAATGGTAACAGAACCACCTGGTACGTATACCATGCCCGGAGGCGCTGCAAGCGTGAGATGCCTGTATGGAATGACAGGGCGCGTGCGCGATTTATGGTAATTCGGGTTCTCCTGGGCAATAGAGTTTGTTGATAAAGAGGATGCAATAAGTAGAACTCCAGTGAACAACAAGGATCTCTTTATGGACATACGTGTAATTTTTATTAATTTAAAAATGTGCGTTAAAATAGTGCTTTCAAATAAAAAATCGGTTAAAATTCCTAATTTCTCTCGGCTTACAGTGTGCAAATATATACTAAAAACCATCACCAGAAGTGTTACTAAGCTAATAAATTAATAACAAAATAATTAGCTTGTAACCCACCAATTTGCGCTTGGCAATGGTTGATTTGCCGGATACAAAACGTATCTCGACTGCGTAAAGATAAATAAGTTCTTTAAAATGCAAAAAGTTTTCAAAAAAAATAGCACAAATTTCATCCTCAATGACCATCAAACAACACTCTTCTGACCATTTAATCGTCTGTGTTATAGTTCAACAACCAATTAATAATCAATGCAGGAAAAGTTAAAAAGAAGTTTTTTTATCGATGTAAATATGTCTTTAATATATTTTTAGTGAAAACCAAATTCGAATAAATTGTTGTTAATAATTCACTAACTAAAGTTCAAAAAAATAATTGAATCTAAAGTAGCATTTACGAAATATAATACTATGTACATAATGACCTCCATGAGTGTGTAATAATATAGAACAAATTAGCACTAATTAAAAGTATGTGGTTATAATATGCTTATCTGATGGCATGGCAGAAGCTACAAAAGCGACAATATTACCAGATACCTAAAATCTATTGTATTTCTGTTGCAGATTGGCAGAAACGTATGTAACAACCAGAGAAAAACTAAAAGTATTATTGTTATCTTGCACAAAACTTTGAACCTATCCTCGTTCAATCAACATCGCTACAACAAAGATGCTAAAAATAGGAGTTTTCGGAGCAGGACATCTCGGTAAGATACACATAGGCCAATGGCTGGAAATAGAAAATGTAGTAATAGCTGGCTTCTTTGACCCTGATGATAACAATGCATCTGCTACAGCAAACAAATTCGGGATAAAAAGGTATACTGATGTAGATGAACTCATTGCAGCTTCTGATGCATTAGACATTGTATCTACTACCACTACCCATTACGAAATTGCTAAAAAGTGTTTACTGAATTGTAAACATGTTTTTATTGAAAAACCTTTGGCACATACCCTGGAAGAAGGCAGAGAATTAGTGAATCTGGTAAAAGAAGCTAATGTAAAATGTCAGGTTGGACATGTGGAAAGATATAACCCAGCTTTCCTTGCATTGGGGGACCAACCAGTGCAACCAATGTTTATAGAAGCACACAGGCTTGCGCAATTTAATCCTAGAGGTACAGATGTATCTGTGATACTAGATCTGATGATACATGACATAGATATAGTGCTGTGTTTGGTAAAGTCTCCTGTAAAAAGAATATCCGCTAGTGGTGTTGCCGTATTGAGTGAAACTGCAGATATTGCAAATGCCCGTATAGAATTTGACAACGGATGTGTAGCCAATCTGACATCGAGCAGGATCTCCCTGAAAAAGATGCGTAAAATGCGGCTCTTTCAGCGGGATGCTTACATAGGTGTTGATTTTTTAGAGAAAAAGACAGAGATCATAAAACTGAAGGATGGTGATGCACCAGAAGAGTTACTGGACCTTCCTGTGGAACTGGGCAATGGTGAACGTAAAATAATTTCGGTGCAACTGCCTGAAATATTGCCGATCAATGCTATAAAAACGGAACTTACGGAATTTGCATCTGCTATTCTGGAAGACAAGGCGGTTAGGGTATCAGTATATGATGGTTACCAGGCAATGGATGTAGCTCACCAGATCCTCAAAAAAATGAGCCTGCACAAAGAGATGCACAATGTTTAACTAAATAATGCGTTAAAATAACAGAAAAGGATAACTATGTCGAAATTATACACCAATACTGTAGTTGTATTTTTACTGTTATTGACAAGTGTACTGCAGTGGGGTTGTAATGTAATAAACCCTGCAGAAAAAGTACCTACCTACATTCATATAGATTCCTTTTCTTTTGAGAGTTCTGATCTCCATGACATAAGATACGCCTGGGTTTATTATAACAATAACCCGATCGGCGCCTTTGACCTTCCTGCAAATGTTCCGATCATGACAACTGGCGACGGAACCTTGCAAATAACACCTGGGATTCCTATAAACGGAAGAGCAGAACGCCCGTTAGGATATCCGTTCTATAAGATCTATTCAACTACGCTGAAAGAGCAACCAGGGAAAATTCAGACCATACTGCCTACAACAGGTTATTATGACTCTGTGAAATTTACAGTGATCTCGGAATTTGAAGGTGGCATCACTAAATTTTCGAAAACAAAGGGTACAACCAGTATCAATACTACATCTGCCGACTCTCTTAAACTGGAAGGATCGGGGTCTGGCATAGTTATACTTAGCTCCGCGGCAGATAGTTCTGAAGACAGTACCAGGACGTTTTTCAATGTACCAACAGGTGCTGCGTTTGTTGAATTCGACTATAACACATCTGTAAACTTTACCGTGGGCATAAACGGCATGCTTGGCAGCTCTGTTGTAACTCCGGTAAACTATCTTGCGGGCATCTTACCTAATAACAAGTGGAAGAAGTTCTATCTAAACATCACTTCGTTTGTAAGCCTCTACCCGGGCGGCAACTACTACCTGTACATAAAGACCACCCTTCCGACCGGGCAAACCAATGGACGGTTATTGATAGACAACATAAAACTGGTAACCTTCTAGCAAATGCGCCTGGACAAGAACAAACGGAATGCCATCAGACAACTGGCAGTGTTGGACTATATAGCTGCAGCGCTGGCCTGGTTTTGCTTTTGGCTATACAGACAGCATTTCCTTACAGGAGCAAGCTACGGCGACTGTCTTGATAAATTATATCTGCTAGACTATGTAAATATTCTGGTAGTTGTTCCATTCGGCTGGCTGTTTGCCTATCTACTATCCGGCACCTATTTTGACCTGTATCGTAAATCGAGGTTAAATGAAATAAACAGAACATTAATATCCTGTATTCTTGGTTGCATAATCGTTTCGGTGCTTGTATTCGGCGATGACTCTGGCGACTATTCTTACTTCATGAATACAATAAGCAGATACCTGCTTATCCACACTTCTTTTGCACTTATCTTCAGGCTGGCTATTCTGTATGCTGTAAAGAAAAACCTGATAAACGGCAAAGTAGGTTTTAACACACTTGTAATAGGCGGCAATCAGCAGGCAATAAACATCTATAAGCAGGTTCTTGACAACCCGAAAGCACTGGGCAATATTTTCAAAGGCTTTATTTACTCCAGCAAGGAAGCTAGTAATGGCATGAGTCAGTACCTGCCGCAACTGGGTCATTTATCACAGCTGGAAGAAATTATAGATCAGCACGATATAGAAGAAGTAATAGTGGCAGTAGACTCATCTGAGCATCATTTGCTGGAGAACATACTGACCAGGCTAAGCTATAGGCCGGTTGTAGTAAAAGTGCAACCCGACTACTACGATATTATTTCCGGTTCGGTTAAGACCAATAATGTGTTCGACGCAGTTCTGATACACATTCACCCGGACCTTATGCCCGACTGGCAACGTGTATGCAAGCGTATGCTTGATATTATAGTTTCAGGAACATCGCTGATAATACTTACTCCATTCCTGATATTTACCGCTATCATGGTAAAACTTTCATCGAAGGGTGGCGTGATCTACAAACAAGAAAGGATAGGACTCTTCGGCAGGCCGTTCTACATTTACAAATTCAGATCTATGTTTGTAGAAGCAGAGCAGGCAGGGCCTGCATTATCGAGCAAAATGGACCCCAGAATTACAACTTGGGGTAGATTTATGCGCAAGTGGCGAATAGACGAATTGCCCCAGTTTCTGAATATACTGAAGGGTGACATGTCGCTAGTGGGACCACGCCCTGAAAGGAAACACTACATAGACATAATAAGCGAAAAACATCCGCACTATAAGTACCTGCACAAGGTGAAACCAGGCCTTACATCGTGGGGGATGGTACAATTTGGCTATGCAGAAAATGTAAACGAAATGATAGAGCGCATGAAGTATGACCTGCTCTATATTGAGAATTGTTCGCTGGCGTTGGATCTGAAGATCATTCTTTACACATTCATGGTCATTTTTCAGGGAAGAGGCAAATAGACAGGTTTGGAAACAAGACCCAAAATAAAGATCAACTTGTCTGTAGCCGACAGAATGATAGCCTTTACAGCTTGGTGTGCACTTGTAGCTATGTGGTTGATACCTATACTAGCCTACCAAACACTTCCGGACAATATACCCACACATCTGAACGAGGCCGGGCAAGTTACTGACACAGGTAACAAACTAACTGTATTCATTACACCGGCAATAGGAACGTTTCTATTTCTTTTACTACATGTAGTTGCCATGTATCCGCATGCGCTGAACTACCCGGTAAAAATAACCGAAGCAAATGCAGCAAAGCAATACACACTTGCTGCCAAAACGTTGCGCATATTAAAACTCTGCATCTCACTGCTTTTTATCGGTACAAATTGCGAAATGATGTTTCCTGCAATAAATGAGCTTATTGGTGCGTGGACATTGCCAATATCTACAGCTATGATAT
This sequence comes from Bordetella parapertussis, assembly GCA_943331005.2. Lineage (GTDB taxonomy): Bacteria > Bacteroidota > Bacteroidia > Chitinophagales > Chitinophagaceae > Nemorincola. The sequence goes on from CALQJX020000012.1 coordinate 19,010, forward strand.
TTGCTCCGCTTACTTTCCTGATAGTGAAGTCATACAGGAACAAATAACCCCTACCCTACTTCAAAATCTAATGCAGCCATTTCCTGTCCGTTTACTGCTATTGCCAGCCTGTGTGCGCCTCCATAATGTTTGCGAGTGGTCATGTCGGCAAAAGACTGTTTACGGTTATAACTGACCGTAGACGCAGCATCATAGGTGTTTTCGGTGATCCGGAACACCTTGCTGCTTTGTTTTCCGTTAGCCTTTGCATAGGTAATGATGTACTCTATGCGAAGCCGTGTTGCAGTAGTGGCGTGATGTAGCAGATCGAATGAAAAATTCAGCTCATCGCCTATATATATTTTCTTGTTCTTGAGGCGAAGAGATGCAACTGAACAAGGCGGCGAAAGTACCAGCCCGAATATTGTCAGCGCATCCGGATTGGCTTTTTTGAGCAAGGTGCGGCATCCATGTTTCAGTATCTTATCGGTCTCTACGCTATGCCCCTGCCAATGCGCAGCTACATACAAAACTACCTGCGGATTATCTTTGGCAATATCATTGAGGTTATTTGCTACACTGCGCCTCACAAACTCTGAAGGGTCATTTTTCAAAGCCTCCAGAATTGGCAAAACAGGCGACGGATCTTTTTTCAGCGCAGGAAGAGCCAGCCCCCATGGGAGACGAGGCCGACAACCCTCGCTGGCCAGTCTGCGCACAGAAGGATGTGAATGATTTGTCCATTGCAGCATTACTGGCAGCACAGCATTAACATCCTTGATAAGGAAAGGCCTGATAGCGAACTCACAACTACTGAGTACCGTTATCTTTTCCATAGCAGTCAGCGACTCGCTGAAGTGACCGGTGCCATATTGCTCAATAAAATCTGGTAAAAAAATGTATTCGAAAGTATTGTCGCGCCCCACACTCTTGTGAATGGCTTTTGCCAATTTAACAATGTCTTTGATATCGGCTTTGTAATTTCCGGTAAGCACACTGTGTAAGGATGTACTGATGCGTCTGATACGCTGTTTCAACTCCAGTTCTTCCCAACCTTCACTAAATACCGCTTTCACGAAGTCTTCTTTTCTGAAATGAGGTATTGCATCTGTTGCAATTGTGGCAATATGCTGCAACAAATTGCGGTTGTACATGTTCTTTAATGGTTCCATATAGATAGAGGTTTAGATGGCGCGACATATTATTTACCTACCTTGCGCTGCAGTTTGGCCACAAAATCGGGAGCCGGTTTGTATCCAAGATCCTGTGCCTTGCTGATATAGTAATATGCCTTTTTTGAATCGCCCAGAGAGTCGTAGGCAACACTGAGGTTATAGGATGCAGACTGCTGCACATCTTTTACATTCATCTTCACAGCTGTTTCCCAATCTGCTACTGCTGCGTTAATGCTATTGCTGCCAAAATGAGCACAGCCACGCAGGAAATAGTAAAATGGATTTGTTGTGTTCAGCTTCATCATCATATTATACTGACGAATCGCCATGATGTATTGCTGGTTTTGTACCAGGTCATTGCTGCTTTGCGCCATAGCTTTTTCGGCCTGAACCGGATCGGCAGCAATAGCCAGCACATAATGTCTGAAGGCTGCAAGCGTATCGCCTTGTTGCACAGAAACAAAAGCAGAATCGAGTTGGTTGCGATAATTCACTCCACGGGACAGAGGATTACCAGCATTGCCCGGGAAAGCAACACCTGTTAGTTGCATGTTCCTAAGTACTTCTATTTTCTCCACATTGGTCCTTACTTTGTTATCCTCGGCATGTAAGGTCATGAGCAGACCGTAGTCTTTCATTGCTTTGTCGAACTGGCCGGTGCTGAAGTAATAATGTCCCCGCCATTTGTAGGACAATAAAGCCCGGTAAGGGTATTGTTCGATAGCGTCGGTATGCAATGTTTCAGAATTGTGCCAAACCTTGGTCCTCTCCGCACATAAAACAGCAAGACCTGCAGATAGCAGCAATAAAACTGCGATCATAGCTGTTCTCAATTTTTGCTTTTGGGCAGTAAATGACTGTGCCAAATAGGCCAGTAAAAAAAACAGACCAATGTACGCCACATAGGAATAACGGTCGGACATAATAGCAGAACCCACAGAGATGAACTGAAGCACAAAAATGACATTCACAAGAAAGAACCCTATACCAAATGCAACTACCCTGAAGTAAGGACTTTTTCGCTTGTATAGCATCCAAACGGGCAAGATGAGAATTGCCAAAGCCAGGAAGGGAGCCGTGTAATAAACAACGGGTAATGTACCGTTTATGTACCTGTATGGGTATGGATAGAAAGTGGAGAGATCGGTAGGATTGAACAACTTGGCGATGTACATAATGAAACCGTAGGCTGCATACATGATTCGCTCGGCAAGCGAAAGCGCATTAAATGAAGCTACAGCGCCTGTACGATGCTGTGTATAAAATGCTGTTGCACCGCACAATAAGGATGTTAGAAAGAAAACCGTTTTTTCTGTAAGCAACTTTTTGTCTGGTGTTCTTTGCAACAAAAAATCAATACATAATAGTGAAAGAGGGAAAACAACTGCCATAGGCTTAGAAAGACAGGACATGACGAAAAGAACAAATGTGACTCGGAACCATTTTCGCTCTGACGCATCCAGATACCAGAGATAGGAGATCATACCACCAATATAGAAAAAGGCATAGAGTACGTCTTTACGCTCTGCTATCCAGGCAACAGACTCTACATGCATTGGGTGTATGCCAAACCATAGACTACCAAAAAATGCTGTGAACAAACCTGCCTGCTCTGTAAGTGCCAACCTGCGGCAAAGCTGAATGAATAAAAAGAATACCAAAACAGCATTGGCTATATGAATGAGTATGTTGGTGAGGTAGTAACTCCAGGGCTCCAACTGAGAGAAATGATAGTTGACAGCAAGCGACAACATGCACAGCGGATGGTAGTTGTTCTTGGTAATATCTTCTGTAAAGATTACTCTGAGATTATGTGGCGTGAACTCTCTTATAAACTCATCATTGGTAACATAAAAATCATCGTCCCAGTTGGTGAACTGGTTTTGCAATGTATATCTGAAACTAAAGAAAGTAACAATACATATAATGGCGATCATTACCGACTTCTGTATGGAAACGGACAACTTCATAGTACTATAGGCTTGCATTTGTGCAGCATGTCAAAATAAGTCAATTTTTCAGAATGAACATGCATCTGTTGACCATGTCGGAAAATGTTAAAAAAAACCTGTCATTAAACTCTGGCAGCAAAATTGCATCTGACTATGTAACCAAATCATTGAAACATGAATATCAGACTCTTTTTAATGACTGCAACAGTATCACTACTTGCAGCAGGTTTTGCCCAAAACGCATCGGCACATGGCCGCAGACACAGATGCCACAGACCACCCGTAGTGATCCGATATGCAGCACCTCCCAGATACTGCCCTCCACCACTCAGATATGCAACCCCTCCACCGGTAGCTTACTACAGAAGGCATCACAATCAGGGCCTGCGTTACTACAGGCAGTATCCACCTCGTCCGGGCTACTATAGCCATCAGAATGGCGGCTACCATCATTACAGATAAATTAGACAGATAAATAAACTAAAAGGCTACTCTTTCCCCATGAGAGTAGCCTTTTGTTCTGTTTCTGAAATCTTTATCATTGCAACCTTGAAAACAAACAAACAAAATCCTATATTAGCATGATAAATAATAAAAGAAATTCATTTCACCTACTTTCATCATCTCAATAATAGTACACACCTATGGAACAAAGCAAAGTGGACATATATATAGCCACAAACGCCAAGCACTTCGAAAGTCATCTTATCCCACACATACACGATATGTTGCTGAAAGCAGATGATTCCAAATTCATTTATCTGCAGTCGCTGGGACTTAAGGACCCCACCACAATGCTTATTGTATCGCTTTTTGGTGGTCATTGGGGTATCGACAGGTTCATGATAGGAGACACCGGACTGGGTGTTGCAAAATTGCTGACCTGTGGCGGACTGGGCATATGGACAATTGCAGACTGGTTCATGGTGCAAGGTCGTGTACGTGAACTTAATTTCGATAAGCTGCAGCGTGCATTACTGTAATAGTACATGAGCAGAAAGGCAGTATATATTTTCGGGGCAGCAGCCTCTCTTACCGGCTATATCTGGGTCATATTCAATATTATTAGCCCCAATGGTATGCACACTCCGGACTTATGCCTGTTCAAAAATGTTACCGGTATTCCCTGTCCTTCCTGCGGCACTACACATTCAGTATTGAAATTGGTGCAAATGGACTGGGGCGGCGCTTTTATAGATAACCCACTGGGTTATGTAATAGGCGCAGGTATACTGGTGATACCTGCATGGATCATTTTTGACCTGTTGAAAGGAAAAAAATCCTTCTACAACCAATACAAGAAGACCGAGGAACTGATACGCAAAAGATGGGTAGCTGCTACACTTATAATGCTGATAACAGCAAACTGGATATGGACCATACTTAAATACAAGTCATGAGCAAGCACTTTTCGTATACACCCAATGAAATGGAACTGGAAAAAGCATCAAACGGCTATCTGATGTCGCTGATCGCTGTAATTGCCGGGCTTCCGCTACCCATCATCAACCTGGCAGCTTCCCTGTTATTCTATCTTGGTAATAGAAAAAGTACATGGTTCGTACGCTGGCACTGCACACAAACACTATTATCTCAGTTTACTATGCTCATTATCAATAGCATAGGCTTTTCGTGGACCATGTCTTTGTTATTTGGCAAGACAGTGATCTCTAACCAGTATATTGGCTATATATTAACCATACTCATTTTCAATCTTACAGAATTTATAGTAACTATCCGCACCGCAATTAAAACCCGCAAAGGGCAACATGTAGAGCTATGGTTCTGGGGATCGGTTACAAACAAGATATGTAAACAACCAATTGACACTATCTCATCTATAGAAACTACTGCATAATGGGGAAGGCGATCTATCAATTGTCCGTTATTGTCCTGGTGTTCTTTGCGCTGTGGTTCGGCCTCAGTCAAATAGACTATGTAAAGAAATTCCACCTGAATGAACTGAGTAAAAAGACTGAGAAAAAGCTGGGAGATGTGCTCATGGAAACAATAGACACTGAAGATGAAAAAATAGACACTGACAGCGCACAAGTGATTCTGAACAAGCTGAAAGAACGCATATGCAACAGCAATGGCATTAATGCCCATGAGATCAACATACATCTGGTGTTGAGTAACAACATAAATGCGTTTGCATTGCCGGGCAACAACCTCATTATTTATACTAATCTGATAGAAAACTGCGACAGTGCGTCCGAATTATGCGGCGTTATGGCACACGAAATAGGACATATGCAACTGAACCATGTAATGAAAAGACTGGCAGGCGAGATTGGCATTACACTACTGGCTTCTGTAGCCACAAACGGCAATTCGAAGGTTGCCAGTCGCATCATCAGAACATTATCTACTTCTTCCTTCGAAAGAGATCAGGAAAGTGAGGCTGACAGATTTGCAGTGATTAGCCTGCAAAAAGCCAACATTGACCCCAGAGGCTTTTCCAGATTTATGCTGAAACTAGCAGAATCGAACTCGGGCATTCCGGAACAACTGGAATGGATCAGCTCTCATCCAGAATCAAAAAAACGAGCCGAGGCAATCCTGCACCAATACACGACCCGGACTTCAGGTTACAGCAACCCTCTTAATGCTGATGACTGGGCAACACTTAAAAGGCTGGCTACAAAAAGCTCAAATTAAAAATTTAGACGAATATGTGCTCACCGGGTGGCGTATACACATAGATACCCCCTAATTATTTCGCGATCAAATAATTAATTTATTTTTATCTTAGCAAAGATTAGTTGGATATGCGTAATTGTATTTATAAGCTATACCAATTATTCATTGCAGTAAGAGCCGCACTCAATTAACAAATAATAAATTTACAATATAAAAATCAATGGATAGCTTCCTGAAATCAGGGAAATCCGAGGATCGTTTGGCGGCACTGCACCAGTTGCAAATGCTGCATACAGCCCCGGAAAGTGAGTTCGACAATATTGTCGGTCTGGCTAACCTGTTATGTGGCACTCCTATGTCCGCAGTAGGCTTCTCATATTCAGACCGACTATGGTTTAAGGCTAAAATAGGGCTTAAACCACAATTTAATGAGATATCAGAAAGTGCGTTGCTGCACGAAGGGCCATTCGAAAATATAAGAACTATAGTAATTGAAGACATTGTAAATGATAACAGAGTCAATAACAAACATGCATTTCTTGCCGAAGGGATAAAATTTATTTGCTGTACAATACTTCAGAATGAGATAGGCACTAGAATTGGCTATCTATGTGTCTTTGATAAAATACCCAGAGTTCTAACGGCGGAACAGCTAACAGGACTGGAAATGCTGGCTAGCCAGGTGAACGCCTTGCTGAAATTGCGATTGCAACTGCTAAAAAATCTGGAAAATGAATATAAGGATGGAGAAAGCCAGATAAAAACAATTTTCCAGAATGCAATTGATGCAGTTGTGGTAACCAACGAAGATGGTGCTATACTACAGTGGAACACCAAGGCAACAGATATCTTCGGATGGCAGGAAGAAGAAGTATTCGGAGAGCGTTTTAAAGATTTGAGCCTTCACCCGGATCCGGTCAAAAAAAATGACCCAACACACAACTTCCTATACCCTATGGGGTACGAATTGGGTAAGACAATTGAAACTGTTGCCTATGGCAAGGGAGGCTCCGAAATTGAAACAGCGCTCAGCATAACACCGGCTGTAATAGGAGACAAAACTTATTACATTTACCACATCAGTGACATTACCGAGCAGAAAAGAGCAGCAAGAGCGCTGGACAAACAGAAAGAATTTTACGAGAACATTCTAAATAACATACCAACGGATATTGCTGTTTTTGATACTAACCATAAATACCTGTTTCTGAACCCGACAGCCATAAAGGATAGAGATCTGCGCAAATATATAATAGGCAAAGACGACTTTGAATATGCTGCTTACAGAAACAGAGACATTCGAGTTGCAGAAATGAGGAGAAATAAATTTCTTCAAGCAAAAGAGTTGCGCAAAGAAATACGATGGGAGGACACAATAAACACATCATCAGGTGCTACCTATACTTCTTTACGAAGGATGTTTCCTGTGCATGACAATACTGGAAATCTTACAATGATGATAGGCTTCGGTATGGATATCACTGAGCGTAAGGAAATGGAAATAAAGCAGTCACAATTGCTGCAGCAGCTATCTATACAGAATGCGCAGTTGAATGATTTTATCAATATAGTTTCTCACAACCTGCGTGCACCACTGGTAAACATTGCCCTGCTATCAGAGTTCATTGAAGCATGCGAAGATGCTGACGAACGTAAACAACTGATAAACGGACTAAACACTGTTCTTGATAGTCTGAACAGCACCTTCAACGAACTTGTAGAATCTATACAGATAAGAGAGGACATAGAAATAAAATCAGAACGATTATTACTAAGCAATTTCCTGCAGCGCACTCTGGAAGGATTAGAACCGGAAATAAACAAATCGGGGGCTGAATTTGAGATCAATTTCGAGGAGGCTCCTTCTGTCAACTATCCACCAAAGTATCTGAACAGTATTCTTAACAATCTGGTCAGTAATGCGCTGAAATATAAATCGCCCCAGAGGTCTCCGGTCGTAAAGATCGCAACCAGCAAGAAAAATGATAAAGTATTACTTTCTGTTGCTGATAACGGACTGGGCATAGACATGGTAAAACACAACAAGAATTTCTTCAAAATGGGGCAGGTCTTTCATCACCATCCCAATGCGAAAGGATTTGGCCTGTACCTTACAAAAGCACACATAGAAGCAATGGGGGGCAAAATATGGGTAGAAAGTGAACCTGATAAAGGCGCAACATTTTTCATTGAATTTACTAATCAAGACCTATGAGTACCGCGAAAAACATATTCCTTATTGATGACGACAAACTGTTCATCTTCCTGTTAAAAAAAACGATAGGATTAACTGGTATAAATACCAATATAACCGACTTTATAGATGGCAGAAAAGCACTGGAGTATCTTAGCGATAATGCATCTGATCCGGAAAATCTGCCGGATGTGATATTTCTGGATCTAAGAATGCCAATAATGGATGGCTGGGAATTTTTGGAAGAATATGATTCCATTGTTAAAAACTTATCTAAAAAGAACAAATTGTTTGTTTTTTCTTCGTCCATATCCCCATTCGACATAGAAAAAGCTAAAAACGACACTAATGTTACGGACTTTATCATAAAGCCTATACTGAAAGAAAAAATCATAGAGATACTGAAAGACTAAGCCTACTACTGAGCTATCTCAGAAGTGCAGGATATAATGTATTTTGATGCAATATTTATTGCTAAATGTCTGTTGCTGCCATGTTCGAACACAATACCATTGACCTAGATATACTGAAAAGAAGAGCCTATAATCTTCGTTGGGCAACTGTTCCAGATGGAGTTATTCCTCTTACTGCCGCAGATCCCGACTTTCCATGTGCACCCGAAATAGCTGCAGCAATAACAAAGTATACCAGCGACAGGTATATGTGCTATACACCCTCTGAGGGGCTGCCGGAATTTAAAGAAGCAATGGCCGACTATTTTGGCAACAAGCGGAATGTAACCACACAACCTTCTCTTATTTTCCCTGTAGACAGTGCAGCGTCCGGCATTTACATAACATGCAGGGCATTCCTGAAACCGGGCGATGAAGCTATCATCTTCGATCCGGTTGATTTCCTGTTTCGCTACTCTGTTGAGGCGATAGGTGCCACCGCTGTGCCTTTTGCCATTCCGCAAGGATCGGCGTCGGTCGACTTCGGCCTGATGGAGACACTGGTCACACCAAAAACCAAAATGCTATGCCTGTGCAATCCGTTGAATCCAACAGGAAAAGTTTTTACAAGAGAAGAACTCAGCGAATTTGCACGTATCGCTATTAAATACAACCTCATTATTCTTTCTGATGAGATCTGGAGCGACATCATTTTCGCTCCGCATACTTTTACCAGTATAGCCTCTCTTAACGAGGAGACCCGACAACATACTGTAACTATTACCGGCTTCAGTAAATCTTATGGTTTAGCAGGCCTTCGTATTGGTGCAGTAATGGCATCAAACCAAGCGCATTTCAGCAAGCTAATGGATGCATCATTGCACAATTCTACTATTCATGGTGCGAATGTACTGGGCCAGGTAGCCGCAACTGCGGCACTAACTCAGTGTGGCTATTGGCTGAATGGTTTCCTGAATCATCTGCACCAGATGCGTGACCTTTGTGTAAAAGGACTGAATGAAATAGCAGGTTTCAGCTGTATTGCACCTGAAGGTTGTTATGTAGCACTTGCAGACATTAGAGGCACCGGCAAAAGCAGCAAAGAAATAACAGAACAAATGATAAATGAAGCCAAAGTATCAATAGTACCCGGCCTGCCGCAATGGTTTGGCAATGGGGCCGAAGGATATGTGCGGCTTAGTTTTGCAACTTCAGCAACAATTCTGGAAGAAGCATTGCAACGAATGAAAAAATACTGAGTCCATCACTTTATTACTAAGTGTTGAATTCCTAATTTTACCTTTAGGTGGAAAGCACCTGACCATTTACCCCGCTAACTATAAGAACCACACATGAAAGTAGTAGTAATTGGAGGCGGCATTGCCGGTTTGGCACTTGGTATTTTTCTGGAAAAGAAAAATATAGAGGTTGTGATCTGCGAAAGGAATGAAGGACTAAAATCTATGGGGCATGCATTCCTGATACACAGGGATGGCATATCGCCACTAAAAGACCAGAACAACCGAAGCAGGATATTGTTACCTGCCAGAAAAGTAACGGAATACATACTGAAACGTCCGGATGACAGCGAAGTGAAAGATGTGCGGCTGAATCAGTGGTACTGTATCAAAAGAGCTGATCTGTTGAACTTTGAACGATCACTTCTCCCGGCAACACAAGTGAAGGAAGGATTGAATTTCTCTCATTTCATGTACAGTAATGGCAAAGCAATTGCTGCGGTATTTGAAAATGGCGCCGTAGAATATGGCGATGTTTTCATTGGCGCCGATGGAGGCAACTCTAAAGTAAGGACCATCCTTTTTGAGGATGTACTCTTCACACCGGTTCAGGTAAAAGAAATAGTAGGCATTGCGTCCAGCGTAGAGATAGCCAGCAGATATCCAAACGTATTTACCAAGTTTCAGGATAAGACCAACGGACGAGCATTCGGATTCATACCTACATCAGACACAGAACTGGTATGGTTCATGCAATACGATCCATCTATCGCTGACATTACAGGTAACACGGCTGAATTGCTGCGCTCCTTCTGTTTCAGATTCATGTATGACTTCCCTGAAGTTGTGCAGGAAATTCTCAGAGCAAACGACTTCAGTACCAGTTATGTCTGGGAAACAAAAGATTTCGACATTTTACCTACATTCCACAAACAGAACGTAGCACTAATAGGCGATGCAGCTCATCAGATGTTGCCTTTTACCAGTGCAGGCACTACTAATGCCATACTGGATGCGCAAACCATTGCAGACTGCCTGTCTGCAAATAAAGACGTTGATACTGCTTTCAACCAATACTATTATAGCAGAGTAAAAGATCTGTCGGAACACCTGCAAAAAGGCAGAGAACTGAAGAAACTTTTTCTCGATCCGTCTTCTCAGGACGACGACGACATACCTGTACCTCTTGCGCTGAATGATGTTCCCAATACCACTTATAAGGACAAACAAAAACAAATTCAGGTACTCTATTTTACTGACCCTATCTGCTCAACCTGTTGGATCATACAACCTACCCTGCGTAAACTGAAGCTGGAGTACGATAACTACATCAACATAGAGTACTGTATGGGTGGTCTGTTGCCTTCATGGGATCAGTACAATGGCAGCACTATATTAAAACCAACTGATGCAGCCCGCCACTGGGATGAGGTAGGCGCTGCATACGACATGCCGCTTGATGGCGACATATGGTTTGAGGATCCCCTAACTTCTTCTTACCCGCCATCTATTGCTTTCAAGGCAGCCCAATTACAGGACCCCGAAAGGGCCGTACTGTTTTTACGACGTATCAAAGAGATGGTCTTCACGCAAAAGAAGAATATAATTAAGTGGCAACATCTGCGTATGGCTGCTTTTGAAGTGGGGCTTGATGCTGCCAGACTGCTCCGCGACTACGAAGGAAAGGCTAAAGAACTTTTCCATCAGGATCTGGTACTTTCACAACAATTGGGTGTAAAAGGTTTCCCAACATTATTCTTCTCCAATGGCAGTGAGAACAAGCATGTCATCAGAGGGCTGCAACCATACGAAAGATTTGAGCAGATAATACAAACAATGGCACCCGGCGCCCAAAAAGAAACCTACAAAAGAACGCCTGAAGAGTTGTTCTCCTTCTTTCCTACCATGACGGAGAAAGAATTTGTGTATCTGGGCAACATGTCAAAAGAAGAAGCGCGGATAATACTAAACAAAATGTACCGTAAAGGGCAAATTGAAAAGTTCGAAAGCAAGAACGGCACCATCTGGATAAGCAAACAAAAAGCAGCCTAATTATATATAGAAAGCTTAAACGACACATGCCTTTTAATTGCAAAAGTGGCCTGAAAAAAGAAGGCTTCTTTTGCAATATTTTTTTAATAGATTTGTAAAACAGTGAAATCTACAAACATGAGAAATACATTCATCGGATTATGGGCTATTGTGCTGCTTTGTTTTTCGGCAGGCAACATGCAGGCACAGGAGAAACAAAAAGTAAAAATGAGCCTGATGAAACAGAGCGGCCAGATGGTGACGCTTACCATTACCTCGCCCAATGAGTTCTATATAGGCGGCAATACGCATGTGCTCTATATAGGCAACAAACACTTCGACCTTCACGACCAGAATAACATAGATGGAAAGGGAATACTGAAATTCTACATACCTACTGATGAGTTCAAAAAACTTACAGATGGATCTAAAGTATACCTCTCCTATGGCATGCTTGATGCAGATAATGAAAAAGAACTGCAGGATATGTGTAAACAGAAGTTCTGTCCATGCTGGGAGCTGGGTAAGCTCTCTAAGAAACAGTTGAAATAATTACTGTTACTACTCAATCATTTTACTCATCTTTCAACTATAATATACAATGAGGAAAAATTTACTTTCCGGCATTCTGAACATATTTCTGTTATTGCTCACCCTATCAGTGCAGTCAATTGCACAGACTACTCCCGACCCGGGTATAGCCGGCCCCTATGCAGTTTCAAAGGGCGAGTATAATCTGGGAGATGCTGCTGCAAGTCTCACCACATTCACTGCGGGCCCTGTAGAAATGAGAGCCTCGGTACACTACCCTACCGGCCTTGCAGGTGGCCCATATCCGGTAATAGTTTTGCTGCATGGCAGGCATTCTACCTGCTACAACACCACTTCATTCAGCTCTTCGCTCAGCTGGCCATGCCCTACCGGCAATACTTCTATCGAGAGTTTTCAGGGTTATGACTATCATGCCCGTTTTATGGCAAGCCATGGCTACATAGTAATATCTGTATCTTGCAATGGTATCAATGCCAGAGACAACTCCACATCAGACAGAGGCATGAATGGCCGTGGCGAACTGGTACAGAAACACCTGGATCTTTGGAACACCTGGAACACTACCGGAGGTGCCCCTTCTTCTCTTGGTGCTGCCGGCATGTTCGTAGGCAAAGTGAACCTGCAGAAGGTGGGCACAATGGGTCACTCTCGGGGTGGCGAAGGTGTAGTATTTCATGCATTGTATAATCAATCATTGGGCAGTCCGTATGGTGTAAAAGCGGTTATCAGCCTGGCACCGGTAGACTTTCTTCGTCGCAAGCTTAATAATGTGCCGCTGATGAATATTGCCCCATATTGCGATGGCGATGTTTCTGATCTTCAGGGTGTGCACTTCTATGACGATGTAAGATATACCGACCCGCTCGATGAAGCTCCTAAATACAATGTGCTGATGATGGGTGCCAACCACAATTATTACAACAGCGTATGGACACCCGGCTCTTATCCGGCGGGAACATCAGACGACTGGGGTGCCAGCAGTACCGATCCTTTCTGTGGCGCAAGTGTGCCCGGCAATAAACGTTTAGACACTATTAAACAAAAAAAAGCATATAATAGCTACGCCAGCGCATTCTTCCGCAGGCATGTGGGTGGCGAGTTGCAATTCTCGCCAATACTGGAAACTAAGGACATCATTCCTCCGGCCAGCTCTATGCTGGACACTAGCAATGTATTTGTTTCTTACCATCCGGGTCGCAGCGAGCGTATAGATATCAACAGGATAGACACCGTACTGAACGAGACCACCAATACGATGGGTGGTGCAGTAACTATGGCTGGCCTGGTATCATCTGGTGTAGGAATATGTGGTGGTGGTCTTACTGTGCCGCTTTGCAATGTGGCTACGGCTGCTGCCAGAGAGCCACACAGAGGATCAACCTTTCAAAAAGGCTTGAGCCAGATGGGTATGCGCTGGGACGATACGCTGGATTGGTACCAGAACGATATCCCTGCAACTTATCAGGATCTCAGCTATATTGATGCTGTACAGTTCCGTGCAGCATTGCGCTTCAACCAGACAACTGCCGGTCAGAACCTCGACTTCACTGTGCAGCTCATAGACTCTGCCGGTGCCATAAGCAGCAAACGCGTTCATGACTATAGCTACGCATTATTCTATCAGCCTGGCACCAATGCTTCCCTGCTTCCTAAAGTAATGTTCAACAACATACGTATTCCAGTCGGCGACTTTGCCGGCATAGACCGGTCTAAAGTAAGAGCAGTGAAATTCCTTTTCAACAAATCTTCGTCGGGTTCTGTACTCATAAGCGATCTGGCATTTGTTAACTCAAAATGCGGTAAGGTGAACGGCACATTTGGTTTCTCTTACGATACCATTGGCTATGATGTCACTTTCTACGATACTATTGCCTCCAATACAGGCGATACTATTTCTAGATTCTGGAGATTTGGCAATCCTACCTCAGGCCTTAATGACACGAGTACGCTGCACAATCCAACACACTACTTCACAGGATCGGGCAGCTATACAGTTTGCCTCTACACTATGGCCAAACGCCAGAACGGATGGGTATGTACAGATACTACCTGTTCTGTCATAACAATAGTACCTGCTGTTGCCGTAACAGACCTCAACCCAAAAAACAGTATCACAATTGTACCCAACCCTGCCAGAGATTACATTCAGGTGTTTGGTGCGAAGCCAAAAGATGTGCTGAGACTCATAAATGCGGTAGGTCAGGTGGTAATGACCACAGAGCTCACAGAGAATACGATCTATCTGCCGTCATTCCTGGCAAATGGTATCTACTACGCCATTATCACATCAGAGAAGGAGCAGACCTCAACCAAATTGTTGATAAACAGATAGTTTGAATACTAAAAGAAAAAGAGAATGCCGGGTCAGACGATCCGGCATTTTTTATTTCACTAAAGGCTCGTACACATAAGCTACTTCATAGGCAGTATTGGCGAGACTTTTAGATATTTTACCCAGCGGCACATCTTCTTTTTGCGGGGTGGGCTCACATATGGTATAGCGCTGCCCATTATAAATGATAGGCGTACCTATAGGCTTGTCGAACTTCACTGCTATCGTCACATGCTCAGGATAAGCAAGCACTATCATAGGCAGGTGATATATCTCTTTTACCAGGCAGAAGAATAACGCTGCTCTATCCTCACAATCGCTGCCGTCATAGAGTAACGTCTGCTCTGCAAAGAGGCGCTTTTCCTTACCGAAATTATCGTGATCGGGTTGATAAAGAAATGCATAGCGGGTAAATCGCATCAGGTAATCTACACCCTGGCGTGTACCCATTTTTCTGATATTTTCTTTGAGCTGAGGTATCAGAGAAGCATAGGTCTCGCTACTCATAGGCATATTGAAGTACAACTCATAATCTGCTACCGGGTAATTGGCAAAAATGTTTTTCACAGCAGGGTTAAGCTTCACCCTGAATTTATAATTCACATTCTGATAATTGAATTCAAGATCCTTTTCTTTATAATCGCCGGCAGTAAAGCCGGGTAAATGTGTAAGCTTGTAAGAGAAAGCACTCTTGGCATCAGGCACAGAGACCTGCACTTTATAAAAGCGGGTATTTACCAGATCTATGCTTCCATAATCGTGATAATTGAGGCATACATATTGCTTACCATCTATTTTATGAAAAGGTATGTCATAGATATTCTCATCGCATTGCACATAAAAGAGCAACTTATCGGCTGCTATACTGAGTGTGGCATCGAAACCGGTATGTGTAAGGAAATACCATTTATAAAGCGTGTACCGATCATAGTTTTCAGCCTTAGGGCTGAAGTATTGCGCCGTCTTTCTTACAAGCAAATAATACAACCAATCATCAGGCTTACGTGATATCTTGTATTGAATTAAAGCTTTTATAACAGGCTCAAAACCGGCATTATTCATACTATCGTTGAAATCGGAGATCTTTTCAGAGGAAAGTGAGCCTTCATAGCCAACCGGAGCAGCTTCGATATTCTCTATGGAAATGGAATCCCCATAAAAGTCGAAAGATACACTATGCACTACCCTGCGCGCTTCCGCATGCAGTGTATTGCCTGTCAGCAACACTAAAAATAATATGCCCGATAACACCTTTTTCATCCTTTCAATATAAAATTACGATTAAATAACAATTACTTAATGTTAAGTTTTTGGAGTTATGGACATAAATACAGCAATTCGAAATCAATATAACCTGTGAAAAAACATCTGTAGCCCAAAACATCTTTACCTTTATTGCCCAAACAAGAAAAGTCTATGTTGTCCGATCAATTGCGCGCACTGGCTAAAGCATACTATCCTGAGGTTGTGGATATACGCCATCATCTGCATGCCCATCCCGAGCTTTCTTTTAAAGAATATGAGACCGCCACTTACGTAGCTGCCAGACTCAATGCCATTGGCATCACCAACTGGAAGAACATAGCCGGCACGGGCATAGTGGCACTTATTGAAGGGCTCAACCCCGAAAGCCGATGCGTAGCCTTACGCGCCGATATGGACGCACTGCCTATACAGGAAAAGAACACTACCGACTACTGCTCTCGCAATGAAGGCATAATGCATGCATGCGGACACGATGTGCATACCAGTTGCCTTTTGGGTGCTGCACACATTCTCTACCAGCTGCGCCATGAATTTGAAGGCACTGTAAAGTTGTTGTTTCAGCCCGGCGAAGAACAACACCCCGGCGGTGCCAGCATAATGATAGCAGATGGCGCACTGCAAGACCCCAAGCCTGAAGCTATCTTCGGGCTGCATGTATACCCCAACCTGCCTGCTGGCACAGTGGGGTTCAGGCCGGGTCAGTATATGGCAAGTGCCGATGAGATATATATAACCATCGAAGCCAAAGGAGGTCATGCTGCTTTGCCGCAACAATCAGCAGACCCCATAGCTATTGCCGCATTGGTCATTACCGGGCTGCAACAGGTCATATCACGCAAGTGCGATCCGCTAAGCCCTTCGGTACTCACCTTTGGTAAAATTGCCGGCGGCTTTGCCACCAACGTGATTCCGGAAAAAGTGGAGATACTGGGCACCTTCCGCGCCATGAATGAGCAATGGCGTTTTGAGGCACACAAATGGATTAAAGACTTCACCGAACAAACCTGCGCCTCCATGGGAGCCAATGTAACGGTAGAGATACCTGTGGGCTACCCTGTGCTATTTAACGACCATGCACTTACCAACAAGGCTATAACCTGGGCAGGAGAGCTGTTGGGTAAGGAAAATGTCAATCATCTGGATATGCGAATGGGGGCCGAAGACTTCAGCTTCTATACCCATCATGTGCCCGGCTGTTTCTTCCGCATAGGTACCAACAAAGACAATAAAGAATTTACTACCCCTGTGCACAACTCCCGCTTCGAGATAAATGAAGACGCGCTGAAAACCGGTATGGAAATGATGGCTTGGATGGCACTTAATGCTTTAAAATGCTAGACTGTCAGACAATTGCGTATTGCACGTTGCACAATCAAATAAATAAGCCCGCAGTAAATACTGCGGGCTTATTTATTTTTGAAATTAGTGTCAGGCACTATCCCTTAGTCATCAACGACATCAGTTTAGCATCGCGCTGATAAATGTCGCGGGTATAAAGAATGTGTTCTGAAGCGGCATCTTCAAATGCGGTGAGGTAGGTTATGAAGACAGGAATCTTATTCTTCAGTGTCTCCCACCTTGTTTTATGACCCGATATGAGGGTATCTAACTTACCCTGTGTATAGTTCTTTCTATTTTCAAGCTCAGACAGAATGAACAATGCCATTTCCTGCGGCTCGTGTACACGCACACATCCACTACTCTGTGCCCTGTCTCGCTTACCAAAATCCTCGCGGTGAGGCGTGTCGTGCATGTATATATCCCACTTGTTGGGCATATTGAACTTTACATAACCCAGAGAGTTATCATCGCCAGGTGCCTGACGATATACATACTGTCGGTAGTTGCGTGCATTCACTGAACTCACCTTCACATTACGCCCTTCACTGTCATAGATCTTCAATCCTTTTTTAGCCAGGTATGCGTTACCGCTTTTCTGTATACCAGGCAATACATCTTTCTTAAGTATGGTTGGCGGCACTGCCCAGGGTGGGTTAATGACGATATTGGCCATATCTGCATTCAGAGAAGGGGTTTGCCTTGTAGGCTTACCTACCACCACCTTTTTATGCAACAGATTAGTGCCATCCTTTCTCAGGTACATTTCCATAAGTGGCACGTCTACCACCACATACAGCTCACCCGGTGTACGCTTCATCCAGCGCAGGCGTTCCATATTGGCACGCAATCTGCTCAGATAAAGCTCCGGTGTTGTAGCCAGTTCGGCGAGTGTGCTGCTATCAAATTTACGTGTAGGTCTCAGCGATCTGTAGGTCTGGAAAGAAAGTAGCAACTGAGCATGTTCGCTCAATGTATCATTTTCAGTCGGTTCCACCCATGGCAACTCAGATCTTATGATATAGTAGGCACTCATGCGCATGATACTATCTGCCTGTCCCGGCTGTATGTTGAATTTAGCATTGAGGTAAGAGCTGTCTGTCTGCAGCATCACAAAACGCATATACTCATTACGCAGCAGTCTGTAGGTAGGCCACTCACTCCTGAAATTCTCCAGTGAAGGGTATTCTCCTTCCTGATTAACCAGCTTATCAGGACCATTCCATACAGAATCATTTACATGATGCCATAGAGAGTCTGCGCGTCGTGGCGATATGCTGCCGAATAACAGAAACTTAGCCGCCGCCAGATAACCGCGGGTCAATGCAGTATCAAATGCTATTGCATCTTCTACTGAGTTGCGCTTAGAGGTATCCAGTTTTATCTTCAGTTCTTTAATGGCAGCAATATTATATTGTTCAGGGTCTACCCCATCCCACTGCATGTCCTCCAGCTCTTCTATCAGTTTTGCAGCAGCTGCATTGGACGCATAATTCTCCTTTACCCATATAGGCTGATAATCATCCATGGCATATACCATACGAATATCATTATCCAGCGAACGTTTCATATTACCGGCAGTATCCGGAGAAGGCATCAAACCGCTCAGTTTGTCGGCAAAAGATTCATCGGCAAAACCGGATGGTCCGGGCTTGGTGTGCCGCTGATTGCAGGCAGCCAATAAGAAAACAAAAAATACACCGGTTAGAACAACAGGAAAACTGAAACAGCGGGAGGATCTAAGATACATATATCACGGACTAAGCCGTCTTTTACATTTTACTATTAAGCAACAAAAACTGTTCCGTATTTATCCGGAAACACTACTATCATACAATAATTATTGTTAAATTATAGAATAAGAGCCATGCACAGACCAAAAGTAGGAAAATGATATTGCTTTAGCATGATTTTCAACTGAATAATAGATCGTACCTTTACATTTCACAAAAAATCTCTGCCAAAGGGCAGGATAATAAATATATGCTGGATACTATTGAAGCAGCCCTTGAAGACCTCAGACAAGGGAAATTACTCATAGTTGTAGATGACGAAGACCGTGAGAATGAAGGAGATTTTATTACTGCCGCACATAATGTTACACCTGAGATCATCAATTTCATGTCGAAACATGGGCGTGGACTCATCTGCGCCCCGATCACTGAAGAAAGGTGTAATGAGCTGAAACTGAACCTGATGGTTGAGAACAATACCGTTCTGCACCAGACACCATTCACTGTTTCTGTCGATCTTATTGGCAATGGCTGTACTACAGGCATCTCTGCCCACGACCGTGCACAAACCGTTCAGGCACTCATCAACCCCAATACCCGCCCCGAAGATCTGGGCAGGCCGGGACACATATTCCCGCTAAGGGCTCGCAACGAGGGCGTATTGCGCCGCACAGGCCATACCGAAGCTACGGTAGACCTGGCAAGACTGGCTGGTTTTGAACCTGCCGGTGTACTGGTAGAAATAATGAACGATGATGGCACCATGGCACGTTTGCCGGAACTGCTGGAGATCGCCAAAAAATTCGACCTCAAGATCATTTCCATCAAAGACCTGATCTCTTACCGCCTGCAGAAAGAAACCCTCATAGAAGAAGAGGTGCGTGTGCACCTGCCTACCAAGATCGGAGATTTCGAGCTGGTTGCATTCAGGCAGACCAACACTGGAGAGAGCCACCTTGCGCTTATAAAGGGCACCTGGGATAAGGACGAGCCTGTTCTGGTAAGAGTGCACAGTTCTTGTTTTACCGGAGACATACTCCATTCACTACGCTGCGATTGCGGCGACCAGCTGGAAGCTGCCATGCAGATGGTAGAAAAGGCCGGCAAGGGTGTGGTGCTGTATATGAATCAGGAAGGACGAGGCATTGGCCTTATGAACAAACTGAAAGCCTACAAGCTGCAGGAAGAGGGCAAGGATACCGTAGAAGCAAATCTGGCACTTGGTTTCAAGAACGACCAGCGCGACTATGGTGTAGGTGCTCAGATTCTCCGCCACCTTGGCGTTTCTAAAATGAAGCTCATGAGCAATAACCCGCGCAAACGTGCCGGTATGATGGGCTACGGATTGGAAATAGTGGAAAATGTAGCTATCGAGATAGCGCCTAACAAGCACAATGAGTTTTACCTGCGCACAAAAAGAGACAAACTGGGTCACGATATCATGAAGTGATCCTGATTCCTCTGAAAATATATACACAATACTAAAGGCCGCAATTGCGGCCTTTAGTATTGTGTATACGCTGCTGTATTATCAGCATTATCTTATCAGGGTAATGTTGCCCTGTCTGTTCTCTATCTGACCGTCTTTGAACGTAGCATCCAACTTGTATACAAACACACCTTCTGGCTGCTCCACACCATTCAACTTTCCATCCCAGCCACGACCTTCTATCTGTTCGGTCTCAAAGATCAGCTGCCCCCAGCGATTGTAAATGCTCAGCTTGAAGGTAGCCAGCCCCTTTGCCAATAATGGCCTTGGCAGGAAGTAATCGTTGATACCGTCTTCATTAGGCGTAAATGCGTTTGGAATGTCTATGTAACAATCCTGTTTCACCTCTATAGTATCTGTTGCTGTGCAGCCATCCACTATCATTCTTGCCCAGTAACTACCCGGAGTAGTGATCTTGATAGCGTTCGTCTTTTCGCCAGTACTCCATACCCATCTCATACCGGGCACACCATTATAGTTATTGTCGGCCAGCGTTATAGGGTTGCCGCCCGGACATATTGATGTATCGGCACCAAGATATGTTTGCGGATGAGAGAACACCCATACTTTTTTGTTGGCAAAAGTATCGGGACAGGCACGATAGAAGGCATCAAATCTTACTGTAAGATTACCGTCAGATTCAAAGCTATGCATCACAGGGTTTTGGTCATATATAGTAGACCCGTCGCCAAATGTCCATTTGATACCGGTATTACCTATGCCTGCAAAAATACCTGTAAAGGTTACAGTATGCCCGTCGCACAACACAGAATCGGTGAGTTTAATGCTGACTGCACTTATAGAATCTACTATCATTACAGCACGCGCAGTATCTCGGCAAGGCACATAATTCGACAAAGCCATTACTATATTGTAAGTGCCTGTGTTGCTGTATACATGCACCGGATTGGCAGTAGTTGCTTTTACTCCATCGCCAAAACTCCACGCATACTTCATGTCCACACCCAGCGATGTGTTAGTAAATGAAATAGGCGCTCCTGTACACACAAAACTATCAGGATCATTGGTAAATCCTGCCTTCACTATATTGGCGATCACTATCTTCTTAGAAATACTATCTACACATTTAGTATTGGTAATGATAAGTGTCACATTGTAAGTACCGGGCAATGTATATATGTGCTGCGGATCAATAGCTGTAGAGATAGTACCATCTCCGAAATGCCATTCATAAGTAAGATCTGCAGCAGGTGTGGAAGTATTGGTAAAGAATGCCGTATCAGCCTTACAATTTTCCAAAAGTACAAAATTGAACCCTGCGGTGATCGGTGGATCTACGAGTGTAATCGGCCCCAGCACATTCGACTCGCATACACCACCGGTACGTGCTATAAAGTCCGAATAAACCCCGTCGCAAAGTCCGTTGATATACACAATACTGTCTGTACCTATAGTAGCAATAACAGGCGACTGAGCGACGCCATTACGTTTGTATGTTATAGTATCTGTCTGCCCCGGATACAGGCCCCACAATCTTATCTTTCCATCGCACCAGCCACACTTGGTAGCATTGGTGTAAGTAATGGCTCGCATTGTGAACGGAGGAACGGTAAGATTGGCAGGGCCCAGTGTGTTAGACACACATACTCCACCTGTGCGTGCTACAAAGTTATCGTACAGGCCGGCACAAAGTCCGGTAATGGTGATCGTACTATCGGCAGCAACCATCTGTACCACTATCGGGAATGGCGCACCGTCCTTGGTAAATGAAATAGAATCTGTCTGTCCCGGATACAAGCCACGCAATGTTATGGTGCCCGTACAAATGCCGCAATATGGCGGATTGGTGAACGTGAGCGAACTCATGGTGAACGGAGGCACTGTAAGTGATACAGGCCCCAGCGTATTAGACACACATACACCACCGGTACGAGCCACAAAGTTGTCGTACAGTCCCGCACACAAACCCGTTATGGTTATGGTGCTGTCTGCACCAACAAACTGGATCTTAGGCGGCTGTGGCACCCCACCCTTAGTATAAGTAACCGTATCTGTCTGACCGGGATGCAAGCCATAAATAGTAATAGTGCCTGTGCATATACCGCAATATGGCGGATTGGTATGAGACAATGCACGCATAGTGAATGGAGGCACAGTGAGCGTTACAGGGCCTAATGTATTAGAAACACAAACGCCACCTGTGCGTGCCACAAAATTTTCGTAAGTACCTGCGCACAGTCCTGTAATTGTTATAATGCTATCTGGCCCTACCAGCTGGATCTTTGGTGGCTGAGGCACTCCGCCCTTGGTATAGGTCACAGTATCTGTTTGTCCGGGATACAAACCATAAAGCCTGATGACACCGTTGCAGATACCACAATAATCAGGATTCACCGTGGTGATAGCCCGCATGGTAAACGGAGGCACTGTGAGGTTAGCTGGGCCCAGTGTATTGGAAACACATATACCCGCAGTTCGTGCCACAAAGTTATCATACAGCCCTGCACACAAACCGGTGATTGTGATAGTACTATCCGGACCAACCAATTGGATCTTTGGTGGCTGCGGTACGCCACCCTTGGTATAATTCACAGTATCTGTCTGGCCCGGATACAAACCATACAAGGTAATAGTTCCGGTACACACACCGCAATAAGGAGGATTAGTAAAAGTTAAAGCCCTCATGGTAAATGGCGGAACCGAAAGTGTATCAGGCCCAAGCACATTCGACACACAAACACCTGCCGTTCGCACTACTATATTGCTATATATGCCAGCGCACAAACCCGTTAGGAGCACCGTACTATCAGCACCTATAGTACGCACTACCACTGGCTGCGCCACTCCATCCTTCAGATAAGAAATAGTATCTGTCTGGTAGGGATGTAAGCCATATATAGTAAGGGTGCCATTGCATACACCACAGTAAAAAGGATTGGTATGAGTAGTAGTTCTGGCTGTGAAAGGCGGCGCAGTCAGCGTGATTGGTCCAAGTACATTGGAGATACAAATACCTCCTGTACGCGCCACAAAATTGCTATACAATCCAGGGCAAAGACCACCTATGGTCACCATACTGTCGGGACCTATCAATGCCACTACAGGTGGCTGCATTGCGCTACCCAGATAATAGGTAATAGTATCCAGCTGACCGGGATGCAAACCATAGATACGTATCACACCAGTACATACACCACAATAGGGAGGATCTGTTTTATCAAGCGCACGCATAGTGAACGGAGGATTCACCAATGTGAACGGCCCTGCAGGTGGTGTTACACAATATCTGCCATAGCTTACCGTAATATTACTGTATACCGCAGCCATAAGTCCAGTCAGCGTCAGTGAACCATCGGCGGCTACGGTCTGCACCTGCAACGGCTGCAGTACTCCGTTTCGGGTGAATCTTATAGTATCTGTATTGCCTGGCGTAAAGCCTGACAATTTTATTGAACCATCATTATAACCACAATATGTAGGATTGGTTATTGCTACTGTAGGCGCAGCAAAAACAGGCGCAGCAATTGTTACCGGAGCCGAAGAACGGCAACCGCCGCTCGCAGCTGTTATCGTAAGCGCATAGCCACCCGGAGACAGACTATCTGTAAATGGGGCAATAACACCTGTAAAAGTCTGTATGGTATCAAAAGGAGTTGTTGCATTAGACACCTTTATACGCCATGGGGCACCACCACTACCGGGTATTACAGATATCGCACCCTTATTAGTACAGGTAGCAGGAGCAATGAGTGCATAGGCAATTGTTGGTTGCGGCAATACAGTAATGGTGTAGGCTATTGTTTGTGTACCCGCCAGCGGACAGTTGTTGTCGGTATAGGTCACATAAAAGGTGTATATACCCGGCGTCACGCCTGTTGTGGTCCACGATATCAGACAGTTGGGGGTTGGTGTGCCATTGCCGGTCGTGGTAAAGGTCATACCTGTTGGCAACCCCGATGTAGTAACAGTAATATTGTTCGTAGTAACTGCCTGATAAGGAAGAATACGCAAAGTGAATGCACCTGTACCTGAACAGATATTAAAGTGCGTACTATCTACAATAGTACCTGCCGATGCGCTGGATAGACTACCATTGGGTGGCGTGTTGGTGCAGGTCTGCACCAGAAAGGTCATCTCGCGCTGACAGGTCCCTACCAGTACACCACCTCTGTATTCTCTGATATTATAAACCACCAGCGATCGTTGCAAAGCGCTCGGATTGAAAGAGATCTGCCCGGTCTGCTGATCGAACGACATTGTAGAAACTGCAAGTGGTGCTGCACCTGTATATGGCGAAATATAAGTAACCCATCCACCAGGCACAGATGTATTGGTACCATTGGCGCCGGGCACCAGATAGAACCTCAGACTATCTCCATTAGGATCCACTGCACCCGGATTGTAGTTATTGGGAGTAGACAAACAGAAGAATGGCGTAGGTACATTGGTCAGCGCCGGACTGGAATTATTTACTGTAAGATTATTCAGTGTATCTACCAGCTGTATGTATGTTACAGGCGTACTTGGTATATTAGTGATAGACAAGGCTCGCCCTGCTATAGTAGTCCCCAGCCTTCCGGTATATATGAAACGCCATACCGAAGAGGTAGTGGGCAAGGTATAGTTAGCAGTGTAAACAAATTTCTTGATACCGGGAGTTGTGTAACTAAGACTGGTACACTGCGTCATGGAAAGATAGGAAGGACATACCGGAGTGATCTCTACGCCGGCCGTTGGCGGCTGTATGCCCAGAGTTATAGAATCTACCCTTACATTACCATTGTAAATGTATACCCTGGGCGTGTTGGTAGATAATGCACCAAAAGATGTAGAAGAACCTGACGAACCGCAATCTCCATAAGCCACCAAAGTCACCTTGTATGTATTGCCCGAAACATGCGTATAGAACAGATCCATACCTACCAGATGGTTGGCAAATGACAACCTGCCCGCTACCAGCAAGAGCAGCAGCAGCAAGAATCTACGACACAAATTTTGCAAACAAAAATTCATAAACAGATAGTATTCAGGGTTCAGGTCGGCATTTAACTTATAAAGATATATAC
This sequence comes from Bordetella parapertussis, assembly GCA_943331005.2. Taxonomy (GTDB): domain Bacteria; phylum Bacteroidota; class Bacteroidia; order Chitinophagales; family Chitinophagaceae; genus Nemorincola. The sequence continues at coordinate 44,351 of CALQJX020000012.1, forward strand.
TAAAATCGGGGGCAAAAAATTTAATTTATCCACAAAAAAACCGCCCATTGTAAGTGCGGTTTTTATAACAATTATATGACAAAATATTATTTAAGGAGCGTAATATTTCCTTTGTGCTGCTCTATCATACCATCCTTGAAAGTGACATCTATTGAATAGATATAAACACCCGATGGCTGTGGCTGACCGTTCATAGCGCCATCCCAACCCTGACCTTCTGTTTTAGAAGTTTCATAGATCAGCTGACCCCAACGGTTGAAGATGGACATTTTGAAAGCAACAACACCCTTGGTCAGTATGCCGCGTGGGAAGAAGAAATCGTTCACGCCATCACCATTTGGGGTAAACACGTTTGGCACATCTACGTAACAATCTTTTCTTACATAAACAGTATCACTGCTTGCACAACCATCTACAGTGATGGTAGCAACATAGGTACCAGGCTTGGTTACAGTTAGTTTAGATGACCTTTCGGTTTCGTCTGTGTTCCAGCGCCATTTAGCTTTCGGATTGGTATTATTACGATCATCAGAAAGAACAATAGGGCTGCTGCCCGGACACATTGCGGTATCAGGACCCAGATAGATACCAGGTACATCAAATACAAACAGTTTGGCAGAAGCATTCTTTTCAGGACAAGCCCTGAACTTAGCATTAAAGTTGATCGTGTAGTTACCTGCAGCATCAAATGAGTGCATGAGTGGATTCACATTGTTCATTGCAAAACCATCAGATATTGTCCAGGCATTGCTCAGCTGGCCACTGGTTGTATAGTAGGCACTTACTGTAACTGCCTGTCCGCGGCACAATGCAGTTGCATCGCCGGATACTTTCAGTGTAAGGATACTGTTGGAGTCAACAATGATCTTTTTCACCATCGTATCATAACAGTTCAGACCCAGTGTATTATTGTGTGCAACCAGCATTGTACTGTACGTACCCACATTGGTATAGGCATGAGCTATATCGGTTGTTGTGCCACTTGTACCGTCACTGAAATACCAGGTATAATCAGGATTTGTGCCTGTAGACAGGTTAGTATAATTCACTTTATCTATCTGACAAACAAAGTCTGTAGGACTCTGAGAGAAATCAGCCTTGATATAGTGGTTCAGATTCAGCTGCAAGCTATCTGCAACAGTACATTTTGTATTGGTAGCAGTAAGTTTGATGGTGTAGGAAGCACCGATAGTGTTAGTGTATACATGTACAGGGTTGATCTCAGTTGAAGTACCACCATCTCCGAAATCCCACTGATAAGTAAGATCAGATGCAGGAGTAGACAGGTTAGTGAGAATGAGCGTATCGCCCTTACAACCACGATGAATCACTGTATCAAAATCTGCATTGATAGGAGGCGCAGTAAGATTCAGCACATCAAGCAGTGTAGCTGTACAGTTCCCTGCAGTTTTCACAGTGAATGTAGTATATGTGCCTTCACACAGTCCAGGTAACTTGATCGTACTATCACCGGTAACATAGAAAGCAACAGGAGGCTGAGGTACACCATCTTTATTGAAGGTTACTGTATCCAGCTGATCAGGATGTAAACCATACAATTTGATCCAGCCATCGCAGAATCCGCATTTTGAAGGATCCTGATAAGCAGTGGCCCTCAGCGTGAACGGAGGATCTACGAGTGTAATAGGACCTATTGGCAATGAAGTACAGTAGCCGTAACGCACTACAATGTTTGAATAGACGCCGGACCTGAGGTTTGGTATTGTAAGAGAACCTGCAGCAGATACAGGTAAGATCAATGGTGTCTGTGGAATACCGAACCTATCATATGTAATAGTATCAATACCACTGGTGTTCAGATTATCCAGCACTATAGCACCATCGTTCTTACCACAATAGGTAGGATCATATTTGGTAGGTACTGGTACTATGCGTGGCGGAGTAGCAACAGTTACAGTATCAGTAAGACTGCATTCTGTGGATACGTTTGTAAATATTATATACACATAGGTTCCCGGATCACGATAATCGAGCACAGGAACAGTTGTTGTATAGGTCGCAACGGTATCTGTTGGTATTGGCAATGCAGGGTTGCGCACTTTAATGGTCCAGGGACTGCCCTGACCACCCGGAGCGGCTGTTATAATTGCTTTTGATGTACACTGCAGCGGAGTAGTAATTGTAGCCACAATTGCAGGTACAGGTAAAATAGTAATGGTATATGCGATAGTATTATAACCATTAATAGGGCAGGCATCATCCCTCATGATAAGGAAGAATGTGTATACACCCGGAGTCATGGCTGATGCATTACCTATAAACTTACAGGTAGGTGTTGAAGTACCATTACCTGTGACAGAGAAAGTGATACCAGTGGGTAGACCTGTTGCAGAACAGGTGATCTTGTATGTTGGGTTGGTAGATGTTGGACGAACTGTTAGTGAGAAGTTGCCTGAATTACCACATACGTGATAGGTTGTTGGTCCATCTGGCACAAGTACGCCAGTATCAAGCGCAACGCCGGGGTTGGGTGATGGAGTAGGACAGTTTTGCACAAGGAATGTCATTTCTCGCTGGAATGTACCTACAAGAGAGCCTCCCCGATACTCACTGATCTTATAAACAACAATTGCTCGTTGCAGGAAGTTAGGATTAAAACATACCTGACCATTTACAGTATTGAATGTATAACTACCGGTTGCAACCCTCAAAGGTGTAGTTGCGGAGATGGGCGTAGTGCCATATGCCATTACTGTTGATGTATAGGTAACTGGTGTGCCCGGAGTAGTACAGTTGGTAGACCCGCTTTGGGCGGTAACAAGATCGAACCGTAAACTATCTCCTTCACCATCTATTGCACCTGGTGTATAACAAATAGGCGTGTTCAGACAAAAGAACGGGGTAGGAACAACTGTAAGATTGGCACAGGTATTGGTGTATATGGTGTTATTCAAAGTAGCTTCCAACTGCAGTGTTGTGCCAGCGCCAATGTTTGTTATGGCAGCAGCACGACCTGCACTTCCACTTGCACCTAAGTTACCATTGAATACAAAACGCCAGTTGGTAGATGTATTGGGCAATGTAACTATCGTATCATAAACAAACTTCTTGATACCAGGAATTGCGAAAGAGGTGTTTGTACACTGTGTACGCAACAATGAGTCTGGGCATACAGGTGTTATCTCAGTACCTGCAGAAGGTGCTTTTACCCTCAGATCATATGACTGCCAGAAAGTAGCACCATCATAGATACATACCTGCGGACGAGCACCGGGCAAGCCTGCAAATGCACCGGCACTGGCAGGGCCACAGTCGCCATACAAAACCACCGTAACCCTATACTGCAGGCCACCGATCGATGAATAATAAATGTCAGCTCCCACAATGTGAGAGGCAAAAGCTTTATCTCCACAGAAGAAAATTGCGACCACAAGGATCAGACTGCGAAAGAAGACAGGTAGTGTTCTATTCATAATAATATCAATAAGAATGTTACGGTTTTACGTATTACAACAAACTAAGTAGACGGTCAAAACCCGAAAATAGTTTGCCAAAGGGTAAAAATAAAATATTTCATTGAATAAAAAACAATATCACATGCTTTTATTCAGCATACACATTACAAGCACCTAACACATATTTTATTTACAGATTTTTTATTTCCAGCTAATATTCAATACTCGCACATTTAAACAAGCAAACTCAACAAAACCAACGAACACATTAATAGAAAAATATTATTTAATAAAAGCAAATACACATGAAAAACAAAAAAAATCACACATTCTTCCCCTTAACATGATTAATTTCTGTTTTTCTATCAGATTCGGTAATTTAGCAACCTCTTAAAACGAATTTAATTATCCACAATGGCATTCGATATTGATCTCATCAGCAAAATCTATGGACAATTACCTGGCAAGGTAGCCGCCGCCCGCACTTTATTGGGCCGCCCGCTTACCCTTGCAGAGAAGGTATTATACGCTCACTCGTATGAAACGCCAACCAGTGCTTATGCACGTGGCAAAGATTACGTAAACTTCTCGCCAGACCGCGTAGCTATGCAGGACGCAACAGCCCAGATGGCGCTGCTACAGTTCAGTACCTGCGGCCGCAATCAGGTTGCCGTACCAAGTACGGTGCATTGCGATCACCTTATTCAGGCAAAAACAGGCGCAGTTTCCGATCTGGCTACAGCTACAGACGTGAACAAAGAAGTTTATGACTTCCTCGCTTCTATATCTAATAAGTATGGTATTGGTTTTTGGCGCGCAGGCGCGGGTATCATTCACCAGGTAGTGCTTGAAAACTATGCATTCCCCGGCGGTATGATGATCGGTACAGATAGCCATACGCCAAACGCCGGTGGTCTGGGTATGATCGCTATAGGTGTTGGTGGAGCTGATGCAGTTGATGTTATGGCTGGTTTGCCATGGGAGCTGAAAATGCCTAAACTGATAGGTGTGAAGCTCACAGGCAAAATGAGCGGCTGGACATCTGCAAAAGACATTATCCTGAAAGTAGCTGGTATACTCACAGTAAAAGGTGGTACAGGTGCTATAGTAGAATACTTTGGCGAAGGCGCAGAAAGCCTGAGCTGTACAGGTAAGGCTACTATCTGTAACATGGGTGCTGAGATAGGTGCTACCTGCTCTATGTTCGCCTATGACGAGAAAATGGCTGACTACCTGCGTGGTACCAACCGTGCCGATGTTGCCGAACTGGCTAACGGTGTAGCTGCAGATCTTCGCCCTGATGCGGAAGTATACAGCGATCCTGCTAAATATTACGATCAGCTTATCGAGATCAACCTCAATGAACTGGAACCATATGTAAATGGTCCTTTCACTCCGGATCTGGCTACTCCTATCAGCGAAATGGCTGCTGCAGTAAAAGCAAACGGCTGGCCTGACCAGGTAGAAGTTGCCCTTATCGGCTCTTGCACTAACTCTTCTTATGAAGATATCTCCCGTTCTGCATTCATTGCAAAGAACGCAATGGACAAAGGGCTGAAAGCTAAGAGTGAATTCACGATCACTCCGGGTTCGGAAATGGTTCGTTTCACTATCGAGCGCGATGGCTTCCTCAAAACATTCGACAAAATGGGCGGTGTGGTACTAGCAAACGCTTGTGGTCCTTGTATAGGTCAGTGGGCTCGCCACGTAACCGACCCAGCTAAGAAAAACACGATCGTTACTTCTTTCAACCGCAACTTCGCAAAACGTAACGATGGTCTTGCTTCTACGCACGCATTCGTTGCTTCTCCTGAAATAGTTACTGCTTTCGCAATCTCCGGCAGCCTTTCTTTCAATCCGCTGAAAGACAAACTGGTAAACGAGAATGGCGAAGAAGTAATGCTCGATGAACCGGTAGGTGCAGAAATGCCGCCTAAAGGTTTCGATGTGGAAGATCCGGGTTATGATGCTCCGGCAGCAGATGGTTCAGGCGTACAGGTTATTGTTAGCCCTACAAGCGACCGTCTGCAGTTGCTCGCTCCTTTCGCTGCATGGAATGGTGCCGACTACAAAGGCCTTCAGCTGCTCATAAAAGCACATGGCAAGTGTACCACCGACCATATATCAATGGCTGGTCCATGGCTGAAATACCGTGGTCACCTCGACAATATCTCTAACAACATGCTGATTGGCGCTATCAATGCCTTCAACATGGATACCAATAAAGTAAAGAACCAGATCGACGGCTCTTATGACGAAGTACCAAAAGTACAGCGTGCATACAAAGCTGCAGGAATGGGTAGCATAGTAGTTGGCGATGAGAACTATGGCGAAGGCAGCAGCCGCGAGCACGCAGCTATGGAACCACGTCACCTGGGCGTAAACGTGATACTGGTGAAGAGCTTCGCACGTATCCACGAAACAAACCTCAAAAAACAGGGTATGCTGGCAATCACCTTCGCAGATAAGGCCGATTATGACCTGATCCAGGAAGATGACAAAATAGACGTAGTAGGTCTTACAAGTTTTGTTCCGGGTAAACAGCTTACAGTGGTACTGAACCACAAAGATGGCAGCACGAACGAAATAACTGTAAACCACACTTACAACGAACAGCAGATAGAGTGGTTCAAAGCCGGCGGTGCACTGAACGTAATCAGGAGCGAATTCGCAGCACGATAATCTCTGATATTTATTATTTTCAGAAAGCCCGCCTTTGTGGCGGGCTTTTCTATTTCATACAGACACCTACTCACACCCCTAACTATAGCCAAATTTTTATATTCTCTGATAATTTAACTAATTTCAACACCTATTAAAGCACAATTAAACATGAGAAAATTCTTTACATGTATCGCGTTGTTATTGTTCGTTAGTATACAGGGGCTATATGCAAATGCTCCGGCTATATGGACATCTGTACCAATCAGTCAGGCACCGCCGAAACATCTGCTACGTATGCCACCATCAGAGTATGTGGTGTTTCAGCTCGATGTGGCCACATTGAAAAATCAGCTTTGGGCGCTCCCTTCAGATCATGCACACGCACAACTGATGCAATTACCCATGGGCGATGGTACTTTCCGCGAGTTCAGAGTTTGGGAAACATCCATGATGCCTTCTTCCCTTTCGGCTCAGTTCCCGAACATTAAGACATTTACTGCAGAAGCAGCCAGCGACAGCCGCATTACTGCCAAACTGGACTTCACAGAGTTTGGATTCCACGCAGCCATATTCGAAGGCGAGAAAGTGTCTTTTGTAGACCCTTACGACAACCTTAACGATGGCTATTATTTAGTGCACTACAAAAACGATGAAGACCGTCCTTTCTCTCAGCGTATGAGGTGCGAAGTACATGCCGACAACGAAATGAGCCCTGCAGGTGCACATATGGAGACCTTGCAGTCACTGTTGCCTGCTACAAACCTCTACAAAGTAAAACTGATAGATCCGTCTGGCAGCACTGCTGCCCCATTGAGCCCAACTACTTCCGGCTCAGGTGATCCGCAGGCACTAACTGTGAATGGCGCTACTTTGCGTACTTACAGATTGGCACTGTCTGCCAATAACTGGTATTGCCGAGCGGCAACCGGCCTCACCACTCCTACTATCGGCCAGTGCTTCAGCACCATGACCACTAGTATGAACCGTGTGAACGGAGTATACAACAGAGAGCTTTCAGTGCAGCTGAACTTTGCAGCAAATGAGAACCTCATTATATGGCCAACAGCTACCGGCAGCTCCAACGGAGCTGACCCGTTCGATGCAATAAATACCAATGCAAACTCCTGTATTTCACAAAACCAAACAACCTGCAATGCACGTATTGGCTCAGCCAACTTCGATGTAGGCCACGTATTCACTACAGGTGCAGGTGGTTTGGCCAGCCTCGGTGTTATCTGTAACAACTCTTTCAAAGCACAAGGTGCTACAGGTTCTTCTGTTCCTGTTGGCGATGCTTATGACATTGACTATGTGTGCCATGAATTGGGCCACCAGTTCGGCTCCAGCCACACCTTCAATAACAACCTCGACGGTTCCTGCGGTGGCAATGCTTCATCTACACATGCATACGAACCTGCAAGTGGCGCTACAATAATGGATTATGCGGGCATCTGTAACCCCGACAACGTACAGGCAAACAGTGACCCATATTTCAGCATTAACAGTCTGGAGCAGATACAGGCGCATATGGCCGGCTCTGGCGGCACTTGTGCAGCTACCGCTGCTGCACCACATGCACCTGCAACTATTGCTACTTTTACAGCTACTTATAATATCCCTTACAAAACTCCTTTCGAGCTTACCAGCCCTGTGGCAACAGCCAGCGGTGGTGATACTGCCATAACCTATGGCTGGTGTCAGTACAATCTCGGTGATTTCGGCAAAAGGCTGAACCAGACTTTTATTCTAGGACCAATATTCCGCAGCTATCAACCGGTTTATACACCTACAAGGATCTTCCCAAGGCTCAGCAATGTACTTTCAGGAGTACTCAGCAATACTGGTGAAAAAGCACCGGATACTACCCGCTTCCTGACCTTTAAAACTGTTATCCGTAACGTACAGGCAGGCATGGGCTGCTTCAGGATCCCTGACGACAGTATTCACATCAATGCATCTACTACCGGTACTGCAAATGGTTATGCAGGCTTCAAAGTTACCAGCCAGAACACTACCGGCATTGTATATACAGGCGGTAGCACTCAGGCAGTTACCTGGAATGTGGTAGGCACCAACAACCCTCCGGTAAGCGCTGCCAACGTTACTATCTTTATGTCTGTTGATGGCGGCAATACTTGGCCCTATACAATAGGCACTTTCCCTAATACAGGTACAGCCAGCGTTTCTATTCCTAACCCGGGTACATCATCTGCAACATCCAGGATAAAAGTAAAGGGCACAGGCAACGTATTCTTCAACATCAACTCCAACAACTTCACTGTGAACCCGGGCGCAACTACTGCACCTGTTACGGGCACTTTCACCGTTTGCGCAGGTGGCACTACAACGCTTGCCGATGCTACGCCGGGTGGCACATGGACCAGCAGCACACCGGCTGTAGCTACAGTTGGCACAGGTTCTGGTATAGTTACAGGCATTAGTGCAGGTACTACTACCATCACTTACAATGTAGGTTCAGGTCCGGCTACTGCAGTGGTTACTGTAATAGCGGCTCCTGCCACTCCTTCAGCTATTAGTGGCAGCAGCGTTGTTTGTACAGGCACTCCCGACACACTCAGTTCGGCATCAACAGGTGGCGTATGGAGCAGTACCACACCAGCTATTGCTACAGTTGGCGCAGCTACCGGAATAGTTACAGGCATTTCAAACGGTACAGCTACAATATCATACACCATAACCAACGCATGTGGCGCTGCTGCTGCAACCAAAGTAGTTACAGTCAGCATACCTACAGCAGTAGCTGCTATTGGTGGTACTCTTTCTTTCTGCGAAGGCGCAAATTCAGCACTTACCAATGTCACTCCGTCCGGCGCGTGGAGCAGCAGTAATATAGCTGTTGCTACAATTGGCGTAACCGGTATTACAACCGGCCTCACAGGTGGTAACAGCACTATCCGCTATACGGTTACCAATGCATTGGGATGCGTTTCATCTTCCTCAGCCATTGTTACTGTAAATGCGCTGCCAGCGGCAGCAACTACGCCGTCAGGCACTGTAACAATATGCACAGGCGGCACCGTACTGCTCACGGCAGCACCTGCTACCGCAGGCCTTACTTACCAGTGGCAGGTTGGCAGCGCCAACATCCCGGGGGCAACCGGCAGCACATACACTGTTGGCACTGTAGGCAACTACAGAGTATTGGTTACCAGTACAGCAGGCTGCACAGGCACATCTGCTGTTGTAGCAGTCACTACAAGCGGCTCTGCTTCTGTAACGCCTACTATTGTGGTTTCTGCAACACCAGGCACTAACATCTGTTCAACAGTAGGCACCGTTTCGTTCTTGGCTACTACTACCAATGGCGGCAGTACTCCTGCTTACCAGTGGTACGTGAATGGAACTGCAAGCGGCACATCTACTGCAACATTTGCCTACATCCCTGCAAACGGCGATGTAGTAAAATGTGTACTCACCAGCAGTTTACCTTGTGCAACACCTTCTATGGTATCAGATAGTGTTACTATGACTGTTGCACCTGCACTAACACCATCGGTTAGCATATCTCCGGCACCAAACGATACCGTATGCACCAGCCAGTCTGCAACATACACTGCAGTTCCTGTTGGCGGCGGTACTGCTCCATCATATGTATGGACTGTGAACGGCATAACAGTAGCTACTGGTGCCAGTTTCAGTAACACACCTTCAAACGGAGATGTAGTTGTTTGTCAGATGACCAGCAATGCCTCCTGCCGCACTTCAACAGTAGCGAGCAGCACGCCAATGACCATCACGGTTCAGGCCCCTACGGTAAATACAATCTACATCAGTGCCAGCTCATCCAGTATTGTTGTCGGCGAGAATGTAACCTTTGTTGCAGTAGCAGCCAATGCAGGTGCATCTGCAACCTACCAGTGGTTCATAGATGGCGCTGCAGTTGCAGGTGCTACCAATATCACGTTCACCACAAACACACTCACTAACGGACAGATGGTACACTGCAAGGTTACCAGCAGCTTGCCTTGCGTTCTTCCTCATACAGCCATGAGTGGTGGCTTCACAATGTCTGTTACTACAGGCATATGGGAAATAACTGGCAGTGGCAATTCATTCACACTGAATCCTAACCCTAACAAGGGAACATTTGTAATAAACGGCAAGCTGACTGCTAATGAGCATTTAGCAATAACAGTTACCAATGTACTCGGTCAGGTGGTAAGCAAACAGGCTGCAGATGCCAAGATCGGCAAGGTGAATGAGCAGATTACTATGCCTTCAGGACTGGCAAAAGGCACCTACTTCGTAACGGTGAATTGCGGTCTGGAACGTGTTGTTTTCCGCATGACATTAGACTAACAGACAACCACAAAAAGTATCATTTTCAATAACAAAAAAGCAACCACATTAGAAATTTGTAAAATGCCACCGATTTTGTTGTTATTTTATAAAAAAAATGTAGATTTGCGTATTATTAATTTTTTATTCAATCCAAAATGCAAGAAGGTACAGTAAAATTCTTCAATGAAACTAAAGGATTTGGTTTCATTACGCCTGCAAACGGCGGCCAGGACATTTTTGTTCACGTATCAGGTCTGAAAGACCAGATCCGCGAAAACGACAAAGTGTCTTTCGAAGTACAAAATGGTAAGAAAGGTTTAAATGCCGTTAACGTTAAAGTAATTTAATTTTTAACAGCAACACTTAACATATCATTCCAAGACGTGCACCTTGCACGTCTTTTTTGTTTTATAGCACTTCTGTTTTGTGATGAAATAAAGGTTCTGTAGAATCTATTTCTATTGCGATTCTTTGATGTTTTCCCAAGTCTGATATAAAGAATCCTGCGAGGGTCTGTTAGCCGGAATTTCGGCCAGTGGCTGGCATGCTATCATGCTTCCATGACAGTCTGCCGGCAAAGCCTGATACAATCTGGTACCCATTGTTTTCCAGGCTATCATTTCATCGCTCACTTGCTTCACTACCCTGCCCGGATTACCCACCACCAGCGAGCGGGCAGGTATTACTGTTTTTGCAGGCACAAAGGTCATTGCGCCTATTATGCTTTCATCTCCTATCTCTGCTTCATCCATGATCACCGAGTTCATACCCACCATCACATTGCGGCCTATGTTGGCACCATGTATAATTGCACCATGCCCTATATGCGCTCCTTCACGCAGTGTAAGGGTTGTTCCCGGAAACATATGTATTGTACAGTTTTCCTGCACATTGCAGCCGTCTTCTATCACTATACCACCCCAGTCTCCGCGCAATGCGGCACCCGGCCCTATATACACATCACGACCTATGATCACGTTGCCCGCAACAGAGGCCTGCGGATGAACAAATGAAGATGGATGAACGACCGGAATAAATCCTTTGAATGAATAGAACATAATGCAAATATAGTAGTGTAAAAATTAGTTAACGGATGCTACCGTAAAAGTACATGAACAGACACAACCCTATAGTTATGACTATCACTATATAAGGAAACAGCTTTTCTTTTCTTGCCTGCTTTTCCCTTGCTGTCGCATAGCCAGCTATATTCTGTCTGGTCTCATCATCATTTCCGGCTACCACATCCAATCCTTTCAGAATCGCATCCAGATAGTGTATCTCAAGCCGGCTTGCAGCTTTCAGCAACTCCTGTATTATAGACTTGTTGGTTTGTTTATCATCTTCTCGCTGCAAAATACCCAGGTGCGCATCGGCAAGTATCATCAGCATATAGGTCTGCAAGGTCTGCTGGCTCATTCTGTGTGTATCCATGGCTGCCAGGCTGGTATTCAGTTCCACACATATCTTCAGGATCCAGGCTGGTGTTACCGCTTCGGTGTAAGTAGTTTTGCTACCTACCCCCGATAGCCAGCGCTCATCATCATAATGCGCCCGCTTGCGGCTATCAGACAGTATAGAATAAGCCTCATTAACTTCTTTGAACTGAGCCTCGCATAACTCACTACCCGGGTTTTTATCCGGATGGTATTTCACAGCCAGTACACGATATGCCTTCTTGATCTCAGACTGATCTGAAGATGGCCTTACCCCAAGTGTTTTGTAATGATCCTTTAGCTGCATCCCTGAAATACGAGGCCAAAAATAGGTATTTCCCGACAGGACTCATTATGATACTATAACCAGACTCTTTATGCTTTTTTCCCGTCCTTATATGGCCACATATAGAAACAGGCGTAGGTTCTGTATGGCGACCATGCTGCAGCTATTTGCAACATACGCTCCTTTAGCTTCTTTTTGTCGGTGCTGTCAAGTTTGTAGATAGCTGCCATAGATTGTTGTATCCCTAGATCATCTGCCGGAAATACATCTTCATGCCCCAGAGAAAACATAAGCAACATTTCAATGGTCCATTTACCTACCCCCTTTATGGGCAATAGCAACTCCATAACTTCATCTTGGCTCATCCGCTGCAACATCCTGTCATTTAGACCGTTATTCAGAAAATGAGCAGCAACATTCAGCACATAATTAGCTTTGGCATTAGACAGACCTATGCCTCTCAGCATATCAAAAGGTGTGTCTGCTATCTGCTGTGGTGTTGGTTCCACACCATCATAGAGCGCAAGAAACCTGCGGTAAAAAACTTCCGCCACCTTCACCGACAATTGCTGACTCATTATAGACGCACACAAACGCAGACAAACATTCTTCTTCTTTTTTAACAGATACGGTGTTGTCTGTTGCATCACAGCCAGTAACTTTTTGTCTTTGGAGAGCTGCTGAAAACAGGGTAAGGATTCGATTATTGCCATACCTTGAAATTAACAAAAACGGACGGTATCAATAATGGTTACTTTTGTATAGAAGGAAGAATTTTGGATATGAATGTACATACATGTATTTTTGTGTGGTAATTTCAAAAACGCATAAAAGCAGTTTGAAAGAAAATATCACCAAATAAAAACTGGCCTATGCAAAGGCGCACATTAATAAAAGCAGGCGGCCTGTTAGCTGCCGCTCAAATCACCGGTATGTCTACACTTTCTGCACTTGCCAAATTAGGGTCTCAAATGCAGCCGTCTGCACGTATGCCGGTCATGTTCGTTGGGCATGGCAACCCTATGAATGCTATAGAAGACAATATCTATAGCCAGACATGGAAAAAAATGGGTACTACCCTGCCGCATCCGCAGGCAATTCTATCCATATCAGCACACTGGATCACTAAGGGCACTAAAGTTACGGGTAATTCACACCCCAAAACCATCCACGACTTTGGTGGCTTTCCCAAAAAGTTGTTCGACCAGCAATACCCTGCACCAGGCTCGCCCGATATGGCTAAGCTTGCAAAGGACTTGGTAACCTACAGCCATCTGCAGACAGAGGATAGCTGGGGACTGGACCATGGCACATGGAGTGTATTACTGCCCATGTATCCTAAGGCTAACATTCCGGTATTTCAGCTTAGTCTCGACTACGATCAACCACCCCAATACCATTACGAAATAGGTAAACAATTGTCAAAACTGCGGGAGAAAGGAGTATTGATAATAGGCAGCGGTAATCTGGTACACAACCTGGGAATGGTTGACTGGGGTAATACCGGCAAGTCATACGATTGGGCACAGGCTTTCGACAGCAAATTCACTGAGTGGATCAACAAAGGAGACCATACCTCCATTCTGAATTACCAGCAAATACTGGGCAATACAGCAAAAATGGCCCACCCATCCTACGATCATCTGCTGCCACTATTCTATATTTTGGGACTACAACAGAAAAATGAAAAGGTGACCTATTTCAATGACCGTTTCGATCTGGGATCGATATCTATGCGTTCACTGCTGATCGGTTAATACGATCTCTGATAAAGAAAGCGATGATACCTGATGTAATGATACCAACAGCAAAAAGCTGATACTTCACTTCATTGTTGAAAAATATGAACAACCAAATAGCTATACTGAGCAATGCAGGGAGCGGGAACAGAGGCATTTTATAAGGTCTGGGTGCATCCTGCTCCCTGTAGTGCCACGCTATAAGACCCATTGCCTGAGATACAAACTGAACAAGCATCCTCATCATGAGTATAGCTGTAATGACCTCACCCAATCTGAATAGCAGACTAAATAGGAAACCAACACCTCCTATCACAAGGAGCGACACATGGGGTATCTTGTACCTTGGGTGCACCTTGCCGAACACACTGAAAAAATCGCCCTTCAATGCAGCCGCATACGGTATACGCGAATAACCTAGTATACCTGCAAATAAAGCTGAGGCTGCAATGACCAGTATAAGCAAAGTAGCTATCTGCCCTACCAGATGGCTGTTATATATACGCTCGAAATAGACACTTACCACAAAATCAGACCCCGCCACTTCCTGCCAGGGCAACACACCCATGATCATGGTTTGCATAGCCAGATACAGAATTGCTATACCTGTTATGGACAACATAATGCTGCGCGGTATATTCTTTGATGGATCCTTTATCTCTCCTCCCAGGTGACAAACGTTATAGTAACCCAGATAAGAATACACAGCATTCAGCGAAGACTTACCCAATGCCGCAAATAGCAACACACTACTATCAAACCCATCAAAATTAATTGCGAATGCCTGCTGCGCATTGAAGGAGCCAATTCCCGAGAAAACAAGCCACAATATTGTACCGCCCGTAATGATCCATAAAACAACAGATATCTTACCTATGCTGCTTATTTTGCGATAGAGTAGTGTAACCAGTAAGACAACAAGTGTGCCACTCACCATCTTCTTCTGCATGTCTGTTACCGGCACCAGAAAAGAAAAGTACTTGGCAAAACCAATAGCTCCGCTGGCAATGACCAGTGGTGCCTGTATAGTAGTTTGCCAGATAAAGAGAAAAGGCATTAACCGCTCCGTTCGTTTACCCTTAAATAGCTTTCCCAGAAAAACATAACTACCACCTGCCTCCGGCCATGCAGCACCCAGTTCAGACCAAACCATGCCGTCCATAAAAGCCAGCAAAGCACCAAGCAACCATGCCAGAATACATGCCGGCCCATGCATCAGCGACACTATGATTGGCAAAGTAACAAACGGCCCTATGCCCACCATATCTATCATATTGATGGCAGTTGCCTGTCCCAGAGACAAACCACGCTCTAACTTATTTTCTGTATTCTGTTGCAAGTAATAATAATTGATGCCAAGTTATAAAATATAAACACTTCCGGCTCAATTATATGTTGTAGAAAAACAGAGCTACCTCTGCTTCATAAGCTGATTATATGCCTTAATAAAGATCACACCCAGATTTTTGTGAGGTGGAATGTAGTCACTGAACTTTTCATAAAGCTCTTTCCGCTTCATAAAATACTCATCTAGCACCTGCCAGGTGGTTATCCAATTCACATCATTACCTTCTTGCAGCTGCGTATTGATTGCCTTGATTATGGGCTCATTGATAGCACCTACTCCCGTTTGCTTGGAAGAAATGATATGGGCAGCAGGAGACCGGCCCAATACAGAAGCCACATTATGATACCCTCCGCATGAACCCAACATCACCAATCGGGCATTGGTATCAATTCGGGATATTGTACTCTTCACATGATAGCTGTGCCCTCTGTGAATGATCACTGATGGATGTATATTGCTGGTGCGCAAAAAAGCATCCAGTGAGTCTATAGCCAAATCATCTTCCGGTTCTTTCAGCGGCAGATTGGCATACATAACTATATGCTTACCCGACATAGACGTAACTGTAGCCCAGAATTTGCCTGTTGTATCGGTTTTCCATTTTGGATTACGTCGGTATTCATCAATAAAACCTCTATAGGCATCTCTTCCATCCTGATCTCCGTAGAAGAAGATACGCTCCTGCACAGCACCTGTATCATTGCACAACGATCTGAAAAGAACTTTATTCACCGGCGGCAACTTCAGCCTTGCAGATGCAGATGCAGACCCTGTATCTGTACCGGATGAACGGCCAGCATCAATAAGCACCCCAAGTAAGCGGTATATAGCTATCCCCTTCCTGTTCTGCATAGACACACATCGATCGAAATTCTCTTTTACTTTCTGATGCAGGAATACAAACAAAGCCGAATCCCTGATACTGCCAAAAGCATCTGCAACGTTCACTGCATCTTCCAGCTCATTATCTGCACCATTTTGCAAACCGCCTATAAACCCGGTCATCAGAGAAGTAAGCGCAGTATCGTCCATTGCCGAAAGGAAGTCTGACAAAGTATTGTAACCCGCACTTAGCCTGATAAATGTCCTGAAATGATCATACCCTACAGTGCTCAGCAACTCATTACTTTTCACCGGCCTCATCCGATCCATGAACCTGCGAAAAGTACCCAGATAGCTGCTGGTATATATTTCCTCCCTGCCATAAACCATGATATAGTATAGTGCCTGTGGCGACAAACTATCTATACACCTGAAACGAACATCGTCAGTAGTATCATGCAGCTCATTCATTTGTCGCACAAAGAACTTCAGGGAATTATATTCCAGTTCATCAGTATAAAGCGTCCTCGACAATTGTTCGCCACTGATACGTAATTGCACCAGCGCTTCGAAACATCTTTCCGGATTTCCGGCTATTTCATCAATCTCATCAATGGTCTTAGTGCCATTTGCCACATAATTCACAAATGGCAATGCCTTAAGCGGCGCGTTTGATTCTGCTGTGATCTGCACTATTGCCTGCACATATGGATCGCTGCAACGATATACGGCCTTCTTCAACAATGCATTACTCGATAGCGCATAATTGAAGATGAGCTTTGGTTGCAGTTTCGCTGCATCTGCAATGATGCCTGCTGCAAAAGTATCTTTAGAGAACTCCTCCAGTCGCTTCAACATCAGTACCGGATCTTTTTTACCCATCCATCCATATATGTAGGCACGCACTTCGGGCTCATTGTCCAGCAGCACCTTACTGTTGTCGAGCGTTGCAAGACCCGGATTGGCCATTACATAATCTAGTGCCTTATGCTCATTTACAGCAACGACCAAATCGTGCATATTGCCAACCAGAAGAGTGTAATATTTAGGATCAGGACAGGGATCAGCATTATATTGTCGCAGCAACTCCCATACCGCACGCAGGCTTTGAATCTTCTGCTGATTACAGGCTATGCTATCTCTGCCTACCAGAGGCATATTCTCTATCAGGTTCTGCAATTGCTTTACATCCTTTATCAGCGCATGGGTCAGCATATTAGTACCCGCCTCATTCCCGGGACTCACTATCCTGCCATCTGTTATGCCATCTGCCTCATCAGCCCGGTTCTGCTCATTACATATCTTATCATGAAACAACATACGTGCCAGAGGAATGGGCTGTAACAGCGTATCCATAAGATACGGATTGATTCGCACCACCTTCTTAGTTGAAACCGAAGCTTCTTTTACTCCATTACTATCGGTTACAGAACCGGTTACCTGGGCCTGTACACAATGAACAAAAGACAATAAAAGACATAAAAATGTGATCCTTCTCATGATACCGCACCAGCTGCGGAGGCAATGTTTCAGTCAAATATACTTTTTAAAGTGTGAAGAAAACATGAAAAATAGCCCTACTATGATGCCCTGCAATGTATATTCTTCATTTATCAACAGCTTACACCACATTTATAAAACTATGGTTGGTAATTTTTACTTTCGCATTATGTTATCAGCTATTTACAGATTATCATTTGCTGCAATCCTTATATTGTCAGGAACAGTAAGTTCATCAGCGCAATCGCTTACCCGATACATAGATCCCTTTATAGGCACAGGTGGTCATGGACATACTTTCCCCGGCGCATGTGTACCCTTTGGCATGGTGCAGCTTAGTCCCGACAATGGCACACAGGGCTGGGACTGGTGCAGCGGCTACAACTACTCTGATACTACCATTGTCGGCTTCAGCCATATGCACCTCAGCGGCACCGGCGTTGGCGACTGGGTTGATATTTCTGTAATGCCACACACCGCCCATGTACCCGATGAGCAACGCTTCTTCAAAGTAGGCTTCAGCCATAAGAACGAGCAGGCAGGCGCAGGCTACTACAATGTAAGGATGAACAATGGTGTTACCGTAATGCTCACTGCTACTGAGCGCTGCGGTCTGCATGAGTATCTGTTCCCAAAGGGCAGCACACCCTTCGTACGCTTTCATCTTACCTATATGATGAACTACGACAGTGCTGCGGTAACCCACATTACTTATATAGATGATAGTACTATTACAGGTTACAGATACTCTACCGGCTGGGCCAAATACCAGCGGGTATACTTTGCTGCGCGTGTTTCTGTACCCTTCAAAAAACTGCATATCTACGACTTTGCAACACACGAAGAAACTACCGCTGAGCAAAAGACTGATGGCCGCTACAATGCCGAAATGGAATTTGCAGACCTGAAAGGAAGACCACTGATGATGAAGGTGGCCGTATCGGGGGTAAGCGAAGCAAAAGCCCTCATGGCACTACAGGAGATACCGAAATGGAACCTGAATACTGTAAAGTCCGACGCCATAAAGAAATGGGAGAATGAGCTGAAGAAGATGGAAGTTACCACCAAGGATGAGCAAATGAAACGCATCTTCTATACTGCACTCTACCATACCTGCATGGCACCTACCACCTTCTCTGATGCTGACGGTGAATATCAGAACGCTGATGGCTGGAAACTGAAAATGAAGGGTGGCCAGCAGCGTTATACTGTCTTTTCTTTGTGGGACACCTTCCGCGGATTGCATCCATTATTTACCCTTACTCAGCCCGAAAGGCTGAAGGATATGATGAACAGCATGCTTGCCTTCTGCGACGAGAATGGACTGCTGCCTGTATGGGACCTGAGCACTTACGAAACCAACTGTATGAGTGGCTACCATGCAGTGCCTGTACTTGCCGATGCCGTACTGAAGAACACACCGGGCATAGAACCGGAACGCGCCTATGAAGCCATGAGAAAGAGCGCCTACCAGGAAGGGCGTGGTGTGCAGCCCTACTGCAAATATGGTTATGTTCCACAAGGCCCATCGTGGCACAGTGTGACCAAGACCGTAGAATATGCCTATGACGACTGGTGCATAGCGCAGGTTGCCAAAAAACTGGGCAAAATGGATGACTACAAACTGTTCATGACCAGGGCATCGGCATACCAGACTTTGTTTGATAAGAACACCGGCTTTATAAGGGCAAAAGACAGCAATGGCAAGTGGGTAGAACCCTTCGACCCTATGTATGCATCTACCGATGGAAGTCAATCATTCTATGAAGAGGGTAATGCGTGGCAGTACACCTTCTTTGTGCCGCACGATGTGCGTGGCCTGGCCAAAGCATTTGGCAGCTACTCCTTATTCACACAGAAGCTGGATGCACTCTTCGATGCCCCATCAGGTATAAAAGGAGAGCAGGCACCACCAGATGTAAGCGGCCTCATTGGTCAGTATGCGCATGGCAACGAACCGAGCCACCACATTGCCTACATGTATAATTATGTAGGAGAACCCTGGAAAACTCAGAAATGGACCCGTACCATACTTGACTCTATGTATCACGACCAGCCGGATGGCTATGCAGGCAATGAAGACTGCGGCCAGATGAGCGCCTGGGCGGTATGGAGTATGACCGGCTTCTACCCTGCCAACCCATCGGGCGGCGAATACATTTTCGGCAGCCCTGTGTTTGATGAGGTAAACATGAAACTACCATCGGGCAAGGTGATGAAGGTAAAGACTAAGAACAACAGCAAGAAGAACTGCTACATACAAAGTGTGACCCTGAACGGCAAACCATACACCAAAACCTACATAGACCATGCTACCCTGCTGGAAGGCGGCATACTGGAGTTTGAGATGGGGCTGCTCCCCAACAAAAAATGGGGACTTGCCGGTAAGGACTGGCCAAGTTCTGCCAACTAAACACCTACAATCAGGGAGCGTGTTTCCGGCACTACATTCATCAACAAAGGCGCTCATAACTGAGCGCCTTTGCTATATTTATGAATAACAAAATATGCGCTATTTCAACTCGATCAATGCCTGCTCCAGCAAAGCAAGCACTACAGGTATATCTGTAGTTTTGCAGGTACCCACACTAATGCGATACCATGGTGAATCGTGGCCGGCGCCAAAACAATAGAATGGCACCATGGCCAACTGTGCTTTACTGAGAATGTAGTTCGTTACATCCTCCTGCGTAGCCAATACTTGTCCGTCTGCAGTGCGCTTCCCTTTCAGGTCGGCCTTCACGGTAAGGTATATTGCAGCCTTGGGCGCTATACAATCAATATTGTATCCTTTTGCTTTCAGCGCTGAGATACCATCATAGAACATTACCAGCCTTTGCTGCAGGTCCTTTTTGAATTGCTCCAGAAATGCAGCAACCGCATCGCCCATCATCAGGTATTTTGCAGTTGCCTGCTGCTCTGCCATAGGCGCCCATGCCCCTATATGACTGAGTAATGCCTTCATCTTGCCCAATACATTGGCCGGCCCGAGTGCCCACCCTACACGCACACCGGTAGCAGCAAACGTTTTGGATATACCATCTACAAATATGGTATAGTCTTTCATAGCAGGGCGCAGCGCCACCGGATTGTGGTGTTGTGTGCCATTGTAGGTAAGTAGCGCATACATCTGATCGAACATCAGGTACAGCTTTTTCTGATTGCTGGTGCGGCGGGCATTCTCTGCGAGTATCATGTCACAAATGCCTTCCAATGTGGCAACCGGCATAACAGTGCCGGTAGGGTTCTGCGGAGTGCACAAGCATAATAAAGTTGCATCTGCTATGTGCGGCTCTATATCAGTCAAGGCCGGCATAAAATCATTCTCCGGCAGCGTATCCAGCATGCAGTGCACACCCTTGTTCATAGACACGTAGTGGTTGTTGTTCCACGACGGCACCGAATAGATCACTTTATCGCCTTCATCAACAATGGCCTTGAAGAGCGTATATATTATGGGGCGACCACCTGATGCGATAATGATCTCATCCTGATTGTAATGCACACCCTGGTACTGCTCTATGAATGCCGACACGGCCTTTCTGAGTTCCCCTATACCTTCTGCCGGCGGATAATTGGTGAACCCCTTGCGATAACTATCGACTATCAGGTCTTCCAGTTCTTTAGGCAACGGGAACACTGCCGGAGCAAAGTCGCCGATGGTGTAATTATAAATGGTTTCTCCCGCCTGTATGCGCCTGTTTATCTCATTTCCCAGTTTCACTACCTCAGACCCTACCAGGGATTCTGCCAGCTGGCTCAATGTGCTCATGTGTCGTCTTTTTAGGAGCCGAAAGATAAGACAATCGCCCGAATCCTTAAAGTACGGGCATATTCGGTATTTTTGACTACCTAGATGCCATACATAGACATAGACAAGGGAAAGCTGCATTACCTGCGCTTGGGCACAGGCCCCAGGGTGCTGCTTGCCTTTCATGGTTATGGAGAACAGGCAGCATCGCTGGCTTTATTTGCAACTGAACTCGGCTCGGCCTACACCCTGCTATCCTTCGACCTACCACACCATGGCCTGTCGGAATGGCCTGATAATGAGCACCTGACCGAACAACATCTGGCACAACTGGCAACCAGCATCTGCAGCGAATTTGGGGTGAACACCGTTTCGCTGATGGGCTACAGTATAGGCGGACGCGTGTGCCTGGCCATGTTGAAAGCGGCACCCTTATTTATAAACAAAGTGCTGCTGATGGCCACAGATGGCCTCAGGGTGAACAAGTATTACTACTTCGTGACCCATACTATGGCAGGCCGTTTTCTGTTCAACCGTTTTCTCCGCAATCCGGCTACCAGCCTACGCCTGACTACGCTTTTTCATAAAACAGGTGTCATATCCTTGTCCTACCAAAGACTAACAGCACAGGTACTGCAATCTGCAGCACGCAGGCAACAGCTGCAACAGGCGTGGCCCTGCCTCAGCAAACTGGTATATAGTCCGGCAAAGCTGCGGGCAGTCATCAACCACAACCACACACCTGTACTGATATTCATGGGCCGCCACGACCGGGTTTTGCCTCCTTTTCTGGCAGAACGCTTCATAACGGGTGTAAATACTGCCCGATTGTTCATTCTGGAGAAAGGGCATCGTATCTTTGATGTTGATAATGTGCCTTATATAGCACAGCATCTTTTATCATGAACATAGTATTCATTATCTGCGTTCTGCTCACCATAGGGTATGCTACCCTGATGATCTTCTACCGGAAGGGATGGAGCATGCAACCCGAGTTTACTGTTCCGGCACTTTTTGAGCCCACCACAAAAATAACCGTGGTGATACCCGCACGCAATGAGGCCGACAACATTGGCGCCTGCATAGAATCTATACTTGCGCAGAAGTATCCTGAACACCTCTATGAGATAATAGTGGTAGACGACCACTCTATAGACAACACCGCAGTTATTGCCGACGAATATGCCGCAACAAATGTGCGCTGCATAAGGCTGGCAGACCATACACTGGTTGCCAATATGGTTGCCTATAAAAAAGCGGCAATTGCTACCGGCATCAGTCAGAGTACCGGTGAGCTGATAGTGACCACCGATGCCGACTGTACAGCCCCCAATACCTGGCTACTGCATATTGCGGCCTGCTACGAGCGCTCCAGGCCTGATATGATAGTGGCCCCTGTAATGTATAAGGCCAAGAAGACCATACTGCAACTGTTTCAGCTCATAGACTTCATGAGTATGCAGGGTATAACTGCTGCAGCACATGCGCTGAAACTGGGCAATATGAGCAATGGTGCCAATCTTGCCTTCCGCAAAGAAGCCTTTGAACAAGTGGGCGGCTATGAGGGTATACAACACATGGCATCGGGTGATGACTACCTGCTGCTGATGAAGATGCACCGCAACAACCCGAAAGGCATTGCCTATCTGAGATCGGCAAAAGCATGTGTATCTACCCAGGCACAACCCGACTGGAAAAGCTTTTTGCAGCAACGCATTCGCTGGGCATCCAAATCGGGTAAGTATAATGATACCCGACTGACGCTGGTGCTGATGCTGGTCTATGCCTTCAACCTGATGGTGTTGCTACTGGCAGCCAGCAGTTTCTTTGACCACACACTTCAGTTTACTGCTACCGCCATAGTGGCAGTGAAGATACTGGCAGAGTATTACTTCCTTCGTCCAGTATCTCGCTTCTTCGGCAACGAAAGGGCTCTTTGGTATTTCCCTTTTCTGCAGCCGCTACATGTGATATATATAGTGCTGGCAGGTTTTCTGGGGTTTGTAGGCGTATATGAGTGGAAAGGCCGCAGGGTAAAATAATTTTCTACAGGACCCTCTCTTTCTACTTTTGGTTGCTACTTATCTCTGATCTGCGCAAAACTTTTTTTTCGTAGGGCATTGCGCATTCTTCTGTTGATCATCAATGCTATCATGTGTATTCGCTGCACATTCTTTGCGCAGAAATTGCGCAAAAATTGCGCACTTTTGCGCACGTTGCGCACGTTGCGCAATTTGTATCGTCCTGAAATAGGTTGTATCGTCCTGAAATAGGTTTACACCCTGGTTAGCTAATCCTGAAATTTATTTACAGCAGTTATAATCATGTCACCCCTTCGGGGCTTGTCAGTTTTTTTCTGTCGTTTTGCTGGTCTTCAGCTAATTATCACAATCACCTGTAAGTCCACAAAAAGTGCGCCAGAAGGTGTCTTCAGGTTAAAAAGATATCCACATTTTTCAGAGGGCTTTTCAGGCAAATTGAGCATTAGTCTGAATCACAGATCAAACTTATTATTGGATTACACAGATTCTTTTCCTTTAGTGTAAGCGCTGTAGACCCCGGTACTGACGAATGACATGGGTTGAGGGTGTAATGAAATTAGTCTGAGCACTAAAACAATGTGTCTTTGAATTCCTGCTGTACCTGGGGTACATTGGTGTCTTGTGTGCGGGAGGTGATAAGTTTGCTGATCCTGTGTGCTTTCAGCTGACCATCGGGAAGGGGCTTAATAATTGCAGTTACCTTTTCTGCAGGGGCATCTGCATCGAGCCATAGTGCCCAATGTTCCTGCGGTATGATGAAGGGCATGCGCTGTTTTTCGTTGTGAATGTAAGACATGAGCTCATTGGCAGGAGTGGTAACAATGGTAGCGGTATTGAGCACTTCTCCCGTTTCGGTATTGACCCAATTACTACAAAGACCGGCGACAGCAAACGGCTCTCCGCCCATAGCTATGAACCAGGGTTGCTTGTCGCGCCCCTCGTGTCGCCATTCAAAAAAGCCATCGAGAAAAATAATGCTTCGATTGCTTTTGGCGCTATCGCGAAAGGAAGGCAGCTCCCACATGGTTTCTGCGCGGGCATTCAGTGTTTTGTTGCGCAGATCCATAGCAGCAGGCACCTCTCTTACCCACGAGGGAATCAGCCCCCAGCTATAAGGCGTTACAACCTGTGGCTGCTGACAGGAAAGTACGGGCAATGAAGGATGATCGTAACCAGCGGCATGAAAAAAACCTGTGTAGTTCTCTACCTTAAAACCCTTTCCGAGTTTTTTCTCCAGCTTTTCTTTGGGCGGTGTTGCGGCATGGGTGCACATGATTGCGAAAATAAGGATTTGAATGAGAGAGAAAAATGAAGAGGCCTCGTTGCAGACTTTATAAAAATGAATAAGATTGTACAACTGTGCTGAAGAGCATAGAAAACCGACAGCAAGGGGATATTTTAATACCTGATTGGCAATTAATATCAACATGACTACACTGTATATAGTTCCCTCTTCAGATCTGAATGTTGAGTTTGGCTGTGATGCATGGAATAAATGGCCCGACATAACCCTATCTTATATATATAATTACCAGATTACAGATAAGTCGATCTTAAAGATATGCTTCGGGCAGCACTATAATAAGATAAACAATGAGAACCGTCATATTATTTACAGGTTAAAAACTTACTTTTGCCAAAATTTTGATTTCCGGGATGCGTCAATGGTGGTGGAAAATATTGTGTGCGGCTTTTGTGGGCTATACTATTGTAGCAGGCCTACTGATGCCCGTTCCCCGTCTGGATATACTGAATGAAACTATCCGTAACCTCTATTATCATGTGCCTATGTGGTTTACCATGATCGTATTGTTCACGGCAGCATTCGTTTATTCTATTAAATACCTGAGATCCGGCAAAATGGAGCACGACATTTTTGCAGCAAAGCTCACTTCAACAGGCATATTGTTCAGTATACTGGGTATGCTTACCGGTATGGAATGGGGCAAGTATACGTGGGGTGCAGCATGGAGCAATGACCCTAAACAACTCTGCACAGCTATACTTATGCTCATCTACTTTGCCTACAGCATATTGCGCAGTGGCATGAGAGACGAGGAAAAACGTGCTAAAATAGGTGCTGTCTACAATGTTTTTGCTTTTGCCATGATCGTTCCGCTGCTTTTTGTGCTACCCCGTATGGTAGACTCGCTGCATCCGGGGAATGGTGGCAACCCTGCATTTGCCAAGTATGATCTGGATAGTGATATGAGAATGGTGTTCTGGCCTGCCAATGTGGGCTGGATATTGTTGGGAACATGGATAGCATCGCTGAATATAAGACTGGGACTGCTGCAATACCGTAAAGAAAGTATACTGTAAAACGATAAAAACAGGCAATAATGCTGAAATCAATATTCGCAACCATCATTTTGTTACTCACCACCGTATCGGCCGCTATGGCAGAGACCGAAATGGCTGATACTATGCGGTCTAATGGCAAAATATACGTTGTTGTTGTTGTATTAGCCACTATATTTGCGGGGATTTTTACCTACCTGGTATATCTTGACCGCAAGATGAGCAGGCTTGAAAAAGATAAATAGACTTTTAAAAAATAATTACTCACACACAAAAATCACAAAAAAGTGGAAAACACAAATGCGCAGGGAGCTCATTACAGCTTTTTCCAGGGTGTAGAACGCAACTTCGATAAAGCTGCCAAACACACCCGTTTCGAGCCGGGAATACTCCAACAGATCAAAGTATGTAATTCTGTATACAGCATGAAATTCCCTGTTCGCATAGGGGATTCTATCGAAGTGATAGAGGCTTATCGTGTGCAGCACTCTCATCATAAACTGCCATGTAAAGGAGGTATCCGTTACAGCATGGATGTGAATCAGGATGAGGTTATGGCGCTTGCAGCACTTATGACTTACAAATGTGCTATCGTGAACGTGCCTTTCGGTGGTGCTAAAGGTGGTATCAAGATCAACCCAAAGAAATATTCAACGTTCGAACTCGAAAAGATCACCCGCCGTTATGCGAGTGAACTGGTGAAGAAGAACTTCATAGGCCCAGGCATCGACGTTCCTGCTCCTGACTACGGTACAGGCGGACGCGAAATGAGCTGGATAGTAGATACCTACGCTTCTCTGAAACCAGGTGAAGTGGATGCACTGGCATGTATCACCGGTAAACCTGTAACTCAGGGTGGTGTTCGTGGTCGTACAGAAGCTACAGGTCTTGGTGTATACTACGGTATCCGCGAGGTTTGTAACACTGCAGAAGACATGAAGAAGCTGGGTCTGCCATTGGGTATTGAAGGCAAGCGCGTTATTGTGCAGGGCCTTGGTAACGTGGGCTACCATGCTGCTAAATTCTTCTACGACAACGGTGCTATCATCGTGGGTCTGGCAGAATACGAAGGTGGTATCTATGATGAAAAAGGTCTGGATATCTATAAAGTAGTAGAATTCCGCAAGAGCACAGGTTCTATCCTGAACTACCCTGGTGCAACCAACATCAAAAACAGCTCAGAAACACTGGAACAGCCTTGCGACATCCTGATACCAGCAGCTCTTGAGAACGTGATCAACGGCGGTAACGCTGCACGCATCCAGGCTAAAATAATTGGTGAAGGTGCAAATGGTCCTCTGACTCCGGATGCTGACGAAATACTGAACCAGAAAGGTGCTATTGTAGTTCCTGACATGTACCTGAATGCAGGTGGTGTTACTGTTTCTTACTTCGAGTGGTTGAAAAACCTGAGCCACGTTCGTTTCGGACGTATGGACAAACGCTTCAGTGAAAACCAGAACCATGGTATACTGAAAGCAGTAGAAGGTCTTACCGGCAAAAGGGTAACAGACATAGAGCGCTCACAGCTGCTCCATGGCCCTGATGAAGTGGATCTGGTTTACTCTGGTCTTGAAGATACAATGATCGGTTCTTATCATGAGATCCGTGAAGCCCTGATGAGCCTTGATGGCAAAGTGGATATGCGTACAGCAGCATTCACAGTAGCTATCAACAAAGTGGGTGTATCTTACGAAGAACTGGGTATCTTCCCATAGTAGGTAACTAACAACAGGAAGTTGATCGTTTAGTACAATGAACTGACTGATAATAATAATTGAAGCAAGGGCTGCCAAATGGCAGCCCTTGCTGTTTTGAGTTAATGCTGTTATGGATGTCGTCTACAGGTAAAACCGCAAATACAGACAAATAAGCACAACTCCCGGTCATTTATTCTGTACTATCTGCAGCTGCAAATGCAGCGATATACTGACACAAAAAAATGCCTCGCAGTTACGAGGCATTTCTATATAAAGGATCTTAAAAGGATTACTTCTGAACGGTGAAGCGGATCGCTTTACCTGCACCATCAGCATTGATCTGTAACAGATAGATACCTGCTGCCAGATTGCCTGCTTCTATGTTGCTGTTCAGTTTACCGCCCTGCAGTTTTGCTGTATTACTGAGGATGACCTGACCCAGCGGATTCAGTACTGTGAGGGTTACTTCATTTACACCAAGACCAGAAAGATCGCCGGTGATGTGGAAACTACCTGAGTTAGGATTAGGGAAGAGATCCACATTTTGAAGCGCACCAACTATGTTATTTACCGCAGTATTAGGATGAGCAACGAGTTTGTTGCTGATCGCAAAATTGGAAGTAACACAAGCCATAGTAGAAGTAACAACAAGAGAAATGGTATCGAATGTGGTTACATTAAGCTTAGTGTAAGTAGCATTGGTTGCACCTCCAATATCAACACTGTTCAGCTGCCACTGGTAAGTAGCACCTGCACCTACATTGTATACTGCAGAAGTGAATACTATGCTATCGCCCGGATTTACGGAGATACCCGGATTGGCGAAGATATAAGCCAGCGGCTCGTTAGTGATCACGTTCATCTTGATCGTGTTGCTGTTTGCAGCAGCAGGGAACGGACACAAGGCATTGCTGGTGAGCACACAAGATATCATAGCACCGTCTGTAAGTGAAGCTGAAGACCAGCTACCGGTGATAGCGCCTACTACAGGAGCGGCACCATTCATCCACTGGAATGCAGGAGAAACACCACCATTTACGGCCATTGCTGTGAAGCTGACAGATGTACCACCACAAACAGTGTCGTTTGGCGCTACAGATATATTTACAGAAACAGGCGTATTTGGCGTAACAGTAACCGT
Source organism: Bordetella parapertussis (assembly GCA_943331005.2). GTDB lineage: Bacteria > Bacteroidota > Bacteroidia > Chitinophagales > Chitinophagaceae > Nemorincola. The sequence continues at coordinate 72,799 of CALQJX020000012.1, forward strand.
AACTGTAGCTGCAGGAGAAGGACAACCATCTATAGTATCTACCACACTATACACACCGGCATTAGCAGCAGTAGCAGGCGTAACATCGGCAAACTGAGTGTTTGAAGTAAACCCTGCAGGGCCACTCCAGGAGTAAGAACCTGTTACTGTTGACGCAGCAGTATCGGCATAGAGATATATGCTACCATTGTTACAGTTTAGGCTGCTTGCATATGCAACGGGAGCCGGAGGTATAACGCTGTTTACAAATACGTTTGTTGTACCGACAACCGCAGGACAACCATTGTGCGTGAGGCTTACTGAGTACGTACCACCATTTGCCAGTGTGACAGCTGCAATAGATGGATTTGCTATGGCTGATGTATATGCAGCAGGGCCGCTCCATGAATAAGTAGCAACTGCCCATGGTGCAGTAACACCCAGATTGATAGTACCACCTACACAAACAGGCGTATTTGAAGTAACTGTAGGCGCAGCGAGCGCGCTGATAACGGTGATGTTAACAAACTGGTCGGGCGAAGTAAACGCCGGGTTGCTGCTGAGAATGCGGATTCGGTAACCTGTACCCAGCGCAGTAGTAGCAGGGATAACACAGTTTACGTTGCCTGATGCCGTAGCAGTAACAGTACCGATAGTAACCGGGAAAGCAAAACTACCTGTGCTGTTTGACAACTGAACAGTAAATACATTGCCCGGCATGAATGCTGCACTTACCTGATAAGCAACCCTGAGCGGGCCACCGGCACAAACTAAAGTATCGGTAAACGGCTGAGTGATGAGCATGAAGGTATCAGGCCTGAATTTGGTAAGGAAACCATCGTAGGTACCGCCGCCATAGGCCAGCTGCGCACCGGTTGCAGTAGCAATGTTAGCCGTACTAGTGGTATGACCAGCTATGTGTATCTGTCCGCCGGCATCGCATGCTACGCCAAAAGCATAGTCATAAAGCGCATCGCCGAAATAAGTACCCCACATTCTTTGTCCGAACTGAGTGAATTTGGCAGTAAAAGCATCGTAGTTGCCGGCAAGAGCAGGCTGCAGGCTGCCGGGAGTAGCAATGCCATTGGTGCTGAATGTAGCACCAGCAATTACCACATTACCCACCTGATCGAGGCATACACTTTCACCAAGGTCGATATCGGAACCACCATAGTAAGAACTCCATGCCAGCGCACCACCGCCACGATAGTAAGCAACGAATGCATCCTGACTGCCACCACCATAAGCAGCCTGATGAGCGTTGGCTGTTGACACACCAGATGTGCTGGTTGTATACCCTACCAGAGCTATAGTACCTGTAGTAGTGTTGCAAACCACTTCGTTGCCCTGCTCTGTTGCATTGCCGCCAAAGTAAGTGCCCCACAGACGGGTTGTACCTGTGTTATTCAATTTGCCGAGGAATGCATCTGAGCCACCGTTGAGGCTGGTCTGCTGTGCACCTGCGGTTGCAATGTTCACAATACTGTTTGTCTGACCGGTAACGATCACGTTGCCGCCAGAAGCGTCTGTAGTGATGCCAGAACCTTCGTCAACACCTGTACCACCATAGTAGGTAGAGAAGCTGTTGGCACCTGAACCACCATTGAACCTGGCCACAAAGGCATCTACAGAACCGCTGAGGCCTGTCTGGAACACACCTGCAGAAGCGATGAGCGAAGCACTTTCTGTGCGACCTGTAACATAAACGTTATTGGCAGCACCATCGTGCGTAATGCCATAGATATAGTCGTTGCCGGTACCACCATAGTAGGTGCTCCATGTGCGTGTACCATTATTGTTGAAAGCGAATATGAAGCCGTCTACGAGCCCGTTATTGGTAGTGTGGTATGCACCACCGGTAGAAAGACCGGTAGAACCCTGCGTGAAACCACCCAGGTAAATGTTGGCACCAGTGGCATCCATAGCGATACAAGTGCCACGGTCGTTGCCTGCACCACCGAAGTAAGTAGTGAACTGACGAACACCGGTAGCATTGTATTTAGTAACGAAGGCATCGAAACCACCGTTGAAGGTGATATCGAATGGTGTACCGGTACCGGTAAGACCTACTGTTGTAGATGATGAGTAACCGCCGATATATGCATTGCCACCCGGACTAACACGCACACAGGTTGCCACATCTTCGTTGGCACCACCGAAGTAAGTACTCCAGAGAATGTAAGGATCTATGGTAAGCGGTCCATTGCATTTGCCGGTCTCGAAACTCACAACATTGCCGTTGAGTTTGAAGTTGGCTGCTACCTGCCTGCCGGTAAGGCTTTCGTAGGCATAAGGTTTCTTTTCCTGAATGCTACCCATGGGTGTAGTAGCTGCAATACCACCATCTGCCGACAGGCTGAGCGCTGTAGCGCCGCCATACTGCAGTTTGATGAGGCTTGCATCGGCACCGGGGCGCACGACAAAGTCATACTCTACATTGTCGCCGTTCAGATACAATACCCAATCTATACCAGGATACACTTCTTTGTAAGTGATCTTGCTGAAGGTATGAGCAGTAATGCCTGCGGGACGTGCAGATGAGTAATAGTTCTCGAAATATTCCTGCTCGCCAGATGCTACTACTTTGGCGTTCTTGTTGGCGCCAAGCAGGGTCACATCCATGCGGTAGGTATGCATCTCAGGCAGCTGGCCGTTATTGCCGGTCACTTTCCTGAACTGGTAGTGCATTTGTCCGTTGCCTATATAGAGGTTCATGCCTGCAGTAGAGAGTGCAAATTGCACATCACTGCGGTCGAGCTGACCTTTGTTCTCAACAAAACATAAGGGCTTAGGGATACCCTGGCCTGCAGATGGAACTGCATTCTTAGCCATGACATTCATGGACAGGAAACAACTCAATGCCAGGAAGGCACGCTTTGTACCATTCAAATACATATAATAGTATTTTGTTAGTTAAATTATAGACTGCAATATAGGAAATATATTTCGCAAAAGGAACCACGCCGACAACGTGGTAGAAATAGCATAAAAAAGGTGAGCAAGAGCGGCTTTTGCAGGGTTTTAGGGCGTGTGCCGGGAGGCAGGTGTGAGGAGGGAGTAAATAGCAGAGTCTGAGAAATGACCATTGTTGTAGTAGTTCTCGCGGAAATAGGCTTCCCTGATGAAGCCATGGCGCTCCAGCAGCAATTTTGAGGGGGTGTTTTCGGGGTTGATGTTGGCCTCCAGCGAGTGCAGCTTTATATCAGAAAATGCATAGTTGACCACCGCTGTAATAGCCTCGCTCATAATACCCTTTCCCTGATGCTCTGAGATCAGCACGTATCCGAGCTCTCCCCTGTGATGCGCTTTGTCTATGCGCCATACAGCGATAGTACCAATGATGCGCTCCTCATTTTTCAAAGTGATGCCCCAGTTGATGCTTGTATTGGTATCAATATTATCATTCACCATGCGGATAAAAGCAGTGGCCTCATCGAGAGAGGCGCAGGGAGCGCGGTCTAAATACTTGATGAGCGCCGGGTCGGAGCGCTGGTGCAGTATTTCGGGAGCATCGGCAACACTAAGTTTGCGCAGCACCAGCCTTTCGGTGGTGAGTACGGGAAACGGATCGAAATTGAGTGTTATCATGGTAGGTGTGGTGTTTACAGATATTTGCCTGTATAGCTTTCTTTTACTTTTTTCAGTCCTTCGGGTGGGCCCGCATAGAGCAGGTTGCCGCCGCCTATACCTCCTTCCGGGCCTATGTCCAGCACGTAGTCGGCACATTTTATCACATCGGTATTATGCTCTACTACTATTATGGAATGCCCCTGTTCTATGAGCGCATCAAAAGACTGCAAGAGCTTTTTGATATCGTGCATGTGCAGGCCTGTAGTGGGTTCGTCGAATATAAAGAGTACTTTCTCTTTTGCCCTTCCGCGCCCCAGGAAGGAGGCCAGTTTCACACGTTGTGCCTCTCCACCGCTGAGAGTATCGCTGCTCTGTCCCAGTTTTATGTAGCCAAGTCCCACATCGCTGAGGGGCTGCAGTGCGGAAGCCAGTTTTTTCTCTGCTGCAAAAAATGCAATTGCCTGATCCACGCTCATTTCCAGCACATCATATACGCTCTTGGTCTGGTAGGTTACTTCCAGTACTTCATCCTTAAATCGTTTGCCCTTGCAGGATTCGCAAAGCAGGTGCACATCGGCAAGGAACTGCATTTCCACCACTACTTCTCCTTCGCCCTTGCAGGTATCGCAGCGGCCGCCATCTGTGTTGAAGGAGAAGTGTTTCTCTTCAAAACCACGCATTTTAGAAAGTGGCTGTTTGGCATACAACTTCCTTATTTCGTCATACGCTTTTATGTAGGTAACCGGATTGCTGCGCGATGACTTACCGATAGGGTTCTGGTCTACCTGCTCTACCTGAGAAAAATTGTTCAGGTCGCCGGTAAGGCTTTTGAAAGCGCCGGGCCTGTCGCTGCCCTCGCCAAAGTGCTTCAGCAAAGCCGGGTATAATGTTTGTTTGATGAGGGTGGTCTTGCCACTTCCGCTCACGCCTGTGACCACACACAGCACATTCAGCGGCACATCCACATCGATATTTTTCAGGTTGTGCTGGGTGCAACCCTGCAAATGCAGCCACCCTATAGGTTTGCGGCGAATTGCCGGTGGCACTATGCGCAGTTCGCCACTAAGGTATTTACCTGTCAGGCTGTCTTTGTGTGCTATCAGTTCTTTATAGGTGCCTGCAGCCACTACTTCGCCACCCAGGTGACTTGCCAGCGGCCCCATGTCTATGATGTAATCAGCCTCGCGCATCATCATATCATCGTGCTCTACCACTACTACAGTGTTGCCCAGATCGCGCAGCGACTTCAATACATTGATGAGTCTTTCTGTATCTCTGCTGTGGAGCCCTATACTCGGCTCATCCAGTATGTAGAGAGAGTCGGTAAGATTGCTGCCCAGGAATTTAGTTAATTGTATGCGCTGGCTCTCACCACCCGAAAGCGTATTGGCCAGCCTGCTTAGTGTGAGATATCCAAGACCCACATCGAGCAGGGTCTTCATGCGCTGGTTTACCTCTATCAGTATACGCTTGGCTATAGTGGCATCATGCGCATTCAGTTTCAGGTTCTGCAGCCAGTCATAGAGCTGGTCTGTAGGGCGGAACATAAGATCTGCAATAGTTGCGCCAGCTACCTTTACATAGAGCGCTTCTTTGCGTAGCCTTGCGCCCTTGCAATCGGGGCAGGCTGTGCGGCCGCGGTAGCGTGCCTGCATGACCCTGTACTGCACTTTGTAGAGGTTCTGCTCTACCATAGCAAAGAAGTCATTGATGCCGCTCACATCCTTATTGCCATTCCAAAGCAATTCTGTTTCTTTTTCAGATAAATCAATGATCGGTTTGTGTATCGGGAAGTCATACTTCGATGCTCTGCGCATGAAATCCTGCTGCCATTCGCTCATCTTCTCTCCACGCCAGCAGGCCACAGCAGCCTCATATACACTCAGCGACCTATCCGGTATCACCAGTGCGTCGTCTATGCCTAATACCTGTCCGTAACCTTCGCACTTGGGGCAGGCACCATAGGGATTGTTGAAGGAGAACATATTGGGCGTGGGCTCATCAAAGAGCATACCGTCGGCCTCAAAACGATTATTGAAGGTATGTATCTCCTTGCCGTTCACTTCCACATGGCATTCGCCCTCACTTTCGTAGAATGCGGTTTGTATACTATCTGCAAGACGATGCAGGTCGTCTTCGTCGAAATTTTCTTTTACAACTATACGGTCTATCAGGAGGTTCACTGTATTCTTGCCTGTGCTTACTATACCTGCAAGTACATCTTCTATACGTATCGGTTTTTCGTCGAGCTTGGGTACATAGATACGGCTGAAACCCTTCTGCATCAGTATGTTCAGCTCTTCTTCCAGTGTGCGTTTGTAGCGCAGCACCAGCGGCACTATGAACTGTACTTTGGCGCCTACGGGTAGTTCTTTCACAAACTCCACCACATCTGTAACGGTATCTTTTTTCACCTCTCTGCCACTTACCGGCGAATAGGTCTTGCCTGCTCTGGCAAACAGCAATCGCAGATAATCGTAGATCTCCGTCATGCTGCCCACAGTGCTGCGAGGGGTGCGTGTAGTTACTTTCTGTTCTATGGCAATAGCCGGACAAATACCCCTGATATAGTCTACATCGGGTTTATCCATACGCATCAGGAACTGGCGTGCATAGGAACTTAGACTTTCGGCATACCTGCGCTGCCCTTCGGCAAACAAGGTATCCATCGTCAGCGAAGATTTTCCGCTGCCGCTCACGCCGGTAACCACTACCAGCTTGTTGCGGGGAATGGACACATCCACATTCTTCAGATTGTGCATGCGTGCCCCCTTTATGAAGATAGCATCGCTGCTGTCTGCAGCGGCTGATGTCTCTTCCTCTGCAATTACGGTAACTGCTGCCTTCTTTGTTGCTGTCTTCCTGCGCTCCTTGTCGGTTGCCGGTGCGGCAACTTTCTTTTCTTTCTTTTCTGCCATATACACTTCGTACCATACATGCAGCGGCAGGCATGGTATGTTACAAATTTAGGGGGATTAGCCCGATTATTCTCGATAGGAGTATCGGGAGGGTTGTCAATTTTTACCGTTACATTTGTAGTAAATACAAATAATATGAAAGCATTGTCTATTGCTGTGTTCACAGCCCTTTCTGTTGCCACTCTTTCTTCCTGCGGCGAAGGTGGTGGTAATGCCGAAAAAACAGCTGCGGCTGATACGGCTGCTGCTCCTGCCGCGCGCGTAATGCCGACTTTGGCTGCGTTTTCTGCCTCTCCGGAATTTAAAGATGCCAAACTAACCATGGCAGGTGTGAAGGCCGAAAAAGTTGGTAATGATTCTGTAAAGGTCACTTTCAACTTTGACGTAAAGAACTATGAATTGAAAATGCAGACCACCGATAACGGCACTAAACTCTGCAACAATTCTGCACAGGGTCAGCATATTCACTTTATTCTCGACAATCAGCCATATAAGGCACTATACGAACCTAAGAATGAGGTAACAATGGCAAAGGGTACAGAACACTATCTGATGGCTTTCCTTTCCAGGTCTTATCATGAGTCTGTAAAGAGTCCGGGTGCTGCAATGGTATACCATTTCCGCATTAATGATGCCGGCAAAGCGGAAAAAATGGATGAGCCTAAAACACCAATGGTATTCTATAGCCGTCCTAAGGGTGACTACCTGAGCAAGGATACAGCCAATGTGCTGCTGGACTACTATGTATGGAATTGCGATCTGGCAGCAGATGGCTACAAAATAGCCGCTACAATGCTTTCGGAGAAAGGAGGCATGACCGACACTACCAAATTCACACTGGACAAGTGGGAGCCTAAATTCATCAACAACCTGCCACTGGGCAAGAATAAGGTAATGCTGAACCTAATAGATAAAGATGGCAAACAGGTAGAAGGCCCATGTACCTCTGTGGCAAGGGAATTCAATCTGTCGGCGCAGGAGCCTATGAAATAATATTAGTAAGTAACCTTACAGATAGGAACTATGCCATTTGGGTTGTCTTTCAGCTCCAGCTGGTAATCGTTACAGATCTTCTGGGCGTTGTTATTGGGCATGAAACCGATCCATTTTTGTTTGGTAGTGCCATCGCTCAGTTTGCAGCTGCAGTTATAATCCCTTTTCTCGCAAGATGTGAAAAGCAAGGTTGCAGTTAGCAGTAGTGCAGCAGAGATCAGTTGTTTCATAGTTATAATATTTTGTCTTACTTAATACAAAGTAAGTTCATTTTTCTGAATTGCGAAAATAGCTATCGGAATAAGCAAGTGTAAGCGGTCATTTTGCCCGTGCCCATTTGCTTATTTCGTTTTGGTTCATACTGTTGTAGCTGGACCGGGCTACAACCTTACCATTATCTACCCAGATGATGAGTGGAAAAACACCTCCGGTATATTTCAGGAACGGATCGCGGTGCAGCCGCATATAGGGCACATTGCGGGCGTTGGTATACTTCCAGAAGTCGGTAAGATCGCTGGCTATGCCACCAATCACCATAAAAAGGGGCAGTGTAGTATCTTCCTTACGCATCAATGCCATCTTACGGGCCGTAAGCCGGCAATGCTCGCAACCGGGACTGAGAAAGGCAATGACGTATTTCCCTTTGGCAAGATTGGTGGTTGGTGTGGCCGGATAAGCTACCCGAACGGCTGCGGTATCATCTACTGTAGGGTTGTAGAGGGGAGCCATATCGAGCTGGTAACTGCCTTTGTTCAGCCAGTTTGGCTGGATGCTGCTAAGCGGATAAAGAATAAACGGGAGTATGATACCCGCAACAGCAAGAAGAGTTGTGGTAAGTCCGCTTTTTTTGAATGTAAGTCCGTTGCGGAAACGAATGAGCAACAGCAATAACACAAACAGCACCCCATTCTTTATAAGGGAGGCCGATGGACTCATCCAGATAGCATCTCCAAAGCAGCCACAGTTCACATTGTTACCTGCAGTAGCCCAGAGCCAAACCAGATATATGCTGAACACTACCAGCAGCGCCGCTGCACTGCGCAGTATTATCTTATTGCGCCCATACAAATGCAGCACCATAAGCCCGCCCAGTGTAGCTTCCAGCCCCACCATTACCCTAGACAGCAAAGTAGACAGCAACCACGGAATGTGCAGGTATTCTACCATTGTGTACTCGAATGGCTGAATGGGCAGTACCTTGGTCCAGGCGGAATAAAGAAAAGTGGCTCCGGTAGCTACCGAAACAAGGCTAAGTAATATCTTGAGGAAGAGACGCATCTGACAGATGCAAATGTAGTGAATGAAAACAGATCCTATGTCCCGATCCGTTTCCGGAACATTGACTAGAGTGCTTTGGGTTTCCAGCCCAGCTTGCTGAAGAGTTTTTTACGCAGCAGGAAGTAGTCCCACACAATGCTGCGGCGGTATATACCCTCTTCGTTGCGGGTAGTAATGAGTTGTTTGTTCTCATTGCGTTTCCTCAGCCATTTACCCATATCCCTGTAGCAGTGGAAATGTGCTTTTATGATGGTGAAGGTTTGATTGGCATTGCCGGTAAGCAACAGTCGCAGACCAGCTATACCATCCAGCACCAGCCTCAGCGGGAAGAGCCAAATCATTTTATGGCCTTTCTCGTTCTTAATGAGCAGAATGAGGTTGTTGCGGAAGTTGTAGTAAAGTTTCTGGGTGCTGCCATAGCTGATAACGCTGCCACCTACATGGTATACGGTAGACTTGCCTGTGTAGCCGATCTTATAGCCTGCATTCTTCAGTCGCCAGCAAAGGTCCACCTCTTCCATATGCGCATAGAGCTCATTGTCCAGTCCGCCCACCTTGTGGTAAAGATCTGAACGCACCATGAAGCAGCCACCCGATGCCCAGAATACTTCTATATCATCGTCGTACTGGCTGTTGTCTTTTTCTATATCGAAGAATATACGTCCCCGGCAGAAGAGATAGCCATATTTGTCCATGAAGCCCCCACCGGCGCCTGCATATTCAAACTTCTCTCTTTCGCGGTAGTAGCGGATCTTGGGTTGGCAGGCAGCGAGCATAGCGTCGCGTTCCATAGCAGCATGCAGCGGCGGGAACCAGCCATGAGTCACCTCAAAATCGGCACTGAGCAGAATGTAGTATTTGGCGTTTATCTGACGCAGCGCTTCATAGTAACCATTGGCGAAGCCATGATTTTCTGTGATGCGCATTGTTTTTACGGTAGGAAAGTTGGCCTGAACATAGGCCAGCGTATCGTCAGTAGAGGCATTATCTGCCAGCACCACATCATAACCCGTATGTGCCTCTGCCACTATGAGGGGCAAAAACAGTTCATGCCACTTAGTACCGTTGTAGCTAAGTATTACAACGGCTGTATCTTGCTGGCATTGGATCATAATAGGTACCTTATTCTAAAATTGTAGCATTGCGCTATAGTGCGTATGCACATAGCGTGTGGTTGTGGCCGTGCCAAAATGCGGGCTATGAGCCCGCATGCCGTCCATTACTTATACTTAGGATCGTACAAAGTATTATCCGGTACTTTTACCGAATCGTTTTTCTGGTATTTGTGCTGCCACAGGTTGAAGCAACCTGACCATGCAAAAATGAAGATGCCAAAAAACGACAATAAGAACAGAAAACGCGATTTTGTAGGCTTGTTCAGCTCTATATCGTGCGGGTTATCTATTTCAGTGCCGTGGTTGTTATGATTCGTGCTCATTGAATTGTTATGGTTTCCTTCGCAAAAATAATAGTAATTCCTTCAAAATCATAATATTTTTACACTCTATTCGTTTAGCCCTCTATATGCGTCAGTATCTCAATTGGAAAACATATCTGGCACTGGTTGCTGTGTTCATAGTAGGCGCATCGCTTTACTATACAAACCAGCTGGCAGCCAAGCTGGCTGTGGAGGAAAAGAAAAAGGTGGAAGAGCTGGCCAAGGCGCTGAAAGTACTCTCGAACCCGGCCAATACCAATGAGCTGGAAACACAGATAGCTGTAAGTACGCTGGAAGAAAACAAGACCATCCCGCTGATAATAGCCGACGAGAAAGAAAATATTATAGATAAAAGAAATATTGACAGCAGCGCCGCCATTGCCATGTCCGACAGGCAACACCTGCTCAAGTACAAGGCTTTGCACAAACCAATTGTGGTGGACTATGGCACGGGTAAGAACATTGTTTACTATGGCGAGTCTTACCTGCTTACTCAGTTGCGCTATTTCCCCTATGTGCAGCTGGCCATCATCGTTATCTTCCTTATTGTGGTGCTGGTAGCGCTGAATACTGCCCACCGCAGCCTGCAAAATCAGGTATGGGTGGGCCTATCTAAAGAAACGGCGCACCAGCTGGGCACCCCGCTGAGCTCTATAGAGGCCTGGCTGGAACTGCTGCGCGACAATGAAGAGAACAATGAGGCCGTGACCGAGATGCAGAAAGACCTGGACAGGCTGAAACTGGTTGCAGACCGCTTCAGCAAGGTGGGCAGCGCACCGCAGCTGGAAGAAGAGAATCTGGTAAACAGATTGCAGGGAATAGTGGAATACATGCAGAAACGCAGTCCTAAAAAGATAAATATATCGCTACATACCAGGGAGACAGAGGTGCCGGTAAATGTGAGCGGCCCGCTGCTGGACTGGGTTATGGAAAACCTGATACGCAATGCGCTGGATGCCATGCACGGACAGGGGAAGATAGATGTGACCATTACCAACTCTCCCCAGCAGGTATGGATAGATGTGCAGGATACGGGCAAGGGTATCCCCTCTCATCAGCTGAAGGATGTGTTCAATCCCGGCTTTACCACTAAAAAACGTGGCTGGGGGCTGGGGCTATCGCTGGCACGCCGCATCATTGTCAACTATCACAACGGGTCTATATTTGTAAAGAGCAGCGAGGTGGGCAAGGGCACCACTTTCCGTATAGTGCTGAGGCGCTGAGGCTGACAGGCCTTTTCGTGCTTTACTGCGGGTGCTTGCGGGGTATGCCTGTACACTATTTGCTATGTATAGAGGCATAATTATCAGCGATGCATATGTGATCCGTGTTTATGAATTCACAATTCATAACTTATTATTCCCCCTACTGTTCCTACTTTAGACTTTCTACTTTAATTTTGAGGCAAATAAAAGATCAATGCAGAAAATACATGCTGCTATTACAGCCGTAGGTGGTTACGTTCCCGAGTACAGACTCACGAACGCTGAACTGGTAACAATGATGGACACTACGGATGAGTGGATACAGACCCGTACCGGCATAAAAGAGCGCCGCATACTGAAGGGTGAGGGCAAGGGCAGCAGCGATATGGCAGTAGAGGCAGTGAAGAACCTGCTGGAGAAAAGAGGCATCAGCCCTACAGAAATAGAACTGGTGATCTGCGCTACTACTACCCCCGACATGCAGTTCCCTGCCACCGCAAACGTAATATGCGACAAAGCGGGCATGACCAATGCCTGGGGATACGACATAAACGCTGCCTGCAGTGGTTTCATCTTTGCACTCACAGTAGGCTCTCAGTTCATAGAAACCGGCAGACACAAAAAGGTTATAGTAATAGGTGTGGACAAAATGAGTTCTATCATGAACTACGAAGACCGCACTACTTCTATCATATTTGGCGATGGCGGCGGAGCAGTGCTGCTGGAGCCGGATACCGAAGGTTATGGTATCATAGACTCTATACTGCGCACCGATGGCAGCGGCCGTGTGTACCTGCACCAGAAAGCAGGTGGCTCGGTGAAACCTGCTACTGTAGAAACAGTAATGAACAAAGAGCACTTTGTGTATCAGGAAGGACAGTCGGTATTTAAGTTCGCGGTAAAGAACATGGCCGATGTTGCTGCCGAAATAATGGAGCGCAACAACCTTACTGCCGAAAATGTGAGCTGGCTGGTGCCGCACCAGGCCAATAAGCGCATCATTACCGCTACTGCCGACCGCATGCAGCTGTCGCCGGAGAAAGTAATGGTGAACATAGAGCGTTTTGGCAATACCACCAACGGTACACTGCCCCTGTGTTTGTGGGAGTGGGAAAGCAAGCTGAACAAGGGCGACAACATAGTACTGGCAGCCTTTGGCGGTGGTTTCACCTGGGGTTCTACCTATATCCGCTGGGCATACGACGGCAAGAAATAAAGCCGTTTTGCAACGGGTAAAAAAATGTTTTCTTTTCTTCAGAATTCCTCTTGGTGGAGAAATATTTTTTACTACATTTGCAACCCTAAGGTCGGATGGCCGAGTGGCTAGGCTCAGCTCTGCAAAAGCTGCTACAGCGGTTCGAATCCGCTTTCGACCTCAGATAATTACACCCTGTAAGTCTATGACATGCAGGGTGTTTTGTTTTTGGGGGAATTTGTATTTCCTAAGTGCAGCAGAATAGATTTTCTGTTTTATTAAATGTATTTTCCCTACCTATTATAAGGATAGATTCTTCTTTGTTCTTATCCGGATAATTACAAAGAGTAATCTTCTTATGCCGACAGTAGTTTCACCACCTACAGATTACACTTGTTAAAATAACTGCAACAAACCTGCACCATAATTCTATATTCGGTAATTTACAGCACTTATGAGCCATAGTACTTTGAAGAAACTACAGGCATTTATTTATGTTATAGCGCTGTGCATGGGTAGTGGCATAGCGACCTATGCATCTAAGATAGTTATACCCATGGACGCTGAAGGGCAGGCTGCGCACCTGAAGGCCTATGGCGTTGCCTATGCCACGCTGAAGGGCGGTGTGCCTGTAGACTGGCTGCTGAACTATAAGGGAGGTAGCTTTGGCATGGATCAGCTGGAGGGCATAGAGCGTATGTGCAAGCTGCGCGGGGTGTCTTATGAGGTTGTAAGCGATGCCGAATACAATGGCATTCTCAATTCTATACTGGATCCGGACTTTAACGGAGATGTGATAAAACTGGAGAAACCTCCCAAGGTGGCCGTGTATACACCACCCAATAAAGAACCATGGGATGATGCGGTGACACTGGTACTGACGTATGCCGAGATACCGTTTGATAAGGTTTATGACGACGAAGTGCTGAAGGGCGACCTATCGAAATATGACTGGCTGCACCTGCACCACGAAGATTTTACGGGGCAATATGGCAAGTTCTGGTACAGCTTCCATAATGAGGCCTGGTACCAGCACGACCAGAAGTCGGCAGAGGAATCGGCTGCGAAACATGGTTTCAAAAAAGTATCGCAACTGAAACTGGCTATTGCCAAGAAGATACGCGACTTCACTGCGGGTGGCGGCTACCTGTTTGCCATGTGCTCTGCCACAGACAGCTACGATATAGCATTGGCGGCTGAGGGTGCAGACATTTGCGAATCTATGTTTGACGGTGATGCAGCAGACCCGCAGGCGCAGCAAAAGCTCGACTTCTCTAAGTGTTTCGCCTTCAAAGACTTCACACTTGTGGCCAGCCCCATGCACTACGAGTACTCTACCATAGACAATACCGAGTATAGGACGGCCACACCTATGAACGTAGACTACTTTAGCCTGTTTACCTTCTCTGCCAAGTTCGATCCTGTACCTGCTATGCTGTGCCAGAACCATACTACTACCATAAAAGGTTTTATGGGACAAACTACTGCTTTCCGCAAAGAAGTGCTGAAATCGGGTGTGCTGGTAATGGGCGATTTCAAACCTACGAATGAGGCCCGTTACATTCATGGAGAGTATGGCAAGGGTACCTGGACATTCTATGGTGGTCATGACCCGGAAGACTATCAGCATATGATACACGACCCGGTAACAGACCTGAATGTACACCCCTCCTCACCGGGTTACAGACTGATCCTGAACAATGTATTATTTCCGGCTGCGAAGAAAAAACCAAGAAAAACATAGACAGTCCGCATATACCGCCCGAAGAACATTAACCAATCAATAGCAAATCAAGTAGGGGGAAATCTCCTTTGGGTATAAAATAATTTAGAAATACTAGCTATTTTCGGGGCAAAATGAATAACAGGGTTGGAATAGGCGTCTTTGGAACATTCGGGGAACCGTTGGGTTACCAGCAATTGTTCTATCATGGCGTCAGCTATAATGGCAGCCTTGATATTGAAGAGGATAAAATAGAGCTATATCCCGGCGAACATTTATATGCCGTAAAAAGGGAGCTCGTAGACGGAGTGTATGCTATCTCCTGCTGCATATATACCTATGTGCGGGAACTGAACACTGAGCGTTTCGGCACTTTTCTGGGCAACTGCATAGTACTGCAGGATAGTTTTGCCGATGCTGACTATGTGTATGCCGCTCTGAAGGCACTACACGAGCAGGTATTAGGAACCCCGCAAAACGTAGAAAACTCGATACTGACCGCACACGAGGCAAAGGATGTGATACTGCGGGAGCCAGAGTCTTTCATTGCACTCAAGGCCAATATTATCCCGATCAGTAAAACTCCTTTTTTCAGCTCGGCAGTAAATGAAGCGAAGGAACACTTTGTGACCCCAAACCCGCTGAGCGAGCGCAGTAAGGAAGAACAACTTATAGATTTCTTTGACAAAGCTATAAAAGACTATACCGATACTACTGCCCTTTTCTTTTCTTTCGACAGGAATGTATATGACTTCGTGCTGAAGGCCAACAAACTGGATCTGAAAGACTGGGATGAATTTTATGAATACAAGATACCTAACGCAACTGTAGTAAGAACCAAAAAAGGGATTCATAAAGGGCATGTAACTACTGCAGCGCCGGCTACACAGCCAGAGCCTGAAGCGGATAGTTATATAGCACCTACCCCATCTGTAACTGATGAGCCAATTGTTGCACCGTTAACAGACGCTATATTGCGTGCCGCACAAGGTACACCACCACCTACGCCTGTATTTACAAGATCAGGCGTGAATATGGATGACCCTAACAGACCTTTTGACCTGTGGGATGAACCTATACCAGACAACGGCTGGCCACGCGAAGAAGTTACCTACAGAGTAAAAGAATATAACCGCCTTTTCAGATACACGAACACACTGCTGGAGCACATCAATGAACCGGCAGGCCGTCGCAGAGAAGAAAAAAGAAAACGTCAGCAGCAGGGAACTGATACAGACGGCGCCTATACTGTGCAACGCAGGAGACCCATTGGCGCCATTATACTACTGATACTTGTACTGATGCTGGCAGGTGTTGCTTTTTTCATTACCACGTCGCGCAAAAAAAATAAAGAAAAAGCAGCTGTAATTCTACTTACACCAGATTCTGTGCAACAGGCCAATACCGAGGCAACAGACACAATGAGCGTAGACAACACAGTTGGCGAAGACACAATAACAGAAGCAGAGCTGCAAGGTCCTATTCCTAAGGTACCAGTGGCCGGAGCTAAGCTACCTGAAACAGAAGCGACCAAACAGACTCTGGGGCCGGTACCAGTGCCGGCAACACAGCCCAAAGCCTCTTCTTTGAATCTTACAGATCCGTCGGCTGCAGAGGAAACAACGCCGCGCAACCTGCTTATGCCAAAGAACCAGCCCGCTTATCCACGTACCGGTGAACTGCACCCAAGACCCAACATTGAAATGTCTCAGAACGACATAGCTATGCTGCGCGAAATGGGCGTAAAGAACAAAAGCGTTGCAGAGATTACCCGCATGCTGTTTGACAATGCACCTACCAACATAGGCATCATTTACAAAGGGCAGGAAATGGAATACTGTGCTTTACTGCTGAACAGCAACAAACAGGCTTTCAAAAAGTATGGCAATGATTTCATCTGCACTACAAACGAAACTCCACTGCACATACCCGCTTACAAAAGCCCACGCCTGCCTGCAGTATATCCTAAATAAACTATCAGCCCCATGCAGCTTCCGGTTCAAAAGATGGATGCAGCGTACAACAATTCTAAACACAAACAGATCATTACAACCTATAAAAAAGGTCGGACAGCATTGAAACTGTCCGACCTTTTTATTTATTCCGCTTCTGTTATTACAACTTGAATTCGGGGAAATACTGTTTGGAGATAGCTTCATACTTAGCGGCCTCAGCCATATTGCCCAGTGCCTTGTAAGAAAGGGCCAGGAAAGGGATATCTTTCACATTACCGGGATCGAGCTGCAGCGATTTAGTGATCATCTGTATAGTGGCATCATACTGCTTCATCTGGTAATAGCAGTGCCCCAGATTGGAATACCCGTTCACATAACCGGGATTGGCTGCTACCAGCTGCTTGAAGATCTCTACCGCCTGCGGATACTTGCCTGTGTTCAGATACACAGCACCCAGGTTGTTGGCAGCGTTCACATCAGAAGGATTGAGTGCCAGCACCTTATTGAAGTACGGTTCTGCTTCGGTAAACTTATTCACGAAGTAGTAAGATAAACCAAGCTGCATGTATGCCTCGGCATAATCGGGACTTATGGCCAGACATTGATTGAGGTAAACAATTGCAGAGTCGAACTGCTTGATGCGAGAAAAGCAGGCACCCAGATTGCAGTATGCCTGCACAAAATCGGCCTTTATCTGAATAGCCAGTTTGTAGGCAGCAATAGCCTCCGGTATATGATCTGTACGCAGGTAAACCGTACCCAGATTATTGGCAGCGATAGACTGATAAGGGCTCTGCGAAATAGCCGTCTTGAAAGATATTTCGGCAGAATCGTAACGCAGCATGTTGAGGTAGGCAGTACCCAGTTCAGTATAAGCATCTGTATACTTGGGGAATATCTCTATTGCCTTTCTGAGATGAGCAACACTTGCCTGCAGTATTTCCTTACGTTTCAGGGTATCTTTCTCCAGCGGCAGTACATTCTCTACCAGCTCATTGCCTACATAGTAGTTGAGCCTGCCATTATCGGGCGATTTTTCCAGATCTTTAGTGAACAGTGTGCTGTTGTCTATCCACTCGGCATTGCGGGCAAAAGTGAGGTAAGAGAACAGCACACAAACCACGGTAAGCGCACCTACTGCTACTTTGTTCTTCAGGAAGCCCGCCATATCCACACTACCCTTCAGCAACCATTTTTCTATAGCCAGCGCTGCCAGCAGGCAGAAACCTGCAGATGCAAAGAACAGAAAACGCTCGCCCATAGCAGAACCCATGAGGAAGAAGATATTGGAGAACAGTGCTATTGTAGCCAGATAGAACAATATACCAAATGCCCAAGGGTCTTTGCGATTGCGTACCAGGCGCAGCAAGCCCACCACTCCGGCAGCAACATAGATCACTATGGTAAGCAGCACCCATATATCAGCAAAGCTCTTGTAGGGAATACTTCTGAAACCATAATCGTCTATGAGCGGATGCGGTATGATGAGCAGTTTCACATACATACCCATTGTATAAAGGGCAGTAGCAATTCTGGATGCCATATCGGGCGCACCTACCAGCGCATTATCTATAAACTCTACAGCCGTGGTGCTGGCACCATAATCGCTGAGGATCTTGTGACGGATGAGGAGATAAATGCCTGTAACCACTACCGACCCTGCAGTCATGAAAATAGCCTTCTTACGGTCGTCATTGAGATAAAGGAAGAACACCAGCGGAATGATACCGAGGAAGGTAACCACCGTTTCTTTGGACAGATAAGAGAGGAATAATGCCACCAGCCCTGCGGCCAACTGCCATGCCTTGCTGCTCTTCATATAATCGGCAAAGAGGTTCATGGCAAGGAAAGCAAAAAGGAAGCAGAAGATCTCGTCCAGACTCTTGATATTGGCCACTACTTCGGTATGGATGGGGTGCACCGCAAACAGCAATGCAGCTATAAATGCCACCACCGTCTTTGTGCCCTCGAACAGCTTATCTAAAAAGAGGAAAAGAAGAATGACGCAAATAGAGAAGAACAGGATATTGAAAAAATGACCCACCGCCGGATTGAGCCCGAACATACCTACCTCTGTGGCAAACATCACCAGCGAGAGGGGACGGTAGTTTTCATTCTTCAGATAGCCGAAGCCTTTGAGACGGGGTGTTTTGAAGAGCTCACCTATGCCGCCAAAACCCTGATTCACGATGGTGTTCTTGGAGTAGACCATGGAGTCATCCAGCACAAAACCGTTCTGCAGCGTGTTGAAATAAATGACGAACGTAATGAGGCCCAGCAGCAGGCATAATTTCATTTTCAGGGATAGTCCGAAAGACGTACCCTCTTTCTTTGGCAGATCGGTCTTTACCTGCGGTGCAGCTGCAGGTGCCTGTACCGGCTGGGGATTCCTGACTTGTTGCTTCTTAGACATATGTAGTATTACTTGTAATAGAGGTTTGAAAGTACCATTTTTTTCGGTCTTTTTAATAGCCTGCCCCTGCCACAACTACCTGAATAGGGAACATTGCATTAATTTAGCTGCCAATCACACATCAATATCTTTTCATTGAGTTCCGAACAGCAAGAGCACCAGCACAGTATAGGCCTTACGTGGCATAAAGCAGGGCAATTTACTAAGTCTTCCATGCCCGAACAAACACTGCATGAAACAGAGATCTATGGTAAAAAAATAGGGCTGCTGAAAAAAGGAGACCATGTGTATGCATTCACTGCAAAATGCCCGCATGCCGGCGCACCTCTATGCAGTGGCTGGCTGGATGCACAGGGGCGCATTGTTTGCCCCGACCATAAATACCGCTTCGACCCCGCCAACGGACGTAACACCAGCGGAGAAGGCTACAAATTATTTACCTACCCGGTAAGCATCAGAGAAGATGAGATATGGGTAGGGCTCATGAACCAGCATTCCTGAATCTAAACTATACCAATGCGAACACCATATCTGCAAAAAGGCTCTGTTATAGGTATCACCTGCCCATCGGGGTATGTAGCTGCCACCCGCACCACCCATGCTATAAAAGTGCTGCAGGAATGGGGCTTTGTGGTGAAGACCGGCAATACCGTAGGCAAGGAACATTTCTACTTTGCAGGCACCGACGAAGAACGACTGGCTGACCTGCAACAGATGCTGGACGACCCCGGAATAGATGCTATACTGATGGGGCGTGGCGGCTATGGCATGAGCCGCATTATAGACGAGCTGGACTTTACCGCCTTCTGCCGCCAACCAAAGTGGATATGCGGGTTTAGCGATATTACCGTATTACATAGCCACATTCAAGCGCAATATGGCATACCAACCCTGCATAGCCCCATGTGTGGTGCCTTCAAACCCGAAACGGAACAGGAAGACTATCTGCTCTCTTTCCGCAGGGCACTTACCGGAGCACCTTTGTTGTATACCACACCTGCCGCTACTTACAACAGAACAGGTGAGGCGGAAGCCATACTAACCGGTGGCAACCTTGCCATCCTGGCACACCTTACCGGCTCGGCATCGGAGGCTGATACGGATGGTAAGATCTTGTTTATAGAAGACATAGGTGAGCACCTGTACAATGCCGACCGACTGATGCTGAACCTGAAACGCGCCGGCAAACTGGATAAACTGGCCGCACTGGTGGTAGGTAGCTTCACCGACATGCAGGATACAGAACGTCCCTTCGGCCAGACCATAGAGCAGCTAATCTTCGACAAGGTGAAAGAATACAGTTATCCGGTGTGTTTTGGTTTCCCTACCGGCCATCAGGACATAAACTATACGCTGGCACTGGGCGAAAAGCATACCCTAAAGGTGACGAAAGGAGGCGCGACAATGGAATTAGTAATCAAGTAGCTAAAACTTCAGTTACAACGAAAAAGGAGCGCAAAATGCGCTCCTTCTTCGTTTGGTATATTGCAGCTGCTATACAGTTGCCTTTTGTTTCTTGAATTCGCCCTTGCTTTTTCTGATGCGGCAGGACACCACTTTATATTCAGGGCACAAAGCTTCTGAATCGGATACGCTGCTGGTAATATTATTCAGCATGATCTCGGGGAAGTGGAAGGTACTGCTCAGTATACCCGGCTTCACCTCATCGGTAATTTTCGCCTTGATATCTACCTTACCCCTTGGCGACTCCACACAAACCATATCACCATCGCTGATCAGGTTTTTCTGTGCATCCTCGGGGCTTATCAGCAATACATCTTCAGTTACTATAAGCGCATTGTTGGTTCGGCGGGTCATGGCGCCACAGTTGTAGTGCTCCAGTTCCCTGTTGGTAGTAATGATGTATGGATAGTCTTTCTCGTTCTGCGTAAGTTCTACAGACTTCTTGTAGTTGTTGTGTACAAACTTACCCTTGCCCCTTTTGAAGCTTTCGGTATGCAATATATCAGTACCCTTGCCTTCTTTGTTTACCGGCCATTGTTTGCCGTTCTCTCCCAACTCGTTCCATTTCACCCCTTCAAAGAATGGCACTATCCTCGATATCTCTTCCAGCACCCACTCAGGATCATAAACAGCAGGCTGTTTGTAGCCCATGCGGTTCATAATATCCAGCATTACCTGACCATCGCTCTTGGTGCCGGCAATAGGCTCCACCGCAGCATTTACCCTTTGAATCCTTCTTTCGCCGTTGGTAAACGTGCCGCTCTTCTCCAGGAACGAAGAAGCAGGCAGCACTACCGTAGCCAGCTTAGCGGTCTCGGTCATAAAGAGCTCCTGTACCACAAACAACTCCAGTTTACTCAGAGCAGCAACAACATGATGCGTATTGGGATCTGTCTGCGCCATGTCTTCACCTATCACCCACATTGCCTTCAGTTTGTCATCGAGGGCAGCATCATACATCTGCGGTATCTTGTACCCGTTATGATCCGATAGTTTGGCATTATAAAAGTCTTCGTATTTCTTGTGGAATACAGGATCTGACACTTCCATATACCCTGCTCCCTGATAAGGCTGACAACCCATATCTGCAGAGCCCTGTACATTGTTCTGTCCGCGCAGCGGATTCACACCCACACCAGGCCTGCCTATGTTTCCGGTTATCATTGCCAGGCTGGTGATCATCATAATAGTGAACGTACCCTGCGAATGCTCGGTAACACCCAGACCATGAAACTCCATAGCATTGGGCGCACTTGCGTAGGCTATCGCAGCATCGCGCACCAGCTTCCTGTCTACACCACAAATCTGCTCCAGCTCGTCTATATTCTGCGAGAGTATCTCCTGTTTGAATTCTTCATACCCCTCTGTACGCTGGGCAATAAAGTCTTTGTCTTCCCTGCCCTCGCTGATGATGTAATACAACATCATGTTCAGCACAGCCATATTAGTACCCGGGCGCAACTGCAGATGATAGGTGGCATACTTTGCCAGCTCTGTGCGGCGCGGATCTATGACGATAGATATTTTACCACTCAGCGCTACCTGCTTCAGCTTGGCACCCGTAACCGGATGGCCGTCTGTAGGGTTGGCCCCTATCACCAAGATACAATCGGTCAGTTTCAGGTCTTTAATAGAATTGGTTGCGGCACCTGTACCAAATGTGCGCTGCATACCTATAGCAGTTGGCGAGTGGCACACACGGGCGCAACAGTCTATGTTGTTGGTACCCATTACCGCACGGATGAACTTCTGCATGAGATAGTTCTCCTCGTTGGTGCCGCGCGAAGATGAGATACCTGCTATAGAGTCGGGGCCATACTTGCCCTTTATCTCTGTAAGTTTATCAGCAATAAAATCATAGGCTTCTTCCCACGTAGCTTCTACCAGTTCACCATCTTTCCTGATGAGTGGTGTACGCAGCCTGTCCTTGTGATTATAGAACGAGAAGGCATAGCGGCCCTTCAGGCAGGTATGCCCCTGATTGGTCTCGGCGCTGTAAGGCGCCTGTATAGACTTGATCTTGCCACCCTTTACTGCCACTTCCAGATTGCAGCCCACACCGCAATAAGTGCATATGGTGCGAACTTTCTGATCAACCTGTATAGACTTAGACTCGAATATATCTGATATGGCCGATGTGGGGCAAGCCTGTGCACAGGCACCGCAGCTCACACAATCGCTTTGTTCGAATGTAGTTTCCAGACTCTTTATGATGTGTGCATCAAAACCGCGACCACCCATACTCAGCACAAACTGCCCCTGCACCTCATCGCAGGCACGTACACAACGGAAACAGTTGATACACTTGGAGAAGTCTGATGTCATGTAGGCATGGCTCAGATCTTTCTTACGATCTAAGTGGGTCTTGCCTTCGGGGTAGCGCACATCGCGGATGCCCACCTTGGCAGCAACAGCCTGCAATTCGCAGTTGTTGTTCACCTCACAGGTCAGGCAATCGAGCGGATGATCTGTAAGCACCAGTTCTACAATGTTTTTGCGTAGCTTCTGTATCCTGTCAGACTCGGTATAGATATAAGAATTGGGCATTACCGGCGTATGGCAGGAAGCCATGGTCTTCACCGGTCCGTCCTTCACTAATGCCACATCTACACTGCACACCCTGCAGGAACCAAACGGATCGAGATTGGGGGCATCGCACAGTGTAGGTATAGCATCCTTGCCATGATGCCTGCGCATCAGGGTAAGGATCGTATCGCCGTCCTGTATCTCATAGGCATTGTCGTTGATGTAGGCTATTTTAGCCGTCACCTCCGGAGAAGAACCGCCTGAATTGGGTTTGCTCTCTACAAAAAATTGCTTGCTCATGATCTCGTGTTTTGAGACAGGATTTCCTGCCGGTTCGATTTCTTGACAATAAAACACACTTATGGCTATACAAGCCATTTCGCTTCAATATCAAATATAACTAATTCGGCAGAATAATTGCCAGGGCAGGAGAAATTACAGTAATAAGTGCCCCAGTGTATCGGAACCGGATTTATCCCTGAGCTATGTGGATCACCTGGCATTTTTGTGAAAGAGCCTGTGAAATTTCTTTGAGCAATGAACAAAAATGAAGCAAGTCTTTGCTAAAAAATAAAAAAACGCGGATTGCCGCGTTTTTCAAAGTTAATATGATCAATACTGCCCCGTACCCAGCATTACCAGCGTACAGGCTTCTTTTACTTTTATTCCCCGCCATGCTGCCAGCTCCTCCAGTTCGGTGTTCTCTGTACCCGGATTGAATATGATACGGCGCGGACTGAGTGAAAAAATATAGTCGTAATAGGCCTTCTGATGATCGGGATTCAGATACAGGGTCACTGTATCTATCTCTTCCGTTTCCGGAGGGGTGGTCAGTATCTCCATACCATTCACCACGCCTGCTTTCTTGCCTACAGCTACTACTGCGTGGCCATGGTCCTGCAACCTCAACATAGCCATATTGCTGTACCTGGATGGGTTATCGGACGCTCCCAGCACCAATGTTTTGTTTTTCATACAGAACAGATTTATATACACACTAAGTTACCAAACACGGTGTATAGGGAATGTGAAAATTGTCTTGGATGATACTCAATAATTACAACGACATTGCCACCATTTCTGCAATATCCAGCACCTTCACGTTTTCTTCCTGTTCCTTGTTTTTCACCCCATCGGTAAGCATGGTAGTACAGAACGGACAGTTGGCCGCTATGATAGTAGCACCGGTTTCCAGTGCCTGCTCTGCCCTGTCGAAGTTGATACGGGTAGAACCCTGTTCTTCTTCTTTGAACATCTGCGCACCACCGGCACCACAACACATACCATTGCTGCGGCAACGTTTCATTTCTATGAGTTCAGAGTCGAATGCCTGCAGCACTTCACGGGGAGCCTCGTATATACCATTGCCCCTGCCCAGGTAACAGCTGTCGTGATAAGTGATCTTTTTGCCCTTGAACGCACCACCATCCTTCAGTACCACCTTGCCTTCGTTGATAAGCTGCTGCAGGAAAGTAGTATGGTGCATCACCTCATAGTTACCGCCCAGTTTCGGATATTCGTTCTTGAACACATTGAAGCAATGCGGGCATATGGTCACCACCTTTTTGATGCCATAGGCATTCAGGGTATTGATGTTATTATAAGCCATCATCTGGAACAGGAACTCATTGCCCGCCCTGCGCGCAGGGTCGCCGGTACACATTTCTTCCTTGCCCAGTATCGCGAACTTCACACCCACCTTATCCAGTATCTGTGTAAATGCACGTGTGATGCGTTGCGCCCTCTGATCGAAAGAACCTGCACATCCCACCCAGAACAATACTTCCGGCATTTCGCCATTCGCGGCATATTCTGCCATGCTTTTTATAGACATCCTTATCAGTATTATTTGATAAACTACTCTCTTTATTTGTTGTTATTATTCCCTTCGCTCACAAACGGCCTACTATCCGTTTACCCATGCATCCCTGTCATCAGGGCTGAACTTCCATGGCGCCATGTTGTTCTCTATGTTGCCGAACATCAGGTTCCACTCGCCGGGTGCACTGCTTTCTTCCATCACCAGATTTCTGCGCAGCTGCATTATAATATCGAGCGGATCTATAGATACCGGACAAGCCTCTACACATGCCTGGCAAGTAGTGCAGGCACGCAGCTCTTCTACAGATATATAACCATGCAGCAGCGACTTGCCGTCATCCACAAATTCGCCATTGGCATTTATGTTCTTGCCCACTTCTTCCATCCTGTCGCGGGTATCCATCATTATCTTTCTTGGCGACAGTTTCTTATCTGTAAGGTTTGCCGGACAAACCGATGAACACCTTCCGCACTCTGTGCAGGAATAAGCATCCAGCAGGTTCTTCCAGCTCAGGTCCATGATGTCTTTAGCACCAAAACGGGGAGGTGCAGCGGCATCGCCGGTAATTGCAGGTGCCTTGTCGGGCTCCATCATATACAGTACCTCGTTCTGTATCTCCTTCATATTGCGGGCCTCGCCCTGAGGCACCAGCTTGGCATAAAAAGCATTGGGGAATGCCAGTATCACGTGCAGGTGCTTGGAATAAGGCAGGTAGTTAAGGAACAAGAAAACACCTATTATATGCAACCACCAACAGGTGCGCTCTATAGCTACCGCCGCTCCTATAGACACACCCGAGAACATACCCTTGAGATGGCCCGATATCCAGAATGGTTCTGTTTTGGTGTAATGTTCTGGACGGAAATCTTGCAAATAAAGGTCTGCAGCATTCATTAACAGAAAGAGCGACATCAGCACCACTTCGGTTACCAGTATCAGGTTGGCATCATTGCGTGGCCAGCCTTCCAGCTCCGGCATATTCAGGCGGCGTATCTTCAGTACATTCCTGCGAATGTAGAATACCACACAACCCAGCAATACCAGCGCAGCCAACACCTCGAAGAAGCCTACCAGAAAAGAATAAAGACCACCCAGCATAGGCGCAAATATTCTGTGGGCCCCGGAAACTCCATCTATGAAGATCTCCAGTATCTCTATGTTGATGATGATAAAACCTGCATAGACCACCAGGTGCAGCAGTGCCGGTATAGGCTTTTTGAACATTTTTTTCTGCCCCATAGCCAGCAGCACCATGTTGCGCCAGCGCTGGTCTTTGTTATCGGTCAGGTCTTCGTCGCGGCCCAGTAATACATTGCGGCGCATTTCCTTCACCTTCTTTGCAAAAAAGTAAACTGCCGCAACTGCGCAGATAATAAATAAAATTTGTTGTGCTATATGCATCAGCCAGCCAATTTTAGCCCGAAAGTAAAAGGTTTTGTGCCAATTGTCAAAAATCAGTACCTATACAATATACGCTACCCACATAGTTTATCTCTATTATTGTATCCATCCCCTGTGTAGCAGCACACACATTAGCCACCATTTTATACATCTTCCGGATAAATGTTTTTTGATCATTAATACCTGTTATTCACTACATTGCTACTAGATAGGGCTCCATTACACATGACAAAAAGATATCTCCGTCTTATTTTTTGTCTCTTATTATCTCATACATCCGTTCAGGCACAAGTATCAGATACGCTTCGCCACGTCATCCCTTTTGATACAGACACCCCCTTTATTGATACCGCCGGACTGATCATGCCTGCGAAAAACAAACAGGCAGAAGAACCAGTATACAAAGGCAATCCGAAGAACGGCTATGTGATCCATGGAAAGGTTACGGATGGGGCTACAGGCGAGGGTATACCCTTTGCCACTGTTTTCTTCCCTGGCTCTCAGGTCGGCACATCAGCCGACCTCGATGGCAACTTCATCCTGAAAACCAAGGTACTCCCTTCTGATACACTGAGAACAGATGCCATTGGTTACAAAACAGTGCGCAAGGTCCTCAGTAAGACCAAATATGAATACAACTTCATCATAGAAATGCAGCGCTCTCTTACCGCGCTTGATGAGGTAACCATAAAAGCGGGCGAAGATCCGGCCATCATACTGATGCGCAAGATCATAGAGCGCAAGCCTGCCAATAATCCCGACCGTACCGACAACTACTGCTACGAGGCCTATAACCGCCTGGAGGCCGACCTGCAACGCCTGAGCAAAGAACAGTTTGAGAAGATACCGTTAATGAAGAAATATGGCTTCATCTACAACAATCTGGATACGATATCTGAAAGTAAGCCCTACCTGCCCTTATATCTTACCGAAACACTTTCAGACTACTACTTCAGGCGCAAGCCTAAAAAAGTGCGGGAGGTAATAAAGGCAAGTATGGTGAAGGGCGTAAACAATGAAAATGTAGTAAAATACCTGGGCACCTTTCATCAGAATCTGAATATATACAGCAACTACGTTCCGGTATTTGATAAGAAATTCGTTAGCCCCATCAGCGACGATGCCCTGCTGTTTTATAAGTACAAGATCAAGGACACACAGGTTGCCTATGGCCACAATGTTATACTGGTACAGTATACGCCTAAACGTGGGCAGGAAAATTGTTTTACCGGTGATTTCTGGGTAGTCGATTCGGTGTTCGCTATACAGCGTATGAGTATGGAGGTGGCGCGGGAGGTAAATATAAACTGGCTGGACCACGTGGCGCTCTACCAGGAATTTGCCCCGGTAGATAGTTTCTGGTTTTGCGTAAAGGACAAGTTCATAGCGGGATTTTCTGCTTATAAATCGAAAAAAATGCCCGGAATGATTGGCAGGAAAACAACCACCTACCACCATATACGGATCAACGAACCATCGATAGATACAGTTCTCGATGACCCCAAAGTAAAGCAGGATGTAGTGAAGTTGGACTCTGCCAAATACAAGACCGACGACTGGTGGAAACAGAACCGACCAGACACCCTGAGCAAAAACGAAACGGTCATTTATAAAATGGTGGACACCATCAATAATATGCCCATCACCAATCTCTACAAAGATATTATCACCTTTGTCTCTACCGGCGTTATAGATGTTGGACCTATTCAGCTGGGTCCCTACTTCTACCTGTATAGCCGCAACCCCATAGAGGGCAGTCGTTTCCGTATATCGCTGGGCACCCCACGCAGTCTGAAGGACCTGCAGTTTACAGGCTATGTGGCCTATGGCACCAGAGACCAGCGTTTCAAATACGGACTGAATGCGCTCTGGATGATGAACCGCTCTCCATGGACCTACCTGGAGGCCAGCCATTCGCATGATGTGAGCCAGACCACCAATTATTACGATCAGGTAGGTGCAGACAATATCTTCAGTACATTGTTCCGCAAGAATGGTGTTCCCTGGAAGCTGTCCTTCACCCGGGATACGCGCGTACAGTTCTACAAACAATACTTCAACGGATTCAGTCACAAGCTCATACTGGAGCATCGCGATTTTACGCCCTATTCGCCCCTGCCCACTCAAAACATTTTCCACGACCATCAGGATCAGTTGTCGCCAAATGTGGTGAGCAGCGAAGTGGGTATAGATCTGCGTTTTGCCTACAAGGAAAAATACCTGGAAGGACAGTTCAAGCGTATAAGTGTAAAAAGTAAATACCCTGTTGTGAACCTCTCTGTGACAACAGGCATAAAAGGAGCACTTGACGGGGCATACAGCTACCAGAAAGCCCGCTTTTCGGTTACAGGCCTAAGTTATATTCCTCCTTTCGGCAGTTTGTATTACAATGTGTTTGCGGGTAAGTACTTTGGCACATTGCCGTATCCGCTGCTGGAGATACATCCGGGCAATGAATACTACTACTACAATATGTATGCGTTCCAGATGATGAACAACTACGAGTTCCTGAGCGATGAGTACTTTGGCTTTAATACCGAACATAACTTTGGTGGCGGTATTTTTAACCGTATACCGCTGCTCAAAAAAATGAAGTTCCGACAATTCTGGACAGCAAAAGGCGTGGTGGGAACACTAAGTTCTGCTAACCAAGATCTGAACCTGGAAAAGGGATATCCGTTCCGCACGCTCAAAGGTTCTCCCTACCTGGAACTGGGTACAGGTGTTTCGAATATACTGCAGGTGGGCCGTATAGACTTTGTATGGCGGGTCACGCCAAAGCCCATATCATCAGAGGCTATGTGGCGCTACTTCGGCATGTTCGGTAGTGTGAAGTTTGAATTCTAATACTTATTTCTTAACCGGTGGCGCTGGTTTTAATGATGGTGCAGGTTTCAGACCCGAAGCCGGTGCTTTTACTGCAGGTGCTGCAGGCTTTGGTGCGGGCGCTGCAGTAGCTGCGGTTTTTGTAGCAGGCACTGTAGCTGCTGCCGGCGCTTTTGCAGCTTCGCTTTTAGGCGCAGCCGGCTTTGCTTTCAGTTTCTTTTTTGCTTTATGGGCAGGTTGCACTTTATCTTCACCGGGTGCTACCCTGTCGGTCTGCATATAGGGATGCTCATGGCTATCGGGGTTCTGATATACCAATATCTCGTAGGTTTTTTCTTCCTGCAGATATCCGTTGAAGATCACCTGCACATCCTGCATGCGCTTTTCATTGCACACATAGTATTCCGACTTATCTGCAGCAAATTCTTTGTGGCAGTTATTGGTAATGGTACTCTTTATCTTGTTGTAGTCCTTTGCATTGTCAGTCTGGTACACAACATAACACTCATTCTGATTGATAACACAGGTAGTAGTGAAACGGCCGTTCACCGCTTCGCGATGATAGTAATGATCTTCATTCTGTCGCTCGTAAGACCTGGACTGCAGAAAATACGTAAGCTGATCTTCTCTGTTGCAGATCTTCTTATTCTCCAGCATCTCCATAAACACATCATACTGTGCAAATGACACATTGAAAGCAGCCGTCGCCAGGACGAATAAGAGTAACTTTTTCATAGATATAACCATTATTTTAGTCAAAGCTATAAAAGTATGACTGAATATTATAACCGAATCTATACCTAATTTTGAACACTATGCACCATTTTCCTGTAAAGTTGCCGCTCCGCCTCGACTGGAGCGAGATGGATCTGTTTGGTCACATCAACAATGTATCTTATTTCAAATTCATACAGGCATCGCGGGTGCATTATTGGGAACTTACCGGCCTGGCAGCCTCTTTTGCCGAAACCCGCATTGGCCCCATACTACTTTCTACAGGTTGCCAGTTCCTGAAACCACTGCATTACCCGGGCAATATAGTGGTAGAGGCGCGTATGGAATTCCTGCGCAATACCAGCTTCGGGCTGCACCATCGCATACGCAACGAAGAAGATACCATTGTGGCAGAGGCGCACGATGTCATTGTCAATTTCGATTTCAATAAAAACGAGAAAACACCCATCAGCGAGGCATTCCGCAATGCGGCAGCACTCATAGAAGGCCGAATACCAGATGCCTGACCGGTAAGTTAAGCCTCTACTTCACATAAAGATCCTTCTGTAGCGGCCCACCCGGGGTCACCGCATAACCTTCCAGATCGGTAATACCCTCACTGCGCAGCACATCCTCATCCAGAAACAGATTACCTGTGCAGTCTGCGGCAGGACGGCGTAGTATGTAGTAGGCGCTGTCGGCCAGTATCTCGGGCTTGCGGCTGCGTTTTATCAGCTCCTCACCGCCCAGTATATTGCGCACCGCAGCGGTAGCAATAGTGGTTACCGGCCATATGGAATTGGCAGCTATGCCATAAGGTTTGAACTCACCTGCCCAGCCCAGTGTCATCATACTCATATTATACTTGCTCATGGTATAGCCCACAAACGGAGCCAGCCATTTCACCGACATATCTATGGGTGGAGACAGGGTAAGGATATGCGGGTTCTGTCCCTTGCGCAGAAAAGGCACACAATGCTTGGTTACCAGATAGGTGCCGCGCACGTTTATGTCATGTACCAGATCGAAGCGTTTCATATCGGTCTGCTCGGTATTGGTGAGCGATATGGCCGATGCATTGTTGATGAGTATGTCTATACCGCCGAAAATGGTTATGGCCCGCTGCACAGCGGCCAGCACCTGCTCTTCGTCGCGTATATCGCACTGCACAGCCAGCCCGCGACCACCGGCCTCCGTTACTTTCTGTGCCACAGCGTGTATAGTGCCGCCCAGTCGCGGATCTTCTTTTACCGACTTACCAATCACTACCACATTGGCGCCTTCCCTGCCCAGTCGCAGTGCTATTGCCTCTCCTATACCCCTGCTGGCGCCGGTAATAAAAACGGTCTTTCCACTAAATTCCATACCCTGTTATTTTGTCTATCCGAAATTAAGCAATAAAAACAACGATCACCCCGGCAAAATAGTATCCCCATCCTATCGCTCTTCAATTTAACTTTGCCTGCAAATTCAGGGAACACCTGCCGGGAGGCAGACAGGGCAATTTGTAACAGGATTTCAGTCAAAGCACCAATTATATGAAGATCGTACTGGCACAACAGAACTACCACATAGGCAATTTTGAGGCAAACACGGCCAGGATTCTGGCTGCCATTACCGACGCCAAAAGCCGCAATGCAGATCTGGTGGTATTCTCGGAGCTGGCCATCTGCGGCTACCCGCCCCGCGATTTTCTGGAGTTCAATGACTTCATAGAGCAGGCTGCTGCCTCGCTCGATGTTATTCGCCATGCTGCAGACACCATAGGTGTGCTGGTGGGCTACCCTTCCCGCAATCCGCAACCGGGAGGCAAGAACCTGTTCAACAGTGCCTGCCTGCTCTACGAGGGCGAGATAAAAGGTATTGTACACAAGACCCTGCTCCCTACCTACGACATATTTGACGAGTACCGCTACTTCGAGCCTGCCTATAGCTGGAATGTACTGGAGTTCCGTGGCCGCAAACTGGCTGTGACCATCTGCGAGGATATCTGGAACCTGGGCGACGATCCGCTATACCGTATCTGCCCCATGGACAACCTGATGCCGCAGCAGCCCGAACTGATGATCAACCTCAGCGCATCTCCGTTCGACTACCTGCATGCTGCGGGCCGCAAAGAAATAGTGAAGCAGAATGTACAGAAATACGGCCTGCCCATGATCTACTGCAACACCGTAGGCTCGCAGACCGAGATCGTTTTTGATGGCGGCTCTATAGTGATGGATGCAACCGGGAACGTCGTTACCGAACTGCCCTACTTTACCGAGGCACTGCAGGAAGTACTATGGCATGAAGATGGCAGCATTACCTGCGCCACACCTACCAGTCAGCAGGGCACCTATAGTGTACCACCTGCCACTGCCGGCCTCAGCGCGCCAGAGACCAACATAGCACAGATACACAGCGCCTTGCTGCTGGGCATCCGCGACTACTTTGGCAAAATGGGCTTCAGTAAGGCCATAGTAGCCTCATCGGGCGGCATAGACAGCGCAGTAGTGCTTGCCCTGGCCTGCGAGGCACTGGGCGCCGACAATGTAAAAGCCCTGCTGCTGCCTTCGCAATACTCTACAGGTCACTCGGTAGACGATGCCGTGCAGCTCTCCGAAAACCTGCACAATCATTACGACATCATACCCATAAAAGATGTTTATGCCGCCTACGAGCAGGCACTGGAGCCGGTCTTCAAAGGACTGCCCTTCAGCCTGGCCGAGGAAAACCTGCAGTCGCGCATACGCGGAGCTATGGTTATGGCACTTGCTAATAAGTTTGGCTACATCCTGCTCAACACCTCCAATAAAAGCGAACTGGCCACCGGCTACGGCACCCTGTACGGCGATATGGCCGGCGGACTTGGCGTACTCGGCGATCTCTACAAAGTGCAGGTCTATGCACTGGCACGCTTCATCAACCGCAATGGCGAAGTAATTCCGCAGAACATACTGGACAAAGCCCCCAGCGCAGAGCTGCGCCCCGGCCAGAAAGACAGCGACAGCCTGCCCGACTACTCCGAGCTGGACCCTATACTGTATCACTACATAGAAGGCCGCAAAGGCCCTATAGAGATGATAGCACTGGGCCACGATGCCGCATTGGTTACCCGCATCCTGAAGCTGGTAAACAACAACGAGTACAAGCGCAATCAGTTCTGCCCTATCATACGTGTTTCACCAAAGGCATTCGGCATTGGCCGCAGGGTGCCTATAGTGGGTAAGTATCTGGGGTAAGTGAGATTGCTATTGTATTACAATTCGTATATTTGACAAAAAAAAGAATGTCCTTTACTGAAAGACATATCGTAGATTCTTATGCAACACTTCTTGATGGACTGGATGCCGAAAGCAAAACAGAACTCATTGAGCGTCTTTCAAAGTCGTTAAAAACTGAACGTAAGAAAAATGAACGCGCATTCTTCAGATCATTTGGTGCCTTTGCCTCTTCCAAACCTGCAGAACAGATCATATCCGATATCCGCTTATCCAGAAAATTCAGAAAGAAAGAGTTTAAGTTCTAATGAAATATCTGCTAGATACAAGTATCTGTGTGTTTTTCCTCAGAGGAAAACTACATCTGGATATTATCATCAAGGAGAAAGGTCTGGAAAACTGTTACATTTCAGAGATTACAGTTCTTGAATTGCGCTATGGAGCAGAAAATAGCGATGATCCACAAAAATCAAACAAAGCAGTTGATTCATTTCTTAAAGGATTGACCATTATTCCTATTTATGGCAGCATAAAGTTATATGCGAAAGAGAAGGTACGTCTTAAAAAATCAGGAAAGCCCATGCACGATGAATTTGACCTGCTAATTGGAGTAACTGCTTTAGAAAACAAACTAACTTTAGTAACTGACAACACTAAAGACTTTCAAAGACTTGACGGAATTTCTATAGAGAATTGGGTGAAAAGAAAATAGATGTTTGTTACTATTCGGCAATAACAATTGCTTCAATCCCAACTTTTGGAGCCTGATAACATTACCTATACTACACCCTCAATATCACAGTATATATAACTCAACATACTTACGCTCCAAATATTCATCATTTATAACCTCCCCCTCTTTTAATACAGTACCTTTGCAGTAATGCAACAAAAAAGATTCCCGGTAGAGAAGATACTGGAACAACTGAAAATAAAGGAACTGAACGCCATGCAAACCGCTACCATAGCGGCTGCAACACGCCCACAGGACATTATGCTGCTGTCGGCTACAGGCTCCGGCAAAACACTGGCTTTCCTGCTGCCCATACTGGAACTGCTGGAAGAAGACAATAAAAACACACAGGCGCTCATCATAGTGCCATCGAGAGAGCTGGCACAGCAGATAGAACAGGTCTTCAGATCCATGGCCACAGGCCTCAAGATCACGGCCTGCTATGGTGGTCACCTCCGCGAGACCGAAGAGAACAACCTCATTCAGCCTCCGGCTATAATTGTAGGCACTCCCGGCCGCCTCTGCGACCATATACGCCGTAGCAACATTACTGTAGACAGCATCACCACCCTGATACTGGACGAGTACGATAAAACACTGGAACTGGGCTTTGAGGAAGAAATGTCTTTCATCATCGCTTCCCTGCCGTCTGTAACCAAGCGCATACTCACCTCTGCCACTCAGGCACCTGCCATACTCGACTTCATAGGTCTGCAGGACCCTATCACGCTCGACTTCCTGCCCGAAGGCAATAACGCCCCCGAGAAACTGGAAGTACAGATCGTACAGTCGCCCGACAGAGACAAGTCAGATACGTTGTTCCGCCTGCTTTGCCACCACGGCAACAGGTCGTCCATCATATTCTGCAATCACCGCGACTCTGTAGAGCGCACCAGCACCCTGCTTTCAGAGAAAGGTATCATCAATACCTTTTACCATGGCGGCATGGAGCAGCAACAGAGAGATAGCGCCCTGTCCAAGTTCAGGAACGGCACGGTAGATTTTCTGGTCACTACTGATCTTGCTGCCCGCGGACTGGATATACCCAACATCAGGTACATCATTCACTACCACCTGCCCCTTACCGAAGACAGTTATACCCACCGCAATGGCCGTACCGCACGTATGGAAGCATCGGGTACTGCAATAATCATCCTCTCGCCCGAAGAAACACTACCTCCTTACATCTCTGAAGATGCACCGGAAATAGAACTGGGCGAAGAAACTACCCTGCCTGCACCGCCGCAATGGATAACGCTGTTCATAGCCGCCGGCAAAAAAGACAAGGTAAATAAAGTGGATATCGTAGGTTTCCTGGCGCAGAAAGGAGAACTGAAGAAAGAAGATATAGGCCTCATAGAGGTAAAAGACTTCTTCTCGTTTGTGGCCATCCGCAAATCAAAGGCGTCGCATGTACTGCACCGCATCAAAGACGAAAGGATAAAGAACAAGAAGGTAATGATAGCCATTGCCAAATAACATACCTCCAAAGAAAGTGTCCCGCACCTACCCTGGTTCGGGACACTTTCTTTTCACCCCGCACTGTTCTTACTGAAGTAATAGGTCGGGGCAACTTCTTATCTCCCACCCATGCGGGAGAAAAGTGGGAGATTTTCTCAATCCCTCCCCTCCCAATCGACTGATTTACAGGCGCAAAATGGCCCAACTCCTATTTGTTCATTTTTCCGCCCACTCAATTCTCCCGCTGCACACTACGCTGCACAATGTCACCTACCACTGCGCTGCAGTTACGTACACATTTCGCAAAAAATCTACTTAATACTTCCTACATTTGACCTCAGGTGGAAACGTTTGTAAGTTTTCGCCTTTTAACCAGATAAATATGATACAGATCACACTGCCCGACGGCTCCGTAAGAGAATACGCCGCGGGAACAAGTTCCGCTGACATAGCAAAATCTATCAGCGAAGGGCTGGCAAGAAAAGTACTTGCAGCCGAAGTGAATGGCGAGATATGGGATACTGCCCGCCCCATCACCAGCAACGCGTCACTCAAACTCCTGACGTGGGACGACAAAAACGCTAAGTCTACTTTCTGGCACTCTTCTGCCCACCTTATGGCAGAAGCCCTCGAAGTGCTTTATCCGGGTGTTAAGTTCGGTATAGGCCCCTCTATAGAGCAGGGTTTCTATTACGACATAGATCTCGGCGACCGCACTATAGGCGAAGAAGACCTGAAAAAGATAGAAGATAAAATGAAGGAACTGGCAAAGACCAACAGCACCTATGTGCGCGAGGACGTGCCAAAAGATAAAGCCATAGCTTACTTTACCGAAAAAGGCGATCAGTACAAACTGGAACTGCTGGAGGGTCTGGCAGATGGCAGCATCACCTTCTACACGCAGGGCAACTTTACAGACCTCTGCCGTGGCCCGCACATTCCGGCTACAGGCGCTATAAAGGCGGTGAAACTTACCAACATTGCCGGCGCTTACTGGCGTGGCAACGAAAAGAACAAAATGCTTACCCGCATCTATGGCGTCACCTTCCCTGCTCAGAAAGAGCTGGATGAGTACGTGCTGATGATGGAAGAAGCTAAAAAACGCGACCATCGCAAGCTGGGCAAGGAACTGGAACTGTTCACCTTCTCTGAGAAGGTAGGCAGCGGCCTGCCGCTGTGGCTGCCGAAAGGCGCCATGCTGCGCGAAAGGCTGCAGCAGTTCCTGCAGAAAGCACAGCTGGAAACAGGCTATCTGCCGGTTATAACACCGCACATAGGCAGCAAGCAGCTCTACGTAACATCAGGTCACTGGGAGAAATATGGCAAGGATAGTTTCCGCCCCATTACTACCCCGCAGGATGGCGAAGAGTTCATGCTAAAACCAATGAACTGCCCGCACCACTGCGAGATCTACAAATCATCTCCACGTTCTTACAAAGACCTTCCGCTGCGCCTTGCAGAGTTTGGTACTGTATACCGCTACGAGCAGCGCGGTGAGCTGCACGGCCTTACCCGTGTACGCGGCTTTACTCAGGACGATGCGCACCTTTTCTGTATGCCGGATCAGGTATCTTCCGAGTTCAAGAAGGTGATAGACCTGGTACTGTATGTGTTCGAATCGCTTGGCTTCACAGAGTATACCGCACAGGTATCGCTCCGCGACCAGGAAGACCGCAGCAAATACATAGGCACCGAAGAGAACTGGGTCATAGCAGAGCAGGCCATCATAGATGCTGCCAAAGAAAAAGGACTGAATACCGTAATAGAATATGGCGAAGCTGCATTCTATGGTCCTAAGCTCGACTTTATGGTGCGCGATGCGCTGGGCCGCAAATGGCAGCTGGGTACTATTCAGGTAGATTATAACCTGCCTGAACGTTTCGAACTGGAATATGTGGATGTAGACAATACCCGCAAACGCCCTGTTATGATCCACCGTGCGCCATTCGGCAGCATGGAGCGCTTCATAGCAGTGTTGCTGGAACACTGCGGTGGTAACCTGCCGCTGTGGCTGGCTCCGCTGCAGGTAATGATCCTGCCTATCAGCGACAAGTACAGCGAATACGCTCACAGCGTAGCCGCTCAGCTGAAAGCAGCCGACATTCGCGCAGAGCTCGATGAGCGCAGCGAGAAGATAGGCCGCAAGATCCGCGACACAGAACTGATGAAGACCCCATACATGCTGATAGTAGGTGAGAAAGAAGCAACAGACGGCACCGTATCTGTGCGCAAGCACGGCGAGGGCGACAAAGGCGCACTTTCTATCGCAGACTTCAGCAATGAGATCCGCAATATTGTAAGTGAGCAGATAAAAGGCAAACGCAAAACAGCCTAAATGATACACAACCACAAAGAGCACAGAGCCTGTAACAGCGTACTTTGAGCTCTTTGTGGTTACTTTTTATGTGTTTTAACGGAATACAAGCCGAATATTTCTAAAATTGTGGCTACTCATTGCCCGATTGATGAACAAATAAATTAATTTTGTCTGATAATCATAACAACAGTTAATGCAGAAAAGACCAAAACCAAAACCTTTCTTCAGGCCTAAGGTGCAGCAGAATGAGCACCGCCTTAATAATGAGATCACAGCACAGGAAGTACGTGTGATTGGTGAAGACATTGAGCCCGGTATTTATCCGCTGGCGCAAGCACTTAAGTGGGCCGTGGAGAAGGAAGTGGATCTTGTAGAGATATCTCCTAATGCTGTGCCACCTGTATGCAGGCTCATAGACTATAAGAAGTTCCTCTACGAGAAAAAGAAAAAAGAAAAAGAACAGAAGGCTAAAGCAAAACAGTCTGAAGTGAAAGAGATCAGGTTCACACCGAACACTGATGATCATGACTTCGACTTCAAAGCCAAGCATGCCGAGAAGTTCCTGCAGGATGGTAATAAGGTTAAATGTTACGTACAGTTCAAAGGAAGGGCTATAATGTTCCAGGAACGTGGAGAGCTGTTGCTGCTGAAATTTGCAGAGCGCATGGCCGAATACGGAGCACTGGAATCTATGCCTAAAATGGAGGGAAGAAGGATGCTGGCAATGTTCTCGCCGAAGAAAAAGAAATAAGAAATTAGGGGGTACAATACCCCCCTAATTTTGTTATTCTGGTGCAAAACTTCACAATTCTTTTGCAACTAGAAATTTGCTTAACTACCTTTACTTTACAATTCTGAAATACAAAAACGACATTCTACTTTAAGTATAAAGAAGTTTTCATGGTGATAGGGTTTATAGGGGCTGGCCTGTTCTCAGGCTGGCTTTTTTATTTGTAAAAATTCCGAAAATTCAAAAATATTTTTTTGACATTATTTATATACTACGTAACTTCGCGATAGTTTTCATAGTGATAGGGTTTATAGGGGCTGGCCTGTTCTCAGGCTGGCTTTTTTATTTGTACCAACCGCCACTCCTCTTTTGGCTTTCTAAGGTGCTACTTTCCCGATAAATTCCT
Organism: Bordetella parapertussis; assembly: GCA_943331005.2. Lineage (GTDB taxonomy): Bacteria > Bacteroidota > Bacteroidia > Chitinophagales > Chitinophagaceae > Nemorincola. The sequence goes on from CALQJX020000012.1 coordinate 111,069, forward strand.
AATTTACAGCAAAATATAACCCGGAATGAGGCAATTAGTTTTGAGTCTGGCATTATCTATGGCATGCGCAGGCAGCGCATTTGCGCAACTTGCATCCTATGTAGATAACCAGAACCAGATGATGGTTTGGGACAAAGGAATGATCAGGAAGATCGATTTCCTGGCACCTACCAGCATCAAAACAGGCCGCAGCGCCATTGCTTATCTCGACAATTCCCGTTCCTTCAAGATCTATAACAACAACAGAGTAACCCCGGTGAATATTGGCTTTACCAATGCCTACTTCGTAACAGACAATCTGGTAGCCTTCCTCAATCAGAAATCGCTGAATGTATTTGACAACGGTGTGATCAAGAACCTGACCGGCGTTACAGACCAGTATTTTGTTGCAGACAGTATCATCATGTATCTGGATACCTATAAGGGTGCCTATAAAGCCTATTACAACGGCCGGATATACAGTATTGAGAATTACTTTGCAGATAGCTCTTTATCCAGCATCAAGGTTACCGACAACATTATTGCCTACAACAACTTCGCTAACCAGTTCCGTATCTTTTTTCATGGCGAGTTATTGTCGCAGGAAGACTACCCTGTGAACGGATTTGAAGTAGGCAGAAATACTGCAGCCTATGTGGATATAGACCGCAAGTTCAAAATATTCCACAATGGCAAAACAACGGTCATAGACGAATTCCCGCCAAAATCTTACAAGGCAGGCGATAATGTAGTGGCCTTTGTAACAGCTGATGGCTATTTTAAGGTTTTCTATGACGACAGTGTGCGCTCTATGGGCTACATGAGCGGCAACTACCAGGTAGTAGATAACATAGTGGCATTCAAAGACCAGAGCAATATGCTGAAGGTGTTTTACAAAGGCGATGTAACTACTGTGGATAATTACTATCCCAATAATATGGTGATACAATACAACTCTCTTGCCTATGTGAACTACAACAACACACTTCGCCTGTTTTCTGAAGGAGAGGTTTTTGATGTAACCAATGCAGAACTGACCAACTGGCAACTGAACTATGATGTGATACAATACCAGATGGGACAGAATATGTACCGGGTATATTACAAAGGACAGGAGTATTGATACTACTCTGGATAAAGACATAAAGAAGCCCGGCACCTTATAGGTACCGGGCTTCTTCTTTTTACAGGAGGTACCTGCGTTTTATTTCATAGCTGCAAGCACTATGTTCCATGCTTCCGATTCTTTGGCATCGGCAGCAGCATTTATTTCTTCGGCGCGAGCCAGCAATGGCTTCACTTCAGGATGTTCTTTCAGATCCTGAGCATTGATACGCACATTGAGATAACAGCCCTTTACTGCAGTACGGGCACACAATGCACCCACACCGGCATCGCTCACACTATTCGGATTGCCTTTTTCCGCCATCTGTATAGCCAGATCCATTGCCTGCAATGCCACCTCCATGGTACGGAAAGGTATTTTAATAGCATAGATCGTAGCTGCTTCAATAGCGGCTTTGCGGGCAACCTTTTCTTCTTCTGTAGCTTTTGGCAGCCCGAAAGCAGCCATTATAGCGTTGAAGGAGTTGGTATCTTCATCTACCAGATAGAGCATCTCCCTGATCAGATCCTGACCATGAGCGGCATGATCGCTGAACTCTGCCCAGCGATGATCCCAGCCTTTTTTGTGCGAAGAAAGATTGGCCACCATAGTACCCAGCGATGCGCCCATGGCGCCACACAATGCAGATACAGAACCACCACCCGGTGCAGGCGATTCGCTGGCTGTTTCCTGCACAAAACGGGTCACTGTCATATCTACCAGCTTCTTAGCATCATTATCGCGCAGCCTGTACTCTATTATCTTCTTTTGCGGATCGAACGGACCTAACTCATCCAGTCCCAGTGACTTGATAGCGATACGTACCAGCTCGGCCTCGCCAACACCTATGCTGCGCTGTTGCTTCAGCAGGAAATACTTACCTGCTTCCAGCATAGCCTGCAGCGGCACCAGCCCTACCAGCTCGCTGCCTGTAACCCTGAGGCCACGCGCAGAAGCACGATCGCATGCCGTATCGAAAACGACATGCAACGGAGTGGTATTCATATTGGTGAGGTTGATAGATATCTGCGCTACGCCATACTCTTCTATGAACCACCCTATTGCTTTTACATTCTTCAGCAGACCCGGCTCCCATATAGCATCGCCCTGGGCGTCTTTTACTACTTTGCCCTTTTCGTCTTTTTTCTGACGGCCTTTCTCCCTGATGTCAAATGCTACTGCATTTGCCCTGCGGGTAGATGTGGTATTGAGGTTTACGTTGTAGGCGATGAGGAAATCGCGTGCGCCAATAACGGTAGCACCGCTGCGCACATTAAATGTAGCAGCACCATAATCGGGCTTCCATTCCGGCTTCACTATTTTGGCAGCCAGTCCTTCATATTCTCCGCTGCGTATATCGGCCAGATTGCGGCGATATGGCGCAGAGGCAGCATATTCATACAAGTATACCGGGATACCGAGATCGTTGCCTACACGCTGCCCCAGCAGGCGTGCAAACTCTACTGTATCTTCTATGGATATGCCAGACACAGGGATAAGGGGACAAACGTCTGTAGCCCCCATACGCGGATGCTCTCCGCTGTGGCGACTCATATCTATAAGTTCTCCTGCTTTTTTGATGGCCTGGTATGCAGCTTCTACAACCGCATGCGGATTACCTACAAAAGTAACAACAGTACGATTGGTGGCCTTACCCGGATCCACGTCAAGCAGACGCACACCGTCTACCTTTTCTATCTCATCAGTTATCTGCCTGATGATGTTCATGTCGCACCCTTCACTGAAATTAGGCACACATTCTATAATAGCGTTCGAAAAGTCTTTCATTATATCTGGTTGAGGATGCAAAAATAAGATTTGTAGCTTACACGAATAGGTCATTATAATTTATTCTATGCTAAACACATTCTGAGAACCCTCACTACCAAAGTTTCATTGTATTTTTATCGTCTATATAAAAAACATTCCCCAATGAGATACTTGATCAGCCTGACATTAATAACAATTTACTCCATATCAGTGTTTGCGCAAACAAGTAGTAATTCCAATAGCAGGATTCCACTAAAAGAACTGCAACGTACACTTGACAGTTTGCAGCTAATGAATATCACACAGACAAAACTTGCAGCAAAAACCACAGCAGCCAATTTTGATACCGCATTATTAGCAGCAAGGATCAATAGCAGTTGGGGCGCAGGACTTACTACAGCTGAAAAACTAAACGTTTTCGATAAATACTGGAAACAGATCGATTCTTTCTACTCCAGCTTCACCGGCTTACCAATGTATAATTGGGATTCTATAACTACAGCAATGCGCACTGAAATTTCGGGAGGAGTCAGTAAGGGACGCTTTGCAGGCATTATGGGACAACTTATGCGTTATCTAAACGATGGGCATACCCATTTCTATGACATGGACTTATTCTCTACGAGTTCAATGTTCTGGGGACGCCCTTTGCTTTACGGCCCTTCCGGCGACTATGGGGCATGCTTAACTATGCTCAACGACTCATCAGCAATGGTTTACTCTTCTCTGTCAGGTAATGTATTAGGATTACAACCCGGAGACAGAGTACTTGGCTATAACAACATACCATGGAAAAAGCTGATTCCACTGTTATTAAGGCATCAGATACCGATGGGCATGGCTCCATATTCAACAGACTCGGCAACATGGCATAGGTATATAACCGCAGTTCTCAGCAACTTCCTGATGTTCGACACCCTAAACATCGAAAAATGCGACGGTACAAAGATCAATTACCCCACTACAATTATGACAAGTGCATATACGCCCAATAATTTCTGCACAGAGCAAATTGATATTCCGGGAATTAAAAAAATGACTTACACCGATTACTTCACCAATAACAAAATGGTTACATGGGGTGTAATAAGCGGCACTGGTATAGGATATGTAGCTTTATATGATTGTGGGGACATAAGTGGAGACAGCTTGTTAAATCCTATAAAGAAACTTGTGGAGGACAGTCTCGTAGATGGTCTTATCATCGACATACGTACCAACTTCGGCGGGTCTCTTCTAACCTATCGCGACGCCTTTCATTACCTGAACAATGGCGATTTCCCCTGGATGGGTTGGGCGCACAGGGCTACAACGACTGACAGATACACAATGGATCCTTTTACAACTCCACCTGCAGCATACGGAACTACAGATACACACCCTAATTACTTTGATAAAAAGATAGCGCTACTTGTTGGTCCGGGAGCTGTGAGCGCAGGTGATGTGATGCAAATACTTTACACTCACCACCCTAAATTAAAAATCATCGGAAAACATACTGCCGGCGCATTTGGAGCCATACAATCTATACCAATGCCATACACCAACTTCAATGCATCGAGACAAAACGGAGATTTCTACCGAGCTGAAGATTATAATTTCTACCTGTCACATCACAATTTCCCTATAGATTCATTTGTATGGTTTGATAGAGCTAGTGTTTGTAATAATAAGGACAATGTACTCAACACAGCAATATCATGGATAAAACCCGAGTTAGGCGTTTCAGACATTTCAACTAGTTCACTATCTGCGAATATATATCCTATGCCAGCAGCAGGAAATTTCAATATTTTATTAAACACATCACTATCAGGTATTGTGGAACTTAACCTTTACAATTCATTAGGTATAATGACAGCACAAACTACAAGCAAAGTTATTTCCGGAGAAAATAAACTGAATGTAGATTACTCAGAGCTAATGTCGGGAAGTTACATTCTGGAAATAAAAGGAAGTGGCTTGGGTACTATCACAAAGAAAATAGTAGTCATAAAATAAAACATCAGCGGCAACTACTTTGATTTGATAAAATAAAAAAAGCTGCACACTTGTAGTGTGCAGCTTTTCTATATAAACTCTTAGCTCTATCGGGCTACGTTCACCGCTCTCAGTTCCCTGATCACTGTAACCTTGATCTGACCCGGATATTGCATTTCTTTCTGGATCTTATCTGCTATTTCGAATGATAGTTTCTGGCTATCGGCATCTGTTACTTTATCAGCCTCTACCATAACACGCAATTCGCGGCCTGCCTGTATAGCGTATGCTTTTTCAACACCGGTATAAGCCATTGCCAGATTCTCAAGATCTTTGATGCGCTGCATATAGCTCTGCATCATCTCGCGACGGGCACCCGGACGAGCACCGCTTATGGCGTCACATGCCTGAACGATAGGAGAAATGATATAGAGCATTTCCATCTCATCGTGGTGCGCACCTATGGCGTTCACTACAGATGCATGCTCTCCGCAACGCTCTGCCACCTTGGCGCCCAGCAATGCGTGGCTCAGTTCTGTTTCTTCATCAGGCACTTTACCTATATCGTGGAGCAGACCGGCACGCTTAGCCAGTTTCACTACTTTCTGTCCCAGACCAAGCTCGGCAGCCATAATGCCGCAAAGGTTGGCAGTTTCTTTAGAGTGCATCAGCAGGTTCTGACCATATGACGAACGGAAACGCATTTTACCCACCAGGCGTACCAGATCTTTGTGCAGACCGTGTATACCCAGTTCTATGATAGTGCGCTCGCCTATCTCCATGATCTGTTCTTCCAGCTGTTTCTTGGTCTTTTCTACCACCTCCTCGATACGGGCAGGGTGTATACGACCATCCTGCACCAGGCGCTGCAGCGACAAACGAGCCACCTCCCTGCGGAGCGGATCGAAGCAGCTGAGTACTATTGCTTCAGGGGTATCGTCTATCACCAGATCGACACCGGTTGCAGCCTCGAGGGCACGAATGTTACGACCTTCGCGACCAATGATCTGCCCCTTGATCTCATCGCTTTCCAGATTGAACACTGTAATTGCATTCTCGATGGTCTGCTCTGCAGCAGTACGCTGAATGCTCTGTATGATGATCTTCTTGGCTTCTTTGGACGCATTCAGTTTAGCCTCCTCCATGATGTCCTTCACATAGGCCATTGCACGGGTACGGGCTTCTTCTTTTACTACCTCCATCAATTCCACCTTGGCTTGTTCTGCAGAAAGACCAGCTACTTTCTCAAGGCGTTTTACATGCTCTTCGTGGTGTTTGTCGAGCTCTGCCTTCTTGATGTTGAAAGCTTTGATCTGATTCTCAAGGTTTTCCTTAAGTGTATCATTCTCCTGCGTCTGGCGCTGCAGTGCAGATGTTTTATCGTTGAGCTGCTGATGCTGCTGTTTTAGCCTGTTCTCGTTCTCTACGATCTTCTGGTTACGTTGAACTACTTCTTTCTCGTGCGCGCTTTTAAGTGATAGAAAATGGTCTTTTGCTTCGAGTAACTTGTTTTCTTTGAGTGTCTCTGCGAGTGTTTTGGCGTCTTCTAGTGTTTTTTTAGCAAGTGCATCTGCATCTTCGAGCTGCTGCTTGGTATTTTTAGCGAATATTATCTTACCTAAAAATATACCTATAACTAGAGCCACTATCGCAAAGACAACGGCTACAATGGTCGATCCCATAATTGTTTGAAAATTTTATATGATTAATATTCATTAGCACACCCATTACATTGTTAATAATATAATATTACAAAGGGCATAGTATTAGCGTGCTAAGTTAGTAAAACATTTCGGTAGATGGCAACACGGCATACACACATATAAATATATAATGTTAAAAACTTCCTACAAGAGTAAAAAAGCATAGCAGTACCTTTATACATCATATAATTATATAATTCAGCTATGCCTGTTGTGTTAGGATTTGCCTATTGTAATGTACCTGTAATGCCTGTAAGAAAGGATTCCTACCATACTGCAGAGCAAACTACACAACTTTTGTTTGGAGAAAGGGCGGAGATCCTGGAATCGAACAACAGGGACTGGGTGCGCATAAGGTGTGGCTGGGACGACTATGAAGGCTGGTGCAAACTGTCTCAGCTGGCAGTGGTGCAGAAAAAAGAATACCGCAAGGAAACCAAACAGCTCTCCTGGAGTCACAGCGGCAAGCTGGTAATGACAAAGGGCGAAATGTTACTGCCGCTGGGCAGTATGCTGCACAATATGAAGGGAGGCAGAATAGGCGTTTTGCAGGAAGAAGGGAAATTCAGGGGTAAAAAGCTGAAAATAGCAGCATCTGAAGTAAATGCTGCCAACCTGGAGGCTGCAGCGCTGAAATACCTGCACGCCCCCTACCAATGGGGCGGACGCAGCGCACAGGGCATAGACTGCTCGGGACTTACCCAGATGGTGTACAAGCTTTGCAACCACCGCATCCTTAGAGATGCGTCGCAGCAGGCCATAGAGGGCCATCTGGTAGACTTTCTGGTAAATGGCAGATGTGGAGACCTTGCCTTCTTCGAGAGCAAGGAAGGGCAAATAAACCATGTAGGTATGCTATTGAACAACGAAACCATCATTCATGCTACTGATACTACAGGCCGTGTAGTGATAGACCGCATAGACCAGGGAGGCATCATAAGTACACAACTGAAGAAACGCACCCACATACTGAGGATGGTAAGGCGTATGGTCAACTACTAGAACCTACAACAACTTCTTCGCCATTTTGGTACTGATACCTTAATTTCACGGAGCAGGCAATGGAACAACAGGATTGGGAATATGACCTCAAACGGTCGTCGCTGGAAAATGAATTATTGGTGAACCCCGATGATACAGGTGCTCTATTTGATCTTGCAGAACTGCTGAGCGACCATTATGAAGAATATGAGCTTTCGCGCACCTGCTGGGAAAAGATGCTGGCGCTGGAAGCGGACAATGAAGCAGCGCACTACAATTTTGCATTGCTGCTGAAAAATCACCTGGCAGAATACGAACCTGCACTGCACCACCTGAAAACAGCACTGGATCTGGATAAGGAAGATACAGACACTATGCTGAGCATTGCTGCGCTGTATGAAGACAATCTGAACGACACAGACAGCGCCATACATTATTACGAATTGGCCATGAATACTGATCCGTACAATGCCTATGCACACTCTGGCTACGCCACCCTGCTGAGTAATGTAAAGGAAGACTACACCAAGGCACTGATGCACTATCAGTATGCTATGGATATAGAACCGGAGAATCCTGATTTCCCCAACAACATAGGGCTACTTTATCAGCATGACCTCAAAAACTATGACCTGGCGCGGGAGAATTTCGAACTATCTATCAAACTGGACCCAACAATTGCCGATGCTCATATCAATCTGGCCAATCTGCTGGACGTTCATTTCAAAGATTATGAACAAGCGGAACAACACTACCTGCAGGCTATAGAAGTGGAGCCAGAACTGTACCGTTCTTACTATGATTATGGAGTGTTGCTGCATTACAGCCTTGGCAGAAAAGATCTTGCCCGTGAAAAATATGAGCGTTCACTGGAACTGAACCCAACACATTCCAAAACATTGCGGGAGCTGGGCATATTGCTGGGATATGATTACAAAGAAGTAGATGAAGCCCGCAGTTTGTTTGAAAGAGCGCTTGATGAAGACCCCGACGACCACGAAGCGCATGTGCACCTGGCCAATATTCTGGATGACCATTTTGACGAAATAGAAACCGCTATAGAACATTACAAAACAGCCATTGCACTAGCGCCAGATGACACCTATGCCTACTGCGAATATGGTTTATTGCTGATGCAAAACAACCTGGACTACCCTGCTGCAAGAACCTTTTTTGAACAGGCCCTTGCAATAGATGAAGAAGATGCTGATGCACATGCAGGACTTGCTAAACTATTGGCACTGCACCTGAACGAAACTGTGCTGGCACGCACTCATTATGAAATAGCAGTGCAGCTGGATGAAGAAAAGAAGAACGAACAACTGGAAGAAGTTCTCTACACAACAAAGTCTTAATTCCAACTACTATAGTGCATAAAAAAATGCACCTGCCGGTTGTGGCAGGTGCAGCAATATAAAGTGTGGTAAAAGATCGTACTATGGCATGTCTTCGTTGTGGCGACGGATGTAGCCCTTCATTATACCCTTGCCTGTATCGCGAACGAAGGAGATGATCTCATCGCGCTCATCTGATACCGGAATATCTGTTTCGATGATGCTGAGTGCTTTGGACACGTTGTAGCCACGCACAAAGAGTATACGATAGATATCGAGAATGTGATTGATCTTATCCATGGAATAGCCGCGGCGCTTCAGGCCTACAGAATTGACCCCAACATAGGAAAGCGGCTCACGGGCAGCTTTTACATACGGAGGAATGTCTTTGCGCACCAGCGAACCACCGGTAACAAATGCATGAGAACCAATACGTACAAACTGCTGCACAGCAGTGAGGCCGGCAAGCACCACACAATCGCCAACAATAATGTGGCCGGCCAGTGTGGTGTTGTTGGAGAATATGCAATAGTTACCCACCTCGCAATCGTGCGCAATATGCGTGTATGCCATAATGAGGCAGTTGTTGCCTATTTTGGTAGCATTGCGGTCTGTAGTGCCACGGTTGATGGTAACACATTCGCGAATGGTAGTGTTATCGCCGATGATGGTGATCGTATCTTCTCCCTTGAACTTGAGATCCTGCGGAATAGCAGATATGACAGAACTGGGAAATATCTGGCAGTTCTTACCAATACGCGCACCTTCCATGATAGTGACGTTGGACCCTATCCAGGTACCTTCTCCTATCTCCACGTTCTTATGAATGGTAGTAAAAGGATCTATCCTTACGTTAGGAGCTATTTTAGCGTCCGGGTGGACATATGTAAGCGGGTGGATCATTTTTTATCTTTTCTTATTAGTTGTGCTACCAGTTCCGCCTCAGTAGCCAATTTATTACCAACATATGCAGATGCTTTCATTTCACAAATACCCCGGCGAATAGGGCTAAGCAATTCAAGTTTCAATATGAGTGTATCTCCGGGGCGAACTATTTGTTTGAACTTTACCTTATCTATCTTGAGGAAGTAAGTATCGTAGTTCTCCGGATCGCTGATGTTGTTGAGGGCGAGTATGCCACCTGTCTGAGCCAGTGCTTCGATCTGCAGCACACCCGGCATTACCGGATTGCCGGGGAAGTGCCCCTGGAAGAAATGCTCATTGAATGTAACACTCTTGATACCAACCACGTGATTGTCGCTGAGTTCAATGATCTTATCGACCAGGAGGAACGGGAATTTGTGCGGCAGCACCTTGGCTATATGCGTTATATCGTAGATAGCCTCCTGCGACGGATCGTAATGAGGAATATCTGCAATGTGCTTGTTCTTCTTTATGTATTGCTTGATCTTGCGGGCAAACTCTACGTTTGACGCATGACCGGGACGGCTGGCAATGATGTGCGCCTTGATTGCATGACCTGCAAGAGCCAGATCGCCAACCACATCGAGCAGTTTATGGCGTGCTGGTTCGTTAGGGAAATGCAGCTGAATATTGTTCAGTATACCCTCCTGCTTTACTTCTATTTTCTGCTTATTGAAGATCTTGGCAAGACGCTCCAGTTCATGCTGCTCTACTACTTTATCTACAACAACTATAGCATTGCTGAGGTCACCACCCTTTATCAGGTTGTTGTCCAGCAGATATTCCAGCTCGTGCAGAAAGCAGAAAGTACGGCAAGGGCCTATTTCATTTCTGAAATCGGCGATATGCTTCAGTGCGGCATGCTGTGTGCCCAGTACGGGCGAATTGAAATCAATAAGCGCTGTGATCTGATAATCGTTTGAAGGCAGAGCCAGCATATCTACCTTCTTCACCGGATCGTAGTAGTGTATGTTGCTGTCTATAGAATAGACAATGCGCCTTGCTTCCTGCTCTTCTATACCAGCACTATCTATAGCATCCATGAACTCGCGGGCGCTACCATCCATGATCGGCACCTCAGGGCCGGTCATTTCAATAAGTACGTTATCAACACCCAGGCCCACCAATGCTGCCATAGTATGTTCTATGGTGCTGACCCTTGCGCCGTTATACTCAATAGTAGTGCCACGGGAAGTATCTACAACGAAATCTACATCGGCCTTTACAATAGGCTTGTCGGGAAGATCTATACGTTGAAAACGAACGCCATGACCCGGGTTTGCCGGTTTCATGGTCATTGTTACTACCTCACCCGTGTGCAGGCCTACGCCATTTAGCGTTACCGCACTTTTCAGTGTATGCTGATTCTGATTATTATTTACCTGTGACAATGTTTTTACTTTTTTTCCTGCTGTCAAGTTTTACTAAATATATTTTCGCTTACTTTTTGTACTCTAGGTTTCTATCTTTCAGCAGGGCTGTTAACTCCTGAACAGTATCCTCCAGTTTTTGCAGGCGATGTTGTAAGTCTGGCAAATTTCTAAAAATTGCCTGACTTTTTAATGAACTTTTATATTCAAACGCAGGAGTACCGTTCAATGTTGTGTTCTCATTACTTATTGATTTCGACAATCCGCTCTGAGCATTGATCTTGGTACCATCGGCAATGTGGATGTGCCCCACAATACCTACCTGCCCTCCTATTATACAATTCTTACCTATTTTGGTGCTGCCCGATATTCCTGTTTGTGCAGCAATTACGGTATTGGCACCTATTTCCACATTATGGGCTACCTGTATCAGGTTGTCCAGTTTCACGCCTTTACGTATCACCGTAGAGCCCATTGTGGCCCTGTCTATGGTAGTATTAGCGCCTATTTCCACATCATCTTCAATGATCACATTCCCTATCTGCGCTATTTTCTTATACGTTCCATCGCTCAGCGGTGCAAAACCAAAGCCATCGCCACCTATCACTGAACCCGAGTGTATCACTACTTTTTCTCCTAAAAGACACCCATGGTATACTTTCACACCGGGATAGATCCTGGAACCCGCACCAATTACTACATTATTACCTACATAGGATCCCGGATAAATTTTTACACCATCTCCCAGCCTTACATTATCACCAATGTACGAAAAAGCACCAATATAAACATCTTTGCCCAAACTGGCAGACGAAGATATGAATGAAGGCTGTTCAATCCCTGTATTTCCATTACCGGAAATCATATTATTATACTGCTCCAGCAAAAAAGCGAAGCTACTGTAGGCGTCTTTTACCCTGATGAGCGTAGCCGAAACAGGGCGGGATAATTCCAATGATTCATTGAGCAGAACTACAGATGCAGCAGAAGAATAGATGAATTCTTCGTATTTAGGATTAGAAAGAAAGCAAAGATCACCTTCTTTTGCTTCCTCAATCTTAGCCACACTACTCACTTTTATATCCGGATCTCCCTCGAGCCTGCCTTGTACCAGTGTTGCTATCTGCTGTGCTGTAAAATGCATGTATAATTGAATTTCAAATAAAATAAACAAATCACCGGTTCCGGACAAAAACTACTTACTTAAGGGGCAAATACTACATATTATTTATTGAATGTAGCAAATGTAGTTTTTATGGACGGCTCTGGCAAGTGCCTGATTCACCAATGTATCTTCTATCTCAGTTATGTTTTTGACCGCCCCACTCTTGGTGGCGATCTTGATCAGTTCATCATTAATATTGTAAGTGCTATTGGAAGTATGTCCTGTAAAAGCAAAATATTGGAGGTCTTCCTCTGCAATACCCATCTTATTTTTCACCACTTCCCTCTTTTCACTCAAAATATCTGCCAAAGATCCTGCAACAAATGAGACCTTGTATAATTTTCTTAATATCAGCATTTTGCATAGTTCAGAGAGCACTTTATCCTCATGACTCTGCCAGACTTTGATAGATGCGGTTACATCGGCATCATCCAACTGACAGAACATGTCGAGATGAACCGGGCTGTCCTGAAAATCCTTTTCTGTAAGATCCTGATGCAAAAAGTAGGCCAAAGACGGCGTAGCAAAAAGAGTAGCCCCTTTTTTTGCCAGCTCCTTTGCCCTTTTCAGAATATTGACAAGCAACATTTCTGAACCGAGTACTGTCTTATGCAGGTAAACCTGCCAATACATGAGGCGACGGGCTATGATAAATTTTTCTACAGAATGAACTCCTTTTTCCTCTACCATTAACTCATTGTCCTGAACGGTGAGCATCTGCAGTATACGGTCATAACCAATTACCCCTTCCGATACTCCTGTATAAAAACTATCGCGGTTCAGGTAGTCCATCCTGTCCACATCCAGCTGACTGGATACGAGCTGATGCAGGTATCTTGCCGGATAAGACCTATCGAAAACCTGAATGGCACGTTCCAGTATACCGCCCATTTCACTGTTAAGTCGCTTCATGATAAGGTGCGACAACACCTCGTGCGGTACGCTGACCAATGTTCTTTCCAGCGAATGTGAATAAGGACCATGGCCAATATCGTGCAACAATGCAGCCATTCTGGCGGCCATATAGTCGTCTTTGCTGGTAACTATTCCCTTGGCATTGAGTTCATCCATGGCCTTACCTGCCAGATGACAGGCACCTAAGGAATGAGCTAGGCGGGTATGCACCGCACCCGGATAAACCAGATCTGCAAAACCCATCTGCCTGATCCGGCGTAACCGCTGAAACCAGGGATGATCTATGATCTGCATCAGTTCCCGTTCAGGAAACCTGATAAAACCATAAACCGGATCATTAACGATCTTTACTTTAATACTCATTCGGGCTGTAAATTACCTCAATTTTCCTATATAGCCTGCCTCCGTACACTTCGTGACATACTTCTTACATTCAACATGAAAGGGTTGCCGTTTGGCAACCCTTTCATATAATAGATATTGTCAATTCTTATTGCTCCATTACGAAGTGGAACACTTTCTGTTCCTCTCCGTTGCGGAGTGTGAGGATATACATACCGTTCGCCAGTTTGTTGTCCAGCTGCACCTGTGTATCCAGTTTGCCCTGTTTGGTTGTTGCTGCGCCTCTGTACACTACCTGACCCAGCATGTTTGTAACATCTACGGTCACCTCTTCATTACCTGTACCTATCGTTCCCTTGATCGTGAACATACCCTTGTTAGGGTTTGGTAACAGCCTGATGTCCGATGGGACAG
>CALQJX020000013.1 GCA_943331005.2 Bordetella parapertussis
GCCTTTGTAGATGCATCAGGCATGGTTACAGGTATCACACCGGGCATTGCTACTATTTCTTATACACTGAGCACAGGCTGTCAGCGCACAGGTGCTTTCACAGTGAATGCACTTCCTGCAACTATCGGTGGCACACAGAGCGTATGTGTGGGCGAAGTAACTACGCTTACCAATACAGATGGCGGCGGCACATGGAGCAGCAGTAACAGCGGTGTAGCAAGTGTGAGCACTAGCGGCGATGTAAGCGGCGTATCTGCAGGTAATGCAACGATCACCTACACGCTGGCAACAGGCTGCCGTCGTACAGCATCAGTAACAGTGAACGCCCTTCCGGTTGTTATCACGGGTACTCCTGAGGTATGCGAAGGCTCAGTAACTACATTATATAACTTCAGTGGCAGCGGCACATGGACAAGCGGCACAACAGGCGTAGCTACCGTAAGTGGCAGCGGCGATGTGAGCGGTATCAGTGCAGGTCTTGCCAATATCACGTACACACTTCCTACCGGCTGTATCCGTACACAGGTAGTAACAGTGAATGCGCTTCCTGCATCGATCGGCGGCAGCAACGCGGTATGCGTAGGTCAGACGATCACACTTGATAACAGTACAATCGGTGGCGGCTGGAGCAGCAGTGCACCGGGCACAGCCACTATAGATGCAAGCGGCATAGTAAGCGGCGCATCAGCAGGCAACACAACGATCACGTACACACTTCCTACAGGTTGCAGTGTAACTAAATCAATAACAGTTAACAGCCTTCCATCGAATATCAGCGGTACAGGCGTAGTATGTGAAGGCTCAGTAATGAACCTGAACAACAGCACAGCCGGTGGGGCATGGAGTTCTGAATCAGCTGCTACAGCAACGATCAGCGGTTCAGGTTCAGTAAGCGGCGTTAGTGCAGGCACAGTAACAATGAGCTACACACTTCCTACCGGTTGCTACCGTACGAAAGTAGTAACAGTAAATGCGCTTCCAGCAGCAATAGGCGGTAACACACAGGTATGCGTGGGTCAGACAACAACCCTTGACAATGCTACATCAGGAGGAACCTGGAGCAGCAGCGCATCTGGTTTTGCATCAGTAAGCAGCACAGGCGTTGTTAGCGGTATCGCAGCAGGTGGAGCCAACATCAGCTATACGCTGAGCACAGGCTGCCGCAGGTCAGTAGCAGTAGTGGTAAACCCACTTCCTGCAGCTATCACAGGATCACTGAATGTATGTGAGGGTAGCACAACTACACTGAACAACAGCGCAACAGGCGGTAACTGGGAAACATCGAACAGCTCAGTAGCAGGTATCAGCAGCACAGGCATCGTTACAGGTGTAAGCGCAGGTACAGCAACAATAAGCTACATACTGCCAACAGGTTGCCAGCGCACAGCGGTGGTGAACGTAAGGCCATTACCAGCACCGATCAGCGGTTCGCTGAATGTGTGTATGGGATCTACAACAGCCTTGGGTAACACGAGCACCGGTGGTGTATGGAGCAGCAGCGCAGCAGGTACAGCGAGTGTGAACAGCCTCGGCGTAGTAAGCGGCGTAGCAGCAGGCACAGCAAACATCACTTATACATTGCCAACAAGCTGCCGCACGTATGCAAGTGTGGTAGTGAACAGTTTACCTGCAGCGATCAGCGGTACACTGAGCGTATGTGCAGGCAGCAATACAACATTGAACAACGGAACAACAGGCGGTAACTGGAGCAGCAGCAGCCCATCAGTAGCAACAATAGATGTTACGGGTCAGGTGAGCGGCGTTACAGCAGGTACAGCAACAATGACCTATACATTACCAACGGGCTGCTACAAGACAGCTGTAATGACAGTGAACGCACTTCCGGGTGTTATCATGGGCGCAGGCACTATCTGTCAGGGTAGCGGTCTTATCCTGAGCGCATCTGGCACAGGCGGTACATGGAGTAGCAGCACACCAGCCGTTGCTACTATCAGCGGATCAGGCATCGTAACAGGAATGGCAGCAGGCGCATCAGTAATGAGCTATACACTGCCAACGGGTTGCGCAAGGACAGCAACAGTAACAGTAGAAGGCCTTCCAATGCCAATCAGCGGATCAGGTACAGTATGTGTGGGTAACACCATGATGCTGGGCAACCCTACAAGCGGTGGTATCTGGAGTAGCGCAAGCGCAGTAGCATCAGTAAGCTTCCTGGGTGAGGTGAGCGGAATCACAGCAGGCACAGCAGTAATAACATACATGTTGCCATCAGGCTGTCAGCGTACCCGTATCATCACGGTTAATCCATTGCCATCAGTAAGCACGGGTATTGACAACGTATGTACAGGTTCATCTATCGTACTGAGCAATGCAACAGCAGGCGGTACATGGCAGAGCAACAGCACAGCACTTGCTACAGTAGATGCAACGAGCGGCCAGGTGAGCGGTGTATCATCAGGCGCAGCCCTGATCAGCTATATATTACCTACAGGCTGTCAGCGCGTTAAAACAGTAACAGTAAATGCAACACCGGCTACAATAGGCGGTGTATCAGAAATATGTAACGGAACAACAACGATACTGAACAACACTACCCCCGGTGGTGTATGGATCAGCGGCAACACATCAGTAGCTATCGTAGGCCTGTCAGGCGGTAATGTTACCGGCCTTTCAGCAGGTACCTCGGAAGTGAGCTATGTATTGTCAACAGGTTGTCTGGCTACAAGAACAGTAGTAGTGAATGCAAACCCAACAGCTATCACGGGTCTTAGCGGCGTATGCGTAGGATCATCAACAGTACTGAGCAATGCAACTGTCGGTGGCAGCTGGAGCATCAGCGATGCAACAGTAGCAACGATCAGCGATGCAGGAGTACTGCATGGTATTGCAGCAGGTAATGCAACAGTAACCTACAGCCTTGGTACAGGATGTAATACGACAAAACTGATCGCAGTGAACAGCCTACCATCAGTTAATAATGTAACAGGCGGTGGTAGCTACTGCGCAGGTGGCAGCGGCGTGAGTGTAGGCATCGACGGATCAGAAACAATGACTACGTATACCCTTTATCGTTCAGGCGTTGGCTCATCAATAGGCAGCTTCACAGGTACAGGTACACCATTGTACTTTGGATCTATGCTGACAGCAGGCGTATATACAGTAACAGCAACGAATGCAAGCGGCTGTCACAGCAACATGAGTGGCTCAGCGACAGTGAGCATCACACCGGTAGTTACACCTGCAGTAAGCGTTAGTGCAGACATGGGCGATACAGTATGTGCAGGCACAATGGTTACGTTCGGCGCAACAGGCATTAACGGTGGCACAGCAGCAACCTACGAGTGGAAAGTGAATGGTATCACAGTTACGGGCAGCGGCAGCGCATATGCGTACATACCATCAAACGGCGATGTGATCACAGCTACCATGACGAGCAGCGCATCATGTGCATTGCCATCATCAGTGAGCGGATCTAAGTCAATAAGGGTAGAAACGATCGAGACACCATCAGCGAACATCAGCGTGAGCCCATCGGCAAGCGTATGTGAGGGTACGACTGTAACGTTCTCAGTAAGTGCAGCGAATGGCGGTACCTCACCTGCATACACATGGATGAAGAATGGTACGATAGCAATGGGCAGTGGCACAACAATGTCGTTCATACCATCAGACAATGACGTGATCGTATGCTGGTTGAACAGTAACTACCGTTGCCTGAGCGTGAACAATGTACCGAGCAACAGCATCACACTGAATGTAGATAAAGTATACATACCAGAGGTACAGGTTGTGGTAACACCGGGCACTACGTTCACAGCAGGCACTACAGCAACGTTCACAGCAACAGTATCAAATGCAGGACCTACACCTGAATACCAGTGGCTGAAAAACGGCGTTGTGATCAGCGGTGCGAACGGTACAGTATATGTGAGCAACAAGATCGAGAATGGTGACTCAGTGACCTGTATGGTGAAGGGTAGCGGCGCATGCGGCGAGATCACGATCAACTCAGTGAAACTGACAGTACTGCCAACAACAGGCGTAACAGTAACTACGAAGGGCGCAATGGAGCTGAGCCTGATGCCAAACCCGAACAGTGGCAGGTTCACAGTTAAGGGCAGCATGAGCGGATCAGCGAATGAGAAAGTGGAACTGGAAGTAGTAGATATGTTGGGTCAGGTAGTATACCGTGGCAATGCAGCTATGATAAACGGCAGCATGGAAGCGTCAATAGACCTCGGCAACAGTCTGGCAAACGGCATGTATCTGCTTCATGCAGGTACAGGTGCTGGTCGTCAGTCTATACACTTTGTAGTGAAACAGTAAAATATGATATAAATTTTGGTTGCGAAAGAGGGCCTCAATGAGGCCCTCTTTGCATTTAGAGATTCAGATATGATGTCTCATTTTGGAGTGTATTTATAATATTTCGTATTGATATAAATATATTATTCCTATACTTCTCAACTTTCAGCATTCAAATTCTTACCTTCGCACCTGCAACTAAAAAATATTAAGATGCCTGCAAGAGTATATGATAACATACTGCAAACCATAGGAAATACTCCACTTGTTCGACTGAACCGTGTGGTGGCTGATCTGCCATGCAAAGTATATGCCAAAGTAGAGACCTTCAATCCTGGCAACAGCATTAAAGACCGTATGGCACTGAAAATGCTCGAAGTAGCCGAAAAAGAAGGTAAAATAAAACCAGGAGGTACCATTATTGAAGGTACCAGTGGTAACACAGGTATGGGTTTGGCGCTTGCAGCTATCATAAAAGGGTATAAGTGCATTTTTGCTACTACCGACAAACAGAGTAAGGAAAAGGTAGATATATTAAAAGCGCATGGTGCTGAAGTAATTGTTTGCCCTACCAATGTAGATCCCGAAGATCCCCGTAGTTATTATCAGGTTGCACGTCGTCTTCAGACAGAGATACCTAATAGCTGGTATGTAAACCAATACGATAACCTTGCCAACAGGCAGGCTCACTATGAGCAGACTGGTCCGGAGATCTGGGAACAGACAGAAGGAAAGATCACCCACCTTGTAGTGGCATCTGGTACAGGTGGTACTATAGTTGGTACAGGTCGTTATCTGAAAGAAATGAACCCGAATGTTCAGGTATGGGCCATAGATACATACGGTAGTCTTCTTAAAAAGTGGTTTGAAACCGGTGAACTGGATATGGGTGAAGTGCACCCGTATATATCAGAGGGATTCGGAGAGGACTTCCTGCCAGAAAACTATGACAGGAATGCTATAGATCATTTCGAAAAAGTGACCGATAAAGATGGTGCGGTGATGGCACGCAGGATCACTAGAGAAGAAGGAATCTTTGTTGGTTATTCTGCAGGTTCTGTAATTGCAGGTCTTCGTCAGTTGAAAGACAAGTTGAAAAAGGACGACGTAGTTGTAGTTATATTCCATGATCATGGCAGCCGTTATGTAGCCAAGGTTTATAATGACGAATGGATGCTGGATCGTGGATTCCTGGAAGTTGAAACAGTAGGTGATCTGATGAATGGTCTTGGTCGTCGCAGGCTGGTAACTATTGATCAGGATAGTAAGGTGATGGATGCACTTGACCTGATGAAGAAATATGATATTGAGCACGTTCCTGTTATGCATGGTCAGGAAATGACTGGTAGCATATCACAGGGTAGCCTTTTCAAAAAACTCATAGAACAATCTGATGTAAGGGATATGTTAGTTGCAGATGTAATGGAGAAACCATTGCCTCTGGTTGGCAGAGATACTCCATTGGAACGCCTTACAAGCTTTATTAATAAAGATAATGGCGCAGTACTTACCAGAGACGATAGTGGACAGTATTCTATATTGACCAAGTATGACATCCTGAATGCCTATTCCAAAGGTTAGTATTGCATATCAGTAATTCAATTCTTATCAGCTTTTGCATCCCGCAAAAGCTGATATTCATTTATATAAACAGTGTATATGAGAAGCTTTAAGGGTTTTGTAATTGATATTGCCCGCAAGCCACCGGTCGTAATGCCATACGTTGCACTTATACATGTGCTTTGGTTGTTATGGATCGTTGGTCAGAGTATACAAATGCCATTCGGAATTCATTGGTTGCAGGTGCTTTGGATGATGTTGTATGCTATTACATGGATTGCTGCCTGCGATCTGAAAAAGTGGGGAGCTATTAGTTACATTTTGCTTTCAATTTCCAATACAGCAATATTCTTGCTGGCAAAGGATATTTACAGCAGGGATATGTACACAAGCAATTTGTTTATTATAGATGGTTTGTTCAGTTTTTATCTGCTGCTGTACTTTAAAAAATTCTCCTGATCTGTAGAAGATATATTTCTTAGCCTCATTTTGCTTTTGCATAGTGAGGCTTTTTACTGCTTCAGAAGCCCTGTATTACTCATAAAGATCTTCACTGCAATAGCCAGCAGTATCACACCAAAAAACTTACGTATCACCAATATACCGGAAGGGCCTAATAAACGTTCCAATAGGTTTACAGAACGCAGTATTATGTATATGATGATGAGATTGATGAGTATTGCTATGAGAATATTATAATATTGATAGGCAGCCTTCAATGACATAACTGTAGTAAGTGTACCAGAACCGGCAATAAGCGGAAAAGCAATAGGAACCACTGTGCTCGATTTCGCATCGTGATCAGCCTTGAAAAATTCCAGCCCTAACACCATTTCCAGTCCCAATATAAATATTACAATGGAACCGGCTATGGCAAATGATTTGATGTCCAATCCCATGAATTGAAGCATTTGTTCGCCTACCAGAAAGAACAATAGCATCAGTCCGCCAGATATGAGAGTGGCTTGCATGGCATTGATATCACCTGTTTTTTTCTTGATGCTGATGATGATAGGGATGGAACCCAGCATATCTATTACAGCAAACAATGTGAACGAAACAGTGACGATCTGGGAAATATCGATCTTACTCAATACAAAACCTTCCATACAAGCTACAAGATACTTACTTTTACGCCACAAAAATAGAACAATGGCATTAGCAAACTACCATCATTCAGCTGCAGATCGTTTTATGCAGTATGTGCAGATAGATACTCAGAGTGACCCTACTTCTCCGTCTCAGCCTTCTACCGAAAAACAAAAAGACCTCAGCCGCATATTGGTGCAGGAGTTATTGGCAATTGGTATCAGCGATGCAGAACTGGACGAGCATGGTTATGTCTATGCAACCATTCCAGCAACTACTGATAAGGACGTTCCGGTGTTGTGTTTTTGCTCTCATGTAGATACTGCACCAGACTGCAGCGGCAAAGGCGTAAAGCCAATTCTGCACAAATCTTATAACGGTAGCGATATTGCTTTGCCCGATGATGCATCTGTAGTAATTACTACAAAAGAACATCCATATCTGCTGCAACGTTTAGGAGACGATATTATTACTGCATCCGGCACTACATTGCTTGGTGCCGATGATAAAGCAGGTGTAGCTATCATAATGGATCTTGCCGCTTATCTCATACTGCATCCCGAGATCAAACACGGCAAGATCAGAATTCTGTTCACGCCCGATGAAGAGGTAGGCAGGGGAGTAGCTGCTGTAGATATGGAAAAATTAGGTGCACATTTCGGATATACTCTTGATGGTGGCGAAAGAGGCCATCTGGAAGGAGAAACATTTTCTGCAGATGCGGCAGTTGTTACATTCCAAGGCATTAGCGCGCATCCTGGTTATGCCAAGGATAAAATGGTACACGCTATAAAAGTAGCTTCAGCCTTTGTGGATATGTTGCCAAAAGATGAGTGGTGTCCGGAAGTAACAGAAGGTATGCAAGGCTTTGTTCACCCGGTTTCTATTGAGGGTGGTCTTGAAAAAGCTACAGTACAGTTCATTGTTCGCGATTTTGATACTGCAATGCTTGCAGTGCATGAGCAGAGGTTGCGAGATATTGCAGCGCTTACTATAGCTGAATTTCCTGGATCTACGATGACGTTTTCAGTAAAAGAACAGTATCGTAATATGAAGGAGATACTGTATGGATGTCCACAGGTTATGGATTATGCAGAGGAAGCCATGCAGCGGGCAGGCATAGACGTGCAGCGCATGAGTATACGCGGCGGTACTGACGGTTCCAGGTTGTCTTTCATGGGTTTGCCTTGCCCAAACATTTTCACCGGGGAAATGGGTATACACTCTCGTCAGGAATATGTAAGTGTTCAGGATATGGAGAAAGCTGTTGAAACACTTGTGCATCTCGCCCGGATATGGGAAGAGAAAAGCAAATAATAAAGCTTCTTTTATTTAAGATGATTGTAAAGAGCGATGGTTTCCATCGCTTCTTTTACGTCATGTACCCTCAATATGTTCGCTCCGTTCATCAGTGCTGCCGTATTCAGTGCCGTAGTGCCGTTCAGTGCCTGTTCCGGAGCAACTTTTAGTGGCTTGCAGATCATGGATTTTCTCGACAATCCAACTAATATTGGTTTGCCGAGCGTAGTAAAGGTGCTCAGCATACGTAGCAACTCATAATTGTGTTCTACAGTCTTGCCAAATCCGAAACCGGGATCTATGATAACCTGATCAATGCCTGCTTTGTCACATCTGTTAATTACTTGCCTTATTTCCCTCATTACCTCAGCAACTACATTATTATATTGCGGGTTTAGCTGCATAGTTTGGGGTGTGCCTTGTATATGCATGGCAATGTAGGGTACTTGCAAGGCTGCCACAGTACTAAGCATTGCACCGTCAAATGCCCCTGCACTTATGTCATTTATTATATCTGCACCTGCCTCAACAGCATCTTTGGCCACAGCTGAGTTGTATGTATCTACGGATAGCCAAACATTTGCAAAGCGCTTTCTTATTTCACTAATCACCGGTATAACTCTCTTCAATTCTGCTTCAACACTTATCAGCGGTTCCCCGGGCTTGGTGCTGGCACCACCAATATCTAATATTGAAGCACCATCATTTAACATTTTTTCAGCAGTGCGTAACAAACCATCTATATCGCTTTCCTGTCCTTTGTTGTAGAAACTATTAGGCGTTGCATTTAGAATACCCATTACTACTGGTGAGGAAATGTCCAGTTCTTTATTTTTGATGCGAAGAGTAAACAATTTTTTTGTTTTTCTTAATGATTGAATTGGCTTTAACTTTTTGCTGTTAATGAGGTATGCCGTATGTTTGACAAGAATATGAAATTGAAACGGATTTCTGAGCAGATTTCTGGTTTATTTTAGTTTCACAATTGACATTTTATTATTTATTGACAGCTTTATTAATTTCACTTACTATTTCGTAAAAAACTGTAACATGAAGATTATTTTATGGATTTTAAGGGTATCAGTAGGCCTTTTATTCATTTTCTCTGGTTTGGTTAAGGCTAACGATCCGCTGGGACTCACCTATAAAATGAATGAGTTCTTTGAAGTGTGGGGTATGACCTACATGATAAAGTATAGTTTGGCACTCTCCGTTACCATGATCGCTTTCGAGATCACTTCAGGCCTCGCAATGATAGTGGGTAATGTGTTCCGATTGTACATTACATTACTATTGTTGCTCAATATATTCTTTACTTTCCTTACAGGTTATGCCCTTTATTCTGGCAAGATCAAAGAGTGTGGTTGTTTCGGCGATTGTATCAAAATATCAAATACTGCAACCTTCTATAAAGATGTGGTGCTTACTGCAGCTGCTTTATTCCTTTTTGTATTCAGGTACAGGGTATTCCCTATCTTCAACAAACCAGCTATCAATGCTTCAATTGTAGCGTGTGGTGCTATTTTCGCTTTCGGCGCACAATGGTGGGTGTTGCATCATTTGCCATATCACGATTGTCTTCCTTATAAAGTAGGCAACAATATTTGGGAGAAAATGCAGCCATCGCCTGATGGTAAAGAAGCAGTTTATGCTACAACATTTGTTTATGAGAAAGATGGCGTAAAAAAAGATTTTACTGCCGAAAACTATCCGTGGAAAGACTCTACATGGAAATTCGTTTCCAGTAAGTCTGTTGAAGTTGCTCCTGCTACAGGACTTTCTGAGATCCATGACTTTTCGCTTACAGATACTGCCAACTTAGATCAGACCAAGGCAATTCTTACCTCAAAAGGATATGTATTTATTTGGTTCCTGCGTGAGCCTGAAAAAGCAAACAAAGACAATATGGACATTCTTCGCGGTATGATGGATAAAGCAAAGGCTGCTAATGTGCCTTTCTATGTTGCTTGTTCAGCTGGTCGTGATCTTTGTAAAGTATACCAGGAAGCCTGGAATATGCAGGATATTCCATTTATGACAATTGACGTTACAGTTAATAAGACAGTGATGCGTACAAATCCTGGTCTGATGTTGCTGAAAGATGGAGTAGTGGTAAACAAATGGAGTTATCTGGACTATCCCAAAGATTATAAGTTTTAATTGTTTTTATATCTGAAAAGCGTAATGGTAGGTACTTTTAACTTACCATTACGCTTTTCTTTTTACCCATATTTTCATATCCTGATGCGGATATTAATAGTTTTATTTTGACTAAATTATAAAAGTAAGCCATTCCCGATAAGTAAGGCCGAGACAAGTCCTGTGGTAATGACGGCCTTGATGGCTTTGGCTTTGTTATGTTTATTCCCTGCTGCTTTGTCATCCGGAATCGGATCTGAATCTCAGAAACCTCTGGCCGTAGTTATAAAAGGATGTTTGGTTATAGCCACAAAAACTAACCTTAATTATATTGCCGATTTTCGTCTGTTGGTTTTTCAACAGAAAACAGAATAACTGATCTATGTTGTCGTTTAATAGTCATGGGTAGAGCATTGATCTACCCATGTTTTTATTGTATCAGCACATACACATTGGTTATCCACTTACTGGTTTCTTTTTCAGTGCCGTTGTATACCACATATTCTTCCACGGTCAGCCATTTAGTAAGCCCCTTCTGTGCAAGGTGTTTATTCAGCGCTTCATGAACTTTCTTCAACCCGCTATAGTCGCCTTTATGAATTGCTTTGAAAGCACGAGAAGGAGTAACCTGAGAGAATGTTATTCCGTTTACAGGTATATCGGTATCTGCTACAGGGAAACCTGCAAAAACATCTGTTTTACTGTGCACTTTATCCCACTCATAAAACAAACCTACCGGTGCACCGGTTATTTTTGAAGCCGGTGTTTTTATAAACAAACTATATGTATCTCCGAAAAATATACTGATGTCATCCTGATTCACGGTATCTCTTATACCAGCTATTAGTCCACCCGCATATTCTACTTCTTTTATGTCAATGACAGGTTCTACATCAGTTTCCACATAGGATCTAAGTTTCTGTAAGCTACGCTCGAAGTCGCCACCCATATATTTATCCAGATCGAAAACAATGAGCATTGCATTAGCAATGAACGGAAAATGTTTATGAAACGTCCATGTAACCTTTGTGTAATCACCTGTATCTTTTACTGATAAAATACCATCTGCTTCCATAGATGCCGGTTTACTTACCGTAAATATATAATGTAGCAAATTTTCTTCTAAACTCACATTTTTTATAACACCTGTGCCGCTTATACCGTCATCTCCGGCCCATTCCAGTGTGCTTCCGGGCAGTCCGTCTGTTCCCTTGTAGGTGATCTTTGCAGAAGTATCGTTTTGCAAAAGCGTGCTCCAGTTTTGCCAGTTTTTGAATTTTGATATTTGTTCATACACAGTCTCTTTACTGGCTCGAATTACTATGCTTCTTGATACAGTAACATCATTAGGCTCAACTATAGCCAATGTCAATACAAGTGCAGCAACTATGAGGATAAGAAAAATGGAAAAGCGTATGAATTTGTTCATGAGTATAAAATTAGAAAATAGACTTGAAACAGCTACTCATTAGGCATAAATTGGGTTGATATATAAATATTTTATTCCTGTTTTACGCAAAGTACTTTATTATCGAATATTAGTTCCCATTTTTATCAATGTACTACAATCTATTGTTCCTATTTACGTTATTTGCAACGAAATTCAATTGTGGCGCGGAAATTGCAGTATCACTTTTTCCGGCGCATCTCTTTTATTGATATGAAGGTTTCTGTAATAATTGTAAACTACAACGTAAAGTACTTCCTGGAAGTATGCCTGCACTCTGTGTTGCGTGCTGCAGTCGGTGTGGCTGCAGAAGTAATTGTAGTAGACAATAATTCCACAGATGGCAGTTGCGAATTTGTGAAAGAGCGTTTCCCGGAGGTAGTGCTCATAGAAAACAAGGATAACAAAGGTTTTTCAAAGGCCAATAATCAGGCAGTGGCTATTGCAAAAGGGGAGTACATACTATTCCTGAACCCCGATACGGTGATGCCCGAGGGCTTTCTCAGTGCCACTTTGGCATACATGGATGCTCATCCGGAAGCCGGTGCTCTGGGGCCAAGACTCATTGATGGCAAGGGGCAATTTGCTCCAGATTCCAAGAAGTCATTCCCTTCGCTGTCTGTTGCCATATTCAAAACTACAGGTCTTAATAAGATATTTAGTAAGTCGGCATATATCAATAAATATTACGCAGTTCACATTGCAGAGCGCCAAACTGCAGAGGTAGATGTGCTCTCGGGTTGCTGTATGCTGGTTCGTAAAAAAGCAATGGACGAATCGGGTGGCCCATTCGACGAAGACTACTTCATGTATTGCGAGGATGTGGACCTTTCCTATCGCATTCAAAAGGCCGGCTATAAGAATATATATTATCCCGAGGTAGACCTCATACATTATAAAGGGGAGAGCACCCGTAAAATGACGCTTTCTTATGTGCGTATTTTCAATGAAGCATTGGTAACCTTCGTAAAGAAACACTACACTAAAAAGCAGGCAGGTCTGTTTATTATGTTTATCAATGCCGGAATAGTACTCAGGGCAATACTGGGTACTATGAAACGTGCATTGAAGGTATTGCATATGCCTTTGTTCGATGCGCTTATACTTTTGGTAACCCTATACGGTATCAAAGAGTTTTGGGTAAACGAAGTAAAAAACATTGCACCCATACAGTCAGCGGTAGTATACGCTACATTCCCGGCATATATACTGCTTTGGTTGCTTTCATTATACTTCAATGGAGCGTATGACCAGCCATATCGCGCGCTGAAGGTGGTGAGGGGTATGGTATTCGGTACCATCATTATTCTGGCCTACTATGGTTTGCTGCCTCCCGAATACAGGTATTCAAGGGCCATTATCATTTTTACAGGTATGGCAGGTACTGTTAGTTTACTGGGCTTGCACGAATTGTTGTACCGTATGGGTATTCTAAGGTTCATTCCATATGATACCCTGCCTAGAAAAGCAGTGATAGTGGCCGAAGAGAAATCTTATAGGCAAACTGCCGATGTGTTGCGTCTGGTGAATTATGCACCAGAGCTCTCAGGCCGAATCAATCCGGGTAGCAGTAAGAACGGTGCATTGGGCACATTGGCAGAAATGAAGCAATTGCTTTATGTGACCAATGTAAATGAGGTCATATTCTGTATCAATGGACTTACCTATACAGATGTTTTTGCACGTATGCAGGAATGTGGTGGTGACTATGAATACAAGATCCATTTGCCGGGCGGGCAGAGTTTTGTAGGTAGTAATTCCAGTGCCACTTCGGGCGATCTTTACACCATAGACCGTCGTTTCAATCTTTCGGATTTTGCACAGATACGCAATAAGCGCATGGTAGATATAGGTGCTTCTATAGTTTTCCTTTTGCTGGCACCAGTAATGCTTTTTGTTGTGCGTAAACCAGCTGTTTTCCTATCGCGTTGTTTTGCTGTATTGATTGGCAAAATTACATGGGTAGGCTATGCTTCTGCAGGCAATATTTCCGGTCTGCCATCTATCAGAAAGGGGGTAATTCCACCTTGTAATGTCATTCCCGGATATGAGCCGGGCGAAGAGGTGAAAGCTAATATTGACCTCAATTATGCACAGCAATACACGCCATCTACCGATCTTAATCTGCTGCTGAATAACATAAAGTTTCTGGGTAGCTGATCATCCATTTTTGGTTTTTCAATCAATTGCTTTAAACCCGGCTGGTCATATTCGGATGATTAATAGTTATGCAAAATTTTGAATTGTAACCAACCCTTGTTAACTTCACCCTAAATAAGCAGGCATACATGAAATTTCGTAGTTCTCTCTTACTGATACTGGCTATCTTCAGTGTATTATCAATGACCTCTTGTGTGAAAAAATATACATGCAGCTGTCTCATTAAGTACTCTGGTGCTCCGGGTATGCCCGATAGTGTTTACAACGAATATGACGTTTACAACAACAAGAAGGGAGCAGAATCGGTTTGTAAGAAAGAGTCTTATGAAAAAGAAGAAAACGGTGTAAAGATCACCGAGACCTGCAAGCTTTACTAGTCTTTATTTTTTGCTTGTATTTTACCCGGCAATTTTCTGATGTCATTTTGATACCTCCATTCTCATTGTTATAGATTCAATCTGATCATCTCTAATTACATATTCGTTATGGGTTATTAACTCATAATAATTACAATTGCTTTTCCGTTATACTATTACTTCTTTATTTTTACATTCTAACTGGTATAAATGCGGTCTAAAGCATCCATCATCATACTCTCGATCTGTGCGCTTTTTGTAGTGCTCATGAGTCAATCTTGCAGAAAAGAAAAAAAGATCCTAACAACCGGAGGCGATCTTCGATTCTCTGATGATACTTTGAGTTTCGATACTGTGTTTACTGCAGCCGGTAGTTTCACATCAGGTATACTTATCTTTAATACTCAGAATCAAGAAATTATACTTAGTTCAGTGAAAATGCTGAACGGTAATTCATATTTCCGGCTGAATGTGGATGGATTCCAGGGCAACAATATTTCCAATATCAGAATAGCAGCAAATGATAGTGTTTATGTTTTTGCAACAGTAGAGATTGATCCCAATAACGAAAGAACACCATTCATTGTTACCGACTCGCTGGTAGCTACACTCAACGGTAAAAATTTCTTTGTTCCTTTCACTGCTTATGGTCAGAATGCACGCTACATAGTAGATAGTGTCATTACTATCAATACTGTTTGGGATACATTACTGCCCTATGTAATTGTGAACAGTGCCGGAGTGGCTGCCGGTGCTACGCTCACACTCAATCCCGGCTGCCGCATATACATGCATCAGAATTCAGGATTGGTAGTGTTTGGTAAACTTATAGCCAACGGTACAGCAAAAGATAGTGTTATTTTTCAGGGCGACAGGCTCGATCGCAGATATTTCGGTTACGAAGGTTATCCGGGAGAGTGGGGTGGTATCTATTTTCATTCCTATAGCAGTGGTAGCAGACTACGCTATACGCGTATAGAGAACGGAGGCAATGGTGCATTGGGCAATGCTGCAGCTATTTGGGTAAATATAGACTCAAATGCTTCAGGTTCACAACCTCAGCTTCGCATGGAAAACAGTATTGTGAAGAACTCTATAGGCTCAGGGATCTACTCCAGAAAGGGTACAATTTCTGCAACAAATTGCCTCTTCCATTCCACCGGAGGGTATGCGCTGGCAATCATTCAGGGTGGGCGAGATACCTTTACGAATTGCACCTTTGCCAATTATGGCGGAACAGGCCTGTCGCATAGCGCACAGGGAACAGTAGCCATACTCAATTATTACAAACCCGATCAGAATACCATTTACTTTGGCGACCTGTATGCCGCTATGCGCAACTGTATAGTTTACGGCTCTCTGGATAGTGAGATCGTTTGCAGTTCGGTGCCGGATGCTGCTGCTGTGCTGGAAATGGATCATTGCCTGTTGCGCATAGGTAAGAACAGAGAAGCTTTTGTAAATTTTACAGATTGCATTTACAATGTTGATCCAATGTTCAAAGACAAGGAGAAAGGCGATTACAGGCTGAAAGAAGGTTCGCCAGCTATAGGCAAAGGCAATTCAATTTACACACCCGCCAACGATCTGGATGGTAAAAACAGGTCTGGCAGCAATGATATTGGTTGCTTTAAGTTCGAGTAATGGTATTTATTTTTCAATTACTATTACTTCCAGCATAGTATATCCGGCTAGACCACAAAAGTCAATTTCCTTTCACTGTAATTATTTCTGATTTCAGATAGTCTGCCGCAACTTGTTCGGAATATTTATACTCTTCTTCTTTCAGTAGTGCAGCGTGTCCGTTACGTACAGTACCTGCCCACGCATGGCTGGCGTATGGTTCTATAGCAAAGTGTTTTACGGTATGCCCCATCGATAGTACATCGCTAAACCACCGAGTACCTATATCCAGCCCGAAGAATGCACCAAAGGGTACCGCATTTCCAATTGGCATAGTTACCGGTCTTGCCAGCTTCATGTTTATCAAAGCAGTCCATTCATTAAGTCTACACTCGGGTAGAGGCCATGGTCTGTTTTTGTGGGGCAGGTCTCCATAATGTTGGGCTCTGCTGCCGGGGTGCTCTGCAAGTAGTTGCACCAGTTCATCATATCCTGGTTTGTAGCTGGTATAACTTTCAGGATTGCAAAAACCGGCAAAGTGTGCAGAGCAGTTCCAGCATTGCCCTACTGGGCCTATACCTATATTGTTCCCGCAATCATGCAGCATTGCACCTATCACATCACCTGTGTACATTACATCGTTGTGAGAGATGAACAAATGATCTTTGTTTGTTTGTTCCCAGCCATATTGATACCGTACAGATCTGCGGAAGGCGGGCCACCTGAAAATGAACTTAGATCTGAATGGACGCACCCACAACCATAGACCGGGTGTGAAGCTGATCAGTTTCTTGCCAAAAGCTCTTTTAATAAAGCC
This sequence comes from Bordetella parapertussis, assembly GCA_943331005.2. GTDB lineage: Bacteria > Bacteroidota > Bacteroidia > Chitinophagales > Chitinophagaceae > Nemorincola. The sequence continues at coordinate 16,757 of CALQJX020000013.1, forward strand.
AAAATCACTGTTGTGAGGCTGTTTACGCTCTTCAATAAAATAGATCTTATCAATCCATTGCCCTGAATGTTTCAACAATGTATATAGGGTCACAGCCGTGTTGTGGGGCTTGCCATATACATTTATGACCACGTCAACCTTTTGGTTGACGTGGTCATTTTCATTTACTTGAAGTGTTCGAGCTACAAGCTGTTCGTATCCTTTGCCCAGATCCATCACTTAGGCTTAGAAGTCGAAATCAACTCCGGTATAGTTATGCGGAGTAATGGATTTAAGCTCTTTTTTCACTTTGGCGGTTACCTTCAGTGTATCTATGAACTTGTGTATGTCTTGTTTTGTTATGCTTGACTTGCCCCGTGTCAACGCTTTCAACGCTTCATAGGGTTGCGGATAGTTTTCTCTGCGCAATATGGTCTGTATCGCTTCTGCAACAACAGCCCAGTTGCGTTCCAGGTCTTCCTGCATTTTCTCTTTATTCAGAAGCAGTTTGTTCAGTCCTTTCTCCAAAGACCTCAGTGCAAGGAAGCTATGCGAAATAGGAATACCTATGTTACGCAGTACTGTACTGTCTGTAAGATCGCGCTGCAAACGGCTGATCGGTAGTTTGGCGCTAAGATGCTCATAAAGTGCATTGGCTATACCGAAGTTGCCTTCAGCATTTTCAAAATCTATCGGATTCACTTTGTGTGGCATAGCGCTGCTGCCTACTTCACCGGCTTTTACTTTCTGGCGGAAGTATTCCATGCTGATATATTGCCAAACATCCCTGCTCAGATCCATAAGGATGGTGTTGATGCGTTTCAGTGCATCGAACTGTGCTGCAAGGCTATCATAATGTTCTATCTGGGTGGTATACTGCATACGCTCCAGACCCAGTTTCTTTTCTACAAAATCATTGCCGAATTTTACCCAGTCCATCTTTGGGAATGCGACATGGTGTGCATTGAAGTTACCTGTAGCTCCTCCGAATTTTGCAGCAAAAGGTATATTCAGTAACTGATCTATCTGTCCTTCCAGGCGCTCCACAAAAACCATCCATTCTTTGCCCAGCGTTGTTGGTGATGCCGGCTGGCCATGTGTTCTGGCAAGCATGGGTATACCTTTCCATTCCTGTGCCAGATGATATAGGTGTAGGTGTGTGTTCAGCAGCATAGGGAAGTATTCTTCCTCCAGTGCTTCTTTCCACGAAAGTGGGATTGCGGTGTTGTTTATGTCCTGAGAGGTGAGACCGAAATGTACCCATTCCAAACTTTCGCCGGCACCAAGTGCTTCTAGTTTTTCCTTCAGAAAATATTCTACTGCTTTTACATCGTGATTTGTGGTTTTTTCAATGGACTTGATCTTAGCAGCATCTTCCTCGCTGAATTGCTGATAGACCTCACGAAGTTTTGCAGGTTTTACTTTTGCAGGTAGTTTTATAACTTTCTTTTCTGCCAGGAAAAGGAAATATTCTACTTCTACTCGCACCCTGTATTTGATAAGTCCATACTCCGAAAAGTAGGGAGCAAAGGGTGATACCTGTGATCTGTAGCGTCCGTCTATCGGGCTGATTGCAGTAAGTGCATTGAGTTCCATTGTGCAAAGATAACAGCATCGAATTAATCATTGAAACATAATAGGTCCGGTATCGGAATTTTACTATTTTTATGCCACAACTAATCAAGTTGTAATCTAAAACCTTCCTTAACCATTTAAAAACAAGTAACCTATGAGTAACACTAATATCCAGAACATTCCTCCGGTACCGGTACAAGACGCAGCTGCTGAAACTGCCGCTTGGAGAGCTTTCATTTCTTCAGTAACCAACGATCCAAAATACCTGATCAATGGTTTCTTTATTCCATTATCTGATATTAACAACACTATTCAGTATGCGGCTTCAGGTTTCCGCGTATATGGAGCTATGAAAGAAGATGGTACTTTCCATTTATACGTTGTAGCTGTTGATGCTAATGGAGATGATGTGTTAGTAGATGGAAATCAAGGTAGTCTTGTATTTGATTCTACATTACCTTGTCCTAACATGTGTGGTGGTGGTAACGTGCTGAATGGGAATATATAATTTAATAAATAAATATAGGTGTTATTAGATAAAGGATTGTTTTTTATATATATGGGGATTGTAGTGCCAGCAAGTATTTTGTTGCCTTTATCTCTGGCTACAATCAAATATAATAGATTAACTATTGAATTGAAATCAATAAGTTGGTTTTTATTTGCAAGTGCTTTTTCAAATATAATAGGGACGATTTTAGGATTTAACAACATCAACAACATGCCGGTAATGCATGTTTACACTTTTGTGGAATTTGCATTACTGGCATTATTTTATAAAAAACTACTCAATACCCAGCAGTCAGATAAGATAATAAATTGGTTAATCCCTTCATTTTTAGTGATTTGTGTAATTAATGTATTGTATATTCAGGATTTATATACATATAATACGTACACAAAGTCTATTGAGGCTTTGATCATTCTAATCCTGGCAATAACATATTTTGTAAAAGTGCTGGACAAAGTTGAAATTGAGGAAAAGAATGTGAATGTAATAACTTACATCAATTCAGGACTGCTCATCTATTTTTCCGGTTCTTTTATTTGGTTTGTCATATTCAATCTTACTATAGGTAATGTGGGGCTTGGAGTAATAATGTGGAGTATTCATGCCACTTTGTTATTGATTCTGTATATATTGATAGCCATAGCGCTATGGAAACACAAAAATTAGGCGACAATCTATATTATCTCATTTTTCTGGGCACTGCCGGGGTTCTTGTATTGGCCCTTGCTTTGATATTGTTTTTTCTGAAGTATCGTAAGCGTCTTCGTGCTCAGTTTGAAGCTATGCGTATGGCTGAATCTGCACATAAGCAGATGTTGTTGAATGCTACTATACAGTCTCAGGAAGAAGAAAGGATAAGGATCAGCAAAGATTTACATGATCATGTCGGTAGCTCTTTGTCGGGCTTACGTTTTCTTGTTGCCCGTTTACTCAGTTCAGAAGTAGAAGCGCATCTGGTTAGGGAAATCGCTGATGATGCCAAAAAAAGTATTGATGACATTATAGACGATGTTCGTAATATATCTCACAGTTTGTCTCCTGCAGGTCTCGAACTATGGGGATTTCAAGAAGCATTAGAGGAATATTGCGACAAAGTAGCACGTTCATCCGGTCTATCTGTTGAGATCACTGATAACACTGATGAGCAGCTAAAGCAACTCCCATTCGATGATGCACTGTCTTTGTTCAGAGTTGCTCAGGAATTAATAAATAACACCTTGAAACATGCAAATGCCCGGCATGTTTCAATTATAATTTCCCTCGTAAAAGGGTACATCTCCTTTCAATATACCGACGATGGCAAGGGCATAGACCTCAAAGGTAACAATGATCATGGCATTGGCATCTACAACATAGAGAGTCGACTTAGTATGATCGATGCTACTTACAAAGTGTTTTCGGCACCGGGTGCCGGCTATTCATTCAGAGTTCTTATGCCTGTTTCAAGGCTCTATAACAATTTGAAAGATGGAAAACATTAAAATAGCAATTGTAGAAGATCAACGATTATTCAGAGAAGGTATTCACTCTCTGTTAAAGGAAACCCAGGGTATGGACATTGTTGCAGTCGCTGATAACGGACTGCAGTTTCTGGATATTCTGGAAAAAGGTATTCTGCCGGATGTAGCTTTGGTAGATATGAACATGCCGGAATTGAATGGTTTCGAACTGGTAGAAATATTGGTCAAACGCTTTCCTTCTGTGAAGTGTATCATACTTACTGTTTATAACCAGGAGCGATTTATAGTAAAAATGATAGAAGCAGGTGTAGCTGGTTATCTGGTGAAGAACTGCGATATTGAAGAGGTCAAAAAAGCAATTGAGTCTGCATTTAAGACCGGGTTTTATTTCAATGAGGCTACAATCAGGTCTATGCTTTCTGCACAAAAACATAGATCTGCACATGTGCGTTCTTTTGCAAATATTCCTATTGATCTTACTGACAGAGAAATAGAGGTTTTGCGGCTTATCTGCAAGGAATTTACCAATTCCGAAATGGCCGAGGTTCTTAATCTTAGTCCGCGCACTATTGATGGTCACAGAAACAATCTATTGGCCAAGGTGGGATGCAAGAATACTGCAGGATTGGTATTGTTTGCTGTTAATAACGGCATTTACGATTCCAATTCGTTTGATTAGCTTATTAATAACATATTATAAGTACAGGTAAAAATACCTGTTTTTAAAAACGGGTATTTTTACTCGTTTTTTTTTATGCTTCATTCATTTTCTTTGTGACATGTTAAAGCTGTGATGAGGATAGCAGTTGCTGACACAGGGTACATTAATAGTGAAAATTGTTTCACCAATGTGGATTTGAAAATGGGTTATTTGGCTGATAAAAAATGGAATGTTTATACTATAGGAAAAGGCGCAGATTCGGTATCGTTTTATGCAGATGGAACTGCGATTATTACTTTTCCTGACGGTAATATAGCAAACGCCCGTTGGTATGAAGAATCAAATGGTCATTTTATGTTCAAATTGCATTATTCTTTATTAGATCGTAAAATCAATCAGGTGTATTTCGGAACCTGCAATGGGAACATAGCAAATGGATTCTGGACCGAAAAACAAAACACTTTAAATGATTTCTCAATGAAGCATGATTCTTAAATAGTTTACAGCCCTTCTTATCACCACAAAACCATTAAAGCGTCTCACCGTCGGGACGCTTTTCTGTTTAGCTAATTTTAGTAAATATACCCACAAAAAAAACGGCTGTACATCTGTACAGCCGTTTTGTATCGTATGAATATTTAAAAATTTAAGCGATGGTAACAGAGCTATCCAGATAAACATCTTGAATTGTATTCAGCAGTTGCACACCTTCGTTCATTGGTTTCTGGAAGGCTTTACGGCCACTTATCAGCCCCATGCCACCGGCACGTTTGTTCACTACTGCCGTCATTACTGCTTCAGCCATATCGGTAGCACCTTTAGATTCGCCACCTGAGTTGATAAGACCTACACGACCCATGTAGCAGTTTGCTACCTGATAGCGAGCAAGATCGATAGGGTGATCAGTAGTTAGATTGTCATAAACCAGTTTGCTGGTCTTACCAAAGTTGATAGCATTGTATCCGCCATTGTTCGTTGGTAATTTCTGCTTGATGATATCTGCCTGAATAGTTACGCCCAAGTGGTTTGCCTGACCAGTAAGGTCGGCTGCAGTATGGTAATCTATACCGTCTTTTTTGAAACCGCTATTGCGCAGGTAGCACCACAGCACAGTAGCCATACCCAATTCGTGTGCATATTCAAAAGCTTTAGCCACTTCTACTATCTGGCGTGCGCTTTCATCGCTGCCGAAATAGATAGTTGCGCCAACTGCAGTAGCACCCATGTTCCATGCATCTTTGATAGTGCCGAACATGATCTGGTCAAACTTATTTGGATAAGAAATGAATTCGTTGTGGTTGATCTTTACAATGAAAGGTATTTTATGAGCATATTTGCGGGCAACTGCGCCTAGAACACCATAGGTTGAAGCCACTGCATTACAGCCTCCTTCAATTGCAAGCTTTACAATATTTTCAGGGTCGAAATAAATAGGATTTGGAGCAAATGAAGCACCACCACTGTGCTCTATTCCCTGATCTACCGGAAGTATAGATACATAACCAGTGCCGGAAAGACGGCCATGATTCATAAGCGCATTAATACTGCGAACAGTCTGTATGTTACGGTTCGATTGTGTCCAAACATCATCCAGATGATTAGGAGATGGAACATGGATAGAAGATTTGCTGATAGTATTGCAGGTATGCTCCAGATAGTATCCGGCTTTATCGCCCAGAAGTTCGTGAATGTTGTTTAGTGACATATGCTGTTTATTTTTTAATAATCGGCTGCAAAGGTATTTTAAAAAGCCAAAAGTAAAAACTATGAAGTTAAATCTGTTGACTATTATTGCTGATTCTGATCAGAAAAATGTTCAATTTTATAGTAATTACCTGCTGTATTAACCATTAAATGTGTTTTAATGCACATGATGTGCATTTTGAATCGTTCCGTAGTTATTATTTGGTATGCTTTTTGCCATATTGTATTTAACTTCACTCTAGTGTTGATCCTTTCATTGTTTCATCTTTATTAAAACACCAAAAAATGAAAAAACTACTATTCTTATTTGTTGCAGGTTCTGTTGCACTGTCGGCATCGGCACAGGAAAAGCTGATCGATTTCGGTAATTCAGTTCCTGGGTCTCTGTTCAATTATCAGGATGCTAAAAAAGTTATCAGGGCAGAGGTTGATAACCATAAGTATCAGCAAAAGACCACTGCTGCTCCCAGGTGGTATAGCTATGCTGACTATTTTGATACCAGTGAAATAGATCTGGGCACAGGTGCCGCAATATCGTCAACTTATATGTGGAAAGACACTATGGCTGTAATGGCATACAATTCGCTTTCCAGCCCAACATGGCAGCACAACAGGCTTGTGTCTATGGGACTAGTTGTAGACCCTACATTCTCCGGATTCAACTCTCTCGATTATTATTCAGGCCAAATGAAGGTAAATCCCACGGATGCTTATTCCGTAGATTCTCTCCGTTTCTTTGGTATATATGGTTTTAATACTGCAAATACATATGTAGATACCTTGCGTGTTGCATTTGTATATGGTAATGCAGGTCGTGGTAATGGCACCAGCGGTCCAGATGTTTATCTGGCTAAAACAGGTAATCCTTCAGTGCTTACTACCTACGGTTCATCAGATTCAATGGATACATATCGTATGCATTTCGATAGTGTGACTACAACGGCAAAAGGAACAACGGCAGTTTTTCGCGACATATTGCTGAACAATACCGGTGCGTCTCCTGCATGGGGCGATACACTATCTAACGGTTGGTATATGGGACAGGTAGGTTTCTCTGATGTGAATATACCTGCAGGCAACCTTATTGGGGCTTCTGTTACCTTTATAAGTGGTAGCCCTACATTCTATGCACATGACACTGTTTTTGGCACAAACGGTTACAAACACAATATGTTCCGTGGCTTCAGTCTTTTCAAAGGGTCGTCTACCTCTACCAGTTATGCAACCTATGTAGCATCCAACAGAAACAGCGGTATGTACAAGACCCTGCCAGATACAGCAAGAGGATGGGGTGGTCAGTTCATTCCTTTATGGTTCTGGTCTGCCAGCAGCGGCCCAAGCACATTGCAATATCCATATATCGACTTCCATATCAAGTGTACTTCTTGTGGCACAGTGACCGGTATCAATGAAGTTAGCAAGATCACAGAAGCTTCTGCTTACCCAAATCCTGTTTCATCAGAACTCACAATACCTTTTTCACTTGATGCTCCTGCATCGGTAACAATAACACTGTCAAACATGCTTGGTCAGGTCGTAGATACCCGCATTTTTAATCAGGTAAGTAAAGGGAAAGCTGTATTCAATACAGAAAAACTTGCACCGGGTTTATATGTGTTTAATATCACTTCCGGAGCTCAGCGTCTTACAGGTAGGGTGGTTGTAGTTCATTAATATTCATTAATTTTTAATAAGATAAAGAACGGAGGCCTCACTGGGCCTCCGTTCTTGTTTTTAAATAACAAGGACTCAATATTTGTATTTTAATAAAATTTATGGGTTTCGTTATAATATTATCAGTTTTTTGTCGTTCTCTCCCGAAGCTCATTTCCGTTTAAAATAACTTAGGAAAATAGCTTTCTACTTTCTACTTTTGACTTAATACTACTAATATGCAATTTGATCTGAAGAAGTACAAACTCGATTTGTTTGTTATCATTGGTTTTGCGCTATTATCGCTTTTCTACTGTTACCCTCAATTGCAGGGAAAAAAACTCAATCAGCACGATAATATATCGTGGCAGGGTATGGCTCACGAAGCTATGGCCTATCATGAGGCTACAGGAAAAGATGTGCTTTGGTCAAACAGTATGTTTGGTGGTATGCCCACCTATACAACTTATGTAGGCGCTTCAAACTCCAACTATCTGGGTTATGTGCAGAGTGTATTGCAGGCAATAGGTAAGCCTGCTTACTTCTTCTTCATAGCTATGTTATGCTTTTATCTGCTGATGAGGGTACTCAACATCAACAAATGGTTGGGTATGATAGGGGCAATAGCCTACGCTTTCTCTACTTACAATGCTATCATAATAAGTGTAGGTCACGAAACAAAGATGCTTACAATGGGCTATCTGCCGGCAGCTATGGCGGGTTTGTACCTTATTTACAAAGAGAAATGGCTTACCGGTGCAGCTATACTTGGCTTATCATTCGTGCTCATATTCAGTAATAACCACTTTCAGGTTATCTATTACTCATTCTTTATGTTTGGTTTCTTTGGTTTGGCAATGCTCTATATTGCTATCAAAGAAGGTCGTATCAAGCAATTTTTTATCTCTTCTGCAATTGCTGCCGCTACTATGGCTATTGGTGTAGGGCCTAGTTTGCCTACTATACTTACCACTTCAGAGTATGCAAAAGAGACCATGCGTGGTGGTGCCAGCGAGCTTTCAGGCCACGACAAAAAGGAAAATGGTGGACTTGATAAAGAATATGCTTTCAGGTGGAGTAATGGTATAGGCGAGACTTTCTGTCTGATGATACCTTATCTATATGGTGGTTCCAGTACTGAATATGCTGAGAAGGCGCCAAAAACTTCTGAAGCAATAGGAGGTAGTGCAGAAAAGTTGCCACTTTACTGGGGCCCTCAGCCATTCCTCAGTGGTCCGGTATATTTTGGTGCTATAGTATGTTTCCTTTTCGTATTGGGTATGTTCACTGTTAAGTCTGCCCATAAATGGTGGATTCTGGCAGCATCATTGTTCTGCATTATACTCTCATTAGGCAAGAATATGGAGAGTATCAATTACTTCCTTTTCGATAATGTACCTTACCTTAACAAGTTCCGTACGCCATCTATGGCGTTGGTCATTCCTCAGTTCCTATTTCCGCTACTGGGTATATGGGGCCTGCAGGCAGCAATGGATGAAAGGAACAACCCTAATACATGGAAAAACATTAAAACAGCTGCAGGTATTACAGCGGGTATTTGTGTACTTATTGGTTTAGGGGGCAGTATGTTTTTCGACTTTACCGGTGGCAGCGACGATCGTTTGCAGCCCGAAATGGTGAAGCTGCTCAAAGAAGACCGTATAGCACTGGCTATGAGAAGTGGCCTTACAAGCGCAGTATTCATACTGCTTGCTACCGGTCTCATATGGGCATATCTGAAAGACAAGATAAAACCAACTGTTCTGTTTGCAGGTCTTGGTGCTATTATTGCCATAGACCTTATCCCAATGTCTCAGAACTACCTCAATGACAGCAATTATGTTGATGCATCTGAGTATGATACAATGTTCGAACCAAGGGATGTAGATAAAGCCATCATGCGCGATCCTGATCCTTACTATCGTGTGCTGGATCTTACACGTGATACATATAACGATGCTGTTCAGGCCTATTTCCACAAATGTGTTGGTGGTTACCATCCGGCTAAAATGGAAATTTATCAGGACCTTATTGATCGCCACATGAGTCGTGGCTTTAATGGCGAGGTGTTAAATATGCTTAATACAAAATACATAATTATACCAACAAAGGGTGGTGCACCACAGGTTATGCCAAACCCTGCTGCATGTGGCAATGCCTGGTTTGTAAATGAGATAAAATGGGCCAATACTGCTGATGAGGAGATGAATTCCCTTACCGCTCCGGATCTTGGTGATACCGCAATGGTTGCCAATGCTTTCCACCCGATAAATACAGTTGTGCTTCGTTCTACTTTCAAAAATGAAGTAGGTAATTATGCATTCGGAAAAGACAGTGCTGCAGCAGTGAAGCTCTCGAAATATGGTCTGGATGAAATATCATTTACCAGCAACAACAGCAAAGATGGCATAGCGGTATTCTCTGATATCTATTATTCAAAAGGCTGGAAAGCATATGTAGATGATAAGGAAACACCTATAATGCGTGCCAATTATGTGTTACGTGCAATTAAGATACCATATGGACCGCACAAAATTGAATTCAGGTTCAAGCCTTCGAGTTTCTATACAGGTCAGAAAGTTGCTTTTGTCAGCAGTATTCTGCTTATTTTACTTTGCCTTGGTGCATTTTATCCTGCTTTCAGGAAGCCCAATGCATAGTTATAGCCTTTATTACCTGCATGGTCGTTGACCTATGCAGTATTTCGAAAATATGCCAGGTACACCATCATATGACATCAAAAACCTTTTCCGGATGCGGAGGGAGATGAGTATGGGTTTTTATCTGGCAGATTTTCTTTTCAGACGCATTCTCAGACAAAATGCGGATACTACATGGGCAGTACATCATACCAGTACTATCCACAGTCCGGGCCGAATTAAGCGTGGCTTGAATGTGTATCCCGGCGATTCTCCCGGAGTCTACATTAATGCCGCCAACGGTATTGAAATAGGAGATTATACCAATATTGGCCCTAATGTAGGGGTGGTGTCTGCTAATCACGATCTGATAAATAATGATAAACATGTATCGCAGCATCCTATAAGAATAGGGAAGTTTTGCTGGATGGGTATGGGTGCAGTAATATTACCGGGTGTTACGCTTGGCGACTTTACTATAGTGGGGGCGGGTGCCATAGTTACCAAAAGTTTTACTGAGGGCTATTGTGTAATAGCGGGTAATCCGGCAAGGATTATCAAACAACTAAACAAGGAAGAGTGTAATGCCTTTGCTCAAAGCAAATAATGTTTTTGTAAGTAACTCATTCTATATCTTCATCACGCGGTTTTTTCCTTCGTTGGCAAACCTGCTGGTGTTGGTCTGGTATTCAAGAGAGTTGCCACAGGATCTTTATGGCAATTACCAGCTATTCTGGATACAGCTTTATGTCATATACCCACTCATGTGTTTTGGCATACATACGCTGATCATAACCTATTCCCGCAACCTGCTGGCCAACCTACTTAGCCGCATCAAAATGAAGCATTACTTATTGTTCGCATTATGGATGCTGGTATTAAGTGGTCTTTTTGCCTGGTTGCAATATGATGCAGGTTCGGTTCATTTCTCTACTGCATTTCTCTTTTTGCTTACCTTCTCTATAAACATCATAACAGAGTCTCTGCTCATAGTTTTTCGCAAATACAGGCTCATTTCCATTACCGGATTTTTGTATGCTGCTGCATTCTGTGCCATACACTGGTTTGCATTAAAAGCAGGATTTTCAATAGAGTCTATTTTCTCTTTTCTTCTGGTTATCAATTTGTTGCGGGTATTTACCTATAGTTGTGCTGTGCTGCTGGAGGTGAAAAAAGATGCAGATGGTTATGCACACGAGGACATTGATATACCTGCTATTCGTTCACTTTGGCTACATCTCGGTTTATATGATGTGGTGCAGATGCTATCTACCTGGATAGATAAATTTGTAATTGCGTTATTGCTTACAGCAGAATTTTCTGCTATTTATTACAATGGTGCACAGAATGTGCCGTTCCTGCCATTGTTATTGAGTGCTGCGGGTAGTGCTGTGTTATTGCAACTGGCGGATTCAGGTCGCCATTCCGAAAAAGAAAACACAATCACCCTGGTCAATCAGTCAGGTAGAATATTATCCAGTATTGTTTTCCCGGCATTTTGCTTCCTGCTCATTTTCCGTAATGAGCTGTTTGTGACCATTCTCACTGAGAAGTATATACCAGCTATACCCATTTTTGCAATAGCAGTTCTTTCCTTACCGGTTCGGGCATACAGTTTCACTACTGTGCTGCAGCGCAGGCACAAAGGAAATATCATAAATATAGGAGCAGTTGGGGAGTTACTATTGGCTTGCCTGCTCATGTATCCGTTCTATTTATGGATGGGGCTTCCCGGCGTAGCACTCAGTTTTGTGGTTTCTACTTATTTGCAGGCAGCATTCTACCTTATTTACACAGGTAAGATACTTGGCGTCAGTCCATTTACTTTATTGCCATTGGTGAACTGGGTCATTAAACTAATTGTTTTTGGTGCTGTCTTTATAGGAATTCGTTATGCAGGTACCATTTATTTCACCAGTAAGATTACATTAATTTTGGGTGCAATCGTAATGGCGTTCCTGGTATTACTTTCGCTGTTAATAGAATTAAACCGCAAGAAAAACCATGGCAGCACAGCAACATCGCTTCCGATCTAAAAATATTGATAATACCGGTTTTGGCCCAAATAGTAATGTGGAAGGCGGCAGACTGGTAAACCCCGATGGAAGTACCAATTTGCGCAAGAAAGGAATATCTGTCTGGAGGCGCATTTCTATTTATCACTCCTTACTGCGTATGAAACGCAGTCATTTTTTTCTTACCATTTTGCTATTTTATACTATCACAAACATATTGTTTGCAGGTATCTATTTTATGGTTGGGGTGCACAATTTGTCCGGTATTACCCATTCATCTTCTATGATAGATGAGTTGCTGGCGGCTTTCTTTTTCAGTTCACAGACACTTACTACTGTGGGTTATGGCCATGTGGCACCTACCGGTGTTATAACGAACGCCATTGCTTCATCAGAGTCTTTGCTGGGCATACTTGCTTTTGCAGTGGTTACTGGTCTCATATACGGAAGGTTCTCTCGTCCGCGTGCTTTTCTGCTTTTTAGCGACAATATTATCATTGCGCCTTACAAAGATGGAAAGGGGCTGATGCTGCGCCTGGCTACCTACAAAAACAATCATCTCACTGAGGTAGAGGTTCAACTTACGGTTGCTCTCCATCTGGAGGAAAACGGAAAAACCGTAACCCGTTTCTTCCCATTGCCATTGGAGATATCAAAGATCAATTCACTGGCGCTTAGTTGGACAATGGTGCACCCAATTAACGAAGAAAGTCCCCTTTTTGCGTATAGTATGGAAGATTTGAGGCAAGGCAGGGTAGAAATACTTGTATATGTCAAGGCCTTTGACGATCATTTCTCTAATACAGTGCAGCAGAGAACATCCTATACCTGGCAGCAACTGGTTTATGGCGCACGTTTTCAGCCTATGTTCGAGCGATCTGAAGATGGTAATTATACTGTTTTGGCACTCGATAAAATTAATGCGTACGATCTGGTAGAATTGCCTGATATTCCGGTTGTGTCATCTTAAATATAATAGGCTAAGGATAGGAAAAGAAAGCAAGTGCTGTGTTATTTAGATTTTTTCAAGGCAGCCAGATAGATCTTTTTTATACTGTTCTTTTCTTCGTTAGCTATAATATTCTCTACTGCCGGGATCAATGTTTTGTTGATCTTGCCGTTTAGCTTCAATATTTCGCCTATTGCAAATGCTGCACTCCATCGTACAACTGTACCTTCATGAGCAGCATTTTCCAGAAGATTATTTAACGCCTTTTCTGCTTTATTCGGGTACGTAGCAATAGTGTTACCTATTACTTTAGCAGATTCCCATTTTATTCTGGGTTCTTTGGCTTTCAGTTGTTCAATGACCCATTCCAGGTCATCAGCACTTATTATTCTGGGTGCAGATTGTGTGGCAAATTCCAGACATTCTATACATGTTGCTTTGATTGGCGCTTTGGCGTCCTCTGCAAATTGCCTCAGATCGGAAACTGCAACCGTACCATCACTCACAAGTTTTGCGAGTTGTTCTGTCCTTTCTTTGGGTTTCAATGTTTTATCGCCCAAAAGTGCCTGAATCATTTTGTAACAGTAATCTTTAATGTTCATGATCAATTTTCAGGTATGCTCATCCTCTGAATCCACGAAGGAAATCGGCTATAGCCATTCTCTTTTTGCCTTCCTGCTGCAGTTCATTTACAGTATACCACCCGTCGGCAGTAGCATAGCGCAGGTAGGTGCTATTGTCCGTATCCATTGTTCCGGGTGCTATTTCAGTAGGTGCTTCATGATATGTTCCTGAGAATATTCTGGCGGTTTTGTCTCCCAGGTGAGTGTATGCTGCCGGGTAAGGGGATAAACCTCTTATGAAATTATTGATTGCTTTTCCCTGCTGATTCCAGTTGATCTGCGTGTCTTCTTTAAATATTTTGGGTGCATGTTTTAGTTGTGAATCTGCTACCAGATCTTGTGGTATCTCCTTCAAAGAGTCGGATGCCAGGCCTTTAACTGTGTTAACAAGAAGATCAGCACCGGCTATCATCAGTTTGTCGTGCATTGTACCGGCAGTATCTTCCTGTAATATAGGCACCTGAAATTGCAATAAAATATCACCTGTATCTATTTCATGTTTCAGTTTGAAGGTTGTGACGCCTGTTACTGACTCCCCATTTATAATTGCCCAGTTTATAGGAGCCGCCCCTCTGTATTGGGGAAGGAGAGAGCCGTGAACGTTTATAGTACCCATTGGTGGCATATTCCATACCACTTCCGGCATCATTCTGAAGGCAACAACTATTTGAAGATCAGCTTCCAGTGCACGCAGCTCATCAATAAATGCAGGAGCTTTCATCTTTTCGGGTTGTAAAACAGTTAGTCCCTCACTTACTGCATATTGCTTCACCGCCGATTCCTGCAGCTGCCTGCCACGGCCGGCCGGCTTGTCTGGAGCCGTTACTACAGCCACAATATTACCCCCTGCTTCTTTTATAGCTTTCAGCGAAGCTACTGCAAAATCGGGTGTGCCGAAAAACACTATTCTTAGTTGTTCAAAAGCCTTCATCTTTTGCAAAACTAATGGTAATGTGCGAAAGAGGGTAGTGTTCATATTGGCAGTACATTAGTTACTTTTGCACACGGCATTTTTCAGGCCATTTCATATTGCATTTCATGGTAGAACTTTTTCAGGAGATCTTCAAAGATCCAGCAACTGCTTTACTTACTATAGCTAATCTGGTACTTATAGAAAGCCTGCTTTCTGTAGATAATGCTGCAGTATTGGCAACTATGGTCATGGGGCTTGAAAAAGAAGAACGTTCAAAAGCACTTAAGTACGGAATATTCGGAGCTTATATTTTCAGAGGTATCTGTTTGTTTCTGGCTGCATATCTGGTAAAAGTATGGTGGCTGAAAGGGGTAGGTGGTCTGTACCTTATTTATATCACAATTGATTGGTGGCGCAAACGAAATAAACAGGAAGAAGTAAAGAATGAGATCAAAAAAGAAGGTAGTGTTTTATACAAGGCAACTGTTGGAAGGATAGGTAAGTTCTGGGCAACCGTTATAGCTGTTGAGGTGATGGATCTTGCTTTTTCAATAGATAACGTATTTGCTGCAGTTGCCTTTTCAGAGAACATAGCCATCATAATGATAGGTGTTTTTATAGGTATACTCGCCATGCGTTTTGTGGCACAGGGATTTGTGAAGTTGCTGGAAGCATATCCTTTTCTGGAGGTGTCGGCATATATGGTAATAGCGCTTTTGGGTATTAAACTCACACTCTCTCTTGCTGAGCATTTCTACCCACAGTCGAAGCTTACTTTGGTTTTGGAAAGTCATGAAGCCGACTGGATAACCTCTATTGTAACTATCTGTATATTTTTTATACCCATGCTCACTTGCGTATTGTTCGGGTATCCCCGAAAAAATAAGCAATAGCTAAAATGATATTATATGCAAAGAGTCATAGCGCATACATACATTCTTTTGTTATTTTAATCGAGTGATTAATATATTGGTTGGTTATTCATTATTATTTGAAGTGTTAATTTCCGCATTGTCGAGGTTTAGCAATTAATGCCAATCTACGTACCTTTATGTCCTCAATATGCAAGCAGTTATTTCATCTAAACAACTATTGGTCAATATATTAATGTTGGGTGCTCTGGTTTCAGGCTGTGGAGAAAAAGTGCCACTACCTGCCAGAAAATCTACTTATGATATTTCTATTTCCGGAGATCTATATCTTGGAGAGCCTATTCAGTTCACTACAAATGCACCCTCTGGCAAAAGGCTGCTTTGGAAATTTGGCGACGGTGAAACATCTATTGAGACAAGTCCCATTCATATTTACAGCACTGTTCCCTCTAATGGGTCAGCTATCCTGGATGATACAGTGACCCTGATCGTAGACAACGATATTTATCAGCCCAATACCAGCACCTTCAGGTTAAAGCCTGGTATCAGGTTGCTGCTCGGAACTCATGTATGGAAGGGCGGTAAGTTTACAATGCATGGAAATTGTTGTCCGGGTTATACGAACCATGTGCTGGCAGATACCATATTTAATATTGCTGCAGTAGATGAATATACGATTGGGACATGGGGAAACTCATTACCTTATCTTGCAGATAGCAATTATTACAGTAACGAAAGGGTGACAGGTATGTATAATAATACCTGGATCAAATACACCACTGATACTATTTACTTCAAGCAGCGTAGCGGCTCACAGGCAGGCTGGTATGAGATATCTTATCACCACAAGTACTAACGAAACTGTATGGCAGCGTCTGAGAAAAGATATTGGCAAAGATGGTACCTGCTGGTTATAGCTGCATTAGCAGTACAAGTAGCTCTTTACTACTGGTTTACAATTTATTACCGCTGATCTTTATTCCTCCAGCCAGGGGTAAGTGCCATCAGAAACAAATTTATATATCATCAGGAGGCCCATAGATGCTGCCATTTCTTTGTTCCTGTGCCTGTCGTAGTGAAAATGATATTTGCGTGCGGTTACTTTTCCATTCCCAGATATTGCCATCCAGGCCACTCCTGTTCCTTTTTCTTCACCGGTAGGGGGCTCCATCATGCCGGTTATTGAAAATGAAAAATCAGTATCCATCAGTTGCTGCACATGCACTGCCATTGCACTTGCGGTAACTTCGCTAACAACACCATTGTCTGCAACAATACTATGAGGTACACCAAGTACTGTTTCTTTTACTTCGGTTCTGTAACTTACTATACTGCCCTTAAAATAGACCGACGAGCCTGAAACTTGCGTAAGCAGGTGTGCTATATAGCCTCCTGTGCAGCTCTCTGCCAGACCCAGTGTTTTACCATGTTTGGTGAACCATCTATGCAAAATGGCCTCCATTGGTTCGTCTTCCAGAGATATTACAATGTCTTTCAGTCGGTGCGCAATGGCATTTCTGTGTTTTAGTATTTCTTCGTCAAGAGTTTGTGCATTGGCACCGCGGCCGGTAAGTCGCAACTTTACCATACCTGCACCCGGCAGATAGGCAAGTTTGATATGAGGAGGTAATGCATCCTCAAGATCCATTATTTTCTCTGCCACGAAACTCTCACCTTCTCCTGCAGTAATAACAGACCGGTGTACAATTGCATCACTTTTGAATTTGTCTTTTATTTTGGGTAATGCTTCCTCCTGCATTATACAGATCATCTCGAATGGTACTCCCGGCAATGCTATGACCACCTTGCCGTTCTGCTCGAACCACATTCCGGGTGCAGTACCCATACGGTTGAATAATACACTGCAAGAATCGGGTACTTCTGCCTGTTTCAGATTTCGATCTATGATTGGGCGGTTTCTTTTTTCGAACAGATCCCTTACATGCGCCAGTACCTGCTGGTTCACAATCATATTTCCGCCAAAGTATTCCAGCAGCAATGGTTTGGTAATGTCATCGGCAGTTGGCCCAAGACCACCTGTAATGATCACCAGCGATGAGCCTGCAAGTTCTTCATTGAGCGCATCGGTAATAGCTTTTTTATCATCGCCAACAGCAACTCGTCTCCTCAGGTCTATCCCCAGCTCATTTAGCTTTTTGCCTATCCATGCCGAGTTGGTGTCAATTGTCTGACCTATCAGTAATTCATCTCCTATTGTGATGACCGATGCTGCTATGTTGCTCATATGTCTTTGCTGAAAAATGGTGCCAGGCGACTATATAGTTCCCGGGGCATATCTGTTTTCTTTTTCTCTTTCGGGTCGTAAAATACCAGTGTAGTGACCCCCTTATTCAGTATTTCACCGGCTTCATTATACAATTCAGAATGGAACTGGATCTTAGAACCTCCATCCAGTTCTTTTAAAATGGTCTTTACAGTCACCAGGTCATCATACAATACGGGTCTGAAGTAGCGTGAATTGAGTTCTGCTACTGGCATCATAATGCCCATCTCTTCCAGTTGACGATATGTAAAACCTAGTTGTCTTATGGCTTCAGCCCTGCCTACTTCATAGTACAATGCATAATTGCCATAGTACAGATAGCCCATCTGGTCTGTTTCGCCATAGCGTACCCTTATCTCTGTTGTTGATGCATACATAAGTACCCTCAAAAGTAAACTAATTGCCTCAATAGCTTTTGAAGAGAATGTGAAAGTTCTATGTGCATACCAGGTGCGTTGGGTTAAGGTGTATGTACCATACTTACAATTATTGTCTATTTTTGAACAGTTGAGTGCTGCTGATGGAACTCGATCGTTTTGTTATTTATGAAGGCAATATTTAATAGTACATTAATGGTATTGTTGTCGGTTACTGCTTTTGCTCAGCACAACCTGGGCATTGCCACCAGCAACTGGTCTTGTATGAATAGCCTGAACCTTAACCCTGCAAATATTGCGGAGAGCAGGGAAAAGAAGGCAGTCAATTTGTTCTCTTTTTCTATGGGGGTAGATAACAATGTGGGGCCGCTCAATGCCGGTCAGGGTTTATTTGTTGCGGTTGGCGATGGTAAGTCCAATAATATGTTCACTTATACCAACAACAGTAAGGTGAGTATGCATGCTCCTCAGGTAGACATTACAGGTCCGGGTGTTCTGTTGAAGGTAGATGATAAGCACACCGTTGCATTTACTACCCGGATCAGGGGTATGAATCAGTTCAATAATTTTGACCAGACCTTATTTCATACTTTCAACGATCCCAAATTCAGAACTACTGAGAACATTCTGGCATCTACTACCGATTTTACTTATACCGTTCATTTATGGAGCGAAATAGGTTTTACGTATGGTGGTGTGTTCTTTGATAATGGCATACACAAAATAAAGGCAGGCGGTACAGTTCGCTATTTGGGTGGCATTGCATATGTAGGGGTAGACGGAAATACGCTGGATGCAAACTTTACAGCAGGCAAGGATACTTTTTATGCCGGTAATACAGATATCAGATATTCCAGTAACATACTCAATACCAAAAGTTCGGCAGGTAGCAATATATCATCGGGGTTTTTCAGCCTTTTGTACAAAGGTAAATTTGGACATGGGATAGGTGCAGATCTGGGGGTAGTGTATGAATACAAACCCACTGAAGAGGTTTTGGAAAAAAACGTACCTGAAGAAGATAGAAAGAAAGCAGCCAGATCTAAGCTGAAGAAAACGAAAAAGGAAGTAGGGTATAGAGCACGTTTTTCATTGGCGCTCTGTGATGTGGGTACAGTTCATTACAATAAGAACAAGAATGCTACTGAGTATATTACCGGTGGCGGATATGTTACCGGTGCAGGAATTCTCAACAAGGTGAAGAATCTGGATGATCTGAAACAATATGCCACAAAACGCGGCCTGGCTGCAGAGATCAGGCAGGAAGCTGTGGCATTGTATATGCCCATGCATATGGTTGTAGGAGGCGATTATCATATACAGAAACACTACTATGCCAATGTGACACTATTGGTGAATCTGGCAGGTCGTAACCGATTAGGGAACTCTTATTACAACCAGCTTACCGTTACCCCTCGTTACGAAACCAAAAAAGTAACTGTCGGTCTGCCGCTTACTTATAGCACCCTTTCTCATCGGTTCAAGGCTGGTCTGGGAGTATTGGCTGGCGGTTTATTTGTGGGTAGCGATGATATGCTTGCCTTTATGCTGAAAAGTGAATACGGTATCAGTTTTTATGCCGGGCTGAATGTGCCAATTTATAAATAACTCAACAACAAAAATGGCCGATACACAAAAGAATAATCCGCTGCATGGCATAACCCTTGAGGCAATATTAAAACATCTGGTGGCTCATTATGGGTGGGAAGAGATGGATAGAAGAGTGCGCATCAACTGTTTTCATGATAACCCAAGCATCAGTTCCAGTCTTAAATTTCTACGCAAAACAGATTGGGCACGGAAAAAAGTTGAAGAACTATATATGCACAGCATAGAAACGGATTGATGTCTGTTTCTGCTCATTTCCCATTTTTATCGTAGGTTTACCCCATGAAACCTAGGCAGCCGTCATTACCATTGCTTGCAGGCAGAAAGCCTGTTATGGAGGCATTGGAGCAAGGTGTAACTATTGAGAAAATATTCCTGTTGCGTTCTGCATCAGGACCTGAGATCAATGCTATTAAAAAGCTGGCAAGAGATTACAATATCCCTATCAGTCAGGTTCCTGTAGAAAAGCTCGATGGTCTTACCCGTATCCAGCATCAGGGAGTGGTTGCCTGGGGCTCATTGTTGCAGTACATAGATCTGCAGGCCGGTATATCACATATAGTAGATCAGGGCAAAACACCTTTGTTCCTGTTGTTGGATGGTATTACTGATGTACGCAATGTAGGTGCCATAGCGCGCAGTGCATTGTGCTGTGGTGCTCAGGCAATTATACTGCCTACTTCACATGCTGCATCACTTACCGAGGAAGCCATAAAAACATCTGCAGGTGCATTGCGCAAAATTCTATTGTGCCGTGTTCCGTCTGTGCCACAGGCTATAGATATACTCAGGTTGAATGGTATTCAGATATTAGGAACACAGATGAGGGGAAGTGTGCCGGTATATGAGTCTGATCTCACTATTCCATCTTGTGTGGTTATGGGGGCTGAAGATACAGGTATCAGCAAGGATGTATTGAAGCGTGCCGACCAACTGATACGCATACCAATGGCTGCAGAATTCGATTCGCTGAATGTTTCCGTTGCTGCAGGTATGGTACTGTACGAAGCTTTGCGTCAGCGTACCCTCAATCCATAATGGTAATTACATAAACAGATACATCAGCCTTAAGCAATAAGTATTGTTGAACTGCTGTCCGCGGGAGTAGTTCTGCGGTGTATTGTTGCGTATTGAAACCAGTGAGTACTGGAAGCGCATATTAAGGAACAGACCTTTCCAGCAGTGCAGGTTGCCGGACAGTACAAAATTATAATCGTTTTTCTTGAAAGGATAATCGTTCAGATTCACGGTATTGGTTGGTACAGTGGTAATGTGTTCTTTGCTGGTACCAAGCCTGGCATAAGAGAATCCTGAACCGAAATGGCTTTTCCTTTTGTCAAAATAGTTCAGCATTATCGGTACTTCGGCATAGTTGAGTGTGATGCCATAATCTGTAATATACATTCCGGGATTCACTGTATAGAATCCTTTTGATCTTGCGCCTTTTTGTACATAAAGCACCTCCATACTGGCTGCCACATGCTCATCAAGCTTGGTATATACAATGCCACCCAGATTAAAACCTGTTTTATGGTAGCCGGCAAAGTTGTCGCCATCTACCTGTGTGAAGTTGCCACCGGCGATAAGTCCACCATAAAAAGTACGCTCATTTTCATAATAGTTCTGCGCCATAGCCGCATTTCCTGTTAGTAATGCAACAGTGGCAAGTAGCATAGCGTATATTTTGCGGAAGGTAGATTGCATACTTATCAAATATAGTTTGTTTACAGGAACAGGTACATCATTCTCACGGTCCAAAGATTACTGAATTGCCTTTGTGCTCTCGATAGGTCTGCCGGAGAATAAGTTCTGACAGGAGAAAGTGCATACTGGAATCTGATATTAAAGAAAAGTCCTTTCCATACATGCATCTGCGCTCCTGCTACCAGATCAAAATTCTCTTTACGGAACGGGTATTTGGTGAAATCTATTGTGTAGGCAGGGTAGGCGGTCATATATTCGTTGCTGCTCACCAGTCTGTTTATAGACATGCCCAGCCCGAAATGACTCTTCCGTTGATCAAAATAGTTGATCATGAGCGGGATCTCCACATAATTCAGTTTGATGCCATATTTGCCAATGATAGTGGTACTATCGTTTATAGAATAACGATAACCATTACTTTTGGCGCCCTTCTGGCTATAAAGTGCCTCGAAACTGAATGCCACATGACGATAAAGCCTTATGTAGCCAATGCCGCCAAAATTGGCACCTATCTTATGGTAACCTGCATAGCTATCGCCATCTACCTGGCTGAAATTTGTCCCTCCTATAAGTCCTACAGATATTAACCTCGGCTTTTCCAGATACAATCCATCCTCCTCATTGTCATCTACCTGGGCTCTGGCAACACTGCTAAAGATCATTAATAGAATATTGATGACAAATAATGCCGCGAATTTTCTACTTTTATTCATCGAAACAGCCTTGCTAATGAGCTTCAAATATACACCAAACACGCTAAAAAAACTGGAAGAGCTATTCGAAGAGGCCCGTTATATCATTCGATATGAAAAGGGACACTTCAATAGTGGTTACTGCATATTGGAAGAGCGCCGAGTGGTGGTCATCAATAAGTTCTTCAATGTAGAAGGACGTATCAATGCCTTGATGGAGATCATGCAGAGCATTACCGTTAAAGAGGAAGAATTGAGTACTGAGATGCTGAAATGGTACAAACAATTGAAATCCGAACCCGATTTTAAAGAAGGAGGATCATCTACGCAAACCAAAATGGACATCTAAGTGATGAAAGTTACTTTTCTCGGTACAGGTACCTCGCAAGGCGTTCCCTTTATTGGGTGCCCATGCCCTGTTTGCACTTCTACGGATCCGCGAAATAACCGTTTGCGCTGTGCTGTATGGATTGAGACTGCAGATACCAGCATAGTTATAGATAGTGGTCCCGACTTCAGGTATCAGATGTTGCGTGCCGGTGTCAGCAAGCTCGATGCCATCATTTTTACTCATGGTCATAAAGATCATATTGCCGGTCTGGACGATATTCGTCCTTATAACTTCTTCACCGGCAAGGCGGTCAATATTTATGCAACCACAGAAACTCAGGAGTCTTTACAGCGCGAGTTCAGTTATATTTTCAACAATCTGTCTTATCCGGGTATTCCCCAGATAACGATGCATACCATCACTCCTTCACAGTCTTTTTATATCAATGAACTGGAGATAGTGCCCATAAGATTGTTGCATTACAAACTGGAGGTATTGGGTTTCAGAATAGGAGATTTTACCTATATAACAGACGCAAATTACATAGACCCTGTCGAGCTGGACAAAGTGAGAGGCGGAAAAGCATTGGTGCTGAACGCACTCAGACATGAAGCGCATATCTCTCATTTTACACTGGAGCAGGCTAAAGAAGTGGCTATTGAGTCTGGTGTGCCTGATATTTACTTTACACACATAAGTCATCAGTTGGGGCTACATCACGAAGTAGAAGCTACATTGCCTGCTGGTATGCGTTTGGCATATGACGGTCTTACTTTAGAATTCTAGTGTTTGTTTCTATAATTTATCCAATTAATTGACGGTCAAATATTTGCGTTATTATTTTTAAGTAAATTTTTGACATTAAACTTACCCTGCTTCAATTAAAAAAGGTGACGATAAATATTTATCGTCACCTTTTTTAATATGTATTTACTATCGTTTTATGCTTCTATTTCTACACCAATTTCTTCTGCAAGGTTTTTTTCTACCCTCAGATTGTTGATGATAAATATCTGTCTGTCGGGTGTGTTTTTGCCCATGTAGTACTCGAGCAGTTTCTGTATCTGTGCATCCTGACTCAGCAAAACAGGGTCTTTACGAATGTCATCGCCTATGAATTGTGCAAACTCTTCAGGGCTTATCTCACCCAAACCTTTGAATCGGGTAATCTCGGCCTTACTGCCTATTTGCTGTATGGCACGCTGCCGCTCTTCATCGGTATAGCAGTATATTGTTTTCTGCTTATTGCGTACACGGAACAAAGGCGTTTGTAGTATGTAGATGTGATTACCACGCACCAGATCGGGGAAGAACTGCAGGAAGAACGTCATGATGAGCAGACGGATGTGCATACCATCCACATCGGCATCGGTAGCTATAACTATATTGTTGTATCGTAATCCTTCCAATCCTTCTTCAATATTCAGCGCATGCTGCAGCAGGTTGAATTCTTCATTCTCATAAACCACCTTTTTAGTGAGGCCATAACAGTTCAGCGGTTTACCTCGCAAACTGAATACTGCCTGAGACTCTACGCTGCGGCTTTTTGTAATGCTTCCGCTCGCACTATCACCCTCGGTGATGAATATGGTAGATTCCAGTTGTTTCTGGTGGTATTCATCCCTGTTCTTCGATGGCGGATCGTCATTGAGGTGAATGCGGCAATCGCGCAGCTTTTTGTTGTGCAGGTTTGCTTTCTTGGCTCTTTCATTTGCCAGTTTACGTATACCTGATAGTTCTTTACGTTCCCTTTCGCTTTGTTCTATTCGTTTTTTCAGTGCATCGGCAACAGATTGGTTCTTGTGCAGGAAGTTATCGAGGTCTTTGCCCAAAAAGTCAGCAATGAATGCTTTCATACTTGGACCACCTTCAAATACATACTGCGATCCCAGCTTGGTTTTGGTCTGTGATTCGAATACGGGTTCCTGTACACGAACAGATACGGCTGCGCAAATGCTCTGACGAATGTCTGACGCATCGTAGTCTTTTTTGAAAAACTCGCGAATGGTCTTTACAAAACCTTCCCTGAATGCAGCTTGATGGGTACCACCCTGCGTAGTGTGCTGTCCATTCACAAAGGAATAGATATCCTCGCCATAGTCGCCATTGTGTGTGATAGCTACTTCTATGTCTTCTCCTTTCAGATGAATGATAGGGTAGCGGAGTGTTTCTGCATTGGTTTTGCGGGTCAGCAGATCCAGTAGTCCGTTTTTAGATACAAAGTTCCTGCCGTTGAAGTGGAAAAGCAGACCTGCGTTCAGGAAGCAATAGTTCCATACCTGATTCTCCAGATATTCATGGAGAAAGTGATAATTCTTAAAAACTGTTTCATCGGGCCTGAAGATTACCAACGTACCATTTGGCTCTGTAGTATCTGTTTCTTTGTATTCTTTTACCAGTATCCCTCTTTCGAATTCGGCAACTTTGGTGCGGCCATCGCGGAAGGCAGCAACTTTAAAATTCTTACTCAGTGCATTTACAGCCTTGGTACCCACGCCGTTCAGACCTACAGATTTCTGAAACGCCTTGCTGTCGTATTTAGCGCCGGTATTTATCTTACTTACCACGTCTACTACCTTGCCCAATGGTATACCACGACCAAAGTCGCGAACAGTAACCTGTCCGTCTGAAACTGTAAGTTCCACACGTTTGCCCTGGCCCATTGCAAATTCGTCAATACAGTTATCCACCACCTCTTTCACCAGTACATAGATACCATCATCTACGCTGCTGCCATCGCCCAGCTTACCGATATACATACCGGGGCGCAGCCTGATATGCTCACGCCAGTCGAGCGATTTGATACTGTCTTCATTATATTGATTCTGTAATTCTGCCATTGTATGTTGTAGTAATTCTAAATTGGAAATAGTGCCTGTAGCTTATATTATCCAAAATACGTGCATAGCAAAAATCCGCAAAAACGAATTGATTCCCAAAATGCCTGCAAAATTGTGGATAACTTGGATTGGTCATTCATTTGCTCTTTGCTGCCTTTGGCACTGTATTACCAACCGCTTGCCAGCACATCTGCAATGTGCAGTGTTCTGAGCGGCAAATGATGGTTATCTATATAGCCCTGCATGTGCATCATACAAGATACATCTGTGGTAATGATGAATTTCGCACCCGTATCCATGGCACTTTTCATTTTTACCTGAGCCATACCCAGTGATATGGGTTCATATTTTACGGCAAAAGTGCCGCCAAAGCCGCAACAGGTCTCACATTCTGCCATTTCCACCATTTCCAGACCCTCCACATTGGCTAGTAGCCTGCGTGGCCCTTCTTTTATGCCGCATTCGCGCAGGGCACCACAGGCATCATGATAAGTTGCTTTGCCATTTAAAACCGCTCCGATCTTTTCAGTTTTCAGCACCTTAGTAATGAATTCGGTGAATTCGTAGGTATTGCCCTGCACCTGATTGCATAAGTTATGGTCGCTGCTGTTCTCGAAAAGGTTATCGTAACAGTTGCGGACATAGCCGGTACAGGAGCCACTGGGGCTTACTATATATGTATTTTCCTTAAAGTCGTTAAGGAATTTGGTAGCAACAGATTTTGCTTCATCCCTGTATCCTGCATTATATGCAGGCTGGCCGCAACAGGTCTGTTTGGTATTGTAGCTTACCTCGCAGCCTAGTTTTTCCAGCACTTTTACCATGTTCATGCCGGTATCCGGATAAAGCTGATCTACAAAACAGGGGATGAATAATTGTACTTTCATTTAATTCAGTAGTTGTGAAAGAAGGCTATCAATATTGTCCGCTTCGGGATTGCTAAGGTACAAACTAAAGGCGGCAAAATAAATTTGGGTTACTGATGCCCCATAAAATTACTATTTCACATTATTTCACTTAAATTTGCACCTTCTTAAAAATAAGATAATGGCAGTTTTAGTAAACAAGGACTCAAAGGTAATAGTACAGGGCTTTACAGGTACTGAAGGAACGTTCCATGCAGGCCAGATGATTGAATACGGTACCAACGTTGTTGGTGGCGTTACTCCGGGCAAAGGTGGCTCTATGCACCTTGACAGGCCTGTATTCAACACTGTAAAAGATGCAGTAGACCAGGCTGGTGCCAACGTTTCTATCATTTTCGTACCACCGGCTTTTGCTGCCGATGCTATTATGGAAGCCGCTGATGCAGGTATCAAAGTTGTTATCTGTATCACAGAGGGTATTCCTGTTCAGGATATGGTTAAAGCCCGTGAATATATCAAAGGCCGCGATTGCAGACTCATAGGACCAAACTGTCCGGGTGTTATCACTGCAGGCGAAGCTAAAGTAGGGATCATGCCGGGTTTCGTTTTCAAACCAGGTCGTATAGGTATTGTTTCTAAATCAGGTACGCTTACTTACGAAGCAGCAGACCAGACCGTTAAAGCAGGTATGGGTATCTCTACTGCTATTGGTATTGGCGGTGACCCGATCATTGGTACTACTACCCGTGAGGCTGTGGAACTGCTGATGAACGATCCTGAAACTGACGGTATCATCATGATAGGTGAGATTGGCGGTAACATGGAAGCTGAAGCTGCAATGTGGCTGAAAGAAAACATGCGCAAGCCTGTTGTGGGCTTTATCGCTGGTCAGACCGCTCCTGCCGGTCGCCGCATGGGTCATGCAGGTGCCATCATTGGTGGTGCGGATGATACTGCTGCTGCTAAAATGAAGATCATGCGTGAGTGTGGTATTCATGTTGTAGATAGCCCGGCTAACATCGGTGTTACTATGGCTGAAGCAATAAACAAGAAATAATCTTTATCGTTCTAGGGTAGCATAACTACTACAGGGTTGTGAATTTATAATATTAATGTAGCCAATTCCCCGGACCATAGGTTCGGGGAATTGTTGTTTATTAACAATATGTGTTTGCTGTTTTAGGTAACTTGCATTCAATAGCAATAAGTTGTAAAACAGCTATTTTGCCTCTTTTGATGAGCTATTTGCAACTGAAAATATGGATTAACATTGTTTTGACAGTTTTTGGTGTGAGGATTGAACTAGGTAAGATACAGTTGCAGAAAATAGCAACCTTTAAAACAAATACTATGACTAATCGCATTCAAAGGGTACTAAGCATTGCTTTCTTTTCTTTGCTGTTGCTGGCAGGTACGCAACAACAAGCAAAAGCTCAGGATATAACTGTATCCTACCAGATGTTTTATGATAATCTGGCTCCTTACGGACAGTGGATCTATGATCCGGAATACGGAAACGTATGGGTGCCGAACGAAGACGGAGATTTTCGTCCTTATGGTAGCAGAGGGCATTGGGTAATGACAGACTATGGTAATACCTGGGTATCAGAAGATCCATGGGGCTGGGCGGTATATCACTATGGTCGCTGGACATATAATCCATACTATGGCTGGATATGGGTACCTGGTTACGAATGGGCTCCTGCATGGGTGTCATGGCGCTATGGCGGCGGCTATGCGGGCTGGGCTCCTATGGCTCCGGGTATACATGTTGGTATGAGCTATTATGCTCCCGATAGCTGGTGGATCTTTATGGGACCATCTTATATGTACCAGTCAAACTGTATCAGGTATTGGTATGGACCGTCTTACAACGTCAACTATATCCACCATACCACTATCATCAACAACTACTACATGGACAACAGTACCAATGTGCGTTATAACTATGGTCCACGTGCAGAGGTGATACAGCAGGTTACGGGTCGTCCGGTGCAGGTATACAGAGTTTCTCAGATGAACAGGCCCGGCGCTCCGGGTGTTGGCAGGAATACGGTCAGCATCTATCGCCCTAATGTAGATAGAGCAACTGTTGATCAGGCTCGTCCGGGAACAGTGATGCAGGCGCCACGCTCTGTAGGTCGCGGACAAACAGCGGATCAGTATGGTTCAGGAAGGCAGCCTGCTTTCAGGCAGGATGTGCAGCGCATGCAATCTGAAGGAGGTCGCAGCGGAGTTCGTCAGGGTAATGAACCTGGCAGAAACGACCTGCAACCCGGCAGAACACAGCCGGATCAGCGTAACAGGTTTGATGAAAACCCACAGCCCGGCAGGTCAAATGATCGTATACCACAGCCCGGCCAGCCGGCACCCGATAACAGGCCACAGCCCGGCAGGTACAATGATCGTACACCACAACCCGGCCAGCCGGCACCTGATAACAGGCCGCAACCCGGCAGGTACAATGATCGTACACCACAACCAGGCCAGCCGGCACCCGACAACAGGCCACAGCCCGGCAGGTACAATGATCGTACACCACAGCCCAGCCAGCCAACGCCGGATAGCCGACCACAACCAGGCAACAGAAATGATAATGCTCAGGACGAAAGACGCAATATGCAACCCGGCCGTTACGATAATCGTATGGATAACAGGAGTCAGTATCAGCCGCAATCACAGCCACAGCCTCGTCAGGAGGTCAGGCCATCTGCGCATCCACAGCAGCCACAGCCGGGTTCTGGCGTTCAGCAACGCAACGATGCTCGTCAGCAAGGTGGTTCAAGAAGATAATTTTCACAACACTTATAAAGTACAAATGCCCCGGAACAGGGGCATTTGTACTTTATATACCCCTTGCATAGTAACTTAGTTGCCAATTCACAATACACATCAACATGCCATACGCTGTAATAACAGGTGCATCTCAGGGAATAGGTAAAGCAATAACCTCACATTTATTGTCCAAAGGCTTTTCGGTGGCTATTTGTGCCCGCAATTATCAGAAATTACGGGCTGCTGAGGCAATCTGGAAAGAACAATATCCACTGGCACAGATCATTACTTACAGTGCAGATCTGGGCACAGCAAATGGAGTTGCTGAATTTGCAAAAGAAGTATTGTCGGTTTTCCCTGCCATAGATATTTTGGTAAATAATGCAGGCACATACGAGCCCGGCAAGGTTACCGATGAACCCGATGGTCAGTTGGAAAGAATGATACAGGTGAATCTTTATAGTGCGTACAGGCTTACTCGTGCTTTGCTGCCAATTATGCAGCAGAAGGGTAGCGGCCACATCTTCAATATGTGTTCTGTAGCTAGTCTGAAGGCCTATGCTAATGGAGGTTCTTACAGTATTTCCAAATATGCGCTGCTGGGTTTTACTGACAATCTGAGAGAAGAGTTGAGAGAGGAGGGTATAAAAGTTACTGCTATATTGCCTGGAGCCACTTGGTCTCCGTCTTGGGAGGGAAGTGGTGTTTCGCCCGAACGTATCATGGAGGCTGAAGATATTGCAGACATGTTGTGGGCTACCTATTCATTATCGCCCCGGGCTGTAACCGAAACCATTATTATGCGTCCTGTGAAGGGTGATCTGTAAAAACTACTTGACGCTACAATGAACAGGCAATATATAGATATGACAGGAAGGGAAGTGAATATTCCTTTCCCTCCACGCCGCATCATTTCTTTGGTGCCTTCACAAACCGAATTGCTTTTTGATCTGGGTTTGGATGAAGAGGTGGTAGGTATTACCAAGTTTTGTGTGCATCCTGAAGAGTGGTTTCGGAACAAAAAAAGGGTTGGTGGTACTAAAACGGTTCATCTGGATATTGTGCGCAACCTGCAACCCGATCTTATCATTGCTAATAAGGAAGAGAATACGCGTGAACAGGTAGAAGAACTGGCACTTCAATTCCCGGTCTGGGTAAGTGACATTACTACCATTGACCATGGACTGGATATGATACGGAAGATTGGTATTATAACAGGGAGGGAGGAAAATGCAGACCAACTGGCAAAAGAGATACAGGAAGGCTTTAAGGATATTAGTAGTATCGCAAAACCACTTAAAGTAGCTTATTATATCTGGAAAGACCCATGGATGACAGTAGGGGGAGATACATTCATCAGTGATGTTATTACCCGCATAGGGTGGAAGAATGTAGTTGCCGAAAAGAACAGATACCCTGAAGTGGCTCCATCAGAACTGACTGGTACTGGTGTAGCACTTATACTCCTATCCTCGGAACCATACCCCTTTAAAGAAAAACACATTGCAGAGATTCAGTCCTTGCATCCGGATGCACATATCATGCTGGTTGATGGTGAAATGTTTAGCTGGTATGGCAGCAGAATGAAGGAGGCAATCCCTTATTTGCGCGAACTTATCTCAACATTATAGCTTCCGGCTTATATGATCTTATTTTCGTAGGCAAATTTTATGAGCCCGATAATACTCTGGGTATTAGTCTACCTGAAAATGTTCTTTCTATGCGTTTCTACAGTTCGCTCGCTGATACACAGGGTATCTGCTATCTGTTTATTACTCAGTTCCTGCTCTATTAGTCTTATTATCTCAATGTCTCTGTTAGTGAGGTGCGCTACTGGCTGGTCTATATTTTTCACTGCTTTCATTAACCCCCGGGTTATTTCGGGAGAGAAATAATTTTCGCCTTTTGCAACTTTTTTCAGTGCTTCGATCAGCTCTCTTTTGCCTGTATTTTTTAATATTTAACCAGATATGCCTGAATCAAGTATCTGTCCTATAATACCTATATCGCTATGCATAGATAGTGCTAAAATATAGACACCCGGATATTGCCTTTGTAACATTGTGGCAAATTCTACGCCGGTTATCTCTGGCATCTGTAGATTTGTGAGTACAATATCTGCTTTGATACGACCCATCATAGCAGCCACATCTGCCGGGTGGTTGCTGGTGCCTGTTATTTCAAATTCAGGTTCATGCAGCAGAAAGCATCATTTTTTTTCTTGCTCATATTCTTGTTTTTTTTAGAAGGTTCTCAATCAATAAAAGATCATTTTAGAGCTCTTTTATGACCTCAAAAGTACCTTGGGCCGAAAAGCTGTATATACCCTCTATTGGGTATAGTTCAGAATTTGAATAGGGGAAACAATTTTCATTATTTGAGAGGTTTCTTATTTAATAATTTCATTATTAAAGTATGTGAAGGAATGAAGTTGATTGCTGAATTGACTATTTTTACACTATCAGTAATACCTCCTTGTATTTTGATTTACTAACCCGGAAAACATGAAAAAAGCGACAACACCATTGGGGCTACTGGTAGCCGACAATGTGCCCGCACTGCTTGCCTATTGGGACAAAGACCTGAAATGCAGATATGCCAATGATGCTTATCTGGACTGGTTTGGTAAGACCAGTGCAGAAATGATAGGTGAAATGACCATTATAGATCTGCTTGGCGCTACATATGGTCCGTATGAACCACAAATAAAGGGTGCACTAGCTGGTTTGCCACAAGAAATGGTGCTTGTTTTGCCATTGCCAGACGGAGACATAAAACACTATCTGCAAGTAAGTCTGATCCCGGATTTAGATCTGGACGGACTTAAGGGAATAGTAATGTATGCGGCAGACATTACTCCGGTAAAAATACTGGAACAACAAATCGAGAACTCAAATGAAGTGATCAGATCTCAAAACAGGAGTTTACTCAATTTTGCAAATATTGTTACCCACGACCTGCGAGGTTATACTTTCAATCTAGAAAGCCTGCTGGGCATGTTTGAAGTAGAAACAGACGAAGATGAGAAAAAGGAAATACTCGACAGTTTGAAAGATCTGTCGGGAATATTTAAGTCTACAGTCAAAAATTTATCAGATATTGTTTCCATACAAAACCATGGAGACATCCCTATGGAAGAAGTGAATCTTTACGAATGCGTAGCTAAGGCTACAGAGGTTTTAGGTCCGCAAATAAAAGCATCAAACGCAGTTGTGAAAGTGAATGTAAGTCCCTTTGTATACATACACGCTAATCCTGCATATTTGGAAAGTATAGTCTATAACTTCCTGAGTAATGCCATAAAATACAAACATCCTGAACGTGATCCGGTTGTGGAGTTAAGTACTATGGTTGTTGCTAACGAAACTATACTTAGCATAAAAGATAACGGAAGAGGTATAGATCTTAATAAACACAGAGGTGAGTTGTTTGGTATGTACAAAACCTTTCATGACAATGAAGATGCCACAGGCATAGGGCTTTTCATATCAAAATATCAGGTAGATAGTATGGGAGGAAGGATAGGAGTGGAGAGTCTGGTGAATAGAGGTACCTGGTTCAGGATCTA
This sequence comes from Bordetella parapertussis, assembly GCA_943331005.2. Classification (GTDB taxonomy): domain Bacteria; phylum Bacteroidota; class Bacteroidia; order Chitinophagales; family Chitinophagaceae; genus Nemorincola. The sequence goes on from CALQJX020000013.1 coordinate 49,356, forward strand.
TTTTAAGACCAGGAATGTAACATCAGAAATAAAAGTGATAGGCTGAGAAACATTGAATCAGCATGTGAGGAAGAGATAGTTCAAATATTCAATCTAATACTTCATAGATATGCCCCTTCCTTAGCATGTAAGATTGGATACATGAACATGTATCTGTTCACCGGATACTCTTAATATACGGTCGCAGTCATCAAGATCGAAAGTAACAGAAATCGAAGGAAATAGCCACTGCATTTCAGTAGCTATTTCGTCTGCGGTATCGTTCTTGTCTATATTTGTTTTAAAGACCTCGATCATTTGTCTTTTTCTTATTGTTTTTGGCAGCTGCTTTTGCCATTGCTTTCTCCTTGTTCATTTTTATTCTGAACTTAACGATACGTTTCACCAGAGCCAATGGCATCGGTTTGTCGATCGGGAACTGTATTGCACCTTTAGACCATTTTAGTTCATCCAGCTCATCTTTGAAATGTTCTATTCCTGCCCCGGTAGGGTAGAAGCCAATGTGCGCCTTATATGCGGCAAAATATACCAGCACACCACCATCTTGCTGAAAGGCAGGCATGTTATAGCTAATTACTTCATTTGCATCAGGTGCTGCAGTTTTAATGGTTTGCCGCAAGGTCTCTAGCAGAGGTTGTGTATGCGCCTGCTGCATCGATATATAGCTATTTATGTCTGTAAAGGTGGTCATAATGAAGGTGTTATGAGTTGACCTCTTCTTTTTCCAGTTTGTTGTAGAAGGTATATGATAGGGCAAAAAGTAGCACCCAAACCAGCAATATCATAGACTGCGGTTGCAACCCATCTACTGAATATACCGAATACATGGCACCTGCCAGATCAAAAGCAAGACCGGCATAGGCCCATTCTTTCAGCCTGGAAGGTATGGGAAGCAAAATGGCTACAGATCCTAATATTTTTGCCACACCTATGAATACAGTGAAGTAGTTTGGGTAGCCCAAATGGTCTTTCATGAATTTTACAGTATCTGCATTAAGTAGCACATTAGGAATTGCAGTTACCAGCATCGAAACTGAGAATAACACTGTAAATATCCAGCATAGAGTTTTCGTCTTTTTCATACTATTTTCTTGTTTACGTATAGATGTGTGTTATTGCTCAGCAAATTTTTTCAGATTCGCCAGGCTTTGGTCCAGACTTTTGGAAAGCATACTTATCATAATAGGTTTCAAAGCGTTCATCGGGAATTTCATTTTGCTGTTGAAGCTCCACTGAACCAGTGTTTTACCGTCGGTAGTAGCAGTTGTTTTTATTGCAGCAGCAGCTATGTCCTGCATTGGTCTGATGAAGCGTAGTTCATAATTAATAGACTTGTCCTGCTCTATTTTCAGGATCTTTTGTGCTCCCGCACCCACATTTCTATGATTGGTGCTGTCCCATGAATAAACAAAGCCTTCCTGACCATCTGTACCGCTATATTCTTTTTTCATGCCCGGATCCATCATCATCCACATATTGAAGTTGTCGTGGTTTTTAAGGAGTCGTACATGCCCGAATACTTGCTGCACCGGCTTGTCTATCATTATGCTACGCTCTATGTTCATATCCTTGCCCGTAAATGCAGCAATGAGCAGCAATAAAATGGCAATAGCAGCTATCACCATTAGTATGGTAAGAAAAACACTCATTTTGTTTTAATTATTAAGTTACTTAATTGGATTCAACATAGTTTTTGAAATTATCAAGTATACATTGCCAGCCAAATCTTTGCATTTCTTCAGGATTCTCATTTTCCATCTCGAAGGTTTCTACAATGTTGGTGGTGTTGTCGCTGGTACTGAAAGTGATTGCTACTGTCCGGTTATCATCCAGCGTATATGCTAAGTGAGCATTTTCAATTACCTCAGTATAGGTGCCGCTAAAGTCGAATCCGAAACTACCGTCTTTTGCTTCCATTCTGGTCAGGAATCTTCCTCCTGTGCGTGCATCATTTTCGGCACGGGGAGTATGCCAGTCGGCCGATGCGGAGCACCATCTGGTTATATGTTCGGGGGTATTCCAGTATTCCCATACTTTATCTACTGGGGCATTTATGTTGGTTTCAATTGTGATCTTTTTATTTGCGTTCTCCATTTTGAAATAGTTTGCGGGATGAATATATATGCAAATATGCGACGTAAAAATGTAAAATGCGATGTGCAAATAAGACAATAAAAGGGTGTGTTTGCGACAAATGTTCAGATTTTAATTAAGATTTAATGAGATGTGTTTATTCTTGCTGGTATGTATCACAGTGTGGCTTGTGTTGTTACCTTTGCTGTGCTACAATGCCGGGTTATCGCCTGTATCTATGAGATATTGGAGGAAAGTCCGGACAGCATAGAGCAGCGCACTACCTAACGGGTAGGCCTTCAGTAAAACGGGGGACAGACAGTGCCACAGAAAATAACCGCCGGTCGTGGTTGCAGTAGATGCGGTTTTCGTATTTGTTGCAGCTACGGCAGGTAAGGGTGAAAACGTAGTGTAAGAGACTACGGTGTGTTGCGGCAACACAACACAGGGGTAAACCTTGCGTGCTGAAATGCCAAATAAGCATGCGCTTGAGGATGGCTCGTCCGATGCATGTGGGTTGGCAGCGAGAGGCAATATGTGAGTATTGTCCCAGATAAATGATAGCCCATTTCCTGCAAGGGAGAGGACAGGATCCGGCTTACAGGCATTGTAGTTTTTCTTTTTTTGATAATTGCCCTATCTTACCCCGTAGGTAGCCCTTGGTGAAAGCATATGGTATTCAACTCTCCTCAATTTCTGGTCTTTTTCCTGATAGTGACCATCGGTTTCTTCAGGCTGAAAAATCAGAATGCCCGTGTGTGGTTGTTGCTGCTAGCCAGTTGCTATTTCTACATGACCTTTGTTCCGGTCTATATCCTGATTCTGTTTTTTACCATTGCAGTAGACTACGTAGCCGGTATACATATTCACAAGTCAGCCGGACAAAAGAGGAAACTATTGCTGATAGCCAGTATAGTTGCCAATCTGGGGGTACTCATCTTTTATAAGTATTTCAATTTTTTGCTTGGCAATCTGGCACCGGTCATAGGCTATATTGTGCCACATTGCCAACTACCCTACATAGATATTTTATTACCTGTCGGATTGTCTTTTCATACCTTTCAGGCAATGAGCTATACCATAGAGGTATACAGAGGTAATCAGCAACCAGAACGCGATCCTGTGGTTTATGCATTATATGTTATGTATTACCCTCAGCTGGTAGCAGGCCCTATAGAAAGGCCGCAAAACATGTTGCACCAGTTTCACGAATTCCGCCCCTATGACCGAAACAGATTGAAAGAAGGAATGGCCAGAATGATGTGGGGTTTCTTCAAAAAAGTGGTGATAGCAGATCGTATGGCATTGGCTGCAGACTATACTTTTGGCAATTATACTGATCTGTCCTCTCTTTCTCTTATAGTTGGAGCCATTTTCTACTCCATTCAGATATACTGCGATTTCTCCGGCTATTCGGATATTGCTATCGGGGCGTCAAAGGTCATGGGAATAAACCTAATGGAAAACTTCAACCAACCCTACATTTCCAGGAGTATTGCTGAATTCTGGACAAGGTGGCATATTTCGCTTTTTACCTGGTTCAGAGATTATGTCTACATACCATTGGGGGGAAACAGAACAGGTGCGGGTAGGAGGAAGCGCAATGTAATAGTGGTGTTTCTGTTAAGTGGGTTTTGGCATGGCGCCAACTGGACTTTTATAGTATGGGGAGCGCTACACGGCATATTCACTCTTGTCTTACCTAAACGATCAATACTTTCAAATACTGTTTTGAAGGGAGTTTTTCAGGCGCTGTCTACTTTTTGTTTGGTTACAATATGTTGGGTGTTTTTCAGGGCTTCCGGTATCAGGGAGGCTTTTACCTATATCTGCAGAATGTTTGCCTTAGAAAATGGGGAATTCAGGATTGGACTAAATCGGTTGGAGATGGTTTTCGGGATTTTACTCACTGCAATTATGATGTTAGTAGAAAATAGGCGAAATACACACCTGATAAAAAGTGAATCTCTCTATTATTTATACATGGTTTCTATGGTATTCGTTTGTTATTTCTTTGGCGTTTTTAGTGAACATCAGTTCATTTATTTTCAATTTTAATGGATTTGAGAAAAGTTCTGACATATGTATTATTGGTTGCAGGAGTGGTTGTTTTGGCAACTGCTTCCAGCAGATCATTAGTGCTGGCTATATGGAACTGGGATAACACATACAAAGACAACAGAGATTGGTACCGTATCTATCATTCGCCGTGGGGCGATCTTGTTGCGCAGGCCAATATGGATGGAATGGAGAAATTCCGAGAGCCTAAGTTATACAGTTACAGCAGGCCATCTCATTGTTCTGGTGGCAATGTGGCATTATTTATTTTTGGCGATAGCTATACCCGCGATATACCTGATTCTGCATTTTGTAATATCAGTAATTATAAAAACGAACGTGTTACAGGTAAATTCAATTTTGTACCGGTTGCAGGTAAGAAGAATGTACTGATCTTAGAAATGACAGAAAGAAACATAAGAAGTATTCTTCATTCAAGAATAGATTTCATCCAGGCTCCAGCAGCAAATGTTTCTATGGCCGTTGAGGAAAGGAAAAGTTATGGTGCTTTCGTAAATAAGAATCTGGATTACTTATTGTTTCGTTTCAATTTTCTGAATCCGGTGAAGTTTTTGAAAGGAAAAATGAATTACACACTTTTTGACAGAGGGGACGGAAATAGTGTACTATCAGATGACGGCAGATATCTTTTTTACAAACCTACCGTCCTGAATACTGGCATATATAGTAGCTATGCATCACTGCACGATACAGAGGTGACCTATCTGGCGCGGAAACTTAATAATATATATACCAATTTCAGGAAAATGGGTTTTGATGAGGTGTATTTGTCAGTTATTCCCAGTCCGGCAAGTATTTTGCAACCAGCTGGTTATAACAGGCTTATACCATTATTGCAGTCTTATCCTGATTTCCGAATAAAGGTCATTGATATTTATAAGCCATATAGTAGCTCTTCCCATCCTGAAGCTTATTACCGTCTTGGTGATACGCATTGGAACAATGATGGTATGCACTTATGGCTGGATATGGTTAATCTGGAATTGAATAAATATTAATTTAATTTTGAGTTTGCGTTAGCTACTTTATTTTTTTGTGAATTTCTGTGTAGGGATTCTAGTGCGCTTTTTATACCTTTGCACTCCATTCAGCGTTTATGGATTCTTCAGTAAAGATATTTTCAGGTACAGGTTCTTCTTACCTCGCAGAGCAAATTGCGAATAGTTTCGGCAAAAAGCTCGGCGAACTTACCATTCAGAAGTTTAGTGATGGTGAATTTCAGCCTGTTTTTCAGGAGTCCATCCGTGGCGATTATGTTTTTCTGGTGCAGTCAACATTTGCCCCTTCAGACAATCTGATGGAGTTATTGATGATGATCGATGCAGCCCGCAGAGCTTCTGCAGGTTACATTACAGCAGTAATACCATATTTCGGTTTTGCACGTCAGGACAGGAAAGACAAGCCCAGGGTTTCTATTGCATCTAAACTGGTTGCAAATCTGCTTACAGAGGCAGGTGCCAACCGTGTTATGACCATGGATCTGCATGCGCCACAAATACAGGGTTTCTTCGATATTCCTGTAGATCATCTGGATGCTTCTGCCATCTTCATTCCTTATATTGAGAAGTTGAATATAGATAATCTTATTTTTGCTTCTCCGGATGTAGGCAGTACAAACCGAGTTCGTGAGGTGGCTAAATATTTCGAGGTGGATATGGTGATCTGTGACAAACAGCGCAAACGTGCCAATGAAATTGCTGCTATGACCGTTATAGGCGATGTATCCGGCAGAAATGTGGTACTGATCGATGATATCTGCGATACAGCAGGTACTTTATCAAAATCTGCTCAGATACTCAGAGATCGTGGCGCATTATCGGTAAGAGCTTTCTGTACACATCCGGTTTTGAGCGGTAATGCATACGAAAACATTGCAAACTCTCAACTGGAAGAGCTTGTAGTATGTGATACTATCCCGCTAAAACGCCAGATAGATAAAATAAAGGTATTGCCTACTGCAGATCTTTTTGCTGTGGCAATCCGCAATACATTCGAGAATAAATCAATAAGCTCTCTGTTCATACACAGCAACAAGAAGTAGTTTATTAAAAATAATTTTAGAGTAACGACTGTTTATACAACAAAATCCGCCTCCCGAACAGACAGGGACAACCTTTATTAAGAATCAGATTTCAACGACCGGATGTTTGGCGGAATAGCGACCGGCGCTGAAAGAACAAAAACACTAAAAATGAAAAGTGTAAAAATTGAAGGTAGCAAAAGAAGCGAATTGGGCAAAAAAGCAACACGCCAGGTTCGTTCTGAAGGTGGTGTACCAGCTGTAATCTATGGTGGTAAAGAAACAATTCATTTCAGCGCTCCGCTGATGACTTTCCGTCCACTGGTTTACACACCTGAATTCCAGATCGCAGAGATCGTACTGGATGGTAAAACATACAGGACTATCATGAAAGACATCCAGTTCGACGTAGTAACTGACGAACTGAGCCACATCGACTTCCTGGAGCTGGTTGAAGACCGCAAGGTTATCGCTACGCTGCCACTGAACTTTACAGGTCAGTCACAGGGTGTAAAAGACGGTGGTCGTCTGGAACTGAAGATCAAATCTCTGAATGTTCGTACCTATCCTAAGTACCTGAAAGAGTCTATTGAAGTGAAAATAGACAACCTTCAGCTGCATGGCAACATCCGCGTTCAGGACGTTATCGCTGAGAACATGGAGATCATGAACTCTCCACGTATTCCTATCGCATCTGTAGTTACTACACGTGCTCTTCGCCAGGCCGACAGCGAAGCAGCTGCAGGCGGAAAAGCAAAAAAATAATTCAGCATTTTGCAAATTATATTTCAGATACGCTCCTAAACAGGAGCGTATCTTTTTTTGTCAAAAAATGGCATTATTCATGCATAAAAGACGTTTCCGGCAAATCTGTAATGACCAATTTTGCCAGTTTTTGCCAAATATGAAAGTGCTCTTTCATTTTCAGATAGTTTTTTATTAACTTGGCTGCTTATTGTACTATTTTTGACACTTACTATTCAGTAATTTCACTATTATGTCTTTAATGAGGAATTTCAAGGCTATTCAATTTGCAACCATCGCTCTTGCCGCTCTTGCAGCCAACCCTGTGTCGGCTCAGAAGACCTGCAAAAATCTGTACCCTTGTGGCGAGTGTGCTGTTTTTGATAATAATGGTAATGACCTTGCCGGTTTTACCACAAATTACAAGAAACAACTGTTCCTCAACGGCAGTAAGGTAAATGAGTTTTCTGGTGGCGAGTGGGGTTATTTGCTTGTTCGCACTGCCAATGTGCCTTCTGTAAGTACTAAATGGGAAACTAAGGGCAATCTGAACCATGCTGCACCGATTCGTACCACACTGGTAATGAACAAAACCAAGGATGGTGCTATGGCTACATGGTGGGCACGCGAGTGTAACACCGACAATGGTGCTATGCTGCAGCTGAAGACTAAGGATGAAGGTAAAGTAGAAATGGAGCAATCCAGATATGACAAACTGATGGGGGGACTTCTTGGGAAGAAGTTTACCTTGGTTGAATACCTGGATACTTTCAATATGAGAGATTATGATTACCTGTTGAAGAACCACATTGTGTCTCAGTGCGGTACTGTAAAGCAGGATGATTATAAAGGTATGATCGCTTATTTCAACAACTTCCTCAGCAAATTCAGCTATGTTGATGATCCGGTAGTTGCTAAGATGTCTTTTATAGCATTTTATGAAGGTGCCAGTAAAACACAATATGTAGCTTACTTCAATGTTGCCAATTCAAAACTTTCGGGCAAACTCGAAGCAATGGATATTCAGTACGAAAGAGACAGGGATATAGAAGTAAAGCATATCTTTAAACATCTTACCGGCAAAACTGTTTATGTATTTGGTGATAATTCCTTCGGCCTCGATAAGTCTCTTATCAAGTATGCTAAGAACAACGAAATAAAATTGCGCCGCAGGAAAGTAAATACTACCTCTAAGTTCAATAACGAACAATAGTTTATAAAATAATATCATATTTAAGGGCTTGCCACATGGTAGGCCCTTTTTGTTGCTGTATATCAGCACTTAAAAGCGGTATAATATTTGCTTGCATTATTCTGTGTGGTAAATCGGGGAGTGGTATTATCTTTACAGTATACAGATGAAGGGCAAAAGAATAGTATGTACCGTTACCAATGACCTGAATTATGACCAGCGCATGATACGTATCTGCACTACGCTGACAGATGCAGGTTATGATGTGACACTGGTAGGTTTCGAAAGAAAGAAAAGCAAGCCGCTTATAGAGCGCCCTTTCAAACAGGTGCGCCTGCCCATTATGGCAGAGCAGGGCAAGTTGCTTTATGCCCATTATTGGTTCAATTTGTTCTTTTTTCTGCTTTTTCGCAAGGCCGATATCTTATGTGCCATAGACCTCGATACCATTTTGCCGGTCTACTATGTATCTAAGATTAGAGGGCTGAAGCGGGTACATGATGCGCACGAGATCTTTACGGATCTCCGCGAGGTGATAACCCGTCCGTCGGTGCATAAAATGTGGAACTGGATCGCTAAACATACGCTACCACATTTTCCGGTAGGGTATACTATCGGCGAAAGCTATGCTGAAGATTTTAGGAAAAGATATGGAGTGAACTACGGTGTAGTACGCAATGCTACTATACTGAGGCAGGTAACCATTCCGGAAAAAAAGGAACATTTTATATTATATCAGGGGGCTGTAAATGTGGGGCGTTGTTTCGAGCAGCTTATACCTGCCATGAAGCACGTAAACGCCAGACTCATCATTTGCGGAGAGGGCAATTTCTATGCACAGGCGGTAGCATTGGCCGAAGAGTATATGGTAACTGATAAAGTTATTTTCAAAGGATATGTGCCGCCGGCAGAGCTTACCAGCTACACTATTCAGGCATACATAGGCATTACTCTTTTTGAAGATACAAGCCTCAGTAATCGTTTGTCGCTGGCCAACAGGTTCTTCGACTATATGCACTCTGGTGTGCCACAGCTTTGCATCAAATACCCTGAATATGAAAGAGTAAATGAGCAATTTGAGATAGCTATGTTGATAGAAGAGGCCTCGCCCGAGCAAATTGCAGCAGCATTGAACAAACTATTGACTGACGATGGCTATTATAGCCGCTTGCAACAAAACTGTATGGAGGCCAGGAAAGTTTATTGTTGGCAGGAGCAGGCTAAAACCCTGCTTTCTACCTATGAAGGTTTATAACTATGAAGTTTAGTGTAGTGATACCGGTCTTCAATGGAGTGCAGACAATTGTTCGCACTGTAGATGCTGTATTGGCACAAACCTTACTAGCCCAAGAAGTAATAATAGTAGACGATGCCAGTACAGATGATACTTGCGCACTCATAATTGAAAAATATGGTAATAAGGTAAGTTTGTTGAAATTACCCCGGAACAGTGGTAGTTCTGCCGCAAGAAACGCAGGCATAGCTGCCGCAACTGGCGATTTCATTGCATTCATTGATGCAGATGATGCCTGGCACAGAGATAAATTGTTGCTGATGGACAGGATACTTACATCATATCCATCAATATCATTTCTTTTTCACAGATATACCTTGGCAAACGTTCATGAGCTTGTGCCGGATATTGATGCATTTGAGAATGTTCAAAAATTATCTTTTGCCAGATTGCTGGCTGGCAATGTAATTTCTACCTCTTGTGCATTGATACGTAATGATAAGACCGAGCTCTTTAATGAAAAGATGCGCTTTGCTGAAGATTATGATCTGTGGTTGCGCATAGCATACCTACAAGGGGCTTATCTGGCAGATGTGCCGTTGACGCAGTTGTTCAGACCCATAACATCTGCAGGGGGCATAAGCAGTAATAGATGTCAGATGCGCATTGGTGAAATGAAGGCTTATGCAGGCTTTGCCACGCAAAATCCTTTATTCTTGTTTCTGCTACCTTTGTTATTTGTAAGTAGTTTGCTGAAGTATCTGCTGAAGATGACAGGCATGTTGTAATACTTTCTAAACCTGATAAACATGATAAAATATCTGGATAGTGCCAGACGCCAGTTTATGATGTATAAAAGACTGGGCGAGAAAGCAATGGCACAAATTGCCGACGATCAGCTGAACTGGCAGGCAAATGAAGATAGCAATAGTGTGGCAAACATCGTAAAGCATCTATGGGGCAATATGATGAGCCGCTGGACAGATTTCCTGACATCAGACGGTGAGAAACCCTGGCGCGAGCGCGATGCGGAATTTGAGCAAACTACGCCTGACAGGGCAACCGTTATGCAGTGGTGGGAAGAGGGCTGGAAATGTCTGTTTGATGCGCTTGACAGTATCACAGACGAGGATCTGGAACGGGTCATTTACATAAGAAATGATGGGCACAATATATTGGAAGCGGTGAACAGGCAAATAGCGCATTATTCGTATCACGTGGGTCAGATAGTATACTTGTCTAAACTGAAAACTACGGATGGCTGGAAAAGTCTTTCCATACCTAGAAACCAGTCTGGTACTTACAATGCCGGCAAATTTGCTCAGGAGAAACAGGTGCGGCATTTTACCGACGACTGGACAGAAAATAAGTAACTTTACCTGCAACGGCAGTTGCCGGCAAGAGTAAAAGAATTACTGGTGTTCTGTTGGAGATAGCCAGGTTCTTATTTTCTGATTATTAATTATTACTTTAACAGTACATTCGCTTACCGAATGTAATTCACATGGCCAAAGCAGAACCAAAAAGAGAGACCAAACACATTGCAATTGCGGGCAACATAGGCTCGGGTAAGACTACATTGACCACAATGCTGGCAAAGCACTACAAGTGGCAGCCACATTTCGAAGATGTGGAACACAACCCTTATCTGGTAGATTTCTATGAAGACATGCATCGCTGGTCTTTCAATCTGCAGGTATACTTCCTCAATAATCGTATCAAGCACCTCATAGAGATCCATAATGGAAAAGAAACAGTGATACAGGATCGTACAGTTTATGAGGATGCCTATATTTTTGCACCCAACCTCTTTGATATGGGGCTCATGACCAAGCGCGATTATGAGAATTATTCTTCTTTTTTCCAGAATCTGAAGGCGTTGATAAAACCACCAGATCTGCTTATTTATCTCAAAGCATCTATTCCTACGCTCGTAGATCAGATTCAGAAACGCGGCAGGGGGTATGAAGAAAACATCAGGCTGGATTATCTGAAAAGGCTGAATGGCTTTTATAACAAATGGATAGAGACCTATACAGATGGACCTTTGCTGATAATAGATGTAGATAACTGCAACTTTGCTGAAAAGGAGGAAGACTTTGCTGATGTGGTGAAGAAGATCGATGCACAGCTTTACGGCTTGTTCAGCAAAAAATAGCCAACTCTGTTTCTGTAACTTTTCTCCTGTATCTGCGATATAAGAGTGTAATACACACCTGTCTATGAGATACTTATACTGTTTTGTTCTGTTCCTCTTTTTGCACATTCATGCTTATGCCGGTGTGGTGAAAGGTAAGGTTTCAGATCAGGCTGGAGTTACACTTCCATATGCTACCATTTATATACAGGGTACCACCATGGGCGTTAGTGCCAACGGAAATGGAGACTATGAACTATCTCTTGAGCCGGGTACGTATAAATTGGTATGTCAGTACATAGGATACAAGCAGAATTCTTTCAATATTACTATTGTTGGAAATGAAACCATCACTCATCCTTTTGTGCTGAAAGACGAAAGTACAGAGATGAAGGAAGTGGTTATAAGGGCATCAGACGAAGATCCTGCCTATTCAGTTATCCGTCAGGCAATAAAGAGACGTCAGTTTCACCTGGATCAGGTAAAGTCTTTCCATACCGGACTCTATTTCAAAGGGGTTATGCGTTCCAGACAGTTGCCCGATAAGTTCATGGGACAAAAGGTAAAGTCTGACGATATGGGGTTGGATAGTGCAGGCAAGGGTGTGCTATATCTTACAGAAGAAGAGGCCGAGTATTATTCTGACGGAGATAAGGAAAAGACCATCATACATTCGGTACATGAGAGCGGCGACAGAAATGGCCTTGGCTTTTCTCAGTTTCCCTCTGTTATTACATTTTACAACAACAACGTCAGGATATTTGGCAGAACATCCCGTGGTTACATTTCTCCCATCAGCGATAATGCGCTCAATTATTACAAGTATAAAATGTTGGGCACATTTGAAGAACATGGGCGCATCATTAATAAGATACAGGTAACTCAGAAGCGGCTGTATGAACCCTGTTTTAATGGGGTCATATACATTGCCGAAGATGAATGGACCATCCATAGTCTGGATATGACCTTGCTGAAACAGTCTGGCATGGATATGATAGACACACTGAAGCTTGAACAGGTATTCCTGCCATTGAAGAAAGATTCCTGGGTCATTAAGAGTCAGTTGATGTACTTCACAATCAAGTTCATGGTGTTTGATGTGACCGCTACCGGGGTGGCAGTTTATAACAACCAACACGTAAATGAACCGATACCCGATTCCGTATTCGGAAGTAATATCATCAGTCAGTACGATAAGACAGCAAATAAGAAGGATACATCACACTGGCAAAACCGACCAGTGCCGTTGGCTGAAGATGAACAGCGCGATTTTGTGCTGAAAGACAGTATCAGTAAAGTCATCAACAGCCCAGCTTACAGGGATTCTGTGCGTAAGAAGCAGAATAAATTCAAGCCGGTAGCACTACTTATTGGTGAGAGTGTATTTTATGGAAAGGAATACAAAAAGTCTATAGCATTCAATTCATTGTTGCTGGGTTTGGGTACAGATAATATGCTCAACTTCAACACGTTGGAAGGTATTAATATAGCACCCAAAATAAAACTGAAACATGTGTTAGATACCGGTAAAGTAATTGCTGCAGATGTGGCTGTACGCTATGGTTTTTCCAATACGCATTTCAACGCTATTGGCAGGCTGTTTTATACAAGTACAGACCGTGCCTGGCTCAATAGAACATGGCAATATGGTGTAGAAGGTGGAAAGTATGTATTTCAGTATAATGGTGACAATCCGGTCATTCCCATGCTGAATACCTATCGTAGCTTGTTGGCGCGCCAGAACGATTTGAAATTGTACGAGCGATGGGAAGCAGCAGCTTTTGTAAAGCGCAATTACGGTAACGGTTGGACCTGGTCATTGAAAGGTTCATTCCAGCAAAGGCTACTGTTAGAGAACATAACCACTTATACATTCGCAAAAGCCACCGTTAGAGGATATACTGATAATACTCCTGCTGTTTTGCAGCTGGCATCTCCTCTGTGGCAGCAGCATAATGCATTTATTGTAAATGCATCTCTTACCTATAAACCAGGGTTTACCTACACTCAGTTCCCCGATTACAAAGTTGCTAATGGAAGTTCCTGGCCTCGGTTTACATTGTCTTATCAGAAAGGAATTGCCGGAATACTGGATAGCAAGACCGATTTTGATAAATGGAAGTTCAGCATAAGTGACGATGTGAATCTGAAATTATTGGGTAGTTTCAGGTATAATTTCATCACAGGTGGCTTCCTCAATACCGCCTATGTTGCCTTACCCGATAAGATGCACCTGAATGGTATCAGAGGGGTAGGGTATGCTGCTCCATATATGCGTAGTTTTCAGTTTGCACCATACTATTTGTTCAGTAATACCGCAAAAGTATATGGCGAAGGGCATATAGAATATCACCTTAACGGTTTGATAAGCAATAAGATACCATTGCTCAGGCAGGCCAGATATTATTTGTTGTTCGGTGGAAATGCGTTTTACAGCGGCGCTAACAGTTATTATGTAGAAGCATTTGCTGGCATAGACAATATAGGTTGGAAGTTGTTGAGAATTTTGCGTGTAGACTTCGTACAATCATGGGACAGCTATAAGGGCAGAAATTCGGGAGTGCGTTTCGGCATTAATATGAGAGGCGTTTCAGTTGTAAGAAATAATGCTTCCGATAGCGAATGGTAATATTATTTGCCTGCTAATCCTTCTCTCTTTGTGTGCATAATTGGTATATTTGGCTAACGGCAGTAACAAACCGGAGGTTAATACAGATATGCAAAGGATCCTGGTAGTAGATGATGATAAAGATATGCGCCTGCTGCTTACCCGTTTTCTTACTAAGAATGGGTATGTAACAGACAATGCAGATAGTGGTGCAGGTGCACTGGCATGGCTGAAGAGCAATACTCCTGATCTTGTTTTGTGCGACTTCAGGCTAGATGATATGACAGGGACGCAGTTGCTGAGAGGCGTAAAAGAACTGCATCCGCATGCGCCGGTTATCGTTATTACAGGCTATAGCGATGTGAAAGACGCAGTGGAGGTAATGAAACTGGGCGCATATGACTATGTAACCAAACCACTTTTCCCCGATGAGATCTTACTTACCATAAAAAAGGCTTTAGCTTCTACTTCCGACAATGTTACAGAGCAGGAATCAGCAAAGACTTATGTAATGCCTACTGCAGGTATAAAAGATTTGGGTAGTGACTTTTTATCTGGTAAAAGTGCACAATTGCAAGCCATACTCAGGCAGGTAAGTCTGGTTGCTCCAACCAATTTTAGTGTTATCATTTACGGAGAGAGTGGTAGTGGCAAGGAGGTAATATCCAAGCAAATTCATCTGCAAAGCAAAAGGGCAGGAAAGCCATTTGTGGCAATAGATTGTGGTGCATTGTCTAAAGAACTTGCAGGTAGCGAGTTGTTCGGGCATGAGAAAGGTGCATTTACAGGCGCTCATAATAAGAAGATAGGTAGTCTGGAACTTGCAAATGGAGGAACTATTTTTCTTGATGAGATAGGGAATCTTTCATACGATATTCAGGTGTCGCTGTTGCGGGTAGTACAGGAACGTAAGATCAGGCGTATAGGAGGTATCAACGATATTGATATTGATGTGCGCATCATCATAGCCAGCAACGAGCGTCTTTGGGATATGGCACGTGCCGGAAAGTTCAGGGAAGACCTTTATCACCGTTTCAACGAATTCAGTATAGAAGTCCCTCCGTTGCGCGATCGCAAAGAGGATATCATGTTGTTCGCTCATTATTTCCTGCAGCAGACGAATGAAGAATTGGGAAAGAATATAAAGGGCTTTACCAGAGAGGTAGAACATGCGCTTACCAGTTATATATGGTATGGCAACTTACGAGAGTTGAAAAATGTGATAAAACGCGCCACATTGTTGACAGATGGCCCCATTATTGAAGTGCGTTCCCTCCCGTTTGAGATCAGTAATTTTTATAAACTGCAGTTTGATGGGAATGAAAATTTTGCAAATGTACCTGTGCAAGATGTAGTTGTGAGGGAAGAGCCGCACCAGCAGATGAAGAACAAACTTAAAGCTGCAAATCTTGGCACGGAATATGAGGTGATCTTAAATGCATTGAAAGAGTCGGGATATAACAAAAGTAAGGCTGCAAAACTCCTGAATGTGGACAGGAAGACGCTATATAATAAGATGAAACAATTCAAAGAGTTTAACTTTTAGTACCCTGATCATATCGAATTATTAGATTTTCACGAACTTAAGATGAGTGTATATCCAGAAGTAAGTCAGCAATTAAGCAGCTCATTGCCTGAACGTGTGGCAATGAGTGGGCCTGGTTTGTCTGTTGTTGTTAGAGCTAGAGATTTTAGTGTTGTCTTTTCAAACAGAATGTTCCTTGACTATTCAGGTTGTTCTGCAGATGAATTGAACAAGTTTCGTATTTCTGATATCATAGAGCCATTTTTTATGGACAGGTTCTTCAGGCATATGAAGGAAGTCGAAATCAGACCTGAAGTAGGAAATAGTTTTGTGATCTATGAACTGAAAAATAAGGATGGCCAGTATAAGCCTTTTTACGTGTACGCATCAATGGTAGATAGAGACAGTATTAATGCTGAGAAATTGTATCAGTTGTTCATGATGCCCGACCAGTCTAAGTGGGGTATGCCCTTTACCTCTTTCGATACCAGGGAACTTTTCCTGGAACAGTTCAAAGCAGAAGACTTTGGTACTTTTGAGTGGATCATTGACTTAGACAAAATATATTGGTCGGCGGGTTTGTATCATATTTACGAACTCGATAAGAATTTAAGGGATCTGAATTCTGAGTTTACAATTAAATTCATTCATCCGCACGACAAGGATGTAATGATGAAACAGGTATACGAAGCTTTTGAAAACGGAGGAGATCTTAATATTGAATATAGGGTTATTACTGGTCGCAATAATCTGAAACAGGTACATTGCCTGGCTAATGTGATAAGAGATGAGGCAGGAAAACCCTTGAAACTTGCTGGAAGCGTAAGAGATATTACAGGGCAGCGTACCATAGAATTGAATATGAAAGACATGGTCGATGAGCTGCATCGTTCCAACAGAGAGCTGGAAGAATTTGCCTATGCTGCCAGCCATGACCTTCAGGAGCCTCTTAGAAAGATCACTACTTTCAGTGACAGGCTATCTGAAAAATACAAGAACGTACTTATAGGTGACGGTCAGATGTATTTGTCAAGAATGGTTGCGTCTGCAGAAAACATGCGACTGCTTATCAATGGCTTATTGGAATTCTCCAGAATATCTCAGCTGTCAGTGCCGTTTGAGCCTGTATCATTGGATAGTGTGCTGCAGGAGGTAATGAATGAACTGGAATTGAAGATCGAAGAAACAGGCACTGCAATACGATGCAGCGGTTTACCTGTTGTTGCTGCTATTGCTCCGCAAATGAAGCAGTTATTTACGAATCTTATAAGTAATGCTATCAAGTTTCACAGAGAGGGTATACCGCCAATAATCAGGCTGGAAATGCTGGAGATCGAAGAAGGAGAATTGCAACGTTATAACCTACAACCACAAAAGCGATACTATAAAATAGCTATCACCGATAATGGTATTGGTTTTGAAAATGAATACGCATCTCGCATTTTTCAGGTGTTTCAGCGATTGCATGGCAAATCCGAATATCCCGGTTCAGGTATAGGTCTGGCTATTTGCAAGAAGATACTGGAATGCCATCATGGTGTGATCTATGCCGAAAACATGAACGGACAAGGCGCACGCTTCATATTCCTGATGCCGGAACATCATTAATGAATCAGTCGGATTATTTTACAGACGATCATTCCATACCGTGTTCGCAAACAAGGTAAATAAATTGAGATAGTATCACAGCGCCCAGTTTCAGTTCGCGGTGGTTTACATTCTCGAATACATCATTTGCAGTGTGGTGGTAGTCGAAATATCGCTGAGAATCGGGCATTAGTCCCGCTGCAGGTACATTTTTCTTGTTGTGCAGTGGCGAAATGTCTACACCACCTTCTTCTTTAGAGAAGTCATATACATTGTATGGTAGGAATAGCTGCTCGTACTTGCGTATGTGTTCCTTCTGTGCTTCCGCCATTTCCAGCCCTATACCGCGAGGAGAGAAGCCGCCTGCATCACTTTCTATTGCCAGTATATGTTGTTCATTGCGTGCGTTGGCAGAGTCCAGGTAAGCCCAACCCCCTTTGTTGCCATTCTCTTCGTTCATGAACAAAACAGCCCTCACTGTGTAACGAGGTTTGTAGCCAATTGCTTTAAATGTTCTGATTACCTCTATAGACTGTGCACAGCCTGCGCCATCGTCATGTGCGCCTTCACCTACATCCCACGAGTCCAGGTGACCACCTACAGTAATAATTTTTTCTGGTGTTTCTGTGCCCTTTATTTCGCCTATCACATTGAAGGAGGGCCTCATACCCATCATCTTACATTCAGAAGTCATTCGTGCAGTTACAGCAACCTTGCTACAAGCCTTAGACAGCTCGTCTGCGCTATAGTTGCCTATAGCCATTTCGGGTAGTTTCTTTGCTGTACTATCGTCATAATGCATACTGCCTGTGTGCGGGTAGTCATCTTCTCCGGTAGACATAGATCTGATGATTACCCCTGCGGCACCTCGCTTCACAGCCACGTTCGGACTGTTCCATCTGTAGTTCACAGCATCTCCATAGCCCTCAAAGCTGTTTATGAAATCCTGCCTGAAACGGTAATTGAAAAAGATGATCTTACCCTTCACAGCATTATCTGGCAGTGCCTTCAGTTCATCGTAGTTGTTTACCATAACCACCTCTGCTTCCAGAGGTTTGCCATTTGTACCCTGGCTATTACCCAGCGAAAGTGCGGTGATCTTTTTGTAGCCTTTTCCTGTTTTTATCTCCAGACTTTCTTTG
Source organism: Bordetella parapertussis (assembly GCA_943331005.2). Lineage (GTDB taxonomy): Bacteria > Bacteroidota > Bacteroidia > Chitinophagales > Chitinophagaceae > Nemorincola. The sequence goes on from CALQJX020000013.1 coordinate 67,697, forward strand.
CCTCTATACCAGTAAGGTACGTTAACCGGTTGTAGCCATACTTTGTCTGCACCGGCCTCTACCATTGCCTTGCGTCCCCATTCCACAGCCTTTGCTGCTGCAGGCGTGCCGCTAAGCCTGTGACCCACTGTTTTGCACAGTACCCTCAGGTTTTCGTAGCAGGTACTATGCAGCAATACTTCTTTCGAAATATTGTGAAACATTACCGAGTCTTGTGAGTAGGAGGTACCGGTGCTGCAGGCAGCAATTAATAGTATGGCAGATTTCAGTTTCATTATTAAATGTTCGTTTGTTCCTCCGAAGAGGTTGTGTAAATTTTGCCGCAGTTATCAGTATAAAGAATATTGTTTAAGACCAAGATCTTATTCTTTGCCACTCATGCCTTTGAACTGGTGATGTGCTTCTTTGAAAAGTACGTTGAAGGTAGTAAGCGAACCATAGATAGCAGTAATATATTGCTGCAGCTCTACTTTTTCATCGTCTTCCATCACTTTGTGGGCGTTTATTTTTTGCTCCATCACTCTCAGCCTGTCGCGTACCATCACTATTTTATGGAAAAACGTTTCTATCGGAATCTCTTTTGATTGCATAGTAGGGTCTCCCGGTTTCAGGATCATATTACCTTTTTTCCAGCGAATGGCTATTGGCACCATTTGGGTGTCGTGCAGGCGTTGATCCAGTATGTTACTGAGTGCCTGTTCTATATCAGCTATGGTTATTTTGTCGCTGCTGCCATCTACTTCTGTTGCAGAGATGGTCTTTAGCTCATCATAATCTTTGCTGATACTTTTAGTGCCTTGCTGAGATTTGAACCAGATAATATAAAATTCAAGAGCAGTATCTACTACAACTCCTTTGCCGAAATGCGGGTGATCTACCCTTGATCCTATTCCTAATTGAGTGCTCATAAATGATATTGAAGCTACAAAATAAGGAAAAGAATGAATTGCTTATTGCAGGAAACATATTTTTGAAAAATATGCTCTTAGCCTCACTTTGCGGTGAGCAGCTTATTCTCCAGTTCCAACACCTGAGTCTCGTAGACTTTCACATTGAATTCGGCGGCATAGAGCCTGATGAGTGACTGTACAAAGGCGTTCTCTGCTTCTCTCGATTCCAGCGTAGTGCCTGCGCCCACACGAAAACGAGCCAGTTGCACATCCAGATTTTCGCGGGCAAATTTCATGTCTTCATTTGCAAGGTTCAGCGATGCTACTGCTAAAGAATAGTTGCGCCATGCAGTACGATACTGGCGACCAATTATAGTGTTTTGCCTTTCGTATTGTAACTCTTCGCGCATAGATTGCAGTGAAGCTACCTTCGTCTGTCGACGAATATTGCCTCCCTGGAAAACAGGAACACTCAGGTTCACTGTGCCATTAGCACCATAGTTGCGGGAGAAAAGTGCAAATCCTGTAGCACTGGTACTGCGGTTGTATACATATCCGCCATTTATGGTAAGGGTAGGCAGTGCATATGTTTTGGCAATGTCCGCATTGATCTTTGCGATCTTAGCATTGTATTTATAGGCCGATAATGAAAGATTCAATTCCGGTAGTTGATCTTTATCTGTCCTTTGCAGGGTAGTGTTCAGTGGCAACGTTTCATCTACTTTATACAATACATCTTCATTTATTCCCATCAACACACTCATAGAGTCGCAGGCCTGAGCAAATGTTGCCATATAGTTCAGTGAGTCTGCTTTGCGTGCGTTATAGTCCACTCTCGCCTGCAGGTAATCCACTTTGGCTCCGGCACCTGTCTTGTATTTCATTTCTGTAAGGTCCATACGTGCTTTAGCAAGGTGCAGCGCAGTGTCTACAGCAATGAGTTGTTTTTGTTGCAGGGCCACCTGTGCATACATCTGTATAGTACGGGATACCATAGTTTGCATCTGTATGCGCAATTGCAGCTGGCTTAATGCTTCCACCTCATTGAGCTGTTTCTTTACCAGAAACATCCTTCCGCCATCAAAAAGGGTCCAGCTGGCCGTTATTGCAGGGTTTATGTTGGTATTCACTGCATTCGGGTTGTTCTGTTGTGTACCATTGGCAAGATCACTTTTTACGTTGCTTCTGCTTTCGGTAGCCGCTATTCCTGCATTGATATTGGGCAGAAAACCGGCATTGCCATAAGTGTTGTTGGCTTCAGCCTGCTGTATGGTTACATTGGCTATACTTATATCATAGTTCTTCTTTAATGTTCTGGTTATTGCATCCTGTAGTGTTAGCCTTTCCTGAGCATTGCATAAAGTAGCAGCAGCAAGTGTTAGAAAAGACAGAATATACTTATTCATTTTTGTGATCGTTTGTGTAAAATGAGCTTGTCTGCACTATAGTGACAAGCCTTAAAGCGGCCTGATAAAACGCTTGATTTTGCGTGATGAACAGACTTGTCAAAAGTCCCAATTATACCGCATATTATCAAATGGCATATTGTGGTAATTGGTTTTAATGTGGTTTTATTAACAGTTCTATAAAAAGAGAAGATCGCACAGTTCGTGCGATCTTCTCAAAAAATGAACTACTTATCCGTTTATCTGAGCAATGTAATATTACCCGACTTAGTTATCAATTTTCCCTTGTCTGTTACGGCTTCAATAGTTTACACATATACACCCATTGGTTGAGCAGCGCCCTTATATGTCCCATCCCAGCCGGCATCTATATCTGCAGATTCGTACACCAGATTTCCCCACCTGTTGAAAATGCGGAATGATTTAAGCGAAACCAGACCGCGGCGCATAGGAAATATTTTGTTGTTGGCGCCACTGCCCGGCGTAAATGCATTTGGTACTTCTACAAGCGCATTATCATTCAGGGTAATAGTGATGGAGTCTTTTGCTATACAACCTTCTTCGGTTGTGGCCATAAGTATGTATTTGGTACTAACCTCTGGTGTTGCCAACGGATTGGCAATATACTTTCCACTCAGTCCGCCAGATGGGGTCCAGGAGAACTTCGTACCGTTCGTTTGAGGATTGATCTGATAGGATTCTCCTGAGAATATGGTCACTGAATCCTCCAGATGTACCACAGCGGCAGGATGCACTTTCAGTAACATGCTCAGCGTATCTCTGCAGCCATCGCTGTTGGTGGCTATTACAGAATATACCTGTGTAGTAATAGGTTTTGCCCATGGTCTTGCAGCATTTGGGTTGTCCAGATACATTGCAGGAGACCATTTGTAGCCAACACCACCTGTTGCCACAAGCTGCACAGAATCATTTGGGCAGAGACTGGTATCTGCAGTTATACCTGCAAAGTCGCCGGGATGTGCTACTATCATTACAGAGTCTTTACCCGAACAGCCTGCAGGGGTGGTTACTGTAAGTACAAGGCTTATTGTAGTATCTCCTTTGAACACTACAGAAGGTAGTGTAGGGAAGTCTATCTGCGTTGCAGGACTCCAGCTGTATGAATAATGAGTGTACCATGGCGGGTCTACATAACTATGTATTTTCAGAGAGTCATACTGACATACATGTCTGGTAGTGCCGAGGAAAGGATCCGGATTTGGTTGTACATCTATATGGAAAGAATCTATTCCATCCGAACAACCTTCCAGATGAGCTATGAGGTAATAAGTAGCAGATGTATCAGTAGTGATCATCGGGTTGATGATATAAGGAGTGGCTATGCCGGTAGTAGGTACCCAATGAAAAACAATATCGGGGTGACCGGTAGCATATACCTGTACAGATTGACCTTTACAAATAGCAGTATCCGGATTGTAAAGCGTAAAGGTGTCATATTTGATCTCCACATGTATGGTATCGGCACCACTGCAGCCATTTTCTGAAACCTGCAGCCAATAGGTACCGGTTGCAGTTGCTGTAAATGTAGGACCTACACTGGCATTGTGCCACAGATATACAGGTGTGGTGTACATTACAGAAGACATTAGTAGAATTGGTGCGCCTGTACAGTTCACCGTATCCGGCCCAAGGTCTACGATTGGTGGCGGGCCGACTACAATGTCTACAGAATCCTTACCTACACAGCCATCACTGTTGGTTACCGTAAGTACATAGTGACCTGATGAAGATACCTCTATTGTATCGCCGGTGCTTCCAGTACTCCATATTAGAGTGCTTCCAGCAGGTTGTGTAGTAGATAAAACATAAGTGTTCCCGATACAGAAGCCGGTATCATTTCCCAGATTCACTATTGGGGATGGGTAGGTGCTGACCTTAAAGGTATCTGAAACTATAGAACAATTGCTCTGTGCTGTAACCCAGTAGGTTCCGGCTGTTGCTGCGCTTATTGTTGTGGGAGAGGTGCTTCCGGTACTCCATAAGTAGGTAGTATGACCCGAAGGAGCACTAAGGTTGATTGGCAGAGTAGCCGCACAAACAGTATCGTTAGTTACTGAAGTGGTAGTGTCAAAATTATTTACCAGCACATAAACACTATCGGTAGTGCTGCATATCCTTTGGAAGAGTATGTCATCAATGGCAAAGTCGTTGCCGGAAGCAGTTGTAAGCGCATCATAGATACAGATACTGGCTGTTGTGCTCGGGCCGCTGTTCCATGTAGTTGCAAAGTTCATCCATGTACCCGGGGCTGCTGTAACAGTAGTTGGTGTGCCCTGCAGTATTCCATTGATCCTGAATTGAAGTACAGGCACATCCGGTCCTGTCGTTACAGAAGAGCAGTTGGCAAACCATGCAGAGAAGTTATAGTCGGTATTCGGTGTTACACTTATGGTCTGGCACCATACATCTACAGGAGATGGGCCACCGTTAATGATCATCATGTTCCCGGTGCCGGTAGTATGATCGCCCATGGTAGTGAAGCCGGTGTGCACACCAAATGGATTGGTGTATACTGAATAACGCCCTTCGAGCAACACAGAGCTTGGTGGTGGAGAATAGGTATATGAACTTGAAAAACCCGAATTGCCACCGGAAAAATCTCCGTTCATAACCAGATTGCTCTCATTAAGCGAACGGAGTGTAAGGAAATAATATCCGGATGTGGCTGCTGTGACCACAGGTGTAAGAATGGTGGTAGAGGAAAGTCCGATTGCCGGAGACCATGCATAACTCAGTACAGAATCAGTACCTCCCATTACAGCAGGTATGGTCATGGTGTCGCCTATGCATAGTTTTATGGTGTCTGGCAGGGTAAGGGTATTGCAGAACGTACCAAGACATGCAGGGTCGTATTTTCCGAAATAGCCATCTATTACGCCTGTTGTTGTGAGCGGAATAGATGATGCAGATGGGTCAAAATCTACAGATGTACCAATATATTGACCGGTAGCATAGATATAGCCTGCCGGATCGTGATGGATGCCAAACCCGCCATCATCGCCGGTAGCGCCTACCTTGAAGCTACATTGATAGTTGCCACCAAGATCGTACTTGGTTACAAAAATATCGTTGCTGCCTGCACTTGTCATGTTGCCTCCAGCAGCAGCAGGCGCAAAATCAACAGTACCCGAAAACTGTCCTGTACAATATATATAGCCTCCGGCAACATCTATACAATAGCCAATATCGTGACCGGTACTACCCATTACTTTTCCCCACAGATAGTTTCCGGCATTATCGTATTTGGCCATTATTATGTCTGTGTTGCCGCCGCCACCCGGTGTAGATACTGTAGTAGTAAGCGGAGTTGCAGGGTCAAATACTATAGTGGCACTGCTTGTTTCTCCCAATACGTAAATATTGTCAGAAGCATCTAGAGAAAGACTCATAAACTCATCAATATCTGTTCCTCCGGTTCCGCTTATTTTTTTTGCGAAAATGAGATTCGCATCAACATCATATTTTGCAACATACAGATCATAAGTGCCTGATGAGGTAAGGAAGATAGGGGTGCCCCATGGGCAGAAATTGGATAGTCCCTGAAAGAAACCGGCAACATATATAAAACCTCCACTTACTTTCAGTGATCTGGGAAAACAATCTACACTGGAAATTCCCGGCAGACCATAGTTATGTCCCCAAATTACAGTGCCTGCTGCATCATATTTTATCAGGTAAGCTGTGCCATCAGTAGCACTTGTAAGGGTTATTGTAGGAGAAACAACCATTGATGTATTAAAAACGCCACCCACATATACATTGCCTGCAGGGTCTGTATCTAAAGAAAGAGCAATATCGTAAACAGTAGGACCACCCAATGCTTTCGCCCACTGGAAAGTTCCTGCTGCAGAGTATTTCGCTACAAAACCATCGCCATAATAGGTTAGGGTAGTACCTCCTGCAAATGGTAAAGTAGTGGTTCCTCCTCCCGGATCAAAATCTATGCCTGCTGTCTGGAAATATCCTGATATGATAACATTGTTACTTGCATCTATGGTCATGTACCAGGCTGCATCATACCTGTTGCCTCCTATGCCAAATCCCCAGAGAAAGCCTCCGGAAGAATTATAGCATGCCAGATATATATCGTCGAGTCCATTGCTTGTTACATTATAAACCCCCGGACCCGGATCAAGATCCATTGTACCTGTAAACTTACCTGCTACACATACATTGCCATTTGGTGCCACTTTTATAGTTCTTCCTTCATCATTGGTAGTGCTGCCAAGGCTATTTACCCATAAACCGGTCTGTGCAAATGAAGAAAATTGTGATAGGAAACTAAGGAGTATTATAGAGTATATTTTCTTCATATAATTACTGTCTAATGAATATGTACAAATGTAATTCAAAAAACTGTCATTAAGAACCGATCAGACTATTATAAACGGACTTTATGATCAGATATGGAATTGACTGTACAGTCAATTTTTATGAATTAGTTATCCACAAAAGACATGTTATAAATGCAATCAGTTGGAAAATTATACTTGCATGTAGACATATAAATTATTCCCTTATTGCATGCTTTAATTTCTTGCCGGTGTTGGCATTCTTTTAACGATTCTTTTCTGAAATGGAGAATGGGCTTTCTGCCATTTGTCAACTAATCCGTTATCTTTGTCTGCTTTTTAGCTATTTATAAATGAAAAAATTAGTACTTCCCCTCATCGCTGCAAGCACTTTGTTTGCAACTTCATGTTCAGAAAAATTTGAGGTAGCTGCACCCTACAAAGATATTACTGTGGTGTATGGTTTTCTGGATATGGCTGATACTGCCCATTACATTCGTATACAGAAAGCATTTCTTGATGAGAACAAGAGTGCTGTGAATATGGCCAAAGAGGCTGATTCGAATTTCTATTCCAACATTAACGTCAGAATAGAACGGTACAGCTCTACCGGAAATAATGTAATGATCGATTCGCTGCATCTTGATAAGGTAGATCTGACTCAGGAGGGGTATCCAAAGCAGCCGGGCATTTTCTTTAATGCACCCAATTATGCCTACAAATTCAAGGCAGCACTAAACCCTGCTTATATCTATCGTCTTAAGATAGTGAATCTCACTACAGGCAATGTTGATTCTGCAGATGCACCCGTTATCAATAATCAGCTTCCGGCTACCAGCTCAGGCCCGGGTTTTAAATTGGATCCGGTTGATAATAATGACGTAAATACTGTGGGGATGTCTTTCTTCTCGGTATTGCCATACAGGTATTATACACTAAATGCAACTTACAATCCTATAACTAATTACTCTTTCAAAGGCGAAACTAACCCTGCAAAGGTGGCGCAGGCAGTAATAAGGTTCAATTGGAGTGATTCTGATTTTGTAAATAAAACCACAACCCCAAGGTATTACGACTATGATGCCGGTTATGTGAGTCTTGCAAATTCTAATATTGAATACAAGATAGAAAACAAGAGTTTATACAATGCAATAAGTACTGGTATGGGCAAGGCTCCTGAAAATGTTATCAGGTTGCTGAACAGGTGCGATGTTACCATGTATCTGAGCACATCAGACTACAATAATTACAGGTTGGCAATGCTTTCTCAGGGTACTGGTCTTACTGCAAGCGAAATTGCACCGGTTTATACTAACATCAAAGGCAAAAACGTTTTGGGTCTGTTCACTTCAAAAGCAATGCGCACAGGCAAGATAACGATCACCTCTAAAACTGTTGATTCACTGATAGGAAGCCCTACACTGAGCCATGTGAAGATAAAGGGTACAGTATATTAGTATTCAATGCTTTAGGGTAATTTTGATATTTATTATATAGAAACAGGCAGCATTATTGTTGCCTGTTTTTTTTTATGTCTACAGAAACAGGCTGTAATTACAGGCTGAGAAATAATGGCTACTTTTATTTTATGAAGAAGTATCTCTCTTATCTGTTGCTGATCCTATTATCAGTTTCATATTCATTGCATGCCCAGACCAGTGAAACTCTAAATGATCTTTCACTGACATATCTGGCAAGGGTTCCTGCTATTCACAATACAAAAACACCTGTAGTTATTTTGCTACACGGATATGGCAGTAACGAACAAGATCTGTTCGGGCTTCAGAATTTCTTCCCTTCAAACTATATCTTGCTATCTGCCAGGGCTCCTTATGCTATTGGCACAGGTGGATATCAATGGTTTGAGCGTCAAATGGTGAATGGCAAATTCAGCGGACGAATGGAAGACATAGATAACAGCCGTAAAAGCATACTGAAATTTGTAACGGAGGTAGTAAAGAAATATAATGCTGATGCAGGTAATGTGTATCTGGTAGGGTTCAGTCAGGGGGCAATGATGTGTTATGAGATTGGCCTCACAGCACCCGGCATTGTAAAAGGTATAGGTGTTTTGAGTGGCAGATTATCTGAACCACTTAGGACTGCTCTGAAACCAAATAGCAATTTCAGTAAACTGAAGATCTTTATAGCACACGGCACTGCAGATAGCAGAATATCATATGCTGAGGGTAAAGCAGCATTTGATATCCTCTCGGTACTGAGCCTGAAACCTGAGTTTCATACTTATCAGGGCATGGATCATACCATCACAAATGAAGTGATGGCAGATCTGCTCAACTGGTTAAAAAAATGATCCCTTAAATAGATTCTTAAGCAAAAGCCTGATCTACAAGACTAGTCTGTTCCAGTGCATGTTTCTTAGCAAAGCCTGTTGCGGTAGATGCACTTGCATTCCTGCTGATGTACTTCATCTTGAACGTCTCGTTGAGATTCATCTGCAGATACCAGAATGCACCCATATTCTGTGGTTCTTCCTGAACCCAGATCCATTCTGCTTTCTTGTATTTATCGCGCAAAGCCATTAACTGGTTTACAGGAAGCGGATACAATTGTTCCAGACGAACTATAGCTACATCTTCGCGCTTGTCAGTAAGTTGTTTTTCGCTCAGGTCAAAATACATCTTTCCGCTGCAAAGCAGTACTCTTTTCACTTTAGTTGCTGACTTAACTGTTGTATCGTCCAGTACTTCCTGGAAACCACCATCAGTAAATTCACTCATTGCTGAGTAGGAACGTACGTGTCGCAGGTTGGCTTTCGGAGAGAAGTTGACCATTGGTTTGCGGAATTCCCACGACATCTGCCTACGCAGAGCATGGAAGAAGTTGGCAGAGGTAGTGATATTGGTGATCACCATATTATACTCAGCACAGTTCTGCAGGAAACGTTCCAGACGGGCACTGGAGTGTTCTGGTCCGCCACCTTCATAACCGTGAGGTAACAGCATTAACAGACCGCACATGTTGCTCCATTTCTGCTCTGCACTGGCTATGTACTGATCTATAATTATCTGTGCGCCGTTGGCAAAGTCGCCATACTGTGCTTCCCACAATACAAGATTGTGAGGATTGGCCATTGCGTAACCATACTCGAAGCCCAAAACTGCATATTCGCTTAGCAGAGAGTTGTATATATATGGTGTGCCCTGGTTTTCCTGTATTCTGGATAAGCGATTGTATGGTTGGTTGGTGTTCTGGTCGTAGATAACCGCATGACGGTGAGAGAAAGTACCTCTTTTTACATCTTCTCCACTCAGCCTCAGCTCTTTGCCATCTGCTACCAGACTAGAATAGGCAAGTAGTTCACCTGTAGCCCAGTCGATCTTTCCTTCAGTTTCAAATAATTTTATCTTATCCTGCAGTAGTTTCTCCACCTTACGTAATGGGCTGAAACCTTCTGGCCATTGCATCAGTGAATTAAAGTAATGCTTGAACTGATCTTCGCTAATGCCGGTTTTTGGCGACTTTTCGAAGTCTGCAGCATTTGCCTTACGCAGTTCTTTCCACCACATTTCGGGCTTCTGATATTTGTAAGGTAATGGTTTTTGTTTTACTTCGTCCAAACGCAGTTGGAGATCGTTCCAGAACAATGTCTCCATTTCCTTGGCCATTGCCTTCACATCTGCATCAATATGCTGCATCAGGTATTGAGCATAAACTTCGCGTGGATTGAGGTGTTTCTCGATCAGCGCATACAATTGAGGCTGTGTGAATTTTGGTTCATCACCCTCATTATGTCCGTGTTTGCGATAACAAACTACGTCAATAAAGATATCCTCATTGTATTTCTGACGGTAAGCTATTGCCAGCATGCTGCATTTTACAACTGCTTCAGCATCATCGCCATTTACATGCAGTACCGGGCACTGCACCATAGATGCAATACTGGTACAATAGTCTGATGAGCGAGCGTCGTCGAAATCGGTAGTGAAGCCTATCTGGTTGTTGATTACATAGTGTATGGTACCGCCAGTATGATAGCCAGCCAGCTTAGACATCTGCAACAATTCGTAGATGATACCCTGACCTGCAACAGCAGCATCGCCATGTATAAGTATGGGAAGAACCTTGTCGTATTCCTGATTGTAAAGTGTATCTGCTTTAGCTCTTGCAAAACCAACTACCACAGGGTCTACTGCCTCCAAGTGAGATGGGTTTGGTGCCAACTGCACATTGATGGCTTTGCCATTTGGTGTTACTATATCGCTCTGGAAACCAAGGTGATATTTTACGTCGCCGCTACCCATGGTCATGTCTTCAGGCATATTACCTTCAAACTCAGAGAATATCTGCTGGTAGGTCTTTTTCAACGTATTGGCAAGTATATTCAGCCTGCCACGGTGCGCCATGCCTATTACCACTTCCTGCACGCCAGCATCTGCCGCGTCATTGATCATGGTGTCAAGCGCAGCTATAGTAGCTTCACCTCCTTCCAGACCAAAACGTTTCTGACCTATGAATTTGGTATTGAGGAACTTTTCAAAGATCACACCTTCGTTTAGTTTCTCCAATATGCGCCTCCTCTGGTCCAGAGAAAGAGAGGTAAGCATCAGCTCCTCAAACTTATTCTGAACCCAGTTGCATTTTTCAATGTCGTTTATGTATCTATGCTCTATACCAACATTGCTGGTATAAATTGATTTCAGTTTTGCGATGATATCTTTCAGCTTACCATCTTTGAGGCCTATATACCTGCCTGCAAAGAAAGTAGATTCCAGATCAGCATCAGATAGATTGAAGTGAACAAGTTCCAGTTGTGCATTACGGTTTTTACGAGCCCTTATAGGGTTAGTAGTAGCTGCAAGGTGTCCTCTTTTTCTATATGCACGTATCAGTTCGAATACACCAATTTCTTTTTCCAGCTGGTTGCTGCTTACAGTTGCCTTTCCGGCTTCAGGTGCTGCGCCAACAATTCCGTTGTTAACGGCAAAGTCGAAGCCTTCAAAAAACTTTTTCCACTCAGGATCAACCATTGTTGCGTCTTTAGCAAACTCCTGGTACAATGATTCGATATAGGCAGGTGTAGGACCTGTTACGTAAGAAAAATCTTTCATCTAAATTGGTGGTTCAAAAATGGACTGCGAAGTTAAGACAATATTTTACTTGTACCTTTGATAAAGTATACTTTTATCAGCAGGTTTTTCATATGACAAATATAGTTCTTGACGTAGGTGAAATGAAGGAAACTTTTTTTGCCGACACAGCTATGATCGGGATAACTGCCGCTATGCCCGGATATCGCTTTTGCTGGTTACTGAACAAATATCTGGAAATGTCTTTTGTAAATGATCCCGAGAATACCCTGGTAATGAATGAGTCAAAATCGGGAAAGCAAACCATTAAACATATTGTTAGCAAGCCACAAGTATCTATGTTCCCAGATACTGAAGACATTGTACACGATAGGACAGAAGGAGTATTTTTTCCAACTTACCTTCACAAAGTGCCCCATAGTAGTCATTATCATATGTTATACCAGCTAAAAAATGGCAAAAAATTATTGCTGCCTGAAGCAAAGCATCTGGACTTTCTATGGTTGATACAGACTGCAGATCCGCTGCACGATGAACACATTGTTGTGTCTTATCTGAAAAAGATAGCAGAGATACAACTTGTACAGCCACTTACAGCAGATCAGATAAGGAAGAGTATGACAAATCTGCTTCCGTAAATTACCTGTGGTTAATAAAATGAAATAAAGAACGGTTCTGTTCGTTATTTACTTTTCTCTAATGTTGCAATTAACCTTTATTAAACAACTAAAATATTGATAACTGGCAACTTTTGTTATTTTTGTCGCCTTACTAATAATGTATCATGAATTACCGTAAAGTCAATAATCTTACAGGTTGGATCATAGGAGGTATAGCCGCTATCGTTTATCTCAAAACAATGGAGCCCACAACCAGTTTCTGGGATTGTGGTGAGTTCCTGTCCTGCGCTTACAAACTTGAAGTGGGTCACTCTCCGGGAGCCCCGTTCTTTATGCTGCTGCAGCGCATATTTGCTCTGTTTTCCGGTGGAGAAGCCCTGACAGGTGGTCCTGCACCCAATGCTGCTTTCATGATCAACTCACTGTCTGCATTGGCAAGTGCGTTTAGTATATTGTTCCTATTCTGGACCATCACACATTTTGGCAAAAAACTTCTTGCCGGCAAAGATACTGACCCTGACATGGGGCAGACCATAGCAATTATGGGTGCCGGTGTGGTTGGTGCACTTGCCTGTACTTTCTCCGATACATTCTGGTTCTCTGCTGTAGAGGCCGAGGTTTATGCAACTTCTTCCCTGTTCACAGCCTTTACTTTCTGGGCTATGCTGAAGTGGGAAAACATTGCTGACGAAAAATATGCCGACCGTTGGATATTGCTCATCGCATTCTTAATTGGTCTCTCAGTCTGTGTCCATCTACTTAACCTCCTTACTATACCTGCATTGGCAATGATCTACTACTACCGCAGGTATGAAGCAACCCCTAAGGGTACAGTAATAGCTTTCCTTGTAGGTTGTGTGATACTGGCATTCATTCAGTTTGGCGTTATACAGTATATACCTCGTTTTGCTTCAGCATTCGATAGGGTGTTTACAAACGATATGGGTATGCCTTTCGATACCGGTGCGATCATTTTCCTGTTGTTGATGTCTGCATTCCTGGTATTCATGCTCATGTTTGCCAGAAAGAAGAACTGGTATCTGGTGCATACCGGTGTGCTTAGTGTTATCTTCATCATCATCGGTTATTCCTGCTATTTCACAGCTATCATTCGTTCAAGGGCAGATGTTCCGATCGATATGACGAACCCTGACAACCCTGCCAGCTTCCTTGATTATGTGAACCGCGAGCAGTTTGGTCAGCAGCCATTGTTTACCGGTCCCTATTTCAACAGCATATATACTGACATCGACAACTCTAAGCCGATGTATGCTGCAGGTAAGGTTGATGGTAAGGATGCTTACATAAAAGTGGGTACAAAGTCTGAGCCAATCTTTGGTGTAGATCCAAGAACAGGCGAAAGCCAGACCCATTTCTTCCCACGTATATGGGATTACAACAACCCGAGTCATGCTAGTTTCTATCGTAGTTATCTGAATCTGGCAGACGGAGAAGATCCGACTTCAGCGCACAATATGAAGTTCTTCTTCCAGTATCAGATGAACTGGATGTGGTGGCGTTACTTTATGTGGAACTTCGCAGGTCGTGAAAATGATGTGGAAGGTCAGGGCGACCCAATGCGTGGTAACTGGATATCCGGTATTACATTCCTCGATAAAATGCTGGGTCTTGGCGATACAGATGCTATGGGTGACCTCAGCGAAAGCCCTGCTCACAACAAACTTTATCTGTTGCCATTCCTGCTGGGTGTGCTGGGTCTTGTTTACCAGTTCAACAGGAATAAGAAAGATGGTATCATAGTGCTTACTCTGTTCTTCTTTACAGGTGCAGCTATCGGTATCTTCCTGAATATGACACCGGTTCAGCCACGTGAGCGTGATTATGCGTTCGCAGGATGTACCTATACATACACTATCTGGATAGGTCTTGGCGTTCTGATGATCTACCAGTGGTTCCTGAAATCACTGGGCAAAGGTGCGGCTGCAGCTTATGGTGCTATCGCTGTAAGTATGCTGGCAGCTCCGGTGCTTATGGCCAAGGAAGAGTGGAATGACCACGATCGTAGCCGCAAAACACTGGCAAATGCAGAAGCATTCAACACACTTTCATGCTGTGCGCCAAATGCTATCCTCTTCACTTATGGCGATAACCAGACCTACCCACTGTGGTATCTGCAGGAAGTAGAAGGTTTCCGCAAGGATGTGCGTATCATCAATACCAGCTTGCTGGGTATAGACTGGTATATAGATCAGCTGAACTACCGTATCAATGATGCGATGCCGGTGCCAATGATCTGGAAGAAAAATGACTATCTGGGCGATAAACATAACTATGTTCAGTATCTGGAGAATCCTTCAATAAAGGTTCCTAAAGATCAGTATTTCAATTTGATAGACATCTGTAACTTCATGAACAGCGAAGACCGTGATAAAATGGCGCAGCGTGGAAGTGAAGGTGTGAACTATATGCCTGCCAAGAACTTCTTTGTACCTACACTGACTAAAGATGAACTGGTTTCGCGTGGTCTTATCTCTGCTGCAGATACTGCCAGGTTAACTACAGATATGAAATTTACCTTCCCTAAAAATGGTGCTACCAAGAGCGATCTGGCAGTAATGAATATCATTGCAGCTGTAGCCAAGGAAGGCTGGAAAAGGCCGCTTTATTTCGATGCAGGTCTGCGTCAGGGCGATTATGCCGGTACCGGAGAATATATGAGGCTCGAAGGTATGGTTTGCCGACTGATGCCATATAAAGTGATAGACTCTGTAAAAGTGAACTACAACGTTACAGGTTCACTGGATACTAAGAAAAGCTATGATCTGTTCATGAAGACCTTCAAATTCGGAGGTGCCGATCGTAATGACGTTTACTTCGACGAACCAAACCGTCATGTGCTGATCACTTATCGTATGAATGCTGCTTCTCTGGCAAATCAGCTGGTTGTAGATGGCGAAAGAGAAAAAGCGATACAGGTGCTTGATAAAGTGTACAATGGTATCTCCGATCGTTCTTATCCTTACAGCTACGAGTATTCCGGTTACTTCATGGCTACTGCTTATTACAGAGCGGGAGACAGGAAAAAAGGACAGGAAATTGCTGATAAGATCAAGAATAGCTCTGTAAAAACTATGAGCTGGATCAATGCACTTGACGATGAAGGCAGGTATTCTGTTGCTGATGTGGTAACACAGCAGTACCAGATACTGGGTGGTATTGCTCAGGCAGCACTGCAGGAGGGCGACAGCGTCTACGCCAAGTCTCTCTTCAACAGGCTGGAAGGAATGCAGAAAGATCCTAAGATCATGGAACTGCTCAGGGCTGCCGGCCGCGCTAACCAGGGTGGTGGCGAAGAGGAATAATAATTACATTATTTCAAATAACGAGAACAGGCAGCCAATTGGCTGCCTGTTCTCGTTTGAATAAGTATTGATGAAAAAAACGCTGTTCCTTTCTGTGATTATTTAGTTCTGAGATACTGAGCTGTTGAGTGCATGTCTCAGGTCTGTACTCAGCTGTTCGCTCAGTTCGGGGCGGCCATGGAAAGCAGCTGGTGTGTTCTGAAACAGCGCTACCCGCCATTTACCTTCTTCCAGCATAGCAGTCATACTTTGAATGGCATTCACTTCAGGGCTGATATCAGTCTGTCCCTGAGCTACCATTCCAACAACTGCAGTTACAATAGCAGCATTGTCTGAAAGGATCTTCACATCTTTCACTATAGATATATAGGCTGCAGTAGGGAAATTGGCAAAGATCTCATCGAGTACAGAATAGATTTCAGGGCGGCCGTTCAGTTGGCTGCCATCAAATCCTATCAGGCTGCCATTGGTAGCAAACAAGCCGGTCATACCTGCTGCGTTTCTTTTATTCCATTGTTGCAACAACCCCTGATAAAGAGACAGTGCATTGTCTTGAACAGATAATGTTTCCATGCCGCAAAATTGCTGTTTTTTGTTCAAAATAAATCAGCCTGCATCTTCTGTGGAAAGATACAGGCTGAATATTTTATTGAAGTTGCTTTAGTATTTGTAGATTAATATATTGACTATCAGTGTGCTACAGTAAATGTTTGTGTCTGAGTGACATTGTTGCTGCTAAGTTTCAGCAGGTAAGTGCCATTGGCCAATGTTGCAATTTCTGATATTGTGGTAGCAATTTCTCCGTTCCTGCAAGTTAGCTGGATGTTCATTACAGAACGGCCGGTTACATCCAGTATTTCCGCAGATATGAATTGTTGCTGTCCCTGCCAGGTACCTTTTATGGAAAGTGCGGTACTGCATGGGGTAGGGAAGATATTAACTTCATTTTTAGTAATGACATTTGTTGTTCCCAATCCTCCCGGAGTAATTTTACGTACTCTGTTATTGCCTTTGTCAGCAATATATAAATAGCCGTTGGCGTCTATAGTAATACCTGCTGGTGCAGATAAAGCGGCATCAATAGCTGGTCCGCCATCGCCACCAGATCCGTACTTGCCACCTGCAATTGTATTAATGATACCGTTGGTATCTATTCTCCTTATTCTGAAATTACCTCCGTCAGAGAATATAACGTTGCCTGCATTGTCAATGGTCAATCTGCGCGGACCATTCAGTGTAGCCATATCAGCAGGACCGCCATCACCATCATATCCTCCGTTGCCAATTCCTGTTTTGCCTGCTATTACGAATGAAGTACCATCAGGTGTTATTTTTCTTATTACGTTATCCCAATGGTCGGCAATGTACACATTCCCCTTTTTGTCTACAGCTATGCCGGAAAGTCTGCAGTTGGAAAACCACCATAGATCACCTGTATATCCGTAAGGGCCTGCAGGCAGGTAAGTGCTGAATCCATTAGCTATTATTGTATTGGTTCCCGTCGGAGTGCATTTCATTAAAGCATTGCCCAGTGCCATGGTGTAATATATGTTTCCTGAATCGTCTGCTGCAATGTCGAAAGGTTCACTGATGCTGGTGATATAGTTATTGATCACACCTGCAGGGTTTACTTTCCTTATGCTGTTGTTCTTTGTGTCTGCTATGAAAATATTGCCATTGTGGTCTGCAGCAATGCCATATGGCTGGTTTAGCTGCGCTTCCGTAGCCCGCAGCCCATTGCCATATGTACCGGCTGTACCTATACCTGCGAATGTGGAGATGTTACCGGATATGTCAATCTTTTTTATTGAATGCCTGTCAGGCTCTGTAAAATAGGTGTTCCCCAGATCATCTCTTGTTATTGCCCAGACAGGTAAGAGTTTCACAGCTGTTGCAGGCTGGTTTTCAGTGAAATCGTAAGTTCCGCCACCTGCAATAGTAGATATTATCTGCGCTTTTGAAGATACGCTTTGCAGTAAAAAGGAAGTGAGAGAAAGTAGATAAATACGTTTCATTAGCGTTTATATTAGAAAAATGAGCAAATGCACACCATCTTACAGAACAAGTTACTTATAAATAGACGTATGAAATAACATGTTTCTTTGTTGAAGAGATACATTTATTTATTTCCTGTTCGTAGTCATGCTTTCTAAATCCATTATAGGCTAATTTTGAGTTCAATAAAATATATTTTTCTTTTCATGTCAGGGAATATTAGGTTATTGGTTCTGTTCATTTTCATTCTTTTTTGTGTTTTTGTGTTTTCCTGCCGTAAAAAACAGGTTTCCGGTTTGCCTGCCCCTAAAAGGTATACACTGAAGATGGCGGGGAGCAGATTATTTGCTGGCACAGATACTCTTGGGTTTGCACCAATTGTTGGAAGGGCCGATACACAAAAAATGAACATTGAAGTGCTGAATGACTCTACCTTGAAAATAATGAGCGATACAATACATTATGTGTCATATAATGAAACTGCAAAGTCACTGTTCTTTAAACGAGTGGCTCATCCCGATTCTGTTGCGATCACTTATTTCTTTCAGGAAGACAGTATCACTTATTTCATTTACAGCAGGGTCAGTTTGTGTTGTTTCAATAAAAAGGTATTGCACACAATAGACAGATAGTAATTAGTATTTGATGCGCTTGTTTTGATATTTTACTAATAATATCAGTTAGTGATTTTACCGAGAAAAGACAAACGCTCACCGAAAACATAGTTCCACAGAGATATAGTGGCGTAACTTTGCCACACTAATTTTATAAATGGCACGACGAAGAGATAATGGCGGAGAGGAATCTCCCAAAGCAAAGATCACGAAGGAATCTCTTAAGGAATCCCTGATGGTATTTAAGTACCTGCAGCCCTATAAAGGAACCTTTATAGGTGGTCTTATTTTCATTGCCCTTTCGGCGGGGTCAACTATGACCTTTCCTTATTTGCTCAAGAAACTTATAGACAGTGCTCACGGTGTAGCAGAGGGAGCTTTTGCATATACCCCGGGTACTATTGCATTGATGCTTATGGGAATTCTGACCTTGCAGATGTTGTTTTCCTACATGCGTATATATCTTTTTACTTATGTAGGAGAGCACGCAGTGGCAGATATGCGTGAGGAGATATATAAGCGTATGATCATGATGCCTATGAATTTCTTTGCGCAGCATAGGGTAGGTGAGTTATCTAGCAGAATAACCGCTGACGTTGGGCAGATACAGGATGCCATTACCGGATTGCTGGCAGAGTTTCTCAGGGGTATACTCACCCTCATTATAGGTATTGGTGCCATCATGTGGATCAGTCCTAAAATGACTGCTGTTATGTTATCTGTTGTACCGGTAGTAGTGGTCATTGCCTTGGTATTTGGCAGATTTATTCGCAAAATTTCCCGCAAAGCACAAGATCAGTTGGCCGACTCAAATACGGTTGTTCAGGAAACCCTGCAGGGAATAGCCAATGTTAAGGCTTTTTCAAATGAGTGGTATGAAGTAGGCAGGTATCACAACAATGTTACAGATGTAGTAAATACCGCTATTCGCAATGGTCGTTATCGTGGTTTGTTCGTCTCTTTGATGTTGTTTAGTGTATTTGGGGCTATTGTGCTGGTGGTATGGTATGGTGCCGGGCTCATGCAGTCAGGTCATTTGTCATTTGGCGACCTTACCGCTTTTGTAGTATATACAGCATTCGTTGGGGGTACTATGGCAGGTTTTGCCGAGATATTCAGTCAGCTACAAAAAACCATTGGTGCAACACAACGTGTGAGAGAATTACTAAAAGAAGACATCGAAAATGTCACGATTGAGAATGATGAATTAAAGTCTGAGTTCAGGTTGAATGGTAATGTTTCTCTGAAAAACATAGCTTTCAGTTATCCTTCCCGCAAGGATGTGAAAGTAATAAAGGATCTTTCGCTTGATGCGCATAGCGGTCAGCAGATTGCAATCGTTGGTCCGAGTGGTGCCGGCAAGAGTACTATAGTTTCGCTGCTGCTCAGGTTCTATCAGCCCGATAATGGTATTATTACATTTGACGGAAGAGATGCGAATACAATACCATTATCTCAGCTCAGGAAGCAGATAGCCCTGGTGCCACAGGATATCCTGCTGTTTGGTGGCAGCATATATGAGAACATTGCATACGGTAAGCCGGATGCTACAGAAGAAGAGGTAATAAAGGCGGCACAGCAGGCAAATGCGCATGAATTCATCAATAAGTTCCCCGAAGGGTACAAGACCATGGTGGGCGAACGTGGGGTGAAGCTTTCTGGCGGTCAGCGTCAACGCATAGCAATAGCCAGAGCCATATTGAAGGATCCTGTTATATTATTGCTCGACGAGGCCACCAGCTCTCTCGATTCTGAATCGGAAGCATTGGTGCAGGATGCCCTTACCAACCTCATGAAAAACCGTACTTCGTTTGTTATTGCACATAGGTTATCTACCATTCGCAGTGCCGATCAGATACTGGTGCTGGAAGATGGCCGCATCAAAGAAAGCGGTAAACATCAGGAGTTGATGGCAATAGAAGATGGCCTGTACAGAAACTTGAACAAGCTACAACTATTTGAAGAGTAATTGATTGTGTAGGTTACTTTTTGTTGTTGTAGATATGTTTGTATAGCTGTAGCTCTCCTTCAGAAAGTGTTTTGCCTCTGCGCCCCATCATGCGGTTGGCGGTTTCCATAGCTTTTTCAAAACGGTACTCGGTAAAGCCATCACTGCCGCCCCATGAAAAAGAAGGGATATATTTATTGGGGAATCCTCCTCCGTAAATGTTGCAGGAAACACCCACTACTGTACCCGTATTGAACATGGTATTGATACCGCACTTGGAGTGGTCGCCCATCATAAGTCCGCAGAAGGTAAGTCCTGAATTCACTTCTTTGTTGCTTGATTCGTGCCATACTTTTACTGTGCCATAGTCGTTTTTGAGGTTAGAACAGTTGGTGTCAGCACCCAGGTTACACCATTCTCCAATAACTGCATTACCCAGATATCCATCATGCGCCTTATTGCTGTTGGCAAAGAAAACTACATTGTTGATCTCTCCACCTACTTTACAGCCCGGGCCAATGGTCGTGGCGCCATAAACTTTTGCGCCCATTTTTACCACACTGTGTTCGCATAGAGCTATAGGGCCGCGCATCAGCGTTCCTTCCAGCACCTCAACGTCTTTACCAATATATACCGGACCGGTTGTGGCATTTATGATACAACCGGCATAGACATTGGCTCCTTCTTCAATAAACAGATCATTGATGCCAGATACGGTTACCCCTTCCGGTACTGGTGCGCTTTTTTTGCCTTCGGTCAACAGCTCGAAATCCAGTCTGATGGCATGATCGTTGAGCGAAAAAATGTCCCAGTTATTGTTGAGTGCCTTTATGTCGCCCTCATATTGTGTGGCAGGCATGGTGCTTATGTGGCTTATAAGCGACTGCAAAATAGCAGGGTCGAAAGTGGTTCTTGCCGCAATGATCAGATTGTCTTTTGCCAATACTGTGTCTGCAGCCAGGTGGTTTATGGCAGTTGCCAGTTCTCTGGTGCCAAATACAGCACCGTTGATATAGGTTGTATCATTGTCCCATCCGGCAGGGAATGCCTCCTGCAGGTAGGGCTCCGTCAGCGAATGGGTGCCGGAGCTAAGCAACATTTCCCAACGTTCGCGCATAGTGAGTATACCGCAGCGGATATCAGCAACCGGGCGAGTGTGGGTAAATGGGAGCAGATTGGCACGGGCGTCGCTATCGAAGAGGGTGTAATTCATGCTGCTAAAATAGAGATTATACAGTTAAGAGTTGTGTCATGTGCACATGAAATTTGTACAGAACATGCCGCCAATGAAAAAGGGCTGCATTGCTGCAACCCTTTTCTGAAATATGATATGCGTAAAAGCAATTAAGCTTTCTTTGCGTAACGGTTTTTGAACTTTTCGATACGACCAGCTGTATCCACGAACATAGATTTACCGGTGTAGAATGGGTGAGATGTGTTAGAGATCTCGACCTTGATAACAGGATATTCGTTACCATCTTCCCAAACGATAGTTTCTTTGGAAGGAGCTGCTGAGCGAGTCAGGAACGTAGTTTCATTAGACGTGTCTTTGAAAACTACGAGGCGGTAAGATTCCGGATGAATTCCTTTTTTCATTTTGTTGTTTTTTAAATCATGGATTTTGCCATGCGTGAATAAGAATGCAAAAGTAGGTGTTTTTGAGTAAATACCATCACTTTCTTTGAAAATTACTTGATAACAACCTTGTCCAGGTCGGCTTTTGCCTGTTCAGACCTTTGGTAAGTACCTACTACCTTACCATCAGGGCCAATAAGCATAGCCTGAGGAACAAACTGTATACCATAAATAGCTGCAGCCTGAGAGTTCCAGCCACCCAGATCGCTCATGTGGTTAGGCCAGGTAAGTCCATCCTTTTTAATAGCTGCAATCCATGCCTCTTTATCTTTATCAAGAGATACGTTCAATACAGTAAAGCCGTTTTTAGCACCTTTATATTTTTTAGTAGAGTATTCTTTATACATCTCTACCAGACCCGGGTTCGACATGCGACATGGTCCGCACCAGGATGCCCAGAAATCAATAAGTACATAACGACCTTTATTGATCTCAGAGAGTTTCAATGTTTTTCCTTCAGGGTTAGGAAACGCAAGTTCGGGCGCTTTCATGCCGGCTTTTATAGTAGTATTATCATACTGAGCATTGGCAGAAAATATGATACCCGCTGCAAGAACGAGGGTAGTGATCAGTTTTTTCATTTTATATTGGTTATTTGATGTTTTTCGATTGTAAATATAGGGTAAGAATGGCGAACAATTTTCACTGCTGTCACTTACTTTAACTATGTATATGGAAATATGCGCATTTGTAACATCATTTTAACATGACAAGAAGCATATATGCATGTGTGCTAAATCCCTATCTTTGTTGCATAATGAAAAGGCTCATTGCATCTGTTGTTATGATCGCGTATATGGCGGCTGCCATAGGCTTTTCATTTTCCTTTCATTATTGTGGCGGCACATTGCACAGTATTTGTTTCACCGAAGACACCGAAGAAGGTTGTTGCGGCAGTAAAGAAGATAGTGATGGTTGCTGTGAGGACAAGGTGATCAGTGCCAAATACAAAGATGACCACACGCCTTCATATGCCTCTATTCCATTAGTTAAGGTAGCTACAGATGTGGTTTTGCCACGTATATATGGTTATGTTCATACTGCGGTATGTACATATACTCATCCGGTAAGTACTTATAATAAAGGACCGTCTCCACCTTTGTTGCGGGGCATTCCCATCTATTTGTTTATTCGTGTTCTTCGCCTTTGATAGGTGAAATGTCTTTCTATTGCAGCAACAGCCAATATTCTTCTTGCTGGGTTGATTTTGTATTATTTATCATTAAACAAAAACTACAATGAAAAAGATCATTTCATCTATTATACTGATGTCTTTTATTGGTGCTGCACAGGCGCAAACCACTGCAACCAACTGGACCGCAACAGATTGCAATTCTTTCAGTCATACTTTATACAGCGAGCTGGATAGCGGTAAAATAATAGTCTTTACCTGGGTAATGCCATGCATATCGTGCAAGGCAGGCGCAAAAGCAGCTTATGATGCTGTACAGAGTTTTGCCACATCCAATCCCGGGAAAATTCGTTGCTATCTGGCCGACGATCTGGGCGATGCCAGTTGTGCTACCTTATCTTCATGGGTTACTTCCAATTCTGTGGGTGCTACCAGCAATATGACCATCTTCAGCAATGCCGGCAATGTCATCAGCGAAACTGATTTCGGAGGTACAGGTATGCCGCATGTGGTAGTTATGGCAGGTACAGACCATAAGATCTACTACAACAAAAAGAACAGTGCCACCTACGATCAGCCGGGTATAACTGCTGCAATCAATGAGGCACTAACTGCACTTGCAGTAGATAAAATGCCGGAAAATGTGACCTTTACGCTCACTCCAAACCCTGCAAAAGATATACTGGTACTTTCCGGCATAGAGAAGATCAGCAAGATCGCAATAGTTTCTTTTACCGGTAAAACGGTAAAAGAGGAATCTAACCTTAGTGGTAAAGCCAGCATGCACATGAGTGTAAACGGTCTGGCAGCAGGTATATATATGGTAAAGGTTACAGACAATAATGGTAATTCAGGTGTTCAGAAGTTTGTAAAACAGTAACACATGAAGAAGCTGATAATGATCTCTTGTATGACTGCAGGGATTGCAGCCATGCATGCCTGTAATAAAAAGAAGGACGATGTGGTTTATAGTCCGGTGACGTATACAGTAGCTGTACCAGATTTTGTAAAAAAATACGTAGGCGATCTGAAGCACCCTACGGATAATGCAGCTACTGTAGATGGTGTATCGCTTGGCAGGCAACTCTTTTACGAGAAAATGCTGAGCAATGATAATATTATGAGCTGTGCTACCTGTCATAAACAGGAAAATGCTTTTGATGATCCGAGGCCATTTAGTCAGGGCACAAATGGCACATTTGGCGGACGTAATGCTATGGCTATCATTAATCTGGGTTGGAATACTCATTTTTTCTGGGATGGCAGGCGCCCCGATATGGAAGGGCAGGCACATGACCCGGTTAGCAACCCTATAGAAATGGCCAGCAAGTGGACCGATGTGGTGAGTAAGCTTCAGAACAGCAAAAAGTATCCCGATCTGTTTTACAAGGCTTTTGGCAGAAGTGTTATTGATAGTACTCTTGTAGTCAGGGCTATTGCACAGTTCGAGCGTACTTTGGTATCCTACAATTCCAGGTTCGACAAGTATTACTTCAAAGGCGATAGCAGTGCACTGAATGCGCAGGAATTGCGCGGATTGGCAATTTTTACCGGCAAGGGTATGTGTAACAACTGCCACCTGATGAATACACAATTTACCGACAATATGCTGCGTAACAACGGACTGGACGCAAACCCGTTAGATGAAGGGCAAATGAAATTTACCGGTCTGGTAACAGATAAGGGAAAGTTCAAAGTGCCTACACTCAGAAATATTGGGGTAACTGCACCATACATGCATGATAGCCGATTTGCTACATTGAATGATGTAGTAAATTTCTACAGCAGTGGCATTAAACAATCCAGTCCCAATATAGATGAGCATATGCCCGACTATGGTTCTGGTCTCAACCTCACTAAAGAGGAGAAGGCAGATCTGGTTGCTTTTCTCAACTCGCTTACAGACACTGATTTCATTACCAACAAAGCTTTCAGCGATCCCAACTAATAATACTGACTTATAGAAATTTCGTGAAAGGAACTTATCGTAAACAAGATATATGATAAGTTCCCTGAGCGTTTTTTGTTTACTTGATAATTCAATATAAAAACAAATAATTCAATATGAAAAACTTTATAAAAGTTCTGGCGATAATAATATTAATGTTCTCTACTGTCAACACATGGGCGCAGCAGCGCACGGAAAAAATAACAGTATCTGGCAACTGCGGTATGTGCGAAAAGAAAATAGAGGCAGCGGCAAAAGCCGGTGGTGCTAAAAAAGCAGAATGGGACAAGAACACCAAGGTGTTAACGGTAACCTATGATGCGTCTAAGACCAACAACGAGGCAATACAGAAAAAAGTAGCATCGGTAGGGTATGACACGGAAAAGTTTACAGCAGATATGGCTACTTATGACAATTTGCACGAGTGCTGCAAGTACGATAATAAGCGTGTGCCAGAGGCGGTGAAGTAGTATTTTTTAAATTTAAAGACACAAAAATGAAGAAGTTGATAGTTATAATAATGCTGGTGCTGGGAAGCATATCGGCATTTGCACAATTGAGTTCTGCAACGCTGGTAGCCAGCGGGCTTACCTGCAGCATGTGCAGCAAAGCCATTTACAAGGCTCTGCAGAAAGTGTCATTTGTAGACAGTGTGGATGTTAACATTGAGAAGTCGAGTTATGGAATAACATTCAGGCAGGGTAGTAATGTTCAACTCGATGAGCTGAAAAAAGCTGTTCAAGATGCCGGCTTTTTTGTGGCATCGCTTAAGGTGACAGTTGTTTTTGACAATGTAGATGTATTCAATGATGCTCATGTATCTCTTGGGGGAAGTACGTTTCATTTTGTGAATGTGACTAAGCAAATGCTGACTGGCGAAAAGTCTATAACACTAATAGATAAGAACTATGTTCCGGCCAAAACGCATAAAAAGTACAGCAAGTTCACTAAGATGAAATGTTTTGAAACAGGGATGATGGAGGCGTGCTGCCCAAAAGAAACAGCCAAAACCAACAGAGTTTATCATGTCACGATATAGGATCATATTAATACTAGGATTACTTTTCGTGAGTACCCCCCGGCTTTTAGCACAGGAATTGTTTGTTTATTCTGAACCCGCCAGTAATATGCCGGCAAAGTCCAGCGGGCTCAGGCTCACCAACTGGATCATGGATGAAACAGCTGCAAACAGGATCAACTATCACCTGATACCCGAACTGATGTGGGGTGTCAATAAAAGATTGATGATTCATGCAGAGGGTTTTATCAGCAATAGGGAAGGTAAACTATCAGCAGAGGGTGTAGGCTTATATGGCAAGTACAGATTTTACAGTAAGGACGATGTGTACCGTCATTTTCGAATGGCTGCTTTTGCCCGAGTATCTAGCAATAATGGCGATATTCATCAGGAAACTATACAGACCAATGGTCATAATACCGGCTACCAGGTGGGGTGGGTCGCAACCCAGTTATTGCACAAAACTGCTTTGTCTTTCACTGGTTATTATGAGCAGGCAACAGATAACTTCGGTAATCACAAGTTTCCGGTAAGTGCCCCTCGTCAGGCGCTTAACTATATTTTCTCTGCTGGTCACCTTATTTTGCCCAAAGCATATACCAGTTACAAGCAAACCAACTTCAACCTGATGGTAGAGGTTATAGGGCAGACCCTTCCCGAGAAAGGAAAACATGCTGTAGATATTGCGCCTTCGGTACAGTTCATTTTCAATAGTCAGGCCAGGCTTGATGTTGGGTACAGACAGGAGTTGTATAGCAATATGCTGCGTACTGCACCCAACGGCTTGCTGGTGAGGTTTGAGTATCTGTTGTTTGGCACTCCCTTTAGTGGTGTCGGAAAGAAAGAATAAACACAGGAGTCAGAATTGTTTCTGATTTTTGCAATATGTCTATGATAATGATAAAGCCCGTAGTCATCAACGATGAGTACGGGCTTATTGCTGAAATGATGGCCGGCCTGCACGAGAACGAACGCTTGCTGAATGATAAAACAGCTCCATGGGCAGAGATAGAAACCTCTTATATGCGCCATGTTATAGAAATGCAGCAGGACTGTGATGGATTGTGCCTGGTTGCATACGAAGACGAGATGCCTGCCGGATTCATTTTCGGTTATCTGGAGGAGCAGGATGACAGCCGGATAGAATCTTACACAGGAGCAGAGTTATATGTATCGGATGGATTTGTGAAACTACAATTCAGGCGAAAGGGCATATATAAGTTGCTGAATGATCGGCTGGAGCAACACTTCATTGCAGATGGTGTCCGTCGGATCATCCGTTTCACAATGGTGAATAATGCTGCCATGAGAGCATTGCTGGAAGAAGAGGGCTACAAAGCCACCCGTCTCCTCTACGAAAAGTGGCTCTGATGTGCTATAATCGGCTAAACGATGTAGTTTTGCGGCATGCGCATACTTATGGTCTGTCTGGGCAATATTTGCCGGTCGCCAATAGCAGAGGGAGTGCTGCAGCACAAAGCAAATGACAGAGGGCTGAACTGGACAGTAGAATCTGCCGGTACAGAGTCTTACCATATAGGTGAGGCTCCTCACCGGTTTTCTCAGCAAATATGTCTGCAAAATGGTATAGATATATCCAGTCAGCGTGCCAGGCGTTTCACTCGTGCCGATCTGGCTAAATATGATATTATTTACGCACTGGCTACAGATGTATATGCCGAAATAGAAAGCATTGTAGGTAAGAATACAGATAGCAGCAATGTGAAGCTGTTTCTCGACGAACTGCAACCAGGCACCAATGCATCTGTTCCTGATCCTTATTATGGCGGGCAGGATGGGTATACACATGTCTATGATCTCATAGACCAGACTTGTGAAGCGATCATAAAGAAGTACAATTAACAGCATTTTTAAAACGAACAAGAGCAAATGAAACCATCTATACCACAGGGCACTCGTGATTTTTCACCGGAAGTGGTGCGCAAGCGTCAGTATATCTTTAATACCCTGAGGAACATTTTTGAACTCTATGGTTTTCAGCCGTTGGAAACACCGGCCATGGAAAATCTGGTGACCCTAACCGGTAAATATGGCGAAGAAGGCGACAGGCTCATCTTCAAAATATTGAACAATGGCCTGCATGAGAAGAACGATAACGATAAGGCAAAGCTGAATGCAGAGTGGAACAATTTGCTCAGTAGGCCCTATTCTACGCCTGTAGTTACTGAACGTGCGCTGCGCTACGATCTCACAATACCCTTTGCCCGCTATGTGGTAATGCATCAGAACGATCTGGCGCTGCCTTTCCGAAGGTACCAGATGCAGCCTGTTTGGCGTGCTGACAGACCTCAGAAAGGTCGTTATCGCGAGTTCTGGCAGTGCGATGCGGATGTGGTGGGCAGCACTTCGCTCATAAACGAAGCTGAATTATTATGCATATACAGCCAGGCATTTGAAGAACTGGGACTCCCCGTGGTCATAAAGGTGAATAGCCGTAAACTCTTGCAGGGACTGGCGGTTATGTGCGGTCATCCGGATAAGATGATGGAAATTACCATTGCGCTCGATAAGCTTGATAAAATAGGCTGGAGTGGGGTAGTTACAGAATTGCAGGGGCGTGGCATTGCAGATGATGGAATAGCTATGCTGGAAAAAGCTATACTCATTTCCGGTAGCAATGAAGAAAAACTCGATGCCTTCGAAAGGCTGATGCACAACAGCGAAGCAGGTCTTGCAGGCATTGCTGAGATAAGAACTGCATTGGGTTACTACCAAGCACTGCGCAATGAAGGTGCTGCGCAGGTAGCAGTAGACATCAGCCTGGCAAGAGGATTGAACTACTACACAGGTGTTATTGTAGAGGTTGTGTGCAGCCATCCCGATGTGAAGATGGGCAGCATTGGTGGCGGTGGCCGTTACGACGATCTCACCGGACTGTTCGGACTTAAGGGGCTGTCGGGTGTAGGTGTGTCTTTTGGTATAGACCGTATCTACGATGTGTTGGAAGAGTTGAAACTGTTCCCCGAACAACTGGTTCAGGGTACGCGTGCTATCATCGTGAATTTTGGTGGAGACAGCGAGCGCTATGCACTCAGTATTCTGCAGCAGTTGCGCAATGCGGGTGTTCCTGCAGAATTATATCCCGATGCTGCTAAGTTTGATAAACAAATGAAATATGCCAACAGGCGAGGTATACCATTTGTATTAATGCCCGGCGAAGAAGAAATGCAGCAGGCAGAGGTAAGTGTGAAGAACTTCGTTACCGGCGATCAGCAAAAACTGAAGATAGCAGAAGCAATAAGTATGCTGCAGAACAGCTAATTGTTTTGTGCTGCAGAGTCTACATAGGCATGTGCCGATAGTGAGCTGAACAGGCTGTCGCTCATATGGCCGGTAAGCCACAGGTCGTTCATTTTGTGCAGGCGGTTGGTGGTCCTTAGCAACAATATGTCGTGTGCTGTAGCAGCGCCAATGCCTGCCAGGGAAACCAGTGTTTCAGAATCGGCAGTGCTGAGGTCTATTTTGCCGGTTATGGGGTCGTGTAGTTTTTTGTAGGCAGCCCATGCCTTTACCAGTTTTGCTTCCTGTTCCTTGTCGGTAATAGGGTGTACCCACAGGCTCATGGTAGTTCTTATAACTATTAGTATCAGCAGTATTGACGACAATACCAACAGCCCTGCACGTTCTGCGCGGGAAAATGAAGTTAATGACCGGATAATTTGTTTCATGGGCGATCGCAGGTGAAAAATACATCATTTAAAACAAACTACACAATTTACCTTTACTTTTGAATTTCATGAAGATATCACTGGATCAGGTCAGCAAGCGGTTTCAGCGTCACAGGATATTTAAGGATGTGAGTCATATTTTCGTTTCGCCGGGGGCATATGCACTTTTGGGGCCTAATGGAAGTGGAAAGTCAACCCTGCTGCGCATTATTGCCGGTATGCAATCTCCATCTGCCGGTATAGTGCGCTACGAGCAGGATAACGGTACCGAGATAAAGACTGCAGATATTTTCAACTATGTATCTTTCTGTGCGCCCGGGCAGGAGCTGGTAGAAGAGTTTACGCTGCGCGAATTCATGGATTTTCATTTCTCTTTCAAAAAGCCACTTCCCGGTCACACGCCATCAGGTATCATTGAGCTTTCAGGACTCTCTGCAGCAGCAGATAAGCCTATTTACGATTATTCATCGGGCATGAAACAGCGGGTTAAGTTATTGCAGGCTATATTTTCAGACACCCCCATTTTAATGCTGGACGAACCTTGCAGTAACCTTGACGAAAAGGGTGTGAATCAGTACAGAGAGTGGATGGACCGGTACGCTGCCGGCCGGCTTGTATTTGTGGCATCAAACGATATAAGAGAATATTATTTCTGCAAAGAACAGCTGGCTATAGAAGATTATCAGTGATCTTAGTTTTTCAAAATCTGCACGAAAGGCTTACTTTTGCAGCCCATTAGCTGGCTTCATAATGTGTCCTGCTTTATAATAGTAGATATCGGCTTCGTAGTACAATGGATAGTATAAGAGTTTCCGAAGCTCCAGATTCAGGTTCGATTCCTGACGAAGCCACAGCACAAATGCAAGCACCCGCTTGCATTTGTTGTTTACAGTTAGTACTAAACATGTTGCAGGTTTTCATCTAAATTGAAATATGTTGTATTTGCTTTTTCAAATGTCTGTTTATATTAAATAGTAGCTAGTTGCATCATATACAATTTCATAGTGTTATTTATTGCGTATAATATCTTCAAAACCTATTGCATCATAAGTAATACATACCTGCAATGTGGTTGCAATTTGCAGTTAGTTGTAAATAATCGGCTAAATTTGGGGGCTGGTTTTTTAAAGACCACGCTACTTATTTATGAGTACTACTAAACGAGTGATACGTTCGCCGCATGGCACACAACTGAATTGTAAGAATTGGGTTACTGAGGCAGCTTACAGAATGATACAGAACAACCTGGATCCGGAAGTGGCAGAAAGGCCAGAAGATCTGGTTGTATATGGTGGTATAGGAAAGGCCGCACGCAACTGGGAGAGTTTTGATAAGATACTGGAATGCCTTCGAGATCTGAATGAAGACGAAACATTGATGGTGCAAAGTGGCAAGCCGGTTGGTGTTTTACGTTCGCACAAAGATGCACCTCGTGTACTCATTGCCAACAGTAATCTGGTAGGTCGCTGGGCTACATGGGAGCACTTCCGCGAGCTCGATGCAAAAGGACTGATGATGTATGGCCAGATGACTGCCGGAAGCTGGATATATATTGGCTCTCAGGGTATTGTACAGGGAACATATGAAACCTACCTATCACTTGCCGACAAACATTACGGAGGTACGCTGAAGGGTACACTCAATGTTACTGCCGGTCTTGGTGGTATGGGTGGCGCTCAGCCATTGGCAATAACTATGAACGAAGGTGTATGTCTGGCTGCAGAAATGGAAGAGTGGCGCATACTGAAGCGTATTGAAACTCGCTATCTGGATAAGTGGACAGCTGATATTGACCAGAGTATTGACTGGGCACTGGAAGCTAAAGCTAATGGTGAACGTGTATCTATAGGTGTTTGCTGCAATGTAGTGGATCTGCTGCAGCGACTCATAGACAGGAACATTGTTCCTGATTCGCTTACAGATCAGACATCTGCTCACGATGAACTGATAGGTTATTTTCCTGAAGGACTGAGTGTTGCTGAGGCCAATAAATTGCGTACCGACAATCCTCAGGAATATGCAAGCAGGTCTTTGGATACTATGGCCAAACATGTGCGCCAGATGCTGGAACTGCAGAAGCGTGGTGCTATAACCTTTGATTATGGCAATAACCTTCGCGGACAGGCGCACGACAAACGTGGTGTAGCCAATGCATTCGACTTCCCGGGTTTTGTGCCTGCCTACATCAGGCCGCTGTTCTGCGAGGGCAAGGGGCCTTTCCGTTGGGTTGCATTGAGCGGAGATCCGGAAGATATTTATACAACAGATAAAGCACTCATGGAGCTCTTCCCCGACAATGTGGGACTGCACCGTTGGTTACATATGGCCAAAGACCGCATTGCCTTCCAGGGCTTACCGGCTCGTATATGCTGGCTGGGAATGGGTGAGCGCGAAAAAGCAGGTTTGCTCTTTAATGAACTGGTACGTACCGGTAAAGTAAAGGCACCTATAGTTATTGGTCGCGATCATCTGGATACCGGTTCAGTAGCATCGCCCAATCGCGAAACAGAAGCAATGAAAGATGGTAGTGATGCGGTTGGCGATTGGCCTATCCTCAATGCACTCATCAACACTGCAGGTGGCGCCAGCTGGGTATCATTCCACCAAGGTGGTGGTGTGGGTATGGGCTATTCGCTGCATGCTGGAATGGTAATAGTAGCTGATGGTACTAAGGATGCTGAAGAGCGTCTGAGTAGGGTGCTGCATAATGACCCTGCAATGGGTGTTATCCGTCATGCCGATGCAGGTTACGATATTGCTATAGATACAGCCAAGAAATTCCATCTGGATATATAATTACTGCTGTCATTTTCATTTCATAACTTCAGTGTTCTTTCCGGACACTGAAGTTTTTTATTTTCCGAATATCAATGTCATTGCTCATGAAAAAGCTGTTAGCTCTGTTTATATCATTTCTGGCTGTTTCAAATACAGAAGCACAGATATCGCTGAAACATACACAAGCCATAACAGTAGCAACCGGGAAAGGCCTGCTCATGCGCCAGCCCGATGGAAAATTGCTTTATTTTACAGCAACTGAAGGTAGTTTTTATTCTGGCCGATTATTTGCCAACGGTGAAAATGACGATGCCTATAACGGCGCGCGAACTTCCAAACAAAAGCTCAATCATTTATATAGGTGTTGTACACAGTTTGTTACTACAGATAAGTGGGATCGTATACTAATTGCCGGCACTGCAGCCGCAGATTCTGCTGGTGTAGTTATGTCTACGCTGGTACGCTACACCAGAAATGGTGATCCTGATCCTGATTTTACACCGGTCATTCAGCAGTTCAGGGTAAGAGATACCTCGGAACTCGGTGGTGTTTTTTTGTTGAACGATGAAAAAATAATGACAGTAGGTTCATCCTGTAAAGAGGGTGTTTGGCAGTTGTTTCTATCCCGCTTGCAGTACAATGGTGAAAGCGATACTACTTTCAGTGCCAGTGGAGTTTTTATAGATAACAGCATTCCGGGTAGCAGCAGGGTAGGAGGAGCCATAAAGCAGACTGATGGGAAAATAATAGTTGTAGCGGGTAACGAAAATGGTGCAGAACGTAGTGTTGTTGTTTGCCGTTATTATCCCGATGGAACAAAGGATACCGCTTTCGGTATAGGTGGTAGTACGCTTATTGTACCGGGTTCAAAAGGTTACTTGCTGCCAAAGAAGGTGCAGCTCCAGTCCGATGGGAAGATAATAATAGCTGGTATTTGTACAGGTGAAAACGGAGGAAACAACATCTTTTTGCTCAGACTCACTCAGTGGGGTGTTGCAGACACTTCATTCTCAGGTAAGCCTATGGTATTATCTAAGCCTTGTCACGAAAGTAGGGTAGACGACCTGCTCCTGTTAGCCGACGATAAGATCATACTTTCCGGTGCAGGTAATGCGGTAGGCGAACAACGTTTTGGTCGTGAGCTGTTATTGCGTTTTGCAGCAAACGGAACAGCAGATGCTACATATGGTTATGGTAATAATATAGGTGTAGGTAACTTACTTGTCAACAAGGCTTTCACTACCGCTGCATACAATATAGCGCTGGCTGCCAATGAAGGCAAAATATATCGGTTCAGTGAAATGATCTCGGGTTATGAGACAATATTATCTCTGACTACTTTCCTGCTCGATACCTCTTTGGGTGTAATAGATGTCCCAAACCGCAAGGTGCAAAGTAACATCTATCCAGTACCTGTACACAACAGAATTTCCTTTTCGTTCGATCTTATTGATGATCAGACAGTTTCTACTCGGTTGCTCGATCTTTCAGGTAAAGTAGTATCGGTTATATC
Source organism: Bordetella parapertussis (assembly GCA_943331005.2). GTDB lineage: Bacteria > Bacteroidota > Bacteroidia > Chitinophagales > Chitinophagaceae > Nemorincola. Next base: position 101,570 of record CALQJX020000013.1, read on the forward strand.
GGAAAATGTTGCTATGACCGAAGGTGAGAACACAGTTACCATACCTTTTCCTGCTACTGCCAGGCCAGGCAGATATTTTGCAGAGATCACTACTTCTCAGGGATATAAACAGCTTATTGAGGTAACTAAGTTATAGTTTGTAAATCATAGTTGCATTCCTGTCTATTTGTTTATTGTTTTATGTTTAGAAGCATTTTGTCTTTATGAAATGCCTGTATACACCTGTTTTCTGCATTATGTGTTAATTTCTGTATGATAATTGTGTATAAAGTGTGCATTTCATATTGGCATAGTTTTTAGATAATAATTTGGCAATATTAATGTGGGTATCTTTAGTATAACTAAAATATATACAAGATGCTTTGGAGAAGATTTAGTGGAGAACCACTTCGAATGCCGGTCAAAGCTGCCGTAGAAGAAGCCATAATAAGGGAACGAAATGCAGGTTACAAACTAAAAGTATGCATTGGCACCGATTCGCAGGTGCGTGCTGCTGAAACAGAGTTTGCTACAGTAATTGTATTTCTCCGCGAAAAACATGGTGGCTTCATGTATATGAGCAATGACCGCACTTCACAACCATACAGCATTAAGGAGCGTATGCTGGTAGAGGTGGCAAGGAGCATAGAAATTGCCTACGAACTTTGTGATCTTTTCAATAAATATGAGGTGGATATGGAGGTGCATGCCGACATTAATACCAATCCTCAGTTCAAAAGTAACGAAGCACTAAGGGAAGCAATGGGTTACATACTGGGTATGGGCTATGCTTTTAAGGCCAAACCCGATGCTTTTGCCAGCAGTTGCTGTGCCGATAAGCTGGTAAACTGATCTGCTTTTCTCCTTTCTTACATTATCACCGGAACATCCGCTCCGGCAAGGGTTTCTATCCTTTTTTATTTTCTCATACAGCCCACTTTTTTTACTTATTTGCTGTCTTTATTAATTAGAAATAGTTAAATTTACTACGACAACTATAAATTAGATTAATGAAAAGGCATTATATACTATTATATTGCTTGCTTTCCTGTATATCCTTCGCGGCATTTGCTCAGGCGCCGCCTACCGAGTTTATTGAAAACAAAGGTCAATGGGGCGATTGGGTAAGATACAAAGCAAAAACAATAGCCGGAGAAATGTACCTCGAAAACGATGGTTTCAGGTATGTCCTCAGCGAGGCTTCTAACACAGAAAAGATCGATTCCTTTCATCATGGACTTATTACTGAAAAGCCAAAACTGAAGTTTCACGTCTATAAAATGACGCTGGAAGGTGCTAATGATGCAACAATAAAAGGGGTAAAACAACAGACCAACTACTACAACTATATGTTGGGCAATGACCCTAAAAAATGGAAGGGTGGCATTCATCCGTACCTTGGGCTGGAATATCTCAACATTTATAACGGCATAGATATGCATGTCTCCTCAGAGGCTAGTGCATTGGTCTATGAATTTTTTGTGCAGCCTGGTGCAGATGCCAATAAGATCAAACTGAGATTTGATGGGGTAGATCGCATGTTCGTCAATATTAACGGCAATCTCGTTATCAAGACTTCTGTAGGTCAGGTAACCGAAATGAAGCCTTATGTTTATCAGTACATAAATGATGAGAAGACCGAAGTGGCTTGTAACTATCATTTGGAGGGCAGTCTGCTCACTTTCGATATGCCCAATGGTTATGATCATTCCAAAATGCTCATTATAGATCCGGTTACGCTTTGGGCTTCTTTTACAGGATCCACTGCAGATAACTGGGGCTTTACTGCCACCTACGATAATGCAGGTAACTTCTACATGGGAGGTATTGTCAATTGTCTGGCTATTGCCGGTGGTGGTGCATTCCCTGTTTCTCCAGGTGCCTATCAAACAGTATGGGGTGGTGGACAAGGTGCTGGTGCTGTGCAGTTTGGGTCAGATATCGCTATAATGAAGCTGAGCCCCGATGGTACTTCGCGCATCTATGCAACCTATATTGGAGGTGTGAATAATGAGCGTCCGCACAGTATGATAGTGAACAACAATGGTGAACTTATTATCGCGGGTCGTACACTTTCACCCAATTATCCGGTTACAGCTGGTGCTTATCAGTCTGTAAAGAACAGCGGATGGGATATTGTGGTTTCTAAACTCAATGCTGCAGGTTCTGCAATGGTTGCTTCTACATTCATAGGTGGTTCTGCAGATGATGGCGTGAACTTCGATTCTACAGAACTAGGTTATGGTCATCTGAAATTCAACTATGGCGATGATGCACGTAGCGAAGTTCAAGTAGATAATCTGGGAAATATTTATGTAGCAGGCTGTACCGAGTCTGCCAATTTCCCGGTTACTCCTACAGCAATTGCCAGTACCATCAGCGGTTTACAGGCAGGTGTGGTATTCAAATTGAATCCCGGTATGACCTCATTACTCTGGAGTACTTATCTGGATGGAGTGGGAGATGATGCAGGATACGTTTTAGCTTTCAATCCATCACAATCTTCGGTATATGTGGCTGGTGGTACTAACAGTGCCAATTTCCCGGTTCCTGCAGGTGGCTGGCAGCCAACCTATATGGGCGACTCTGCCGATGGTTACATCCTCAAGTTCAGGAACAGTCCTCCATACAACCTCCAGAAAGGAACATTTGTAGGTACTGCAAATTACGATCAGGTATACGGTATTCAGGTCGATTACAGTGGTAATGTATATGTGATGGGTCAGTCATTGGGTGGCACATTTCCTGTTACTGCCGGTGTATACACCAATCCAAGTTCTTCTCAGTTCATCATGAAGATGGATAGTAACCTTACTTCAGATCTTATTTCTACTGTTTATGGTTCCGGCGACCCTATTCACACCAACATTTCTCCTGTTGCATTTCTGGTAGATACCTGCGAGAATGTATATGTATCGGGTTGGGGTGGTAACATCATGGGTTTGGCAAGCCTTGCGCACACTGGTACTACTATAGGTATGCCTACCACACCTGATGGTCACTTAACTACTACTGATGGTTTCGATTTCTATTTTATTGTACTAGGTCCGGCCATGACCACATTGCGTTATGCAACTTTCTATGGCAGGGTAGCCTCTGGTAGCTTTGGCGAGCATGTGGATGGTGGTACCAGCCGTTTCGATAAAAAAGGAATAGTATATCAGGGTATCTGCTCCAATTGTGGTGGTACAGCGGCACCTCCATTCCCTACCACAGCGGGTGTGTGGGCTACAACAATGCCCAGTCCCAACTGCAATCAGGCAGGACTCAAGATAGCTTTCAATATAGGTCCGGTAGATTGTAACATTACTGCAGGGCCAAGTACCAGTGGCTGTGCACCGCTTACCGTTAATTTCTTTAACTCTACCACCAACGGTCTTTCCTTCCTTTGGAATTTCGGAGATGGTTCAGCTCCTGTTACTTCTTTTGCCCCATCTCACACCTTTACTGCTGCAGGTACATTTACGGTCACACTTACTTCTACCAATTCCAATGCCTGTTTCAAAACAGATGATACTGCCTATCTGGTTATTAGTGTAGATACCAATAAACTTACTCCTGATTTTACTTATGTGGTCACAGATAGTTGCGATCCCTTCATTGTAACATTAACCAATACCTCTACTACAAATATCTCTACCGGTTCACCTACATACACATGGTATCTGGGAGATGCCACAACTTTTTCAGGCACTACACCTCCGGCACACAACTATGCAGATACCGGTACCTATACTATTACGTTAGTAATGGCGCATCCTGATGCTTGTAAATCGCCTGATACAGTACAGAAACAAGTACATATTTACTACAAGCGGGTTTCCGGAAGTTTCCAGATACCAGATTCTATATGTATTGGCGCATCGGTGCAAACAACTGTAAATGCAGTCAATGCAACCGGTTATTTCTGGGATTTTGGCGATACAACAACCTCCTCTCTGGCAAATCCTGTACATGTTTATACCAGCGTAGGTACTTTCAAAGTCCGTTTGATAGTAGTTAATCCTGAAGCTTGTAATGGTGCCGATACATTTGAGAAGAGTATCAAAGTGCTTTCTGGTCCTATTGCAGATTTTATATTCATACCTGTGAAGCCGGAAGCAAATGTGCCTACCAAATTCACGAACAAGTCATATTTCGCTACCCGTTACAGCTGGGATTTTGGAGATGACTCCAAGAGTACAGAGACCAATCCTACACATCAGTACAATAAGACAGGGAATTACAAAGTATGTCTCACAGCCTATAACGAAAGTTCATGTCCTTCTATAGCTTGTAAAACAGTTCCTACAGAGGTTGTTCCATTGTTGGGTATACCTACGGGCTTTAGCCCCAATGGAGATGGACAAAATGATATACTCTATGTAAGAGGTGCTGCCATCAAGACCATGGATCTGAAGATATATAATCGTTGGGGACAATTGGTGTTCGAATCCAATAGTCAGGATATAGGCTGGGATGGCACATTCAATGGTCAGCCTCAACCGATAGAGGCATACGGATATGTTTTGAATGCTACATTTATTGATGGAACTGCGAAGTTGCTGAAAGGAAATATCACACTGTTACGATGAGAAAAGGATTACTGACCGGTTTGTTATCTCTTATTATGTGCGGAGCAGCTTCTGCGCAGAGTATTCATCTGTCGCAATACTACAATGCACCCTCACTTATTAGTCCGGCAAATACCGGATTGATGCCAGATCATGACTACAGGCTCGGATTGAATTACAGAAATCAATGGGCTTCCTTGCCGGTGCCATACAATACATTCTCAGGCTGGGGCGATCTGAAGATCGGTGGCAACAAAGACAACGACCACAACAACTGGCTGGGTATGGGGCTGGTGCTATACACCGATAAGGCAGGCGATGGTCAGCTGAAGCTGAACCAGTTTCAGGCTAGTATGGCTTATCACTTACAGATGAGTACTACCTTCCTGCTTTCTCTGGGTTTATCTGCAGCATCCATTAGTCGTAGTGTGAATTACGATCTGCTGACCTATGATGCGCAATGGGACGGATTTGCTTTCAATAGCGGATTACCTACCGGCGAAAAGAAAGGTATCATCCGGGCAGGATATTATACAGTTGGTGCAGGTATCAATTTTTCCTGGTTCCCCAATGAGAACCTGTATGTGAAACTGGGTGGTGGTGCATTCAATATCAATAATCCCGTAGAGACCTTCTACTCTGGTGGTAAGAATACTGTAGCGCTTCGCCCCAGTGGTACCCTGGATATATTATTGCGGACAGGTGAGGTTTTGATACTTAATCCATCGTTATACTATACGCAGCAGAGAGGTGCACAGGAATTGGTGGCAGGTACATTAGTTCGTACCATTCTCAGCTCCAGTGCAAAGGGCGGCACACCTGTAGAACTGATACTGGGTGGTTTTTATCGCATTGCCGATGCTGCTATTGGTGCTGCTGGTGTGCAGGTGGGGCCAGTACAATTCATGGCCAGCTATGATCTTACATTGTCTTCTTTAGCCCCCTACAACTCATCATATGGAGCTATGGAGTTTTCTCTTATTTATCAGGATAACTACGGCAAGAATAAACAAAATGCCCGCCGCAGCTATACCTGTCCAAGATTCAACTAACGGTATTTTTACAAATAGAAAGAGCACCACTTGGTGCTCTTTCTATTTGTAGTATACTTAATATTATGGCTTACAGGCCATCGCAAATATTCTTTGCAATTCCGGGACCTTCATAAATAAAGCCGGTATATACCTGTACCAACGATGCGCCGGCTTCAAGTTTTTCTCTGGCATCATCAGCAGTGAATATACCCCCCGATGCAATAATAGGAATACTGCCCTTGCTATTGGTATGTATGTACCTGATCACTTCAGTTGCTCTGTCTCTCAATGGAGCCCCGCTTAGTCCTCCCATACCTATAGCATCTACGGTTTCTTTTGCGGTATACAGACCACTGCGGCTGATGGTAGTATTAGAAGATACCAGACCATCCAGTTTGGTAGTGCGAATGATGTCTATGATGTCGTCCAGTTGTTCATTGGTTAGGTCTGGTGCTATTTTCAAAAGCAATGGTTTTTTACCACCTTTCTGTTTGTTTAGTACTTGCAGTCTGCTCAATAGTTCGGTTAGAGGTTCTTTGTCTTGCAATGCTCGCAGGCCCGGTGTGTTCGGGCTGCTCACATTCACCACAAAGTAGTCTACTACATCATAAAGTTCCAGGAAGCATTTTTCATAGTCGCTTGCTGCATCTTCGTTGGGAGTGTCTTTGTTTTTGCCAATGTTTCCGCCGATGATCACTTTTTCGTTACGCTTGCGCAGGCGTTCCACTGCTGCAGCAACACCGTCATTGTTGAAGCCCATACGGTTGATAAGCGCCCTGTCGGCTGGCAGGCGGAATAGCCTTGGTTTAGGGTTGCCACCTTGTGGTCTTGGGGTAAGTGTACCAATCTCTATAAAACCAAATCCGAGACATGCAAGTGGGTCTGTGAATTTCGCATCTTTATCAAAACCGGCTGCGAGCCCTACAGGATTAGGGAATGTAATGCCCCATAATTTTCGTTCCAAATCATGCTTCTTCGATACGAACAGCGCCCTGAGCAGGCTGCGCAGCGGAGCAACAGAATAGGCTGTGGTCATCATGTTCATGACCATATAATGAACTTTTTCGGCATCTATGCGAAACAGTATTTTGCGTATCAGTGAGTACATATGTATTTGTTGGGGGGCAATAATTTGTTGCAAAGATACATCGCAGGTTCCTGCATTTTTAACAAAAATGAGGCATCTATAAATCATTGAAAGATTAATTTAGCAGTTCATATGCAGCGTGCATTAGCTATATCCTTACTGGTTTTGTTTTTTGGCAATGTTGCTATTGCGCAGATCATTCGCGGCGAGGCACTGGAAATGGACTCCAACAAACCATTGGATGGGGTAGCCATAGAGAATATATACACCAATGTGAATATAACTACCTTGGCAGATGGCTCCTTTGTTATTGCCGGTGCTCCCGATCAGTTGCTCGAATTCAGAAAGGAGGGGTATAAGGTTACCCGTGTACGCATACCTCGTGGTTATTTGCCTTCATTTTTTCGAATCATTCTGGAGAAAGGTTACACTACTCCCTTAGATTCAAAAGAAGGTAACAGGTACGATCCCAAGAAAGACAGTATCCGCTTCAGAGAAATGTACAGGCAACAACTCGATTTCCCTCGTTTGTCTGCTGTAGAAAAGATAAAAAGTCCATTCTCGGCCCTCAGTAAAAAGAACCGCATGACCTGGCAGTTCCAGGAAGATTATACCAATTTTGAAAAAGAGAAATACGTAGACTTCACTTTCAACAAAGACCTGGTTACCCGCATTACCGGACTTAGCGGAGATAGCCTGAATAAATACATGAATCGTTTCAGGCCATCCTATGAGCAGCTGAGAGGCATGAGCGACTATGCGTTCTATACTTATGTTAAAACCAGTGTGCGACGTTACCGCACCCCCAATGTACCTCGCGGGGCTCAATAGTCTGACCGCTTATTACAAGTAGTAATCTCAGTTTTTTATTTGGTTTTGAAGATCACAAAACCATAGCCATAGGGGTGATTGGCGAGTTTTATTCCCATAAAACTTACCGGCTCCTTGCTGCGCCAGTCATAGAGTACGGTGCATTTATTGGTAATATATTCCGGATAGGAGAAGTAAGCTTGTTGCAATACAATTGTATCACCATGTTCAAACTGATCCGTTATGGTAACGAATGGTTTCTTAATGTTCTCAAATATCGGCCATATCCCGTTTGAGGTAATAACCTTTTTGTTATTTCTGGTATAGGAATTTACTATGGCTCTTGCCGATGCAAAATCTCTGCCTGTACTCACCATATCTGTAAACAGGATAAATGTGCGGAGGCATAGCAGGGTTCCTGCAAAGCAGGTAATAAGCAAGGTTGTTGTAGCAATTTTTGTACTTGAAATGTACTCGCGACTCAGCAGATTATACCCGATGTAAGTCATTAATGGCAAAATGAACTGAGTGGCATTATACACAGTAGGCGCTGCATTGAGCACATACTTGAAGAAGCCAAAGCATAAAAGAAGTAAAACTATAGCAGCAAAAACTATCTTAATTACACTGGCATTTCTAATTTTTTCGCGCACTTCCGACACAAAAAACACTGTTGCCAATCCGAAAATGGCTACAAATCCAAAGCTGAGCGGTGCATATACCCAGTAATATAAAAGCCCCTTCAGGCTATGGTCTGCGCGGTTTAGTGCCAATGCAATGTGCCAACCAATTGCATTGATCGTTTCCGTAAGCCCATGTGGTGATAAGGTCAGAATTGTGCAAAAACCGCCAGCAATTGCAGCAAACAGAATAGTGAGTATTGCCGCTGTTTTGATTATTTGCTTTGAGGCCAATATCTCGAAAAGTGCATAGAAAAGGAAACAAAAAAACAGGCCAATGATCTGTGTGGCAAACAAAACAGAGAATAGTACTATGATCGAAGTATAGTATAGTGCTGGATGAATGTCTTCTTTTTTGTGATAGAGCAGGAATATCAGGAACACAAAAAGACCTGAAAAGTTCTCCGGACGGCCAACTGTAGGCAACAGGTACATTGCCAGAAAAGTAAAAGTTAATACCAGAGTAGTTTTGGCTGTTTTGCTTAAGGGCTCTTTTATATAACTGGCTATGGTGCGGGCATAAAGCATCAGTCCGGTAATACTGAATAAAGAACAGATAAAGAATATGGTGCGAATATCAGGTTTTATCCTGCTGAGCCAACCTAGTGCCATTGGGAAAAAAGGCACATAATAGTTGAACCTGTTACTGTGCGACGTATCTGTGAAGCTGGCTACATAATAGATATGGTTGGTCATACCCTCATTATTAGCAAAAGACAACGCAGGTGGCATAAACACCATTGAGTCTGTACCCGGTATGGGAAATACATAAATGGCATATGTGATAAGCAGTATGCTGATGAGTATTGCCGATATATATATAGCAGGCCTGAAGCTGTTCATGTGTTGCGGCAAATTTAATAGTAAATTGAGTAACTAGGTTTAATTGATTGTAAACCTATGGTACAGGAATGTATAATAAAAGAACAGAGCAATTTCAATATCTATGAAATTGCTCTGTTTTACCTTGATTTTCATTTATTTATCCTCCCGAAACTGTTTTCATTAGTCGGGCTGGTGTGCGCAGCCAGTTTATATTATGTAGTTCCAGAGTGAAGGAGATACTATGAACAAATACATTTTTGTTGCCAAATGTATTGCTGAGCTGGCTGCGGAAATCCTGACTCATAATGAGCGGGAAATAGAAAGCAACTTCTTTTGAGAGGTAGATCTCTATTCCTGCATCATATAGCAGTAATGTATTCTTTACATTCTTGAAACCAGGTGTAGGGTTGGGTACCAGGCCTGCATCTACAAAAAGACGAATTGGTAAACCTATTTTAGGAAGATCTGTTTTCAGGTTAAGAGCCGCAAGCCAGTTGTCGGTACGGTAAGCGCCATTATAGATCGGCACCTTGAAACCACCTTCCTGAGTTGGTGATATTTGCTGTCCCTGGAAGCCATCCTGGAACAATCTTGCGCGGTAGGTACCATCATACAGATAATCGTTTATGCCACTGTAGCTGGCATTCAGCCAGTAACGCTGTGTTACTGCAGGGTTGTTGTTGATACCAAAGAACTTACCAAAATAACCACGGACATAAAGAGATTTTTTGCGTGCATAGTAGTCTATACGAATATTGCCTTCCAGATTCAGTTTGGCAAAATCACTGTTGCCATGTGCTTGCACAATATAGCTGAACGGATTGTACATTCTATCATTGCGGTGCTGGTACCTGGCCGCAAAATAGGTGTTCTGTGCATTTTGTTTAGTTGGAATGGCAGTGCTATCTGTACCAAAGTTGAAAGACTCTTCGCTGATATTATATTCTTTCAGTACCAGAGTACGGGTAGCCTGACTTTGCGGGTCTTTTTCTTTAAATGTAAATTCTATAGATGGTGCTACTTTCAGGTAGCGGGTATATATGGGTTCTTTCAGATTGATATCAGTACTATTGGAATGGAACGATTTGGCATCTGCTATCAGCATTACTGATTTGAAGGTGTTGCGGGGATACCATGAATATCCCACAGATCCGGCTCCTGTCAGTGTCTCGGTATTAAAAGAGAACATTGGGGCAACAGCAAATGCAAATCTGTTTTCGGGGAGGGTCATGTTGTGAAACAGCAAACCGGCCATTACGCCATCGTATCTGTTTTGTGCCAATGCGGGTGCAATATATATCTTGTCTTTATAAGAACGGTTAAGGCCGGCTATTGGCTTCAGTGCTATGCCAAAACGGTGGAAAAGTGCACGGCGCCTGTATTCGTCGTTCGCACTTCTAGCATCTGGTATGGCATTATCTATGCGCAGGCGGCTCCAGTTAGTTCCCGGTATTTCTGTTGTGGCCTTATTGTCGAATGGCGCAGTCCATGCACTGCCGGTAATGCTGTCATTCTTGTCATAAGCAATTACATGTACCGGGCCGGCAACTCCTGTTCTGTTCGAAATGGTTACAGTAGTTTTCTGGTCATGCGTGCGTGCCTTGGTTATCGCAAAATCTATACTGCGGGTAGTATGCAGCATAGTATCAAAGAACCAATCAAGTTGTTTATCGGTATGCTTTTGCAAAACCGCGCGCAGATCTTCCGGGTATGGATGGCTGAAACACCAGGTCTTGAAATAGTCTTTCATCCCTTCTTCAAAATGCTCTTTCCCCATATATTTTTCCAGCCAGCCCAGCATCAATGCAGTTTTGTAATACACATCCATACCGTAGTTGGTCATATTGCGGAATCGTTCTGAGTGTGTGGCAATGGCCTGATCCTCATTGGTTCTTGCCAACTGGTAATAGATCATCGACTCATCCAGTCCTTTATTTCGTTTCCCCGTTGTGTCATTGTGCAATGCTCGGGTGGTCTTTTGTTCGTAAAATGAATTAAGCCCTTCGTCCATCCAGGCATTTTCGCGTTCGTTGCTGCCCAGCATTCCATAGAACCAGTTATGACCAGCTTCGTGCACTACTACTGTTTCCAGCGATGAACTGGCTACTCTGTCTATCAATGTAATGGTTGGGTACTCCATGCCGCCACCACTCTTCATGTCCCCAAGAACTGCTTTAATTGTATTGTATGGGTATGGGCCCACCCATTTGCCATAGTGCATCACTGCATCTGCCAGATATTTATTGCCATTCTTCCATTTTTCCTGATACGTTGGCATAAATGCTGTCCAGGTGGTGATCAGCTTGCCGGTGCCCGGAGACGAAACGGTGTCTTTACGTACTATATATCTTTTGTCAGCAAACCAGGCAAAATCATGCACATTGTCTTCGTGGTAATGTACTGTTCTTGTTTGCAAAGAACTGGCAGGGAAATGTTTGCGGTAAAGGGTATCTGAAGGCAGGGGCAGCAGTGCCAGACTGTCTAGTCGGTCGTTTTCGGCTTTGTCTGTGCAATTACCTGTTGCCATAACCACATAGTTATCGGGCAGGGTGATAGCTACATCATAACTACCGTATTCACTGAAAAACTCACCCTGATCCAGATAAGAGATCGGGTGCCAGCCCTTACGGTCATATACTGCCGGCTTAGGGAACCACTGAGATACATAGTATGCCTGTCCGGTATGTCCGTTTCTGGAGAAAACCCAGGGTAACTTTACCCTGAAAGGTGTTGCGATTTTTATTTCCTGACCCGGAAGAAGTTGGGTAGGAAGGTCAAGCCTGGCTATGTCTGGTGCGCTTTCAGTACAATAATGGTCAGCAGGTTTACCATTTACGGTAAACTGCAGGCTATCCATGTATCCTCGATTTGCTGGTTTGGAATAATAGAAGTCTGAATTATGATTCAGATCCTGTTGTTTAGCAAAAGGGGTATGATCGTTCTTGTATGCGTTAGGGAACAGATGTATGTAGAGGAATCTTAGCGTGTCCGGTGAATTGTTGGTGTACACAATTTCTTCATATCCGTTCAGAATATGTTTTTTGTCGTCCAGCTTCACTTCTATGTTGGTGGCAACATGTTGTTGCCAATAACTCTTTTGGGCAAAAGATGTAGTGTTGAGGAGCAGGCAAATGGCTAAGAAACGCTTCATAGTGCTAAAATAAGGTAAAACTGCTTGCAGAGATAAGTTGATGTTTGATTCAGTATGGTTTCAGGTTCAGGATACATAACAACCCTCAGGGAAAATAACTAGATATTACTTTGTTCTCCCAGAAGAAGGCTAATGGTTTCCCGATTTTAATAATGTAGTGTAGCTGAAACAATTACTGGCTATTTACCAGAGGTATCACTTTCTGCCCGATTAGCGATATGGAATGAAGTAGTTTTTCGTTGGTTAGCGCAGCATTATCCATCTGGAAAGTGAATCTGTCTATGCCACC
>CALQJX020000014.1 GCA_943331005.2 Bordetella parapertussis
AACAACTTCAGAGACAGGGATGCCCAGGGCGGAGGCGCTTACGGCAATAACTTCAATAAGAACAGGAAGTTCAAGAACAACAAGAATAAGTAATAACTAATAGTGTATTGATAAAAAATGAGCAGAGCACCTATGGTGCTCTGCTCATTTTTTTATGGGGTAGTACCGGCCTGCAGGCACTGCTACTTCACCACCACCATTGTGCAGGTTGCTGCATCTGCGGTAGCGATACGGACCATGTATAAGCCGGGGGGTAGTTGTGTTGTGACAATACTGCCGACAGTGGTGGTGAAGTTGCTCATGGCTCTGCCATCGGTAGTGGTAATGATGATCTGAGCAGGGGTATGTATACTGCCTGCCGGTGCAATATGTAAATAGCCATTACCGGGGTTCGGCCAGACTAATGGAGCTGAAGTGTACGGTGCCTGAGTGAAGCCTGCAGCGCATAGTGCAGCAGGTATCACAGATATAGGGTGCATTGCTACTGCCGATCCGCATGCGTTTGAAACTGTGTAGGATATTGCTGCTGTGCCGGGTGCTATACCAGTTACAGTGCCGGTGCTGTTTATGGTGGCTACAGCCAGGTTACTACTGCTCCATACCCCGCCTGCAGCAGTTGCTGTGAGTGCTGTGGTGTTTCCTTCGCAAACGGTATCGGAGCCGGTTACAGACCCCGCAACAGGTGAGCCTTGAACAGTTACAAATATGGTTGTAGTATCTGTTGCGCCGGCACAGTCTGTAACCACCACACTGAAAGTGTCAGGGCCTGTGTACCCGGCAGCGGCAGTGTATGTTAGTCCGGTTGGCGTTGCTATACCACCTGCCACACCGGTATAAGTGGCAACGAGCGTTCCATGTGCAGGTGTGGAAAGCGGAGCCCATACAAGAGCCTGTCCGGCGTCGGCATCTGATACGGAAAGGAACGAGTTGATAGAAGCAGGGGTGCCACCACATGCAGCAATGAACTGAAAGGAGCCGCCGGTAAATGCAGGCGGATTGTCTGCCGCTATTTTTCTGATCCGGTAGTTGAGTGCATCGGCTATATAGATATTGCCTGCGGTATCTATGTCTAAATCATAGGGCGAATTGAGCTGTGCATCGGCCGGTGCGCAGCCATCGCCGGCAAAGCCTGCAGTGCCTGTACCTGCAATTGTGGTAATAATGCCGGATGTGCTGATTTTTCTGATTCGGTGCGTACCATCGGTAAAGTAAATATTGCCGGAGGCATCGGCGCATAAACCACCAGAGAAGAAAATTGCAGCTGCTGTTGCCGGTCCGCCATCGCCCGAATAGCCGGGTGTACCTGTGCCGGCAATGGTACTGATGATGCCCGAGGTGTTTACTTTTCGTATGTAGTTGTAGCCTGCGGTTCCTCCTTCCTGAGTAGCTATGTAAAGGTTACCCGCGGCATCTAAGGCAATATCCTTAGGGCGCATAGAGGCACTTGTTGCAGGTAGTCCGTCTCCTCCATGAGTAGCACTTCCATTTCCTGCAATAGTAGCAATGATGCCTCCCGAAATTTTACGAACACGACATGCTTGCCAATCGGTAAAATATAGTGCGCCAGCTGCGTCAGTTATCATCCCATATATTGTGCCTATTGTGGCTGATAAAGCTGGGCCGCCATCTCCACTATATCCAACTGTTCCTGTTCCGGCTATTGTATGGATAAAACCGGATGGGTCTATTTTTCTTATTTTTCCTGATTGTGATAAATAAATATTTCCGGAAGTGTCCGTTGCTACTTTCAATGCAATATTGCCAATGGTTGCAGCTGAAGCTGGTCCTCCATCGCCGCTCACAGTAGGGACGCCAGTACCCGCAATAGTTGTGATCAGGCCGGATGTACTTACTTTTCTCAGTCTGTGATTTAAATAGTCTCCAACGTATAAGTTTCCGGTAAGGTCTGTTGCTATTCCAACTACCTGATCTACCTGAGCAGAGGTGGCAGGGCCGGAATCTCCCGCATAACCAGAGCTGCCGTTTCCGGCAATGGTCACGATCATTTGAGCATGCATGTATTTGCCTGCAAAAAGCAATGCTAGTAAAAGTGTGATATGCCGCATGGAAGGAGGTTTACTTTATCGAAGATAAGTATTTTGTAGATGTTAACAAAAAATGAAGAAAAATTCTTTACAATTAATAATATCATTATATTTACACCTACTCTAAAACCATTTTTTATGAATTGGAAAACACTTATTTTATGCAAGCTCATATTGCTTGCTAACGTCTCTTATGGACAAAATGCAGTAGTACGTGTACGTAATAACACTCCCTTTCCCGTGGAAATAATACTGGAAGGTACAGACGATGTTTATCAAGGATGTACTCCCACGTTACCTGCTACTTATTGTAGTTGGGTAGAAAGCAGTATGTTTGCTGTGAGCGGATTTTCAGGATGGGTTACTTTTTTGACTCCGGCTGTAATAGAATGCGCATATGGCTGGACCAATTGCACGTTTACAGGATACGGATCATGTGCAGGTTCGGGTACTACACCGACTGTCGGTACTTGGACGACAGTATGGAGGAATGCGAGAATTACAATTTCACCTGCTTCTGGTTGTAGTCCAACAACTACATGTGTTGAAGATATTACTTTTGGTACTTTTAGCGGTACATGCACAGGGACATTTACATCGGGTTGTGGGAATTACGTAACATGGACAAGAATTATTAGCTTAACACCACCTTTGGGTGATCAGATTGATATACAAATATATTGATACTAGCATGTTCTAGATTTTTTAAAATTAAACTGGTTACAAACAGACAATGCTATTACACTCAGCTTCCCAGTCTTTTAATGACCTCGCCAATAGGTAGCCCCATTACATTGTAGTAGTCGCCGTTTATTTTTTCTATACCTGTAACGCCTATCCATTCCTGTATGGCGTAGGCGCCTGCTTTGTCGAAAGGTTTGTAATGAGCTATGTAGTGCTGTATCTGTTTTTCAGAAAGTGGTCTGAAGTAGACCTCTGTGGTTATAGAAAAAACATCTTCTGCCGTTGCCGTGCGTATACACACGCCGGTAACCACCCTGTGCATGCGGCCGGAGAGCATGGACAAAATGCGAAATGCATCGGCTGCATCGGTGGGTTTGCCCAGAATATGCTCATCGAGCAGCACTATGGTATCTGCGGCTATGATGGTTGCCTGCGGGTGCAGGTGGGCTATGGCATCGGCTTTTTTGCGGGCCAGAAAAGCGGGCACCTCATCGCCGGGCATGCCGGGCGGGTTGGTCTCGTCTACATCGGTAACTATAACATCGAATGTTATTTCTGCCATTTGCAGCAGTTGTTTGCGCCTTGGCGATTGAGAAGCAAGTATGATCTGAGGCATAGATTATTGCAATTTATAAATGAGCAGAGAGCAGACCCCAAGCACCATAATGATCTTGAGCAGGCGGCTGCACTTGTGGTAGTGTAGTGTAGTGGCCGCGCCCTGCCACAGATACCATACCCAGGCAGCAAGCGGCAGTGCCAGCAGTGCAATAGCATAACCTGCCATGAGCAGGTAGCCATAACGGTAAAGAACAGCGGCACCTGCCACCAGCGGAAGGATGGCGCAGACAGCCAGCACTGTAGCAAAGCCGGCAGCATAGGACAGGCCACGTTTTATGGGCATGGTCACGCAGCCCTCGGCAGCATCGCCCTCCATATCTTCCATGTCTTTGATGATCTCCCTGATCCAGGTGAGGAGGAAGGCAAAGCCGGCATAAACCAGCAGTATCCATACCGGCAGCGAGGAGCGTATGTTGTGCCGGCTCATGTGGGTGAGCGGCAGCTGTGCCAGTCGCTGCAAGGCAGGTTCGTAAACAAAAAGCGAAATGATGGTAAGTGCTGTGAGCACACTCACGGTCACATTGCCGCTCATATATTGCCGCTTGTAGGTGGTAGAGTAGAACCACAGCATGGCTATGCAGAAGAGTTGCAGCAATAACCACTCGTAGTGGTGACCCTGAATGGCCAGATAGCCTGCTATGACCACTGCCGCCGCATTGGCGGCTATGTGGGCTTTTATGGCATTCTTGCGCACTATCACCTTGCCCAGCAATACCGTGTCGGGATGGTTGAGCTGATCGATACGCACATCGAAATAGTCGTTGATGATGTAGCCGGCTGCAGCTATGAGTACAGTAGAGAGCATGAGCAGCAGGGCATTGGTGGCAGAGAGTAGTTCGGGGTTTTGCGGCAGTACCACACACCACCATGCCAGCAGCTGGGTGAGTGCTATGATGAGTAGATTTTGCCAGCGTATGAGGCGCAGCCAGTGCATGGGTGGTTCTGAGGGTGTTTAGAGGGCAAATTAAGGATAATAAAATGGCATAAATAGCTATTTAACAGTTGTTTTTTCGTCGAAAAGATACAAACAAGTAACTTTACCCAATGTTAAGGTATGTCATCGGTGTCATTGTAGTAATGATAGTGCTGCGTGTAGTGCTGGAATTTCTTTTGCCAATTCTGAGGATAACCACTGCAGCAGGCAGCCAGATGAGGCGCATGAAAATGCAGATGGAAGATATGGAGCGCAAAATGAACGAGCAGCAGCAACAGCAGCGCCCTGCCCCCGCCACCCGTCAGGTAAACAAAGATGGTGATTATATAGACTATGAGGAACTAAAGTAGCCCTATGAGGTATATTTTGCTTTTGTTCCTGCTCCTGTCGGTGCCCTGTGCATGGGCGCAACACTTTAATGCTACAGTGCGGGTAATAAGGACCCGGCAAGAACTGGCAGCAACCATTGCTGCAAGGCCGGAAGCCCGGTTTGTGAAGTTGCAGCAGGAAATACCGGGTATAGTTACCGATCTGCGCTATGCCACCACCAATAACTTTACTCATGCTATTTTATACAAAGCCCCTGTAGCCTGTATGCGCAGGGAGCCTGCTGCGGCACTGAAAAAGGTACAGGCAGAACTGGCAACAAAAGGCCTTGGGCTGAAAATATATGATGCCTACCGGCCATTTGCAGTAACCTGCTCTTTGTGGCGATACACTACAGACCGGCGCTATACCGCAAACCCTAAAAAGGGCAGCCACCACAACAGGGGGCTTGCTGCCGATCTCACCATCATAGATCTGCGCACCGGTGCAGAGCTGGATATGGGCACCCCTTTTGATAGCTTTACAGATACAGCCCACCATGGTTTTCAATACCTGCCCGAAAAAGTGCTTGCCAACCGCAGATTGCTGAAAAACATAATGTGGAAGTACGGTTTCAACTTTGTGCCTACAGAGTGGTGGCACTACCACTGGAGAGACAAAAGCTATGATGTGGTAGATCTGTCTTTTGCTGATATGGCAGCACTGTTGCAGGATAAAGCAGGACAATAAGCTATTTAGGGAAGCAGGCAGGCCGCAAAGAGGTATAATAGGGCGGCTGCCTAATTTTTCGGGATAGTGATTGACTATTGATGCGTATTTACTATTTTTACGTTTCTAATGTTAAAAAACATCTGTATGAGAAAAAGTTTTTTACTATATGTAGCTGCCGTTATGTTGGTATTTTCCTTTATCGGCACATCATGTAAAAAAATGATCCACTCCGGCGCTCCTACCCCAAACAACGAGCGGATGGTAGCTTATACCAAGATCACAACTATAAAACTGAACACTCCTATACCACGTGCTGCAAGTACTATATCTGAGAACTACAGGTTTTACTACGATGAAGTGAATCGTGTGACAAGAATGACCTACACAGGCAATGATTCTTTCGAGATACATAAGTCTATCACATTCACTTACAAAGGTGATACCATCATCAAGAAAACAGTGAACATATTGAATAACGTGATCGTAGAGAACGACACATTCGTGATGAACTCTGCCGGACAGATCACTACAGCCTTTACACCAAACATGGTCAACACTTTCGATTACTTCGGAAAGCTGCTGACACGCAACGGAAGAACAGGTAGCAGCAACAGGAATATTACTATCACAGACTTCTCTAATTATACTTCAGTGAACGGCGACTTCCTGAAACATACACATGACGGCAACATGAAGATCACACTGAATGGTCTTACACTGCCACTGAAAGTGATGAAGATACTCAGCTATCCAAACATAGATACTCAGTTCATGTATCAGTACAACTCTAACGACTACAGTAAGGCTAATACCTACAGGCAGACCTACGTATATGTGAAAGATACGGTAGACAATGCGGACAGCTTTATGTATCCCGGTCAGAGTTTTGTGAACGAAGGTTACCATTTCTATACAGAACAGGCAAACCGCACCGGTGATTACCTGCAGCTGCAGTCGTTCACCATGTATGGCAAGAACATCTTCCAGAACTCTCACCTTGTTGAGTCAATAACATCCAGCAACAGAAATGCTTCGATAGCATATACCATAGATGCGTTCAATAAAATAACGCAGACAAGGGTAGAGGAGGTGGATAGTGTACTGAACAAGTATACTACTGTTTACGATATTCAGTATGAGACCTATTAGGGGCTAGCAGCTCTTTTAGCTCCCATCATACTAGAAAGAAATTATAGCCCGTACGCACCCTTGATACTCTTGAGGGTGTGTTGGTGTAACGGTCATAATTCAGTTAACTTTATTAAATACAGATATGTCAAATCAATTGCTTAAAGGAAAGAAGGGCATCATATTCGGAGCGCTCGATGAACGCTCAATTGCATGGAAAACAGCACTGGTTGCTGTAGCAGAAGGCGCAGAGATAGTACTTACCAACGCACCTATTGCGCTGCGTATGGGAAAGATAAATGAGCTGGCGGCACTTTGCAATGCACAGGTAATACCTGCGGATGCTACTTCGGATGCAGACCTTGATGCACTGATGCAGAAAAGCATGGAGATTTTTGGTGGTAAGGTAGATTTCATTCTGCACTCCATAGGCATGTCTCCGAATGTGCGTAAGAACATTGAATATACTAATACCAATCACGAGAACTTCCTGAAGACATTGGATATCTCTGCACTGTCGCTGCACAGGGTGCTGCAGGCAGCTATGAAGGCCGATGCACTGAATGAGTGGGGTTCTGTGCTGGCACTCAGCTACATTGCTGCTCAGCGCACCTTCCCGGGCTATAACGATATGGCTGATGCTAAAGCCGTGCTGGAAAGTATTGCCCGTAGCTTCGGTTATCACTATGGTTTTGCTAAAAAAGTACGTGTGAACACTATATCACAGTCGCCAACTGTAACTACAGCAGGTTCTGGTGTATCCGGTTTTGATGTGTTCTATTCTTATGCCGATAAAATGTCGCCGCTGGGTAACGCCAGTGCAGAAGACTGCGCTAAGTTCTGCGTTATGTTCTTCAGCGATTATACCCGCATGGTAACGATGCAGAACCTCTTCCACGATGGTGGCTTCTCTAATACCGGCGTAAGCGGTATGGTGATAGAAGATATGCAGAAAGCAGCCAATCAGTAATAAAGAAATAAAGCTATTCAAAAACAGGGCAGGGCAAATACCCCTGCCCTTGTTATGAAGAGATACAATATTTAGCGATACAGTACGTTTATACAGAGCCGGAGGAACAACAAACTATGTCAGCAGCAATACATGGGAATGAAAGAAAGACCGCAGGTTGCCACTACAAGGCAATGAGGAAGGCTTCTGTTTTTATGGGGCTCCTATTGTGCGGGTTCACCTCCTTTGGCCAGGTAAACGGCGGTCAGTTTGCCTTTGAGTTCCTGAGGCTGTCCAACTCGCCGCATGTATCTGCAATGGGTGGGTTGAATGTGGCGCATCCGGGCGATGATATTTCGCTTGCTTTCCAGAACCCTGCACTGATGCGCGCGGGGCTGCACAACCAGCTGCAGCTGAACTATAACGGCTTGTATGCAGGTATCAGTTCTTCCAATCTCAATTACGGCTATCATGCAGAGAAGATCAATACCTCTTTTTATGGTGGTGTGCAGTATCTGAACTATGGTACCTTCAAACAAACAACAGTAACCGGCACAGAGGAAGGCGATTTCAAATCGGCCGACTATGCAGTGACCCTCGGTGCCGCCCGTAGTTATGGCGAGCACTGGCGCTATGGTGCAGGACTGAAGTTTGCTCATTCCTCCTTATATACACAGCGCGCCACAGCAGCTGTGATGGATGTAGGTATAAATTATTATGATACTACTTCTTTGTGGGATATAGGCGTTGTAGCCAAAAATATGGGCGTGATGCTGGACAGGTATATGGAAGCCGACCCTGCAGAGCCAATTCCTTTCGATCTGCAGATGGGTGTTTCCAAAAGATTCAAACACCTGCCGCTGCGTTTGTTCTCTACTGTACATCATCTGTATGAGTGGAACATACGTTACGACAATCCGGATGATATCAATTCTTCTTCTTTCCTGAGCAGCAGCGATACCAACCAGAAAGTGAAGTCTTATTTCACCGATAAACTGTTTCGCCATTTTATTTTCGGAGCAGAGCTTACTTTGGGTAAGCGTATAGTAGTTACCGGATCATACAATGTGCTGCGCCGTAAGGAACTGGCATTGCAGACACTGAAAGGTATTGCAGGGTTCTCTTTCGGAGCCAGTGTGAACTTGAATAAATTTGTAGTGCAGTATGGCAGGTCTTATTATCATATAGCAGGTCCTTACAACGAGATCGGAATAACCATGCGCATGAACAAACTCTTTGGTCTGGGCCCCGCAGGCGAAAAAATACGCTGGAACAAAGAGTATACAGACTGGGAATAGTTATTGCATATGAAGGGTCTGTTACAGACCCTTTTCTTTTGAACATTAGCGAGATGGCAAGCTGTTGTAAAGCAATATTGTTTGCCTCACTAATTCTTATGTTGGCCTTTAGTTGATGCCGGCAAGAATAGTTTTTATTTTAAAGGTAGAAAGCGGCTTCTCTATAAAGCCCGATACCAGGGGGTGTTTTTCTGCCTTCTCTTTGTCTTCGTGAGAAACAGACGAAGAAAGTATGTAAGTGATAAATTGCTTGCGAATAGTTTCACTCATCTCTCCGAATTTATCCAGCACTTCCCAGCCATTGAGTACAGGCATGTTGATGTCCAGCAAAATTATGGTTTGAGCACAGTTTTCGAGCGGATAGGTTTCATTAATGAAAACGAGTGCTTTTTCCGGATCTGTAAAAGTATCGATCATCGCATCCGGCACAGAAATTTTGATATACTTGTAGCAAAGGTGATTATTGATCACATCGTCATCAATTACTATATATCTGTTACTGTTTTTTTGATCCATTGGGATTCTTTTTGTTACTATTTGATCAGAGATGCTGAAAGAAAATGTGGTTGGATCATCTGAAATTATGCCCAAAAATATAGTAAAAAATGAAATTTAATTATATTTATTACTTATATTTTTCAACTTTATTTCATTGAACTATCATATGATTTAACGCAAGGAAGTTCTTGATAAAAGACGTGAAATATAGGGGTATATAAAAGCAATGTCTCTTTACATTGACTGATATGGGTTAATTTCGGTGGGACTATGAAAATGGGTATCATATGGCGAAAATGGCATCATTGGGGCAGGGTATTGTTATGCCTGTTGCTGGCTCCTGTTTTTGCCAGCGGGCAGCGGTATCATTTTCATAATCTGAGTGTAGAAGATGGTCTTGTGCAGTCTCAGGCAACCTGCCTGGCTCAAGACAATACAGGCAACCTGTGGATAGGCACGCTGGGCGGCGTTTCCAGATACGACGGCAGGACATTCACCAATTATACGGTGCGCAATGGTTTGCTGCACAACATAGTAAGGGCCATAGCTACAGATAAACAAAACAGAGTTTGGATAGGAAGTTCAGAGGGGCTGTCTTGTTTCAACGGCAAGTCGTTCAAACATTACAGACGACAAATACAGGTAACACACAGCCAAAGCTATTCACAGCAGATAGCTGTAACAGGAGATACTACGTGGTGGCGGGTGCAGGGCGACCTCTACATGGTGGCAAACGGTACAATAAGGTATTTTGCCACACCCGGCAACAATGGGGTGCTGACAGCTATGATGGCCGACGCAGATGGACTGTGGATAGCCAGGAAAAATGAGGTGTACCTGTTTGCGGGCGGAAAGTGGAGCGGAATGATACCTGTACCTGTAGCAGATATGCTTGCCGGCGGAATAGACCACATCTTCAGAGCCGTAAATGGTGTTGTGTACCTCACAGGAAATGGAACAGTATATAAGTATGCAGGCAGGGCTATTATGCCCTGCAATGCAGCAGGATCGCCAATAGCACTGCCGCAGGCTGTTACGGCTGCCGCAGCCGATAATGACGGTGCTTTGTGGCTCGGCACTACCACAGGTGTGATACGCACCGATAGTGCGGGATCACAGACCTACAACAGGCAAAGCGGGCTTACCGATAACACTATCAACTACCTGCTGAAAGATAGCGAAGGTAGCATTTGGATGGCTACAGATGGTCAGGGTGTGTTCCGTTTCTCGGGTACTCAGTTTACCGGGCTTGACCAAGGTACAGGCCTGCCCAGTGCACAGGTAATGGCAATGGCCTATAATGGCCGTGATTCAATGTTTGTAGGTACCTACGATGCCGGATTGTATGTGTTCAAAGACAGAAGGATAGGGCCACTTTCATTTCCGTCCAGCCCGGTGCCGCCCATAGTTTCTCTGTGCTACACGCCCTATTCGGGTTTGTGGATAGGTACCCGCGGACGAGGCTTGTGGAATTATGACAATGGTATTTTCAGGCAATATGCTGCACCCGAGCGCGACTTCCCATCCAACTATATTAGCAGTTTGTATGTAGATACGTTCAGCAGATTATGGATCGGTTTCAATAATGGTGTGATGGTGCTGGAAGAAGGTGTCTTCAAAACAGCCGATACCAACAACAGTCCGGTGTACTCGTTTCTTACCATCGGTTTCGACAGTACACTCATAGCCTCCGAGAGCGGTCTGCGCCTGTTTCACGAAGGGGTTATGGCGCCATTTGTTACGCATACCATCATAGATAGTTCTGCAGTGCAGTGCTTCATAAAAAAAGGCAGGGAATTGTGGCTGGGCAGTGGCGACAATGGTGTGCTCATTTATAACATGAACACCCATAAGGTGCGTGTGATCAATAAAAGCAATGGGCTACGGTCAGACTTTATCTATAACATGGTAGCTGATGATGCAGGCAACGTATGGGTAGGTACCGGCTATGGCATACACAAAATAGGGCTGAAGGCTGATGGAGAGCCGGAAGTAAATTTCTATGGCAAGACACAGGGTATAATGGGAATGGAGAGCAACATAAACTCTGTACTGAAACTACCCGATGGCAGCATATGGTTTGGTACTACCAATGGGGCAGTGCATTACGACCCCAATACCAAGGCTGTAGCATCGGCGCCGTCGCAGATATTGCTGCAATCGGTGAAGATTGCCGGAGAGAATATTATAGACGCTCAGTGGTACGATAGCATTGATAAGTGGTATGATATTCCCTATAACCTGAGGCTGCCCTACAAGAAGAACAATATAGCATTTACCTTTCAGGCAATAACGCTGAGCGGTGCACAGCAGGTGCTCTACAGATACCGTATAGACGGGCTTGATGCGCCATGGTCAGACTGGTCGCCCACCAACTCTGTTACCTATTCTGCGTTGCCTCCGGGCAAGTATGTGTTCAGGGTGCAGTGCCGCAGCGATGCAGGTGTTACTACTCCAGAGTTAATGTACACATTCGAGATCGTAGGCCCCTTCCATAAAACCACATGGTTTCGTTTTGTGGTGCTGGTGTTTATGTTGTTGCTTGGTATATTCATACAGTATACTTACAACCATCGCAAAGAAAGGCGCAATAAATTACTGGCCAAACTCAGGGCTGAAGAGCAAGGTAAAATAAGGATAAGGACAGCAGAAGATTTTCATGATGAGATAGGGAACAAGCTTACCCGCATCAATGTGCTGACCAATGTGCTGAAAAGCAAGGTGGTATTGACGCCCGAAACAACACGCATACTGGGGCAGATAGAGGATAACACTACTCAGCTCTACAGCGGCACCAGAGATATTCTCTGGTCGCTGAAGCCTTCTAATGACGGGCTTTATGAGATACTATACCGTATACGCGATTTTGGTACAGAACTGTTTCAGGATACCGATATCGAATTCCGCTTTTCCGGACAGGATGCTTTATGGACAAAGTTCACACTGGACATGGAAAGGAGCCGTAACCTGATCATGATCTTCAAAGAGGCGCTGAACAATGCACTGAAATATGCACACGCCACGCATGTGACCATGGAGGTGACGATAAAGAATAAAAATGTGCTGCAGATAGTGTTGAAAGATGACGGACAAGGGTTTGATATACATGCTGTGAAAAAAGGCAATGGTCTTGCCAATATGCACACCCGTGCAGAGAGGTTGAAAGGTAAGCTCTATATTGACTCCAGGCCTGCAAAGGGAACGATCATAACTCTTACCTTCAAAATACCCCAAAACAGGTGATATGCACTAATGCTGTAAATGCGAAATTTGTAAAAATCCATTATTATGAACAGGGATACGGATATACAAGTTGCCATCATAGAAGACGATGAGACCATAAGAGAAGGATATGCTTTTCTGATAGGCAATGCTAAAGGCTGTAAGATATGCGGTACCTATCCCTCCTTCGAAGATGCAGCAAAAAGAATAGTGCAGGATGCGCCCGATGTGTTGCTGCTGGATGTGGAACTGCCCGGCATATCGGGCATAGAAGCTTTGCCCCGGCTCAAGAAATTATTGCCCGATACCCACATACTCATACTAACTGTTTATGAACAGGAACTGCTCATTTTCCGTGCATTGGGCAATGGTGCTGCAGGTTATCTTACCAAGAACACACCACACGAAAAGATAGTGGCAGCCATACACGAAGTAATGGAGGGCGGTGGCCCTATGAGTGCGAACATAGCCCGTATGGTGATCTCTTCTTTCAAAAGAAATGATGCCAGTCCCCTTACCCGTCGCGAAACGGAAATACTGGAACAGATAGCCACCGGCAAAAGCCGCAAACGCATAGCCGATGAACTGTACATAGATCTGGAAACCGTAAAGTCGCACATCAAGAACATCTATGTAAAGCTGGATGTACATTCTAAGGCTGATGCCATTAAGGCGGCGCGCGATAATAAGTTCATCTGAAGGTGATCCAATCAATCCCATTATACTGTATCAAACGAGAACGGCTGCCATATGGCAGCCGTTCTCGTTTGATCTTATGATGTTTTGCAGAGCTTATTCAGAACGCTTCACGAGTTTTTGTGTTTTCAGCAGATTGTTTTCAGCATCATAAACTGTGATGATGTAGAAACCATCTGCCAGTTCGCTGATGTTGATCTCTTTGGCATCGGCCATGTTAATGAGCGCCTTGCCATCTATGCTGCTGATAACTGCACGAACCGGAACCAGGCTGCCAATGTGTACAGACTGGCTAGCCGGGTTAGGGAAGATAGCGATGTCTGTGTTGTTCACATTGTCTATACCGGTAGCATTGCCCAGTATGTAGGCCGCACTTACCGACTGACAACCATTGGTATCGGTAACAGCAACTTTATAGCTGCCGCTGCCGGTAGCCGGAGTAGTGAAGGCAGTAGCACCAGGTATTGCTACCAGATTCTTGTACCACTGGTAAGTGATATAGAAGTTGCCTGTCCTCATTGCAGTACCTGTGTAAGTGATCGGCGGATCTGGCAGTGGCACCTGAGATACTGTAATAGGTCCTGTAGATGCGGTGCAGCTCGATGGCACTGCAATAGTGCAGGAATAGATACCCGGAACTGTAGCATTGTAGGTAGGGTTGGTTGCACCCGGTATCACAGTACTGTTGAAGAACCACTGATAACCTATAGCGCCACCCAGATAAGAAGCATTGGTAGAAAGCAGTGAGCTGCCACCCCAGCAGAACTTAGCCGGAGTGAGTGCCTGAACTACAGGAGCAGTAACAACAGTTACTACAGTATCGGCATCGGTCATGTCGGTACAACCGGTAGTGGCGTTGGTAACACGTACCCTGTAGCCACCGGTAGCAGATGCTACATAGGCAGCATTGGTAGCACCTGTTATAGCTACACCATTGCGGTACCACTGGTAGTTGAAGCCCGGAGCTGCAGTAAGAGATACGATACCGCCTGAGCAGAAGATACGTGGACCACCCGGAGTGATAGCAACGTTTGGTAGCGGATTTACTACTACAACGCTGGTAGCAGAAGTTGCGGCACAACCCGTTGCATTGGTAACAACTACATAATAGCTCTCAGAAGTAGTAGCAGTATATGCTATGCCGGTTGCACCGGCAATAGCGCCTGTACTATTGTTCCACTGGTAGGTATAGCCGGGGCCTGCTGCGGCAGTAAGTGTCACGCTGCTGCCATTACATACGGTAAGCGGACCACCTGCGGTAACTACGTTGGATGGAGCCGGAGTGATTGATATTGTTTCTGTAGCAGATGTTGCGGTACAGCCTGCGCTGTTGGTAACGCGTACCCTGTAGGTACCGCTTGTAGTTGCATTATACGTGCTTGCTGTAGCACCTGTTATTGCAGTGCCACCCAGTTCCCACTGGTAAGTGAGGCCTGTGCCTGTATTAGCATTCAGCGCGATCGGAGAACCTGAACAAGCAGATGTAGTGCCACCAGGAACAGTGATGGTTGCCGTAGCCGGAACTACAAGTACCAGCTGAATAGGAGAAGTAGTAGAACAACCAGCAGCCACACTAACACGTACCTGATAGCTGCCTGCAGCACCCGTAGTATATGTTGGTGAAGTAGCACCTGCTATTGCCACGCCTCCGTTGAACCACTGGTAAGAAGCGCCGGTTGCAGCACTTGATGTAAGTGTAACGAAGTCGCCCGGACAAAGTGTGGTATCGCCTATCGGTGTGATGAGTGCCACCGGTGCAGCTATAACCGTAACATCGGTAGTTCTGATACAGCCTGTGCTGAGTGTGTATGTAATAGTGGTAACACCACCTCCAATACCTGTCAGGGCACCGGTGCCGGTTACTATTGTGCCTGCTGCCGTATTGCTGCTGCTCCATGTGCCGCCTGTTGATGAGTTGGTCATGGTGACAGTAGAACCCGGACAAATTGTAGACGGGCCGCCAATGGCTGCCGGAAGCGGGTTAACAGTTATTGTGCGTGAGCGCACACAACCATTGGTAGGATGTGTGTATGATATATCTGCGATTCCTACTGTATTGCCGGATACCAGACCGCCAACTGTTACCGGAGCAATAGTAGCGTTGCTGCTGCTCCAGGTACCTGCTGCAGGGCCCGATGTGAATGTTACTGTAGCACCAAGGCAGAGCGCGTTAGTGGTTGGGGTAAATACGGTTGGCAAAGCATTTACGGTTACTACACGAGTAGTGCGGCAACCTGTAGCCAGTGCGTAAGTGATCGTAACTGTGTTGGCAGAGATACCGCCAACTACGCCGCCTGCGCCGCTTACGGTACCAACTGCTGTATTGCTGCTGGTCCATGCGCCACCTGCCGGTGAGCTGGTGAGCGTAGAGGTTGCATTGACACATATTACTGCAGTACCTGTAATAGCTGCAGGTGTAGTATTTACAGTAACTGTAGCAGTGCGGGTACAACCATTGCTGCCATAGCATGTGATGATGCTGGTGCCGGCAAGAACACCTGTAACTGTACCTGTTGATGAACCTATTGTAGCAACTGCAGTATTGCCGCTGCTCCATGTGGCGCCAAGGCTGGTGGTAGCCAGATTGGTAGTTAAGCCTTCACAAACGGAGAGTGTGCCAGTTATAGCATTTGGTGCGGGCTGAACAGTAACTACTACTGTTGTGAAGCAGGTTGATGCCGGCAGGCTGTAGGTGATAGTAGTTGTACCACCGGCAAGCGCCACACCCAGTACAATGCCTGAAGCAGCGCCTACTGTAGCTACAGCAGGGGTGCTGCTGGTCCATGTGCCACCAGGGGTAGTATGTCCGAGAACCGACGAAGTGTTGGGGCAAAGTATAGTAACACCTGTAATGGCTGCCGGTGTTGGATTTACTGTTATTTCAGCAGTTCTGAAGCAGCCTGTTGGCAGTGTATAAGAAATAGTTGCTGTACCGGTACCTATGCCTGTGAAAACGCCAGGTGTACCCATTGACAGGATGCCTGCAGGTGAGAATGTCCATGTGCCGCCCGTAGTGGTAGTGCTGATGGTAGTAGTATTGCCTACGCACGTTACCAGATTGCCGGTGAAAGCATCGGGAATAGGATTTACAGTGACCACATTGGTGTAGGTGCAACCTGTAACAGGCATTGTATAAGTAACAGTTGCAGTGCCCGGTGCTACCGGTGTGATATCACCACTACCGCTGCTTACTATAAATATAGTAGCATCGCTGCTGCTCCATGTACCCGAACCGGCTACAGGAGTAGTATTGCTGAGTGTGGTAGAAGAGCCCATGCATACATCAAACGTGCCTGTTGTAGCGCTCATAGGATGTACCGTTACGATAGCACTGGAGAAGCAACCAGAACCCAATATATAACTGATGGTTGCTGTGCCTGCTGCAACTGCGGTATAAGTGCCTGATGAAACACCTATTGCAGCTATAGAAGGATCGCTGCTGCTCCATGTGCCGCCAGGGGTAGCGCATGAAAGTGTATTGCCTGTTGCAAAGAAGCAAATATCGAGATCGCCGCTAATGGCAGCAACTGCTGCTGTAACAGTAACTACAGTAGTTCTGTAGCAGCCGCTGGCAAGCGTGTAAGATACAGTAGTAGTACCTGCGCCAATGCCGGTAAACGTACCTGTAGATGCATCAACAGTGCCTACAGATGCAGTACTGCTGCTCCATGTGCCGCCAAATGTGGTGCTGGAAAGTGATAGTGTACCAGACACACAAATAGATGTGCCACCTGTAATAGGCGCAGGCAACGGATTTACATTGAATGAAGTGATACGGAAGCAGCCGGATGGCAGCATATAGGTGATGGTAGTAACACCGCCTGTGAGGCCTGTAACCAGACCGGTAAGAGGATTTATTGATGCTATAGCAGGGAAGCTGCTGCTCCATGTGCCACCCGTAGGGGTTTCTGTAAGTGTGGTAGTGCTACCCTGGCAAAC
The DNA here is from genome assembly GCA_943331005.2 of Bordetella parapertussis. GTDB lineage: Bacteria > Bacteroidota > Bacteroidia > Chitinophagales > Chitinophagaceae > Nemorincola. The sequence continues at coordinate 17,050 of CALQJX020000014.1, forward strand.
CGAAGTGGCACCTACTATACTGCCAGGAGATACACTTACTGTAACAACTGCAGTTGCTACACAACCCGAAGGTGTTGTATAGCTGATAATAGCAGTGCCTATGGTGAAGCCGTTGATGTAGCCCGGTGTGGCTGCTGCATCTGCAACAACAGGGTCGCTGCTGCTCCATGTGCCACCTGGCACAGGATGGCTGAGCAATGTGCTCAGACCTTCGCAAATGCTGAGTGTACCTGTAATAGGAGCCAGTGAAGTAACGGTTACTACTGCTGTGGCAATACAGCCTGTTGCAGCGGTATAAGTGATGGTAGAAGTACCTGCAGATATACCCGTAACAACGCCGGTAGTACTAACTACTGCAGCAACAGTTATATCGCTGCTGCTCCATGTGCCACCTGTTGTATCATGTGTGAGTGTAGTGGTAGTACCCGTACAAACAGTAAGTGTTCCGGCAATAGCTGCAGGAAGGAAACAAGGAGGAGTCCAGCGGAATACCTGTCCATCTGCAGGCGCAGCAAAGATCAGATCCTGAAAGAATGGGAATAATAGCGGGGTAGTAGCAGGTGTTTCATCAGAAAGCGTTTGCCAATCTGAAACGTTATCGTTGGCGATACCAATAGTAGCATCAGTAAAGAATGCAGAAGACGTGCCATAATGGAAGTCTATAATGTTGGTTGTTTCATATAGTTTCACCTGAAAGTTCAGGTCACCAATACCGATCAAACTGGCAAAAGAATTCCATTCCAATGTAAAGACACGGTTGGGCGCCACGCCGCTTGTCTCATAAAATACTGTACCAGACGTAAAGCCTTCATTGTCATCCCAGTAGGGCATCAGCCAGCCTGCGCCATCTATATTGAATGAAACATTATTCATTGCAATTGAAGCCGAATTGGTAAGTGATAACCATCCGTTGGTACATACCGACATATCTGTATAGGGTACGCCACAGTAAGTAAACGTAAAACCTATCGGAATACCAGGTTCTGTAAAATCATCATCACTGAGCGATGGTACAGACGTTCCCGATCCGGAAATACTGGTATAGGGTGATGTGAATTCAGAGAAGCCATAAGATGCGGCCGTCTGAGAAAAGCCCTGCACACTCAGGCACAACAAAGAGAGTAAAAAGAATATTCTTTTCATACACATAATTTTAGAGATCCTTATTACAGGGATCGTCTGATTCATTAAAATATAACATACCCGGCTCATCCTTGCGGAGAGTCGGGACATTGCACAAAACTATCTATATTAGGCTAAAATTAAGTATTTATTACTTATTTATCAAAACAGAATGATATACCAGAACCTGTCAGGCAATGGCCTACTAATCGGGAGTTAATAAAACCGGATATCACTTAAAGACCAGTTTTTTCAATTGCCACAGCAGAGATCTGTTTTTGAGCAGTACTATATATAAGGCCCTGTCTCCGCCAAAATTGCGGAAAAAGCGTTCCACACCTTCATCCATGCTTCCTTCCAGGTCATATTGGGTGTTGCCGCGTCGTTTGGCCTCCCTCATAGAGTGCCACAGCAGCAGCGACATAGCTCTGTAGCTGTTGGTGTCGGGGTTCTGTGCACCCATGAAGTAATAAGTGGTCTTTTCATCCCATATAGCCCAAACTATGGCCTGTATGGTTTTGTCGGCAGTTTTAGCAACCCATAGTGCGGTAGCATTGTTGGCCATACCCGCATCCATTATCCGTTGCAGGTCCTTCAGCGAGTAGGGGAAATTTTTGCCTTTTTTTGCAAGTGTGCTTTTCTGAAACTTATAAAGATCTTTCAGATGTTCCGGGTCGTTGGTTATGGCTACTTCACTTTCTGCTATACGAATGTTCCTGCGCACAGCATCCTTCATATTGTTCAGCAGTGTTTCCTCATCTTCTCTCAGCTCCAGCAAAAAGGTCTGCTGCACCTGTGAATGCAGTTTGTGCTGTTTGAAAAGGCCGGCCTGTTTCATGCCGGGTTGCAGCGACAGGTGCCATACAGGTGCATCGGGAAGCTGTTTGATGAGGTCTGATATGGTCTCGTGCTCATACCCATCTTGCTTACTTTCTTTCAGGTCGTGCGGAAAGAAGACAAGTGGCCCCAGATAGGGGGTGAGCATCGGCGTACGCACCATTGTTACTCCTATCTTCTTCTCTAACGGGTAGGCCCATGCCCCGGCAACGTGTTCCCCCTTCATCGTAATAGCAACATCCCATTCATTACAAACCGTATCGAGCCACCATGGCTGAGAGAACGCAGGAATGTCCTTACGGTTGCCGCACAGCTTTTTGTAGATTTCTTTATTGCTCATAGATGATGACTTTAGGATATTTCAACAGGTAAAGACAGAGGGTATAGATAAAGTAATGATGAGTTAAAAGATCATTTGAACTGTAAAACCTTGGATGGATGTACCCTGCGAATATACAACGTTGGCAACCACATACAAAACAGGCACAACACCAGAGTGCCGGCATCTACTGCAGCTACCTGCCACCACGATATTCTGATAGGAGCATACCGCATGTAGTAGGAATTTTCCGGCAGGCGAACTATGCCATAGGTTGTTTGCAGGTAGCACATTCCCAGCGCAAGGATATTGCCCAGCAAAACACCGGCACCGCCAACTATGGCAGCTATGTACAGGAAAATATTCCTAAGGCTGTCGTAGGGCATACCCAATGCCTTTAGTAATCCTATCATTACTGTACGGTCTACTATAAGTATCAGCAGGGCTGCTCCCATATTGATGATAGCCACAATGGTCATGATGATAATGAGTACGGTACTGTTTACGCCCTGTATCTGCAGCCAGTCGAAAATAAAGGTATAGGTCTCTTTGGTGGTATATACTGCCGATGGGGGGATAATATAATTGTAGTGTACAAAATTGGCTACAGTATCGGCATTGTCGGCATCGTCCAGGGTCAGTTGGTAGCCATTTATGCTATCTGGCGGCCAGTTATTGATGCGTTGCAGCAGGCGCATATCACATACTGCATAAAACTTATCCATCTCCTCCATGCCGCTGTGGTATAGCCCGCTTACACGCAGCCGGCGCAGTCGGGGGCCGTTCTCGTCTATAAAGTTGATGTGAATGGTATCCCCAATAGACACATTCAGCTTTTCAGCGGTTGTCTTAGACAGCAGCATATCTTTAGAATAGACCGTATCAGAGAAGTTGATGGGGTTGCCAAAGCTGGTAATGCCCTTGTCGAACCGGTAAGTGTTGTCTACACCCTTCATTTGCAGACCTTCCATCAATCCGTTGGCCTGCACTATCACCGGTCTTATGACATAGGGGAAAACAGATACTATATGTGCGGTCTTCTTGAGCTTGCCAAAAAGAACCGGATCGGCCTTTATGGGGTCGTCGGCGCCAAATGAGGCAGAGCCTGTTTCGTTGTATTGTCGCACCTGGGCATGGCCCATGAAACTGAACAGTTTTTCGGAAATGGCATACCTGAAACCCGAAACCACAGCCAGTGCCATGATCATTACAGCCACGCTGAGGGCAGTGGCAATAATGGCCAGTCTGATGATAAAGGACGAAAAAGCGCCTTTTTGTTTCACCAGGTAGCGGCGTGCGATAAAGAACGAGAGTCTCATTTGCAACAAAAGTATATCATTTCATTTTCAAGTGCGGCTATAGCATATTACCACTATTATTTGTTGTTTGCTCCTTTTCAGTTTATTTTCGCACCCTGATCTGTAAGATATAATTGCTTTCCCCTATATTCAATATCTCAGATCTTCATTCAGTAAATTCATTAGAAATGCAACATGCTTATGTATTTCCCGGACAGGGAGCCCAGTTCCCGGGAATGGGCAAAAACCTTTATGAAACAAACGAAACTGCAAAGGCACTGTTTGAGCATGCCAACAGTATTCTTGGTTTCCGTATCACTGATGTGATGTTTGGCGGTACCGATGCAGAGCTGAAACAGACCAATGTTACTCAGCCTGCCATCTTCCTCCATTCAACCATATTATTCCTCACTACACCAGATCTCAACCCCGCAATGGTTGCAGGGCATTCTCTGGGCGAGTTCTCTGCACTTATTGCCAATAAAGCACTCTCTTTTGAAGACGGACTGAGGCTGGTAGCAAAAAGGGCTGATGCCATGCAGCGTGCCTGTGAGATCAATCCATCTACCATGGCAGCAGTGCTGGGTATGGAAGATAGCAAGGTAGAGGAAATATGTGCTTCCATTACCAATGAGGTAGTAGTGGCTGCAAACTATAACTGTCCCGGTCAGCTGGTAATAAGCGGCAGCATAGAAGGCGTGAACATAGCCTGCGAAAAACTGAAAGCGGCCGGTGCCAAGCGTGCACTGGTACTTCCGGTAGGTGGTGCGTTCCATTCTCCGCTCATGGAGCCTGCCCGCCGCGAGCTGCAGGAAGCCATAGCTGCAACAAAATTCAACGTGCCTACCTGTCCTGTATATCAGAACGTAGACGCAATGCCTTATACCGATCCTGCTCAGATACAGCAGAACCTCATCAATCAGCTCACTGCGCCGGTACGCTGGACACAGACTGTTCTGAAAATGGTGGAAAATGGTGCAGGTCGTTTCACAGAAGTAGGCCCGGGCAGTGTACTGCAGGGGCTGGTGAAAAAGATAAATAAAGAAGTAGCAACAGACGGCATCAATTAATTTGGTGCCGCCTGCTTGTTTATAACAGGCTACGCAGAGAAAGTAGTTCAATAAAAATGATCGCAGTCGCAAAATTTCAGCTTTTCACTTTTGACCTTTAATTATGCTCCCCGAATTCAATAATACCGAAGTAGCTTTCAAATACCGCAACAACAGTGAGCTGAAGCGCGCAAAGCTTCTTTTCTCTTTCATGGGTTCTCCTGCCATCACTTCTGTGGGTATCAAACTCACACAGGCTGCCATATCGTGGAGGTTGCCGGTGAAGGGGCTCATCAAGTATACTTTGTTCAACCAGTTTTGCGGTGGCGAAACAATGGAAGAGGCCGGAGATACTGCAGGTATGCTTGCCGGATACGGGGTGAGCACCATACTCGATTATGGAGTAGAAGGGAAAGAGTCTGAAGCAGATTTCGACAAAGCAGTGCCTGAATTCATCAAGGCCATCAAATACGCGGCTGCCAATAAGAACATACCATTCATCAGCATTAAGGTAACCGGTTTTGCACGTTTCGCATTGTTGGAGAAGATACATGCAGGTGATACACTTACAGAGGCAGAACAGCAGGAGCGCGATAGGGTGCTGAATCGGATAGACCAGATATGCGCCGCTGCAGCTGCCAGCAACATAATGGTGCTCATAGATGCTGAGGAAAGCTGGATACAGTTGCCTGTAGACGAAATGGCCGACCTGATGATGGAGCGCTACAACAAAACAAAACCATACATCTACAATACCTTCCAGCTTTATCGCCACGACAGGCTGGAATTCCTGCAGGTATCTTACGACAGGGCACAGCAGAAAGGATATCTGCTGGGTGCCAAACTGGTGCGCGGTGCCTACATGGAAAAAGAAAGGAATCGTGCTGCAGAACTGGGCTACACCTCTCCTATACAGCCCGATAAAGTATCGACAGATAAAGACTACGATGCGGCTGTGCTTTATTGCCTGGAGCGCATTTCGGGTCTGGGTCTGTTCATAGGTACACACAACGAACAGAGTTGCCTGAAGGCGGCCACCTATATGGAGGCACACAATATTCCTGCCACAACAGACAGGGTGTTTTTCTCTCAGCTGTTTGGTATGAGCGACAATATCTCTTTCAACCTGGCCAACAGCAAGTATCATGTGGCCAAGTACCTGCCCTACGGACCGGTAAGAGATGTAGTGCCCTACCTCATGCGTCGTGCACAGGAGAATACTTCTGTAGCCGGCCAGACAGGTCGCGAGCTATCTCTTATCAATCAGGAGATGAAGCGAAGGAAACTATAAGGATCATTGCAATAGTACCAGTATCGCATACAATAACATCATGCCATCGGTCATAGCTACAAAATTATTGTGGCCAGGGTGCCTGCGCACATAATCCGTTACAAAAGCGGTTGCTAAGGCTGTAGCGATAGCTGCCAGCAGTCTGCCACCATCATGAAAGCGCAGATACTGAAACCCGCTGAGCAAGACAAAAACAACCATAGCTAGATAGGTCAGTTTGTATGCCTTATCTACACCAATGCGGTTGGGCAGGGTGGCTATGTTCCTGCTGTTGTCAGTTTCCATATCTCTTATGTCGAAGAGGATACACAAAGCAAAAACAAAAACGTAACGTAGCAACAGCTCAAAGGGGTAATGCGCTATGGGTGCGTTAAGATAAAGCATGGGCAGCAGTGCGGTTGTTGCCGTCCATACACCGGTGAGTACCACTATTTTCAGCAATCCGAAATCGCGGAGTCTTTTTTTTCTGAAGGGCAAAGAAGGTATGAAGTAGGCGAACGCAAGCATTCCCAGAATGGCGCACACAGTCATTACTCGGGTGCCCAATAGCATTATGCCCGGTAGCAGCATAGCTATGCCGCATATGAAAAAGAAAATATAGGCAGGGCGCAGTGGTTGCGGCTTACGCAGCTCGCCATAGGGCCGTGGCAGTAGCCGTGGTAAATTGTATACGGCCAGTGTGCTGCCGAAGATGACCATGTGCAGTGCGCTGAATATGGGTAATACACACGGAGCCAACAGCCGCTCTGTAGCAAGGCACAGCCCCAATGCACAGAATGCAGTGAAAACACTCGTAGATACAAATAGCTCTGCCGGTCGGGTAATGGCGCTCACCCGGCAAAAATAGGCACATGCAACATGCATATCGCTACAAGTAAAAGAAAGCTGCTTTCCTGAATGTGAAGGATATCTTAAAAATTATGGCACAATTATTGTACTGGTGTGATTCAGTGAAAATTACCCTGTAAAAAATAGTGTGTATGAAAAGGACATTTGTTATTCTGCTGGTCATCTACGCCATTATCATATCTCTGGCATTCACTTCTGCGTGATATACCCAAAAAAACAAGCCGCCTGTAAGTACAGGCGGCTATGTTTTTTATTTTATCAGTGTGGTTCTTACAACGGAATGTTGCCGTGTTTGCGCTTAGGCATCTTGGCCACTTTGTTTTCCAGCATTTTGAAACCACGTATAAGTTTAGTTCGGGTATCTGCAGGCATTATTACCTCATCTACGAAGCCGCGTGCAGCAGCTGCATAAGGATTGGCAAACTTGTCGAGATATTCTGCTTCTTTTTCTTTCAGTTTAGCTTCCGGGTCAGCAGCTTCTGAGATCTCTTTTTTGAAGATGATCTCGGCAGCGCCCTTGGCACCCATTACCGCTATTTCTGCAGTAGGCCAGGCGAAGTTGAGGTCGGCACCAATGTGTTTGGAGTTCATTACATCGTATGCGCCGCCATAAGCTTTGCGGGTTATCACTGTTACTTTGGGCACAGTAGCTTCGCTGAGTGCATAGAGCAGTTTGGCGCCATTGGTTATGATGCCGTTCCACTCCTGGTCGGTACCCGGCAGGAAACCCGGTACATCTACCAGCACCAGCAGAGGAATATTGAACGCATCGCAGAAACGCACAAAGCGCGCGCCCTTGCGGCTAGAGTTTATATCCAGAACGCCCGCCAGATAGGCTGGCTGGTTGGCTACTACTCCTATGCTTCTGCCGCCTATGCGGGCAAAACCTACCACTATATTCTCTGCATAGTCTTTATGCACTTCCATAAAGCTGTCAGTATCCGCCAGTTCGCTTATTACTTCTTTTATGTCGTAAGGCTGGTTGGGGTTGGCAGGTATTATGTTGTTCAGTGCAGGGCGCTGTTCATCAGTAGTTTCGTAATTATATACCGGTGCATCTTCCTCGCAGTTCTGCGGCATATAGCTGAGCAGCTGCTTGATATTATTGATACATTCCACCTCATTGGCACAGGCAAAATGAGTAACGCCCGATTTTGAAGCATGTGTATGCGCACCGCCCAGTTCTTCGCTGGTAACAGTTTCGTGTGTTACGGTCTTTACTACGTTGGGGCCGGTTACGAACATGTAAGAGGTGTTCTCCGCCATCAGAATAAAGTCGGTAATGGCAGGCGAATAAACCGCACCACCGGCACATGGGCCCAGTATTGCAGAGATCTGAGGCACTACACCAGATGCCTGAACATTGCGGTAGAATATATCGGCATAACCACCCAGCGATACTACACCTTCCTGTATACGTGCGCCACCGCTATCGTTCAGTCCTACCACAGGAGCGCCATTCTGCATGGCCAGATCCATGATCTTAACGATCTTTTCTGCGTGCGTTTCGCTGAGGCTGCCGCCAAATACAGTAAAGTCCTGAGAATATACATAGACCATTCTGCCGTTCACAGTGCCGTAGCCTGTCACAACGCCATCGCCGGGGTATACTTCTTTCTCCATGCCGAAGTCGCGGCTGCGGTGAGTTACCAGCATGCCTATTTCTTCAAAAGAGCCCTCATCGAGCAATAGCTGCAGCCTTTCGCGTGCAGATAGTTTTCCTTTTTTGTGCTGGGCTTCTATGCGCTTGTCGCCTCCGCCCTTCATGGCTTGAAGGGTTTTCTCCTTCAATACGGCTATCTTATCCATAATTCAGCAAACCTAATAATTTTTTGGTCTAAAATGTATGTTCTCTTACCCGTAGTGCCGAAAGCGGTCATCTGATTTTGCAACCTATAAAAAATAAACCTACTTTTATGTCAAATTGTATTTCTTTGAAACCGAATCGAATTATCTTATTAGTTGCTTTATTGAGCACTTTTTTTGCTAAGCCCTTATCCGCTCAGACTATCTATACAGTAGCCGGAGACGGTACTGCCGCATTCGGCGGAGATGGTGGCATTTCAACTTTGTCTAAGGTAAATGCCCCCAATGGCATTGCCATAGACGCAGCAGGTAACATATATATAGCAGATCACGATAATAACCGTATCCGTAAAATAAGTACTACAGGTACCATATCTACTATTGCAGGTACCGGTTTTGGTGGTTATCTGGCATCTCAGGATGGTGGCCCTGCCACGGCTGCATGGATAAAATGGCCTATTGGAATAGCCGTTGATGCTTCAGGAAATGTGTTTTTCTCTGATTATGGCAATAACATCATCCGCAAGATCAGTACAAGCGGTATCATCACTACCATAGGTGGTATTCCGGGTAGCATACCCAGCTATGGTGGCGACGGTGGCCCGGCAATTTCAGCCAATCTGGGCAATGCCTGGGGTGTGGCGGTAGACGCTGCCGGCAATGTGCTGGTTGCTGATGCACTCAATCACCGTGTCCGCAAGATCAATACTACTACGGGTATCATTTCTACTATTGCAGGTATGGGTTTTGTAGGTTTCGCCGGCGATGGTGGTGCTGCTACAGCAGCAGCCTGCAGGCTGAATGAGCCTACAGGCGTAGCCGTGGATGGTGCAGGCAACATATACATAGCAGACAATGCCAATAACAGGGTGCGCAAGATCAATACTGCAGGTATCATCAGTACTATTGCCGGTGTAGGCTTGCCTTATGGTTATGCCGGCGATGGTGGCCCTGCTACAGTAGCCAGGCTCTACTACCCGAAGGCTATTGCAGTAGACAATCCGGGTAATGTATATATATGCGACTGGAACAACAACGTGATCCGAAAGATCAACACTTCGGGCACTATTACCACGCTTGCCGGAACAGGTGTAAGCGGATACAGTGGCGACGGCTCGGCAGCTATATCTGCTCAGCTCGATCATCCGCTGGGACTTGCTGTACGCTCTGACGGAGATGTATTTGTGGGAGATGCGGCCAATAACAGGGTGCGCAGGATAAAAGTAGGTAATGAACCCTACTTCAGCAGGGGTACCAGTGCCAAACTTACTGTTTGTCCGGGCGAGTTTGCCTATATCGATTCTGTATTGAAGGTTGATGACATAGACGTGGGTCAGACACTTACCTGGAGTCCGGTCATGCTCCCTTCTCATGCTACACTGGTAGTTACCTGCACTGCTACATCTACAGGTAGCACAGTTACTCCTTTCGGTGCTACCTATGCGCCATTTGTTGGTTATGCAGGTACAGATACTTTCTCAGTCAGAGTTACAGATGGTATTTATTCCGACACTATAAGCATTTATGTTACTATTCTGCCGTTCCCTGCAGCTGGTACTATATCCGGCCCGGATAGTGTTTGCCCGGGTTATTCTATTTCGCTCAGCAGCACGGTGAGTGGTGGTGTATGGAGCAGTAGTGCATCATCTGTTGCGACTGTTTCGGCATCAGGGGTAGTTTCAGGTATTGTGGCAGGAACTGCTGTAATTTCTTACACCTATACCAATTTCTGTGGTTCGGCATCGGCCACGCGCACTGTAAAAGTGCTGGCAACTGTACCATGTATCACAGGCGTTGGCACAACAACCCGAGAAGCAGTAGCTCCGATCACTATTCAGCCCAACCCCGGAAATGGCATCTTTAATGTACTTTTTGATGAACCCTCAATTGCAGGAGAGAAAGTTATTGCTACCATATGTGATGTAGTGGGCAGTAAAGTGGCCGAATACACCCTTGTTTCTGGCATCAGATCAGAAATATTGCTCGATGTACCTACCGGTATCTATTTATTTAATGTGAATGTGGGTGGCAGAAATTATGTAGAAAAAATAATGGTTGGCAAATAAAATTAATTTAAAACATTTTGTTTTTGTCCCTTCATTAGTGGCTTCGGCCAGTAGGAAAGTCGAAACAATTTGTGATAATGTGTGGCGATATTCTAAATTTGTTGGATTTTCTATACATATATTTGCAAAATAGATACCCGAAATGTAAAGTTTTAGTAATTTAGTCAACTGTTTTGCCAACCATAGACAAAAAATAAGTGTCTATGTAGTAGCAAGTAATGGATTTAGCAAACACTGAAACAGCAATACGTACTGTTTTTCGATTGCTTGGTCTTAAGTGAATTTATCAATTAAGAAAATTGCGTGAATATGAAAGGTACTTTTATTAAAGGTTTTACAGGATTAGTGCTGCTGATGTCTGTATTGTTCACAAAGTCCTATGGACAGCTTACAGTTACCGATACAGGTAACTGTCTCAACCATGTGTTGCATGCTACCATCACAGGTACTATGCCACTGGGTACAGGTATTACGGCAGATGATGCGTATTCAGGTGTGTTCCCATTGGGTTTCACCTTCAATTACTATGGTACACCATATACACAGTGTGTTATAGGATCCAATGGTATGGTCTGTTTCAACCTGGGTCTTGCAGGTGCTTATTGTCCATGGCCTATATCAGCTGCTTTGTTTGGTAATGCCAGCGCGTATAACTCAATTTGTGGCCCCTGGTGCGATATCCTTATAAGTGCAGGTGGTAGCATCACTTACTCTACAGCCGGTGTGGCACCAAACAGGAAGTTTGCTGTGACCTGGTGCGGTTCACGTATGTTCTCTTGTACTGCTCAGTGGACCACAAGTCAGATCATTCTTTATGAAACAAGTAATATAGTAGAAGTACATACTGCACACAAAGATATTTGTGCATGGAACAGCGGCAGGGCTATTACCGGTGTACAGAATGCAACCGGTACATCTGCAACTGTAGCTCCGGGCAGAGACTGGACTCCATCATGGAGTGTAATGGGTGCCCCTGAAGCCTGGCGCTTTACTCCGGGTGCTGCATACACTGTTTCTTCTATTCCATACGCGCCAATGCCATATGCTACTTCAGGTATCTACTGGTACGACAGCACTACAGGTGCTTATCTTGGTTCTGGTCCGTTCCTTACAGTAACACCTACAGTACCTACAACATACATGGCTGCAGCTCTTGGTTGCAACGATACTACCAGAGCTTATATTCACGTACTCCCTCCAAGCGCAGGTGTAGGTGGTATTCCTCACATCGATACTTTTGAGATCACTAACCCTTCAGAATGTGGTAAATGCGATGGTAAAATAAAATTGCGTGGTGTAAATCCTCACCAGATCGATACCGTGTTCTGGGCATTCAATGGGGTGCCGCAACCGTCCTATGTGGACTCTGCTGCACTGGATAGCACCATAACACTCAGTAACCTTTGTGGCGGTGTATATAACTATATCTATGTCAAGGTGGCCAACTGTCCATCCAATCAGATAACTGCAACACTGGTTACCCCGGTACTGGCTATATCCAGCACTACTTTTGGTAATCCTACTGTCTGCGGTAAATACGACGGTTGGATAAAGCTAAACGGTCTTACTCCTACAAAACCTGTATCTGTTGCTTACAACAAAGGTGGCGTTCCGCAACCTCCATATGTAGGTATGGTAGCAGGTGATAGTTCGGTGATCATACCAAACCTCGGTGCAGGCAACTATACAGGTATTGCAGCTACTGTAGGTCTGTGTACTGCTCCCGGCACTCCGGTAACACTGGTTAATCCTCCGCCATACACGCCTTCATTCACATTCGATATGGGTCTTGGTTGCTTTGGTGATACTGTTTTCATGACTAACACAACTACACCATCTGGTTATTACTCTTACTGGAACTATGATGTTACAGGTGGTGGTACACTGGATAGCCTCAGGACATGGCACATATACAACACGCATCTGCTGTCTCCTAAGTATGCTACACAGAAGATAATATCTCTTACTTACAACACTACAGCAACTGGCGATCCTGCATGTGCGAGGACCATATTCGATACAGTGGATATCGACCACCGGATAGATGCCATATTTGCACCTAACTACGATTCTGTGTGCAGGGGTGTACCGGTTGTGTTCAGCAATACATCTACCAGCAACTACGATCCTAAATATTACTGGCTCTTCGGCGATGGCTTCTACGACGATACAAGTGCGTCTCCTGACCATGCTTACACAGAAGCTGGCATATATGGTGTGTTGCTTACAGTTACAGATAATATAGGTTGTGTAGATACTATGTCTCGTGCAATTGAAGTGATCTCTGTTGATGTATTCAATTCTTTCCACGATACAGATGTGTGTTTGCGCACACCAATGAAGATCAACCTTCAGTCTGAAACAAAACGTTGGTCGAACATGCCTGTTACTTATGTGTGGTCACAGTCACCGGTAGGTAGCAACCTTAGCAGGTATGATATCCGTAACCCTGACTTCACAGGTATAGGCGATTATACACTTCATGTTACTGCATCTACGCCACTGTTCCTCGGCAATCCGGATCATTGCGAAGCCAGCGAAGACCTCATTGTTCGTTCACATCCGCCATTGGTATTTACAGACCTTACTGCAAGCCCTACAACTATAGAGCTGGGTAAGAGCATTCAGTTGAGTGCACAGGGTGCTGTTTACTACAAATGGAGTCCGGATAATGGTTCTCTTGATAATCCAAACATCAACAATCCTATAGCAACGCCTACAGACTCCGTTACCTATTATGTACTGCAGGGTATGAACCTTTGGGGTTGTATAGACACAGCTTACATCACAATCTATACAGATCTGGATGTAACCCAGTTCGTGCCATCTGCGTTCACACCTGATGGCGACGGTAAGAACGATGTGTTCCGTATCATGAAACTCAGGTTCCAGAAACTGGTAGACTTCAGGGTTTACAACAGGTGGGGCGAAACAGTATTCCAGACCATCACGCCGGATGCAGGATGGGATGGTACATACAAAGGTCAGAAGCAGGACATGGGAACTTATGTATATGAGATCATCGTGGCACTGCCAAGCGGCGAAAACAAAGTTTACAAAGGCAACGTAACATTGATCAGGTAATACGTTCGCTCACAGATATCCAAATAAAAATGCCCCGGTTTCGGGGCATTTTTATTTGGTAGATATTTTGTTGAAAAAGGAGGGAAAGGAGGGTAGTGTTATTTCTTTTGTCCTCTCGATTTTGGCTTGCCGTATTTGATACGCATCTTTTCCTTGTGGCTCACTTTCACATTCACTTTCACATTCTTGGCCAGCTTTTCGTGGAAGGCTCCTCCCGACTCTTCTATCTTGGGTAGTGCTATAAGTGTTTCTCTCATGCGCACCTTTGGTTTCTCGTCCTCTGTGAGCTCGTCTGATATGACCAGATGCTCGGGTAGTGGCTGAACCGGTACCTTGTAATTCATCAGGTTTTCTATTTCTTCCATCAGCGGGCGTTCACGCTCGGTCATAAAGGTGATAGATATGCCCTTTCTGTCGGCCCTGCCGGTACGGCCTATGCGGTGTATGTAGGCTTCGCGTTCTTCGGGTACATCGAAGTTGATAACGTGCGTAACCTCCGATATGTCTATACCTCTGGCCACAAGATCTGTGGCAATAATGAAGCGGTAAGAACCATCGCGAAACTTATTGATGGTGTTGAAACGATGGTTTTGTGCTTTGTTGGAGTGAATGACACCAGCCTGCTCGGGGAACTTCAACGATACTTCTTCAAACAGTTCATCGGCCAGTTTTTTGGTGGCAACGAAAACCAGCACCTTGGTCATGCTTTCATCTTCGCGTAGCAGCAGATCCAGCATGTTGGCCTTGGTATAGAAGTTGGGTGTTTCGTAAAGTGTCTGATTGATATTGTCGAGCGGTGTGCCTGCGGGTGCAGCCTCCACTTTCTCCGGGTCATTGAAATAATCGCGCATCAATACCTCTACCTCTTCTGTAATAGTAGCAGAGAAAAGGAGGTTCTGCCTTTTTTCGGGCATCCTGTCCAGGATATTATTGATCTGAGTACGGAAACCCAGATTGAACAGTTCATCTACTTCATCAATGATCAGTCTTTTTATCGATTTCAGCTTCAGAGAGCCATCCAATACCAGATCCAGCAATCGGCCGGGAGTAGCTACAACTATATCGCAGCCATTCTCTACTTCCAGTTTCTGCGGGCGCATGTTCACGCCGCCAAATACGCCTACTGTTACTACGTTCATGTAGGTGGTCAGGCGCTCTATCTCTTCAGTTACCTGTTTCACCAGTTCGCGGGTAGGTACCAGTATCAGCACCTGAGGGAACTTGTCCTTGGAGAATTTCCAGAGGCGCAGGCAGGGCAGCAGGTAGGCCAGCGTTTTGCCGGTACCTGTTTGTGCAATGCCGCATACATCCCTGCCAGACATGATCACAGAGAATATCTTGTGCTGTATAGTGGTGGGTGTATTATAACCCAGGTCATCGAGGGCGTTTAATAAGGGTGTGTTGAGGTTGAGCTCTTGAAAGGTCATGATATGACTGTATGTGACTGCGAAGGTAAACCAATATAAGGTAGCATAGCTTATTTGTCTAATAGCAGACCAAGCAGGCCTGTAAATTCCTGTCTGGCTATCATACATGCGCCCAGACTTTCCAGGTGTTCTGTGTGTACCTGACAGTCTATAAGACGTGCTCCCTGCGCCTGCAGCAGTTGCACCCAGTTGATGAAAGCGAACTTACTGGCATTGCTCACTCTGCTAAACATACTCTCCCCGAAAAATACATTCCCCATACGTATTCCATAAAGGCCACCCACCAGCTGGCCATCCTGCCACGCTTCTGCACTGTGTGCGATCCCTATCTGGTACAGGTCGGTATAGGCAGCAACAATATCATTGGTTATCCAGGTGCCATCCTGTCCGGGGCGGTCTACGGTCATACAGTTTTGTATTACCTGATCGAATGCAGTATTGGTCCTGAACTCGAATTGGCCACTTGTAATTACCTTCTTCATGCTCTTGCTTACTTTCAGCTCTTCGGGAAAAAGAACAAACCGCGGGTCCGGCGACCACCACAACGGTGGCTCATCATCGCTGAACCATGGGAAAATGCCACTACGGTAGGCCAGCAGCAATCGCTCCCTGCTCAGGTCGCCACCCACAGCCAGCAACCCGTCGGGCAGGGCATGTTCCAGTGGCGGGAACCACATAGTTTCGTCGAGCAATGTGAGGTTCATTTTGTCTGCAGCAGAATAGGTCAGAACCGCAAATTTCCTTCTTTTCAGGCATATATATACCAATAAAAAACGGCATTGGTTTTTAACGATGTAAGGTGTTTTGATTATACTTTTATTAACAGCATTTCACCTACATTTGTTAGAGACTATACTGTATAAATATTTATGTTGCAATTCATGAAGAATAAAATACTGATACCGTTGCTGGTTATTGGGGCGCTTGCTGCATTCTTTTCATTTAAGTATGTACGTGCGGGCGTAAAATCATCTCAGCAACGCAGGGCACTGGTGATAGAGACGGTAATGAAAACCATACAGGCAGGTCACTATTCGGCCAGACCAATAGACGATACTTTTTCGGTTCGCGTATATCGTAGCATGGTCACTGCTTTCGATGGAGAAAAACTATACTTTACTACTAAGGATATTGAGAAAATAAGCAAGTTCGAATATCTTATTGACGATCAGGTGAAGGCTGGTTCTGCAGAGTTCTTCGATACGCTGGAGGCCATATATCTGCGCCGCATGAACGCATCTGAAAAGATCTTTGAAGAAATTCTGAAAACACCTTTCAGCTTTAATACTGATGAATGGCTACAGCTCACTCCCGAAAAGAATGTGTATGCCTCTGACGAAAAAGAACAGGTGGAACGCTGGCGCAAATACCTGAAATACCGCACACTGGTAAAGTTTGTGGACCTGAAAACAGAACAGGAAAAGAAAAAAGAGAACAAAGATTCGGTGAACGTGAAAATGAAGACCGATGAAGAACTGGAAATACAGGCCCGTCAGGAAATTCTGAAAAGCAATCAGCGATATATAAAACGTTTGCGCAAAGGCAAGGATGAAGACCGCTTTACCTTCTACGTAAACAAGTTGACAGAAACAGAAGATCCACATACTTCTTACTTCCCGCCTGTAGACAAAAGCGCATTCGACGAAAAGATGAGCGGCAGCTTTGTGGGCATAGGTGCACGCCTCAATCAGAGCGACGATAAAACAACCGTTGCTTCTGTCATCACAGGTAGTCCTTCGTGGAAACAGGGCGAACTGAAAGAAGGTGACGAGATAATGAAAGTAGCTCAGGGCGATAAAGTACCTGTAGACATATCGGGCTACGAACTGGATGATGTAGTGAAACTGATACGTGGCGAAAAAGGCACAGAAGTGCGCCTTACTGTAAGGAGCGCCGATGGAGCAGTGAAAGTGATACCGATAAAGAGAGGTGTGGTAGAGATCGAAGAAACATTTGCAAAGTCTGCTGTTATCAAAACAAAGGACGGTTCTATTGGCTTCATTTATCTGCCTGAATTCTATGCCGACTTTAACCACACCAGTGGTCGTACCTGCAGTAAAGACGTAGCTGTAGAAGTGCAGAAGCTGAAGGATGCAGGCGTGAAAGGCATCATACTGGATCTGCGCTATAATGGTGGCGGTTCTCTGGGCGATGTGGTAGATATGGCTGGTATATTCCTGGGTCGCGGTCCGGTGGTGCAGGTAAAGAGCAGTCACTCTTCGCCAAGTATACTGCGCTCTCATCCATACGATACTGCGCTTTATTCTGGTCCGCTTGCAGTAATGGTCAATCAGGGTAGTGCATCAGCATCAGAGATACTGGCTGCTGTGTTGCAGGATCATAAAAGAGCCATCATTGTTGGTTCTACCACGTTTGGTAAGGGCACTGTACAGAAAATGGTCTCTCTCGATGATATGATAGATCCTATGACCCGACTTAACCTGATGAGTGATACATCAGGTAATTCAGGCGGCTCTATAGGAGCGCTGAAACTGACCATGGAGAAATTCTACCGTGTTAACGGCGGATCTACGCAGCAGAAAGGAGTAACACCTGAAATAGATATGCCGGACCCCTATGATGGATATGATGACGAGGAGCTCGGCGAGCGCCACAACAAGTCGGCATTGGCCTGGGACGAGATACCACCGGTAGATTACAAAACAACCAACAGTATCCCTAACCTGCCACAGGTCATAACATTCAGTCAGGGTCGCATCAATGCAAATCCTACTTTCAAACTGATCACTGATAATGCCCGTGCCATCAGGAAGAAAAGAGACGACAACAAAGTATCGCTTAACGAAACACAATACAAAAAAGAGCAGGAAGAGATCAATGCAACTTCTAAGAAACTGGATTCACTGCAGAAAAACTCTATTCAGCTGGAAATGGCAAATGCTCCTGCCGATCTCGAAAGGGTAAACGTAGACAGCGCATCTATAGCCAAGAACAAAGAATGGCTGAAAGCACTGGGCAAGGATATATACATTGCCGAAACGGTGAACATCATCAACGATATCCGCAAGGGAGAAATGAAGATGAGTGTGGGCCGCGAAAAAAGATAACAGCCTTTAAAACGCATCATTGAAAAAGCAGACTCAGTAATGGGGCTGCTTTTTTTATTGCCGGTAATAGCTGTGCTATACACCCTGAAATTGTTATTTTCGCTACGTAGTGGATACGAACAGCAAACATATTGGAGACCTTCATAGCTTGCCCGGCTTTATTAGCAGCAAGTGGTATGGTATGCTTGTGTTCCTGGTTGCATTTGCTGTTTATGCCAACACACTGGGGCATGGGTTTGTGCTGGACGATCTGGCAGTGATAACACATAACAAGTATGTGCAGCAGGGCACTGGAGGTATAGCTGCTATCTGGACCACGCCATCGCTTAGTGGTTTTGCCGACAGGCAGGTAGCTGCAGGTACTGCTGTAAACGATCTTTACAGGCCGGTATCTTTAACCCTCTTTGCAGTAGAAAATCAGCTGTTTGGCAGCGGCGCATTTGCCGGGCATCTGTTCAGTGTGTTGCTGTTTGCCGTTTGTGCCTTGCTGTTCTATCTGGTGCTGCTGCAGTTGCTGGGTCATTCGCGTAGTTATATTGCCTTGCTCGCCGCCTTATTGTTTGCCGTGCATCCCATACATACTGAAGTGGTAGCCAACATAAAAAGCAGAGACGAATTGTTATGTTGTGGTTTCGCTTTCAGCGCACTGTTGCTGGCGCTTCGCTACGTAGATACTGGTAGATTAACATTGCTCATTGCTGCCGCATTTACTTACTTAATATCCTTGCTTTCCAAAGAAACCTCTGTAAGTTTTGTGCTGCTGTTGCCCCTGGTTTGTTTCTTGTTTGCAGCTGCCGATCGCAGGCGCATAATACTGGTGGGTGCAGTATCAGTTGGGGTGTTGTGTGCGTATCTGTACCTGCGTTATAGTATACTTTCTTCACATAATGCCAATCATCCTGAACTGATAGACTTTCTGGAGAATCCACTTGCTGCTGTGTCTCAGGGAGCATCGGCAGTGGCTACGGCTATAGAGGTTATGGGGCGTTATCTGTTATTGTTGTTGTTGCCTTATCCACTCTCATCAGACAGGACCTTCGATAGTATTCCTTTCTCCGGCTGGGGAGATGTGCGTGTATGGATGACAGTGCTGGCATATTTGCTGCTGTTGGTTGTCGCCATTCGCCGCTTTTCGAAAGACAAAAAGGATCTTATAGCTACCGGCATACTTGTCTTCCTTGCTACTATTGCTGTTTTTACCAACCTTTTCTTCCTCACCGGCGCTGTCATGGCCGATCGTTTCCTGTTTTTACCTTCGGCAGGTTTCTGTATTGCGGTTGCCGGAATTGTCTCTTTGCTGCAGCAGAGTGGCGTATCTGTAAAGGGTGTTACTTATGTGTTCCTGCCTGTTTTATTATTGCTGGGTGGTATGGCTATTGCCCGCAATGCCGACTGGAGAGACAATTATTCATTGGCAACTGCAGATCTGCGCCACTACCCGCGCAATGCAAGACTGCAACATACTGTTGGCTACCTGCTGGCCACAGAGAGGCTGCAGCAGGCAGGCTCAGACAACGAAGCGAACGGGTTGCTGAATGAGGCTTTGCAGCACTATCGTACCTCACTGGCCATATATTCTGCACAAAGCAAGGTGCATACCGATATGGCCGATCTTTTTTTGCGCAGGCAACTATACGATTCTGCACAACTGCATGTAGCACAGGCGCTGTTGCTGAAACCCGATGACCCTGTAATACTGAGTATGCTAGGTGGCATTTACTTTGCACAGGCGCGCTACGATAAAACACTGGAACTATGTCGCAGGGCCTTGCAGCGCGACCCCGGCAATGTGGCTATCTGGAACAATATGGGTATCTGCTTCCTGCAACTGAAACAATACGATTCTGTAATAGCAATAAGCAATCAGGTGCTGCAGTCCGACCCTGCTAATACATTAGCAGCAGGCAACCTCGCCACAGCGCAGCAGCAATTGGCACAACAACATTGATGGGTGGTTACAGTTGCTTTTCAAGCAGTCTGCGTAGCATAGCAAAACGTTGCGAAAGATGAGCGGGATGAATAAAAGGATAGAACTGATAGTGTGTGGTATGAAAAGCAGAATAGAATAGCCAGAAACCCGGCGCCAATAGCGGGATCGCAGCTTATTCAGCACTCAGTGGGCGCCGGCTCTTGTTGGCATCCGGAAATACATTGAATGACCATTCGGCAGATTCCGCTGTACTTCTGTCAAAGATCACATCCGGTTGTTTCGATAAGGCCAAAAGACGCTGCGATGAACTTTGCCAGCGCTTCAGCACACAGGGTAGAATAGGTAGTAGGGGAAATAGACTGCATGGCACAAAGGTAGCAGAATGTGCTTTCCTGTGTGCGGTACATTCAGTTATTGCCATGTGGCAAAACAAGAGTAGCTAAGGCATATTGATGAGTGGAACCGGTACTTTGTTGTCCGCTATTGTCTCCGGTTGCAGAAAAACCTTTTTCAGTGCTCTTCCCAATTGCAGGTGTTTCTTCAGGTTATCTGCTCTTAGTTTATATAAGCTTCAAAAGCTTGTTGATAGTTACTGTTGCTACATAGACTCTCATACAATGCCTGTCCGTCAAGTATAGCGTTGGTAGTGCCGGCACTAGTAAATGGTAGTGCAACATGTGCAGCATCGCCTATCAGTACCAGATTATCCTTAGAGAAAGTTGGGAGCATTTCCATATCTCTCGTAAACCATATATACGTATTGCTGAAGTCGTTTGCAGCTATAATATCACGCGCTTCCTGTGGAAAATCTTTGACCAGTTCTTTGCAGAAATCGTGCTGTTGTTCCGGACTTGGTTGTTCAATATCGCATATTGTCGGA
Source organism: Bordetella parapertussis (assembly GCA_943331005.2). Classification (GTDB taxonomy): domain Bacteria; phylum Bacteroidota; class Bacteroidia; order Chitinophagales; family Chitinophagaceae; genus Nemorincola. Next base: position 38,076 of record CALQJX020000014.1, read on the forward strand.
TCGTACTGTATGAACCAAACCATATCCTGCTCTGAAACAGGTATGTAGCCCATTGCCAATCCCTTACTCCCGTGCTGGATCTTGGCAAATGTATTGCCGGTTATCCGGGCTAGTTTTTCATTACGTACTATGCCCACTATTTCTTTTACCTCGGTTGGGGTAAATTGTATATCGTCTGTAACTAAGGGTCTTATTTTAGATTTACTACCGTCTGCACCTATGAAAATGTCACCATGTTCCACTTCTCCATTCTCGAATACTGCAGCAGTTATCTGGTTGCCGTTATAGAGAAAGTGAGAGAAATCCCGCCCTTTTTTATATTGCCAATTCCTAAAGCTTCATGAAAACGCTGCACCAGTTCTGTGCGCCTCATGGATACCCAATCCGTTATCGGCAGGTCTATTACTTGTTTGTTGTCAGGTCTCACCAGCCTGAACTGAAGAACAGGCCAGCCCGGCACATGCAAACCTGAGGTACTGAAAAGATATTCTATGATAGCACTTCCTTCTTTATGCATCAGAAATGCAAAACCATCATTACCGTTCTCGGTTTGCTTTTCATTCACAACAACTTCATGTCCCATTTTTTTCAGGAACAATCCTGCTGCAGATCCGGTAATTCCACCACCTATTATTACTGCTTTCATTTCCTCTTTCCACTTTTACTTCACTACGAAAATTGTTTACAGTAGGATGTATTCTGTAAGGCTCGGGGTCGCCGTTATTCGTGCTAAAATTACATTCAAATACCTTTAATGCTCCTGCTATATAACGCAGGTACACACTTCATATTTCACTTTTCGTATGTGCAAATCTAAATGCTCTGTATTATTTCAATACAGACCTGTTGCCGTAGGCTATTCGGTTTTGTATTAATGTGGTGGCGGTACAGTTCCCCAATTATTTACTTGCAAATAGCTGATAGCTGGTTTGTTAGTTTTACCGTACAATTGTCTGATAGCCCTTACTTTAGCATAAAATAACGCAGGTGATTAGATCTTCCTTGCCCGGAAAGCCTTTCGGGAGCAGATATTTTACGATATAAACTACAAAGATCAGATCATTATCAGAATAGCATACCACCTATGGTCGCCGACAGATAAGAGGCAAGTGTACCGCACAGAAGAGCCTTCATGGCCAGTTGTGCCAGATCTCCTCTGCGTTCGGGTGCCAGAGCACCTATGCCGCCTATTTGCATGCCCACACTGGCAAAGTTGGCAAACCCGCATATGGCTATGGTAATGATCGTAAGCCCTTTTGGTGTAGTGATGTTTACGGCATGAGAAGTAAGGTTCTTGAAGGCTACAAATTCGTTGACAGATAGTTTCTGTCCCAGCAGGGTAGCAGCAGCATTAATATCAGTTGTAGGCACACCCATAGCCCAGGCAAACGGGTAGAACAGTTTACTGAAGATAAGATCCAGCGACAGGCCGGTATATATATGCCCCAGCATCCAGTTCAGCATAGCAATAAGTGCTATAAAGCCTATCAGCATGGCCACCACATTCATAGCTATCTTAAAACCGTCTGATGCGCCATGTGTTATAGCGTCTATCAGGTTGGTGTAGTTGCTCTTTACATCCAGCTGCACCTTGCCCATAGTTGGCGATACTTCTGTTTCCGGAAAAACGATCTTAGATATTACCAGTGCACCCGGCGCCGCCATCAGGCTAGCCGCTATCAGGTAGTCGGCACGTGCGCCCATATTGGCGTATACTATCAGTATGCCACCTGCTATACAGGCCAGGCTGCCACTCATAGAGGCCAGCAGCTCGCTCTTGGTCATAGTGGGCAGGTAGGCACGTATCATTACCTGGGCTTCTATCTGTCCCACAAAGGCACTCGCTACATTGCTCAGTGCCTCGGCACCGCTCACACGCATCACAAAGTTCATGGCACGTGCCACTATAGATACCAGAAACTGCATTACACGCAGGTGGTATAGTATGGCTACAAGCACACATACCAGAATAATGGTTGCAGTTATGTTGAATGCAAATACAAAAGATGGTGCAGCACCATAGTTTACCAGTGTACCGGTATGGTCATAAACTCCTATGCCCGAATAAACGAAACTTGCACCCTCTTTAGCAAAGCCTTCCAGCTTTTGCATACCCATGCCCAGCATCTGGAAGAACCTGTTTACGGGGGGCACTTTCAGTACCAGTACAGCTATCAGCACCTGCAGCGCCAAGCCGCTGAAGACCAGACGATAATTGATGCGTTTTTTATTATTAGAAAACAGAAATGCTATGCCCAGTATCAACACGATACCTATCAGCCCGGTTAGTCGCTGCATTTTATGAAAATGATAATTTGCCCGAATATATGGAATATTGTCAATAGTATACCTGTAGGTATCAAAGAAAACAGGCTACCGTGGCAGCCTGTTTTCAATATTGGAATCAGTAAAACAATGAATTACTGAACTATGATCTTTGTTACATCAGCAGTGTTACCGTTAGAGATACGTGCTACATACATACCGGGTATCAGTTCCAGTCCGTTCAGGGCAATGTTGTTGCTACCGGTTGTCAGCATGTAATTGTTGAAACCTTTAGCATGGGCAACCTTGAAGATAAATGCTGCACACGGGTCGCTGTTAGGCAGGGTAGCAGCAGCAGCGTTGCCTGCCTGACGAACGCACTGCGCTTTTTCTGTGGCAGCCACCGGACAGGCTGCTATAGGTTGTGTTCGTAAGCGTTATCTGTGCCTGCAGAGATGGCGTAACAGCTGTAAAAGCACTTCAAGCAATGATTTATTTGAAGTTTATTAAAATATACAACCTCTCTTCAATTTGGCCATATAAATACAAAAAAAGCCTGCTGTAATCAGCAGGCTTTTTATATAAAAAAATATAGAAAATTAGTTAATCATAACTTTTACGACTGCAGCGTTTACCTCGTTGCTCATTTTAGCTATGTACATACCAGAAACCAGGTTCAGGTTACCAACAGTTACCTGTGTATTTCCTGCTTCAACAACAACTTTCTGTGTAGAAACTACGCGGCCAGAAAGATCATAGATACTGAGGTCATATTTGCCGTTAGCCTGTGTGTTACATGCAAATGTTACTTTGCTTGTAGTAGATTCACCAACTACATTCAGCTGCAGGCCGTTTGTAGCAGTAACATCAGATACGCCTGTAGTGCCTGTCCATGTCAGAGATACGTCGTCAATAGCTGTTGATGGACGGTTGCCGCTGCCGGTAGATGCTGCTGATGGCCTGATCCTGATCCAGATTGGACCAGACTGGTCGTTAAGACCTGAACCAAAGCTTGCAGATACAGCATTGTTGGTGTAAGTATGGTTGCCTGTGGTCCATGTACCCGTTGTAGAAGTAACGGTAGTAAATGTACTTGGGTTTGCACCAATACCATAATCAACTATCCAGTTCACAGTACGTGGGCTCGATGAATCGAGTGACTGCAATTTGAATGCTAGGTTCAGGTTGGTAAGGCCTGTTGTGTTTGCAATGTAAAGAGCAATTGCAGCTCCCGGATCATATGCAGCAGCGCCTACCTGACGAACACCAAGTGCTCTGTTTGTTATTGCGTCACCGTTCACACATATGTCTACAGTAGGCTGTGTGCCTATTGCAGTTGCAGAAGGATAGTTCTTGAAGCCACGGGTAGTAACAAATGCTGAGTTAGATCCGCTTTTGCAGCTGGTATCGCCACCTGGCAGTACGTATGGTTTGCCTAATGCAGTTACTACTGCTACAGTGCCCAGAGATGTCGATGATGCTGCAGTATCCACATACCAGCCAGTTGGCAGTGTGCTTCCTGATGGCGTCATAGCATCAAAGTTCTGAGAATAGGAAGTGCCCGACAAAGTCAGCGGCGTCTGTGCATTTGCAGCAGATACCATCAAAGAAAATGCAATAAATAAAGTAGATTTTTTCATAAAAAATTTATTTGTGTGCAAAAGTGAAACTATAATATTTAGAAATGGTAAACAAATATTGACTTAAAAATTAAGCGAAAATAAAGAAAAGGTTCTGAATATAGACTTTCTATCTACGTATTGTTTGCAACCCTGCTTAATTGCAGCGGGCTCCAGTCATTTTAATATCAGTGGTATCTCTCAGGTTCATTTGCGGTGTGCCCAGATATAGTGTAACAATTCCTGTAAGTGTACCATTTCCTGTTGGCGTAAGTGCAGCCTGGAAGTTGGAGTAGTTACTATTATACATACTGGTTTTCGTGAGTTTATTGCAGCTTGTTATGTATCGTGATGTACTTCCGTATGGGTCGGAGTAAACAACTCCCTGAGAACCATTGTCAAATTGTACATCTTTAAGTGTAACCACGGTATTTACATACTTGGAAGCTCCTGAGAAAAGATCGATAAGCGTAATAACGGGTGGAGTAAAAGTGTTAGGATAGTTAGCTTTTACTATGAAGTTTCCAAGCAGGCTCGACGGGATACCATTCGTTGTTCCATCGCTGTTCATAGAGTATATGATCTCCGGAGTGCCCTTGTAGTTCATCAGGTACAGGCCTTTCAGTTTCACATATACTTTGCGTCCCACAGGGTAGTCGCTATACAGGTATGTTTTGTCAAGGATCAGTTGCATGCCACCTGTCGAGTCCTGAATGAAGATCTTCTTGTAGATGTTGCCCGATTTGTCATCACCCACAACTATACCGTAAACAGTGCTGTCGCCAAGAATTCTTGCTTTGCCGCTGTTTATCGTCAGACCAATATTAGAGATCGTAGACAGGTTACAATTAACTGTCAGTTTAGGATCTACCGAACTAGTGTCGGGTGGGTTATCAAAATCTTTCTTTACACAAGAGTGTAGCAGCAGACTGCCTGCGAGTAACAAAGTAGAAAATTGAGCGAATTTCATATGTTGAATTGTTTTTTAAAGATTTAGAAACGCAATGCTACAGTTACACTGTAGTTAAGGCCATATGCATAAGAATATTTGTTAGGGAATTTCTTCGGGTTCTGGTTGCTAAGGTCGAACCTGAGCTGCTCATAACCCAACATTTTTATGTTCTGGTTGTTCAGCAGATTGCCAATGTTAGCACTTACCACCAGCGATGTTTTGTGCTCCATCGCCTTGATATACTTATTGATATTGAACGTTTTACCACCGCCAATATTCACTACGAAAGAAGATGGCAGTTTTTCCTGGGTCAGTATTTCTTTCCACTTGGCACTGGCAGGGTCTACCAGATCTGTAGCCAGCTGGGTGCGCCTTTCAGGGTTTATTTCCACATAGTTGCGGTCGAAGTAGTTGAAGTTCAGGTTTGCCCAGTAGCCGCGTGGACTATAGCGGAAGCCCAGACTGTATGCCGATTGCGGTCCCACGCCCAGGTAGTAGTCTTTTATGTATACTGTATGCGTCACAGGGGTCATAGTAGGCACATTGTCCTGATAGATAGATATGGTAGGCCTGTTGCTGTAGAATGACTGACCTACAGATGCTACTGCAGTCGCAGTAAGGTCGCTGATTATCTTCACAGAGGCAAGCAGTTCTCCACCCAGCGAGCGGGTGTTCACATGCTGCATCGCATAGTTTACATAAGACTGGATATCCGGATCGTCGTTCCAGAAACGTTTGATGATAGTAAGGTCCTTGGCGTCAGTAGCATAGCCGGTCAGGCGCACATTTACCACCTTATTCCTGAAATTGTAACCACCTTCTACTGAAGTAGATTTACTTATCTGCAGATCATTCAGTACAAAGTTGCGGGTGCCGGGTGCTATAAAAGTATTGTTGGCGGTTGGCGCGTCTGTTATATAGGCAGCATTCGCAAAAATTGTGTTGTGGTTGTCTATCCTGAAGGTGCCACCTGCCTTTGCCTTATATACAAAGAAGCTCTGGTTGGCGCTGCGACCCATAGAATTGTTTGGGAACAGACCATTCTTGAAAAGTCCCTCGCGGCTGAAGGTAGTATTGCCGGCGCTTATAGCTGCAAAGACATCAACCTTGTTATAAGAGTATACGCCCTGCGCCCATGCTGTTGATTTCAGTGTACGCAGAATGTAGTCATAACTATACCTATCGCCTGTCTTTATAAGGGCGTTGGGGTTATTCAGGTTGTTTTGATAAAAATTCGGGTTGCTGATAGTTTGCTGATTGGCAAACTGATAATAGTTCACAAAGAAATCGCCACCCATCAGGTCGGCCATTTGTTTGTAGTATTCATCATACTGATGAATGGCAAGTATACCACCATCGATTGTTATCTTTTCATTCAGCGAATGGGTGATGTTCGAGTTGAAAGAGATGTTGCGCACATCATCAACCCTGTTGCCTATCACATACAGCGACTGCTTGCCGGTTACATTATTGCCTGCTACACCATTTACATTGGTAACGGTAGATGTGTTCATGTAGTTGCTGGTGTATAGGTCGTCCCACTGTATCTGCAGCAAACCCGGATTGGCCAGGTATTGTGCTTCTATGGCATCATGTACAGATTGTCTTGGGGTAAGATTGCCATTGATATAATAAGAAGGCAGGTTCCTGTAATAGGTAGGAGAAGGGTTGGCACCATTATAGAAATCCAGACCGGATCTTTTATACTTGCCGAATTTATAGCCGAGAGAGGTCGTCCAGCGGGTATTCTCAGATGGTTTGTATATGTAGCTGGCTACGGTAAGTGGCTGAAAAACACTGTCTACACGCGCACTTCTCTTCTCTCCGTTCTGGTAGCCCCAGTTTTCGTTATAGAAGTTGCTGCCGGCCAGGTCAAAAGCCTCCTGTATCTCTGTTGCTGCAAGGCCCCTGTAGGTAGGTGCTGCCAGAGTGGTGAGGTTGAACTGACTATTTTTTACCACCTTGCTCACTGCCCCGTAAAAAGACATGCCATCGTAGTAAGTGCCCGGCACATAACCTTCATTGGCCCACCTGCGCGATGCCGAAAAAGAATAAGCCCAGCCGTTAGCTTTCAGTCCGCTGTTATAAGTGGCCATTATGCGGTCGCGGTAGCTTCTGTTGCTATTATAGAAAGAAACACTGGCACCCTTGCGCTGGTCGGCTGCTGTAGCGTTTATGTAGGTCGATCCGTTGATGGTGCCGAATGAGTATTCTCCGGGCTTCAGGCCAAAGCCTATTACCCTGTCGCGCAGCACGTCATTCAGGCCGCCCAGCTGTGCAAAAGGAGCAAATCCGGTCTGCAGGTTCTGCAGCGGAAAGCCGTTGAACTGTATATCTGTATTAGAATAGCCACGTGCACGGAAGCGGTAGGGACCGAAATTGAAAATGGAAACACGCAGGAACTCATCTCCGTTGGTAGCATAAAATGCTCCGGAATTGCCCGCATCCATACTCACATTCTCATCTTCCTGAGTGGTGTTCTCATCCAGAGATATTGTCGGCACTTCATTATTGTCGTCTCCGGTATTTTCCTTTTGGGCATGTGCAGCAGTACCTGTAGCAACAAGAACGGCGCACGCAAAAAGCCTTAAACCAGATATGTAAAATTTCTGCATGAAAATTGTTTTCGAACTGCAAACTTACAAAACCCTTGGTATCTAATTTTTATTTGCAATTAACTAATTGTTATGCTAAACCTCAGGTATGATAATATTAGTGTTCCTCAACGTAAGTTTGCACTTTGATTCTTATACAGCAAAATCTTTTATCAGTGATCCGGAATTTACTTTGCACCTCGCTTGCGCTGGCTATAACTGCAGGCGCCTTTGCCCAGAAGCAGCAATACAAGGTTGTGGCCATAGGTAGCTATAACTGCGAGAACTTTTTCGATACCGACGACGATCCTGAGAAAAAGGATGAGGATTTTACTCCCGGCGGTGCCTATACTTATACCGAAGAAGTATACAAACAAAAGACCCACAATATTGCTACAGTGATACAGAAACTGGGTACTAACGTGACGCCTGATGGCGCTGCAATAGTAGGGCTGGTAGAGGTGGAGAACGATAAAGTGCTAAAAAACCTGGTTGCTCAGCCCGAGATAGCCAACAGGAACTATAAATATATCTGGTTCCCCACTTCCGATGAGCGGGGCATCAGCACAGCAATGCTCTACAATCCCAAATACTTCACCCTGCTGCATGCATCACCTGTGCGTGTGCCGGTTGAAGAAATAGGTCAGAACCGCCCTACCAGAGATGTACTGCATGTTACCGGTATACTGGCCGGAGATACGGTGCAGGTACTGGTAAATCACTGGCCATCAAAGAGTGGTGGTGAGGCGGCTTCTGCTCCGGGTCGCAAACTGGCTGCCAAAGTAGACAAGCGCATCATAGACTCGCTCACGGCCATAAACCCCAATACCAAGATCATATTGATGGGCGACCTTAACGACAACCCTACTGCAGAGGCAATTACAGATGTGCTCAAGGCAAAGGCTGATAAGAAATTCCTCAAAACTACAGACCTCTACAATCCATGGACAGCTATGTATAATAAAGGGATGGGTACAGAGTGCTACCGCGATGAGTGGAGCATCATTGACCAGATCATGGTTTCGGGTTCGCTGGTACTAAACACCAACAACAAGTGGAAATATTACAATGCCGAGATCATGAACAGCGATTTTCTGGTCAATAAGATAGGTAAAGACAAAGGCCGTCCGCACCGTTCATTCACTATTACACAGAAATGGGATAATGGCTACAGCGATCACTTCCCGGTAGTTATTTACCTCATCAGTAAGTAATTGAATACTGTTTTATTAATTATCTGAGCCCGCTCCCTATCTTTGTGGCGTTTATGAAGAAGATCTACATTTCATTGTTTGTTTTGTTGCCGTTCTTATCTATAGCACAGCCGGCCGGTTATTACGATCCTGCTATCGGTACCACCGGTCAGGCACTCAGGGCTGCGCTCAGTACCATCATCAGGCCACATACCGAGCTTACATATACACCCGGTGTATGGGATGCCATTGCCACCACCGACCGCAAACCAAGCGGCAAGGTGTGGGACATCTATTCCGATATTCCCGGTGGCACACCTTCCTATCAGTTTACTTATGTAACGCAGCAGTGTGGCAGCACTGGCGGAACAGTAGAGGGCTTTTGCTACAACAGGGAGCACTCCTGGCCGCAAAGCAAGTTCACTTTCCCCAATGCCAATAATACACCGGGTAAAACAGATCTCTTCCTGGTATATCCTACAGACTATCTGGTAAATAACAGACGCGGCGATAACCCTTATGGAAAAGTAGGTACTGCAACCCAGACTTTCACCAATGGCAGCAAACTGGGCAACAATGTTTACCCTGGCGCTCCATCCGGCACCTGCTTCGAACCAATTGATTCTTTTAAGGGCGATCTAGCCAGGAGCTACTTCTATGTTTCTACCTGCTACCGCAACGATAGTATGTACTTCACTACTTGGGAAATGGCTACACTGGTAGCACTGAAACCATGGGCAGCACAAATGCTGCTGGAGTGGCACCACAACGACCCCGTAAGCAAAAAAGAGCTGGACAGGAACAACGCTGTTTATGCGCTGCAGGGCAACCGCAACCCATTCATAGACCATCCCGAATATGCGGATTGCATTTGGGGCACTGCCAATTGCAGCACTACAGCTGTTGCAGCAAACGGCAGCGCTACAGAGCAGGCTTATGTTTACCCCAATCCGGCCAACGGACAGGTACATATCTCTTGGCAGTATGCAGCCGCAAGACCTGCAGCCATCAATGTGCACAATATTGCGGGTCAGGTAGTGTATACCAACAACAGCACCACCGGTAACGAGCTTACTATAAACGTTGCTAACTGGGCCAGCGGTGTTTACTACATTCAGCTGATAACTGCCAATACAGTGCAGGTGCAGAAAGTAGTAGTAGAATAATAACTTCCCTCATTCATTATAAAAGCGGACCTCCTGTGAGGTCCGCTTTTGGTTTTATGTGTCTTGTGCTGTACTGCTTTGTTACTGAGGCTTGTAGGAAGCCTGCAGCCATTGCAGCATTTTTATAACGCCTGTCCTTTTGTCTACCTGTGGCTTCCAGCCGGCGCGGGTTGCTATCTTATCTATGTTGGCTACAAATACTTTCTGGTCGCTCTCTCTCGGGGGTAGCTGACGGTAGTTCATTTTTATACCCAGTTCCTGCTCCAGTATACCGAAGAGCTCCAGCAGCGAAAGACTGTTCTCTATGCCGCCGCCTATATTGTAGGCATTGCCTTTCAGGGTGTCGCCCAGCTCTATGCAGGATGCGTATAACCTTACTGCATCATCTACATGCAGCACATCGCGTACCTGCTTGCCGTTTCCGGATATGGTGAAGGGCTCGCGGCCTGGATTGCTTTTTATTTCCAGTGCCTGCTGGCAGAACCAACCGATCCAACCCTGATCGTAGGTGGCATATTGCCTGCCGCCGTATATAGTAGAGTGGCGGAACACGATCCCTTTTATGCCGAACAGGCGCGAGAAATCGAGAACGTACTGGTCTGCACTGCCCTTGGAGCAGCCATATGGCGAATGGAAGTCGAGCTGTTCGTGCTCGTCAAAACCATTTGGTTTGGAGGCTACTCTGTAACGGGTATCGGTTTCTTCAAAGGTATATTGCTCCAGGTCTCCGTATACTTTGTTGGTAGATGAGTAGACGATGGTGCAGTCTTTTTTATACTTCCTGATGACCTCCAGCATATTGAGGGTGCCCAATGCATTGATCTCAAAATCGAGCCTGGGGTTGGCAATAGAGGTGGTCATGGCTACCTGCCCTGCCAGGTGAAAAACGGCATCGGGCATTACTTCCTGAAATACCTGCTCTACTTCCTGCTGGTACCTTACATCGGCCTTGAAGAACTGAACGGAGAGGTTTTCCTTCAGCCAGGCAAGGTTGTCTTCGCTGCCTACGCGGCTAAGGTTATCCAATACACAGATCTTATAGCCCTTGTCTTTGAGGTAGTAGGCGATATTGCTGCCGAAGAAGCCACAGCCGCCGGTGATCAATATTGTCTTCATATATTCTGTAACCTGTTTTTTTCTGTTTCTATTGTACTCTTCAATCCGTCGTAGAGATTGGTTTTGGGTGTCCAGCCAAGGGCCTTCATGGCAGAGATATCTATGCTGGAATCCATGGCCTCGTTGGAGCGGAAGGGCAATGCGCCGAAATTCAGCTGCGTAGTATCGTTGCCGCAAAGTTCTTTCAGCTTCAGCACCAGATCTTTGATGGTAACGGTGAGCTCTGACGCTATGAAAAAGTCGAAGAAGCCTGCCGAGCAGCCAAAGTTGTGATCGAGTACGGTATGGAACGCTTCTACCACATCTTCGATATAAATGAAGTTGCGTTTTTGTGTGCCTGCCGTAAGCTGAATCTCCGGTTTGTTCAGCATCAGCTCGCTGATGACAAAGGAGACGAACTTGGTCTTATCATCGAAAGGACCATAGAAGTGCTCCAGTACCATGTTGATGCACAGAATATCCTTGCTGTAGGTATGGAACCATTCTTTGAACTGCCTTTTGGACAGGCTGTAATGGTTGATGCCTTTATCGAGGAAGGTATCTGTGTTGATGAACATCTTCAGGCCGGTCTGGCTGGCGGCATGTATCAGTTTCAGGGGCAGTATCAGATTGGCCTCTATGACCTGTATCTGTGGTACTGCCTTGCGCCCGTAGTCGGTAGCGCAGTGAATGATAACATCGGGGCGGAAAGACCTGATGATGGTATCTATATCGTGTTTTTCCAGCACAAAATTCTGAAACGAACCTTCGTACTCCCTTATCTTTTCCAGATTGGAGGATGTGCGTGTAAGTATAGCCACCTCATTCTCGTGGATGATGCGCTTCAGGATGTTGCTTCCGAGGAAGCCGGTAGCACCTGTCAACAGTATTTTCCGGCTGCTCATCATGCTTTAGTGAACAGGCTGATCATGAATAAAAAGTCTGTACGGATACTGCGCATATCCTTCAGCATATTGTGGTGTATCTTCTTGTACCTGTAATAGCGTATCCATGTTATGGCTTTGAACTTTTGCAGGTATGACTGAAGATGGTTCTTTACGAAGTAATATTTGGCCCAGTCGTAGTGCAGTTTCAGTCCGCCGATCTGGTTCTCCATAGTGGTAATAGAGGTAGGGTGGCTTCTGAAACGTGCCAGATGTTCTGACAGCACATATATATAGGGGTAACGAAGCGAGGTAAGGAAAAACGTGAGAATATCGGGTCCGGCACCTGTGCGGTTGAAGTCGATATTGTCGGTATTGGGTATCACATCCAGTATGTTTGCCCGCAGCTCTTCTGTGCGGAACAGCGCACAGGATGGAGAAACCGGAAGACCGCTGGTGTTTTTGAACAGTACCTCGTCGTAATAATCTTTTTTGGCACGCTTGCCTTCTTTGCCGAAGTTGCTGGTATAATAAACACCCTCTGTTGAGAACTCTTCTACACCGGTCATTACAAAGGCTACATCGGTATCGAAAGCGGCCAATGTTTTTTCTATAAAGGTATCTTTTATGAGATCGTCGGACCAGAGGATGAGGGAGTAAGCACCAGATGCATAGCCCATCACTTTTTTCCAGTTCCTTACCGCGCCCAGGTTCGACTCGTTCTGAAAGATCTTTATGCGTGTATCTTTTTTTGCCAGCTCCTGCAGCAGCGCCCATGTGCCATCGGTGCTGCAATTGTCGTTTATAATCACTTCAATATTTGTATAGGTCTGAGATAAGGCACTGTTTATGGTCTCTTCTATCAGATCTGCCCTGTTATAGGAAGGAATACAAATACTTATTAGGGGCTGGCTCATGCTATTTTATAAAAATTTCCAACTATCGGGGCGTTGTTTGTGGCGCCAATAGTATGCCTCCATCAGGTTTCGGGCAGTGTGTTGCCTGTACTTTTTTTGGCAAGTAACAAAGATATATTGAAAACATGAAGAAATTACCCGGCTGCAGAAAACTTGGCGCAGGGGTAATGCCTGCTGTTGCCTGTGCCGGAACCGATACCTGTGTGCACCAAACATATACGCAAAAGAGTGATGGTGTTGTAAAAATTGCTCATTGCGCAATTATTTTTTTGAAAAACACAAAACCGCTGCTGTGGCTGCTTCCGGCCAAAAAAAGTTACCAAAAATTGCTCAAAAATTACTCGCGCGAAAAATGCAATAGGAGCAATGCGGGCTTTTATGTGGTGTGCCGGTGCGTGGGTGTAGGGTGTGTGTGTGGCCATAGCAGTAACAGGTTGAAGCCCATATGCCACAAATGCCATGCCAATGCCCCTGCTCTTTGCCGCTCTGGCAGAGAAAGATATGCACAATTTTTGGGTGAGGGGAATATTGGGATAATTGAACTATGTTTTGTAAAACAGGAGATTTGGCACGGCTGAGACTTAGAAAAGCCTGACATGTAAAAATAAGGGGTTTACCTACCAATGAAACTGCTTATTTGTACAAAATTGTAAAAATAAGCACATTTCAAGTTGTCTATTATTTCATTATTGTAATAAATAAGGAAAATTGACTCTAAATTTTTGCGATTTTTCGTTTAGTTTTTCGTTCTGCTATTAGTGAAACCCGAGATTTGGTGTTGCTGAGTGCTTGTAGTATTGTTGCAAAAGCAGGGAATTTATTGAAAAGAAAGTCTATTGATTGTTTTGCGCTCATTTGCTGTGATTGCGTATCAAAGCACAAAATCAGTGTAACATTGTTGGGTAATATATATAGTCGGTCTTACAGACAAATAATATCCGGAATAGATGTGTTGGCATGGTTTTTGCTATATATTAAAAATTACTATCACAATAACCAGACGGGGAATGAGTATAATGAAACAATTGCTACTGCTGACAAGTTTTTTGCTACTACAGGCAGGTAGCAAAGCGCAAATTAATGATTGGGGTGCCAGAGATTCGGTGAAGATCACCTTTACCCAGCCTAAAGACTATATAGGTGACCAGGCAACGGTTCCACTTTGGCAAATTGGCAGGACCCATAAATCTTATTTTACTACTGATACGAATGGCGTAGTGGCAATTATGACTGATACTGCCGCTCCCTACCCAACAAGTGCTGCTAATTATTTTGTTATAAAGGCTGCACAATACGACCATACACTAATAAAATTCTGGCACAGGTACCAAAGCGATTCCGGAAAAGATGGCGGAACAGTAGACTATTCTTTAGACAAAGGGCTGACGTGGAATAGTGTGTTTGACTCCTGCAATTTTGATACTGCTGTTCTTGGATATGGCGGCATTTTTACAGAGGGCTTTTTCGGCAGTACTGATACCCTGCCAGATGGTACCCCTGCCTTCAGCGGCAATTCAGGTGGCACAAGGATATCGAAGGTGCAGTTTAAAAACAGAGAAAAAGTAAAGAGTACAACTCAGTTGTCTTGCGACTGGGAGGGGGTAGATACTTTTTATCTGCGGTTCAGATTCATTAGCGACACTATTCCGGATACGCTTGCAGGATGGATGATAGATTCTATTCTTGTAAAACATTTCTGGACTAGCGGAGAGACGAAGAATGCCCTGTCTGTAACAGATGCAGTAGTTGCTTCGCCCAACCCATCGCCAACAGGGGTGTTTTATCTGAGACGCGATGTGCAGATAAGTGGTGGCGAAATAGAGATCACAGACATGAGCGGCAGAAGGGTTCTTGTGTGCCCGTATAAAGAAAGGGTAGATCTCGCCAATATGCCGAGGGGCTTATATTTCTACAGGGTTTTTACCAATAGCCGGGTTTATACAGGTAAGCTGGTGTATGAGTAGCAATTGGTGACTTTTACAAACTATTGCAACCGGCATGCGTGTGACGCATTTGTCCCTTTATTTGTCGTTTCTGTACCATGGCTACACTGCAGTAATGCGGTATATTTGGGTGACAAAAAACAAAGCTAATGGCACTTATCAATCCTCATATCAACTTTAACGGCAATGCCGAGGTGGCGTTTTTGTTTTACAGATCAGTATTTGGCGGGGAGTTTGCAAAGATCATCCGGTTCAAAGACATGGCATCTCCTGAATTTCCGATGGATGAAAAAGAAGGAAACAAGATCATGCACATAGCCTTGCCTATAGGCGACCATAATGTGCTGATGGCCAATGATGTGCCGGAGTTTATGGGTAGGGTAAACGAGCAGGAGCACAGAAGTAAGATAACCATAAGTGCCGCAAGTAAGGAAGAAGCTGATACTTTGTTTGACGGCCTATCGGTAGGTGGTGCAATAGAAATGCCAATTGAAGACAGCCCGTGGGGTACTTATTTTGGTATGTTCAGAGACAAATATGGCATAGAATGGATGGTAGACTATGACCCGAACAATAAAGGAAAAGTATAGATAGCAACAAACCAGATGCTTCATAAAGCAAGTGGGTAAATTGCTGTGCCACTTTATAGTCAATAATGAGATTTGCAACCGTAGGGGCGTAGTGGAGACTACGCCCCTGCAGTTTATTTGAGAAATTTGGTTATTTAAAATATAGAATGTATTTTTCGACAAATTATTAAAACCATGAAAAACAAAACATCACTTCTTCTTGCACTCATCTGTGTACTTTCTATGACTTCCTGTCTTACAACCAAAACCAATGTTGGTAATTACCGGGAATCGACCGGTCATAAATACACCTACTCAAAGTCGAAACAATATTGGCTTTTCTGGGGTATCATGCCAGTGGGAAGGACACACACCTCAACGCCTACCAATGGTTCTTGCCAGGTAATTACCAGATTCAATATTGTGGATCTCATAATATCTGGTGTAACAGGTGGTATAGTTACTTCTGAAACCATAAAGGTGGAAGCTAAAAAGTAACTGACAGCAGCTTTTAACAGACATCATTTACAATAGCAGTATGCCTTTGCATGAGCAGGGGTATACTGCTATGTATGGTATTTGTTTGGAAGCATCATCTTATTTATAACCACCCAGAAACTGTGTTACAAATCTGAAGATTTGTAACAGATGAAGCGTAGTCGGAGACTAGGCCTAGCTGAGTAGCTACAAGCGATAATATTTTATAGTGAGCTTTATACAAACTTGGAGTAAAATCATGAGACAATGGAAGTAAAGGACTCTACACCCGTAAAAGATAGACACTCAATAGAATGGGGTAATGCCACTTGGACAGAAGACGAGGACGAAGACAATAAGGATTTTTCCATTCGAAACAGGTATGATAAAGAGGGAGGTGGGTACAATCACACAGGCTCTAAAGAAATACCTTGGTGGGACTTCAATTCAATGATTATCGAGAGTATAAAGCGTAATCATTTCTCGAAGGAAGAGCTGGCAAATATCTTGAAGGAAATATCAGAATACATTAAAAAATAGATACAAATAGATATGAGATTACGATTTGAACCGAATGAGGAGCAACAAGGTTGCCCACATGAGAATCAATACTGCAGTTTTGCGGGGGAAGGTGGAACTATTTATACTTGTCCTGATTGCGACCTCGAATGGGAAGAAGATAACGGAGATGAAGACTTCAATGAAGACGAGCTTAATGAAAATGATGACTAACCATAAGAGTTATCAATACCCTAGCGCAGCTATACCTAATATACTTTATATAGACTTCGTTAGGTTCTGTCTAATTTCTCATATTAACTGTGATTGCTTCGTTGCAGCTATGCAATGGGCTATGCTTTGCGCCTCGCAATGATACTTAAATTGTGGTGGACTTCTCTACAGAGATAACATTGTACCATGCAACACTTTCCGCATCCACCCAAAACAAAAAAGCCTCCGCTTTCGCGAAGGCTTTCATTCTTAAAGGTGATCCCGTTGGGACTCGAACCCAAGACCCATACATTAAAAGTGTATTGCTCTACCAACTGAGCTACGGAATCATAAAATAAGAACTTGTTTTCCCTTGTTCCTTTCGGATTGGGAGTGCAAAGATAGTAAAATGAGTTTTCCTGCAAAATATTTTTTCGATTTTTCTGCAATTAATTTTGAAACGCCTTAGTGGCAAGGGTTTTGAGGCATTGCAGAAAAATATTATTTAGAAGTTGAAATGCAATTTCACGTTCAGCAGGCGCGATGTGAGCCTGTTGGGTACGGCATAGGTGTTGCTGGTACTCTGGTCCTGTATCCAGGTATAGGACAGGGTGTTCTGTATGCTCAGCAGATTAAATACCTCCAGGCTGGCCCATATACTCTTTACGTTGTTGAAGAAGCTGTGTGCATGTGCTTCTTTCTTTTCGCCATCGAGCAGCAGGGCAGAGAAACCAATGTCTACCCGCTTATAGTCTGGTATGCGCAGCACGCCCTGGTACAGGTGTCCCTGTGGCGGGCCCACGGGCAGGCCGCTGGAATAGATCATGTTGATGTGTGCCTTGAAGTTCTTGTTGCGGGGCAGATAATCCTCGAAATACATACCGAGCATAAAGCGCTGATCGGTGGGCATGGGGAAGTAGTTGTCGTAGCCGGCAATAGAGGGGCTGTCGGTTATCTTCTGCTCTGCCTTGAGTATGCCCAGGCTCACCCACGATGTGGCATTCTCTACCAGATCGCCATAGAGGCGCACCTCGCCGCCGTATACACGGCCTATGGCATCGTTCTTGCCGGTGTAGCGGATACGCACATTGTCGTAGCGGTAGGGATCCATATCCCAGAGGTTCTTGTAGTAAGTCTCGCCGGTAACCTTGAAGGGGCGGTGCAACATGGTGAAGTTATAGTCGGTACCGAGTACGAACTGGATAGACTTCTGCGCCAGCAGCTGCTTGTTGATGCCACCCGAAGGGTCGCGCATCTCGCGGTAGAAGGGTGGCTGCACATACTTGCCTGCAGAGAACTTGATGATGATATCGCGCTTTTGGGAGCGGGGCCTGTAGGCGGTCTGCAGGCGGGGGCTCAGCACAAATTCGTTGTTGAGGAAGCTGTGGTTGAAGCGCACACCCAGTGAGGCGGTGAACCTGCCTGAATCGAACTTTATATTGTCTTGCACAAAACCGCTGACACGCATGTAGCTGAAGTCGGCAGAGGAGTGGTAGAACTTAGCGATCCTGAGCGCATCGGGGTCGTATGGCTGCGAGAAGGCGGACGAGTCGCGGCGCTCCCATTCGTGCAGCTGATCTTTGATGCTGGTAACGGTGGTATTGGCGCCAAACTGCAGCTGGTGGTTGCGGGCCTCGTAGGCGCCACGCATACCCACATCGCCCACGCTCACATTGAGGTAGTTGCGGGCAAAGTTCTGTATACCGCCTGCACCGAGGTAGGTCTTTATCTGGCCGAAGTCGCGCTTGCCGAGATCGGTCTGCAGTTCGCCCAGCAGGTAGGCACCGGTAATGTCGTAGGTCTCGTACTCATTGGTCTGGAAGCCCGATGCGAGGAACTTGATGCGGAAGGGCGAACCGTCTTTGTGGTGGGCTGCCGAGATGCCGCCAAAACGAGAGTCGAACTGATCGAACTCGCCACCCTGATAATAGATATTGAGCAGGTATGCCTGATTGAGCACCCCGAAGCTGGATGATGAGGTCTCGGGGAAGAAGGTGAACCTGTTGCGGGCATAGTTGGCAATGCCTTCCAGATCCCAGCTTTTGCTGAGTTTGTAGTTGACCAGTGCCTGTATGTCTGTAAAAGAAGGATTGTAGATGCCCTTGGTGGGTTGCGAGCGCAGCACATACTGGTTGCTCTTCTGGCGGGCACCTATGAGGTAGGTGAGCCGCTGATCTTTGGTAGCACCTTCGAGGTGCATGCTGGCGCCCAGCAGACTGGTGGTAACAGAGCCTGCAAACTGCTTAGGGCGTTTGTAGGTCACATCCAGCACACTGCTCATCTTATCGCCATAGCGCGACTGGAAGCCACCTACCGAGAAGTTGACATTGGAAACCAGATCGGAGTTCACAAAACTAAGTCCTTCCTGCTGGCCGGTGCGCACCAGAAAGGGGCGGTATATCTCGAAGTCGTTGACGTAAACCAGGTTCTCGTCGTAATTGCCGCCACGCACGCTATACTGAGAGGTAAGTTCGTTGTTGGAGCCTACGGCCAGTTTTATCATGCCTTCCACACCACCTATGATGCTGGGCATGTATACAGCCTTGCTCACATCGAGGTACACAGAGCCGGCCTCGGTGCGTTTGCGCTGATCTTTGATGGTGAACTGCCC
The DNA here is from genome assembly GCA_943331005.2 of Bordetella parapertussis. Taxonomy (GTDB): domain Bacteria; phylum Bacteroidota; class Bacteroidia; order Chitinophagales; family Chitinophagaceae; genus Nemorincola. The sequence continues at coordinate 57,072 of CALQJX020000014.1, forward strand.
CAGCTCTGTAGACTTATTCACGGCCAGCTGCACATCTATATTGCGGGAGCCACCTGTTTGCAGCAACAGCTGGCGGTGGGCAGCCACATAGCCGGTGGCATAGTAGACCACCTTTACGGTTTTGCCGGCAGGGATCTCCAGCCAGTAGTAGCCTTTTTTATCGGTATAGGTACCCATGCCGGTAGTTTCGTCGGCTACCAGCACCTGTTCTATAGGTTTGTCTCTGTCGTCGCGCACTATGCCGCCCACATGGGCCTGCTGCCCGTGAGCCACAGAAATGCACAGCAATAGCGCAAAGAACAGGAATATCTTTTTGTGAAGCATGTCGGGATACTAACGGAATGAACGGAAAATTATTTTCTCACCTGCTTCAACTTCCTGATCATATCAGTAGGATCGGCAGCTGCGAAGACCGTATTGCCGGCCACCAGCACATCTGCACCGGCATCCAGTATGTCGCCCGCATTTTCCAGGGTCACACCGCCATCTATTTCTATAAGGGTATTGCTGCCTGCCAGGGTAATGAGTTCCTTGGCCCTGCGGATCTTGTTGTAGGTAAGTGGCAGGAATTTCTGTCCGCCAAAGCCCGGGTTGATGCTCATGACCAGCAGCAGATCTATCTCGTGCAGTATATCTGCCACCATATCTACCGGTGTGTGGGGATTTATAGCCAGCCCCGCCTTCATGCCCAGTGCCCTTATAGAGGTGAGGGTGCGGTGCAGGTGGTAGCCAGTTTCGTAGTGAACGGTAAGGTAGTCGGCTCCTGCTTTTTTGAAATCTTCGAGATATCGTTCCGGCTGTTCCACCATCAGGTGCACATCAAAGGTCTTGGTAGCGGTTTTCTTCATCTGCGCTATTATGGGCATGCCATAGCTGATGTTGGGCACGAATTTGCCGTCCATTACATCCAGATGAAACCAGTCGGCCTCGCTCTTGTTGATCATTTCTATGTCGGCGCCCAGGTTCAGAAAATCGGCTGAGAGCATTGAAGGTGCTATTAGTGGCATTGCTGGTATTTTGATGTGTTATTGTTGCTGTTTATTGTTTCACTTTCAGCCTTTTGAGGGCCAGTTTGGGCTTGTCGAAGTTAGAATCGAGCTTGTTGGCGGTTCTGTAGTCGTCTATGGCGTTGTTGAGGCTGTCCATCATTTCGCTGCACAGGCCGCGGTTGAAGTAGGCTGCAGGGTTGCCGGGCGAGTTCTTCACCACCATATCATACTGGCGCCAAGCCTTTGCTACAGAGTCTTCCTGCATCAGCAGATAGCCCATATTGAAGTAAGCATTGGTATAGTGACGGTTCTTGATGATGCAACGGCGGTATTCGGCCTTGGCACGTGTGGCATCGCCCATTTCCTGGAAGAAGGTGCCCCTGGCAAATATGGGGAACACATCTGTAGTGTCCATGGCATAGGCATTATCGAAGTAGCGCATGGCCAGGGTATCTCTTTTGCTGCTCAGCAGTACGCCCAGCTGCACTATGGCTTCGCGATAGTCGGGGGCTACCTGCACAGCGGTCTGGAAGTTGGAAATGGCCTTGGCCGTATCGTGAGTGTCTTTATAGATCATCCCTTTCAGGAAGTAGGCTTCGGGGTCGTATACGTTCTTGCGCAGCACTATGTTTATCTCGGAGAAGGCACGCGGATAGTCCTGCAGGTACAGGAAGAGCTTGGCTATCTTGAGGTGCGCCTTGCGGTCGTCGGGTTTCAGGTTGATGGCTTTCTGTATCCATTCTATGGAGCCGGAGAGGTCTTTGTTTTCGAACAGCAGATCGCCAACTGCGCTGTAGTATTCGGCCTTGGAAGAGTCGAGGGTAACAGCCTTTTTATAGTCTTTCAGTGCAAGTGAGTCGAATTTCAGCTTTTGCAGGGAGCGCCCGCGCTGAAAATACAGCACCGCATCGTTGGGGGTTTTGTTTATTTCCTCGGTAATACTCTTGAGGGTAGGGTCTTGTTTGAATATAGGATCAGAGTCGGCAGTATCAGCGACGGGGCCATTGCTGTTACAACCGGTAAAAAGTAAGATGCCTACCAATAGTGGCAGATACTTTAACCAAGCGCTTTTCATGCCGCAAAAATATTAAAAAGAATGATGCAGAAGGGCATACAGATATAGAGAGTTCTGAAGTTTGCCCATATACGGCTATGGAGTGGAGATTTTATCGAGGCCTATACCAATCAAAATATCTACTATGAGTCCGATGCCGGTGATCATGAGTCCGAAAAAGACGGGGTATTTAGCAAAAAAGCCCCATATGTGCGGGTTTTTGGTCTTTTTGCGGAATTCGGCATCCAGGCCGTGTTTTCTGAACACGAAAACGGCTATTGTTTGAAACAATATTACTATGCCTATTGCCAGTGCTTCTTTCCATGCCGGGTTTCTGTTGAAGTGAGTTATGGAAGAACTGAGCGGTGCTATGGTAGCGGTTACCAGCAATATATACAGTATAGATCCGTTTTGGCCTTTCATAGGGCAAATATATGCAAATAGGTAAATGCTATAGGCAGTGCCGCAGGTACAGCAATTCGGTTGCCTGTTTCCCCCTATCTTTGCGCCCCGATGAACCTGGAAGTACTGCAGGGCTTATACCAGAATGATATCCGCATAAAACAAATTGCGGCAGGTAGTGCTTTGCCCGGACACAAGATGAGGGTTTACCTCGATAATCTGCGCGGTTCGTCGGTGAATTTTATAGCTGCCGCACTGTGGCAGCTTACCAACAACAATCACGTCTTCATACTCAACGACCGCGAAGAGGCTGCCTATTTCCACAATGATATAGAGCACCTTACCAAGGGATTGGATGTATGTTTCTTTCCTGATTCCTTTAAGCGTTCGGGCCACTTCAATGAGCTGCACAGCAGCCATGTGATGCTGCGCACGGAGGCCCTTACCAAAATAGCCGGCAAAGACCCGCATAAAAAGGTGCTGGTCACCTACCCGGAAGCGCTGTTTGAGAAGGTGGTCAACCCAACCTCGCTTACCGGCAACATGATAGCCATAAAGGTGGGCGAGCAGCTGGATATAGATGCCCTGCTGGAGCGTTTTGTGTCTGTAGGCTTCAGGCGAGAGGATTTTGTGTATGAGCCCGGGCAGTTTGCCATGCGTGGTGGTATACTGGATATCTATTCTTTCGGCAACGAACATCCCTACCGTATAGAACTGTTCGATACGGAGGTGGATAGTATCCGCATATTCAATCCCGAAACACAGCTTTCGGAGCGCAAGCTGATGCAGGTATCTATATTACCCAATATTGAGACCCGCTTTGAGGCGAAAGAGAAAATATCGCTGCTGGACTTCCTGCCGGCCAATACGCTGGTATGGGCAAAGGATCTGCAGTTTGTAATAGGCCGGCTGGAAAAGATGGCCGCCGACCTGCCCGATACCATGAGGCTGGGGCAGGTAGCCATAGACCATGAGGAAGAGTGGCTGAAAGAGATATCGAGAGCCGATTTTGAGGCAGACGGTACCTGGCAGCAAAAGATAAAGGAACGGCATCTGCTCGAATGGTACAACCATTCTCTGGAGAAGATAACCGGCGATGAGGCCGATACCACCTTCCTGTTTGCCACAGAAGAGCAGCCTGTTTTCAACCGCCAGTTCAATATGCTGATAGGCGATCTGCAGAAGCGTATAGCCAACAAATATGTACCCTACATATTTGCAGAGAACCCCAAGCAGCTGGAAAGGTTGCGCAGCATATTCGACGATCTGAATGCAGGTATCACCTTTGTGCCGGTACCTACAGCCATCAGCAAGGGCTTTATAGATCACGACAAAAGAGTGATCTGCTATACCGATCACCAGATATTTCAGCGCTATCATAAATACAATGTAAAGCAGGCCTACTCTAAGGGTAAGGCACTGACGCTGCGTGCGCTGCGCGAACTGACCCCGGGCGACTATGTGACACACATAGACCATGGGGTAGGTGTGTATAGCGGACTGCAGAAGATAGAAGTGAACGGCAATATGCAGGAGGCCATCCGCATATTGTATAAGGATAATGATGTGCTTTATGTCAACATCAACTCGCTGCACAAAATAAGCAAGTACACCGGCAAGGAAGGCACGTTGCCGCGGGTAAACAAGCTGGGCAGCGATGCATGGCAGAAGCTGAAGAACAAGACCAAGAAGCAGGTAAAGGATATAGCCGCCGATCTCATAAAGCTATATGCCAAAAGAAAGGCGTCGGAAGGGTTTGCTTTTACTACAGACAGTTATCTGCAGACAGAGCTGGAGGCTTCTTTCTTTTATGAAGATACCCCCGACCAGGGCAAGGCCGTTGCCGATGTGAAAAGAGATATGGAAAGCCCGTCTCCAATGGACAGGCTGGTGTGTGGCGATGTGGGTTTTGGCAAAACAGAGATAGCGGTGCGTGCTGCCTTCAAGGCGGTTGCCGACAGCAAGCAGGTGGCAATACTGGTGCCCACTACCATTCTGGCTTTTCAGCACTACAATACTTTTAAGGACAGGCTGAAGGATTTTCCCTGCAATGTGGATTATGTGAACCGTTTCAAATCGGCCAAGGAGAAGAAAGAGACATTTAAGCGACTGGAAGAGGGCAAGGTGGATATAGTGATAGGTACGCATGCGCTGCTGGGTAAGGATGCCAAATTCAAAGACCTGGGATTGCTGATCATAGATGAGGAGCAGAAGTTTGGTGTGGGCTCTAAAGAGAAACTACGTGAGCTGAAGGCGAATGTAGATACCCTCACCCTTACCGCTACACCTATTCCCCGCACGCTGCAGTTCTCTCTGATGAATGCGCGCGACCTCAGCATCATCAATACACCGCCGCCCAACAGGCAGCCGGTGCATACCGAGGTATTGGTATTTGATGAGTATGCCATAAGGGAAGCTATTTATTACGAAACAGAACGTGGCGGACAGGTGTTCTTTATCCACAACAGGGTGCAGAGCCTGCCGGAGATGGTGACACTGCTGCGCAACCTGTGTCCCGACCTGTCTATAGGTATGGCACACGGACAAATGGAAGGACACCAGCTGGAAGAAGCGCTGTATAAATTCATAGAGCGCGAATTTGATGTGCTCTGCTGTACCAATATAGTAGAGAGCGGTGTAGACATACCCAATGCCAATACCATAATAGTGAACAATGCCCATCAGTTCGGGCTAAGTGATCTGCATCAGCTGCGTGGACGTGTGGGTCGCAGCAATAAAAAAGCATTCTGTTATCTGCTGGCGCCGCCTATGAGCCTGCTGCCGGGCGATAGCCGCAAACGCCTGCAAACACTGGAACAGTTCAATGAACTGGGTTCGGGTTTCCAGATAGCTATGCGCGACCTGGACATACGCGGTGCGGGCAATCTGCTGGGTGGCGAGCAAAGCGGTTTTATTGCAGAGATCGGTTTCGAGATGTACCAGAAGATACTAGCCGAGGCCATGCGCGAACTACGTACCTCCGACTTTAAAGATGTCTTTAAAGAAGAGCTGGAACGTAAGAACGATTTTGTGAGTGACTGCACCATAGATACCGATCTGGAGATACTGATACCGGACACCTATGTGGAGAATATCACCGAGCGACTGTCGTTATACACACAGCTCGATGATCTGGAGACGGATGAAGAGCTGAATAAATTTGCGGTGGAGCTGCAGGACAGGTTTGGCCCTATACCACCTGCAGTAGAGGATCTGTTCACTACGCTGCGCTGCCGCCAGATAGCCTGCGGACTGGGCTTTGAAAAACTGATACTGAAGAACGAACAGATGCGTCTGTACTTCGTCAGCAATCCCGATTCTCCTTACTTCGAGTCAGCAGTATTCAATCATATACTGGCCTACATACAGAACCGCACCATCAATGCGCGCCTGAAGCAGGTGGGCAAGAATTTCCTGCTCGTAGTAGACCGCATGCGAAAGATGAAGGATGTGCTCAGCTTCCTGGAAGGAATGAGGATAAAGGATAAAGCCTGACGGTTTATATTATCACCCACCAAACATTTCTCGATGCCATACTGCCCCATTTCTTGAAGCTCTCGTACACATTGTCGTGCAGTTCTTTTTCGTTTACCTTCTTTCCTTTTTCTGATACGTTAAAGTCTGTTTCCCTGGGTGCGGTCAGTTCCACCTTCGATGCTACCCATGTGGTGTGCAACCTGGGTATGGCCAGTTCAAGTATCATGCCGGGCAGGCCGCCAAACATTTCGGGGCCGCCACTCACAGGTATGTCTTCGGTATAGAAAGCTACTACATAAACTGTGTCGCAGATGCGGCCCACAGCCTTGCGGCATTTATAGTTCGCTATAGTGCGTATTTCATCTTTTTCTTTCCAGTCCATCACTCTGATGCTGTCCTGCACAAAGAACTTCTGATCGAAGACAGATTTGCTGGCCTTTACGGTGCCTGCTTTGAAATCGGTAAGCACTACATTGTCGGTAGCAGGGCCACCGCCAAACATCTTGTACATATTAGTGCTTTCCACCTCTCTGCCCGGCTTGTAAATGACGCGTGCCGTATCAAAGATCATATCGAAGAAGGTAGTGTTGAATTTGGGCATCTGCGCCTTCATCTTTTCTATCCATGCATTGCCTTCCATCTCTTCCATCTGCGCATGCATGTTCACCTTTCTTTCAAATTCTATTTTGCCCGCAAGAGTGTGCTGCGCCTGAGACCTGAAAGAGGCAGCAACCAGCAGCAGTATAAGTATCGTATATTTTCTCATTGTAGTAGTTCTTTGTTGTGGTTACAGATTAGTGCCTCATCATTCTCATGCCGCCCGATGGTGGTGGCGGTGTGCCTGCCGGTGTACGGCTGAAATTCCAGATCACGTTCAGCATGCCATAGCGGCGAATGGTGTTATAGCTGTTCTGTGTGACAACGCTGCCACTGGCTGTGCGGCTGAAACCAATATTCTGATTCAGTATATCGAACACAGAAGCGCGTACTGCCAGCTGTCCATTTTTCAGGAACTTCTTTTCTATGTAGGCATTCCACTTTATCACGTTGTTGTTGCTGGTGAAAATAGCTGTCTTCTCCCGGAACATCATATCTACAGAGCTGCCTATTTCTATTTTCTTAGGCAGCTGCACCGATCCGTTCAGGTCGTTGTTGAAGATGTAGTAGCTGATGGTGGTGGGATTGTTGGTAGAAGCATTGGTATTGTAAATGATCTCGGGATTCCACCTCAGCTCGAACTTGTTTTCCTTGTCATAGTTCAGGTAGGGGCCAAAGGTGATACTGTTGTTATCGCTGCTGTTCATTACGCCGTTTATCTTGCTGTTTACATGATATAGAGAGCCGCTAGCCTGTGCCCCCAGCATGAAATCGGACTTGCCGATCTTGAAGCCATAACCAATGAAACCGAATCCGTTGTAGTTGCCGTCAACATTTATGTATTTGGTTTTGCTCACCGGGCCTGAAATGGTTTGTTCTGTGCTTATGGCATTTGATATGGTACTGAAAGAAGCATTGGCCCACAGGAATCTGCTCTGCAATATCTTGTAGTCATTAAAGCGCAGCGATATCCGGTTGGTGAAGCTCTGTTCGAGGCTTGCATTGCCCTCTACTATATTCAGCGGATCGGTGTTCTGCTGGTACGGCTGAATCTGGCTGATGGTAGGCTGTGTGGTACTGCCCTGGTAGTTGAGGTTGAAGCTGGTCTGCTTGCCTATTCTGTAGGTGAATGATGCCTTGGGGAAAAGATTATAGAACTCAGGGTTGGTAGTGGCATTGCCACGCATCATATCTGTTTGTGTATAGTCAGTCTTAGACGCATCCGATCCGAAAGAGAAATTGATCTTTTTGAAAACGAACTTGAAGTTGAGCCCTGCAGATTGGGTGAGTATATTGAAGCGGTAATCACTGCTGAGGCTGTCTACAGGTACTTCTTTGTAGGTAGATAAGCTACCCGGAATTGTATCGTAGGTTTTATTCTCAGAGGTGCTGTTATTTACCGTCAGGCCATAGCTTACCTCGGTATAGGCCACTTTAGAGAGTGGTTCGGTATAGGTAGCCTTGCCGGAGAATGCCAGTGTATTTGTGTTATTGATCTTTTGCTGCTTTGTGCTTGCTGTAAATGGCAGGTTGCTGCTCGAAATGTCGGAGGTTAAAAGACCGGTGCTCCTGGAATCCTTGTAGTTTTCCTTGGCATCTACAGAGAGGGTTCTGCCTTTCTTTGCAAATTTCCTGCGCAGCAGGAAGTCTGTATTGATGAACTGTGCATTGGCATCGCTGGTCAGTTCCCTGTCGTTATAGCTGGTATCGGGTGCGTCTGCCGTTTTGAAGTAGTTGCTGGTGTGGTATTTCGATGTGGTATTCGATGTCTTCACACCTGCGGTAGAGGTGATCTTTACAGAGGTGTTGCTGTCTATCTTCCATTCATACATCAGGTCTATGCCGTGGCGGTCTCCTGTGCTGAATTGTTTCTTGGTCATATCCGTTACCCTTATAGAGTCGGTGAGCGAATACTGGTTCATGGTATTGCCGTCTATATCCACATTTTGACGGGCAAAACGGTAGTTGGCAGCGAGGTGATGTTTGGCTTCATTCCATTTGTCGGCATAGTGTGCGCCGCCTGTCCAGGTAGATGGTAAACCTTCTCCATTGTACTTGCCATTCCATCCGTTGAAGTCTTCATCGCCCCTGCTGGAAGTAACGAAGGAACCATCTTCTGTTATTTCTGTGGAGCCGTTGCCGCTGCCGAATTTGTCATTGTCCTGCCAGCCAAGCCCCACCTTGTCGGTGTTGGATGCTATGCCGAAAGCGGATAACTGACGTTTGGCCTTGAAGGCATTGATCATTGCCTGATTCTGGAAATAACCATCAGATCCGCCACCTGCATCCGCCTTGCCGAAAAAGCCTTTTTTCTTGTCTTCCTTCAGCTCCAGATTGATGGTCTTTGTTTTTTGTCCGTCATCTATGCCCGTAAAGTCTGCCTGATCGCTTTTCTTGTCATATACCTGTACTTTCTTCACCGCATCGGCCTGCAGTCCCTTGGTCACTACCTTGGGGTCGTCAGAGAAAAATTCTTCGCCATCCACCAGTATCTTCTGCACAGTTTCGCCCTGCGCTATTACCTGTCCGTTCTTGTCTACCTGAATACCAGGCAGCTTTTTCAGCAGGTCTTCTACTGTTGCACCTTCTTTCACCTTGAAGCTGTCAGCCATATATTCGGTAGTATCGCCCTTTATCTTGATGGCCGATATCTGCTGTGTCAATACGAATTCGCTGAGCAGATGCGATTTGGATACCATCGGCAAATCGCCGAGGTCGGTGTTCTTCTTTACGTTGAGTACATCTATATAGTCTGCAAACCCCGGAAAGGTGACACGAAGGAAGTATTTGCCCTGCTTGCGCACTTTAGCCTCGAAGCGGCCATTGAGGCCGGTGCGTGCATGTGTCTCTATTACAGAGTCGGCAGTACGTATCAGCACTACAGATGCCATGCTCAGCGGGTTGTTATTCAGCGTATCTGTCACCGATCCCTTTATGATATAAGGTTGTGCCCAACCCGGTACAGAAAGGCAGCTCATGCAGAAAATAAGCGTGTACAATTGTTTCATATAATCAATATTAAGGCGGTCGGCGCCTTGCATCCGGTAGTTTTGAAAAATATCAGCTTGTAAAACAACAAAACTAAGTTTTATTAAGTGCTCATATTCATCTAATTATTAGTAGGGGTAAGATGTATTTAACTTTTTCTTACCAGTTTGCAGGCGCTTACTGTTTTTCTCTTAACACCCAGCAACTTTTCAGCGTTTACCTTTGTATTTTACAGAGGTATTGGCATATATAGAATCATATAAAAGACTGAATAAACTGCTGCAGGATGAGAGCCTGGAGCCCCTGCTCAGCTGGGGTTTTCGTATGGGTCTTTCTGGTACACTGCCTATAGCATGGGGGCTGCATACCGGTCACATAACCGATGGTATATGGATAACCCTTACTGCAGAGGCCGTGTCGTGGGTGGAGTTGAAGGGGTCTTTTGCCTGGCGGTTGAGGGCACTTGTGGCGGGCTCGCTACTGGCCATATTTGCGGGTGCGCTGGGTTCTGTAACCGGGGGCAGCCTGCTTATAGGTTGCCTGTGTATGCTGGTAGTTGGTTTTCTGGCTACGCTGCTCAAGAACCTCGGCGACCGCGCCAGCGGACTGGCCATCTGTTTCTATCTTTTATTTATTGTATGCAACGCATTTCCGGTAACTACCACCGCTGAATTGCCACACCGCATGATGCTCATATCTATAGGTGCAATGTGGCCGGTGCTGGTGGGGCTTATTGCCTCGGCACTGATGCCGGCGCAGGAACCCTTCAGGCGGCATGTGGCCATAATATGGCGCTCTATTGCAGATCTGGCAGAGGCTGTGTCGCAGAGCGATAACCGTGCGGGATATACCAGCAAGCTGGCCAATGTATATGAGAAGGAGCGGCAGGTACGTGCCACTATCAATAACTCTTTTGAGTTCTATGCACAGACAGCCAACCAGGCAAATACCAAGGACAACCGCACCTATCAGCTGATACAGATGCGTAAGCTGGCCGGTCTGGTGGCAGTGAATGTGATAGCCATGGGCGATGAGATGGAGCATATATCGGTACACAAACTGGATAAGGCCTTGCGTGTGAAGGCCGATTCGCTGTTCCGCGCTCTCAAGGAGGCTTCCGACCGCATGTCGGTCTTCGTCATTACCATGAACCCTGAGGAGAAGCTGCTTACTCAGGCGCAGGTGAATCGTCTTCGGAATCTGATCGCATTGATCAGAGCGTACCCGCTACCGCCTGATGTGCGACAGTCTATGGCCATAGCGCGCATTCTGCAGCTTACAGAACGTACCATCCGCCTGCTCGATAATGCCATTTTGCGCGTAGACCAGATGGGCGATGATAAGCCGGTCTTCAGGTCTTATTCGCTCATCAAGACCGGTTTCCTGTTCAAGCCTCAGTTCCTGCTGCGCAATATCCGCACTCTGTTCAATATCAACACGCTTACGTTCAAGTATGCCATGCGCTCTGCAGTAGCAGCAACGGTGGCGCTGTTCATTTATAAATGGTACAGGATAGACCATGGCTTCTGGATGCCTTTCAGTGTCATGATCATTATTCAACCCTATTTCGGGGCTACTTTCAAAAAAGCTATAGACCGTATCTCAGGCACTGTGCTGGGCGTACTGGTGGGTAGCTTTTTGCTATACCTGCCACAGGGGCTGCACCTGCAGGAGATCATTCTGTTCTTTACCTTCATCCTCATGGTGTATTATGCCAAGAAGCAGTATGCCGTATCGGCTTTCTTTATCACGCTCAACCTTGTACTGCTCTTCAATATAGAGTCTTCATACAGCAATGAGCTTATGGGGGCGCGTGTAGTGGCTACCATTGGCGGGGCTTTGCTGGCAGTAAGTGCCGGCTGGCTGCTACTGCCAACATGGGACAAAAAGCTGCTACCGGCATTCCTGTCTAAAGCGGTTGCTGCCAACTACGAATACTTTGTAAAGACCTTTTACGCCCCCGAGGAACATACCAACTGGACCCGCTATAAGCGACTGGCAGAGTCGGGCAACAGCAATGTGTACGACTCCTTCAACCGGTATATGCAGGAGCCCGGCCGCGAAAAGTCTGATGCGTGGTATGCCCTCATTACCTGCACCGTGCGCATTACCCGCAGTCTCAACAACATTCACATGGAGCAGGCCGAAAAGCGAATTGCTGATACGGCAGAAGTGAGTAAAGAGCAGCAGCAGAAGGTAACGGAATGTCTGCAACTGTTTGATGCAGTACTGGTGCATATGGACCGACTGAAGCCGGGCTCGCTGAAGAAACTGAAAAGAATGGAACCGGCACCAACAACACTGGTACTCAATACTGCTCAGTCTTTCTCGCTGGAGAAAATGATACTGGAACTAAAGGCCATGCTGGTAGACCTGGACAAATCTGTAGATGTCTGATAGGGTAGACCTCAGTGCACTATATTACTAATGAAAAGGCCTGATACACTTGGTGTATCAGGCCTTTTTTATAATGGTTGTAAACTACTTATGCTATTGTGTTTGGTTCTACTACCGGTATTTTTTTCTCGGTCTTTATTTTTGCAAAACCACCCAGCACATTGCGCAGATTGTGGTAGCCATGACGCTTTAGCAAAGAGGCAGCAATAACAGAGCGATAGCCGCCGGCACAGTGTACATAGAGGTTGTGGTCGTCTTCCAGCATAGCCACATTCAGCGGGTCGGTAAGCGTATCCAGCGGGAAGCTGCGGGCACCCTGCACATGGGCAGTGTCAAACTCGGCCGGCTTGCGCACGTCTATCACATCTATCAGCGGGTCGTGCGGGAAGTCCATTGCAAACTCATCTGTTTCTATGTCTATGATCAGGTCTATCTGTTCGCCTGCGTCCTGCCATGCTTCATATCCACCTTCCAGATAGCCATGCACATTGTCTATACCCACACGTGCCAGACGGGTGATGCTTTCTTTCTCCTTGCCAGCCTCTGTAACCAGTACCAATGGCTGGTCGTAGGGTAGCATGATACCGGCCCACTCTGCAAATCTGCCATCGAGTCCTATGCTGATAGACTCAGGTATGAATCCGCTGGTGAAAATGCCAGATGGACGCGTGTCGAGAATGATGGCGCCGTTCTTCACCTCTTCTTTGAAGGCAGCAATGCTCAGTGCATTCATGCCCTTGCCATATACCTCATCTATGCTGCCATATCCCTGTTGGTTGATGCGGGCATTGATGGGAAAGTATACCGGTGGGGTAGATAGCCCGGTGGTTACGGTTTTTACAAACTCTTCCATGGTCATATCCTGCAGGGCATAGTTACTTGCTTTCTGTGCGCCAATGGTACTGGTAGTTTCAGGTCCCAGGTTTTTGCCGCAGGAAGATCCCGGACCATGTGCCGGATAAACGATGATGTTGTCGTTCAGTGGTTTTATCTTGCTGTTCAGCGATTCATACATCATGCCGGCCAGTTCTTCCTTGCTCAGGTCGCCGCTGAAGAGGTCGGGGCGGCCCACATCGCCAACAAAAAGGGTGTCTCCGGTAAAAATGCAATGTGGGGTGCCTTCTTCATTGTGCAGCAGGTAGCAGGTGCTTTCCAGTGTATGGCCGGGTGTATGCAGCACCTTTATTTTCAGCTTGCCCACCATAAATTCTTCACCATCCTTGGCTACATGTACTTTGAAGCCTGCTTCGGTATTTGGTCCGTAAATGATGGGCGCGCCTGTTTTCTGAGAGAGATCTACATGGCCGCTCACAAAGTCTGCATGAAAGTGTGTTTCGAAGATGTATTTGATCTTTACATTTTTCTCGGCCGCCATCTGCAGATACGTATCCACATCCCTTAGCGGGTCTATTACTGCGGCTTCGCCATCGCTGGCTATAAAGTAGGCTGCCTCGCTCAGGCAGCTGGTATATAACTGTTGAATGTCCATGCTGCGAATGTACAATAAAGACATATGAATTTCGTTATTGAAGGATAGTTATTGCTGATAGAAACAGGGTGGATAATGACCATTTAGTTTGCCATACTATAAAACACGTAACTTTGATATTGAAAACCATATTCACCCTAGTTCTCTAACTATCATTTTGCCATGGAAACATTTATTCATCCCGTCATTCGTGTTGCGTATTGCGATGACCATGCCCTTATCCGCGAGGGTATCACTTCCGTTATTACCAAGCGCAGTCTGCAGTTGCCTTCTGAGACCATTTTTATTGATATTCAGGCAGGCGATGGCAGAGAGTTGCTGCTGAAGCTGGAAACAGCTGATGAACTGCCCGATGTGTGCCTTATCGACATCAATATGCCCGAAATGAACGGCTTTGATACGGTGGCAGAAGTGCGCAGGCGCTGGCCGCACATGGGTATTGTGGTCTTTACCATCTTCGATCTGGAGCATTACATCATCCGCATGATCATGAGTGGTGCAAACGGTTACCTGATAAAGAATTGCAAGGCCGATGAAATGATCAATGCCATCACTTCGGTCTATCACAATGGTATGTATTATCCAGATCTGGCAACCATGCACTTCTACAATGCCATACAGAACGGCACTATAGGTTTGCAGCAGATAACGGCTCTGGAAACAGAAATGCTGAAGCTGGTATGTACCGATCTGCGTTTGGGGGAAATAGCAGAAAAGCTAGATATCTCTGTAGCCTTTTTCGAGCAAATGCAGCAGTCGTTATACCGCAAGCTGAAGATCAACAGTCGTGCAGGATTGGTGTTTTTTGCTGTTCAGGCAGGCATAGTACCCATGGAGGCTAATACCACCAATTATATAACACATCATTAAGTAAAAGAGATATTACAGCGGAATGTCTACCCTGACCTGTTTGGAGTAGGTGCGCCCCTGTGCGTCCTTGCCATCTATTTTCCACATTACAGAGCGTAGTGCCACAGTAAGTGGTTTCTGGTTGGCAGAGCGTACATTACGCACGCTGTTCAGCAGTGTCTGAGCCTTTTTGTGGTTCATGCGGCGTCTTTTGGCAACCCGCTGCACGGCATTACGAATATCAGATGCATCAGCATCATAGTATTCCAGATTACGTGCGTCCAATCCGGTTACGGGGAAAGAATTGCTGCCGCCCTTTACTTGTTTCCAGCCGGTGGTCACAGAAAGTGATTCCAGAGGCAGCTCGCCCATGTTGCTCTTCAGGATCACTATGGTCTGGTAGCGCTGAGATACCTTTGTAACTGTACCGGATACCTGCAGTGTGCTGCCGTTTATTTTTCCTGAATTGAGGGTGTATACCGCACCGCTGGCGCGTTTCAGGTCTTTTCTTCCGGCCTGGGTTACACCCAATCCGCTTACCAGTACGGTCACTTCTCCGAATTCGGCACGCAGTCCGGATCCGGTCAGGGCTGCAGGTGCAGGCTGTGCCGGTTTAGTGGCGGGTGCAGGCGTATTGGTGGTAGCAGTTGTGTTAGGGGTATCTGCTGCCGGTTGTTCCGTCTGCGGATCCTGATCCTTGTTTTCAGCAGGTGGTATCACCGGTTGCAGGTCTGTTACCAGATCTTTCAGCTGTTGCTGGTCAGATTCTGTTACTATGGTCGCAGAGTCACCAAGTACTATCGGCCCTGAGGTGGATTGTTGCCCATTATCGCAGCTGCTCAGCATCAATGCCAGCCCTGTTACAGATACTATATATTTAACCCTGTTGACCATGTTCGTTCTATAGACGAATGTACTGAAAAGTTAGTATTCAGGCGCATAAGAATGATGCTTATCACCTGTATTTGTATTAGCAAAATGTTATCAGCGCCTCAAATGCCCTTTTGCGGCTTGGGCGCTTAGTAATTCATCAGTTTCTGCACAGCACTATCCAGTCGGCTGCTGGCCATAAAGTTCTGTTCCAGTTCTATAGCGAAAGGCACCGGTGTGTCCAGACTGGCGCAACGCACTATGGGTGCATCCAGCCACTCAAAACAATGTTCGGCTATCCATGCAGCCAGTTCTCCACCCAATCCGCCAAACAGGGTGTCTTCGTGCAGCAGCAATACCTTGCCGGTGCGGCGCACAGCCTCGCGAATGGTGTCATAGTCCAGCGGCAGCAGGCTGCGCAAGTCCAGTATATCTATAGAAAGATCGGGATGTGCAGCTGCATAGTTGGTAGCCCAATGCACCCCCATACCATAAGTAATGATGCTTATGTCGCTGCCCTCGGCTACAATACGTGCCTTGCCTATTTCGGTAGTATAGTATTCTTCCGGTACCAGGCCGCTCACGCTGCGGTAGAGTGCCTTGTGTTCAAAGAACATAACAGGGTTGGGGTCCTGCAGTGCCGCATTCAGCAAACCCTTGGCATCTGCCGGATTCGATGGGTAAAGTACTTTCAGGCCCGGTACATGGGTAAACCATGCCTCATTGCACTGAGAGTGGAACGGCCCTGCGCCCACGCCGCCGCCTGTAGGCATACGCACCACCACATCGGCATTCTGGCCCCAGCGGTAATGTATCTTGGCCAGGTTGTTCACTATCTGGTTGAAGCCTACCGTTACAAAGTCGGCAAACTGCATTTCCATCATGGCCTTGTGCCCCTTTATAGAAAGGCCCAGCGCTGCACCTACTATAGCGCTTTCGCATAATGGTGTGTTGCGCACACGCTCCTTGCCATAGGTCTGCACAAATCCTTCGGTCACTTTAAAGGCGCCTCCGTATTCGGCAATATCCTGCCCCATCAAGACCAGATTGGGGTAGCGGTCCATACTTTGCTTCAGGCTCTCGCTTATGGCCTGTATGAATTTCTTTTCGGTACCGGCAGTGGTTGGTGCTATCGGTGCCTCAGTGAGTGGGGCATAAACATCTGCCATCTCTTCTGCGGTATCTGGTGTTACCGGTGGTGCCTCAAAACCTGTTGCCAGTCCGTTCTCTATTTCTTTCTGTATCGTTTCCCTTATTGCAGCTATTTTGTCGTCGTCAAGCACTTTCTGTGCTTTCAGGTATTCTTCAAAATTCTGCACAGGGTCTTTTTTGCCCCATTCTTCAAACAGTTCTTTGGGTACATATTTCACACCGCTGGCTTCTTCGTGTCCCCTCATCCTGAAGGTCATACACTCTACCAGTATCGGTTTCTGCTCTGCTATGCAGTAGGCACGGGCCTTGGTTATTTCCCTGTATACCTCCAGTATGTTATTGCCATCTATGGTAATGCCACGCATGCCATAGCCTATAGCGCGGTCGGCCAGCTGCTCACATACAAACTGTTCATTCACCGGTGTGCTCAGTCCGTAGCCATTATTTTCAATTATAAAGATGACCGGCAGTCCCCAAGCTGCAGCAACGTTCAGCGCTTCGTGGAAGTCGCCCTCGCTGGTGCCGCCGTCGCCGCTGAAGGCAACCGCTACTTTATTTTCTTTTTTCAGTTTGTGTGCCAGGGCCACGCCATCAGCAATTGCCAGCTGCGGACCCAGATGCGATATCATGCCGCATATGTGGTATTCGTTGGCACCAAAGTGAAACGAACGTTCCCTGCCCTTGCTGAAACCCTCCTTGCGTCCCTGCCACTGCATGAACAGTTTGGGGAACGGCATTTTACGAACGGTGAACACACCCAGATTCCGATGCAGGGGCATTACATACTCATCTTCGTCCAGTGCCATGGTGGCACCTACAGAGATCGCTTCCTGACCAATGCCGCTGAACCACTTGCTGATACGACCCTGCCTCAGCAGTACCAGCATCTTCTCTTCTATCATGCGCGGGCGCAGCAGTTCTGTATATAACTGCAGCAGTAGTTCGTTGTCTAGGCCTTTCCTGTCGAATTGCATATCCTGAATTTGGTTGCAAAAGTAATGCGCAGCAACGGAAATACGGGCAATTTTAGTGTAATACAATATGTGTCAGAAAATCACCATGCCTTAAACCACTACCTTTGCGCCATGCAATTACACGATCAGCAACCCGCCGCGGCTGGTATTTACCTACATATTCCCTTCTGCAGGCAGGCTTGTATCTACTGTAATTTTCATTTTTCCACCTCGCTCCGCTACAAGGAAGAGGTACTACAGGCTATGCAGCAAGAGATAGTAATGCAGCGCGATTATCTGGGAGATACCCCGGTAGAGACCGTTTATTTTGGTGGCGGCACCCCTTCGCTGCTCTCTGCCGATGAGATAAACCGCCTTTTCGATGCCATTAGCGCCAATTTTACCGTCAATGAGCTAAAGGAGGTGACCCTGGAGGCTAATCCAGATGATCTGGACCGCAATTACCTGCGCTCGCTGAAGCACACACCGGTGAGCAGGTTCAGTATTGGTATACAGTCTTTCCGCGAGCAGGATCTGCTGTATATGAAACGTGCCCACTCGGCACAGCAGGCCGAAGCAGCCATAAAAGGGGCGCAGGATATTGGTTTTGAGAAACTGAGTATAGACCTTATATATGGAGTGCCGGGAATGGATGATGCCGCCTGGAAACAAAATCTGGCGCGTGTGCGCGATATGCAGATCCCGCACTTTTCGGCCTATGCACTTACGGTGGAAGACCGTACAGCGCTGCATCATGCTATTGCGAAAAAGCAGGCCGCTCCGGTAGACGGTAATCAGGCTGCCGCCCAGCTGGAGTTGCTTATGGAGACCGCCGCTGCAATGGGCTACGAGCACTACGAAATATCCAATCTGGCACTACCCGGACAGTATGCCATACACAACACCAATTACTGGCGGGGACAGCCCTACCTGGGTATAGGGCCGTCGGCACACTCTTTCAATGGTCACAACAGGCGCCGCTGGAATGTGTCGAATAATATTACCTATACAAAGGGCATATTGCAGACAGGCAAGCCCGAATTTGAAGAAGAGGTATTAACTACCTACGACCACCTGAATGAATATATCATGACCTCGCTGCGCACCCAATGGGGCTGCGACCTGCAGCGTATTACCACGCTTTGGGATGCCACTACTGCCTTGCAGGTTGAAAAAAGCAGTCATCTGTTCATGGAGAAAAAATGGCTGGTACAGGATGGGTCTAAACTGCTGCTCACCAATGCCGGTCGCCTTTTTGCAGACCGTATAGCCGCAGATATGTTTGTGACGCCGGAAGAATAATTGACTGCATTAGGGCATGAAAAAAGAGGAGCTGTACCAACTCCTCCTTCATTTACCACTCAACTCCAAAACCTATTTCTTTTTTGCTCGGGGTGCGTATTTGCTGTGCATTTCAGGGTAGTTGCCACATTTCATTATTCGTTATAAATGATATTCAAATTATATAACGTATACTTTCTCTAAATATGTTTCTGTGAATCCTCAATATCAGATAGTTTTGCCCACAGAAAACAATATTCAAATGAGTAATATTCGTAATGACTGGAGCAAAAACGAGATACGAGAGATCTATGAAAGACCGCTGCTTCAATTAGTACTGGATGCAGCGCAGGTTCATCGTGAGCACCAAAAATTCGGAGAGGTGCAGATAAGTAGTCTGTTATCTATAAAAACAGGTGGCTGTTCTGAAGACTGTGCCTACTGCCCGCAGGCAGCCAGGTTCCATACCGGTGTAGAGGTGCATGCATTGATGAAGATAGACGAAGTGATGAATGCTGCCGAAAACGCGAGGGCAGGAGGAGCATCCCGCTTCTGCATGGGGGCTGCATGGCGCGAGGTACGCGACAACCGCGACTTCGACCGGGTGCTGGATATGGTGAAGGCAGTGAACGGACTGGGTATGGAAGTTTGCTGCACACTGGGTATGCTCACACCGCAACAGGCCGAAAAACTGGCCGATGCAGGTCTGTATGCCTACAATCACAACATAGATACTTCAGAAGAGCACTACTCGGAAGTTATTACTACCCGCACTTACGATGATCGCCTCAATACATTGAACAATGTACGCAAGGCGGGTATCTCTGTGTGTAGTGGTGGTATCATAGGTCTAGGCGAAACGCACGAAGACCGTATAGGTATGTTGTACACACTGTCCAATCTGCCGCAACACCCCGAATCTGTGCCGATCAATGCACTGGTGCCGGTAGAAGGTACGCCACTGGCCAATAATGCCCGTGTACCTTTTGATGAGCTGGTACGCATGGTGGCTACTGCCCGCATAGTTATGCCGGCCGCAGCTGTGCGTCTTTCTGCAGGTCGACTGGAGTTGTCTGTGGCAGAGCAGGCTATGTGTTTCCTGGCTGGTGCCAATTCTATTTTTGCCGGTGATAAACTACTTACTACACCCAATCCCGAATACAATGCCGATATGGATATGTTCAGGATGCTGGGCCTAACTCCTAAAGCTGCCTTTGCCGATGGACATCCCGCCGACAGGCAGAAAGTAATAGCTGATGAACAGTGTTGAGCAACATCTGAATGATAAACTGAAAGAGCGTGCAGAAGCGGGCAACCTGAGAAGGCTGCCCGCTTCTCAGCATGGTATAGATTTCCGGTCCAATGATTACCTGGGTTTTGCTGCTTCAGGAAAGCTGTCGCTGCCAGTAGATATAGGTGTTTCGGGCGCTACCGGTTCCCGCCTCATATCGGGCAATAGTGCGCTGGCAGAGGAACTGGAGCAGTCCATTGCCGTTTTCCATCAGGCCGAGGCTGCATTGCTTTTCAATTCGGGCTACGATGCCAATATAGGGCTGCTGTCTTCTATTGCAGACCGCCACACAACTTATATATACGACGAGCTTTGCCATGCCAGCATCTTAGATGGAATCAGACTGGCTATATGCCGCAATAAATTCCGTTTTGCACACAACAATACTGCGGCCTTGCAAACTTTGCTGGAAAGCCATAGCGGCACAGGTCGTCTTATAGTGGTTGTAGAGGCAGTCTACTCTATGGATGGCGACATAGCCCCGCTGCAGCAGATCGTAGATCTGTGCGAAGCCTATGGTGCAGAACTTATTGTTGACGAGGCACATGCCACCGGTGTGTTGGGTGCGCATGGCGAGGGGCTTGTATGCAGTCTGGGACTGGCTGGTAGGGTTATGGCCAGGGTGCACACCTTTGGCAAGGCGCTGGGCTGCCACGGTGCAGTTGTTGTGGGCAGCACATTGCTGCGCAACTACCTCATCAACTTTGCCCGCTCCTTCATTTACACCACAGCGCTGCCACCACATTCATTACTGGCTATTCAGCGGGCATATGAGTTATTGCAGTCGCCGCATTTCAGCAATACGCAGCTACACAATAATATTGCTCATTTCGGTAGGGCAGTAAACGCTGCCGGTATCACAGCTATTATACCCGGCACCACACCCATACAAACTATGATAACAGGCGGCAACGAGGGCACCCGCCGCATGGCGGCAGACCTGCAAGAGGCCGGCCTTTTGGTAAACCCCATATTGCACCCTACAGTACCATTGGGTATGGAGCGGTTACGCATCTGCCTGCATAGTTTCAACACCCCTTCAGAGATAGACTTACTTATCAATAAACTATCCGTATGAGCACTTCAGTTATAGCCATAGCAGGCATACACACAGGTATCGGCAAGACCATAGCAGCTGCAGTAATTACAGAAGCGCTGCATGCCCACTACTGGAAACCCGTACAGGCAGGTACAGAAGAACGTGATGTGGAAACAGTGGAAGGCCTGATCACCGATGGGGCTACCCGAGTTCACCCCGAGGCAGTACTGCTGCAAATGCCGGCATCGCCACACAAGGCCGCTGCTGCCGAAGGGATAGAGATAGACCATACAAAATTCAAGTGGCCCGATGTTGCAGGTACACTCGTTGTGGAAACTGCAGGCGGGTTGCATTCGCCCATATCGGCCAAAGCTACCATGGCCGATTTTCTGGTTCATTATCACCTGCCTGTTTTCCTCATTACACAGCATTATCTGGGCAGTATCAATCATACCTTACTTACTATAGAGACCTTGCGCAGCAGGGGCATCCGCATTGCAGGCCTCCTGGTGAATGGTGCTGCAGATGAGTCTTCAGAAAGTTTCATAGAGCAGTATGCTGCGATCAAGGTCGTTGCACATATACCTCACTTTTCAGCACTCAGCAGGGGTGCAGTGCAAGTCTGTGCTGCAAGCATAAGGCCTGCGCTGGTGGCTGCTGTTAGTGCATTGTAAGATACTATTACAGCCTGTTGTTGTATATTTATCTTTCAACCCGAATTTTATGCGATCACTTATTCTGTATTCTATTATTGCGCTGGCATCCCTTCAGTCATCAACCGTTCTTGCACAGAGCACTGCTGCACAAAGGTTCACACCGTGGGAAACGATCCCGGAAAGGGACATTACCAACAAGACACGCATATGGCGCGAGATAGAAGAGCAAAGCAATCCTGTTTTGTTCCCAACCGGCAAGAACGCGTTGCTGGGCATTCTGAAGGAGGGCATAAAAAGCGGCAAGATAAAGGCATATGACGCCACAAATGACAGATTTACCAAAGAAGTAACCGTAGATGAGATACCCTTATCTCTTGCCACCCGCCCTGTAGTGAAGTGGTATATAAAAGAAGATGAGCTGCAGGTTGAGGGCAAAACAGAGACCGTAGTGCGTATACTGGGGCTGGCTCCCGTGGTGCAGATAGCTGATAAGAACGGTGACCCGATAGACAGACCGCTGCTGTGGATCTACTATCCCGATTGCAGAGAATACCTAGCTTCCTTCCCGGCTAGTACTCAGTTCTCGTGGGATGAGATCTTTAATGGCAGGCACTTCAAAGCAAGGGTCACTTCCTTCAAATAGTGGTTACTGAAAGTCTTTGTCTGTAATGGTTGTAGTATAGTTGGCTGCACTGCTGCTACGCTCGTCATAGGTCCATAAACTACTGTTCAGAAAATTGGTAGTAGCCTTAGCATGGCCATGCTTTTTGTACACATCTATCCTGGTGAGGTTACGCAGGGTGCCGGCGGTTTCTTTGTAGTTACTTATATGTTCGGCGCCTTCTGTGGTTACCGCCAGTATCACCTCCTGATTGTAGCCTATCCACATGGTGTCATAGATGCCGGGCATGTCTGCCCGGGTGCATATCACATCAACAGAGTCTGATGCGATATTCTTTATTCTGTAGGTGAGCGTAGCTTCCTTCCTGCAGGCAGCAGCCATTATTGCCATGCCGCCCAGCAGCACCACCCATGTGTTTATCTTCATCAGTACACCTGTATTCATGCAGCATAAAGATAGGTAATAGCTGCTTTTTTTGCACTTTCAGTAAAGACATAACTTATCTTGCATCATTCTATGAAAAACCTCGTCAGCATTCTTGCCTTAATTTTGTCCTTCGCAGGTCATAATGGCTATGCGCAGGTTGCTAAAACCAGTAAAACAATGACTACTACACCCAAAATGAAAGTGGAAATATGGTCTGATATGGTATGCCCCTTCTGTTATATGGGCAAACACCGTTACGACGCTGCATTAGAAAAATTCAGCCACCGAGATGAGGTGGAACTTGTCTGGCACAGCTTTCAGTTATACCCCGGTATGGAGCGCATCACTACCAAAGAGAATGCCTATCAGTATCTGGCACGGGTAAAGGGCATCAGCCTGCAGCAATCTGTGCAGATGCATGAATCAGTAGAAAATATGGCCAAGTCCGATGGCCTTGTGTACAATTTCGCCAAAACCGTTGTTGCCAATTCCTACAATGCACATCGCTTGCTGCAGATGGCCAAACAATTCCATCTGGCATCAGAGGCCGAAGAACATATCTTCAAAGCCTACTTTACAGAAGGCAAAGACATAGACGATGTTGCTACCCTTACCGAAATAGGTGTGCAGATAGGGCTGAACAAAGAAGCAGTGCAGCAGATGCTGGCCGGAAAGGAGTATGCCGTAGAAGTTGCTGCCGACCTCCGTGAAGCTGAGCAGATCGGGATCACCGGTGTGCCGTTCTTTGTTTTCGACAGGAAGTATGCTGTTTCAGGAGCTCAGGCTATAGATACCTTCCTGCACACACTGGAGGTTTCCTACGGAGAATGGAAGAAAAATGGAGCAATAACAAAGTGATATCATGTTTAATTTGTTATATTAGTAATTTTACTTGATTTATTTGTGGTTTATGATAATCAAATCTTAATTTGTGCCAAATTTCGGCAATACTTATACACCACCCCTACATGAAACAGCTGCTGACAATTTTATTTTGTCTTGTTTTTTCCCTGTCAATCTATGCCCAATCGGAGCGTAAAGATTTCGGGAAACGCATCATTAGTGCAACTACCGATACGGGTAAAGCATTTGCTTACAGGAGCGCCCTCAATTATTTCAGCGATCACGATCCCGATTCCTTCAAATTTTACACTGCTCAGAGCCTCAGTTATTTCCGCAACAAGAACAGCATACTGGGCGAAGGCCTTATTCTGGCTCAGCTCGGCATGATCGATAAAAAGCAGGGTCGCATCAATATCGCCATGCAGCGACTGCAGCTGGCGCTCGGTCTTTTCCGTAGGGAAAACTATGCTAAAGGTATTGCAGATGTGCTGGGTAATATAGGTTCGCTGGAGGCCGGAAAGGGCAACATAGATGTTGCTGCCAGGTACATCATTGCTTCTCTGCGGTTGGAAGACAGTATTGGCAACAAAGATGGGGTCCTGGTTGCCTACATGAATCTGGGTAGTCTGTACATGCAGCAAAACGACACTATTGCTGCCCGCATCTACCTCGATAAAGCGCATGAGATCAGCAAGTCGCTGCCTATTTCAGATCACATCATCGGGCTCTACAACTTGCGTGGGGTACTCTTCGCCATAGAAGGCCAGAAAGAAAAGGCCCTCACCACCTTCCAGCACAATCTGGAACTCAGCGACAATCCTTCATTTATCTCTTCGCATGTAGAGTGCCTGTCTTATCTGGCGCAATACTATCTCGATGAGCAACAGCCTCAAAAAGCGATCTACTACCTCGAAGAAGGAATGAAACTGGCTACCACTTTCAACCTGCCGGAGATGAAGTCTAATATGCTGCTCACCAAGGCGGCTATCACGCAGTCTTCAGATGCCGCAGCTACACTGCGCTCCCTCGATGAGGCCCTGCAGATAGCCCGAGACATGGACAACAAGGCCTTTATGGTCTATGTATATGAGGCGCAGGCTGCTTATTATAAAGAGCTGGGTCGCTTCAAAGAAGCACTGGAGGCCAATGAAACAAAACAGAAAATAAACGATAGCCTTTTCTCTATCAATAAATCTGTAGAGCTGTGCAGTATTGCTGCAACCTACGAGCTCGATAAGTCGAACATGAAGGTGCAGGACCTGGTGCAGGAAAGCAAAAGAAATGCTAATCAGCGAAACATCTTCATTCTGGTTTCTGTTGTCATTCTCATACTTCTGTTCATTCTTTATTCCTACTACAGGCGCACGCTGGCACTCAACCGCCAGTTGAAAGAACATCAGGAAGAGCTGAAGGAACTGAATGTGATGAAGGACAAACTCTTCTCCATCATTGGCCACGATCTGCGCGGGCCTATTTCGGGCATACCTGCAGTGCTGGATATTTATGAAGATCCCCGCACCAATGAGGAAGAAAAACAATTCCTGCTCGATAGTCTCAGGGAGCACGCACAGGCCTCTGCCGAAATGCTCGATAAACTCCTGTTCTGGGGTCAGTCGCTGGTAAAGGGACTGCGCTTGCAGGAGTCCAGCGTAGACGTAAAAGAAACCATCAGGCAGAATGTGGCCCTGAAAAAAATAGCGCTCGACGAGAAAGGCATAAAAGTAGTAGACAATATTCCGCAAGGGCTGAAGGTGGTGGTAGATATGACCCATCTCGACTTCATCATCCGCAACCTGCTCTCCAACGCCATCAAGTATGCGCATCTCGGTGGCACCATCACTTTTGCTGCAGATACTACTACCCGTCCGGGTTATACCACGCTGTCTGTTGCCGACAATGGTACCGGCATACCCGAGAGTGTACTCCCCCGCATCTTCAACCCGCTCTACAGTGTGCCCGGCACTAACAACGAAAAAGGAAATGGTATCGGCCTTATGCTCTGCAAAGAGTTCACTGTACTCAATGGTGGTAACATCTGGGTAGAAAGCGAATTCGGCAAAGGAGCTACTTTCTCTCTTGCGCTCCGTTCTGCCACAAAATAGCCACTTGCGCATGTTGCTGAATTTTCATTTAATTTTGACCTAATTAAAATCCGTTTCTTTTATGAAAAAGGTGTTGTTTGCTTTATTGTCGTTGTCTCTGCTGGGAAATGCAGGTTGTAAAAAGACCAATCCCGCTCCATCAAACACAGCAGGTGTAATGTTCGTGAACGGTTGTGCGGGCTCTCTGCCAGCCATAGATGCCCGTGTAGACAATATCAATATAAACGGTGCCCTCAATTTGGCATTCCCTTCCTATTCGGGTTATAAATACGTAAAGTCTGGTACGCCTATATCGCTGGGCTTTTTCCTTACCAATGTAGGTACACCTGTAAGCAGCCAGACAGTTTCGCTGGAGACCGGTGCCAGCTATTCGGCATTTTGCGGCGGTGTCATTACTTCTCCGGCCTTTCTGTTTGTGAAAGACGACCTCACCGCGCCTGCCACCAACCATGCCAAGGTGCGCTTCATCAACCTTTCTAAAGACGGCCTCAGTGTTACTGCAAACGTGCAGACAAGTGTCATAGGCACAGATATCAGGTCGCTGGGTGTGTCCAACTATCTCGAGGTTATTGCCGGTGCCTACGAGCTGAAGGCAGGAGACCCTACCGATATCAGCACAGTAGTTACTACCGATCCAAAGACACAGTCGCTGGCGGCGGGCAAGATATATACCCTCATCCTCACCGGTACTAAAACAGGCACCGGCGAGTCTGCCCTCAAGCTGAAGCTGATCACCAATAATTAATTATAGCAGTAGTTTTTGCCACATATTCATGACCAGACACATCCTTTCCCTTGTGTCTGGTCATCTTTATTTAACACCATCCTCCGTCCGAACGTAGTATTTTTACTTACTTTTTTGAGAAGGGTAGCGACTGTTATATTAGCTATTAATTAATACACTTTGCCCCGTCTGCTTTCCGTTGGTTTTCCACAGGTATGTTAGTTATTTATCATCAAAAGAGATGACCTTTTTCAATAATTTAGTATTACTACTCAAAAGAAGTTCTTTAACTGTTAAATAATATTTTCATGAGCGCCAGTCAAAATAAAGGCCTTGCATTCGGCCGTCATTACACCCGCGATGGGGTAAGTCCGTATGACATGTTCGAGTACGATTATCGTACCTCTGTCATTCGCAATCCGAATGGGGAAAAGGTGTTTGAGATGACCAATGTAGAGGTACCCGGGCATTGGTCGCAGATAGCCACAGACATACTGGCACAGAAGTATTTCCGCAAGGCAGGTGTGCCGCAGCCCGATGGTACTACCGGCCGCGAAACAACAGTAAAACAGGTTGCCCATCGCCTTGCCGATTGCTGGCGCACATGGGGCGAACAGTATGGCTACTTTGCCTCAAAGAACGATGCGCAGGTATTTTACGATGAGCTTGTATACAGCATTCTCTACCAGAGCTGCGCACCCAATTCGCCGCAGTGGTTCAATACAGGTTTGTACAACAGCTATGGAATAGATGGCAAGGCACAGGGGCACTACTATGTAGACCCTGTTACCGGTGCACTGGAGCGCTCTAAGAACGCCTATCAGCGCCCCCAGCCGCATGCCTGCTTCATCCTCAGTGTAGATGACGACCTGGTGAACGAAGGCGGCATCATGGACCTTTGGGTGCGCGAAGCACGTATCTTCAAATATGGCTCCGGTGTGGGTACCAACTACTCCAATATCCGTGCCGATGGCGAAAAGCTCTCCGGTGGCGGCACTTCCAGCGGCCTCATGAGTTTCCTCAAGATAGGCGACCGTGCCGCAGGTGCCATCAAGAGCGGAGGCACCACACGCCGCGCTGCCAAAATGGTTTGTCTCGATCTCGATCATCCGGAGGTTATAGAGTTCATCAACTGGAAGGTAGAAGAAGAAAAGAAAGTAGCGGCACTCATTGCTGCCGGCTACTCGTCAGACTATGAAGGAGAGGCCTACAAAACCGTTTCCGGACAGAACTCCAACAACTCGGTGCGCATACCCAACGAGTTCTTTCATGCACTCGATCAGAATGGCGACTGGGAAATGACGGCCCGCAGCAATGGCAAGGTAATGAAGACCGTACCCGCCAAAGAACTGTGGGAGAAGATAGCCTATGCCGCATGGCGTTGCGCCGATCCCGGTACACAATACAACACTACTATCAACGAATGGCATACCTGTCCCGAGGGTGGTCCTATCAGGGCTTCCAACCCTTGCTCAGAGTATATGTTCATAGACAATACTGCCTGCAACCTTGCCTCGCTCAATCTCCGTCGTTTTTATAACGAGGAGACCGGCATCTTCGATGTGCAGGGCTTCGAGTACATGACCCGTCTCTGGACCGTGGTGCTGGAGATATCGGTGCTCATGGCGCAGTTCCCCTCGCCAGAGGTGGCTCAGCTCAGCTACGACTATCGCACACTGGGGCTTGGCTACGCCAACCTCGGCTCCATGCTCATGGTCAGCGGCATAGCCTACGACAGCGAGGAGGCCCGCGGTATAGCAGGTGCCATTACCGCCATCATGAACGGGGTTGCCTACCGCACCTCTGCCGAGATGGCCCGCAGCCTCGGCGCATTCCCCAGGTTTGCAGAGAACAAAGAACACATGATGCGGGTGATGCGCAATCACCGCGCTGCCGCCTACGATGCATCAGAGGCATACGAGGGACTGGAGATAAAGCCGCTCGGCATCAATGCCAAGTATTGTCCCGACTATCTGCTGAAGGCCGCTACCCGTGCCTGGGACGAGGCCGTGCAGATGGGCGAGCAGTATGGCTACCGCAATGCGCAGGCCACTGTTATAGCACCTACAGGCACCATTGGCCTGGTCATGGATTGCGACACTACCGGCGTAGAGCCCGACTTCGCTCTGGTGAAATTCAAAAAACTTTCCGGTGGTGGTTACTTCAAGATCATCAACCAGTCTATACCTGCCGCCCTCAAAAAACTGGGCTATAACGCAGAGCAGTCCGATGCTATTGTGAAGTATGCCAAGGGGCATGGCACCTTCGAGGGGGCTCCCTTCATCAACCACCAGAGCCTCAGCGAAAAAGGCTTTATGGGCGAAGAGCTCAAAAAACTCGATACTGCTGTAGAGAGTGCCTTTGAGGCGGGTTTTGTATTCAATGTTTACACCCTTGGCGAGGAATGCCTGCAGCGCCTCGGCTTCACTGCAGCGCAATATTATGCACCCGATTTCAATCTGCTCGAATCGCTTGGTTATACCGACGATGAGATAGATGCTGCCAACGACTACGTATGCGGCACCATGACGGTAGAAGGTGCACCCTTCCTCAGGCCCGAGCATCTTTCTGTTTTCGACTGTGCCAACAAATGCGGCAAAAAAGGCGAGCGCTACATACACGCGCATGGCCACATCCGCATGATGGGGGCAGTGCAGCCATTCATCAGCGGTGCCATTTCCAAGACCATCAATCTGCCCAACGAGGCCAATATCGATGAGATAAAAGATTGCTACTACCTCAGCTGGCAGCTGGGCCTCAAGGCATGCGCCCTTTACCGCGACGGCTCTAAACTCAGTCAGCCACTCAGCAACAAAAGCGACAAAAAGAAAAAAGAAGAAGTTGCCGAAGAGGCCACCGACTCAGGCCTTATCATAGATATGAGCAAGCTCACCGTAGAGGAGCTGCTCGATGAGGTGAATAAACGCGTACAGGCCAGCCCCGACACGCAGCTGAAGCGCGAGCTGAGCCGCATTGTAGAGCGCAAGCAGCTGCCTGCCAAGCGTCGTGGCTACACTATCAAAGGCAAGGTAGGCGGGCAGGCCATCTTCCTGCGCACCGGCGAGTATGGCGATGGCACCCTCGGCGAGATATTTGTAGATATGGCCAAGGAAGGCGCCACTATGCGCAGCCTGCTCAATAGTTTTGCCATAGCCATTTCTGTGGGCCTGCAGTATGGTGTGCCGCTCGAAGAATATGTAGATAAGTTCACCTTCTCCCGCTTCGAGCCATCGGGCATGGTAGAGCACCCCAATATCAAGAATGCCACTTCCGTGCTCGACTATATCTTCCGGGTACTCGCCTACGAATACCTCGACCGCGACGATCTGGTACACGTACCCGATCCCAACCGCCGCACCCATGCACAGGAGGTCGAAGACCGCCGCGAGGAGCTCTCTCAGGTAAGGGTCACAGCAGCACAGGCACCCAAAAGCAAGTCGCCGGTGGCACCTGCACCTGTAGCAGTATCTGCAGACATAAAAAAACTGATGGGCACCAGCGCCGATGCGCCTGCCTGCCGCAACTGCGGCAACATCACCCTGCGAAACGGCACCTGCTATATGTGCCCCAACTGTGGCACCACCACCGGTTGCAGCTAGTATCACAGCAATAACAAATCACGCCATACCAAACGACCACTGCCTGTGCAGTGGTCGTTTTTATTACAGCAGATTGGGGGAGGCAAAAGGCGTCATAACAAAGAACAGATACCACCCCCAAGTGTCCTTCTCAATCCCCTGTGCCCTTAGTGTTTCCCCTTAGTGTCCCTTGTGGTTAAAGTACAGCCCCACCCAGTGTTTAGTAGAGTCCACCATTGTGCTCCTCGTGCCCCTTGTGGTTAAATTTTAAAACGCATTTGTGGTAAAGCACAGCCCACCCCTTGTGTCCTTACCAAACCCTGTGCCCTTAGTGTTTCCCCTTAGTGCCCTTTGTGGTTAAAGTACAGTTCAATCTTTGTGAACCTCGTGCAGAAACCATTTGTCATGTTGAGCAAGCGAATAGCATAGTGCGCCAGCTGCGCAGCGAAACATCTCTGGATAATGCAAAACCCGGCACGAGTAACAGATTTTTCGCGTCGCAGCTACGCGCCCGTCCTGGCGCTCGCTCAATAGGACAAAGAATGAGTAACAACCATCGTGGCTATCTTAATCCTTGTGTCCTTAGTGTTTCCCCTTAGTGTCCCTTGTGGTTAAAGTACAGCCCGTCCTTTTTGGTTAAAGTATAAACCTCTGGTTAAGTATGGGGTTTATTTTATATTTTTATCTTACAGCCGCTATACTATGAAACATATCCTCCTGTTACTGCTCTTTCCCTTTTTCGCAAATGCGCAATACGCTATTACTACAGTAGCGGGTACAGGGGTATATGGTTTCACAGGTAGTGGTGGCCCTGCTACTGCAGCCAATCTCAGTACCACTTATTATGTGTATGCAGACAATAGCGGCAACATTTACATTGCAATGCCACATGGGGTGCGCATGGTCGATGCTGCCGGTATCATGCACGATATTGCAGGTAGTGGCATCGTTGGTTATTCAGGCGATGGAGGTCCTGCTACAGCAGCCTTGCTCAATAATCCGCAAGGTGTCACTAAAGATACTGCAGGCAACATATACATTACAGAACAAGCGGGACATGTCATTCGTAAGATTGATGTGGCAGGTATCATTACAACCATTTGCGGCAATGGAACCGCAGGCTATTCAGGCGATGGTGGCCCGGCAACAGCAGCATTGGTAAGGGGACCGGCCGGTATTACTACCGACAGGAACGGGAATATCTTTTTTGCCGACCCTGCAAATCATTGTGTGCGAAAGATCAGTAGTACAGGTATTATCTCTACTCTTGCCGGAAACGGAACTGCCGGATTTTCGGGCGATGGTGGTCTTGCTGTTCTTGCCCGGCTATATGCCTGCAGCGATGTTGCGGTAGATACTTTCGGTAATATATTCATTGCAGATGCTTCTAATAACCGCATCAGAAAGATAGATGCTTCCGGTATCATCACTACAGTAGCGGGCAGTGTTTCTCCGGGTTTTACCGGCGATGGAGGTCCCGCTACTCTGGCACGCATTAATTCAATAGGTGTTACAGTAGATGGTCAGGGTAGACTATTTCTGGCAGAAGCCAACTATCATAGGATACGTATGGTCAACACTTCCGGTATCATCAATACCATTGCAGGTAATGGTACTTCCGGTTATCTCGATGATAGTTGCAATGCACTAAACGGTAAGCTGTTCAGGCCTGGAAAAGTATCGTTGGATACTGCCGGCAATATTTACATATCAGATATTGCCAACCTGAGAGTGCGAAAGCTGGTGCCCGATTTTATTCCATACTTCACTTCCGGCAATGTGCATACATTGTATCTGTGCCGCAATGCGCCTGCATATGATCTGAATAGCTGGCTAAGTGTCACAGACACCAATTCGGGTCAGGGGCTCAGTTGGTCATTGCTCACAGCTCCTTTGCATGGTACATGCACAGGGTCATACAGCACTACCATTACAGGGTCCGTAACCACACCATCAGGTCTTTTCTATACCCCCGCTACCGGTTATTCAGGTGCCGATACCTGCCGGTTGGTTGTTACAGACTGTGCCGGTGCAAAAGATACGGTCAGCATATTTGTTTATGTCTACGACCCCGGCGCAGGCGCAGGATTACTCTCCGGTGCCGATTCGGTATGTGTGGGAGCGGCAACCACGATCACAGCTTCAGTTCCCGGAGGTACGTGGGTTGCGGCAGGTAGCAATATTACCGTATCCGCCGGACTCATAAATGGACTTGCGGCAGGAAATGATACAGTTTACTATGTGGTTAACAATAGTTGTTTGAATGACACAGCAACACACAGCATATCTGTGCGGGCATGTACCGGTGCCGTAGCACCTGCGGGTACTACCACCGTTGTAAATGCACTACAGTTATGGCCCAATCCCTGCACAACAGCGTTTAATATTAATGTGACCGGTCCCGAAACCGAAGAGCTGCATATAGAGATAACAAATGTTTTGGGAAGAAAAGAAACAACATGCAGCATAACTACCAATACAGTGAAAAGTATAGAATTATCCCTGCCAGCCGGACTCTATTTTATTACTGCTACAACACCGTCACACACATACACCGGCAAGCTTATTGTAGTCAGATAGTATTTACCGGTCTTTGATAGCACACCCTCCACTAGGGCAACTTAACAATTGCGAGTGCCACCTCTTCTGTCCTTCTCAAACCCACTCGTGTCTCTTGTGGTTAAAGTACAGCCCCACCCGGTGTTTAGTAGAGTCTACCTTTGTGCTCCTCGTGCCCCTTGTGGTTAAATTTTAAAACGCATTTGTGGTAAAGTAATAATACCTACAGAAACCATTTGTCATGTTGAGCAAGCGAATAGCATAGTGCGCCAGCCGCGCAGCGAAACATCTCTGGATAATGCAAAACCCGGTACGAGTAACAGATTTTCGCGTCGCAGCTGCGCTCCCGTCCTGGCGATCGCTCAAAATGACAAAGAATGAGTAACAGCCATTGTGTCCTTCTCAATCCTTGCGTCCTTAGTGTTTCTCCCACGTGCCCTTTGTGGTTAAGTACAGCACGCCAACCAAAGTGTTCCCCGCATTTACTCAGTTTACAGGAAATGAGTAATTTTATTTCCATGAGATACATTTACTTCCTCCTTAGCCTTGTTATGCTTGCTGCCTGCAGCAGCAACAAAAAGAAACCTGTTTCAGTTATCGGGGGCGAGGCTCATTATCTCTACAAACGCTACACCGGCACTATTGCCGGGCAGCAGGTGGTGCTCAATCTCTATCTCATGCAGCAGGATAGCAATAGCGCCCCATACATTGTCAGTGGCACTTATTGTTACCGCGGCAAGAGCCAGATCATAGATCTGGAGCTTACCAACGAAGAGGCCGAAGGAGATGTAACACTCAGCGAGTCGGTAGAGACAGAGTATCGCCCCGATACCGATGCACCCAACTGGCAGGTAGGCCTCTTAGAGCAGGGCGTAGAGGGCTGGTGGAACAGTGCCGATGGCAAGACCAGATACAAGATAGAACTGCAGGAAGACTACAGCGATGCCTATTCCTTTATTTTCTTTTCCGGTGCCGACTCTGCTTTTGCCAACAGCAAGAAGTACAGGTATCGCGTTGGTTTCTCCTACAACTTCATGTCGCAGCAGGCCGCCAAGGGCATAGATTATGCTTTTATAGATCAGGCTGTAGGGCTCGAAATGGATGGCGACTCTATGGATGCCCGCAATATCTATGACTATGTGCAGCTGAAAAAGAAAAAGACCTTCCGCGACTATCGCGAGGTGATGGCCGCCATCATTAACAACGACGAAGAGGAGCTCAACTACAGGCACAACTGGGAAAACAAGATCTCCGGCTTTTGCCGCTACAACGATAGGGGCATACTTGTCTACGAGGTCAGAGACTTCTCTATCACACAGGGCAATATGCTTGAGGTGTTCAAATACATCAGTATGGATGCCCGCAACAGAGCCGTCTTTCATCTCCCCGATCTGATGAATATAGACATCCCCGTTTTGCAGCAGCTCCTTACCGATGCCGCAAATAAATTCATCAGCCCGCTCAGTGGTCAGCCCATTGCCGGCAAGCTCTTAGTAGAGTCTGTTCCCCCCACCGAAAATTTTGCCTTGTCAGATATAGGTATTGTCTTCTATTACAATGTAGAAGAGATAGCCCACATAGATCATGGCAAGATAAGTCTCTTTGTCCCCTATACGGCCATCAGCAACATGCTCTTACCACAATTCAAAGAACGCATGAACCTCGCCCTCCCCGCCACAGACTCCGTTACCACCCCTGCAGATAGTGTGCAGTGATACTGTCACCTCGTGCCCCCTGTGGTTGAAATTTCAAAACGCATTTGTGGTAAAGCACAGCCCACCCCTTGTGTCCTTACTAAACCCTGTGCCCTTAGTGTTTCCCCTTAGTGCCCTTTGTGGTTAAAGTACAGTTCAATCTTTGTGAACCTCGTGCAGAAATCATTTGTCATGTTGAGCAAGCGAATAGCATAGAGCGCCAGCCGCGCCGCGAAACATCTCCGGATAATGCAAAACCCAGCACGAGTAACAGATTTTTCGCGTCGCAGTTACGCTCCCGTCCGGCGCTCGCTCAAAATGACAAAGAATGAGTAACACCCCTTAGTGTCCTTCTCAATCCCCTGTGTCCTTAGTGTTTCTCCCTTGTGTCCTTTGTGGTTAAATTTTAAAACGCACTTGTGGTTAAAGTACAGCCCACCTTTGTGCTCCTTGTGCCCTTTGTGGTTAAAATTTCTAAACATATTTGTGGTTAACTATAGTCCGCCGCTTGCGTTTATCGCCACCCCGTAGTAATTATTTTTTATCATACTACACAAAACACCTTATCATAGATCTTTCTTTTGTCTGTTTTGCAGCACACATTTACCTTTAGCCTGCGCTTCGGCTGCCTGGGCATATATACTTCGGCCACCATTGCGCATTACACATTATACACCCTGCTATGTACTACATATTAAAAATATCGCGCGAGAAAAAAATGGGAAATTTTTGGAAACTTTTTTCCGCCGCAATGCCCTGCTGTAAAGAAATTGCTCATTTTTTATTTTTTTCTGAAAAACGGGCAATTTCAAAACATGCATTCCTGCATTATGTATAACTGCAGTTGTTGCCCCAGTTTTTTTGTCAGTTCACTTATTTTTAGCATCCGCACCCTTACCACCGTCATTTCATTCACTTCTATTATTGCTTATCTTTGATTCTATGAGTACCGTATTGCTGCATAAAGAACATGGCGTTGGCTACATTACGCTCAACAGGCCCGATAAATACAACAGTTTCAACCGCGAGATGGCTATGGAGCTGCAGGAAGCACTGGACGACTGTGCCGGTGATGATGAGGTAAGGTGCATCTACCTTACCGGTGCCGGAAAAGGTTTTTGTTCCGGTCAGGATCTTTCTGAGGCCATAAACCCCAGTCCCGAAGATTTTGAACGGCTGGTAAGCGAGCACTACAATGCCACCATTCTGCGCATACGCAATGTAGAAAAACCCGTTATAGCCGCCGTTAACGGCGTGGCTGCCGGTGCCGGTGCCAATATAGCCTTGGCCTGCGACATAGTGCTGGCTGCAGAAAGCGCCTCCTTCATACAGGCCTTTAGCAAGATCGGCCTCATACCAGATAGCGGGGGCACCTACTTCCTGCCGCGCCTCGTGGGTATGCAGCGCGCTGCCGCCCTCATGATGACCGGCGAAAAAGTAGCCGCCGCCGATGCCGTAGCTATGGGCATGATCTATAAATCTTTTGCCGACGATGTTTTTGAGGCAGAGGCTAAAAAGATGGCCACCATGCTGGCGCAGATGCCCACCAGGGGCATAGGCCTCACCAAGCGCCTGCTCAACAGCACCTACAACCACAGCATAGAAGGGCAGCTGGATATGGAAATGAGAACACAGGTCATAGCCGGCAGCACGCACGACTTTAAAGAAGGCGTACAGGCTTTTCTGGAAAAAAGGAAACCCGTTTTCAAAGGAAAATAAATAATACTATATGAAGGCCTTTCTCTTATTTACCCTGTCATTCATTATGCTGGCAAAGGCCGGTGCACAGCCACTGGCCGATGTAGCTAAGTATCTGCAAAACCCTAAAATATACGAGCCGGCCAGGCAGCTCTATAATGAAGAACGAAAGGCCGCTGCCGATAGCGTTACCGCCCGGGTGGCAGATAGTATGCTCACCCGCAACAGTGTCACCCGTCCGTTCTACCTGCTGGTAGTATCGCGCATGTTCATATATGCCGATGCCGGACTGGCCACCATGCTCTACTCCCGCTGCGACAAAGTGCTGGAAAAATACCCCAACGAGCTGGTAGAGTTTCTCTACTGTAACAACAATATGGTGCACAGCGATTTCAAAAATTACTGGGCATCGGCAATAGTAGGCTACATCGGCAAGACCCACCGCGACGATGCTCAGGCATGGTTTGGCAAGCTGCGCGAGCAACTGATGAAGACCTGCAAAAAGAACAACCGCACCGATCTCACCGCCTTTCTGGATACTATAGCCTCCGGTTTGCAGTGATATCTGGTGGTCATCACCCATGTTCGTGGGGTGATATCCACACAGGTGGTGGATAAATATGTGTAGGAATGCTGTCGCTTTCTGCCCCTGCTATAAGATATCGGCTAATTTTGCGGTAGGGCATGAAGCATTTCTTCTTTTTATCCATATTTCTGTTGTTGTTCACAGGTGCACATGCACAGGTGGCAAGCCCAGCGGCATATGGCATAGATACCCTCGGCGACAGTGCCGCCATAGCATACACTGCCACATATATGGCAGATACCATGCTTGGCACACATCCCATGCTGGCCAGTCCGTATATCATTTCAGATATACAGTCGCCCCACATCATGGTGTCGCAAACCGCAGATTTTTATCTACTACTCACTTTGTGTCTCATTCTGGGGCTCATTCGCTACATGGATACCCGCTATTTCGGTAACCTCTGGCGCGCCTTCTGGAATCCCACACTCAGCAACAGGCAGCTCAAGGATCAGTTGCAGGGCGCAGGCCTTCCCAACTTCCTCATGAATCTGTTCTTTGCTTTTGCCGGTGGTGCATACATATATTATGTGGTCAGGTTCTTTACGCCGCGCACATCGGGGGTCATACCTCCGTCGCTGCTCATCATCATGCTCATTACCGGCACAGGCGTTATATATATGACCAAGTATGCCGCTATCAGGTTCAGCGGCTGGGCATTCAGGGTAGAAGGCATCACAGAACACTATTTGTTCAATGTGTTCCTCATCAATAAAGTGCTGTCTGTAGCACTGCTGCCATTCATTATAGTACTGGCATTTGCAGACCATAACTGGGCGCAGCAGGTAGTATTTATATCGTTTATTGCAGCGGGTATATTGTTGCTTAACAGATATATTAGGTCATGGCAGGTGTTCGGTTCGTTTTTTCAGTACAGTAAATTCCATTTTTTTATGTACCTTTGCGCCTCGGAATTATTGCCGCTGGCAGTATTGATGAAATTATTAGTAAAAGGGTTGATGTTTTATTAATTCATTAGCTGCTGTTAAGTATTGTTCCTGTACATACCCCAGATAATTCTTGTCTATGGCCAAAGTTGCTCAAAAAAAGGGTGCCGAGAAAAAGGAAGTGAAGATCAGCCGTATATTAATTACGCAGCCACGTCCCGAAACAGACAAATCACCCTATTTCGACCTGGCTAAAAAATATAGCCTGCAGCTCGATTTTCATGCTTTTATACGTGTAGAAGGACTGAGTGGTAAAGATTTCAGAAAGCAAAAGGTAGATATAACTGAATATACGGCTATCATATTCACCAGCCGCAATGCAGTAGATCACTTCTTCCGCATCTGCGAAGAGCTGAAGATAAAAGTGTCTCAGGATATGAAGTATTTCTGTATTACAGAAGCAGTAGCACTGTATCTGCAGAAGTTCATCCTCTACCGCAAACGCAAGGTTTTCTTCTCTGCCGATGGTAGCAATGCCGGTCTGCAGGACGTAATAGCCAAGCACAAGAACGAAAAATACATCCTTCCCGTATCAGATAGCGGCAAGAACGACCTCGCCAACCACCTCATCAAACACAATATCAAGTATGCCGATGTGACCTTGTATCGCATGGCATCCAACGATATTACCGAAGTGATGAAGGAAAAGTATGATGTGATCGTGTTCTTCAGTCCCTTCAGTGTTCAGTCACTCTTCGAGTACGATCCGGAATACAAACAGAACACCACGCTGATCGGTGCATTTGGTCCTACCACATCGAAGGCTATTGAAGATATAGGCATGAGGCTGGATATTAAAGCACCTGCTCCCAATGCACCTTCTATGGTTTCTGCACTGGAACTGTTCCTTTCTGCAGGCAAAAAGTAAGTTCCGGCTACCATTACATATAGCTGATACCTTCTTTGTTTTGGGGTTTAGGTGGTTATGTTCGCCAAAAAAGTGCAATTTTACGCCAATAGTATCTCTATGAAAAAGCTGTTCATCATACTTGCTGTTGTGGTTTCCTGCTCTTCTTGCCAGTCTGCCTGGAACCAGAGCGACAAAGACGCCTTCTATGAAGCTTGCATAGATGACGCCAACACCTGGTCCGGCGATCCAGCCAAATCAAAGCAGTATTGCGAATGTGTGATGGTAAAAGTATTGGAGCGCTACCCGAATGTGAATGATGCGCTAGAAAACATAGAAACCCTCTCCCGCGATCCTGAGATCAAAAAATGCAGGATCCCCATCCTGAAATAGGGTTTAGCTGCTTCCTTCCTTATTATATATGTATGATTATTTGAAGAGCTGGTAAACTACCAGTGCACCCAGGTAAGCCAGCGCAGCCATGTAGGCAAACTGTATAGCAGGGTATTTCCAGCTGCGGGTTTCGCGCTTCACTATTGCCAGCGTACTCATGCACTGCATAGCAAAAGCATAGAATATAAGCAGAGAGAGTCCGGTAGCCAAAGTATAAACCGGAGAACCATCTTCGCGTCGGGCATCTCTCATCTTGTCGGTAAGGGTTTTGGTGTTGGTATCTGCATCGCCCACGCTGTAAAGAGTAGCCATTGTGCCCACAAAAACCTCTCTTGCAGCAAACGAAGTGATGAGCGCAATACCTATTTTCCAGTCGTAACCAAGTGGTTTTATAGCTGGTTCTATAGCATGACCCAGTATTCCCGCAAAGGAATGTTCCAGTTTGTCGGTAGCGCGGAGCGCCTCTATTTCCTTGCGATTGTCGGGGTTTTTAATGGCAATGGCATCGTATTTAGCATCTACAGCCCGCATTTGTGCCGGTGGCCCGAAAGCAGCCAAAGCCCACAATACCAGCGACAAAGCAATGATGATCTTACCCACATCTCTGATGAAGATCTTGCCTTTCTCCAGCATGGTAATGCCTACATTCTTCCACCTGGGGGTGCGGTAAACAGGTAATTCCAGCAGGAAAAAGTTGCGTTCTTTGGTCTTTATTACCAGGTCCATCACCTTGGCCACTATCAGCGCCATGAAGAAGCCCATAAGATAAAGCCCCATTAGTACCAGTCCGCGCATGTTGAATATGCCCAGCAACGCCTTATCCGGCACCACCAGACCTATGAGCATGGTATAAACAGGCAGCCTTGCAGAGCAGCTCATGAGCGGAGTAACCAGTATTGTGACCAGTCTTTCCTTGCGGTTTTGTATGGTGCGGGCGGCCATAATAGCCGGAACTGCACACGCCATACCGCTGATAAGCGGCATAACCGAGCGGCCATTGAGCCCCGCACTGCGCATGACCCTGTCTGTAAGAAAGCTGATACGCGCCATGTAGCCACTATCTTCCAGGATGGTAATAAGCCCGAAAAGGATCATGATCTGCGGTACAAAAATGGCTATGCCACCTATGCCAGCCAGTAAGCCGTTTATAAGAAAGTCGCTGAAATAGCCACCCGGTAATACCCCTTTCAGCTGGTCTCCGGCAAAGGCAAATGCGCTTTCTATCCAGTCCATAGGGTACTGCGCCAGCCAGAAAATAGACTGGAACAACAGGAAAAGGACCAATAATAATATGATGTTTCCGTAGAGAGGATGCAGTAATGTTTTGTCTATACGGTCGCTGATCACCATCTTTTTCATGGGGCTTTCGGTGACTACGCATTGCTGCATTATGGTATCTATCTTCTTATATCGCTGCACAATTTCCTCGGCCTGTATGCGCGATTTGTGGAAGCCGGCTTCGCCCAGCAAGGCAGCAATACGTATGCGCTGAGCTGCATTTATGTGCTGCAGGCCGTTGTAATTGCAGGCGATATGGAGTGCAGCATAATTGCTGGTTTGGCTGCAGAGGTCCTTTATTTCTGTGATCCAGTCGCTGTTGAGGGCAGGGATATTGATAAAGTCGGGCCTGGGAGCGGTAGGGTTTTTCCGGATGTCGCTGATCACCTTTTTTAGCTGACTGATACCCTTATTCTTCCTTGGATTGATACCTAAAACAGGCACTCCTATGAGCCTTTGCAGACCATCGGTATCTATGGTAATACCCTTGCTGATGGCTATATCCATCATGGTAAGTGCAATAACAACAGGCACTTTGAGGTCCATGATCTGCGAACAGAAAAGTAGGTTGCGTTTCAGATTGGCAGCATCGGCAATAACAATAATTAGGTCTGGTCTTTCGGCATTAGCCTGATTCAGGAGCACCTCGTAGGTAACCTGTTCGTCGGCGCTTTTGGGGTAAAGGCTGTAGGTGCCGGGGAGATCTATTATATGTGCATCAAGCGTTTCGGATATTTTGGAGAGTCCTGTTTTCTTATCTACAGTTACCCCCGCAAAGTTGCCCACCTTCTGGTTGAGGCCTGTAAGTGCATTAAATAGAGAGCTCTTACCACTGTTGGGGTTCCCTACTAGCGCTATTGTATATGGCCTGTTCATCAACCGGGGGCAAATGTAAGCATTGTGTTGCTGTCATTAACAAGATAAGGGTCAGATGGTGTCAATTATTCCCGTTTTCGTAAAACTGTTATATCCCTAAACCTGCTTTTGTTGTCATTATAATGCTACTTGAAATAGTAGTGTTGTTCTTTATATCGGAGATATTTTACTGTGCATAAAATAGTGTTTTGGCTGAATTCCGTTAACACAGATAATTTATACAGTATTTGTATGTTACTGAAAAACAGCTATGTGCAAAATGGCTTATTAACAGGTATTTAAGAACATTTAGTTGCTGTGATAACAAATTAAAAATGAACTAAAAATTAATATGAAATACAAATAGTAATATTAACATAATTAAATAAATATTAAAACGGTTGCTGGTATTGCATTTCATGAATGTTAAGCGGTGGTCATTAACAACTTATTAATTACCCTTTTTAATATTTGTTGGAACCAGTTACTACATTTGTGTCCCCTAATATTAGTAGTTATTTAAAAAAATAAGAAAACCCCCCGATTATCACTAAGAATATTTGCTCTGAAAACTAAAATGCTATGACAACAAATTTTACCCCTCTCGAGTCTAATCCGAGAGCAACTAAAATGAAGTTCTTTTCTTTACTGGCAGCGATTTTGTCCCTTGTTGGAAATTCGTATGCTCAGGTGGCTATTCAGTCAATCAATTCTACGTATACTGCTGCCACAACAGGAAAGCAATATTATGCAAGAGGTGCACAGGGAAGTCCCCTTGAAGGGAACAATTACACCTATAAATTTGGTACGAACAGTGGTTCTACCAACAATATCCTAAACTTCAGTTCGTTTGCGGTAGGTGCAAATACCTATGCCTATCGAAATATGCCGGATGCCTTTGTGAAGATCCGACGGCATGATAATGCGCTTGTTTCGGGCGTACGTGAACTGCTGTGGTATCAGGGGGCTACAACCTCTGATATCACAGATCCGTTATTGCTGAGGCAGCCGTATCAGGAGAGTATGGAGATCATGTTCAATGGTGCAAGGGGCTTGAATGCCGGTACCGATAACATCTTCAACAACTCTGCCGACGGTAACGGAAACAACAATAATATTGAGCGTTTTGATTATATTATACCTTCAGGGTACAGTATAGTTGCCAGCACCCAGGAAGGGTTTATTGTTTTGGAAAGGGGTGTTGCCGGAGCGCATGACCCTTTTTGCGTTGCAGCTATAAAAACTGTTGACGGTTCAGGAAATCCTACAAGTTATTCCAACGTAGTGCGTGTTACTGCGTCGGACTACGGAACAACCAACCCTATCTCTCCGATGTACTCTTACGTGCTTAGGAAAGACCCAAGCGATTCTAAACTAGAGATCTCTGCGAGCACAGATGCAACTCAGGGTATTGGTGGTGTTTTTATTCGTTACTCTGATCTTGGCATTTCTAACGGACAATTGGTTTATGGTTATTCGGTTTTTGGCGGAGACTTTCCTACAGGTGCTACAGGTGCCCATGTTGTTGATTACAATAACACAACAAATT
The DNA here is from genome assembly GCA_943331005.2 of Bordetella parapertussis. Taxonomy (GTDB): domain Bacteria; phylum Bacteroidota; class Bacteroidia; order Chitinophagales; family Chitinophagaceae; genus Nemorincola. Next base: position 99,257 of record CALQJX020000014.1, read on the forward strand.
TCCCTACCAACACAGCACCAGGTAACGGTGGTCTGGATATGCTGGCGATCTCTGGTATCTTCCAGCTTTCGAATGCACTGGCTCCGATAGCAAATGACGTAACTACTCCTGTTGTTTGTAACGTTACAGGTACCGGTATGGTTTCTGTACCAACGCTGAATGCTATGGACCTGAACAGTGGTGGTGGTATAGTGAGCTATAAAATACTTTCTCTTCCACCATCGTTAAGCGGTGTGCTTTATTACGTAAGTTCTGGTACTACATACTCTCCGGTAACTACCGGACTTGTTCTTACCATGGCACAGGCTGCTTCTTTGAAATTTGATCCGGCAGACGGATATGACGGAGATGCAATATTCACCTACAATGCTACCAACAACTTTAGTCTTATTTCAAATATTGCCTATGGAACTATTCCTGTATCAACAATTCCGGTAGTAAGTGCCGGTGCCAACAGGTCAATTTGTACAGGTTCTTCCGTTACGCTTACAGCTACAGGTGCTGATACTTATTCGTGGTCGCCAGCAACAGGATTGTCTTGCACTACATGTGCCAGTCCGGTTGCTAATCCAACTACAACAAAAACATATACTATAACAGGTGCAAATACCAGCGGATGTGCAGGTGTAGGAACTATTACGGTTTCTGTAAACTCTTTACCGTCTATATCTGCGGGTTCAAGTGTTAGTATCTGCCGTGGTGCTTCTACAACATTGACTGCTTCCGGTGGCTCTACCTATTCCTGGTCGCCATCAACAGGATTGTCTTGTACAACCTGTGCAAGTCCGGTAGCATCACCTACTGCAACTACCACGTATACTGTTACAGGTACCAACGCAGCAGGATGTAGTGCAACAGCAACCGTTACTGTAACTGTAAACGCACTGCCTACCTTGTCGGCCAGTTCTGCAGTAACAATTTGTTCCGGTGGTTCAATAGGGTTGTCGGTATCAGGTGCTGTAAGTTATTCATGGTCACCTGCGACATCACTTTCCTGCAGTACATGTACCACACCAACGGCCAATCCTGTTACATCTACTATATATACAGTAACAGGAACAGGTGCTACAGGTTGTACGAATACTGCAACAGTTTCGGTATCGGTTAATCCTTTACCAGCTGTGAGTGCAGGTTCAGGTGTTGCGATATGCACCGGTTCATCTACAGCTTTATCAGCTACAGGTGCTGCCACATATATATGGACACCTGCAACCGGATTGTCGTGTACTACATGTGCATCACCAACTGCGACCACTACAGTGACAAGGACATATACTGTGACTGGTGTTAGTGCTGCAGGTTGCAGTGCAACTTCATCTGTGACGGTATCTGTTAATCCGCTGCCAACTATAAGTGCCGGTTCGAACGTAGCAATATGTCGTGGAGCAAGTACTGTTTTGACAGCTACAGGCGGTGTAACTTATTCTTGGGTAGGAACCAGTGGATTAGCATGTGGTACATGTACAAGTCCTTCAGTTAATCCGACATCTACAACTACTTATACCGTAGTTGGTACAAACGCCAATGGTTGTTCGAATTCAGCTTTTGTTACGGTAAGTGTTAATCCTTTACCTACAATCAGTGCCGGTTCGAATGTGACTATATGTAATGGAAGTGCTACAACACTTACAGGTACCGGTGGCAGCACTTACTCATGGTCTCCATCAACCGGACTTAGTTGTGCAACATGTGCTTCTGCTTCAGCAGCACCATCGGTAACTACTACATATACACTTACCGGTGCAACTGCAAGCGGATGTTCTTCATCTGCAACAGTTACTGTAAGTGTTAATCCTTTGGCTGCTACGATCAGCGGTACACCTTCAGTTTGTATCGGACTCAATACAGTATTAGGTTGTTCTACTTCAGGTGGAACCTGGAGTAGCGGTAATACAAGTATCGCAACTGTAGGTTCTGCAACAGGTTCTGTGCTCGGTGTGAGTGCCGGAACGTGTACAATATCTTATATACTGCCAACCGGCTGTTATACAACTAAGACTGTTACAGTAAATTCAAACCCTGTAATAATATCGGGTACTGCTACAGTTTGTGCGGGACTTACTACTACACTTAATTGTGCTACAACAGGAGGGATCTGGAGTTGCGGTGCTCCTTCAATTGCGTCTATCGGCTCTCTTAACGGAGTCGTTTCTGCGATTGTAGCAGGTACTGCCACTGTTACATATACACTTCCTACAGGTTGTGTCTCTACTAAAATAGTAACAGTAAATGCACTGCCATCGGTGAGTGCAGGTGCGAATGTTTCTATATGCCTTGGTAACAGTACTACACTTACTGCATCAGGTGCTACAACTTATTCATGGTCACCTTCTACTGGTCTTTCATGTACTACTTGCGCTACTCCTAATGCGAATCCAGCTGCTACACAGGTTTATACAGTGATAGGTACAAATGCAAACAGATGCAGCAGTATCGCAAATGTTACAGTTAGTGTGAATCCACTTCCGGCTACAATAACAGGAACATTGAATGTTTGTACCGGGCTAAGCACTAACCTGGCTTGTGCAACAACTGGTGGAACCTGGAGCTGCAGCAATACCGGTATTGCTGTTGTTGGTTCTGCGACGGGTGTTGTTACAGGTGTGGCAAGCGGTACAGCTGTTGTTTCATATATATTGCCAACAGGATGCTCTACTACCAAGATAGTAACAGTTAATCCTAATCCTGAGGCAATTACCGGCACCGCAAGTGTATGTGTTGGCTCGACTACAGGGTTGGCTTGTCCAACGGCAGGTGGAACATGGAGTTGCGGTTCTACTTCTATAGCAACTATCAATTCGGCAACCGGTTTGGTTTCCGGTGTTCTCAACGGTACCGCTGTTGTTACCTATACATTAGCTACAGGTTGTTATGTTACAAAGAACATTACAGTTAATCCATTGCCTTCGGCTATTACGGGATCTTCTGTTCTTTGTGCATCTTCATCTACAACACTGAGTTGCTTGCCTTCAGGAGGTGCCTGGAGTTGCAGTAACAGCCTTGTAGGCAGCATTATTTCTACAACAGGTGTGCTTACCGGAATTTCTGCCGGTACAGCTATTGTAAGTTATACTTTGTCTACAGGTTGTCTTACTACTTCAGTTATCACTATTAATGCAGTTCCACCGGCTATTACCGGATCTTCTGCTGTATGTGTTGGTGCTAATATTTCATTAAGTAATACAGCAAGTGGTGGAACCTGGAGTTGCAGTAACTCTTCTCTTGCTTCATGTAACTCTACTACAGGAAATATTACAGGTATTGCATCCGGTACTGTGACAATTACCTATTCACTCGCTTCCGGATGCTTTAGTGTGAAAACGGTTTCTGTGAATCCTGCAGTTTCTGTAAGTACTACATCTACAAACGTAAACTGTAATGGTGGTGCAAATGGTACAATCGACCTGACAGTTTCTGCAGGTACGCCATCTTATTCATATAGTTGGAGCAACGGTGTATACACACAGGATCTGAGTGGATTGACTGCAGGAACGTATAGCGTAACTGTAACTGATGTAAAAGGATGTATTGCAACTGCAACTAAAACAATTACACAGCCTGCAACGCTTGTTGCATCAGCTACATCTACTAATGTAAACTGTAATGGTGGTGCAAATGGTACTGTCGACCTGACAGTAACCGGCGGTACAACAGCTTATGCTTATGTATGGAGCAACGGGGCTACTACCCAGGATCTGAGCGGTCTGAGTGCAGGTACATATAGCGTAACAGTAACAGACGCAAACGGCTGTACTGCTACTGCAACAAAAACAATTACACAGCCTACAACACTTACTGCTACTACAAGTTCGACCAATGCACTTTGTTACGGTTGTAACAACGGTACGGCAAGTGTTAATCCAACAGGAGGAACTCTTTCTTATTCTTATTTGTGGAGCAATGGTGCTACCTCAAAAAATATCAGTGGCCTTGTAGCAGGCACATACACTGTTACAATTACTGATGGTAACGGATGTACTTTAATAAAGACTGTTACCATTACGCAGCCTTCAGTATTTGCTGCTACTATCACAGGAACAAATGTGAGCTGTAACGGTGGATCTAACGGTGCTGCTGATCTGACAGTGAGTGGCGGCACAACTCCATACACATACCTGTGGAATGGTGGTGCTACTACACAGGACCGTACAGGTCTGAGTGCAGGTACACACAGCGTAACAGTAACTGATGCAAACGGATATACCGTAACTGCGACAGTAACTATCACCCAGCCAGCTACTTTGGTTGCATCAGCTACATCTACAAACGTAAACTGTAACGGTGGTGCAAATGGTACTATCGACCTGACAGTGACTGGTGGTACAGCTGCTTATACATATGTATGGAGCAACGGTGCAACTACCCAGGATCTGAGCGGTCTGAGCGCAGGTGCATATAGCGTAACAGTAACAGACGCAAACGGCTGTACTGCTACTGCAACAAAAACAATTACACAGCCTACTACGCTTACTGCATCAGCTACATCTGTAAATGTGAGTTGTAACGGTGGTTCAAACGGATCAATAGATCTCACTCCGGCCGGTGGTACAAACCCATACACATACTTGTGGAATGGTGGTGCTACAACACAGGATCGTACAGGTCTTACTGCAGGTACATATAGTGTAACAGTAACAGACGCAAATGGCTGTACTGCTACTGCAACTAAAATAATCACACAGCCTGCAACGCTTGTTGCATCAGCTACATCTACAAACGTAAACTGTAACGGTGGTGCAAATGGCACTATCGACCTGACAGTGACTGGTGGTACAACTGCTTATACATATGTATGGAGCAACGGAGCTACTACACAGGATCTGAGCGGTCTGAGCGCAGGTACCTATAGTGTAACAGTAACAGACGCAAACGGCTGTACTGCTACTGCAACAAAAACAATTACACAGCCTGCAACGCTTACTGCTACTGCAAGTTCAACTAACGCCCTGTGCTATGGTTGTAACAATGGTACTGCAAGTGTGACACCTGCAGGTGGTACAAGCCCATACAGCTATGTATGGAGCAATGGTGCTACTACGCAGAACGTAACAGGTCTGGTAGCGGGTACCTATAGCGTAACGATCACAGATGCGAACGGATGTACAGTTGTTAAGACTGTAACTATCACACAGCCTTCAGTATTTGCTGCTACTATCACTGGAACAAATGTGAGCTGTAACGGTGGCGCAAATGGTACTGCTGATTTGACAGTAACTGGCGGTACAACTCCATACACCTATCTGTGGAATGGTGGTGCAACTACGCAGGACCGTACAGGTCTGAGCGCAGGTACACACAGCGTAACAGTAACTGATGCAAACGGATATACCGTAGCTGCAACAGTAACTATCACCCAGCCAGCTACTTTGGTAGCAACAGCTACATCTACTAATGTAAACTGTAATGGTGGTGCAAATGGTACTATCGACCTGACAGTGACTGGCGGTACAACAGCTTATACATATGTATGGAGCAACGGAGCTACTACACAGGATCTGAGCGGTCTGAGCGCAGGTACGTATAGTGTAACAGTAACAGACGCATACGGCTGTACTGCTACTGCAACAAAAACAATTACACAGCCTGCAACGCTTACAGCTACTGCAAGTTCAACTAACGCCCTTTGCTATGGTTGTGCAAACGGTACTGCAAGTGTAACACCTGCAGGTGGTACAAGCCCATACAGCTATGTATGGAGCAATGGTGCTGCTACCCAGAACGTAACAAGTCTGGTAGCGGGTACATACAGTGTAACAATCACAGATGCGAACGGATGTACAGTTGTTAAGACTGTAACTATCACACAGCCTTCAGTATTTGCTGCTACTATCACAGGAACAAATGTGAGCTGTAACGGTGGCGCAAATGGCACTGCTGATCTGACAGTGACCGGCGGTACAACACCATACACATATCTGTGGAATGGTGGTGCTACTACGCAGGACCGTACAGGTCTGAGTGCAGGTACACACAGCGTAACAGTAACTGATGCAAACGGATATACCTTAACTGCAACAGTCACTATCACACAGCCTGCAACGCTTGTTGCATCAGCTATATCTACCAACGTAAACTGTAACGGTGGTGCAAATGGTACTATCGACCTGACAGTAACCGGTGGTACAACTGCATACACATACCTGTGGAATGGTGGTGCTACTACACAGGATCTTACAGGTCTTACTGCAGCTACGTATAGCGTAACAGTAACAGACGCAAACGGCTGTACTGCTACTGCAACAAAAACAATCACGCAGCCTGCAACACTTACCGCTACTGCAAGTTCAACTAACGCCCTGTGCTATGGTTGCAACAACGGTACTGCAAGTGTAACACCTGCAGGTGGCACAAGCCCATACAGCTATGTATGGAGCAACGGTGCTACTACTCAGAACGTAACAGGTCTGGTAGCGGGAACATATAGCGTAACTATCACTGATGCAAACGGATGTGCAGTTGTTAAGACTGTAACTATCACACAACCTTCAGTATTTGCTGCTACTATCACAGGAACAAATGTGAGCTGTAACGGTGGTGCGAACGGTACTGCTGATCTGACAGTGACTGGTGGTACAACTCCATACACATACCTGTGGAATGGTGGTGCTACAACACAGGATCGTACAGGTCTTACAGCTGGAACACACAGCGTAACAGTAACTGATGCAAACGGATATACCCTTACTGCGACAGTAACGATTACACAGCCGGCAACCCTGGTTGCATCAGCAACATCAACCAATGTAAATTGTAATGGTGGTGCAAACGGTACGATCGATCTGACAGTAACCGGTGGTACAACAGCATACACATACCTGTGGAATGGCGGTGCTACAACACAGGATCGTACAGGTCTTACTGCAGGTACATATAGCGTAACAGTAACAGACGCAAATGGCTGTACTGCTACTGCAACAAAAACAATTACCCAGCCTACTACGCTTACTGCTACTGCAAGTTCGACCAACGCACTGTGCTATGGTTGTGCAAACGGTACTGCAAGTGTAACACCTGCAGGTGGTACAAGCCCATACAGCTATGTTTGGAGCAACGGTGCTACTACCCAGAACGTAACAGGTCTGGTAGCGGGAACATACAGTGTAACGATCACAGATGCGAACGGATGTGCAGTTGTTAAGACAGTAACTATCACACAGCCTTCAGTATTTGCTGCTACTATTACAGGAACAAATGTGAGCTGTAACGGTGGTGCAAATGGTACTGCTGATCTGACAGTGACTGGCGGTACAACTCCATACACATACTTGTGGAATGGTGGTGCTACAACACAGGATCGTACAGGTCTGAGTGCAGGTACACACAGCGTAACAGTAACCGATGCAAACGGATATACCCTTACTGCAACTGTAACTATCACACAGCCTGCAACGCTTGTTGCATCAGCTACATCTACTAACGTAAACTGTAACGGTGGTGCAAATGGTACGATCGACCTGACAGTAACCGGCGGTACAACAGCATACACATACCTGTGGAATGGTGGTGCTACAACACAAGATCGTACAGGTCTTACTGCAGGTACATATAGCGTAACAGTAACAGACGCAAACGGCTGTACTGCT
>CALQJX020000015.1 GCA_943331005.2 Bordetella parapertussis
CAGCGTGGCATCGCCTACTGTTACCTGGTGTTCTGCCATGGCTTCGAGCAGGGCGCTCTGCACCTTTGGCGAGGCACGGTTTATCTCATCGGCCAGCAATACGTTGCAGAACAGCGGGCCTTTTTTGAATACGAATTCCTTGCTGCGGTCATCGAAAATATGCGTGCCAATGAGGTCCATAGGCAGCAGATCGGGGGTGAACTGTATACGTTTGAACAATACATGTTCCTCGCCGGAGCCCCCGCTGATGCACTGTGCCAGAGTGCGGGCCATTACTGTTTTGCCAGTGCCGGGATTGTCTTCCATGAGGATGTGGCCTCCCGCCAGCATGCAGGTAAGCACCATTTCTATCTGCGGGCGCTTGCCACGTATCACCTTTTCCATTTGTGTTACCAGCATCTCTAAAGAGCGGGTAGCATCGGGTTGGTAAGGCTCGGGGCCAGCGGTTTCCATTACATCATCTGTCATGTGTGGAATAGTTTATACAAGTTTACACCATAAAGCTTGAGTAAAATAATTGCAGGCTTTTAATTTTTTGTGAAAACCCCTTACCGCCGGGGTAATGGCAGCAGAAGGCGGATATGGGGCAAAAAAAAGCCGCCTTTTTACAGGCGGCTTATGAGTAAGTGTTATTGGCTGATTAATGGTGGTGGTGCATAGCATGTGCATCGGCCAGCTGGAAGAACGTTTCTTCGTCGGTATCTTTTGTATCGACCTTGAAGAGCGTTTCGAGGAAGGTGAACAGTTTGCCGAACAGCAGACGACGGTATGTTTCATCCATTGTCTTTTCGTCTTTAGCTATTTTCTCCATGTATCCTTCCATCCAAGGTGTTTCACCTTCGTCGTCGGCACCCATACCGAAGTAAGCGAGTACGCGTACTTTGATATCTTTCAGCACTTCATCGCGGGTAACGAAGATGTTGTTCTCGCCCATGATCTTGTCTGAAATGAGCTGCCAGCGGAGCTGATGATCGAATCCACCGAATTCGTTCTCTACTTCTGCAGCAGATTTTTGTTTTTCGCCACCTTCGCGCAACCAGCGTTTCAGGAAGGTAACAGGCAGTTCGATCTTCACATTGTGTACCAGCAGTTCGAACATTTCGTTCTGCAGGCGCTCTGCAGTGATACGAGCGAACTCGTTATTGAGTTCTTCGCGAACGCGGTTCCTGAATTCCTCTTCGGTAGTGATGCCCATGTTCGGGAATACTTTTTCGTAGAGTTCAGTACCAAATTCGGCAGGAATGAGGTGACCTACTTTTGTAATAGTGAGTTTGTAGTGTAGTGCAGCTGCTTCAGGACCAGCTTTCAGCGGATCTTTCAGGAAGCCGGCCAGTTCTTCTTCTGTGCAAACAGCAGCAGGAACGAAGACGATGGTATCTTCCGGCTTTTTGCCCATTGCCATTTCTTTCAGTTTGGCAGGCATTTTGTCCAGCACCTCTGTGTCTTCGATCTTGTCTGTGTTAGCAGCTACGTTGCCATCGGCATCGCATACTTCGAAGGTAGAGTAGATGATGTTCTCTTTGTCAGTAACCTCTGTCTGAGCGTCTACTTTACCTGAGCGACGTTTGATGCGTTCCATCTCGTCGTCCATCATTTTGTCGGTAACAGCTATTTTGTAGCGGGTAAGGGTATTGCTGTTGATAACAGATGTAACATCGAATTCGGGTTTGATACCTACTTCGAAAGAGAAATCAACATCTGAAGGATTGTTCATGTTGAGCGCAAAATCTGCAGGTGCAGGCATGATCATAGGCTGGGCAAATATTGCCATCTGCTCTTTTTTCATGTAGTCTTCCAGTTGTTTGCCTGCAACGCGAATCACTTCTTCGTTGAAAACAGACTGGCCATACATTTTGCGGAGCATACCTGAAGGCACCATACCTTTTCTGAAGCCCGGAACATTTGCCGTTTTAGCGTATTGTTTCAGGTTTCTTTCGAATGAAGGCATATAATCTTCCTTCGCCAGTTTCACAGTTATTTTGTCATGCAACGTACCTAAGTTTTCGCGCGTTACAGTAGCCATAGACAGTATAATTTAGATAGTTAAGTTATAACAACCGGGGTTAAAATACAGACCCGGTAGCCGTTAAAAAGGGTGCAAAGATACAAATTTCGGGCATGCACGATACAGTTTATTTATTTTTTGCAGGTATGGGCTGAAATGCAGTATTGACAAGCATAAAGCCACAGAAGAAAGGTAAATTTGCAGCAGAACAATGAATACGGATACAGCACAGAGTATATATGAGACAGACATCGCTTTCGACAGCCAGTACCCGATTTATATCAGGGAATTGTCGGATTTGCACTGGACACCGCTGGCTGTGATAGCCGTGGCCGCACGCTACCTGAGCAGAAGTGAGGCAGACAGCATACTGGATATAGGATCGGGCGCAGGTAAGTTTTGTATAGCAGGCAGCCATTTTGCCCCCGGCCACTTTACCGGGATAGAGCAGCGCAAGAACTTTGTGAATGCGGGCAATAAGCTGATAAAAGCCCTGGGGTACACCCATGCCACTATGCTGCATGGTAACTTTATGGATATGAATCTGAAGGAGTATACCGGTATCTATTTCTTCAATTCGTTTCATGAGAATATAGTGCTCTCTGATGCGCTGGATGAGAAGATAGAACTGTCGGCAGATCTTTATGAACTCTATACCGCCCATTTGCTGGCGCAGTTGCGGGCTATGCCTGCAGGCACCAGACTGGCCACCTACTGGCTGTCTATAACCGAGATACCCGGCACCTACCGGCTGGAGGAACAACATTTTGATGGATTGCTGAAGTTGTGGATAAAGGAGAAATAGCGAAATTTATCGCCGAAGCAGGATGAGGGTGTGCAATATTGTATAAAAAGCAGCTATAAGAATGAGTAAAGAATATTCGGGCATGTATGCTTCGAAATGGTATGTAATGATATTACTGGCGGTAGTGTTTGCTGTATATGGCAATACGCTGCTGAATGGCTATGCTATGGACGATGCCACTGTGGTCTATGACAACAGCATAGTGAAGAAAGGACTTGCCGGCATACCAGAGCTGCTGACCACGCCCCGGCTAAGCGGCTACCTGAAGTTGCAGGCCGACTCTTACAGGCCGGTATCGCTGGTGCTGTTTGCGGCAGAGTATCAGTTGTGGGGCGCCAATCCCATGGCAGGACATATGGTGACGGTGCTGTTGTTTGCCGTGTGTGTGCTACTCTTATATACGTTGCTGAGCAGACTACAAAACATGCAGGGGTGGGTGCCGTTTGTGGCTGCTCTGCTGTTTGCGGTGCACCCTATACATACCGAGGTTGTAGCCAATATAAAAAGCTGCGATGAGCTGCTTGCCTTCGGGCTGGGATTCGGGGCTTTGCACCTGTACCTGACCTATGCAAGAAATGGCAAGTTGCTGCAGCTGGTTGCAGGCACAATACTGTATCTGCTGGCCTGCCTTTCTAAAGAGACCGTTATCACCTTTGTGGTGCTGATACCGATAGTGTTCTTCTTGTATGAGCAGGAGCACAAACGCAGGAGTGTCGCTATAACTGCGGCTGCAGCGGGCGCAGCGATCATCTTTCTGCTGATAAGCAGGGCCGTGCTTGCTGCCAATAATGCCGCTATGCAGGATGCAGAAGATTTTACTACCAATGCACTGCAGCAGGTGCCGGTACTGTCCACACGTATACCGACCGCTTTACTGGTACTGGGCAAATATCTGTTGTTGCTGGTGGTGCCGTATCCGTTGCTGTGCAACTATTCTTACAGCAGCATACCATTTGCGGGCTGGGGTAATGTGTGGGTGCTGCTGTCGCTGGTGATCTATGCAACACTTGCAGTGGTAGCAGTGCTGCGATTGATGCGCAAGAGCAAAGACACATGGGCATTGGCGATACTGTTCTTTCTTATCACCCTGTCGTTGTTCTCCAACATATTCTTTCTGATAACATCGCAGATGGCAGAGCGTTTTCTTTTCCTGCCCTCTGCAGGCTTTTGTATAGCCGTGGCACTGGGTATAAGCAGGCTGAGCAGGGAAGAGAACACCACAGTGCCAAAAAAGACTTTGCTACTGCTAACGCCCATACTGCTGGTGTATGGTGGCATGACGATAGCCAGGAATAGGGACTGGAAAGATGATGCAACCCTGTTTGCCGCAGATCTGAAAAAATCGCCGGACGACTGTAAGCTGAACTACTACAGGGCCATATCTATACCGGTAGATGCAACTGCTAATAAAGCAGCGCAACAAAAAGTGCTGGATGAAAAGATGGGCTATTTGCAGTGCGCACTGGCTATATATCCGGAGTTTCTGGAAGCGCATACCGAAGTGGCCAAGATCTATGAGGTGACAGGCAGGTACGACTCTGCACTGGCGCACAATCTGCTGGTGCTGCGTATCAACAGGGGCAACTCTATAGCCAGCTATCATGCCGCCAATGAGTACTATGCTATGGGCAAGCGGGAACAGGCGATACTCTGGTATAAAGCCACTATAGAACTGGTGCCTTATTACAAGCCGTCCTACCTGAACATAGCCAAGTGTTATGCCGACATAATGATACCCGATTCGGCAGTGGCTTATTACAGAGCATTGATGAATATGGGCGAACAGCCTGCCATGGTGTACCGGGGCGTGGCTATGTGTTTTATGCAGCTGAGCAGGTTTGACTCTGCCGCTGCCTATATGAAGCAGGTAGTGATGCGCGAGCCGGGAAACCTTGATGATATTAACAATCTGGGAGCCATGTACCTTTCTGCAGGCAGGTATGATGAGGCGATAGCGCACTTCAGGCAGACGGTGCTGCAAAACCCGGCATACAAGGTAGCGTATACCAACATAGCTGTGGCTCATGATAAAGCAGGCAGGAAAGACAGTGATGCTTATTACAGGGCTCTGGGGCAATAAATAACACCAAAAGTTAAAGATCAGGTAGCGGAAATGAAAAGGCAATAACCAAAATGGTTGCTACCTTCATACAACCAATGAAAGATACTATGAACAACAAAGAAGATCTGTTTCTGGAGCGATATGAAAAGCTGAATGACAGACAGCAGGAAGCAGTGAATACCATCTTTGGCCCTGTGATGGTAATAGCGGGTCCGGGAACGGGCAAAACAGAGGTGCTGGCAATGCGTATAGCCAATCTGATACGCAGTGAGGCACAGGTGCAGCCGCAGGAAGTGCTTTGCCTTACCTATACCGATGAGGCATCGAATTCTATGCGCAAGCGACTGGTGCAGATAATGGGCCAGGCAGCACACAAGGTGAACATCTATACGTTTCACGGTTTCTGTAACATGGTGATACAGAACAACAGTGAATACTTCAGCAAGCGGGAGTTGCAGCCAATAGACGATCTGGAAAAAGCAGAGCTGATGCATGGCATGATGGAGACATTGCCACAGGGCCATGTGCTGCGCAGGCTGAGCGGAGATATCTACTATGATGTGGGCAGGCTGAACAGCCTTTTCGACCTGATGAAGCGGGAGCATATGACCCCCGAACTGATATCGGCTGCGGTAGATGAATACATAAAAGAGCTGCCCGAAAAGAAGGAATTCATATACCAGAGAGCCTATAAAGAATTTAAGAAAGGAGATCCGAAACAGGATAAGATAGATGAAGAGGTGAAGCGCATGGAAACCACACGTGCAGCCGCTTTTCTCTACAATACTTATCAGCAACGTATGAGGGAGGCTGGCAGGTACGACTTCAACGATATGATATTGTGGGTACTGGATGCTTTTGAGAAAAACCCGGTATTGCTGCAGAGCTATCAGGAGCGTTACCAGTTCATTCTGGTAGATGAGTTTCAGGACACCAACGGTTCACAGAATGAAGTGCTGCAATACCTGACCTCTTACTGGGAAGACCCTAACGTGTTTGTAGTGGGCGATGACGACCAGAGTATCTATGAGTTTCAGGGAGCCAGGATCCGCAACATAGTAGACTTCTATGACAGGCACAGAGAGGGTATAAAGGTGATAGTGCTGCCGCACAACTACCGTTCGTCGCAGGCAGTGATAGACAAGGCCATGGCCTCTATCAACAACAACAAACAACGCCTCATCAATCAGCTGAATGAGCTGAAATTGGACAAGAACATTATAGCTGCCAACGAACGGTTTATAGACGGGAAAGAAACGGTACAGCCAGAGGTAAGGTCCTACAACAACACACTGCAGGAAGATGCCGATACAGTGATGCGTATAGAGCAGCTGCAGCAGAAGGGCGTGCCGCTGAATGAGATAGCGGTGCTGTACTCTCAGCACAAACAGGCCGATAACATTATAGCTCTGCTGGAGCGCAAGGGCATACCCTATAATGTGAAGAAGCCGGTGAACATACTGGAGCAGCCCATGGTAATGCACTTGCTGAATGTGCTGGAGTACCTGGATGCGGAGAAGAAGAAGAAATTTGACGGAGAGCCCTTCCTATTCGAACTGATGCATGCGCCCTACTTTGGTATTGATGCCAATGATATAGCGAAGCTGGCACTTTATATGCAGCAAAACAGAAAGGAACTGGGGTCGCCGAGGTGGCGAATGATACTATCGAACACGCTGCTGATAGAAACTCTGGAACTGAGAACAGCAAAGGCTATGAGCAGGCTGGGCAAATGTCTGGACGAATGGGAACGACAACAGCTGGCACTACCCCTGCCGTTGCTGATAGAGAAGATAGTGCACGAAAGCGGCATGGTAGCTTATCTGCTTACCACAACAGACCATGTATGGAACCTGCAGGTACTGTACACATTCTTTGAGCATGTAAAGGATACTTATGCCCGCAATGCCAAGATAAAACCAATGGAGTATGTGCGCATAACAGAGCGCATGGCCAAGGAGAAGATATCGCTGAAGCTGCAGCGGGTGATACAGAATGAGAACGGCGTTTATTTCTATACCGCACACAGTGCCAAGGGCAATGAGTTTGAGCATGTTTTCCTGGTAGGCTGTACCAAGAATTTCTGGGAAAAGAAATCGGGATCGAACAGCGAATATAAATTGCCCGAAACCCTCACCGCTACAGAGCAGGATGCAGACAGTACGTATAAAGAAGAGGTGGCGCGTCGCCTGTTTTATGTCGCACTGACAAGGGCCAAGAAACACCTGTATCTGTCATATGCTACAAACGACAAAGATGGTAAAGGACTGGAGAATACCCTGTTCATAGACGAGATATGCACAGCAGAAGAAAAGGAGAAAGCAATAGTGCCCTCCGCACTGCTGGAAGACCACATAAAGTGGGCGCTGCAACCCGTGCCTGAGGTGCGCATCAAAATAGCTAATGCAGAGTGGATAGAGCGCATGCTGCAGCAGTTTACCATGAGTGCCACACAGCTTACAAAGTTCCTGCATTGTCCGCTTACATTCTATTACGAGACTATACTGAAAGTGCCCTCTCAGAAGAGTGATGCGCTTGCTTTTGGTAGCGCAGTACACTATGCGCTGGAGCGGATGTATCTGGATATGAAGGCGGCGAAAGGTGAGTTTCCGCCGAAGGAGCAGGTGATAGCGGCATTCAGGTCTGAGATGTACAGAGAGTCGGCCAGCTTTACTGCCGTGCAGATGGAGCGCAGACTGGAGCAGGGACAGACAGAACTGTCGGAATACTATGACCACTACATAAGCACACTGCACAAGAATGTAGAGATAGAATTTAAGGTGCCGAGGTATTACCTGGACGGGGTGCCGGTTACAGGTAAGATAGATAAGATAGAACTGCATGGCGACAGCTGTGTGGTGGTGGATTATAAGACAGGAGATCCTACTTCGGCCCTGAAAAACCTGGCACCACCCAATGAGAAAGAGCCACTGGGCGGTGACTACTGGCGGCAGATGGTGTTCTATAAATTGCTGGTAGAAAACTTTGAAGAAAGGCACTGGAATGTGACCCTGGGTAAGTTTGAATACATACAGAAGAACAAAAGCGGAGAACACAAAGCATTTGTAGTACCTGTATATGCGCAGGACGAACAACTGGTGCGCGGCCAGCTGAAAGATGCCTACAGCCGCATTATGAACCACGAATTTGACAGAGGGTGCGGAGAAGAAAAGTGCCACTGGTGCAACTTTGCAAAGCGTTATGAACTGGTGCGCCCTGCAGATGAAGCGGAGCTGGATGATGAATAGCTGCCTCTACGATATATGCATGAAAGTAAAGAGGCACACCATAGGTGTGCCTCTTTCAGTATGAAGTGTTGTTGTATTATTCTGCAGCCGGCATGTTGCCGTCTTTGCCGAGGTAAAGGTGGAAGGTATCGCCACGGAGACCTATGCGCATAGACTCCAGCGGAATAACTTCTGCAGGCGCCAGGTTGCCGAGGTTCACATTTACACCCAGCAGTTCCAGGAAGTAGACCTGCTGTGCTTTCTGTGGTGCTTCCCATATGATCTTCTCGTAAGGGATCTGCGTGAGTATTTCCTGTATCAGTCCTTCGCGCACCTCGCCTGAGCCGCGGTAGATGCCTACATTGCCTGCTTCGCGTGCTTCTGCAATAACATAGGTAGATCCTGATTCCAGTTCGGCTTTCATCAGTTCTATCCATTTGTAAGGAGGCATGATGTGGGTGGCATCTTTAGAGCCAACTTCTGACAGTACAGTAAAGTGCTTTGCCATTTTTTCTATATAGCCACACTTTTCTATGTGCGGGATAGTGATAGAACCGTCGGACACTTCTACATGTTTGATGCCGTGGTCTTTGAGCACACTGATATAGTCATCGATCTGGTTGCGAACGAGGAATGCCTCGAACAATGTGCCACCGAAATATACCGGGATGTCGAGATCCTGATAGATCTTTATCTTTTCGCGCAGGTTGGCAGTAACAACACTGGTACCGAAACCAAGTTTTACTATATCAACGTACGGAGCAGCGACCGACAGAAAATCCTTTGCACCATCAAGCCCCATGCCCTTGTCCATCACCATTGTCAGACCATAATTGCGGGGTTTTATGGTCCTTTGCGGAATATTCGTTAGCTTAAAATTCATGAATGTGTGAGTTGAATACCAGCGCAAAGATAATTCATTCAGGCTTTTAACGCTAATTATGCCTTTACGGTTCGTATATTGCAGCCATAATTGTGCATATATGCGCCGTAATGTACCTATAGTTGGTTTTATTGTTGGCATGTTGATGCCGCTTCTTGGTTTCCTGGTGGTATATCTGCTATGGTTCCGAGGCCGGGATATCGGATCTGTGCTCAGTGTCATCCTACACGACAGACAGACCGCACCCAAAGTGCTCACGCTGAGTCTTTTGGCCAATCTGATACCTTTTGTTTACTGCAATACCAAGCGTCTGGACTATGCCATGAAGGGTATAGTGATAGCCACCATGCTTTATGCCCTGTTCGTAGTGTTCATCATGTTTGTCTGGTAAATGCGTTACTACATTATAGCCGGTGAGGCCAGCGGAGACCTGCATGGCAGCAACCTGGTGAAGGCGATTCACCGGAAAGATGCTGCTGCAGATATAAGATGCTGGGGCGGCGACAAGATGGAAGCTGCAGGAGCCACACTGGTAAAACACTACCGCGAGCTCGCCTTTATGGGTTTTGTAGAGGTGCTGATGCACCTGCGCACCATTCTCCGCAATATTACTATCTGCAAAAAAGATATTACTGACTACCGGCCCGATGTGCTGGTGCTTATAGATTATCCGGGCTTCAACCTGCGCATCGCAGAGTGGGCCAGGCAGCAGGGCATTAAAGTAGTCTACTACATTTCTCCGCAGGTTTGGGCTTGGAAGGAAAAACGCGTGAAGCAGATAAAACGCGATGTGGACAAGATGCTGGTGATACTGCCTTTTGAAGTGGATTTTTACAAGACCTGGAATTATCCGGTAACCTATGTGGGGCATCCGCTGATAGAGGTGGTGCAACACGAAAAAGAAACACCTGCAACACCACTACCTGCTGATAAGCCTTTGATCGCATTGCTGCCCGGTAGCCGTGGGCAGGAGATAAAAGTGAAGCTGCCCATAATGCTGCAGCTGGCAGATAAATTTCCGCAGTATCGTTTTGCGGTAGCACAGGCCCCTTCTCAGCCCGATGAGCTCTATAATGAGCTGATAGGTGGCAAGGATGTGCTGCTGGTAAAGGGACATACCTACAATCTGCTGAAGCAGGCAACAGCCGCACTGGTGACCAGCGGCACTGCCACGCTGGAAACAGCGCTGTTTGGTGTGCCGCAGGTGGTTTGCTACAAGGGCAATGCCATATCCTTCTGGCTGGCTACCAAGCTGGTGAAGGTGAAATACATTTCGCTGGTGAACCTGATCATGGATAAACCTGTGGTAACAGAGCTGATACAGGACGAGCTTACTGCCGCCAATCTGGAGGCAGAGCTGGGCAAGCTGCTGCAGGAAGGCACTTACAAACAGGAATTACTTGCCGACTACAAAACACTGTGGGACAAACTGGGCAGCAGCAATGCATCTGCCAATGCAGCCGATGCCATCATTGCGGTAGCAGCCGGTAAGTAGCGTAGTTATTGGTTGCGGCTATAGTCTTCCTTTGCTTTTCTGATCTCCCTTTTTACTAAATAACTAAGCCCAATAGCGCCTGCTATAATTGCTATGACCATTAAGATCTTCAGCAGTAGTTCTGTTTGTTCAGATACGTTGGCAAAGGAGGTAAGCGTACTGATGAGCAGCATCAATACCAGATAGCCGAACGTATAGTACTTAATGCGACTTGCTGCCCGCTTTAGTTGCGGGCTTTTGTACATTTTTATTTCTTCTTCGGTAGGGGCGGTGTCTATGATCGAATTGGGGGTGGTTTTGGCTGTAATAGCTGATCTTACCTCTGGTATGTTGCGCTGCATTTTTACATAAATCGTATGCGTAGTGCCATCATCGAAGTAGAGCACTATGGCGTCCATTGCCTGGGCAGCCCATAAGAAGCGGAAAGGTTCTTTGCAATCCAGCTTCACGTTTTGCAGCTGCGACCAGAAATAGGTCCTGCCATTGAATTGTATGCCGTCATCGCTGAAGGTGATGACGGGCGTTTTCATTGTGTATGCATAGACTGAATAGATGCCCAGGCCGAAGAATACGAGAGCGAATGCGATCATAGTATAATCGGTCTCTTTTGATGTGGCAACGAATACGAGCAACGTACCCAGGCCGAAGCTGAGCAGCAGGATAAAGAACTGGCTAAAATAGAATGAAGCATTTCTGCCCGAGCGAATGTACATGGGTGTTTGTTGTGCTGTAAAAGTAGGCTACATGTGCCTAAAACGAAAGGGGTTTATAAACAAGAAGCCCGCTGGTGTCAGAGGGCTTCTTAAAGGTATTCTGAATTGTATGATTATGCGTAAGACTCTGTAGGCTCGCAGGTACAAACCAGATTACGGTCGCCGTAGGTGTTGTTCACACGGGCTACGCTAGGCCAGAATTTGTTGTTCCTTACATATGGCAGCGGATAAGCGGCAACTTCGCGGCTGTAGCTGTGGCTCCACTCGGTTGCAGTTACTGCAAACTGAGTGTGGGGTGCATTCTTCAGCGGGTTGTCGTGTTTGTCCATTTTACCTTCTTCTATTGCGCGGATCTCTGCACGAATGCCGAGGAGCGCATCACAGAAGCGATCCAGTTCAGCCTTGTCTTCGCTTTCTGTAGGCTCTATCATGATAGTGCCGGCAACAGGGAAGCTCATGGTTGGTGCATGGAAGCCATAGTCGATGAGGCGTTTTGCAACGTCTTCAGCTTCTATTTCTGCAGACTTTTTGAACGGACGCAGATCCACGATGAATTCGTGAGCGCAGGTGCCACCGGTACCGGTATACAGAATGTCGAAATCGTTCTGCAGGCGGGCACGCATGTAGTTGGCGTTGAGTATTGCGAACTCTGTAGCGCTGCGAACGCCAGTAGATCCCAGCATGCGGATGTATGCGTAAGAGATAAGCAGGATGCTTGCAGAACCAAATGGTGCAGCAGATACTGCGTTTGCAGGTTTGCCTGCAGTGTTGCTGGTATTGAAGACGTGACCCGGCAGGAATGGAGCCAGGTGCTGCTTTACGCAGATAGGGCCCATGCCTGGTCCGCCACCACCGTGAGGGATAGCGAAGGTCTTGTGCAGATTGAGGTGACAAACGTCGGCACCAATGAGACCCGGAGCGGTAAGACCTACCTGGGCGTTCATGTTGGCACCATCCATATATACCTGACCACCGTGCTGATGCACGATGTCGGTAATGTCTTTTACCGTTTCTTCATATACGCCGTAAGTAGAAGGGTAGGTGATCATTACACCCGCCAGGTTGTCGGCATGCTGAATAGCCTTAGCTTTAAAGTCTTCTACATCTATATAGCCGTTCTCCAGTGCTTTTACCACTACTACTTTGTAGCCCACCATAACTGCGCTGGCAGGGTTGGTGCCGTGTGCAGAGATAGGTATCAGTATCACGTTACGATGTTTGTCGCCGCGGCTTTCGTGGTAGCCACGAATAGAAAGCAGACCCGCATATTCGCCCTGTGCGCCACTGTTTGGCTGCAGGCTGCATGCGTCGAATGCTGTGATCTCACAGAGAGAATCAGACAATTCTTTTGCTATCTGGTGGTACCCTTCGGCCTGGCTGGCAGGTGCAAACGGGTGCATCTTGCTCCACTCAGGCCAGCTGAGCGGCATCATTTCTGTTGCAGCGTTCAGCTTCATGGTGCAGCTACCCAGAGATATCATGCTGGTGTTCAGGCTCAGGTCCTTGTTTTCCAGCATTTTTATGTAGCGCATCATCTGCGACTCGCTATGGTGACTGTTGAACACCTGATGCGTGAGGAAGCTGCTGGTACGTGTAAGTGCAGCAGGAATGTGCGACAGAGAAGTATGCTCATCTATAGAGAAGGAAGCAGGCTCTTCGTTGCCCAGTACTGCATGAATGATATTGAGCAGATCAGATGAAGTGGTAGTCTCATCGAGCGAGATACCGATCTGGTTGTTGGCAAAGTAGCGGAAGTTGATGTTCATAGCTTCTGCAGTAGTGCGAACAGCATTGCTGTCGGCTACAGTTACCACTATGGTATCGAAGAAGCTGTTGCTGTGCAGTTTGAGGCCGGCAGCAGCAAATGTGTCGCCCAGTACCTGTGAAAGCAATGCAACCCTTTTAGCTATGTCTTTCAGTCCTTCAGGGCCATGATATACGGCATACATTGCAGCCATATTGGCCAGCAGTGCCTGCGCAGTACATATGTTTGAAGTTGCTTTTTCCCTTTTGATGTGCTGCTCGCGTGTGCCCAGTGCCATGCGCAGTGCACGGTTGTTATTGGCATCAATGCTGATGCCTATGATACGACCAGGGATCTGGCGTTTGAAATCGTCTTTTGTAGAGAAGAAGGCAGCGTGCGGACCACCATAGCCCAGTGGCACACCAAAGCGCTGTGCAGAACCTATGGCTGCATCGGCACCGAGCTCTCCCGGAGGAGTGAGCAGGGTAAGGGCCAGCAGGTCTGTAGCCATAACCACATAACCACCCGCTTCGTGCATGGTAGCTATGAAGCCGCTGTAATCTTCTACGCTTCCTTTATCGTTGGGGTACTGCAATATAGCACCGAAGTAGGTCTTGTCGAGGTCAGCAATACGGTAGTCGCCATATACAACCTCTATGCCCAATGGAGTAGCGCGGGTAACGATAACGTCTTTTGTCTGCGGGAACACATCGTGATCTACGAAGAACTTAGGACGGTCGGGGTTCTGCGAATCTTTATTGGCAGTGTGGAAGAACATGTTCATTGCTTCTGCAGCGGCAGTAGCCTCATCGAGCAGAGAAGCGTTGGTGATAGGCAGGCCTGTGAGGTCGCTTACCACGGTCTGGTAGTTAATGAGGCTTTCCAGACGACCCTGGCTTATTTCGGCCTGATAGGGAGTATACTGAGTATACCATCCCGGGTTTTCGAAAATGTTGCGCAGTATTACGCTTGGGGTATGAGTATCGTAATATCCTTGTCCGATGTAGCTTTTGCAAACCTTGTTTTTCAGAGAAGTTTCCTTCAGCTGTGCCAGGTATTCGGCTTCGCTCACCCCTGCCGGTATACGCAGGTTGTGGTCCATGCGTATAGCCTGTGGCACTGTGCGGCCAATCAGCTCGTCCAGGCTTTCTACGCCTATGGTACTGAGCATTACTTTTGTGTCATTTTCGTTGGGCCCTATATGGCGTCCAATGAATTCTGCACTCTGTTTCGAAAACAAGTTCATAAAATGGTATTAAGAATGGTATAGAAATAATACACTTTAATAAGAGGTGCAAAGATAAATTTTTAATAACAAATATGGCTATGAACAAATAGCCAATTATGCACATTACGTATTGGCTTTATTGTTATTTTAAACAAATGCATTGCCTGCTCTGATAATCAATATACTGCCGTACAGGTATGGCAGAGCGCGATATGTGCAGCAGGAAGCAAAGGAGTAAAACAGGGAGTGGCTTTGTGATTTTTTTTAATGCCTTAATTAATGTTGCCCCTTTGTTTTATTATTCGGATATTTGTTTTTATCTTTCCGAGCTATATAATAAAATTTCAAGCATTGAAACGACTAATACTCTCATTGGTTTTGTTACTTCCTTTGTGCCTCGGGGCGCAGGAAACGCACCATGAAATAGGACTGGGCCTTGGCCTTTCCAATTATTACGGTGATCTGCAACCAAAGTTTTTCGCGTCTGATGGCTACAGGCCTATGGCAACGATACTGTATAAGTTCTTTGCTAGCCCGCGCATAGGGTTACGTACAGGTGTTTCTTACACGCAGATCACAGCTGCCGACAGTAACAGCCGTATACCTATCAATCAGGCAAGAAATCTCAGCTTTACCTCGAATGTATTTGAGTTTCACGGTGCACTGGAGCTGAACCTGCTGCCGGTAGATGTGCTGCACAGAAAGGTATCTCCTTATCTGTTTGGTGGTATCGGTGTGTTCTACTTCAATCCGTTTGCAGAAGATTACAGCGGCAACAAACATTTCCTTCGTCCGTTGAGTACAGAAGGTCAGGGTTTGCCTATGTATCCCGACCGTAAGCAGTACAGCCTAGTCAATATGGCTTTCCCATTTGGTGGTGGTGTTAAGTTTTTCATAGGCAAAACACTTATGATCACTCCGGAGATCGGCTTCCGCTACACCAATACAGACTATCTGGATGATGTGAGCAAGTCTTACGTGAATATGGACACTCTGCAGGCATACAAGGGCAAGCTGGCAAGCGCCATGTCTTTCCGTGGTGATAAAAAGACTGAGTGGGATGGCAACAAACCAAACTATGGCTATCAGCGCGGCGACAGCAAGGCAAACGACTGGTATTGGTGGACAAACATCACTGTTACTGTTTATTTCCGTTCTTTCGGTAATCAGCGTCCGTATACAAAAACAAAATGCCCTGGCTTCTACAGGTAATTGACCCTGTAGTACATCAGTTCATTCAAACTTATAGTAAATGTTGCAACCGGCACAGGCTTGTTGCAACATTTTCGTTTTGGAGGTAAGTGATACACTACCCTTTATGTTTTCCATTCTATTTTGAGTGCTTTTACCTTTGTGATAACTGATTTTAAAGGAATACTGCCTGTTCATTGGCATGGGCTGTCGGTTACAAGTTAATACATGTTACCAGCTATGTTGGTCAGATTCAACCTGTATAAAGCAGCTTTATAAGGAGCAAATACAAATGAAAAAAGCCATTCCGGGGAGGGAATGGCTTTTCAGGTAATAAATTATTTGAGCTCGAATTATTGCTCCAGAGAGTGTATGCCATGCAGCAATCTCTTCCAGCGGATGCCATTTTCGCCATAGCTAAGCCATACGAACCATGCCTTACCCACCACGTGATCTTCGGGAACAAAGCCCCAGTAGCGGGAATCGAGTGAATTGTGACGATTGTCGCCCATCATCCAATAGTAGTTCATTTTGAAGGTATAGGAAGTTGCTTCCTTGCCGTTGATGATGATCTTACCGTTTGTTTCTTCCAGCGTATTGCCTTCGTAATTGCGTATGATACGGCGGTACAGCGCTATATTCTGAGCGGTAAGTGTAACTGAAGTTCCCTCTTTAGGAATGGTGAGCGGTCCGAAATTGTCCCTGTTCCACTTGTAGTTGGCCGTATCCTGCGGGAACACCCATTCGAACGGCTGATCGCCAACCGCACCTGCGGCCTGTTCCAGATAAGGGGCTACAGCTACCACATTGGTGGCTTTTTGCACCTGTGCTACCTGGCAGTTCTCCAGGTTGTATTTATAATGTGCAGCATCGATCCTTTCCACAAACTCAATATTGTCATCTACTATAGGTGCAGCACCATTTGTAGTAACCAGGTGTGTGATCTTGGAGTGCGGGAACAAAGGAGCAGCAGCACCATTGATGTGAGCTATTCCATTTTTGATCTCCAGTACGTCTCCGGGCACAGCCACACAACGTTTGATATAGTTTTCTTTCTTATCTACCGGACGGGTAATGATATGAAACCTGTTATGTACCTCGTCGTGGCCCATTGCCCTGCAGTAGGTGTAATAATCCTGATCGGGATATTCTGTAATTACGGTATCGCCGGCAGGGAAGTTGAAAACCACCACATCGTTGCGGGTAACATGCCCGAAACCCGGAATGCGGTGATAATTCCATTGTACCGCCTCGGTATAGGACTTTCCTCCTATAAGAGGCATAGTATTATGTACCAGAGGCAATGCAACCGGGGTCATGGGTATGCGGGGGCCATAGGCCAGTTTGCTAACAAAAAGGTAGTCGTTCACCAGCATGGTTCCTTCCATAGAGCCGGTAGGTATTGTATATGCTTCAAAAAAGAAGGTACGAATGATGGTTGCAGCCACAACAGCAAACAAACCAGCATCCAGCCATTCTCTGGCTACAGATTTTTTCTTCTTTGGGGTGGTCTTTTCCCCGGGGGTTATTTCTTTATTCTTCAGGAATGCCATGCAGGTAATAATGTTATTCTCAAAAGTAACAACTTCCGTTACATTTTATTGTATAGGTAGGTGTATGCAGAGATATTTAACAAAAGGCCATGCTACAATAGAGATAAGTAGCTCTGTCTGTAGTATTTGTCATTAATTCATAATGATATATGTATACTGCTGGTATGACCAGAATCATCTAGTATATGAAAAGCAATGAAATAGATATTGAATTGTTAAATTTGTGAGAAAACTGTACCCAAAATAAACATTTTTAGCTAAAAAGTGCCCTAAAATGACCTGAAAATGACGATTTCTTTCAAATATTTTTTGTTATGAGTTATTACAATTGTTACTAAATTCTTTTTTATAGTGGGCGAAAATGAACATTTGACCGTATATTTGCAGCTGATTTCTAGTGTTAATATCACACTTTATTTTTTAGCTTATGGAACTAAGGAATTTTTACCTGTCTCAAGGTAACAGCAAAAAAACTAATATGGCCGCCGGTGCTTCGAAAAGCATGGGTTTTCTGGCTGTAGGTATGTTTTGCATGCTACTGACCATGTTTTCTGCAAACAAGGCGCATGCACAGAGCACAACAAGAAGCTCTAAAGTATATGCAGCTACATCTCCTTTTCAGGATTCTTTGTGGACTTTTACCATGCCTGACGGACAGATCATAAAAAGACTCCACCCAACACTGACCGGTTTTACTATTACAGGTATAAACGGACTTGCAACTGACCCTACCAATGGCGATCAGTATACAATTCTGAAGCTTACAGGTGTATCCGGCCGCATGCTGGCTAAAATAAACATACAGACAGGTGTTTGTACTCAGGTAGGTAATCTGGGCGACAACTTCTCTACTATATCTTTTAACGCCAACGGGTCTCTGTTTGGCGTTACAGGTGATGGTGCAACTGTACCAGAAACAATGTACAGGATCAATAAAGCCGATGGTACCAAGAGCTTGTTCAGGACACTGGGCAATGGTGCCGACGGTGAAGTAATAGTATATAACACAGACGACAACAAATTCTACCATTGGTCTGGCAACGGTACTGTGGTGTGGGAGCGTTTTGATACTTCAGGAACTGATGTTATTGAGAACCTTACTTACTCAGGTGCTGCAACAGGTGGCGAAACATTTGGTGGTATCTACCTAGGTGATGGTCAAATGATGATGAGCAACATCAGCAGTCAGATCCACATATGGAATGTAACTACAGGTAATATTGGTGCAACTATCATGAACACACCGGATGATTTCCGTGGAATGGTAAGCGAAACACACGTTAGTTCTATCAATGCAGGCAGTGCTACCAGCATTTGTCCCGGTACATCTGTTACACTTTCTGTAACAGGCGGTACAGGTGGCTACCAGTGGTATCATAATGGTGCTTCTATTTCAGGTGCTAACAGCGTTTCTTATGCTGCAGAAGTTGCAGGAATATATAATTGTATCTATGCCGATGTGAACGGTATCATAGACAGCCCCGCTACAGGCATTACTGTAACTATCAAACCACAGCCTGCTATTGTAGTGGCTGCAAACCCTTCGGTATGTTATGGTACTTCTTCAACAGGTATCACTTTTTCTACTTTGACTGACCATACTTATACTGGTACAGCAAACAGTTACTTCATACCAGCAGGTGTTACCAGTGTAACATTTGATATAGCAGGTGCTGTGGGTGGCAATGATTCAAGTTCTTTCCCTGCACCCGGTAAGGGTGGCAGGCTGCAGGGTACTCTTGCTGTAACTGCAGGCGACGTTCTTACGGTTAACGTAGGCGGCGCAGGTGCACATGGTTCTATAACCGGTGCTATGGGCGGCTACAACGGTGGCGGTAACAGCTTTGGTTTTGGAGGTTCCGGTGGTGGTGCTACAGATATCCGTCTCAATGGTACTGCACTCGTTCAGCGTGTAGCAGTAGCAGGTGGTGGTGCCGGTAGCGGTTACAACAGCGACCTTTCTGTTTCTGTTCCAGGTGGCGTAGGCGGTGCAACAATTGCCGGCGACGGTGGTGCGAACTTTGCAGGCGGCTTTGCGGCTGGCGGAAGCGCAGTAGCTGGCGGAAACGCTGCATCAGTTCCATTTATCACTTCAGGTTCTGTCGGTACTCCGGGTGCAGGTGGCGATGGCGCCCCTAGCCTTGCCTTCGTATCTGGTGGTGGTGCAGGTGGTTACTTCGGTGGTGGTGGCGGTGCTGCTTCAGGTGGCGGTGGCGGATCTTCTTATTCCGATGCTACTCTGGTTACCAGCGTATCTCATACACAGGGTTTCAATGACAATCATGGTTATGCCAAAATATCTTTCGGTGTACCATCAGGTTATACATACAGCATCAACTGGGATGCAGCAGCACTTACTGCAGGCTTCACAGACGTTGCGGCTACAGCTTTCCCAACATCTTCATCTTCTTTCCCGGTAACTATACCAGGTACTGCAACACCTGCAACATACAATGGCTTCCTTACGATCAACGACGGTACCTGCGATTACACACAGGCTATCAGCGTAGAGGTGAAACCAATACCAAATGTATTAGCTACAGCAGATCAGCCTGCAGTATGTAATGGTACTAACACTACAACTGTTGCATTCAGCGGGTCTTACAGTGGTACAGTATATAACTGGACAAGCAGCCTTGCTACAGTAGGTATTCCTACCAGCGGTGCCGGCAATATTCCGGCATTCACAGCATTCAATGCTTCTTCAGTTGTTAAAATTGATACGATCATTGTAACTCCATCACTGAACGGTTGTTTTGGTACGCCTGATACGTTCACTTATACTGTGAAACCAACGCCAACACTTACAGGTGGTTCTTCTGCCGGTTATGTTTGCGACAACGCACCATTCAACTACACAGCTACCAGCGCAGTTGCGGCTACTACATTTGCATGGAGCCGTCCTCCGCTTACGGGCGACATTGTTGCTGCTGCAAACAACGGTACTGCAAGCATCAGCGAAACATTTGACAATACAGGTGCTAACCCTGTAGAAGTAGTATATACTTACACTCTTACTGCAAACGGTTGCGACAACCAGCAGTTCCTTACTGTAACAGTAAACCCAACACCGGTACTGTCTCCGACTCCATTGGTTGGTACATCATGTTCAGGTGATGTGGTTACATTCGGTCAGACTAGTGCTACAATAGGTCTGGTACATTCTTGGAGCAGGGCTGCAGTAACAGGTATCACTCCTGCTACCGGCTCAGGCAGCGGCCTTATCAGCGAAGTGCTTACCAACACTACTGCAAGTCCTATAACTGTAGTATATGTAGACACAATGAACATCAACGGTTGTAAGAACACAGAAAACCTGACAGTGATCGTTAACCCGATGCCGGTTCTTACTAGCAGCCTGACAGGTAATATCTGTGATAATGCTTCATTCAACTACAAAGCAAAATCTGCAACAACAGGTGTTTCTTTTGCATGGGAGCGTGGTGTAATTGCAGGTATAGCAAATGGTTCTAATGATGGTTCTGATACGATCAGCGAACTGCTTGACAATACTACATTCGTACCTGTTACAGTAACTTATGCTTTCTCATTGAGTGCAAACGGTTGTACTAATTTCCAGAACGTACTGGTTACAGTAAACCCAACGCCATCTCTGAGCACTACACTTACTCCTGCTGCTATATGTGACAGTACTACATTCGACTATACACCTGCAAGTACTACTCCGGGTGCAACTTTCGCATGGACACGTGCTGCAGTTCCAAACATCACCAATCCTGCTGCAAGCGGCACCGGCAATCCTAACGAGCGCCTCAGGAACGCATCTCCGCTTCCTGTAGTTGTTACTTATGTATATACAACAGGTATCAATGGTTGTACGAATGCAGAGAATGTACTGGTAACAGTAAATCCAAAACCAAGGTTGAGCAACACAATGCCATCGCCGATTTGCGACAGCACTGTTTTCAACTTTACTCCAGCATCTTTCACTCCTGGTTTCACTTATACATGGTCACGTGCTTTCGTAGCAGGTATAGGTTCTCTGCCGGTTGTTGATGCTACAGGCAATATCAGCGAACTGCTGAAAAACAATACCAACGGTAATCTTCAGGTTACATATGCATTCACACTGTCTGCAAATGGCTGTGTAAATCTGTATAATGTACCACTGGTTGTTCGTCCTACACCAAAACTGTCTTCTACGCTGAATGACAGTGCTTGTTCAGGCGCTCCGTTCACATATAATCCAACTACAGACCTTACAGTTCCTGTTACTTATGCATGGGCTCGTGCTCAGGTAACTAACATCACTCCTGCTACCAGCAATGGTACAGGTACTGCAAGCGAAACACTGGTGAACGGTACTACCGGCATCATCAATGTGAGCTATGTATATACTATCTCTGTAGGTGGCGGTTGTGCTAAAACTGAAACTGTAAAAGTTCGTGTAAGGCCATCTGCTGATGCGCCGGTAATAGGTACTATGCCACCAGCTGCTCTTTGCAATGGTGTAATGTATCAGAACTTTGGTGCTGCTATTCCTGCACCAACAGGTATTACCTATTCAT
This sequence comes from Bordetella parapertussis, assembly GCA_943331005.2. Classification (GTDB taxonomy): domain Bacteria; phylum Bacteroidota; class Bacteroidia; order Chitinophagales; family Chitinophagaceae; genus Nemorincola. The sequence goes on from CALQJX020000015.1 coordinate 21,436, forward strand.
GGAGCACTAACAATGCAGAATTGTATGCAACAGGTACAGGCAATCAGTATAGCCTTGTGAACTTCACAACTCCGGGTACTGCAGAAGTAACACTTACTGCTAAAGTAGGTGCTACAGGTTGTATCGGCGTTACTACTTACAAAGTAACTGTAGGTAACACTGCAAGCACTATGCCTAAGGTTATCTATACAAAAGGTAAATTCATTTGCCTGCAGAACGACGTGAAGAACTTCCAGTGGGGTTATGATGATGCAAACACACTCGATTCTGTGATACTGAAAGGCGAGATCAACCAGAGCTACTTCAATGCTGCACCACAGTTTGCAAACCGCAAATACTGGGTAATGACCAGCACAGGTGATTGCAGCAGCAAAGCATACTACAATACTCCGGCTGATAACACACCAAAAGACATCAACGAAACAGAAGAAGCCTTTACAGATATGCAGGTATATCCAAACCCTGCAAACGATCAGATAAATGTAGAGGTTAGATCAGCAACTACAGGTAACGTACATGTGGAACTGGTGAACATGCTGGGTCAGGTGATCAACACAGTGAAAACTGACAACAACAAAGCCAGCTTCAGCATCAGTAATCTGCCTGCAGGCTTCTACATGGTAGAATGTTATCAGGATGGCATCAAGGTAGGTACTGCGAAATTTGTGAAAAACTAAGCTTACAATAATTAAATAACTGTAGATGAAAAAAGTAATCTTCTCCATAATAGCTGCTGCGGCAATTTTGCCTGCAATAGCTCAGGAAGCCGTAACAAAAGAGGCTCCCGCGCCGAAGAAATATAATTATACAAGAGATCCGGACCTATCGAGGTGGGTTATAGATCTGAATCTGCTGGGTGGCGGAATGAAGCAGGACCTGACCACAGGAACTGGCACTTCCGGTTACCTGAACGCAATCAGCCAGAATACAAACATCGGTAAACTGAAGTTTGAGAATGGCGGTACTGTAGGTTTTGATGCCCAGCTGGGTTACTTCTTTGGCCCTGGCTGCCATTGGGGTCTTGGTGCGGGCTTCATGTACCTGTCTCAGACAGGCAACCTGACCCTGGATAAATATCATGTTGAATACCAGGCTACTGATGCTGCAGGTTCTATATACCGCCAGCACATTACCGGTAATAGCCTGAAAGAGTGGACAAAAAGCACTAACCTCAATATTCCACTGTTGCTGAAGTATAAGTACAGGTTCTCTAAGCACCTGGGCTTTACTGCCGATGCGGGTCCTATGTTCAACATGCAGATGAAGAACGTATCTCAGAACAATGGCAACTACGATTACGAGGCAGTATACAAACACACCGGTTCTGCCGGTGGCGATGGTACGCCAACTGTTTATGACAACAGCGTAACTCCTGCTGCTTCTGATGAAATCATAACTAAGGCATACCTGATCGCTAAGAATCCTAATGTGGATCTGAACGCTGAATTCCAGAAGCAGAAAGCTGCCGGTGTGAATGTAGGTCTGGGTCAGACCCCTGCTGCAGATAAGAGCACAGTATCTTACACTACAGGTTCTGTAGGTTTCCTGCTGAGGCCTGAACTGAGCTGGTATCTTTCTGATCATGTAGCTATCAACTTTGGTGCTTACTACATGTACCAGTCTTTCAAGAACAACAATGTAGCTAACTACACCCTGATGAGCACTAAGATGGAGTATAGCTCCAGCCTGAACAATGTGTCATCAAGCACAGTATCATCTATAGGTGGTAATGTTGGTGTTCGCTTCCTCTTTGGTAAACTCAGGGATACTGACGAAGATGGTATACCAGACAAAAAGGACAAATGTCCTGAAGTATGGGGTCTTGCCCAGTTCAATGGTTGTCCTGATACGGATAAAGATGGCATTCAGGATTCTGAAGATACTTGTCGTACCATACCAGGACTTGCTAAGTTCAACGGTTGTCCTGACAGCGATGGCGACGGTATACCTGATAAAGATGACGATTGTCCATACCAGGCAGGTCCTGTTAGTCTGAAAGGCTGCCCGGACAGGGATGGTGATGGTATAGCTGATAAGAATGACCTTTGCCCTGACAAACCAGGTCTGGCACAGTACAAAGGCTGTCCTGATACAGATGGTGATGGTTTACCAGACAACGAAGATCAGTGTCCTGAGGTTGCAGGTCCTGCAAGCAACAATGGTTGCCCGCTGCCTCCGCCACCGGTTGTGGAAATACCACTTTCTACACCAATACTGTTCGAAACTAACAAAACTGTAGTTCAGGAAACATCTAAGCCTGTACTCGAAACAGCAATGAAGACGCTGAAAGACGATCCTAACTCGATCATCATCATTCACGGTCATGCTGACGCAAGGGGTACTAACTCTTACAACCTGAAACTGTCTCTGAGGCGTGCACTTTCTGTGAAGAAACAGCTCATAGCAATGGGTGCAGACGGCAAACGCATCAAGGTGATGGCTCATGGTGAGAAAGATCCTGTAGCAAGCAACAAAACAGCTGATGGCATGGCCGAAAACAGGCGTGCAGTAATGAGGCTGAACGTAGAATAATAAGTAAGCATTTTAATAGAACAGGGCGGTTTCTGCAAAGAGACCGCCCTGTTTGTTTTTGAGCCAAAGGGTAATGCAGGCCACAGCGCATGGGAATGCTAATGCCACAACGGCAGCAGGTATAACCGAAAAACAGAGGGAAATATTATTTTTTTGCCTTGGTGCGGTCTTTTACCATTTCCAGTACCAGCTTCAGCTGGTCTTCTCTGGAAAGGTTGCTGTTGTCTACCAGTATGGCATCAGTGGCACGGCGCAACGGACTTTCTTCTCTGGTAGAATCTATATAGTCGCGCAATTCCAGATTATGGCGTATCTCGTCTATGGAGATGTTGGGGTTCGTAGCGTAGAGCTCTTTGAAACGACGCATCACCCGCACTTCGGGATCGGCGGTCATGAACAGTTTCAGCTCTGCATCCGGGAAAACGGCAGTACCAATATCCCTTCCATCCATAACAATACCTTTTTTAGTGCCCATGCTTTGCTGCTGTGCCACCGCAAAGGCCCTTACTTCTTTGATTGCGGCCACTTCGCTTACTTTCTCGGCTACGAGCATGTCGCGGATATATGGCTCCGCATTTTCGTCATTAAGGTAAATATCTGATGCCTGACGGTGCTCATTGAACACAAACGACAGATTGATGTCTGCAATGGCTTCGGCAATCTTCATATGATCGGTAATATCTACCATATTTCGCAGGAAATATAGTGTGATGGCCCTGTACATAGCACCGCTGTCTATGTAGTTATACCCCAGTTTCACAGCCAGTTCTTTTGCCAGCGTGCTTTTGCCGCAGGAGGAATAGCCGTCTATTGCGATAATGATCTTTGGTGCCATCATAATTACAATCAAAAGTAGAAAGTATACGGTAGAAAGTCAAAAGGAAAGATGAAGGGAAGAGGTGTGTAAAGCATAAAAAAACGCCTCCCGGTAAAGGAGGCGTTCGTAAAAATATGTTTGTACTGTAGTGGTTTATTTGTTCCACTGAGAAGGAAGACTGTTGTCGATAGCGGCATTGTAGCCGAAATCGTTCACCTTCTGTGTTGCAGTATCTATGATCTCGTAGAATGCTTCTATACCACCATACTGTCCGTAAGTAACATTTGAATAGATATGCGCTATGCCAAAGAGCACTTTACCTTCGTACTGCTGGTTTGGTATGAACAGGGAATCGCCTGAAACGGTAGCCCTGATCGGAGTTTTGAAGTAGTTGTAGAAGTTTTTGATGACCACATCGGTAACTTCTGATGCAGGCTCAATGCTGATAGGATACTGAGCTGCAAGTGTGATGCTGCCTTTTTCGAATACTGTCCAGTTGCCCAGGAATTTGAGACGGCTCTCTTTTTCGCAATTGGTGCCTTCGTAGCCCGATGGACAGGTGCATGAACCGCCATTACAAACACCGCCATTGGCACATGTAATAGTTTTGCATTTATCTCTGTTGCAGGAGGTAGTGTAGACAACTGTGAAGAAGACAGCTATAGTGGCTAACGAGGAAATAAATACGGTCTTAAAAGGAAATTTCATCACTGTAATTGTGTTTTATCAATCTCAAAAATAAGAAAAAACAGGTAATAACGACAATCATCCAACTCTTTAAAGCGGGAAGAACACGTTATACGGTGTTAAATATATTTCAATAACGCCATCTATCTATGAAAAGTAAAAGATATTTTTTTGTGCTATTTTTCTACGTCGTCCTTATAACCCTTAATAGCCCTGTAAATAGCTACGGCAACATCGTACTGTCCTTTTTCTGAATTGAGGAAAGCTTCCTCTTCCACATTGGTTATGAAGCCTATCTCCACCAGTACTCCCGGCATGGCACTGCCTGCCAGTACTTCCAGTCCCATCTGCTTTACGCCCAGGTCTTCGCGGCCGCTCACTGAGAACTGTTCCTGAATTTTGGAAGCCAGAATAACGCTTTTGCCCAGGAAGGCCTGTGCATACTGCGCCACAATAATGGCAGTCTGAGGGTCGTTTTCGTTCAGCAGGCCAGGTTCGTCGCTCACATTATCGACATATTCGCCGATAGCGCCTTTCTGCTGACCGGCACGGTGCAAACCCATTACATAGGTCTCTACTCCGCTGCGCTTGGTAACGTGGTGACGCACAGACCTGTATATAGGTTGCCTGATGGTCTTACCTTTACGCTTTACTGTTTTGTAGCCTTCCAGTGTTCTGGTGTAGGTATATGGGGTAGAATTGACGTGAATGGCAATGAAAAGATCGGCATTGGCCTTGTTGGCAATTTCATGACGCTCCACCAGAGACGGGTAAGTGTCTTCTGTACGGGTGTAGATCACCTGCATGTTGTGCATGGAGTCTGACAGTAGCTTGCCGAGTTTGAGTGCAACGGCCAGGGTAATGTCTTTTTCGTAGGAAACGGCACCCTGAGCACCGTAGTCTTTGCCACCGTGCCCCGCGTCAAGAACTATCTTATTGATCTTTTTGCCTTTGGCAAACAAAGGTGCCGGAGACAATGCCAGGAGTAAAGCCAGAACAATTATAGCGCGCATAAGAATGTTTCACAAAAGATTAAATATACAAATTCATTCAACCTCGCAGTCAAATAGTTATTTTTGCCCGTTCATGAGCCTTAGCGGTAAATTTATTCCAAATTTTTCATCATTGCATCGCTTTACCTGCTGCATGGCTACTATTTTTATATTCTTTATAACAAATACGGCCTACTCGCAGACAGACAGCACATCTATGCCCCGCAACAAGGGTATGGCTGATACCACCTATGTGGCCAAGGATTCGCTGATGATGAAGGGCGGCAGGCCTACCGGTACAGATACGCTGAAGGCTGCGGATACTGCAGGAAGGAACAGTCTGGAACAGCGACTGGGTATAAAGATTTCGCGCGATGCACTGCCTGCTGTGGTGAAAGCCAGCGCCAGAGACTCTGCAGTAATGGACATGGATAAAGATGTCTTTTACCTCTATGGCAAGACACAGGTGAACTACGAAGACTTGCAGCTGAACGCAGGACAGATCAATTTTTCGCAGGCAACCAATATGGTTACTGCAGCCCCCAGCGATCTGGTGCTGGATACGGGAACCAACAGGCCATCTTTCAAGCAGGGTAGTGAGCGATTTACTTACGACTCCATGCAGTATAATTTCAAAAGCAAGCGTGCTATAGTGCGGAATGTGAGTACGCAATATGGTGAAGGATACGTGAAGAGTGAGCAGATAAAACGCAACCCGGACCAAAGTATCTATGGCTGGCACAGCGTGTATACTACCTGTGCGCTGGATACGCCTCACTTTGGTATAAGGGCCAAGAAGATAAAGGTTATACCGGACAGGGTGATCGTATCGGGCCCGGCCAACCTGAACATAGAAGGGGTGCCCACGCCGCTATACCTGCCTTTCGGGCTGTTCCCTGCTTCGCAGAAGCAGAGGTCGGGCTTTGTGTTGCCTACCTATAGTGTGGAGCAGCAAAGGGGCTTCGGCCTGCTTAATGGCGGTTATTATTTTCATGTGAATGAGAAGGTGGATGCGCTGCTGCAATCTAATATTTATACCAAGGGCAGCTACAAGTTAACTGCTACCTCCAACTACAATAATCTGTATCACTACAGGGGCGGGCTCATAGTGTCTTATGCGCTGAACAAGACCGGAGAAGACTTTGAACCTACTGCCAGCACAACCAAGGATTTTATGGTGAACTGGCGCCACAGTTCTGATGCCAAGTCGGTGCCGGGGCAGAGTTTCAATGCATCGGTGCAGGCGGGTACATCCAGCTTTTACTCCAACAACAGCTATGACCCGAACCAGATACTGAATAACCAGTACCAGTCGAATGTGAGCTATAGTAAGAACTGGCAGAACAGGCCATTCGGGCTGACAGTGAGTGCGCTGCACCAGCAGAACACACGCACCAAGCAGATAGATGTGACACTGCCTTCTATGAACTTTTATGTGAACCAGTTCAACCCCTTCCAGCGGAAGAATGCAGTAGGCAACCACTGGTACGATAAGATAACGGCCAGCTATGCAATGGATCTGCAGAACAAGACCACTTTCTACGATAGTACGTTCAACATCAGTAACCTGTCTATGAAGAGTTTTCAGAACGGAGTGCGCCACTCTATACCTGTTAGTGCTTCTTACACAGTGATGCGTTATGTGAACATGTCCTTCAGTGTGAACTACAACGAATACTGGCTTTCCAACAAAATATTTCAGCAGTACAATGATGCTAACGCCAAGGTGGATTCTATCCGTCAGGATGGTTTCTTTACAGCAAGAGATTTTAATGCAGGGCTCAACTTCTCTACCCGTATCTATGGCATGAAACTGTTTAACAGTGGTGGGCTGCGCGGCATAAGGCATGTGCTGACACCGGCAGTAGGTGTTTCATACCGACCCGATTTTGCAAAATCACCATTCAACTATTACTACCAGTCCAGAATGGATACCAGTCAGACATTGATCTCACAATCTCCGTTCATTACTTCACCTGTAGGTTCGCCGGTACAGGGCAAGTCGGCCAGTATGAACCTGGGCGTGAACAACAACCTGCAGATAAAGGTGCGCAATGCAAAAGACACTGCATCCGGTTTCAAGAATGTGACGCTGATAGATGGTTTCAGTGTGGCTACGTCTTACAATGCAGCTGCAGACTCTTTCAGGTGGACAGACATAGGTGTGAACTTCCGTACCAATGTGCTGGACAAGGTGAACATAACGGGAAGTGCGGCATACAGTCCCTATGCTTTTGATTATGGAAAGGGGATAAGGCTGCAAACACTGAATATTGAGCAGGGAACGGGCATAGGCAGGTTCAAAAATGCGAACCTGTCTGTGGGTAGCAACTTCCACTCCAAGCCTAAGGGCGGGGCTAAGGACCGCACCAACAGCGAAGAATACCTGCGTGTGCTGCGCAATGCGGGTTATAACGAGTATGTGGACCTGAATATTCCGTGGAGTTTCAACTTCACCTATACTATGTCATTCAACAAGCAGTACAGCAGCTTCTCTTACAAAGACACCATAGTGCTGAACCACTCACTCACCTTCAGCGGAGAGTTGCAGATAACTGAGAGCTGGAAGGCGGTGTTGAACAGTGGTTACAACTTCGATCTGAAGCAGATGACCCTGACCAGTATAGATGTGTACAGAGATCTGCATTGCTGGGAGATACATTTCCAGACCTATCCGTTCGGGCCTCGTAAGAGTTTCAACTTCACACTGAATGCAAAATCTACCATACTGCAGGATCTGAAGTTGGTGCGTCGCAGAGACTTCAGGGATGTGCCTAACTAATCCTCAATAAAAACGGAGCTTCCTTTCTTCATTTACACCAGAGCTTCATTGCTCCTGTTGTCAGGGTATTTACACAGAATAGTTGCCTTGCGGCATCGGCTAATGAAAAATGTGCTGACCCGGAGACATAGTCTGCAGATCAGCACATTGAAAAGATTGAATAGTAGTAAATATTAGTCAGTTATCTTGATGACATCGTCATCTTCTTCTCCCATCAGGAAGTCTGTAGCATTGTTCTTTTTCTCTATCACTTTATCCATCCACAGCAGCAGCGCAGGCAACAACGTGAGGTTGGTGACCATGGCCAGGAACAGAGTGATGGATGTAAGATAGCCCAGCGATTTTGTACCATCGAACTCAGAGAGCATAAATACAGCAAAACCTGCAATAAGTATGAGTGATGTGTAGATGATACTAAGGCCCGTATCGTGAATGGTGCGGTGTACTGTATCGGCAATGCTATCGTCGTGGCGCACCAGTTCCTGCTTGAAGTTGACAAGGAACCTGATCGTAACATCGATAGTGATGCCAAGTGCCACACTGAACACCAGTACGGTAGATGGTTTGATGCGGATGCCCATCCAGCCCATGAGGCCGGCAGTAATGAGCAACGGCACTATGTTCACCACTATAGATATCAGTAATATGCGCCAGGAGCGGAACAGTGCTATCATACAGCCGAAGATGATGAGGAAGGCCAATATGAGACTGTCTCTGAGGCTGGCTACAATGAATTTGCTGCCCTCGAGGAAGGTGATGCTGGTGCCGGTAAAGGTTACTGTGTACTTGTTGCTATCGAAGATGCTGTAGACCTTAGGTTTCAGCGAATCCAGCAGCAAAGGCAGTTTGCGGGAGCCTACATCGGCCATGCTTACACTGATACGTGCTTTCTGCTTGTTGCTGTCTATGAAAGAAAGTAACAGTTTGCTGAAGAGCGTACCCTTGCCCGAATCGTTCTTGGCAGATAGATAAGGCTGCAGGAATGCAGCGCCAAAGTCGCCGGGAACAGCAAAGTAAGAAGTGTCTCCGCCAAAATATTGCTGAGAAGCGAATTTTACTCCGTTGGTAATAGATAGTGGTTTGCCTATTTCCGGATAGCTTTCCAGCAGATTGCTCAACTCGTCCATTTTCCTTATTACACCTAGTCCGTTCACTACACCTCTTTTCTTACGGGTGTCTATTACTATTTCCAGAGGCATTACACCCTTGAAGTTCTTTTCAAAGAATTTTAGGTCTACAGAAACCTTATCCTGCTGTGGAAGGTCGTCTACAATGTGTGCATCATTTTTCAGCTGCATAACACCCCAAACCGACAGACCGCAAACCACAAGCGTGAAAATATAAATGGACATTCTGTGGTCGAACACCCAATTGGTGATTCGTGTAAGCACTTTATTGATAAGACCACTCTCCAGATACTTGGTATGCTTCACCTTTGGGGGAGGCAGGAAGCTGAAGAAGGCAGGAATGAATATGAGTGAAATGAAGAACAGTGCAATAATATTGATGCCGGCCACAAGTCCGAATTCTTTGAGGAGAACGCTCTTGGTAAAGAAGAATACACCAAAGCCAATAGCTGCTGTGAGGTTGGTGAAGAAGGTTACAATCCCCATCCTGTCTATCATACGCAAGAGCGACCTCATTTTATTGGGGTTCAGGTTATACTCGTAGTGGTACCTGTTGAGCAGATATACGCAATTGGGTATACCTATGACCACCACCAGCGGTGGTATGAGGGCAGTGAGCAGGGTGATCTTGTAACCCAGCAGCACTATAGTACCCACACTCCATATAACACCTATAGCCACTACCAGCATAGAGGCCAGTACGGCAGTAAAAGAGCGGAAGAATATGATTAGGATTATAGCAGTAAGCACAAAAGACATGATGAGGAACAACTTCATCTCAGACTGTACCTTCAGGGCCATTTGTGTGCGAATAAGCGGCAACCCGGAGTAGTGCATTTCCGTATTGTACTTCTGGCCGAATGCATTACCCAGTTCTACTATCTTATTTATTACATCAGACCTGTCTTTAGAGTTCAGTACGTTCTTGTCTATACGTACTGCCATCATATATGCCTTAGTATCGGGATTGTATAGGAATCCCTTGTAGATAGGGAGATTCATGAACACATCCTTAAATGAGTCTATGTTGCTGAATGGCGGATCGCCGGCAATAGTTACTACTTTCAGTTTAGACGTTACTGTATCTTTTACCAGCGTCACCGCTCCGGGAATGCTCAAAACATTCTCTACTGCTTTCACCTTTGTTATGGTCTTGCAGAGTTGGGCATAGTCATTGAAGAAATCGGGAGAGAAGAATTTGTCTGACTGAATGCCGATCACCATCATATTTCCATCCTCGCCAAACTGTTTCCTGAAATTCTGATATTCTATATATTTAGGATTGTCTGTAGGAACGGCAGTATTGAATTCGTAGCTGAGTTTTACCTTGCTTGCGAAGTACCCCATAATTGCTGTATCGGCCAATAGTGCTATGAGCAGGGCCAGACGATACTTAATTATGAAAGCGGCTATTTTATGCCACATGTTTAGTTGTTACGGTTTAAAAAACGGTAAAATTAATAAATGCATACCTCAATAACGACTTTTAAGAATAACTATATATCATCCCCCCTATTAATTGGAGCTATTTTTAGTGTTGTTTTGCCGGCTGGAGCATAAAGTTTCACGTTTCCTTAATATGTGGAAGAAATGCCGTGTACTTATTTACTGAGAGAAGCTGATAATGTTTTGCTTAGTTTGTTGTTTTATCTCACTTTCGATTGCTCCGTTTCGTGTTGTTGTTTTCTGACCGGTACTTTAATTTGATTTCTGTAAAGGCGCTTTCGGATAACATTTTTGTCCAAAATTTGTAAATTCACGAAAATTATTACTATCATTGTATGGTTATTCGGTTTATACCTTAACTTATTCAAATAAAATTGCCATTTATGAACAAAATGAAGTTACTCTTAACACTTGCGGCACCTGTTTTACTTGCTCAGGCTGCTCAGGCGCAATCTTCAAGACTTACAGCTCAGGCACATTGGACTCACAATGGCGCAGAATTCAAGCGTACGGATTCTACATCTTATTCTTATCTGTCAACTGCAAGGGGTGGCGATCTGAATAGCCTGCTGAAATTTGACGAAGGTACTACCTGGTCTTATGTAATGGGCGATACCCAGAACAACAGCAAAAGGTGGATTCAGGAGTTTGATGCTAACAATAATCTAACTACTTCTGTAGAACAGAACTGGGATATGATGCTCATGTCATGGGCTAATACCTGGAAATACATCCATACATACAACACCAACAATTCTAAAGCTACTACTATCAAGCAGCATTGGGATGGTTCATCTGCATGGATCACTGATTCTAAGAACACATACACTTATAACATTTCAGGTAAACTGGAACTTGATCAGTATTCTCTGTGGGACGGCGTAAGTGCTTATGTTGCTGAAAGCCAGAAGACATACTACTATGATGCTTCAGGAAACATGATCAACCAAACCTGGCTCGACTGGGCTGGTACATCACCTGTTTTCACTAACCGTGTTAACTACACATACACAGCTTCAAACAAGCTGAAAACAACTACTAACGGTACCTGGAGTACTGCTGCATGGGTTGATAACGATATGTACACTAATGAGTATGACACTTCCGGTAATCGTGTATCAAACCTTCACAGCATCTCTAACGGAACAGTTTTCGTTAACGATGTAATGAGCATCTATAGTGGTTTCACAGGTGGCAACCCTGCTAATGAAACAGTACAGACTTGGGATACTGCAGGTGCAGGTTCATGGTCTGATACTTATCACTACACTTACACATACAACAGCAACGGCAAACTCACTTCTGGTACACGTCAGTCATATGACCTGAGCATTCCAGGTTGGGTTAACGCTTTCGGCGATACAAAAGCTAACTACTACTACGGCACTTTCGTTTCTGTAAAGAACGTAAGCAACAACGGTGGTACTGCTACTCTGTATCCTGTACCTGCTCAGAACAAACTGAACATCGACCTTAGCTGGAAAACTACACAGGCTGCTACAGTGATCATAGCTGATATGGCTGGTCGTGTTGTAATGACTGCAAACGTTGCTGCCGGTCAGACAAGTGTTAGCCTGAATGTTGCTGACCTCGCTGCTGGTATCTACATGGTTAACATCAACGGTGCTGAAGGACAGATAGTTAAACAGATAGCTGTTGCTCACTAATCGGTGCTGCACATCACATATTTTTCGTAGAGCCCTGCAAACGCGGGGCTCTACTTTTTTGAGGCAATACTGCAATAGCAAATTGAGTAACTTTACATTCGTCCTTTAAAATATCATCGTTTTGAGCAGTCCCATAGGTGTTTTCGATTCGGGTTATGGTGGCCTTACCGTTTTCAGGTCTATTGCAGAAGCACTACCGCAATATGATTTTGTGTACCTGGGCGATAACGGTCGCGCGCCATATGGCAACCGCTCATTCGATACAGTGCACCAGTATACGCTGCAGTGTGTGGAATGGTTTTTCAAAATGGGCTGCCCGCTGGTGATACTTGCCTGCAATACTGCATCGGCAAAGGCACTACGAACCATACAGCAGCGAGATCTGCCACATATAGGAGCAGATAAGCGGGTACTGGGTGTAATAAGACCAACAGCTGAGATAATTGGCAACTATACGCGTACAGGAGAAGTAGGTGTGTTGGGGACCAAGGGTACTATTACCTCAGGCTCTTATGAGATAGAGATCGGTCATTTCTTTCCGGATGTGAAAGTGCAACAGATGGCATGTCCGATGTGGGTGCCTATTATAGAAAATGGCGAGTATGACTCTGAAGGGGCAGACTATTTTGTAAAGAAATATCTGGATGAATTGTTGCATCGATCGCCAGGTATAGACACCATTTTGCTGGCCTGTACCCACTATCCGTTATTGCTGCATAAGATAAAAAAGTACCTTCCTGAGGGCGTAAATGTGGTTACTCAGGGAGAGATAGTGGCTGCCAGCCTTACAGATTATCTGCAGCGCCATCCGGAGATGGAAACACGCATCAGCCGCAATGGTACTACAAGGTATTATACCACCGATGATGTAGCTGATTTCGACGATCACGGCTCTGTATTTCTGGGGAAAGAAGTACGTGCTGAGCATGTGACCTTATAAAGACTTTTACGACACTAAAGGGCATAAAAAAAGGCTGTTCGAAACAGCCTTTTTTTAAGATCGCTAAAATAATCTTACTTCTTTTTAGCGGCTGTCTTTTTAGGACCAGCATTCTTTTTTGCTGCAACTTTTTTAGGAGCTGCTGCTTTTTTAGGAGCTGCTGCCTTTTTAGGAGCTGCCGCTTTTTTAGCAGGTGCTGCTTTTTTAGCAGGTGCTGCTTTTTTAGCAGGCGCTGCTTTCGCAGGAGCCGCTTTCTTAGCAGGTGCTGCTTTCGCAGGTGCTGCTTTTTTTGCAGGTGCTGCTTTCGCAGGTGCTGCTTTCTTCGCAGGAGCTGCTTTTTTCGCAGGTGCTGCTTTTTTGGCTGGTGCGGCTGCTGCTTTTTTTGCAGGCGCTTTTTTTGCTGTTGCCATAACTGTGAATTTAAGGGTTAAACAAAAATCTTTATAATGGCAAAAATCGCCGTAGGGGGTTAGTCCTCGGCGATTCTTAATTAAGAAACTGCAGTTACTGATACTAATGTCTTGTTCCTTGTCTTACGGAATTCTACTACTCCGTCAGTAAGGGCGAAAATGGTAAAATCTTTACCAAGTCCAACGTTGGTTCCAGGATGATATACTGTACCACGCTGGCGAAGAATGATGTTTCCTGAGATTGCAGGTTGACCTCCGAAGATCTTTACACCGAGTCTTTTGCTATGGGAGTCGCGGCCGTTCCGTACACTGCCTTCCCCTTTTTTGTGTGCCATGTTATTGGTTAATTACTATTACGTGTTAAAGTTAAGAAATTTCAATTAAGCAATTTCGTTTATTTTTATCTTAGTCAGGCACTGGCGATGACCGTTACTTTTCTGGTATCCTTTCCTGCGCTTTTTCTTGAAAACGATAACTTTATCGCCTTTAAGGTGACTTAAGATCTCAGCCTGAACCTTTGTAGAGGTGTTGCCTACTGTGATGTTGCCTCCATTGCTTACCATAAGCACGTTAGAAAACTCAACCTTATCGCCGGCATCTCCGCCCAGACGATGTACGAACAGCTCATCATTCTGTTTCACTTTGAACTGCTGTCCTGCTATATTAACTATTGCAAACATGATATACCTAAAATATTTGTGCAAAGGTAAAGAACTTTTTCGTTTTAAACAACAAAAAATTATTATTCTTTTATTCCCTCACTGTTACCGACCGCAACAACATAGGTGTGTTCACCCATGCCTGCTTTCGAAGACATAAAGATATTGAATAAAAATGAAACTGAATTGCCTACTTAATGACATTGCAGAACGTGGATAACTACTGTGCTATTAAGGCATGTTTTAACAACCTCCGCTGGATTTTATTATTAACTTTGATTTTCCAATCTGTAACGGATGAAAATAAAATCTTTCCTTGCCAGGCCGTATGCCTCTATAGTGCATTCGCGGGTGCGTAAGGGTATGGCAACGGCGGTGCCGGATCAGCTGGCTATACTGCAATATCTTATCAAGAACGGCGCCCGCACTGTTTTCGGGAAAGACCACAACCTGCAGCAGGTAAAGACCTACGACGATTTCAGAAAGGCGGTGCCCGTCAGAGATTACGAGGCATTTATTCCATATATAGACAAAGTAAAGAACGGAGAGCCAAATGTTTTGTGGAAGGGGAAACCTATCTACTTTGCCAAAACATCGGGTACTACCAGCGGGGTAAAATACATACCCATCACCCGGCAGTCTATACCTAATCATATTAATGGTGCGCGAGACGCTTTGATGTGCTATATGGCCGAAAGCGGCAACACCGCATTTGCCGATGGCAAGATGATTTTTCTATCGGGCTCGCCGGAGATGGAAAGGGTTGGGGGTATACCTACAGGCAGGCTCAGCGGCATTGTGAACCATTTTATTCCCCGCTACCTCAGGGGAAATCAGTTGCCTTCTTATGAGACCAATTGTATAGAAGACTGGGAAGCCAAGCTGGATAAGATAGTACAGGAAACCATGAGCGAAAGTATGACGCTGATAAGCGGTATACCGCCATGGATGCAGATGTATTTCGACTGGCTATCTCAGCGCAATGAGGGTAAGAAAATAAAAGAACTGTTTCCCAAGCTTCAGGTGATAGTGCATGGTGGTGTCAACTTTGAGCCCTACAAGGCGCGCCTGATGGATAGTCTTGGCGGCAAGGTAGATATGATCGAGACCTTCCCGGCTTCTGAAGGCTTTTTTGCCTTTCAGGACAGGATAGGCGGCGAGGGATTGCTGCTCAATACCAATGCGGGCATCTTCTATGAATTTATACCGGCAGGAGAGATACACAACGAAAACCCAACCCGGCTGTCGCTGGGCGAGGTGAAGGTAGGCGAGAACTATGCCCTGGTAGTGAGTACAGATGCGGGTTTGTGGGGCTACAGCATTGGCGATACAGTTCGTTTCGTCAGCACAGATCCTTACAGGCTGGTGGTTACCGGTCGTGTCAAGCATTTTATATCAGCCTTTGGCGAGCACGTTATAGGCGAAGAGGTGGAATATGCCATAATGAATGCGGCAAAAGACCATCAGGTGCAGATCACAGAATTTACCATAGCACCAGCAATACAGGTGACAGATGAACTGCCTTATCACGAATGGTTCATAGAATTTGAGATCATGCCTGCAGATATGACCGAATTTTCTGCTACGGTAAACAACTACCTGCGCACCAAAAATATCTATTACGAAGACCTGATGAAGGGCGGCATATTGCAGCCATTGAAGATAAGGGTGATGAAGAAAAATACTTTTATAGAATACATGAGGTCTATAGGCAAGCTGGGCGGGCAGAATAAGGTGCCCCGTCTGGGCAACGACCGAAAAATAGCAGATGCGCTGCAGCCATGGGTGCTGTAGCCGCCAAAATAGAAAAGCCACACTACAGTGTGGCTTTTCTATTTTATGTTCGTTCAGTTCATTATTTGATATTGGGGTGTGGTGGAGGCACGTTCGAGTCGCCACCTTCGTCCACATTGGCCGGCCTGTAGGTAACAATACCTTCTTCGCCTGCCTCGCCATACTTGAATATGAAACGGTCGCGGCCAATGCTGTTCTTATCGCTCATGTACTCTATCACTGCATTCACATGTTCCCACGATTTCTGTTCTTTTATTTTGCTGCCTGTGCCGCCGCCCATTATCACCACTTTGCACAGTGGGTTTGCCTGCATCTGCGCAGCCAGTGTGGCCAGCTGCAACTCCATTCCCTTATTGATCTTGTTTGATTTTTCGGGGAAGAGCAGCGAACCTGCACCAATATTGCCACATGGGTTCTTGTCGCCGGTTTTGGTGTTGTTGTTGCTCACCATTTCCTTACAGCCATCGGGGCAAGGGCAGTTACCTACACCATCTGCATCAACAGGCTGGCACTCGGTAGGTGTTATCAGTTGTTTGTCTTTATAGTCAGGTACACCATCGCCATCGGTGTCCAGCGGACAGCCATGAGCATCTACTGGCAGGTCTTTTGGTGTTTTCGGACACTTATCGAACTGGTCTGATATACCATCTTCATCTTTGTCAGGCAGCTCAGGGTTGGGCAGTAACATGTGACGTGGATAAGAAAGTTCGTTATAACCATGATCCAGCGGGTTGATCCAGTAAAGTGGTTCAACTGCTTTTTTCGTCTTCAGGTTCATGTTGATACCTACAGAGAAGTAGTTGATCGCATCCGATGATCTGCCGGTGCCTACTGTGCTACCCAGATTCGGGCCGAAGCGTGTACCATCAAGATATGGATCCATTGGGAACACATAACGGTCTTCTATCTGGAAATTGAACTGTTTGTTGATCTTGAACTGAGCGCCGAAACCTACACTAGGTGCGAAGTCGAGCGTTTTTTTGTCCATGATATGCTTGCGACCAGTGTTGGGAGCAGGAGATTCGTAGCTCTTATCCATTCCCTTTTTCAGGTCCTTGCGTATTTTGCTGAGGTCGCCGTTGGGGTCTTTTACAATGGTTTTGAAGTCATATTCCTCGTACTGACCATTCAGTGCGTTTACACGGGTCTTGTAGCCCAGTGCACCCAGGCCGGCATAGCCGAAGAAAGATATTTTATTGCGGGCACGGTGAAAGCTGATATTGCCTGCATTGAACATAAGATCCAGATTCATCTGCGACGATTCCATGCGGGTAGAGCGATATACGCGCTCGGCAGGGATGCCGGGACCTGACTGCTGCAGCGGCACATAGCCAAACTGTGTATAGGGGCCGTCGTATCCGGTTGTGGCAGACATATCCATATTTTTGGCAACACCATAAATGTATTGCAGCCTCATAGAGAAGATATAGCCCAGAGATTTGCGCACATTTAAGTTGATGCCGCCGCCGCCACCCTGCCAAAGCATGGTAGATGGTATATTACCTACAAGATTGTATAGACCCACACCCATGCCCATTTCCCACATGCTGCGTGGTCTTGGCGGGAATGGCTCCTGATGCTCCATATACTGATGGAACTGCTTTGATGGCTTGCCTTTTGGGTAATAGCCCGAATCCATAACATCATAGTTCTGGCCATGGTAAGACATATCCCTGTTGGCCCATTGCAGGCCGCCGGGTTTTGCCGCCGGTGCGGGTGCCGCCGCTTTTTCTTCCTTGTCTTTACCTTTTCCCTTATTGTCTTTTTTTACCTGTGCTGATAGCGAAGACGCAACAAGCATGGCAATACCTGATATAAGTAGAAACTTCCTTGCAAGCATAATTACGAATTTACATTGTGTATTTTCATAAATTGAAAATACATTAACAAAGGTATAGCCCTGATACGCAAAAAACAAACCACTATAGTCATTTAACCCGTATTTTACCGTTTTATTATCTATGTAGGCCATTAGATAAAAAATATGTTGGAAATAGGATTCTTATTTCGACTTTTACATCCAATTTCGTAGCACCTGAATGGAGCGTATACAGAAGGTTATAGGTACAGAGCTGTCGCTTTTCGAGAAGAAATTCGCAGAGATCGTGAAGGGAACCAATCCCCTGCTCGACCGGATCATGCGGTTCATCATAAAGAGAAAAGGCAAGCAGATGCGACCAATGTTCGTTTTTCTGGCAGCCAGAATAGGCGGCGAGGTCAATGAAACATCATACAGGGCAGCATCTTTCATAGAGCTGCTGCACACGGCCACTCTTGTGCACGACGATGTGGTGGACAACTCCATGAAGCGCCGAAACTTCTTCTCCATCAATGCCCTCTGGAAAAACAAAATAGCAGTACTGGTGGGCGACTATCTCTTGTCAAAAGGTCTGCTGCTTTCCATTGACAATGGCGACTACCGGATATTGCAGATAACATCGCGCGCGGTAAAAGAAATGAGTGAGGGCGAACTGATGCAGATGGAGAAAGCCCGCAAACTGGATATCAACGAAAGTGTTTACTTCGACATCATAAGGGCCAAAACAGCATCGCTGTTAGCTGCGGCTTGTGCATCGGGTGCTTATTCTACATCCGGAGATGAGGAGGTGACCGAGAAGTTCAGGCTGTTTGGCGAGAAGGTGGGTATTGCCTTCCAGATAAAGGATGACTTATTCGATTATGGTCAGGAAAATATAGGTAAGCCAACAGGAATAGACATCAAGGAAAAGAAGATGACCCTTCCCCTTATCTATGCCTTGCAGCATGCCGACAAGCCTACCAAAAGGCGCATCATCTATACGGTGAAGAACAACAGTACCGACCGCGATAAAGTGAATGAGGTGATCAGTTATGTGCAGCAGTCGGGTGGTATAGCGTATGCGCAGGAGAAGATGAAACAATACAAGCAGGATGCACTGGATATACTGCATACCTTCCCGCTATCGGCAGAGCGCACTGCTATGGAGCAGCTGGTAGATTATGTAATAGACAGGAAGTATTGATCCTCTTTTATTGCAGCAGTTTTTTATCGGCCGCTGTTACTTCCAGCTTGCCGAATGTGCGCCAGTAATAAGTATCATTGTTATTATCCCACGGAATGATGCTGTACATGATCTGGTAGGACTGAAAAGCATTCAGCAGTACAAAAGCAATGACCAGCACAGAAAAGCCCGTCTTCAACAGTTTGCTTCGTTGATGATACACAACATGCAGCAATGCGCCCAGTGGCAATGCCAGTATGGCAAGGCTTTCTATCATGGGTCTGCACCCGAAACTGCCGCCATATGACCAGGCGTGCCAGCTGAATACAAGGTATAGAGTAAGCCCCAGGTACACAGAGATCAGCACTGCCATTTGCCTGTGCTTTTTTGCAAGTGGTATAATGCCTGAAACTGCTGCCAGTGCCAGTGGCGTATAGATAAACCAACCCTTGCGATAACTGAACAAACCGTTGATTATCTGCGGCGAAGAGAAATTGAATCCTTCTTCTTCATAAGAGAAATGAAACCAGCTCCCCGACATGTATTTGAGATAGGCCAGCTGCACAAAAACAACCGAAATAAACAGGATCAGGCTTACTGCAAGCGCAGGGATCTGTTGGCGGAGAAAGGCAGCTTTGTTTTTATACTTATCGTTCTCTTTGTAAGGCCATAGTAAGGGTATTAAGGCCATGAGAATATTGGTAGGGCGTATGATGGCAATGAGTCCCAATGCCAGCCCGGTAAGCACTATGAAGCGGGGACGGCCGGTAGTGTATGTGCGGTCTGTAAAGTAGAGCAGCATGCAGCTTAATGCAAAGGAAAATGGATGCGACATGCCAATGGTCATGACCGTATAGAAATACAGATTGGTGCCAAAGAGCAGCAACAGCAGGGTAATGGCTGTAATGGTATCGTTGAAGTATGCCGACAGGAATTTCATAAGAAAATACAAGCCTGCCATTACCCATAACAAGACAGAGAAAACTATAGCCATCCGGTAAGGCATAGAATACCCATCTGCGTCATAGGCATGTGTAATACCGGCATACCAGTGCGCTATAAGGAACAAGGGAAACTCGCAGATGCTGACACCTACCGCATATTTATTCAGCAGCCTGCCGGTTGTGGCCTGAGGGTACAGCTCATACATATGATTGCGCCCGCTGATGTTGTATTTGTTGACGATTGCCGGATAGAAGGCAAGTTTAGCAGGGTCTTTGTAGATAACGGTTGCCGGGAGGTACAGGTAGTAATATGCTGTGTCGTAACCCAGCATATTACTATCTCTCCATTTGCAAAGATTGAAGGTGATACAGATCAGAATAATAGCGGAAACAAGCAGTGCGATCCGTGATCTGTTCATTATTTAGTGTGTTGTGTCTATTACCATTCCATACCCGGGTAGGTGCGCTGCATGTACTGCATTTCGGCAAGTATATAACCCAGGTGCTCTGTGTGACGGCCATCCTTACCTCCGTCCTGCATCCAGGTACCCGCAGGCACAGTAAGCGTAGCTTCCTGCAGCACAGCTGTAATGCGTTCCATCCATTTGGCTTTCAGGGCTTCATTGTTCACGCCGGTGCCATCTGCTGCAGCCTCTTTTTCTGCTTCACTCATACCAAACATTTCGCCGGTAAAAGACCAGAGTTCGTTGAGGGCCTGCTGCATTTTCTGACTGCTCTCTTCAGTGCCATCGCCCAGACGCACTACCCATTCGCTGCTCCAGCGCATGTGGTAGGTAACTTCTTTCAGCGATTTTTCTGCTATGGCAGCCAACGTAAGATCCTTGCTGTGTTTCAGCTCGGTGAAGTAGAAATAACTGAAGGTGTCGAAATAGAAAGAGCGGGCAATGGTATAGGCCCAGTCGCCATTGGGTTGTTCCAGCAACAACAGGCTTCTGAAGTCCCAGCCGTCGCGCAGATAAGCAACATCATCTTCATCTATTGCCGTTCCGGCAGCGACTGACTGCTGAATGGCAGTAGAGGCGAAGCAGGTATTCTTTTCTGCAGCAGAAAGACTGTTGAACTGCTCGGCGGCATACTGGTAAAGGCTGCGTGCCCTTCCCAGGTGGTCGAGCGATGTATTGGTGAGTGCTATATCCTGTTCCAGTATAGGGCCATGGCCGCACCATTCGCTGAGCCTGTGGCCCAGTATCAGTGCATCATCAGCCAGTCTAAGTGTATATGCTATGTTCATCGTGTCAATGACTTTTGTGCGCTGTGGTGCACCGCGCTTATTGGGATTCGGATTAGGGGAAGATATGTTTTTCGATTACCGATTACATGTACTTCACTTCATCAGGCAGGTCGTAGAATGTAGGATGCCTGTATACCTTGTCGCTTGCAGGGTCATACATAGATTCCGATGCTCCGGGGTCTGATGCGTGTATGTTCCTGCTTTCCACTACCCATATGCTCACGCCTTCCATACGGCGGGTATATACATCGCGTGCATTTTCAATGGCCATTTCGGCATCTGCTGCATGCAGACTGCCTGCATGTTTATGATCGAGGCCCGCCTTGCTGCGGATGAATACTTCCCACAAAGGCCATTCGTGTTTGTTAAGTTTATCGTTGGTCATCAGTAGTCTGTTGTTGGTTTATGCTGCTTTTATGTCCTGGCGTTCCTTGCGCTTTGCGGCATGTGCCATAGCAGCATCTCTTACCCATTTGCCGTCTTCCCATGCCTTGCGGCGTGCGTCCAGGCGTTGTTTATTACATGGGCCGTTGCCCTTGATAACGTTGTAGAATTCAGACCAGTTTATCTTGCCGAAGTCGTAGTGACCGCGTTCTTCATTCCATTTCAGGTCTTTATCCGGCACGGTCAGTCCTAGTATTTTGGCCTGTTCTACAGTAACGTCCACAAATTTCTGACGCAGTTCGTCGTTTGTGAAACGCTTGATGCGCCACCTTACACTCGATTCGGTGTTCGGGCTTTCGGCATCGGGCGGTCCAAACATCATAAGCGATGGCCACCACCAGCGGTTGAAGGAGTCCTGCGCCATTTTGTGCTGTACGTCCGATCCTTTGGCAAGTTTCAGCATTATCTCAAAACCCTGCCTCTGGTGGAAGCTCTCTTCCTTACATACACGCACCATGGCACGCGCATAAGGACCGTAGGATGTACGGCACAGCGGCACCTGGTTCATGATGGCAGCGCCATCTACCAGCCAGCCTACAGCGCCCATGTCGGCCCAGGTAAGGGTAGGGTAGTTGAATATAGAAGAATATTTTGCTTTGCCTGTGTGTAACTGGTCATACATCTCGTCTCTGCTGATGCCCAGTGTTTCTGCCGCACTATACAGGTACAGGCCATGACCGGCCTCGTCCTGCACTTTTGCCAGCAACACTGCTTTGCGGCGCAGCGATGGGGCACGGGTTATCCAGTTGCCTTCAGGAAGCATACCTATTATTTCGCTATGGGCATGCTGAGAGATCTGCCGTATGAGTGTCTTCCGGTAGTCGTCCGGCATCCAGTCTTTGGGCTCTATGGTTATTTCCTTGTCTATCAGGCTGTCGAAATGTTCCTGGAAAGAATGTACGGCCATGTATATAATTATTTTAAACTACAAATATACGTTATTCCATGCCCTTTCAGGCAGGGGGTGTATAAGATATTTTTGTTTAAGAATAACTAATTACTATCAGTCGGTATTGGCTTTTCTGTTCATCAAATCCTTTCACATGATGCCGCCCTGCTGCTTAATTGCTATTTTTGATAGAATAGATCCTGTACTGTATCAAAAATGGCCTTATTCGCTATGGGTAGAATTTTCTTTGTGGCAATTTATCTTGCCTTGCCTGCTTCAACAGTGTATCTGCTTTTTCTGAAAGATAATAGCAGTAAACGCCGCCTGTTACTCAGTGCCGGCTTGCTGGCCAATACCGCCATGTATTTCTTCCCGCTTGCCTACGCCTACTTCGGCACTCCTGCAGGTGGTAACATATGGAACGAGAATGGTGCCGGTGCTGCTCTGTGGCTCTATATGTATGTGTTTCCCCTGTCGGCGGGTATACAGGTTTTTCTGGCGGGAAGAAAGGAGCGGGCGCATATAGAATACCGGATGACGGCAAAATAGATACTACAGCAGCACCCTGCGTTTGTGGAATTTTCTTTTTCTTGTGTCTGTTCTGTACAGGCTATGGCATTTGTCTGTTAATTTCACCTGTTCAAGCACATCAGGAAACTTGTCTGCACACACCCGACATACCAACCTCACAGACGAAGAGCTGCTGCTGGCCTACCGCCGCAGCGGCGACAATATGTGGCTGGGGTATCTGTTGCAGCGATATACCGCGCTGCTGCTGGGTGTGGCCTACAAGTACCTGAAAGACAAAACAATGGCAGAAGATGCGGTGCAGCATGTCTTTGAGACCACCCTCACACATATTCCGGCAGAACCGGTGCAGAACTTCAAGGGTTGGCTATACGTGCTCATGCGCAATCATTGTCTGCACCAGCTGAGAGATAAGACCTACAACGCTGATGAAGCAGCGCTGGAAACAGTACCTGCTGCCGAGACCGATAAGGAAGCGCTTTTGTGGCAGGAACATACACTGGAGCAAATGAACGAAGCACTGAAGCAGCTCAGCGAGGAACAGCGGAAAACAATAACACTCTTTTACCTGCAGAAATACAGTTATGAACAGATAATAAGCACCACAGGTTATACCTTTATGCAGGTAAAGAGTTACATACAGAACGGCAAAAGAAATCTCAAAACCATACTCACACTGAAACTGCGCGAAAAACGCTGATGAGCAGCAATAACAACATATCGCCAATGGGTGCCGGAAAGGGTGCAGATAGCCGTCTGAGCGAAGATAAGCTGATGGCCTACCTTGCCGGTAAGCTGGCACCTGCCGAGCAGCACGAGGTAGAACAGTGGCTTGCCGAAGAGGGTATGGAAAGTGATGCCGTGGAGGGACTGCAAATGATGCAACCTGCAGAGCGGCTCCATTCTGTAAACAGGCTCAACCATCAGTTGCGCAAGAAAGTGGGTAAACGCCCACGCCGTAGCGACAGGAAAGCAGGTGCAGGTCCTAATGTTATTGTGGCAGTATTGCTGGTGTTGCTCCTTATTGCGGTGGCTTTTCTGGTGATCAGGTATTTTTTATAGTACTGCTTTACAAACAGGTAACAACGCCTGTTTTATATTTGATATAACTTCGTTGTTCTCATTTTCTACCGGTTGCAAGATGGATGGTAATAAGAATAGTGTAGATAGAATTATAGCCGACGAACAGAATCTCCGTATTCTGGTTGAGGGCATGGACGATCCGCTGTGGCTGGTTGATACCAATTATAACATTGTAGCTTGCAACAGTGCTTTCAAAGAATGGATAGCGCACTTCATTGGTTGCCCGATGGATAAGGGTGATAACATACTCTTTGATGGTAAAGACAAGGTCTATTATGAGAAGTTCGAGATGTGCTACAGGCTGGCCATGGGCGGCAAATCTTTCAAGACGGTAGAAGATATACACATCAAGGCAGTAGTACACTATACCAATGTGAGCTTCAAGCCTCTTTTTGATGATGATGACAAGGTAATTGCCGTTACCTGCTATGCAAGAGATATTACAGAGCAGCGCAAACATCTCTTCAAGATAGAACAACAGAACTCTACCCTGAAAGAAATAGCTTTTATAGAATCGCACAAGATAAGAGGCCCTGTCGCCACCATTCTGGGGCTGGAGCAATTCTTCAATTACAAAGAGCTATCGGACCCTGTAAACGGGCAGATAATGGACGGCGTGAAGTCTGTGACGCTGGAGCTGGATTCTTTCATCAGGGAAGTAGTTCGCCTCTCTAACGAGATAGATAAGTCTGAAGAATAAGCCGATGTTACTTCATGAACTTGCCTATTACAGGCAGTTCCTTCAGTTCTTCTTTTTCCATTTTCAGTACCAGTGCCACAAATGACAGCATCAGTACGGATGCGCTGCTAAAATGTAGCAGCATGTTTGCTGAGAGATGTGTAATGCCCTTTTGTATAAAGAAAAGAACTGCCATTGCACCCAGATACATTGCTATCTTTTTTGCAGGATAGGGTATGGGATAGTAGCGCTGGCCCAGCATAAAAGATATCACCATCATGGTTGTATAAGTGGTAAATGTGGTCCAGGCACAGGCATACATACCATATACAGGAATGAATATTGTGTTCAGGGTAAGTGTTATAGCTGCGCCTGCCAGGGTTATGTACATCCCCATGCTCATCTTATCGGTTATCTTGTACCATACCGATAGATTGTAGTAAATACCCAGCGCCACATTGGCGGCCAGCAGTATGGGAACTACTCCCAGTCCGGAGCGGTATTGCGAGCCTACAAAATATTGCCAGAGGTCTGTGTATAGTGCCGTGAAAAGGAAAGCTACGCAAAGTGTGATAGTGAACCATTTCATGACCCTTGCATAGGTAGCAGGGGCATTCTTGTTGGTAGCATGGCTGAAGAAGAAAGGCTCTGCAGACATCTGAAATGCCGTTCTGAAAAGGGTAATGAATATTGCAATCTTATAGTTGGCAGAATAGATGCCTACAGCCACCTTTCGTGCCGCTTCGCTGCCATGCATCAGCTTACCCAGCATGATTCGGTCTACGGTCTCATTCACCATGCCACCCAGGCCTACTATGACCATAGGCCAGCAATAGGTCATTATCTTTTTCCATAGTTCAGCGTCAAACTTCAGTTTGTAGCCGGCCCACTCTCTGTACAGCAGCAGGAAGGTGACCACGGCCTGTGCCAGATTGGCCAGTATCAGAAAGCCGGTTGCTGTATACTGGCTATACCACCGCGCCAATGCAGTATCGGGATGGGCTGCAACTTCTCCCGGGCAGTATGCCACCAGAAATACCGTAAGTATGATATTGACAATGATGCCTGCCACACGTGTGAATGCGTATTTGCGGGGTCTTCCTTCCTGCCGCAGCCTTGCAAACGGAATGGCGGAAAGGGTGTCTGCTGCAATTATGAGCACACACCAGGTTATGTATTCCGAATGGCCGCCAAGCCCTATGTAATTGCTGAGCGGCACCCTGAGGTAAATGAGTATGCTGCTGAATACTATAGTGCTGATGAGCAGCGATGTGAATGTGGTCTGGAATAGTTCTTCCTTATCGGTTCCCTTGGCCGCAAAACGGAAATAGGCTGTTTCCAGTCCGTAGGTGAAGATGATATTGACGAAAGAGATGCTGGAGTATATGATACTGAAGTTGCCATAATCTACCATGCCTGCCGGGTTGTTCAGCATGTAGGTAATAATGGGTGTAAGCAGTTGGTTCAGTAGTTTGGCGGCAATATTGCTCAATCCATACCATACTGTTTGTCCTGCAAGTTGCTTCAGCGATGCCAATTTTCTTTATTTGAAGTCAAAAGTAAAAAGTTGGTGGTTATAATGGTCACAATTCTTGCCAAATAATCAAATAACCTGCAGGCAGTATTGCTTAGTTTGACAAAGGCCACAACCTGTAGCGGGTTGTGGCCTTTGCATTATTGACTTTTTGGTCAGTTATATAGTATCCTTTATCCTATGGTCCAGGTCTCTTTACCGGCCAGTAGTTTATCCAGATTGCCCTTGCCCTTGGTTGCAGTTATTTCTTCTATCTGTAGGCGCATATCATCTTCATAAGTTGGCCTTTCATTGGCATAGAACACGCCAAATGGTCTTGGGAAGTGACCTTCCTGTGCCGGGTTATCGAAGAAGCGGGTCAGCATCTGAGCTTTGTACAGGTCTTTTTCGTCGTGTATCCACAGGTCGCTTTCGCTGTAATTGTCGCCCAGTTCCACCAGTTGTGGTTTATAGCCATCTATACGCACACCCTTGTTTTTGTTAGCGCCATAGATCAGTGGTTTGCCCTGGTCCAGTACCAGTGTTTCTTCAGCCCTGCTGCCTTTTTCTGTAAACACCTCGAATGCACCATCGTTAAAGATGTTGCAGTTCTGGTAGATCTCCAGGAAGGAAGAACCATGATGCGCATTAGAGCGCAGCAGCATCTGCTGCAGGTGCTTAGGGTCGCGGTCCATGCTGCGGGCTATGAAGGATGCTTCTGCACCCAGTGCCAGTGCCAGCGGATTGAACGGATGATCGAGACTGCCCGAAGGGGTAGACTTGGTGATCTTGTTCACTTCCGATGTTGGTGAGTACTGACCCTTGGTAAGGCCATATATCTGGTTGTTGAACAGCAGAATATTCACATCAAAGTTACGGCGCAGCAGGTGAATGGTGTGGTTGCCACCTATGCTCAGTCCGTCACCGTCGCCGGTCACTATCCATACGCTCAGTTCAGGGCGGGTAGCCTTGAGGCCCGATGCTATAGCTGTGGCACGACCGTGTATAGAGTGCATGCCATAGGTATTCACATAGTAGGGGAAACGCGAACTGCACCCGATGCCGGATACAATTACTATGTTCTCCCTTGGTATGCCCACCTGTGGCAGTATGGTCTGTACTTGTTTCAGTATAGAATAGTCGCCACAACCCGGGCACCACCGTACTTCCTGGTCGGTGGCAAAATCTTTTGCCGTAAGCGGTGCGCCCGCCTGCGGTGTTGCTACATCACTCATAGAGAATGCAAAATTAAGTGTTTGCGGGGAGGCTATGAAACCTGAGATAGGATTTTATTGAATTTTTAGAATAATGCTTACTTTTAGTGACTCAATACCACTATAATGAAGAAGATAATAGCTATTGCAATAGGTTCTTTTCTGGCAGGCAATGTGCTGGCTCAGCAAAACCTGAAACCTGCTCCCACTATGCCGGGTGCTGCAGCCAAGGCTGCAAAACCTGCTGCTGCAAAACCTGCTGCTGCAAGACCTGCTGCTGCAGCCAAAGTGCGCAAAACTGCCATAGGCGGCACTATACTTACTGCCCGCCGCGAAGCAGTTGCCAAAATACAGGCATATATATACAGTAACGATACTATAAAGGCTTCCGGTTTCTCTGATGCCTCAGGCAATTACGAAACGAGTTCCGTATTGCCGGGTGTTTATACCCTCAGGCTGGTCTATCCCCGTTCGGGCAGGCGCATCACCGTATCAGGTGTTCCGGTAAAGGCACTGAAGGTGACTACTGTGAACTATACAGGTATAGAACCTGTTGCCGACAGCACATTCACTTACAACGAACTGATGCCTGCTGCGCCAGCTGCAAAGAAATAGCAGACCGCATTTTATACTAAAACACTCCCAAAACAAGAACGCCACACTGTTGTCAGTGTGGCGTCTTCATTATAACTATTTATCAATCCCGTAGTTTATACTCCGCTACTCATACCCTCTTTATTCCGGCCTTTTACTTCTTGTATACCTTTACGGCAAAAGTATAGGCTTCTATTTTGTCAATCTGCTGTTCGCGGCTCATATGGCTCAGATGAGATGACTTAGGCAGTTTTATATTCTTGGCGTCTGGTGCTTTGTGCAGCAGTTCCAATATGGCCTTGGCACTTACGGCATAGGTCTTTTCTTCGGTCTGCGAGCCTACTGCGGTGAGCAGACCCAGCACATTGCCCTTAGCATCAACCAGCGGAGATCCGCTTTCGCCATAGCCTACAGGCAGTTCCAGTGTATACTGCATTCTGTTGCCGTCATAACCATTACGGGCGCTTATATAACCCTCGCTGTAAGAGATCTCATCGGCAGGGTAGCCCATAGTGAATATGTGAGAACCCAATGCAGCTTTAGATGGAGCAAGCGTGTATGGAAGATCGTTCTTGCCGAAGCGGAAACCAGCTTTGTCTACTTTCATTATGGCCACATCGGTCTCTTCGTTGAAGGATACCATAGTAGCTTTGTAATACTGGCCGTCACGGTTCTGAATGTATACAGAATCGCCATAGCCGTTCTCGTCATGCAGTACGTGGTAGGCGGTTACAAAGTAACCATTGTTGGTAATGGCAAAACCTGTACCGGTCTTCTTTACGTCTGAGGTTGGTGCGAAACCCTTTCTGCTTTTGCTGTCCAAGTCCATTTCCAGCTGTTTTTGTTTCTGCAGCTGCTGTGCCTGTGCTATTTTCAGTCCGGTTACCTCACGGCTGATGGTGTTATACCTCGATTCATTTTTGTTAAGCGATGGTTTCACACTCCATATAGTGATGGCCGATGTAAGAATAGCCACACCCGCTGCTACTGCCGACGTGCGCCAGAACTCGGGGGTAAATATGATGTGTTTTGCTTTTTTGCCTTCGGTGGTTGCTTTTTTGGCCTGCTCCCTGTGTATATCGTGGAGCATGTTCTTAAAACGCTTCTGCCTGCCGCTATCAGTTGCAGAGCGAATAAGATCGGTAGCTTCATAAAACTCGGTGGCATAGGCGCTATCTGTTGCCAGACGCTGTTTCAGCGCCAGGAATTGCTCCTGTGGCAAAGAACCTGCCAGATAGGCTTCGGCAAGTTCCCAGATATTATTGTTGTAGACAGACATTTCTTATATTACGAATAAACTAGTTAACACTTTTCAATTCCTTCAGCGCTCGTTCCTTACTGTACTCCGGCATAAAAGATCTTTCGCAACCTTGCCAGACACTTATATTTCTGTGTTTTGGCATTGTCGGGATTGGTATACCCGAAACTGGCTGCTATTTCCTGCATGCTTTTGTCATGATGGTAATAAGCCTTTAGCAAAGATCTGCAGGGTTCACCTATCTGTTCCAGCGCAGCATCGAGCTGTTCGTAGTGCGCTTCCCTTTCCTGGTGGGCATTTATATCATCTTCATACGCAATTCCCGAGTCGTCATCATCATCTCCTGTATTCTCCTGCAGTGCCACCGGCTCCTTGTGCTGCTTAGACAGCTTTTTGTACCAGAGATGTTTACTGATAGCAAAAAGGTAGGTGCCGATACTACACGTTAACCTGAATTCTTCTTCCTGTGCCTTGCTGAACAATACCACCATTGCTTCCTGAAACAGGTCTGCCGCATCCGAAGATGTACCACCGTTTTTTACTAACCATCCACTTATTATGTGGTAGTTCTGGCGGTATATCTGCTCAGTGGCTTCCCGTTGGCCGGCAGCTAATGCTGCTAAAAGCTGATGTTCGATATTGATTGAACTTTGCACTTATTAATACCTGTTTGTCAAAAAAGTAACCCTGTCTGTAATTATTTTCAGTCGCAAATGTCCTGAATCATTGATAAAGATAATCATAAAAATAGCTGCCTGGTGGTCTGAAAACCCCTATTATAAGGGGAGTGGCACTATGTATCATAAAAAACGCCCCGATTTCGGGGCGTTCGTATATTTTTCGAAAAATATATTTATGGCGCTATCGCGTAGGTCATATTGCACTTTTCGTTGTCGTCTGTGCGTATCAGTGTCAGGTGATGTGTTTCAACCATTGGCACAAGATATTTGGCTACAGTACCTTTTTTGCTCTTTTTCAGTGTCAGTATCACATTACCAACTTCGTCGTTGGTAATAGTGTAAGTACCTGTTTCTTTCGGGTTGTCGCGCATGTCCCTGTATGTTTTCACATAGGTGCCATAGTTTACGTTGTTGCTGTTGCTTACAGTAAGCTGCAGCGTAGAGAACCACTGTATATATTGTGCTTCAGAACCAATTTTATCAGGGCACTTCATTCCCACAAAATACCATGTCTTATCAAAAAGCTCCAGCCTGTTGATAGGATCGGTATTACTTGGTGGGAAGGGTGGCTTCTGCGCCATAGCCCCGAATGGCAACGCCATAAGGCATACCAGGAAAATGTTTTTGAGCATGTTTTTTAGCATAAAATATTTTTCTTCGGAGTAAAAGTAATAAAACCTTCTTTTATTTCACATACTTAATCACAAAATAATTAATATTATTTGAACGAATGACGCGTCCCTGCTAAAAAGAGCTTTACTGCTATCTTGGTTTGCCCTTTTGCGTTACTTTTGCCCCATTATTATGTCAGCGCTCCGATTTTATCAGCTTTTAGTGAAGGAAGTCCGTTCAGAAACGGCCGATTGTATATCTGTTTCTCTGGCTGTGCCCGAAGAACTAACTGCAGCATTCAGGTTCCTGCCGGGTCAGTACCTTACTTTCCGCAAATTCATAGACGGTGCAGAGTTGCGCCGCTCTTATTCTATATGCAGCAGCCCCAATGAGGGTGACCTGCGTGTGGCCATCAAAAAAGTAGAGAATGGTAAATTCTCTACCTATGCCAATGAGCAGCTGAAGGCCGGAGATGTGCTGGAGGTAATGCCACCTATGGGCAACTTTACGCCACGCACCGAAGAGGCTGGTCCTAAGAACTATCTTGCCTTTGTGGCAGGTAGTGGTATCACACCGGCTATGAGCATCCTGAAGTGGGCTATGGAAAAAGACAGCGATAGTACGTTTACGCTGGTCTATGGCAACCGCTCCCGCAACAGCATCATTTTCCGCGAGGCCATAGAAGCACTGAAGAATAAATACATGCTGCGTCTGAGGCTCTATCATGTGCTGAGCCGCGAGTATATGGATATACCATTGTTCAGCGGAAGGCTTAGTGCCGGCAAGTGTGCCGAGTTCTGCGAAAAACTGATAGATGTAAATACCATTGACGAAACATTTATCTGCGGCCCCGAGGAAATGATACTTTCCGTAAAGCAGCAGTTACAGGATCAGGGAATGCCAGCCGTTAAGATCCACATAGAACTGTTCACCTCTCCCGATCAGCCAAAAGCAACGCACGACAAGTGGGTATCGGCACACAAGGCCGATGAAGGTGCAAAGAGCAGGGTGAGCATCACTCTCGACGGTGCTACATTCGATATGGATATTCCATTTAATGGAGAATCTATACTTGATGCAGCGCTGAGAAACGGTGCTGATCTGCCATATGCCTGCAAGGGTGGTGTTTGCTGCACCTGCCGAGCGCTGGTTACAGAGGGCGAAGTGGAGATGGAAGTGAACTATGCACTGGAGCACGATGAAGTGGAAAAAGGATATGTGCTGACGTGCCAGGCGCATCCGCGCACAGAGCGTGTGGTAATAGACTTTGATGCACGCTGATAAGTGAAAAAACCCAAGATTAACTTTCAGTAAAATCTCGCCATTATCGTATATGCAAAAAGAATATTTGCAAAAGTTATGGATTTTTCAAAATGGAGATTATATTTGCAAGACTAAACAAGAATATTAACAAAACACATTCTGATATGAAAAAACTGATCCTCGCTTTATTAGTTGCGGGAACTGCAGCAACTGCAAACGCTCAGGAACCAAGAAGTATTCTTCTGTATGGTAATGTAGGCCTTCATCAGGACAGGCTTCCATCACTCGAAAAACGCACTGATTGGAACGCTACTCCTGGTATTGGTTACCAATTCAACCACAACTGGACTGTAGGTGTTAACATAAGCTGGGGCCAGAATGCAGTAAAAGATACAGCTGCAAACAAAACTACCAACAACATGTACGCTGCAGGAGCTTTCGCACGTTACTCACAGTACATCCGTCGTAGCGAAATATTCTTCTGGTTTGCTCAGTACGAATTCGCTTATCAGGGTGCTTACACTACTCAGGGTGGTAACCCAGCTACAAACAAAATGAGCGGTATCTACACTAACCTTTACCCAGCACTGGGTGTAAACGTTGGTCGTGGTCTTGCGCTTAACTTCTCTGTAGGTGGTCTTAACTACGGTACAATGAAGGCAGACGGTGCTGCTTACAGCGACAACAAACTGAACCTCACTTTCGGCAACCAGATGAACTTTGGTCTTAGCAAAAACTTTAACTGCGGTCACAAAATGCACGCTCACCACGAGCCGGGCGATGAAGTTCACCACAGGAAAATAGACAAAATGGAAGACGAAGATGACGCAGCTCCAAAAGCAAAAAAGAAGCAGCGTAGCAGGGATGAAGATGAATAAGCATCATCACCCACTTCGATAACAACATACTTTCAAAGTCCCGCAATTGCGGGACTTTGTTATTTTATACCCGTTCCTCCGGTAGATCCGCTTCAATGGTCTGCTGCTCCATTCAAATAATACGGCCTGCTACAAGATCTGCTCAAGCAAACGTTGTATCAATACCGGTACCGATGCATTCAAAGATCCCCCCTACGGTTGGTTAGTATGATCTTTCGAAGCGTGGCAAATGAGTGATTCCTCCTGTAGGAATGACATATTATCAGGAGCGTAAAGAGGAAAAGTATACCCCTCAGGCCGGGATCGGTGATCCTGTCGGGCAGTACATTCCCGTAATGTGGGAGATTTTCGGGAGATTATTGAGCAATTATTCAGCCTTTTTACTGAAGTATCTTTTGTAGCAATAGCCGGCAAACTGCACCCCTTTCATGTCCACATAACGGGCCATAAGGTAAGAAAGCCCCATAACGGCTGCAGCGGTAATCGCAAAAACAGTAGCTACTGCCATGTTATAACTCATGGGACCGTAGAGTTTCAGGAACAGGAAACAGCTCAGCGAACCTATAATAAGGCAATGCAGCAGGTATAAGGAGAAGGAAATATACCCCAGAAACCGTAACGGACTAGTACTGAAAAATGCCTGCAGTCTGGGTGAGAGCAGCACTGCCAGTATCACAAAGTAGCCACCTATAATATGGTAAGTATTCTTTGCTGCCAGCAGTATTGGCGGGAAATGAGCGAAAATGGAGTTGGTATTGTCGTGCATACTATAAGACCCCAGTATGCAGCCTATTATCATTAACAGAGTAGATACCAGTATTTTCAGCGGTTTGCTGCTTATGGGCTCCCTGTTTTCCAGATAATTGAAGGAGATACCCAGAATGAAACAAGTGTAAAGTGTTTTGCTGATGAAAACTAGCGACAATGCTATAATAAGGAAAGAAAGAGCCTTGTTGCGGGTATTGTGGGTGAGCGCCATTACTGCAAATACCAGCATAGAACCATACAGTTCTATCGACATGGTCCATAGGGTGGTGTCGTAGGCATTGTTGCCCAGAAACATGGTCTGGTACAGGAAAGACTTGAGGAATACGGCTGTTCTATTACCGAAGTTCCAGAAATCGCCAAGCCATGGCCCGGAATGGGTGATCTTGCTGACGGGCAGGTTGTGATAAGCTCCCGCCTGCAACAGCACATAGGAGAGCAACAGGGTAGTGCCCACCGGTATGAACAGGCGCAGATAGCGTTTCTGGGCCGATGAGATGATGATATTCAGGTCGTTCTCTCTGAAGTATTTGCGACTGAGCACATAGCCGCTGAGAATAAAGAAGATATGCACGCAAAAGCTGCCACAGGTAAGGAAACGGAAAATACTCTCGCCATAGGTCAGCTCCAGCCCGTTGAGGTGAGTGTCTGCTGCAATGTGGGTATAGTAGGCAGGGTAGAAGGCAAGGCCAAAGTGATGAAAGAATACACACAATGCCGCCAGACCTCTTATGCCATCCAGATACAATACCTTACCAGATCCATTGCTCATGCGGTTGCTTGTTTTACTGTTGGTCTGCAAGGTATACAAACTACCGAAAAATTGCATCTTTGCAGTCGCTATTTCCACGGTGCGGTATACAATAATCTGCATACTATTTCGTTACTTTTAGTAGCTTGCCACTTATGATGAGATTCGTTTCCATACTGCTCCTTTTTATTTCCACTACCGCATGGTCGCAGGATGCTGCTCCGAAGTCAGGCCGCAAGGGCAGCGCTTATCAGCCCGGCACTTATGTTGCTACATTGGGTATAGGGTTTGCCAACAGTTACCGCAGCGATTATTCCGTACCTGTGAGTTTCGAAAAAGGGAATACTACAGGTTTTGCACCCCTTTTCGCTAAGTTGGAGTATGGGCTTACCCCACA
Organism: Bordetella parapertussis; assembly: GCA_943331005.2. Lineage (GTDB taxonomy): Bacteria > Bacteroidota > Bacteroidia > Chitinophagales > Chitinophagaceae > Nemorincola. The sequence continues at coordinate 56,014 of CALQJX020000015.1, forward strand.
TTTCAGCATGGCCATAGCAGGTGCATACAATGTGCTGTACTTCAATTCTTTTCATCTGTATCCGGGTTATAACGGAGACATAAAAAGATATACTGCAGACCAGTTCCGTATCATGGGTATAGGGCTGAACGGTTTTTACCATTTCACCGGTTTATTCCATAATTCCCGCCTGGATCCCTTCATAGCATTTGGTGCAGGAATCAATAATATCCGCAATACTGCATTGCCGCAAGGCGATAGTGTGGTTATGCGCAGCACACACAGTGTAACAGCTATATTGAAGGTAGGTGCCCGCTACTATATATCTGATAAAGTGGGTGTATATGCCGATGCAGGTTACGATAAACTGAGCATAGTGAATGTAGGCATATCCTGCAGGTTTGCTGCCACCCGCAAAAAATAAGCGCTTTTCTTTTACCTATTGGCGCTCAGGGAACCATTTCGCAGGCCAATAAGCCCCAAACTTATTACCTTTGCCCCTGTAATAATTTCTGTTTATGAAAATTCACCGCGAAGGGTATCTGTATATTCTCATAGCTACGGTACTATGGGTAGGGCTGGCATGGATGGCCAATCATTTCATTCCCGATTCTCTGTTCTGGCTTACAGGAGCAATAACTTTTATCCTTTTCCTGCTGTGGTTCTGGGTTGTGGCATTCTTCCGTATGCCCATCCGCAACATGGTGCATGGCGAAAGCAAGATCATAGCTCCTGCCGATGGTAAGGTAGTGGTAATAGAGGAAGCTGTAGAAACAGAATTCTTCAAAGAAAAGCGCCTGCAGGTTTCCATCTTCATGTCGCCGATAAACGTGCATGTGAACCGCAACCCGGTGAGTGGTGTGGTGAAATACATGAAATACCACAAGGGCAAGTATCTGGTGGCATGGCACCCCAAATCATCTACCGAGAACGAACGTACTACCATTGTTATTGGTAACGACAACGGAGATATACTGATGAGGCAGATAGCCGGTGCGCTGGCAAGGCGTATATGTTTCTACGTAAAAGAGGGCGATGTGGTGAAGCAGAACGAGGAATTCGGCTTTATTAAGTTCGGCTCGCGTGTGGATCTGTATCTGCCACTGGGTACCAAGGTTGATGTGAAAATAGGCGATGTGGTACAGGGTGGTGTAACGGTGATATCGCACCACTGGTAGTAACTTTAGCATTCCATTTTAATAAATTCCGTATTTTTGTATCTCTAAAACAAGATAAAAATGAAAAAAATAACTCTGATGCTCGCAGCTGCTGTAATGCTGGCTGGTGGTGCATTCGCTCAGGAAAAATCATGCTGCAAGAAGAAAGGTGAGAAGTGTTCTAAAGAAGCTTCTGCTTGCTGCAAAGACAAAAAGAATGGCAAAAAATGTCACAAAGAAGACGAAGCTAAAGAAACAAAAGAAACTAAAGACGCTCCAAAGTCTAACTAATATTTCTTTTATAGAAACGAGAAAGTCCCTGCTGGCAGGGACTTTCTCGTTTTAAGGCATATCGCTGATACGGTAATTATATCTTATTCACACGCTTTTCGTGTCTGCCCCCTTCAAAGGCAGTTTTCAGGAAGGTATCAACCATCAGCTCGGCAGTAGCATAGTCTACAAACCTCGATGGCAGGCATATTACGTTGGCATTGTTGTGCTGACGAGCCAGTGAAGCCAGTTCTTCGTTCCAGCACAGTGCAGCACGTATGCCCTGATGCTTATTGGCGGTCATGCAAACGCCGTTGCCGCTGCCGCAAACCAAAATGCCTGCAGTAGCCTTGCCTTCTTCAACCATTGCTGCTACGGGGTGAGCATAGTCGGGATAGTCTGTGCTGTCAAGGCTATAAGTGCCCTTGTCTGCCACCTGCCAGCCGGTAGCGGTGAGCATTTTGCACAGGAGCTCCTTGTATTCGAATCCGGCGTGGTCGCAGCCTATAGCCAGTGGCAGGCTTTTGTCAAAAGTAAGGTTGGTCATATTAGTCGTTGTCTTTTTGCAATGCTTCTCTTATTCTTCTTGCTCTCAGTGCACGTGCGCTTATCACCACAGATATTTCGAAGAGCACATATAAAGGTATGAATACCAATAAACAGCTAAACACATCGGGTGGTGCAATGATCATGGCCAGCACAAAGAGTATGAGGAAAGCGTAGCGACGCTTGGCTCTCAGGAATTCGGGGGTGAGTATACCTATACGGGTAAGGAAGTAAACAACCATCGGTAGCTCGAATACGGCACCCAGTGCCAGTATCATATTGCTCATGGTGTCGTAATAGTTCTCTATCGTTATCACGTTCTCGAACAGGGGACTCAGCTGATAGTTGCCAAAGAAGTGAATGGTATAAGGTGCCACCACAAAGTAGGCGAAACTAACACCCAGAAAGAAAAGCAGGGAACACCAGAACACAATGCCGCGTGCCATTTTTAGCTCTGTTACCTTCAGTGCCGGTTTTATGAACTTCCATATTTCCCAGAGGATAAAAGGGAATACCAGCACAAACCCCATCATTACCGATACAGAAAGACTCATCATGAACTGTCCGGTGACAGCGGTGTTCTGGAATTTCATATGGATCTCGTCCATACAAAAGGAATCTACGTGCAGGGTGCGGCCCAGTGCGCACAGGGCACGGTAGGTAATAAAATCCTTACGGGCCGGCCCCATTACTATTTTGTCGAAAAGCCATTCCACCCTGAAGAACACCACACAGGCGCCAATAACTATGGCAATAGCACTGCGTACTATGTGCCAGCGCAACTCCTCTATATGATCGAGGAAGTTCATTTCCCCCTTGGGGTTATCGTTTATGTTGTCCACTAAATAATGAAGGATGCTTGAAAGAGCAATTCAGGCCGCAAAGTTAGGGTATATGTTGATAGCTTGAAAATCAACAGCTATAAAAGATGTTGACACCCCAATTTGGCTTAATATGGTCTTTTTAACTTTTTAGGCTATTCTTTTTAATATCTTTGAGGACTAATAACAGGTGAATGAAGCGTTTAGCGATACTGGGGTCTACGGGTTCTATCGGCACACAAGCTCTTGATGTGGTTGCCGCCAATCCGGGCATGTTCAGGGTGGAGGTTTTGAGTGCACACAGCAACAGCAAGCTGGTCATAGAACAAGCCAGAAAATTCAGGCCGACTGCGGTTGTGATCACAGATGATAAAAAATATAAAGAAGTAAAGGACGCATTGCTCATGTTGCCCATTAAGGTTCTTGCCGGAGAAGAGGCATTGGCCGAGGTGGTGCAGTGGGAAAGCGTAGATATAGTGCTGGGAGCTATTGTGGGTTTTGCCGGACTTCGTTCCACGCTGTCTGCTATAGACGCTGGCAAGATAGTGGCGCTGGCCAATAAGGAAACGCTGGTAGTTGCCGGTGAAATAGTAATGCAACGTGCAGCAGAGAAAAAAGCAACTATCATACCGGTAGACAGCGAACACTCTGCTATTTTTCAGTGTATAGTTGGCGAAGACCACGATACTATTGAAAAAGTGATCCTTACCGCATCAGGCGGGCCGTTCCTGGGTCGCAAACCCAATTATCTGGTAAATGTAAAGGCATCGCATGCATTGCAGCACCCCAACTGGTCTATGGGTGCCAAAATAACCATAGACAGTGCTACACTCATGAACAAGGGGCTGGAAATGATAGAGGCCAAATGGATGTTCGGGCTGACCAACGAACAGGTAGATGTGGTAGTGCATCCGCAATCTATCATTCACAGCATGGTGCAGTTCACAGACGGTTCTATAAAATCGCAGATGGGGCTGCCCGATATGAAATTACCTATACAGTATGCATTGGGCTATCCGAAGAGAATAGTAAACCAGTACAAACGTGTAGACTTCAAGGAATATTCCAAACTCACTTTCGAGCCGGTAGATTACAAGACCTTCAGGAATCTGGAGATAGCCCGTATAGCCATGTATAAAGGTGGTAACGCGGCTTGTGTAATGAACGCGGCCAACGAAATAGTAGTACACGCCTTCCTGCAAAACAAAGTCGGCTTCCTGGAAATGAGCGAAATGATAGAGAAAACCATAGAAAGTGTTTCCTTCATAGAGCATCCGAGACTGGAAGACTATATTGCCAGCGATATAGAAGCGCGCGAATATGCTGCAGAGTTTGTGAAGAAAAGCCAGCTATCCATGTACTAGACACTGGTATATGTTTTGCGGCCTGCAACAACAAATATTTAATAATAAAGACTACTTTATTAATAGTAGTTTCAGCTTTTGAAATTTTTTAATGACTGACTTAGTAATGCATCAAGATACCCTCCTTTTAATGTCCGGCACATCTGTAAAGGTGTTGCAGTTGTTCGTAGCTCTTTCTCTGCTTATAGTTCTTCATGAATTCGGTCATTTCTTTTTTGCAAGGCTCTTCAAAACCCGTGTAGAGAAGTTCTATCTGTTCTTCGACTTCCTGTTCCCTTTTTCGGGCATGCTCAACTTCTCTTTGTTTAAGAAAGTGAAGGGAGATACTGAATATGGTATCGGCTGGTTCCCGTTGGGAGGTTATGTGAAGATAGCAGGTATGGTGGATGAAAGCATGGACAAGGAGCAAATGGCATTACCGCCCCAGCCATGGGAGTATCGCAGTAAAAAAGCCTATCAGCGTTTGTTCATCATGCTGGGTGGTATCATAGTGAATGTGCTCGTGGCTATCCTTATTTACATTGCAGTGTTCAGTATCTATGGCGAAGAATACCTGCCTGTGCAGAATGCCAAATACGGTATCATGGTAGATAGCACAGCCAAGGCAATAGGGTTGCACAATGGCGACAAAGTCTTGTCGATAGATGGTGTGCCTGTAACTAAGTTCGATAAGATCGTTTCTGCTATAGTACTCGATGAAGGTAAAAACATTCAGGTGGAGCGCGATGGCCAGAAAATGGATATAGCTATCAAAGAGGGTACTATACATTCTATCATTACAGGTACCAAGGGTTCTTTTATATCTGCTCGTATACCTATTGTGGTTGATGAGGTAGAGAAAGCATCTGAAGCCGAGAAAATGGGGCTGAAACACGGCGATAGCATAATAGCAGTAAACGGAGCTGCCGCAGCTTTCTACGATCAGTACGATAGCATTAAGCGTACCCTCACAGGTCAGCCTATAGCGCTTACTGTTATCAGGAACAATGCGCCACTGACACTGAACGGTACTGTGCCGGCCAGCAAGATACTGGGCTTCAAACCTATGGGCGATCTGGGCAGATACTTCAAGTTTGAAGAGATCAAGTACAATCCTATACAGGCCATAGGCAAGGGTATCAGCTTTACCTACGATCAGTTTGGTAATTATGTGCGCCAGTTCAAGATGATCTTTACATCTAAAGAGATAAAGGCCAATGAAAGTCTGGGTGGTATCATCAGCTTCGGTAAGATATTCCCTGCAGAGTTCGATATGCAGAAGTTCCTGATGCTTACAGCATTTGTGTCCATAATACTGGCATTCATGAATCTGCTGCCTATACCGGGTCTGGATGGTGGTTATGTGATCTTCCTGCTATGGGAAATGATAACCGGCAAACAGGTAAGTGAGAAAGTAATGGAGAAGGCCACTACGGTGGGTCTGGTACTACTGCTCACACTTATGGTGTATGCAAATGGTCTGGATATCTTCAGGTTGTTCAAACACTAATTGCTGTTGGCAGGTACAAGTTGTGAATAGTAGTATTTCTGCCCGTAAATACTAGAAAATCTGGAATGGTTTTTGGCTGCGTATGTAGGAATGTGCCTCTTCTGCTGTGTAGGAAACAGAGGTGCCATTGACGCAACTTGCTGCACGCCTTTCCAGTTCTTCCATTTCGTTGCCCGCTACAGAATAGTTGTTGTGTTTTGTGTTCTCTACATAATGAAACAGATCCTGAATGTGTTTATCATCGGTGCTGTCTATATATTGGTGTAGTTTCTCCCTGATCGCTTTGATAGTCATAAATGCAGCTGTTTATACAAAAAAACAGAAAAATGAGTTTTAGTAAACTGATGTTACTATTGCTTTACTGAGTTTACTTTTTCTTTCTGTGAATAATAAACAGAGATGCTGCTCTTTTTTATAAATTGCAGAATATCCTTGCAAATCATGCAGCTACCTCAGAAACATTCGGCCACAGGCACTACCATATTTACAGTTATGAGCGCATTGGCACAGCAGCACAATGCTATCAATCTGTCTCAGGGTTTTCCAGATTTTCATATAGATGAGCGCCTGTCTCAGGCACTGGGCAGTGCGGCTGCGCAGGGCTTCAATCAGTATGCACCCATGGCGGGGCTGCCCCAGCTGCGACAGGAAATTGCTGCCAGCTTCAAAAGAAGATATCATGTAGACATTGATGCCGATACCGAGGTTACCGTAACGCCCGGTGCTACCTATGCCATCTATACCGCATTTACGGCTATCCTCTCGCCCGGCGATGAGGTAGTGGTACTGGAACCTGCCTACGACAGCTATATCCCCAATATAGAGATGAATGGTGCTAAGGCTGTCATAGTGCCGTTGGCTACCCCGGGTTTTGAGGTAGACTGGCAGCGGGTGAAGGACGCAATAACGCCACGCACCAGGGCTATCATCATCAACACGCCCCACAACCCTACAGGGGCCATATGGGGCAAAGAAGACTGGCAGCAGCTGGCAGATCTGGTTCGAGGTACAGAGATATTTATACTTTCGGACGAGGTGTATGAGCAACTGGTCTTTGACGGTGAAAGACACTACAGTGTATTGGAAAATGAGGAACTGAGGGAGCGTAGCTTTGCGCTGTATTCTTTCGGCAAGGTATACAACAATACAGGCTGGAAGATGGGCTATTGCATTGCTCCTCCTGCCCTTACACAGGCTTTCAGGCGCATTCACCAGTTTCTGTGTTTCACGGTCAATACGCCTGCACAGTATGCATTGGCGCAGCACCTGGCAAATGAGAGCGAACCTATTCACTTGCTCATGCAGCGCAAGCGCGACCACTTTCTGAAGTTGATAGCAGATACGCCCTTTACTATTCACTCCCCTGCAAAGGGTAGTTATTTTCAGGTAGCTGGTTATGAGCGCATCAGCGATATGCCCGACCGGGAATTTGCAGAATGGCTCACCCGCGAATATGGTGTGGCTACCATTCCGGTAAGCGCATTCTACAGCAATGGCAAGGACGATAAACTGATCCGTTTCTGTTTTGCCAAAAAAGAAGAAACGCTGAATGATGCGGTGGCCCGTCTCAGAGGACTTTCTGCCAGATAATATTCAAGCAGGCATAGATATAAATGAAGAGCCCCATGCAGCTGCATGGGGCTCTTCATTTATAAGGTAGTTAAGTTTACTTTTTGGTAAGGATCAGTGCCACGTTATTGAAGTCGGCCGCAGTGTTCCATACTTTACGGAAGCGGTCATACTCTATAAGCGGGAAGTGCAGCTGATTGTAAGATTCATCAACATTGATGACCAGTTTATCGCCATTCTTGTTGTCCTTTATCAGTTTAGCATCAGCACTGAAGTTGATCACCTGTTCCAGTTCGCCGTTCAGATAGTCTGCATTCATGTTAGCAGCTTCAGGGTTCAGTATCTTGTATCCTTTAGGGATGTTGATGGTAATGGTGCGGTGCGATGAGTGCGGGTACAGCAGATCTACCGGAGTCTGCCTTGGCCTGCTGTCATCATACATGTTCTCCTGAGGACCAATGAGGGCACCTACTTTCACCAGATACCTGTTGCCAGCCTTGTTCACCAGATTAGAGAGGGTGGCAGATGCAGTAAGCGTAAGTGGCTTGTTGGTATAATAGCTGCTTACACTTTCGTTGCTGAAATCGAAATAGCTGATCTCTGAAGGATTAGCAGTAAGCTGTAACAGGTTATTTACATACTTCTTCATATTCTCGGGACGCACAAAAGGAAGTGCGGTCCTGATACCTGCTGAAGAATAGCCGGTCCATTCGTGAGATACATCGACCTTTGTATCCATTTCTTTAGTGAAAGAAACCGTAGAGCTGATGCTGTGCGAATTTTCTTTTACTGAAAGTGGCGTGATGTTGCGCACCTTGTATACAGTGCCGGTCACTTCGCCGTTCTGTGGTATGGTGCAGAATATACCCTTGCTGCCTGCAAGTACCTGTGGTACCACAGGGAAGCGCAGATACTTTTCTGTAGGGCTCAGGAATTTTTTCTGGCCTGGTATGTATATCACTGTATAGTTAAGACCTCTCCAGCTTTCAAAACCAGGGTTCATATTGAACTCTGTACGGTTCCATGCCCAGCCAATTTCGTGGCGTATACCAGCCTGAGTAAGGCAGGCAGCAAACAGCCTTATATAACCTTTGTAGCTTGCTGCTTTCTTAGAGATAATAGTATCCAGCACATCCCTGCTGTCGTCATACCCCACTGCGTATATAGACATAGAACGTTTTTCTTTCAGTGCACTTACTTCTTTACGCTCTTCGAAATCTACGAACGGATAAAGTGTAACGTGCTTTTTGATACCGTCTTCTATCTTCCTTATGTTCTGCTGCTCGTCACCATTGGGGCGAACACCAAGTTCAGACAGGAAGCGGTTTACTGCAGCTTTCTCTTTTACAGAGAACCTGTAGTTCTCGTCATAGATCTTGCGGCCCAGATTGTTGTAGGTATTCAGTTTTATCTTCTCCTGATTTTCGTTCAGGAAATAGCTCACCCTGTAGTCGAGCGCCATATTGTGCAGATCGTAGAAGCTATATTTCTCAGGCAGCATAGCAGGGATATCGTCTATCTCTACTTTGTAGCACAGGCGGTTGTTGTTCATTTCCGCTGTCAGCTTCGGGAAACCGTTCAGACTTTTGGTCTCTACCACCATGTTCTTGCGGAAAGACATCATGAAACGGGTCTTGAGGACCGGTATATCTTCCTGTACAGTTATCTTGCCGAAGTTGTCGTTAGGGTTTATCTCTTTTACCAGATATTCCACTTCAGAATTCTTCTCAATGCCTTCCAGGTTCATGTACAGCACATAGTTGCCGTTATCGTCATAGCCATAGAAGAGCCTGTCTTTATCGAAGTTCTGCACCTTGCCGCTAGGCGATATGGTACGGGCTTTGAAAGTAGGTACCTTGGTTCCTCTGTTCAGATGGATCGGAATAGTATTGTACTCGTATATGCCACGGTCATCAAGCAGTTTGATGATAGCATGGTGAGTAGAGTGCTTCACTATATAACCGCCTTCAACCCTATAGTCTATACTGATGTCGTTGAGCAGCATTACAGCGGGCTGTGATGCATGCTCCGGCGGCACCGGATGAGCCATTGGCGTATCGGCCCATTCTACCCATTTGGGGTGCTGTGTGAGATATAATTTCTTCTGTGCAGAAACGTTGAGCGCTACTACAGAGAGTAAAGTAAAAAATACCGAACTTTTTTTCATATTGCCCTATTATTTGGCTGTTAGCACTACAGTTTCTTTGTATTGTTTTTTCAGATCGTCAACCAGTTTGTTGTGTTCTTTGAACTGGTCGGGAGTGATCTTCATGGTGTGAACCACTATCTCCTTGGTCAGCACCACAGTATTACTGTTCTTGCCGGCCTGGTATGAGATAGAATAGTTCCACAATCCGTTCACGCCACCTTTAGCTGCTTTGGGCAGAGAAGTAACTCTGTAGCCCTTTGGTATGTTGAGTGTAACAGTTTCTCTAACGGTCTTTTTGTAAGGCAGGTAAATAGCAACATTCCTGTCCTCATCGTTCATACGTGTTTCGGTCATGGTCCTGCTCAGGTTCATGTTCACGAAGTAGTCTTTCTTCACCTGCTGTGCATAACCACCTAGGCTATAAGTAGCGTTCATACCCACATCTTTGCGGCCGCTGGTGCCTGCATTGATATTGTATTGCTTCACCAGGAACTTGCTGTTGCCTCTTGAAAGCTGGTTGTGTACATATTCATCTTTGTCTTCCTTGCGGTTCACCAGTGCCAGTATTTCGCCCATATCCCACGCAGGATACCCGCTCAGCGTTCTGCTGATGCTACCTGTAACGTCGCTGAAGGAAAGGTTCATGACCGTATTGTCGTTGATCACATTGGCAGAAGCAGGTGCTTCAGGGATGGTAACGATCTTGTGGGTCTTTTCATTCATCATGATGAATGCTTCCTTGCCCTGTATGTCTGATCTGTTTGCGCCCAGTGGCTGCACATGCGTGGTGCCATCAAGGAATACCCATTCACCGTCCAGCTTCACAGCGCAGATCATGTGGTCATAGAGATATTCAGACTGCAGCTCTTCGTGTGTGTATGGTTTTTCGTCGGTGCCTATAGCTACGAAGTAAGAAGGGATACCTGCTTTTTCGCACATAGCCATGAAAACACTACTCATGTCCTTACAGTCGCCAAACATACGCTTGCAAACAGTATCGGCCTGGTGTGGCACCAGTCCCTGCATCGCATCGTCATAAAGCGCCTTGTAGTGGAAGGTGCCCTGCACCCAATCGTAGATACGCTGTACCTTATCCCTTTCAGAATAGGCGCCACGTGTAAGCTCTGCGGTCTTTTTGTTCAGGAAGGCATCGTTTTCGAGGTTCAGCCCTTTTACGTACCTGTATTCGAACTTGCCATGTGCTTCAGGCGAGCCTGAAAGAACAGAATCTTTCTTAGCACCTGTGAGCCTGTAAGAGATGATGTAGGGGATAACGTGCGGACGATAATACCTTTCTGAAGGCACATTGCTGAAGTTCTTTTCAGCAGGTACATTCATAGCTGTGAAGGTATAGATGATGTTGCCGTTCTTCTCTGTTACTGTTTTCTTTACCAGGTTGGTATCTGCAGTTTTAACGAGGAAGCCCATTTTAACGTATTTGGGAGCCGTTACCTCGAAAACCGAGCTGACGGTAGGCAATTCGTTATTGAAGGCGTAATAAGGCAGCATACGCAGTTCATCATGTATCATAATGAAGCTGGTCTGTGTGATGGCTTTTTTAGACAGGCCTGTATAGTGCAGACTTGGGTCGCCCAGCTTGTCGGTATTGTGCATCATTTTGTAATCGTTCTTTTCTGGTATCAGCGTATTCGTCTCCAGGTTATAAGCCTCAGAGAAGCCTATTCCGTAGACGCCGTTGATCTGCTCATTGCTGAAAGCAGCAAGCGATTTTTCGCTGATGAACAGTTTTTCCTGAGCTACAGTGCTGGTTGCAGCCAGGCCGCCATCGGCTTCTTTGATCACAAGTTTGTGAGATATCTCTGTGTAGATGGCGTGTTCGTTCTTGTAACGCGCTGCAATGCTATCGTATTTCTGACGTTTCAGCGACAGCTGTGCATCTGCGCTGCACGAAAGCAATAGTGCCCCTACAAACAGGTAAACAGCCTTGTACTGCCACTGAATATTTATCCTGGCGTTGCTCATTTTTGTATAGTATTAATTCTTAAAAAAGTTCCTGCTACTAAACAGGGGTATAAATATAATGATAAAAATGCTGTACTGTCAAGTAAAATGCAGAAAAATAAAGGGTTTAGCGCAAGCCGGCCGGCCGGTTTTCGGGTCTTTTTCTGCCATTATGTGTAAGTGCCTGCAACAGATAGCATAAAAAAGGCCCGCAACATGTGTTGCGGGCCTTTTTGCGGATACTTAAACCCGGATATTATGCACCTACAGCTATACGCTTGAAAGACACAACGGTAAGACCGTTGCTTACGCTTTTCAGGTAGTCACCTACTGTTTTGCTGTTGTCTTTTACGAATGCCTGTGGCAACAATGTGTTGTCTTTGAAGAATTTGCTCATTTTGCCTGCAGCAATTTTCTCAGCCATATCAGCTGGTTTGCCTTCTGCAACGATCTGTTCTACTGCGATAGCTTTCTCACGTTCTACTATTTCAGCAGAAACGTTATCAGCATCAACAGCCAGTGGGTTCATTGCGGCGATCTGCATTGCTACGTCCCTGCCTGCAGTGATGATACCTTCGTTAGCAGCCTGGTTCATACCAACCAGTACACCGATACGGTAGCCTGAGTGGATGTAAGGAACCACAGCGTCAGCAGAGATCTGCTCGAAGCGTGATACGTCTATTTTCTCACCTATTTTAGCAACCATTTCCAGCAGTTTTTCGCCGATAGTAGCACCGCCCATAGAGGCAGCTTTCAGATCGTCGATAGTAGTTACTTTGCTGGCAAGTGCCACTTCAGCAACCTGCTGTGCGAATTCGATAAAGTCAGCGTTTTTTGCAACGAAGTCAGTTTCTGAGGTCAGGTTCAGCACAATGCCGTAAGTGTTGTCGGCATTAGCTTTAGCTATCACAACGCCTTCTTTAGCATCGCGATCGCTGCGGTTTGCAGCTACTTTCTGTCCTTTTTTGCGGAGATAGTCAATAGCAGCTTCGAAGTCGCCATTGCTTTCTATAAGCGCTTTGCGGCAGTCCATCATTCCTGCTCCTGTCTGCTGACGCAGTTTGTTTACTTCTGCTGCAGATATTGTTACTGTGCTCATTGTATCGTAATTTTTATAGTTATTATTTGAATTGAGGGTGCAAAGGTCGTATTTTATTATTAAAGCCCCAAATAAGGGGCTTTAATAATGTATGTTGTGTTGTTAAATTACCATTATGCATGGGGAAGATTACCTTCCACCGCCTGGACGGGCACCTGCGCCACCCGGGCGACCTGGTCCACCTGGGCGGCCACTGCCACCGCCTGGTCCACGGCCCGGACCACCTGGTCCACGACCTGCACCACCCGGACGGCCTGCGCCACCACCGGCACCGGCACCTGCGCCAGCGCCTGCACTGCGACCACGGCCACGGCCACCACCACGGCGACCGCCTTCACCATCTTCTTCGTTCATTTCCAGACCACGACCTTTGCTATCTGTTTCTTCTTCGCCGTTTTCGTCATCAGACTCTTTAACCAGCGCACGCTCCTGAAGACCTTCCAGGATAGCAGCCGTAAGATACTGAGTGATGATAGCGATAGATTTTGTAGCATCATCGTTCGCTGGTATAGCGAAGTCTACTTTAGTAGGATCGCTGTTGGTATCAACCATAGCGAAAGTAGTGATACCGAGGCGTTTAGCTTCAGCAAGAGCAATGTGCTCATGGCTGATATCCACCATGAAAAGAGCTGCCGGTACACGACCCATCTGGGAGATACCACCAAGTACTTTTTCCATTTTTTCTTTGCTGCGGGTAAGGGTCAGACGCTCTTTTTTAGTAACGCTGTCCAGTGTACCGTCATTCAGCATTTTTTCGATGCTCAACATCTTCTTCACGCTCTTGCGGATAGTGCTGAAGTTGGTAAGCATACCACCCAACCAACGTTCTGTAACGTATGGCATGTTGGCGCGGGCTGCAGCTTCTGCTACTATTTCCTTAGCCTGTTTCTTAGTGGCAACGAACATTATTTTCTTACCGCTTTTTGCGATCGATTTGAGCGCAGCAGCAGCTTCGTCCAGTCCGTCAATAGTTTTATTGAGGTCTATGATGTGGATACCATTCTTTTCAGCAAAGATGTATGGGAGCATCTTTGGGTTCCATTTTTTCTTCAGGTGGCCGAAGTGTACCCCAGCTTCAAGGAGTTGCTGGTGCAATGTTTTATTATCTTCCATTTGAATAATTTCTTGATTGTTAAAAATGTTTTTAATGGTAGAGATGCAATGTGCTGCATCCCGACGAGACCCCAATTAACGTTTAGAGAACTGGAAGCTACGACGTGCCTTACGCTTACCGAATTTCTTACGTTCAACAGAACGGCTATCGCGCGTCATGAGTCCGTCTTTCTTCAGCAATGGCTTGTATTCGGCGTTCACTTCAACAAGTGCGCGGGCTATACCCATTTTTATTGCTTCAGCCTGACCTTTCTGGCCACCACCCTGTACATTGATAACAAGGTCGAAAGAAGAAAGAGTATCAGTTACTTTCAGTGGCAGTTCAACCTGATTCTGCAGGTACATGATTGGGAAGTACGCTTTGTACTCCTTTTCATTTACCGTAATGTTGCCGGTACCTTTATTCAGGTAAACACGGGCTACGGCTTCCTTACGGCGGCCAACGGCGTTTTTCTGTTTTTCCATTTTATTTATTAATGCTTTAAAATGTATTTAATGATTGTTTGTGCCCCTATGAACCGGGTATGAATTAGATAGCCATTGTTTTTGGAGTCTGCGCCTGATGTGGATGCTCAGCACCTTCATAAACGAACAGCTTCTTGTACATAGCACGACCAAGACGGTTTTTAGGAAGCATACCTTTTACAGCACGCTCTATAGCCACATTCGGACGACGGGCAATAAGGTCTTTAGCCATTTCTATTTTCTGGCCACCTGGGTACAATGAATACGTCTGGTATTCTTTCTGATCCATTTTGTTGCCGGTAAATACTACTTTCGCTGAGTTGATAACGATCACATAATCGCCACAGTCGAAGTGCGGAGTAAAATACGCCTTGTTCTTGCCACGAAGTACTGAAGCGATCTTAGAAGCCATGCGCCCCATTGTCTGATTGGTAGCGTCCACCACGTACCAGTCGCGTTTTACGATAGTTTCGTTGGCCGATTTTGTTTTAAAACTTAAGTGTCTCATTTCTTTTACTAAATATTAAAAAGTTAAAACCCCCAATGTGGTTTTTTCAATTGGGAGTGCAAAGTTACGCACCACTGTTCATTGTGCCAAGAAATTCATTAAGTATTTTTACGACACCGTTGCAACTCATTGATTATCAATAAAAATAAGGAAAAAAAATTTACACATCACAATGCTTCTGTTTGTGTCTGAGCATACAAATTCGCATTCATAGTGTATATATGCTGATTTGTATGGCGCTATTTGGGAGGCGAGCAACTAAAGTAGCATCGTGTTGCTGCCATCAAACCGGGAGGTCAATAGCGTATATATATGTAGGGCCTTACAAACCGGTTTCCCGAAGATTATCCTATGTATAAATGGTCTCCTTTCACTTTAGGACTGATCCTATCCGGATGATTTGGTATGCGGTTGTTGAATTCTGGGATCGTTCATACTTCCTGCAGACAAAAGTGACGGGTTGAGGGAAGGCTTTCGTCCGCTGCGCTAATAATAAATACCTGAGCCATCTTTTATGTACATCTTTGAAAGGGCGCCTTTTTGTTAAGAAAAAACCAACGATTACTTTGATTATTCGCTTACTTGACATAAATTCACCCCCCAAATGCCATAGTCGTCCCGCTTTCGTGGGCTGATGGGGTATATATTATTGCGACCAAAAGTTTATTTCAGATAAATAAAAGAGTATGAAAAGAGTTTGTTTCTTATTAGTATTACTGTTAACGATCGGCTTGAATGCTTTTGCCCAGGATGACAGCAAGGACAAGGCTTCTGAAACACATACGGTATCCGGAAAGGTACTGGATGAGCTGGGCAAGGGATTGCTCGGTGCCTACGTATCTGCATCCGGTACACAGGCCGGTACCAATACCGATGTGAACGGCGATTTCATGTTCGAAGCTCCGGATGGTGCTACTACCATCATCATCACTGCAAACGGCTACGCTACCATATATATGGAAGACGAAGGTCAGTCTATAGAAGTGAAGATGCAGCCATTGTCTAAAATGCTGGAAGGACCGCTGGCTACCGCTATAGCATTCAAAAAAGACAAGCGCGAAACAGGCTACAACAGCACTACGCTGCATGCCGATGATCTGATATCTGCAGGTAACCCAAGCGTGCTTTCTGCGCTGCAGGGCAAAGTAGCAGGTGCCAACATCACCAGCTCTACAGGCGCTTATGGTGGTTCTACAAGGGTTATCCTTCGTGGCGAAAAATCTTTCATGAAGAACAACAATGCACTGGTTGTAGTAGATGGTATCATCACCAACAACTACGATCGTACTATCAGCAAACTCTTTGGTGCAAATACTGCTTTCAATGAAATGAATCAGGTAGATTTCGGCAACAGCGCGAACGACCTCGATCCGGATGAAATAGAATCTGTTACAGTGCTTCCGGGTGCTGCAGCAACTGCTCTATATGGTGCTATGGGTGCTAATGGTGTGATCATGTACACTACCAAAAAAGGCAAACACCATGCTAACGGTGCTTCCCGCAAAATGGACATCACTGTAAAAACAACTTATTCTCAGTCTGACGTACTTAAGTTCCCTTCTGTTCAGCATACTTACGGTCAGGGCAACATCTATGGTGGTGTAGCCGACGACCGCAGCGAATACCGCAGCTGGGGCTACGAAATGGACGATGCAATGCGCCCATGGGGTCAGGTAATAGACGGCAAACAGCTGGTAAAACCTTATTCTGATCAGCCAAACAACATCCGCAACTTCTACAATCGTGGTATCAATGCAAGCAACTATGTAGCTATCAACGGTGGTTCTGAAAAAAGTACTTATATGCTGTCTTTCAACTCTGTTAATACTTCAGGTGTTGTGCCAAACACATTCTACAACAAATACAGCGTAAGGTTCAATGGTAGTACAGAGCTCGGTCACAATCTGTACTCTGCTATCAATATGAACTACCTCAATACTTATTCAAGGGTAGAAACCAGCGGCGATGGTCCGGGCGGTGTGATCAACAGCGTTATCAATACGCCACGCGACATTCCTACATGGGAACTTTCTGATCTTACCAACAAATATTATTCTCAGCAGTATTTCGATACATCTGGCGGCGATCGTTTCGGTAACTACAACGGTACTTTCAAGAACCCATATTGGGTTGCTAAGAACTACGATAACCGCAACAAATCTGACAGGATCCTGGGCGACTGGAAACTGGGTTGGAAAAAAGCTGACTGGCACGTATTCAACAGGTTTGGTATCGATGGAACTTCAGACAGGTCTAACTACAACATGCCACAGTACAAAACTTCAGGCATAGACCAGAGTTTCGCAAATATTCAGTTCAATAATGCAGGTGGTTATACACAGTCTAACTACAATGGCTTCCGTATCTACAACGATCTGATCGTTAACTACGCACATCAGCTGTCTAAGAATTTCGGTTTCAGCGGTTTTGCAGGTCACAACATGACACTGCAGCGCGACGAAACGCTGGCTGGTATCATAGACCCTGCAAACGGAGGTCTGGTGGTTCCACAGCTTTACAATCTGTCAAACAATGCAGGTCCGGTAATTGCTTACAACAATCTTATGAACCGCCGCACTGTAGGTGTGTTCTATAATGCAAACTTCAACTACCGCAGGGAACTATTCCTGGAGATCGCAGGTCGCAACGACTGGTCTTCTACTCTGGCATCAGGCCGTCGCTCTTATTTCTACCCAACCATCAATTCAGGCTGGGTGTTCACAGAAAGGTTGAACGGTACAAGGTTTAAAGAAAAAGTACTGAACTACGGTAAGATCCGTGTTGCAGGTAGCGGTGTTGGTAACGATGGTATCTCTTATGCCAACAACAATGCAGGTTATGTACAGTCTCCTTTCAGGAGCACTTATGGTTCTGTATCTTCACCATTCAACGGTATCCCTACTTATCAGATCAGCAGCACTTTCGGTGCCAACACAATGAGGCCTGAAAGGACACGTGAATTTGAAGTGGGTACTGAACTCGGCTTCCTCCGCGACAGGCTGAATGCTTCTTTCACTTATTACAGGTCTTATACTACAGACGTAATTGCTGCTGTTCCTTTACCAACTTCTACCGGCTACTCTTACAACTATATCAATGTTGGCGATGTGTCTAACAATGGTGTGGAACTGTCTATGAGAGGAACACCGATCGCTACACGTTATGGCCTCAGGTGGGATCTCTTCGGTACTTACTACCACAATGTAAACACAGTAGAGCAGCTGAATGCAGGTGTTGAGAACATTGTTCTGGGTGGTTATCAGGGTATGCAGATCGTTGCAGCGAAAGGTCGCCCGATGGGTTCTTTCTACGCAGCTGATATAGAATACTGGCAGAACCCTAACGACGGGTCATGGCATGCAGTGGTAGATCCTGCAACAGGATTACCAAAAGCTACAAAAGATCCGGTTTACAAAGGTTCTTTCCAGCCTAAGTTCGTTGCATCATGGGGTACAGACCTCACCTACAAAGGCCTGAAGCTGCACGCTTTGTTCTATACAAAACAAGGTGGCAAATTCTACAGCCAGACAAAAATGAACATGGACGCGAACGGTACATCTGAAGAAACAGTTACCAACGGTCGTAATGCATATGTTTGGGAAAACTCAGTATACAACGTACCTAATACCAACATCTACCTGCCAAACACTACAAAAGCAACAGCTTACGATTACTATACTGCACAGCAGCAGCTTTACCCTGCACAGGGTATCGTGAACGGTAGTTTCGTAAGGCTGCAGGAACTGTCGCTTTCTTACAAAATACCACAGCGTTACTATGAGCGCAGCCCATTCGGTGCTCTGGAAGCCGGTGTATTTGGCAACAACCTGCTGTTGTGGACTGCAAGCAGCAACAAATATGAAGATCCTGAAGCTACATCTGCAGGTTCTATCGGAAACGGACAAGGATTTAACTACTTAGCACGCCCTACTACACGTAACTATGGTGTGTATGTAAAAGTTAACTTCTAAACCTTAATTTTAAATAATTGTATATGTCAATAAGTAAAAAGATCATTATCACTGCAGCAGTTGCAGGATTGACATTGGGTGCTTCTTCCTGCAAGAAATACCTGGATGTGAATACAAATCCTAATATTGCACAGAATGCTACAGTGACCACTTTGTTGCCTGCAGCAGAGTTGTATCTGGGTTCTGCAATGGGTGTGGATATGGAGATCAATGGTTCTGTCTGGGCTCAGTTCTGGACACAATCTCCTGATGGCAAACAATACCGCCAGATCGATCAGATGGCTCCTTCTGCTGCCTATTACAACAGCAGCTGGAAGAACCTTTATGCTGGCGCAGAGAATTTCTATCAGTTATACAATCTTGCAGACTCACAGCACAAAAGCGCTTATAAAGCGATTGGTCTGCTCATGAGGGCATATGCATTTCAGGCACTTGCTGATGGTTGGGGAGATGTTCCTTTCAATCAGGCACTGCAGGGGCAGTACCCTGATGGCCATATAGTGAATCCTAAGTACGATTCGCAGCGGGTAGTATACAAGGGCATCATAGCATATATCGATTCTGCTTCAAATCTCATCAAAGTTGGTGATGCAGCAGCTCCGGGCAGTGATGATCTGATCTATGGCGGCGACATGAGCAAATGGCAGAAATTTGCCAATACCCTGAAACTGAGGGCGCTTATGCGTATGACAGATATCGACCCTGTTTATGCAAATCCGAGGATCGATACAATGTTCAGGAACAACCTGCCATTCCTTGGCGAGGGCGACGATGCTAAGATCGCTTACGGTTCCGGCAACAACAATAACAACCCGCTCTATGCAGAACTTTCTTCTTCGCAGATGGGTGGTGTGCAGCAGCTTGCAGGCAGCAAGACTTGCATAGATGCAATGAACGCCAACAACGACTACCGTTCTAAAGTATTCTATACAACAGTACCTTCTACAGGCCGTACCGGTGTAAAACAGAGCGAGTATGATATCGCACTTACTACAGGTTCTTTCTCTGTACCAAACGTGCACGTAGGTGGCAATGCAAAATCAGCTACATCGGGTAAAGCACCGGTAGTGTTGCTGTCGAGCTGGGAAAGTTTCTTCCTGCAGGCTGAAGCTGTTGCAAGGGGACTTACTACAGGCGGCGATGATGCAAAGTTGTTCTACAATGGTATACACGCCAGCTTCAGCTTCTGGGGCAATGCGCTGGTAGCAGAAGGGTACACTTCAGCTTCTGCAGCATATGGTATCTATGTGAACGGCGATGCGGCTGCTTCTATACCTGCTGCTTACTGGGCTCAGTATCCTGCCGCAGGTACACCTGCTGAAAAGATCAGGCACATCATCACTCAGAAATGGTTCTCAATGTGTGGCAACCAGGGCTTCGAGGCCTGGACAGAACTGCGCCGCACAGGTTATCCTGACTTCCTCGTAACGCCAAGGAACAGCTACATAGGTGCAGTATCGCCTAAGAGGTTCGTTTATCCTGCGTCTGAGGCAGCATCAAACTCCAACTATCCCGGCATGGTACCGGTAACAAGTCTTGTTTGGTGGGATAAAATTTAATTGAAATAATAAAAAAGAAATCAGAATGAAGAAGTTATTCATAGTATCAGCTATTGCCGCAGTTGCTTTCGGTGCCTGCAAAAAGAAAGAAGGTACCATATCTACGCTGCACAGCTACTCAACGCCAAAGATCATCATGACCTCTGGTGACTACTACAGCATTCCTGTTGGTGGCATGTTGCCTGATATGAAGGCTACATCATACGATTCTTTCTATAACGAAGAATGTACTGTTGTATATGACCTCAGCAAACTCGACAATACTACTCCGGGTATCTATAGCGTAATTGCTACTGCAAAGAACAAATACGGCATGGCTGCTACAAGAACATTGTATGTAGCTGTAACCAGTATTCCGTCTACAGTGCATCTGGAAGGTGCTTATGTACGTACTGCTACAGACGATACAGTAATGGTAACAAGGCTGGCAAACGGTTTCTACCATACATCTGATGTAGCAGCTAATGGCGCTGCTGATGTGGTTTATGTACTGCCTGCTATGTTCACACAGACCACTGATGTGGCTTTGCAGATGCCGGTACAGAAGACCAAATTCGGAAACATCTCCGGTACAGGCGGTACTGTAACAATGACACCAGCAGATACTACATTCGAATACACGATACAGAATAGCTTCTTTACGCCGGTAATAAGGGTTTTCAAGAAGATCTGATAACAATACTCCTTTACTTAGATATCCCCGCACAAAAGGCGGGGATATTTGTTTTAAGTAACTTAAGAAGAGGAGTAATTGTACTTATCATAAACAGAAGCCAAGCATCAGGCTCATGGAGCGTTGACTGCCAGTAAACTGATCTCTGGGAATGCGGATATCCGGAGCTGAATAATTGAAATTGACATGATTCATACCTGATGTTACCAGAAAAGAACCTGCCTGATATACAATGCCGGCAGTAAAAGACCGGGCGAAACTCTTTTTGGCGGGTGTGTAGGTAGTGTATAGCCCCACGCCATCGAGTAGTTCAAAATACAGATCAGAGCCCTTTCTGCCCATATTTCCGGACTGGTAATAAGAAATAGAGGTGCCATCTGTCACAGAAGAGCTGTTCATCTCCTTGTAGCTCATTGGCAACTGCAGCGACTCAAAATAACGCACTTCGGCAGAGAAACTGTTGCTGATCTTTACCCTGTAGCCAATACCTGCATTGGCTCTTACGTGAAAAATGGTTGCATCAGATTCGTAGGGTGATTCGTTTGATCCCGGCAATGTTGTTACAAAGCTATATCTCCTGTACCCTCCTTCCAATCCGCCGGTAAGTAAAAAATGACGCCATAATACCCGCGTATAGTTCACCTCTGCACCCACAGCTGCCGTATTGCGGCAACGGGTATTTTGAGGGCCTGTAATATCGCCTGCATTCGGATTGAAGGTTGGTTTCAGCATTATCCGTAACTCATTCCTGCCAAGGGAATCTGCTGCGTAGCTGCCTCCGGTGCTGAGCAGGAGTGCAGCAAGTAGACTTGTACTCGTTTTTATGTACATATAGGGCGTTTATTTGAGGTGATTTGTAGGAATATTCATTCAAATATATAATGAATTGGCAATAGTTGCACAAAGGCAAGACTATAAAAATCGTTTCAGCGGGAAAGATCAGATCATTCCGCAATCACACATCCAAGTGTTACCTTTGCAATCTCATAAAACACTACAATGGACAATAAGCAATACAAACTAGATACCAAGCTCATACATGCAGGTATAGAGCCCGATCCGACCACGGGGGCCATAATGACGCCTATCTACCAGACCTCTACCTATGTACAGGCTGCGCCCGGCGATCATAAAGGCTATGAATATGCCCGTACGCAAAACCCTACACGTACTGTGTTGCAGAACGCGCTGGCAGCTATAGAGAACGGTAAATACGGTCTTTGTTTCGGTAGTGGCATGGCGGCTACAGATGCAGTGATAAAACTGTTGCAGCCCGGCGATGAGGTTATAGTATCTAACGACCTCTATGGTGGTACTTACCGCATCATGACCAAGGTATTTGCTGCTTATGGCATTAAGTTCCATTTTGTGGGCATGCACAATGCGCAGGATATCAATTCATACATTAACGGCAACACAAAGATGATATGGATAGAAACGCCTACCAACCCCATGCTGAATGTGATAGACATTGCCGCCTGTGCAGAAATAGCGCACAAGAACGATCTGCTGCTGGTATGCGATAATACTTTTGCCTCTCCATACCTGCAGACCCCATTGGATCTCGGTGCAGACATAGTGTTGCACTCTGCTACCAAGTACCTGGGTGGCCACTCTGATGTGGTGCATGGTGCGCTGGTAATGAACGACAGTTCGCTGGAAGAGCGCCTGCGCTTCATACAGAATAGCTGCGGTGCAGTTCCCGGTCCGCACGATTGCTGGCTGGTATTGCGTGGCATAAAGACTTTGCACGTGCGCATGCAGCGCCACTGCGAAAATGGTGCGGCAATTGCCGAATTCCTGAGGTCGCATCCTAAAGTAGGTAAGGTGATCTGGACCGGCTTCCCCGACCATCCAAACCACGATGTGGCTAAAAAGCAGATGCGCGGTTTCGGCGGTATGATCTCCTTCACACTGAAGGACGATAACATAGAAGCAGCCATAGAAGTGCTGAAGAAAACAAAACTGTTTGCACTGGCAGAATCGCTGGGTGGTGTTGAGTCACTCATCGGTCACCCTGCAACCATGACACACGCCTCTATTCCACGCGAAGAGCGCATCAAGAATGGTCTTGTAGATTCTCTGATCCGTCTGAGTGTAGGTATAGAAGACATAGAAGACCTGAAAGAAGATCTGGCTCAGGCTATAGGCTAAGCCGCTAATGATACGCAAAAGGGACGCAGTATATACTGCGTCCCTTTTTTATGCCCGGCATACAGGTACATAAAAAAACTCCCCGCTTTTAGCAGGGAGTTTCTATGAAAGAGGTAATGAAATTAGTTGTTTGGAGTAGCTGTTACGTAGCTGGCAGATATAACGCCGTTTACGAAACGAACACCTGCAAGAGACTCGATAGTATTGATATCTACCTTGTGGTTTGCGAGGTTGTCTTTTGGATTGTATGGTTCTATGTTGTGGAACTGATAGCACAGATATTCGTCAGTGCTTGGTACATAGATCACTTTCCAGCACCATTCCGGTACTATCACGTTGTTGTTGTGACCTATAACCCAGTTACGACCCACAGTACCCGAGAATACTTTTACTTTTTTGTATTTCTTAGCTTTCAGCATTTCCTTGTCATGCAGCTTTTCCCACAGGCCTTTGTGAAGGTTGCGTGGCATAGGCATGATGTTGGTAAAGTAGTAGCTTTCTGTGTAAGCGTCCTTATCGCAGTTGTTCTCTTCAGGAGACATCATCTGAGCCTCTTCGAACAGCGTGCTTTTGTAGTCATTTACGAGGTCTGACGGTTCTGCCAGCTGAGGGTCTTCACTCAGTTTGATGTTGTGATCCCCTTTTAGTTTGGAACAGTTGAACATATCCGGTGTAAGCGAATAGATAACCAGAACAGGGATATGCTGTGATTTGGAGAAGTAAGAAGTAAAGTTTGTGTTCCTTACTTTCACGATATCCTGTCCGTAGCTGCTGAAGCTGAGTGCGGTCAGCAATACGGCTAACAGTTTTGATGTGCCTTTTAAAATAAATTTTTGCATACGTGCCTTTTGTTCAGGTTAGCAAATTTAACAAGAAATAGATTGTTCAGCGATAAAAATATGACTTTCACTGAATTTTTTATAATTATATCGGGATTTTTGAAAGTTTAATATCATTTTAAGCCCTAAATAGCTCTTCCTGCCTGCTTTCTGCGGCATCTTTCTCTCTCTCGTGCAAATTTTTGTATCAGCTGGTGTGTTGTTTCAGCACCGGCAACTGCACAAAAAACGTGGTGCCCTTGCCTTCTTCCGACTCGAACCATATGCTGCCTTTCCAGAACTCTATGATCTTTTTGGTCATGGCAAGCCCCAAACCGGTGCCGGATGACTTGGTAGTAAAGTAGGGTTGGAAGATACGTTGTGCCACTTCCTCGCTGATGCCGTGGCCATTATCGCGAATGGTAATGAGTGCATGGCCGTCTGTGGTCTCCAGGCATACTTCTATAAGCCCGTCAAGCGTGGCAGGAAGGGCCTGCTTGGCATTTTCCAGCAGATTGGTAAGCATACGCAGCAGCTGACTGTGGTCGGAGAATACATGTACTTTCTCTGCAGGCAGGTGCAGCCTCATACCGAACTGTTTTTCATTGGCATAGAGCCCTGTTACCAGCGTGAGCAGTGCGCCTAGCTCCAGATCCTCAGGCCTTGCCTCCGGCATCTTGGCAAAGTTGGAGAACTCTGATGCGATGTAGGAAAGGTTATCTATCTGTTCTATGATAGATTCGGATACACGTAGGGTCAGCTCCTTTATGTTGGGGTTATCTCCCTTTATGGCCTGCTCCAGATACTGAATATTCAGCTTCATTGGAGTAAGCGGGTTCTTGATCTCGTGGGCTACCTGCCGTGCCATTTCGCGCCAAGCCGTTTCTCTTTCGCTTTGTGCCAGCAGGGCGGCATTCTCTTCTACCTTGTTCACCATCTTGTTATACTCTGCCACCAGCAGCCCTATCTCATCGTCATAAGGCCAGGTGATGCGTTCATTGCGCTGTAGGTTCAGCCTGCCGAACTGCTCTATGATAACATTGAATGAACCGGTAACCCAGCGGGTAATAGATACCGTTATGAGGCTCGAAATAAGGAAGATGAACGCATACACATTGATAAGCGTGATAACGATATTAGAGATCTGGAAATTGAGGTCTTTCTCTGAAGTAAAGAAAGGCACATTCAGATAGCCAAGTGCTACTCCATGCTCATTGCGCAGCGGTTCGTATGCCGAGAGGTAGGAAAGACCTGCCACACGTTCGTTCTGCAGCACTATGGACTTGCCGCGCGTATTGAGCTGATTGAAGGCATCGGGGCGCATGATGCGTGCCAGCAGTCCTTTCTGGTAGATCTCGTCTTGTGAGGCGGCAAACAGGTGTCCGCTGTTGTCGTAGAGGTTGATATCTATCTTCTGATTGGCAGCTACACTGGTAATAAAACTCCTGAATCCGTTAGACTGGGTCACAGAGTCGAAGCGGGTATCGTTTTCATAAGCTCTTGCTGTGTTCAGGTAGTTCTGCACAGCTACCTTGGCATTCTGCATAGCGCTGCTCAGCTTGCCGGAGTTGGTGTCTCTGTAGCTCGAAGAAAAGAACCAGATAGTAACCACCCCTATGAATACAAATGAAACGAACACTATTGCCAGCATAGCATACTGTATCCTTTTGCGCAGCGTGAGGCGCACATATTTGCCCTTGGTGTTGTTGCGGGTAAAGTAAGACAGATAGAGCTGATAGAGTAGAATGATGACCGCTATGACCACCTGTATACTGAACAGATAGGAGAAGAACGTAATGATCTCCAATAGCGTATTGTGGTCGTGTACCACTACTATGGTACGCTTATCAGATATCTTGTAATGCAGTTCAGATGTATTGTTCACATTATAGAACTGGAAATCCTGTTCGCGCAGCGTGTCATTTGCCAGGAAGGTAGTAAAAGGATAACTCTTGGTCTGACTGGTGAGCCTGCCATTGATGTATACTGCGTAAGAGTATTCTTCCTCTTTCAGATTGGCCTTGCTGGTAGCGGGTTGCAGCAGCTCGGGGTATACCGTAGCGGCTGCCTGTTTCTTGGGGCTCAGGTCTATGATCACATAACCTATCTTATTGTTGATGGTGTCGCTGTATACCGGCACATAAGAAAGATAAGAGTGCTTGTCGGGCATAGACTCTTTGTAGAACAGATAGGGCGATGGAGTGGGTACAGACTCATTCTTGTCATACACGAGCGAATAGTAGTCGGCAGAGTCTGTATTGAAAAGCGGATTGCCATCATTGTCGAAAAGGTACACACCGGCATCATAGCTGCCTGATGCGTTTTTGAGATAAAGGGTATCAAAGCGTCTGTCTATAGCCTTGCGCATTTGTGCCGATGGCTGATAGAAGAACTCTTTCAGTGTTTTGTCGGTGATAAGTGCGGCTATGTTTTTGTCGAAGGTATATTCCAGTACGTTATCGCGGTGCGGTGCCAGATGCTGCTCCACAAATGCCTTTCTGCTTTCCCTTTCTTTATAGGCATTGAAGTATTGCAGCACACCGGTGCAGAAAGAGCAGATGAACAATGCCCAGAAGATCATCTGCGGCTCGAAGAGGTCTGATACCAGTGTGAGCTTTGGAATATCCAGCAGCACCATGAACAGCAGCAGCCAGCCCAGCAGCGACCAGTAGAACAGATCGGCATAAAAGCCGCTTATTATCAGGAACACAGCACCCACGGCTGCGGTAAGGGCATACTTCTTCCACTTATCAGGCAGCAGTTGTTTCAGCTGATAGTTGAAGAGGTAAATGATCATGCTGGAGATACCTGTAATGATGCAGATGACCAGCAGGCCCAGAATGGTATAGATGTCTATAGAGTAGAATCGGCTCACATCAAAAGAGATACTGGAGTCCAGTACCAGGCTGCGCACCAGTGCCACATAGAGCAGCAGATAGGCAGTCATCAGCAGTACCAGCAGCACTGGTATCCAGCGCCTTATCCTGCTGTTCTGCAGCCGGTCGAAGTAGGTCTTGTAAGGGGTATGACGAGTCACGAATACGATCAGCCATAGTATGCACAGGGTGTTGATGAACAGATCTCCGAATGAAGAAAGATATACACTGGAGGCATATAGTCGGGGAGAGAAGAAAAGCAGCGTATCCAGATTGAACGGTATGCCGAACAGATAGAGATAGATGCGTATAGTGAGGATGATGAGTAACGTAGCAACGAACCCCGTCATAGAAGAACGGTTCCTGGTGAGGTAGATGATCATGAGGTGCACCCACGATATACTGGCCAGCAGAGCAGCCAGCAACAGGCTGATGAAGAATGCATCCGGTGTCCACTTCTGTATATCCTGTATGTTGAACAACAGATAGAATGCGGGTTCCTTGTTCTTCAGAGTCACCGTATAGGCCCCGGTTGAGGGTGCATTAGGCGGAATGATACGGGTATTCACCGGTATATGCTCCGATGCCGCAAACTGCGACTTCAGGTAGTCGTTCTCTACCGGGTAGGTAGCTACTATAGGGTACAGTACTATTACGGTTCTGTTGCCCGGGGGCAGATTGGTTATTTGCCGCACAAATACCCCTTTCTCACTGCGCAGCAGGCAAGAGCCATTGTCGGTACTGTCCTGGAGGGTAGGTAATATGGTATTGGTGTTCCAGAATTTCAGTTGGTTGTTCTCGTAGGCGAACACATAAAAAGGCATATCGCACAGCTGCCCTGCTTCTTCCGGCGACAAAGATCCGGCAAACATTTTGTTCACCTTTTCCTGATCGTTCATAAAAAGCTCGTAGGCAGTTTCCCTGTCGGCTATGTCGTT
Source organism: Bordetella parapertussis (assembly GCA_943331005.2). Classification (GTDB taxonomy): domain Bacteria; phylum Bacteroidota; class Bacteroidia; order Chitinophagales; family Chitinophagaceae; genus Nemorincola. The sequence continues at coordinate 83,494 of CALQJX020000015.1, forward strand.
GTTTACAGCACGTGCCATTCGCTCTGGCAGGGTTTCCTGCCGGTGCATGTGGTAGTAATAACCGTTGCTGCACCACAACAGCAGGCACAGCAGCAACCAACCCCAGTATGGATATCGCCTGAACATTTATAGTGTACGTTCTTCTTGTTTTGCCTGGTTCCACAGCTTGTCCATTTCCTGCAGGTCCATATCGTGTACTGTTTTGCCTGCTTCGGCCGCCAGTTCTTCTATACGCTGAAAGCGCCTGATGAATTTTTTATTGGTACGTTCCAGTGCATGTTCCGGATCTACTTTTATGAAACGGGCATAGTTGATGAGCGCAAAAAGCACATCGCCAAACTCGTCTTCTATGGCACTGTGGTCACCACCGTCTACGGCTTCATACAGTTCTTTTATTTCCTCGTCTACTTTCTCCTTCACCTGTTGGGTGTTGTCCCACTCAAAGCCCACCTGCTTGGTTTTGTCCTGCAGGCGCAGCGCCTTCATAAGTGCGGGTAGTGCGGGTGGCAGTCCGGATAGGATGGACTTCTTGCCTTCTTTTTGTTTCAGTCTTTCCCAGTTCTGCTTCACCTGCACATCGTCATCCAGCTGCAGGGTACTGTATATATGCGGATGTCGGTTTACCAGTTTGTTACAAACACCTTCTATCACATCGTCAAGGGTGAATTTATCCTGCTCGTTAGCTATTTTGCTGTAGAAAACTATATGCAGCAGCATATCGCCCAGCTCTTCCTTCATGCCCTTCCAGTCTTCGTTGCTTATGGCATCTGTCAGTTCATACACCTCTTCCAGTGTTTGCTGACGAAGGGTATGAATGGTTTGTTTTTTGTCCCACGGACATTCTACGCGTAGCTCGTCCAGTATATTACGCAGCCGCTCTAATGATTTTGAATATTGCATGATGGTATGTGGGCTCACAGAGCCCGAAACCTAAAGTTAGATATTGTTTTCTGCATTTCTTGCCCTGTCCACTTTGGGCATTAGGCATAGCTATGCAATGGTATCTCAGTAAAAAACGCAATTGTGGGTTATTCTCCCCATTTATAGCCATTGATGTCTATGCCGGCCAGCTGCAGCACACGGTGCACCACTGTCATAGCGGTTTCTTCTATGGTTTGCGGCCTGCTGTAGAACGATGGGGTTGCGGGGCATATGATACCTCCGGCCTCTGTTACGGCGGTCATATTGCGCAGATGCACCAGATTGTAAGGGGTTTCCCGCACCATACATATCAGTTTGCGTCGTTCCTTCAGCATCACATCGGCAGCGCGGGTCAGCAGATCATTGCTGATACCGCCGGCTATGCGCCCCAGCGTGCCCATGCTGCACGGGCAAATGATAAGTGCACTGTAGGAAGAACTGCCCGAGGCAAAGGGTGCCATAAAGTCGTTCTTGTCCCATACCTTGAAAGGGAGCTGCTTGTAGTCGTCATTCTGCAACTCATGCTGCCACACGGTGCCTGCATTGTCGCTCATCACCAGATCGGTGTGTATTTCAGGGCTCAGTTTTACGAGTTGTTCCAATAGCACTTTTGCATACACAGAACCACTTGCACCCGTTACTCCTACTGCTATCTTTGTCATAAAATTCTTTGAGGTGCGGCAAAACTACATGGATTATTTGTAAGTTTGTTTTCTAAAAAATACTTTATATGAAGCGTGTTTTGCTATTCGCTATGGCTATTCTGGCCATTTCTCCGGCAGTAATGGCGAAAAAAGACCCTAAGGTTGCCAATGCCCCTTCTGAGGAGATCCACTGGATCACCAACATCAACGAGTTGCAGCTGAAAATGCAGCAATCACCAAAGAAGGTGATCGTGGATATGTATACCGGCTGGTGTGGCTGGTGCAAGAAGATGGATGCCGATACTTATACCAATCCTGCATTGGTAAAGTATGTGAACAATAACTTCTATGCAGTTAAGTTCGATGCGGAACGTCAGGATACCATTCGTTTTCAGGGTCGCGACTTTTTCTTTGCGCCTCAGTATCGCGCCAATGGTTTTGCGCTGGAGCTGCTGAAGGATTATCTGGCAAAGGGTGGACAGATGTCTTACCCGCAAACAGTTTTCCTGATGGAGAACTTCCAGCAGCCAACCCCGATTCCGGGTTACCGCACCGTAGCAGAAATGGAAACCTTCCTCACTTACTTTGGCGATAATGCTTACAGGCGCATGCCATGGGATCAGTATTCCAAGACTTATGTATCCAGGTGGAGCAAGGGTGCTCCTGCGCCATCAGCGGCACCTGCAGGTCATTAATTCATACTCAGACTAGTTTACATATAAAAATGGCCCGCAACTTTGCGGGCCATTTCTGTATCATGTTTCAACTATTCTTATTGTGCCTGTTCCGGGTACACATGCTTCATGTATGTTGCAAAATACCTGCATATAGGCCTCAGGCCGCATTCATTGCACTTTGGCTTGCGGGCCACACATACATACCTGCCGTGTAGTATTATCCAGTGGTGAGCTATAGGCAGCAGGGCTGCCGGAATGTTCTTTACCAGTTGCAGTTCTGCCTGTAGCGGAGTTTTAGCATTGGTGGTAAGTCCTATTCTAGCCGATACCCTGAACACATGCGTGTCTACCGCCATGCCGGGCTTGGCAAACACCACAGATACGATCACATTGGCGGTTTTGCGGCCCACGCCGGGTAGTGTCACCAGTTCTTCTATAGTATCCGGTACCTCGCCATTATAGTCGTTTATCAGCTTGATGGCCATACCTATCAGGTGGCGCGTTTTGTTGTTGGCAAAGGTCACACTGCGTATGTAGGGTTCCACATCGTCAAACGTAGCCTTGGCCAGCAACTGCGGGGTAGGGTACTGCGCAAAAAGGGCAGGGGTTACCATGTTCACCCGTTTATCCGTACACTGTGCCGATAGTATCACTGCCACCAGCAACTCATACGGATTGGTATAATGCAGTTCTGTTTCGGCATCGGGCATATGATGCTGAAACCAGTCTATAGCGAATGAATACCTTTCCTTCTTGGTCATTGTTGTTTTTGTGTGGCAGATCAGATCATGTATACTACCAGTCCGTCCCTCAGTTTAGGTTCGAACCAGGTACTCTTAGGAGGCATTACATTGCCGCTGTCAGCAATGTCGAACAGCTGCTGTATGCTTACAGGGTATATAGAGAAGGCTACTGCCATATCGCCGCTGTCTACACGCTGTTGCAGTGCTCCCATTCCCCTTATGCCTCCCACAAAGTCTACACGCTTGTCTGTACGCTGGTCTTTTATGCCCAGTAACTTGTCCAGTGCGTTGTTGGATAGTATAGAAACATCCAGTATGCCTATAGGATCTGTAGTGAAAGTGCCCGGTTTTGATGTGAGCTTGTACCAGGTGCCGCCAAGATACATACCAAAGTCGCGTGGCTGCTCTGGTTTGAAGGCAGTAGTGCCAACAACAGACACTTCAAAGTCTTCTTTCAGGCTTTCCAGCAGCTGGTCGGCGGTAAGGCCGTTCAGGTCTTTTACTACCCTGTTATAGTCAAGGATCTTGCACTGGCTGGCAGGGAAGATACAGGTAACAAAGTAGTTGAAAGGTTCTGTACCATCTGCCGATGGGGTATGTTCTCTTTTTTCCTTGCAAACCTTGGCTGCAGATGCTGCACGGTGGTGGCCATCGGCTATATAGGTGCATGGCACATCTGATGCAAAGTTGCTGGTAATAGCTGCCACCTTTGCCTGATCGTTCATTACCCAGAATATGTGGCGTATGCCGTCTTCGGCTACGAAGTCATAGTCGGCAGCATGTTCTTTCTTCCAGTTTTCTATAATGGTCTGTACGCTCTCACAGTCGTTATAGGCCATGAATACAATACCCGTTTGTGCGCCTGTGGTGCCTATATGGCTGATGCGGTCCTGCTCTTTTTCCGGGCGGGTAAACTCATGTTTTTTGATGATGCCGTTGTTGTAGTCATCAACCGATGAGCCGCAAACCAGGCCTGTCTGCGAGCGGCCGTCCATTATCAGTTCATAGATATAGTAGCAGGCTTCGCCGTCCTGTGCCAGTATATTATCCTGTACCATCTGGTTCAGGTTGGCTTTTGCCTTGTCATACACCTGCTGTGTGTGTACGTCTATGTTTTCCGGAAGGTCTATTTCCGAGCGGGTTACATGGTAGAAATTATATGGGTTCTTGCTGAATTCGCGTGCTTCAGCAACATTTACTACGTCATAAGGAAGAGTGGCTACCTGAGCGGCCAGTTCTTTAGTAGGCCTCAGGCCCTTAAAAGGAGTGATCTTTGCCATTAGTGGTTGATTAAGTGAGATACTTATACGGTGCAAATTACCAATATTGGGCAATTCCCCCAATCTGTAGGGCAGGGTTTAAGATTGTTTTACCAATAAAAGGGAACTTATAGCCATTTCTTGCGCCTGAACCAGGTATAGATAATAATGGTCACAATGGCCATAGCAGCAATAGTAGCCGGATAGCCATACTGCCACGATAGCTCCGGCATATTGTGGAAGTTCATGCCATAAATGCCCACTATAAAGGTGAGCGGCATGAAGAACACCGAGAAAATGGTAAGTACCCGCATGGTCTCGTTGGTGCGCTGCGACGATATGTTGAAGTAGATGTTCATAAGGTGGTTGGTATTCTCGCTCAAAGAGTCGAAAAGGCTCTTTTGCTTCACATACAGGTCGCGCACATCGCGGGTGTAGGCGTTTATGCTGCCCGGTGCGTCTATTTTGTCTACTATATCGTGGGTCAGCAGCAGCAGTCTGCGTATCACGTCCAGCTTACGCTTTATCAGGTACATTCCCTTTAGCAGCGATACTTTGCGGGTAGTTAGGAATACTTGTGTTTCGTAATATTCTATCAGCTCTGTAAGCTGTTTGCCCGGGTCGTCATAGGTGTGCAGGCCCGATTTTACTATCTCTACCAGCACATGCTGCGGCTTGCTGCATTCTTTATCATTCAGCAGCTCGCGGCCCAGTAGTTCCAGTGCCGGCAGGTAGTTGCGGTGAATGGTAATGATGAACTTATCGGTAATGAAGATGGCTATTTTGTTGGTGAGTTCCTGCACGGTATCTGCATCCTTTTCTATATCCAGGTAGATGCGCAGAATGATGAAGGTATAGTTCTTCAGTTGTTCGTACTTGGGCAGGTGCCCGCGCTGCATACAGTCCAGCACCGACTCTTCCTGCAGACCATACTTCTTGGCTATCTGCCACAGCTCATCCGGTTTCGGATCGGTAATGTCTATCCATTCATAAGAGCAGTCTTTGCCTTCAGTAAGGTTTGATACCATGTTGTTGCAGATTCAGAGTGTTGCCGTGGCGCTTTTATACTTGTAAATATACCATTGTATCGGTCATAAATCAGCAATTCCGTCACCGCATCATTCCGTAATTTTACGTTTTCATCATTTTGCTTATTTGCCGCTATGTCGTTACTATTCGCTCCGTTACAGATCAGAAATATCGTTTTCAGGAACCGCATTGCGGTATCGCCTATGTGCCAGTATTCGGCACAGCACGGCCTTGCCAACGACTGGCATCTCGTGCATCTGGGTAGCAGGGCTGTTGGTGGTGCCGGACTCGTTATTGCAGAGGCTACCGCTGTGTTGCCCGAGGGGCGCATATCTGCACACGATCTGGGTCTTTGGAACGATGAACAGATAGCACCACTACGCCGCATTGCTACCTTTATAGAAGAGCAAGGAGCTGTGCCGGGCATTCAGCTGGCACATGCTGGCCGCAAGGCCAGCCTCACCGAGCCGTGGAACGGAGACACACAGCTGCCTGCAGCAATGGGTGGCTGGCAAACCGTAGCGCCCAGTGCCATACCCTTTGATACTGGCAGAGATACACCGCAGGAGCTCACCGCAGAGGGCATCAGTAATATTGTTGCAGCATTTGCCGCAGCAGCAGCCAGGGCGCAGCAGGCGGGCTTCAGGGTGGTAGAGATACATGGTGCGCATGGTTATCTCATCAATGAATTCCTTTCGCCACTAAGTAATACCCGAACCGACAGCTATGGCGGCTCTTTCGAGAACCGTATCCGCTTTTTGCTGCAGATCATAGATGCTGTGCGCGCAGTATGGCCGCAGGAATATCCGCTCTTCCTGCGCATATCGGCTACAGACTGGGCCGATGGTGGCTGGACACTTGAAGATTCCATCAGGCTGGCTCCAATAGTAAAGGAAAAAGGCGTAGATCTTATAGACTGCTCTACCGGGGGCAATGCAGCTACTGCCATGATACCAGCCCGTCCCGGCTACCAGGTGCCCTTTGCGGCTGCCGTGCGGCAAACGGGTATACCTACCGGTGCAGTGGGTATCATAGTTACTGCAGCGCAGGCCGAAGAAATACTGGCTCGTCAGGAGGCGGATCTTATTTTTATGGCTCGTGAGCTGCTTCGCGATCCTTACTTCCCGCTGCATGCGGCTGCTACCCTTGGCTACGACGATATGCAGTGGCCGGTGCAGTACGAACGGGCTAAACGCAAAAATCCCGGAAAGGGCAGGGCTTAAGTACCCTTTTACAGCAAACTTTTGCGAAAACCATGCAGTAAGACTAATTTTGCCGCATAGTTCATTAAAATATTTAATGAGAGCCGGATCGTATATTTTAATCCTATCCATTTCTCATCAACTTTTCTATTCTTCATACAATGGTATATCTGACACGTGTAGAGCATTTTAATGCTGCTCATAGGCTGCACAACCCCAACTGGGGCGATGCTGAGAACAAAGAGGTATTTGGTAAATGCGCCAATGAGAACTGGCATGGCCACAACTACGAACTGCACGTAACCATAAAAGGTACACCACATCCGCAAACAGGTTTTGTATACAACGCAAAAGCCCTCGGAGATATCATAAAAGACGTTATTGTGGAGCGCGTAGACCACCGCAACCTCAATCTGGATGTGGATTTCATGAAAGGAAAATTTACCAGTGCAGAAAACTTTGCCATTGGTATCTGGAACGAGCTGAAGCCGCATATAGAAAAGGACGGAGTATTGCTGCACTGTGTGAAGCTGGTAGAGACCCGCAGCATCTTTGTAGAGTATTTCGGATAGTTTATATCAATACTGCTATACATCCGCATTGGCTTGATGTGGCTATTTTTAATTATTCATTTTGCTGATCTAAATCTCATACCTTGGCATACAAAAAAGTAGAATCATACGATCCGGAAGCTACCGGCAACCTCAAAACGGCCTATTCTTCTATCATTTCGGCAATAGGTGAAGACCCAAACCGCGAAGGCTTGCTGAAAACGCCCGAGCGCATGGCAAAGGCGATGCAGTTCATAACCCAGGGTTATGAAATGAATGCCGCAGATATCATCAATTCTGCCAAGTTTCATGAAGACTATAGCGAAATGGTGCTGGTAAAGAACATAGAACTCTATTCTCTTTGCGAACATCATCTGCTGCCCTTCTTTGGCAAGGCACATATAGCCTATATACCCAATGGTGTTATTACAGGCCTCAGCAAGCTGGCGCATGTGGTAGAGTGCTATAGCCGCCGCCTGCAGGTACAGGAGCGCCTCACGCATCAGATACTCGATGTGATTCAGGATACGCTCAATCCCCTGGGTGTAGGGGTGGTCATAGAGGCGCAGCACCTGTGCATGATGATGCGTGGTGTGCAGAAGCAGAACAGTGTCACCACTACCTCTGCTTTCAGTGGCCAGTTCATGAAGAACGAGACCCGTTCAGAGTTCCTGAAGCTCATTTCAGCCGATCTTTCCTGATCCGAAAGTTCGGTTTAGTTGTCAGTAAAAATTTATTACTTTTGCAGTCCTTTGAAAAAAGGCATGTCATATTTCATATGGCAGGGTTCGGGAAGTGGCGCAGTCAGGTAGCGTACTTGGATGGGGTTCAAGGGGTCGCAAGTTCGAATCTTGTCTTCCCGACAGATAAAGGCAATCAATAATGTATTGGTTGCCTTTTTTATTGCTATAAATCAATAGAATAATATATTATAGTAATTATTACAAATCAAATAATAATATTATTAGATTGTCTTGATAAGATGAAAAAACTATGGTTCCGTAGTCCACAGCGTAGTCCACAAGATCCGAATCAGAAGTGCTGGTTGTGTTAGAAAAGCATTTTTTTACTACAATACCCTATTCAGTGTAGGCTATCTCCACAATTATCTCATTCTCTCTGCCAACCACATCCCACGGGGCATTGTAACCCAGGTAGGTATAAGATCCCTGTGTTTTGTAGCCCAGCGTAGTCAAGGCCTCTTTCAGCTTTTCTTTATTGCGAAGTATCTTTTCCTCATTGCTGAAGCCGCCAAACTTTATTGCAGCATAGTATCCTTCTTTAGAGTAGTGCAGTGCCACACTACCATCTGCCGGTACCGGTAGTTTGTCCATGTCATAGTCGGCGGGCATCACAAAGCTCATCCTGCTTTCTGTACTGTCTTTTTCTATGTGTACAGGCGCGGTCATGGCTATGTTCTGAGAAGATTGGTTGCCTCCGAAAATATATCCTGCAAGTCTCCTGAAATTGTTACTGCTGTTGCCCATATAGCTGTCTCCTTTGGTAGAGACTGTTGCCATTATGGCCTTAGGATAATATCGGATCTCAATATCATCCATGGTCTTAATAGTTCTGTATTTCTGGCGTTCCACTTTTTTATTGGCAGCATAGGTCATAGCTGCAAAGCAAATAAATAAAACCAATAATATTATGATTGCTATTTTGATCTTGTACATTTTGTGATTGATTCTCTTTGTGATTGAACAATACAAATTTAATCATTAGCTGTGCCAGTATCTATAAGTATTTGTTACTTAGCCATAAATAGCAAATAGTATATATTAATTGCTGCTTGCTCTAGGATACTGACATGACCAAAACCACTCTTCAATGACATTTACATTGGTAAAATCACTTGTTCCCCCATACATTTTACTGATATGATAAGAATCATACTTTTCATTACAGATATTCTCCTTATATTGCAGTTCGTTACAAATTAACATTTGATTATGTATTGTTTGTTAAATAAAATCACATTGATTTTTGTTAAACAATATTTCAATTACCGTCATCAATGTTTTTTTAAATAGTCAACTCTATCAAATAAACAATAATTGTGTATATTATTTATGTTAAAGCTAGATATATAGTTTCGTTAGTGTAGCTATAATGGTATTTGAACAACACAATTATTCATTCATTGATCCTTATCTTAGTATTTTATCACTAAAGACTGATCTGTAGGTCTGGGTTTTTTTAATAAAAATTAAAAAGTTAGTAAGTAATAAAGTAAACGTTTAAATAAGATTAGCTATGAAGAAAAATTTCATTCATTTCATCCTTGCGCTTTGTTTGCCGCTTCTGGCAGTAAGCACTTCGGCAAGGGCTCAGGGATTACCTCCGGTAACATCTCCCTTGTATGGTGCTGCGAAAGCAGCTACTGTACCGCACTCATTGGCTGCCCCCACGCCATACGTGCCGTTTTCCACATCTACACTAGCTGCTGCAGATGGCTGTTTCTTTAACCCCGATGAGAGCTATGCTACGCTCACAGGTGGCGATGACCACTCTACGGGACTAATATCGCTACCCTTTACGTTCTCTTTGTACGGTACTACTTACACCTCTCTTTATCTCAACAACAACGGTAATATCACATTTGGTTCTCCGTTCTCTACTTATTCTGCTTCCGGCTTCCCTACTTCTACACCTATGATCGCTCCTTTCTGGGCCGACGTAGATACAAGGGTTGGTAATCTGGTAAAATACAAGATCGAAGACCATAAGTTCACGGCTACGTGGCCTGGCGTAGGTTATTACGATCAGTCTGTGCTTACCAATCCTACTCAGATAGATTCTTTTCAGCTCATCATCACCGATGGTACTGTATCTGATATAGGAATAGGTAACAACGTTGCTTTCCATTACAGCCAGATGAACTGGACCACAGGTACCGCTTCTGGTGGTAGTGGTGGTTTTGGTGGTACTCCTGCTACGGTAGGTATCAATTCAGGCGATGGTTCTCATTATGTACAGGTTGGCCGTTTCAATCTCAACAGCTCTGCTTATACAGATAACGTTACCAACGCAGGTGTTCACTATCTCGAATACAAATGTTTCGCTTTCTCTGTTGCCGATACCGGCAACCAGCCTCCTTCCTATAGCGGTGGCCCTTCAGGAAATATAGATACTATTTTCTGTGGTTCTTCAGGTTCTTATTTCATCAACTGGATTGGCCCTGAAACAGGTCAGCTCGTAAACAGTACGCTCACTTATCTGGGTAGTGCATGTGGTATCAGCATTTCTGGTACTTCAGGTTTCTCTTCAGTATCAAGAGACACACTTACTGTAGACGGTTCAAGCTGCAATGCAGGTATGCATTATTTTGCAGTACAGGGTACAGATAACCTTGGCGCTGTTACTAACGATACTTTCAGGATCTATGTAAGCAATGTATCTGCTACACCAATTACAGGTACAGATATTTTGTGTGCAGGTAGCACAGGTACGCTTTCTGTAAGTGCCACTTCCGGCGGCACCTGGTCTAGCAGCAACACTGCTGTGGCTACAGTTAGCGCTTCAGGTGCTCTTACCGGTGTGGCTGCGGGTACTGCTGTTATCAGCTTCCTCAGCACCGGTGGTTGTGCCAGCATCAAAACAGTTACTATCAATGCTGCTCCTGCTGCTATTACAGGTGGAGGTACTGCATGTATAGGTGCTACAATCACATTATCTTGCGCTACTACAGGTGGTTCATGGATCTCTGGTGCAACGTCGGTAGCTACTATCAGCGGTTCGGGCGTGGTTACAGGTGTTTCTGCCGGTACTTCGGTTATCACCTATATTATGTCTGGTGCATGTGCTGCTTTCAAAACTATCACCATCAATCCTTCGCCTACCTCTATTACCGGTTCGCTCAATGGTTGCGTTGGTATCACCAATACATTTGGCTCTACACCTTCCGGTGGTGCCTGGTCTAGTGGCACTACAGCTGTAGCTACTATCAATACTTCAGGTCAGTCTACAGGCTTCACTATTGGTACTACTACTATATCTTATACGCTTTCTTCGGGCTGCCGTACTACCGCTGTATTCACCGTAAATGCGGTGCCGGATTCAGTTTCTGGTACAGCAGTAGTTTGTGCAGGGCTCACTACACCGTTTACAGGCTATCCTTCGGGTGGTTTCTGGAGCACCGGCAATGCTGCTGTTGCTACAGTAGATACTACCGGTCTGGTTACCGGTGTGGCTTTGGGTACGGCACGTATCACTTATACCAATGCTGGTGGCTGTTACAAAATAAAAGTTGTTACAGTAAATCCGGCTCCGCTGGCAATTACCGGTACGGCTAACGTATGTGTAGCTAATACCACAACACTTGCATGTGCAGGTGGTGGCACATGGAGTAGCAGCAACGTGGCTATAGGCAGCGTTGCAAGTACTACAGGTGTTGTTAGGGGTATTGCAGCGGGCACTGTAACGATTACTTACCGTTTATCTACAGGCTGTATAAATACGCGAATTGTAACAGTGAATGCGGCACCTACTGCTATTACAGGCACCTTCAATATTTGTGTAGGCAAAACAACGACACTCAATAGCACTCCTTCAGGTGGCACATGGACCAGCAGTGGTCTGTCGGTTGCTACAGTAGGTTCTGCAACCGGCGTGGTTTACGGCGTTGCCGGTGGTGTTGCTACTATATCTTATACTATTGCAGGTGGTTGCAGGGTCACTAAGGTGGTTACTGTAAATAATGCGCCGCCTACTATTGGTGGCACAGCTACGGTAGCTGCCGGTGGTACTACCACGCTTACCAATACACTTACAGGTGGCTCATGGAGTAGCGATAATACTGCGATTGCTGCTGTAGGTACTACAGGTATTGTTTCTGGCGTAGCGCCGGGCACTGTACTTATCAGCTATACATCTGCAGCTGGTTGTTCTGTTACCAGAACAGTTACAGTTACAGGTAGCATTGGTGCTATAACAGGTACTGCTACATTGTGTACAGGCAACACTACTACTCTTTCCTGCTCACCTACAGGTGGTGTGTGGACAAGCGCAAACACTACTGTGGCTACTGTTACTTCGGGCGGTCTTGTTACCGGCGTTACTGCAGGTACGGCTACTATCAGCTACACTATCTCTGGAGCATCTGCAACCACTGTAGTTACTGTTTATACTATGCCTGCTGCTATTACAGGTTCAGGATCGGCATGTATGGGTTCATCTGTTATGCTGGCTTCAACTACTTCTGGTGGTAGCTGGTCATCTGCAAATACAGCTGTGGCTACCGTAGGTACTGCCGGCGATGTTTATGGTGTTACTACCGGAACTGCTACGATCAGTTATGCAATATCTGGTGTTTGTGCGGTAACCAAGGTGGTTACAGTAAATGTTACACCATCTGCTATAGGCGGTACACTTGCTACATGTGTTGGTCAGTCTACTGCTCTTACATGTACACCTACAGGTGGCGCATGGAGCAGCAGTGCACCTTCAATTGCAAATATCAGTTCCGGCGGTGTTGCTACAGGTGCTGCAGTAGGTTCTGCTATCATTTCCTACACACTGGCTTCTGGTTGCGGTACTACTGGTATTCTTAATGTGAATGATGCGCCATCGGCTATAACAGGCACTCTGGCTGTTTGTGCCGGTAGTTCTACTACTCTTTCAAGTGCTACTACAGGTGGTAGCTGGAGCAGCAGTAATACTGCAGTTGCAACTATAGACGGCTCTGGTGCAGTAACAACTATCAGCTCAGGAACAACAACTATCAGTTACAGTGTAGATGGTGGCTGTGTTACTACTGCCATTCTTACGGTTAATCCATTACCATTATCAATAGGCGGCTCACTTTCATTATGTGAGGGTGCTACAACTACGCTTACCAATTCTACCACAGGCGGCACATGGAGCAGCAGCAATACTACAGCTGCAACTATTGACGCTGCAACAGGTGTTGTTACTGCTATCGCTGCAGGTACTACAACTATTACATACTCAGTTTATACAGGTTGTATTACTACTTCTGTACTTACTGTAAATTCAATTCCGGGTACTATAAGCGGCGGAACTACACTATGTGTAGGTGCTACTTCTTCACTTGGCTGCACACCTTCTGGTGGTTCATGGAGCAGCAGCGTCCCAACTATTGCTACTGTTGGCAGCACAGGGGTGGTTACAGGTGTTAGTGCAGGTTCTTCAGTTATTACTTATACTGTGGGTTCTGGTTGCAACGCTACTACTGTAGTTTCTGTACTGCCGGTACCTGCGGTTATCTCAGGTACAGCATCTGTTTGCGAAGGTCAGACCACAACGCTTACCACCGCTTCTACAGGTGGCTCATGGTATAGCGCTGGTACAGGCACAGCAACTGTCGATGCTTATGGTGTGGTTACAGGTGTAGCCGCCGGAACTATCGATATCGTATACTACTTTGCTACAGGTTGCGCAGTTTCTAAAAACATCACTGTAAACGCGTTACCGGCAGCAATAACTGGTACTACCGTTATTTGTTCAGGCAGCAATACAGCACTTTCCAGTGCCACTACAGGTGGTGCATGGAGCAGTGCCAGCCCTGCTATAGCTACAACCGGTACTTCTGGTGTGGTTAGCGGAGTTGCAGCGGGTGTTGCTACTATATCTTACACATTGGGTACAGGTTGTACTACAACGACAGTAGTTACTGTAAACCAGACTCCTGTTGCCATTACCGGTTCAGCCAGTCTTTGTCCTGGTACTACTACTACGCTCAGCAGCACTACTTCTGGTGGCTCATGGAGCTCTACCGATGGCGCTGTTGCTACCGTAGATGCATCAACTGGAGTTGTTTCCGGCATTGCAGCAGGTACGGCTACTATCAGCTATACCCTGGGCAGCTGTGCAGTTACAAAAGATGTTACTGTAAATACAGCCAGCGGCACCATTTCAGGTGGTCCGGTTGTTTGTCCTGCAGTATTCACTACGCTCTCTACTGCTGCAACAGGCGGTACATGGAGCAGCAGCAATACTGCTGTAGGTACTATCAATAGTGTTTCAGGTATCTTTATAGGTGTTACACCGGGTACTACTACTGTTACTTATACTATGGCTACAGGTTGTTTGCTCACTACCGATCTCACAGTAAATCCTGCTCCGGGTACTGTAAATGGTCCTACCACTATCTGTCTGGGCACTACACAAACACTTACCAATATCGTTTCAGGTGGTACCTGGAGCAGCAGCAACGCTGCTGTAGCTTCAGTAAACACTACAGGCGATGTTACCGGTGTTTCAAACGGTACCGCTACTATTACTTATGCGATCGGTACTTGTACTGCTACCAAGCAGGTTACAGTAAATACAGCCTTTACTTCAGGTATTACTTTCAACATGTGTCTGGGTAGTACCAAAACACTTGTCGATTCTATTCCTGGGGGTACATGGACCAGTACCAATACCTCTGTTGCTACAGTAGGTGCTGCTACGGGTATTGCATTGGCTCTTAGCCCTGGTATGTCAACCATCACTTACACACTTAGTGCGGGTTGCAGCAAAACAACTCCACTTTATGTACAGAACAGCAGCGCCACTATCTCTGGTTCTACTGCCGTTTGCGTTGGCTCAACAGCTACTTTCTCAGTTCCTTCTGGTTCTATAGGTGGTATCTGGACAAACAGCAATGCTACTGTTGCCAATATCAACAGCTCTACCGGTGTCTTTACCGCACTCACTGCAGGTACCACTACGGTTTCGTATACGCTCGTAGATTGTATCACTACCCGTGTTGTTACTGTCAATGATGTGCCGGCAGCTATTACAGGTGCCAGATTCACTTGTATAGGCAGCACCACAACACTGTCTAACGCTACAGCAAGTGGTACCTGGAGCAGCAGCAACGTAACTGTTGCTACAGCAGGTTCAACTACCGGTGTTATCTCTGGTCTTGTTGCAGGTACTTCGGCTATCAGCTACACAGTGTCAGGTTGTCGCAGCACTGCAATAGTTACAGTAGCAGCAGCTCCTGCCGCTATTACCGGTACTGCAAATGTGTGTGTAGGTAATACAACTACATTGGCTAGTGCTACAGCTGGTGGTACATGGAGCAGCGGCATTACCTCAATTGCAACGATCGGTACTACCGGTATCGTATCTGGTATTGCAGCTGGCAATTCTACCATAACATATGGTTTCGGTGGAAGCTGTCAATCTGTTAAGGTGGTTACTGTTAATCCTACTCCGGGTGCCAGCACAGGAGAAGATGTGGTTTGCGCAGGCCTCACTATTACATTGTCAAATGCCCTTACAGGTGGTGCATGGAGCAGCAGCAACACTGCAAAAGCTACAGCCAATGCTGCTACAGGTCTTATCACAGGTGTAGCCGCAGGTACTACAAACATCACATATCGTACCACACCAGGTTGTACTACAGTAAAAACAATTACAGTAAATGCAGCTCCTGCAGCTATTACGGGCAGTAATGTTTGTCTTGGTGATGCCACTACGTTCACTCATCCTGACGCAGGTGGTACATGGAGCAGCGCAAGCACGCTGAAAGCTACTGTTGATGCTGCTGGTCTTGTAACTGGTATATCTACTGGTAGTACTACTATCTCTTACACGCTCTCTGCCGGTTGTTACAAAACCAAAGTGGTTGTTATCAATGCACTTCCTGCAGCTATCACAGGTGCTTCCAGCGTAGTGGTAGGTTCTTCTACTACACTCGCTTGTGCTACAAGTGGTGGTACATGGAGCAGCAGCAACACAGCTGTGGGTACAGTAGGTAGCACTACAGGTTCTGTTGCAGGTATCAGTGCCGGTACTACTACTATATCATTTGTAGTTACTGCTACTGGTTGTCGTTCATTGAGATCTATGACTGTAAATGCTCCGGCATTGGGCAGGCAGTATCTTGCCGATGGAAACGGAAACAGCATCACATTTGCTGTATATCCTAATCCTACACAGGGTACATTCACTGTGCAGACCTCTGTAGCAGGTACATTCAGGATATTCACACTGGATGGCAGAATGACAGGTTCTTATGAACTCAACACAGCTACTGCAACTATAGAACTCCCTGCAGACCTTGCATCGGGTGTTTATATGTGCAAATTCACTGGTAACGATGGTTCACTCGAAACAGTTCGTCTGATCTATCAGAAATAATACATAGGTACGCTTCCATTCAGAAGCGCACCTGTCATTACCATTCATTTACCAAAAAGCGAAGGCCACAAGCCTTCGCTTTTTGTATGTGGGTGAGTCATCATTATTTCATACTTATTCCTGGCTCATTATTGTCATCTCAAATTGTGGATATGTTCTTGACAGCATCGCCACCTCTGGCACATCATTTGTGGCATTATTATGAAACAAAACCGGATAGCATAAATGAATAAAGACCCGAAAGTGGGAAGGCATGACAATGAAAGAGCGGTCGCAAATATGCATAGCTCTGAAGGGGCGGCATTATTATAGAACAAAGCATACAACCACGTAAAGCCCTGAGAGCTGGCATTATTATAGGGGAGAATAATGGGAGAATAATGGGAGAATAATGGGAGAATAATGGGAGAATAATGGGAGAATAATGGGAGAATAATGGGAGAATAATGGGAGAATAATGGGAGA